>NZ_WHNQ01000161.1 GCF_009362785.1 Paraburkholderia atlantica
CATAATGGTACGCCAGAGACCGTGACCATCGACAAAAGCGGCTCCAATCTGGCCGCACTGGATGCGGTGAATGCCGATCGCGAGACGCCGATCAAGGTCCGTCAGATCAAGTACCTGAACAACATTGTCGAACAGGACCATCGGGCTATCAAACGCCGGACCCGGCCGATGCAGGGATTCAAGAACTTCCACCGTGCGAGGGTCATTCTCGGCGGCATCGAGGTAATGCACATGATCAGGAAAGGACAGATGAAATGTGCCGGCAAATACCCGTCGTCTGCTTCCCAGCAGTTTTACTCCCTTGTGTCATAAGCAATACTTATCATATCGACATTTCTCGTCCCGACACCCTTACTGCAACAGAACCGGAATGCGAAGAAATGAAGATGACATCCAAAAAGCGACCGCAGTCCTTTGCCTGTATCGTGCCGGAGACCGCCTCCGGACCTGCCCGCACGGCGCCCAACGACGATCGTGTGTTGGCATCAATATATTTGATGCTTTTCTCCTGGCAATTGCTCAGGCAATTTCGTAAGATGCATAGCTGCGACGGCTAGTGGGCGAATCACATAAATTTACGGCATATTAAGAAAGGAGTGTACATGGAAAAGGTGAGGAGAGTGCTTTCTGGTGGCCTTCTGTCCGCTGCTCTAATGGGCGTGGCGACGCATGCTTCTGCGGTCGCGGCGAACGATGTATGCACATACACAGACCCGAAAGACCCTGCCGAGAGTTATCCCTACTTCTGTGGGGTCGGCCCGATAGATGGCCCCAGGAGTCAGGCGACTGAGTGGCATGGCTGACCTTTGTGCTTGGCACAATGTCGGCGAGAATTTAGGCGATGACAGCAGGAGCTCGCGCATTCATCAGCGGCGTATGTGATACGTAGCATTGGCCCATGTCCGAGGGGAAGGTGCGCTGGTGGAACTGGCTCCCCATTCCGCTGTTTGTCTTGGCCAGATTAGTGATTGGGAGCAAGGAGCCGGCGGCGGAAGTGTTCTGCACACCCGCCGCAATTGCGAAGGGCTTCTATCGAAATTAGGGAGCCGTTGACCCATTTCATGCAGCCGGTTTTGTCTTCCAGAGTCCCCGAGTTATGCAGCCGTATCCGTTATCCACTGAGCCGCAAGCCGGTCTTGCATGAACTGACTGGTGACAAGCCAAGCGATGAATGACGACTTGCGGTTATAAAACACTTCAACGAATCTGAAGAGGTCAGCCGCGGCTTCGCGATGCGTGCGATACTGGATCGGATGGAACTGGTGGAGGCCAACAGGTTAAGCAGTGATCTGATTCCGATAGAAATGAACCGCCCCGGGTTTCCCCTCAGGATTACCCACAAGTAATGCAGTCGTGCTATTAGTTCTGCCTGAATATTCGGTACATCATCGTAGTTTCATGCAGAACAAGAAAGCCACGCCAGATGACGGTAGGCCTTGGAGGATGATCACGCTTTCGGGCAAGATAGCCGCCGAGTCTGGTGATCCACAAAATCACCTGTGCGAGTGAGGCGGTTCATCGGGCATTTCTGTACTACCGTGCGTACGGCAGTAGAGGGCCTGCCACTCGATTGGCTGCAGCAATACTTCGCACGACAGGTTTCCATCAAGCCGTGCAAGCAGCATCGCGTACAGGATTCTCCAGCTTACTACGGCGAACAACGCGGTGGCGCGTACGAATCGTTCGACATTGCCAAATTGGCGGGTTTCAATGCGACAGCCGCTTTTAAGCACACGATGCCACGATTCAATTGTCCATCGACGTGCATACCATGCCAGACGCTCGAGGGCCTGTGCTTGCGTATACGTAGGCACTGAGGTCAGCAATAGCCATTCCAATGGCTCGGCTCCTTCGTCTACGTTCGTTTCCAACGCATGAATCGCAAATACATCAATTTCGGGAAGCTTCTCGCGACGACGATTTTG
>NZ_WHNQ01000162.1 GCF_009362785.1 Paraburkholderia atlantica
GTGCGATGCTCGAGCAGTGGTGTACCAACGTGATGCGCTCCAAGGTTGAACCGATGAAGGAGGTCGCCCGCATGATACGCAAGCATTTCGACGGCATCGTCGCATGGACCCAGACGCGCCAGACCAACGGCTTTCTGGAAGCACTCAACGGCCTGTTTCAAGCCGCCAAGCGACGCGCTCGTGGCTACGCAAACCTCGAAACTATGCGCACCGTGCTGTTCCTGATCGCCGGCAAGCTCAACTTCGCGTCGATCAATCCGCACGCGGCATAACCCATTCAAATTTCAAAAGAGCCATAAAATTTCGCTCCGCAGGCTCCGATACTTTACGATCGCAGGAATGAACCACGTGAAGTCGAACTTAGCCAGTTTTCCAGCGAAACTAGCTTTACTCGTGCAAAGAATTAGCTCCCCGGACCATAATCCGATTAATTCGTTCAATGGAACAAGAATTGGTGCACTACCCGGCCGTTGCATCACCATTCGCGGCTCTGCGCCACCGGTATCGTATTTGCCAGCGATGAAATACTGCCCGTCGTTGTCGATACCGATGGCTGGGAGCGGAGCGCGATTAATCCGATCCACGGACTGATGCACTAGCTTTGCGGTCGTACCGATTTCCTTGGCTGCCAACAACAGCAACTGGTTGCCAAAGAGATCGTTCCCAAATTGGTGGCGCAACTGAGGTTCATCAACCGGAAGGCCATGCAACATCGCCATCATGATCAGGCAAGAAAGCCCAGAATCGTTTACGGACGGCACTGCGTGCAATGAGGTGTTCAAGTTTCTCATCTTGTAATGTCAGTAGACGGTCGGCATGGTGGCATTGACACTTTTGAACGCCCCCCATTGCGTTGCCGCAATCCTAGCAGTCGCCGTTGTTCGTGTGCCAGATAGTGTTTGTAAGCGCGAAACTGCGAGCTGCCCGATTTCATGAAAGGGCACGCCCGAATTGCCGCGATGATGGTCACGACCGGCAGCTTGGTTATCTTGTACTGCTTCGGCTCTTCGGATTGCCAAAGGAGGGGATCGTATTCAAGCAAGCCCTCAGGCGGATAGATGTCTGCGTCTTGCATCCCAGGCAGCAGCGCTTCCGCGCAACGGGTCCCCAATGGTCGTCCCGAGGTTGTCTGCGAATGTGGCCCCGCGATAGCGACCGTGCCAGATCTCGATCCAAGACTTGCCATCGCGACGCTCACTGTAATCGACGCTTCGACCCGTGCGTCACCGGTGAAGAATGGCGCGAGCATATGCCCCTGCATTCCTTGCGAAACGGATCGCGGTCCACCGGTAGCAGATAGGTCTGAAATAAATGCGGCTCGAGCCGTCGTGAGCTCGATACAACGCCAAGGCGAATTTGGTTTGGTAGGCGGCACATGTTATCTGGCCATCATGGACATACGTGCAGCGAGTGGCATCGTACTGCGCACTCGCGGGCGCGCTGCCAAAAGCGAGCACCGCTAATATCAGTCTGTAGTTTTGCATAAATATTCTTTGGACGTCGCTCGCTGCACCAAGCCGTGAGTCGAAATTATTACGAGCGAACCGGGCAGGGGATAGCCAGTAGACGGGTTACGCGCCATCAAATTGTTTTGATGGGTTATATAGGAATTTTTTAATCCTCACAGAGGAACGCTGCACTTAGTGGCGCCTCTCAACTTGCACCGGCATTGTCAGGTTGACGGTAGGCCAGCGACAGAATGAAGTGGTGAAGAAAACGAAATCGCTTCATCACGGGCACAGCTTCCCTGCCATCGTCATCAGCTGGGCGGGTCGGTGAGGTTTTCGGGGCAGCCTGAGCCTTCTGGACGTCGACGAGGTGTGGCTCGAACGGGGTGTCGCGGTCACTATGAGACGATCCGCTGATGGCGCGAGAAGTTTGGCGCTC
>NZ_WHNQ01000163.1 GCF_009362785.1 Paraburkholderia atlantica
GGATGAAACAACATCACTTCGCGGGACGGCCCGCCAGGCGAACTCGTGCGGATCACCGCCGATGTCGCCTTCCATCGCGATGTCCTGCGCGTCGCCGTGCCCGGTCCGGTCCGGCGACGGCTTGTGCTGTCCGGGGCAGGCCGCGGCAACGCTGCGCGACGCCCAGCTTGCGCTCGATTTCCTGGGCGGCATGGACGAAGCTAGCATGCTAGAGTGGGGGCGTGTCCGCTACCGGGGAGCGTAATTTGGTTCAGTCCGTTCAGCAGCGGATGCCCGCTGCCACCGATATTTGCCGCCTGCCTGATTGCCTTGCGGCGACGCTCGCGCAACCGGCGCCTGTTGCAGGCTCCGGCGACTCGCCGGAGCTGGGTCGGCAACTCGCCCGGGTGCGTGCGGTACTGGCCGGGGAAACCCGCGTGCGATGTTTCCAGACCCGAGGCCGCACCACCATCGTGTCCGGTTCTTGTGAAGACGCCGAGCGCGGCGGCCTGTTCTGAGCTGGGTGCGTCGATCCCGGGCGAACGCTGGGAACTCCGCGGTCCAGGCAAGTGGACTGGGCTTCGCTGCGGAAACCGGTTACATCGGCGCAGCGCGGCATGCCGCGCGGGATCGCCGGTTACCAGTCGATGCGGTGCTTCTCTTCTGTTTCGCGATGCCGCTGGTCATCGTCGGCGTGCAGATACAGGCTCGTGGTGGTCAGCGACGCATGGCCAAGGTTGTCGCGGATGAGCCGCAGATCGACGTCGCCGTCGGCCATGTGGGAACCCGCGCTGTGACGCATCCAGTGCGCCGAGGCGCGCTCGAGCTGCGCGGCGCGCGCAGCGTACTCGTCGCCGCGCAGGCGCAGCTTTTTCGCGGCGCCGGCAAAGATGGCCTTGACGATGGTGTGCAGCGCCGCGCGCGTGAGCGGTTTCATGGATTTTCCGAGTGGCAGCACGAGCGGCGTGTCCTCGTGCTGCGCGGGCATCAGCGGCAGCCCACGCTCGCGGCGGTAGCGGCCAAGCTCGACCATCATCTCGGCGGAGGCGGGCACGAGCCGGTCCTTGTCCCCCTTGCCCGTGACCTCGAGCCACCAGCGCTCGTGCCCGTCGGTGTCGCGCCGGCAGAAGAAGCAGCCCATCGTGTTGCCACTGACTTCCGAGATGCGCAGGCCGGCCAGATAGAGCAGGGTGAACAGCCAGCGCGCGCGCCAGTAGCGTTCGCGTTCGCGGGCCGTCTCGCGAGGCAGCGAATCGATGTAGACCTTGACCTCCTGCCACAGGTCGCGCTCCAGAAAGCGCGTGACGCGCGGCGCTGAGCGTCGCGCGCGCTGGCGTGAGAGCGACAGCGGGTTGCCGCCCAGATAGCCCGCACCGACGAGCCAGGAGAAAAGGGCGTTGAGGATGACCATCGCCTGGCGCTGGCTGCTTGGGGCGAGCGGCCCGTGAAACGGGCGCCAGCGCGGATCCTCGCGCGAAAACTTCTGGCCGCTGCCGTTTTCCCCACCGCTGACCCACCGCGCGCGCGGCTGCGGGTCCGCGAGGAAGCGCTGGTACACGAGCAGATCCTCGTGCGTGAGCGAGGACAGCGGCTTGCCGAGCTGGACGATGGACCACAGCAGCAGCCGTTCGGCTTCCTTGCGGTAGTTCTCGAAGGTGGTTTTCGTGTCGGCGACGCGCGCCAGCCATGCGCGCACGGCCGCGAGGTCGTCATCGGCGGCGATCTGGCGGCGGCCGGTGGCGCGATTGACACCGGTGCGGCCGTCGAGATCATCGGGCAGTTCGAGGACGTCGAGCGGGCGCGGCGCGATGAGGGCGGTTTTCATGGGATCCGGTGGTCTTGGGGTGTCACGCGTTCAGTGTCGCACCTCTCGCAGTAAATTTCAACATTATA
>NZ_WHNQ01000164.1 GCF_009362785.1 Paraburkholderia atlantica
CTCCAGATGCTGCTGCACGGTGCGGCTGTCAGTGCAGCCGCAGGCATCGAGTGCCAGGTTGTAGCGCGAATGGTCATCGAGCACGGTCAATGGCGAACAGCGTCGTCCGTCCTGCAGCGCGAACCACCCCTTGAAATCCATCTGCCAGAGTTCGTTGGGCTGCGCATGCTCGAAGCGCTGCCAGGGTGTCGCGGCCGCGGATGCCGCGTCCTCGATCAGGCCGTGGCGATGCAGGATGCCCGTCACCGTGCTAGGGGCGGGCACGTCCATATGACCCTGGTCGCGCAGGCGCCGGCTGATCTTGCGCCCGCCCCAGGCCGGATGCGCCTGGCGCAGTTCAACCACCTGCTGCTCGACTGAGGGGGTCGTGCGAGCCGGACTCTGAAGCGGTCGGCGCGAGCGGTCCCCCAGCGCCGTAGCGCTGTCGCCCTGCGCGTGACGGGCAAGCCACTTGTAGCCAGTCTTCGCACTGATGCCGAAACGTCGGCACAGCTCACGCCGGTTGGCGCCCTCCTGCAAAGCCAGATTCACGAATTCCAGACGCAGGTTCATGGTGTTTCTCGGGTTCCAGGGCATGAACGGCTCCAGGCGATCCACTCGCCCGAAGTGTTACCCATGTCCCCGCACACCTGTTACCCATGTCTGCGGTCCATACAATCCTCCAAAGAAAGTCCCGTGGGGCGGTAACCCAACCTGCCGTTAGTTCAACTAATGACATGGTCCGCCCCGCCTTACCGGGTAGGTTAGGCTGACGGAGCTCATTCGGAACCGGAGGCCATCATGGACCACGCGACGCTCGTTGGAATCGATCTTGGAAAACATAGCTTTCACCTTCACGGTCAGGACCGGAACGGCAAGGCTGTGTTTCGCAAAAAACTGGGGCGCAAGCAACTGGTTGAATTTTTCGCGACTTACGCGGGCCTGCACCGTCGTCATGGAAGCGTGCGCCGGCTCTCATCACATGGCTCGCAAGCTGGCCACATTTGGCCACCAGGTCAAGCTGATTTCGCCTCAGTTCGTCCGGCCTTTCGTGAAGTCAAACAAGAACGACTTCGTAGATGCCGAGGCGATTTGCGAAGCCGCATCACGACCAACGATGAGGTTCGTGACGCCGAAGACTGAATCGCAACAAACACGTTCTGTCCTGCATCGCGTGCGCGAATCGATGGTGCGGGACCGCACCCGAACGATCAGCCAGATGCATGGCTTCCTGCTCGAGTTTGGTGTCAGCCTGCCGGTCGGCAAGACTGGCGTTGTGCGTCTTCCGGAGCTTCTCAGCTACCATTCCTTGCCACCCCCCGGCTAGTCGCGATCCTCGAACGGCTCCACGAGCACTTCAAGTACCTGCAGCAGCAGATCGATGAGATCGACCGCGAGGTGATGCAGCAGCTGGTTTTGTCGCGATAACGCGGTCAAGTAAAATCCGCCGACGACAACGCATGACAAGCATGATGACAAAGACGAAGACGCCATGCAAGAGGCTGCCCGCTGGCATTGGCAAGGTACTGAAGCGGCTGCACTACCCGCTGGACGTGATCCTGCTGTGCGTCCGGTGGTACGTGGCATACTCACTGAGCCTACGAAACCTCGAAGAAATGATGGCCGAGCGGGGTATCGAGGTGGACCATTCGAGCGTGCACCGGTGGGTTATCAAGCTGCTGCCGGTGTTTGAAAAAGCATTGCGCAAACGCAAACGGCCTGTCGGCAAGAGCTGGCGCGTCGATGAGACCTATGTCAAGGTCAAAGGCCATTGGAAATACTTGTACCGTGCCGTGGACAAGGCGGGCAACACGGTGGATTTCCTGCTGCGCGCCCGTCGGGACAAGGCCGCGGCGCGCCGCTACTTCGAGAAGGCGATTGAAC
>NZ_WHNQ01000165.1 GCF_009362785.1 Paraburkholderia atlantica
CCGTCGCTGGCGCGAAGGCAAGTGCCATGATCTACAGTCTCATGCTGACCTGCAGGGCTTGCAACGTCGAACCCTACGCCTACCTTGTGCACGTGCTCACCGAACTACCGAAGCGCGAACCGCATGCCGACGTGACTGACCTCTTACCGTTCAAATACGCGAAGCTCACAGAAACGGCAGCGCGTTGAGCTTGATCGGTCGCCACCTCACAAAACCTCGATCGATCGATTTGCTCTCGGAGACCCGCTCGCCTTCGCGCGTCTACGCGCGCTCAGTGTGCTAGATCGCGCGCTTACCGATGATCAACAGTAAAGCGCCAGACCTGGTCGGCATGGCGTTCCAGATCACCAGCAGGTTGAACGCAGGACTTTGCTTGACCTTGCCTCGCTGCTCTGCCCGCCAGGGATCGCGTTCCTGCTGCGGATTGAGTCTGCGGCCTTCGGCAATCAGTTCGCTCGAACGCTGCCGATAGTAACGCTGGTGAACCCTCATTACAGAAGCGCAGGGCATCCCGCTCGCGGTAATCCTCACCGGCGCCAACCGTCACGATGTCACCCAGCTTCATGCGCTGGTTGATGCGATCCCACCCATTGCCGGCAAGCGCGGCCGGCCGCTTTCGAAGCCCCGCATCGTTCAGGGCGATCGGGGCTACGATCACGACAAATACCGCCGTCCGCTGCACGCAGCCGGCATCGCTACCGAAATCGCCCGACGTGGCCACCCTCATGGCAGCGGCCTTGGCAAAACCCGCTGGGTCGTCGAGCGAACCATTTCGTGGCTTCACAACTTCCGGCGACTGCGCATCTGCTTCGAACGCCTTGCCTTCATCCACGAAGCCTTCATGAAACTCGCCTGCTGCATCATCTGTTGGCGAGGGCGAGGGTTGGCCGGGATTCGCAAAAGATCCGCCGCATCTCGACCGAAATTCATGATGTGATTGACAATTTTACTGTTGACGTCGGACGCTGGCGGTGTAAAACACGCCGCTCAACTACGTCAATTTGACGTTCTTGAGATATGAAAACTTTACCTTTCCGTCAGTCTGCTTAAGCTCAAACCCGACGTTGGCCATTCCTGTCATATACGAGGGGCGGTTTTCGCCAGTATCGTCCTTGGCTACGCGAATATTCGCGGACGACAGTTTTTCCTTCCGGTCAGCAAGTTCGGCTCGGGTTTGCGCGGCCATAGCGCTAGCCGTGCGATGATCCATCCCGAGATCGCGGTATTTACGCTCGTCCGTTTCGCCGCCGGCCAGCACCGCGAACTGGTTTGTCAATCCGTCGGCCAACAGATATTTTTTGTAGTCAACGATACTTTCGGCCGCTTTTGTGTTCGCTGAAGCTATATGGAACAGGCGAGCGTTTCTTCGGCTTTCGTCCGGTGTCGCCCCTGTCATCATCACCGCGACGCAGGGAACCATTCCGTTCGTCAGGCAGGGGTAATTGGTCTTGGATGTTCCTGTTGACGCCGGGTAATTACCTTGCGGACGAAACGAGACCTGCTTAAATTTGGCTCTTTTGAAATTTGAATGGGTTATGCCGCGTGCGGATTGATCGACGCGAAGTTGAGCTTGCCGGCGATCAGGAACAGCACGGTGCGCATAGTTTCGAGGTTTGCGTAGCCACGAGCGCGTCGCTTGGCGGCTTGAAACAGGCCGTTGAGTGCTTCCAGAAAGCCGTTGGTCTGGCGCGTCTGGGTCCATGCGACGATGCCGTCGAAATGCTTGCGTATCATGCGGGCGACCTCCTTCATCGGTTCAACCTTGGAGCGCATCACGTTGGTACACCACTGCTCGAGCATCGCAC
>NZ_WHNQ01000167.1 GCF_009362785.1 Paraburkholderia atlantica
CGGCACGTCATTCCTTCCTGCACGCGTATATCGTCCGCAGGACAAACCGAAGGTAGAGGTTGCGGTCCAGGTCGTCGAACGCTGGATCATGGCGCGCCTGCGTCATCACCGGTTTGAGTCGGTCCACTCGGTCAATGAGGCGATCCGCCCGCTGCTCAAGAACCTGAATGAGAGGCCGTTCCAGAAGCTGCCGGGATGTCGCGCCAGCTCATTCGCCCAGCTGGACGCGCCGGCACTGCAGCCGCTGCCGGCACAGCCCTATGAGCTCGCGCGCTTCAAGACAGTGACGGTTCACATCGACTATCACGTCGAGATCAACAAACACCGCTACAGCGTGCCGCACGCGTTGGTCGGTCTCAAGCTCGATGCGCGCATCACGGCGGGCGCTGTCGAACTGCTGCATCGAGGTCGCCGTGTCGCCAGCCACGCACGCAACGACCGCGCAGGCGGCTACACCACCGTCGTCGAGCACATGCCGGCGGCGCACCGCGCTCATCTGGAATGGACGCCGCAGCGGCTGATTCATTGGGGACAGCAGATCGGCGCGGCAACCGGCGCGCTTGTTACCCGGCTGCTGCAGGAGCAACGTCATCCGGAACACGGCTATCGGGCGTGCCTCGGATTGCTCTCGCTCTCACGTCGCTATGGCCGCGAACGTCTCGAAGCCGCCTGTGCGCTAGCACTGGAGCTGGGCGTGCACCGTTACCGCCACGTGCGCGACATCCTGATCAACAACCGCGACCGCGCTGCAGTGGCAACGCCTGCCGACTGGATCAGCCCGAGCCACGCGCATGTACGCGGTCCCGGCTACTACCAATAAAGAAGACCCACCATGATGATGCAACAGACACTGACGCAACTGCGCACCCTGAAGCTGGACGGTTTCGCTGACGGCCTGGAAGAACAACTGACGCAGCCCGGTGCGGCCAGCCTGAGCTTCGAGGAGCGCCTGTCACTGCTGGTCGACCGGGAAGCCAGTTGGCGTGATGATCGCCGTCGTACCCGACTGCTCAAGCAGGCGCGCCTCAAGTATCCGCAAGCCGCCATTGAAGATCTCGACACGCGCGCTGGCCGTGGCGTCGATCCGCGCTCACTCACGAGTCTCGCGCTCGGTGACTGGGTCGAAGCCGGCTACAGCCTGCTCATAAGCGGCCCAACTGGCGCTGGGAAATCGTGGCTCGCTTGCGCCTTGGCCCAATACGCTTGCCGGCGCGGGCATTCAGCCTTGTATCTGCGCGTGCCCCGACTTGGCGAGGAGCTTCGCGTTCTGCACGGCAACGGCGGCTTCACAAAATGGTTGCTGCAGGTTGCCCGCGTCGACGTGCTTCTATTGGACGATTGGGGAATGGCGCCCCTTGATGCGATGGTTCGAAACGATCTGCTCGAGATGATCGATGACCGCTCGGCGGGAAAGGCGACCATCGTCACCAGCCAGTTACCGATTGAGCACTGGCATGGATGGATCGGCGACGAGACCATCGCCGACGCAATGCTCGACCGCCTCATGCAGCGTCATCATCGGATCACGCTTACCGGTGGTTCCCTCAGAAAGGCATCCCCAAAACCCAGCGTCCTGGAGCCCGAACTCGACCAGAACTAACAAGGAAATCTACAATCGACACCGCGCAACGCCCAACCCCGCCGAATCGGTCACGTTCCCGAAATTGGCGGTCACCTTCGCCGAAATACGCA
>NZ_WHNQ01000168.1 GCF_009362785.1 Paraburkholderia atlantica
CAGTGCGATGCTCGAGCAGTGGTGTACCAACGTGATGCGCTCCAAGGTTGAACCGATGAAGGAGGTCGCCCGCATGATACGCAAGCATTTCGACGGCATCGTCGCATGGACCCAGACGCGCCAGACCAACGGCTTTCTGGAAGCACTCAACGGCCTGTTTCAAGCCGCCAAGCGACGCGCTCGTGGCTACGCAAACCTCGAAACTATGCGCACCGTGCTGTTCCTGATCGCCGGCAAGCTCAACTTCGCGTCGATCAATCCGCACGCTGCATAACCCATTCAAATTTCAAAAGAGCCAGAAAAGGCTGGTCAACCACCCATTCAGGCGGCGTTTGGTGAGCTTCCCCTGAAATTTCGCCTTCCCGCAGGTCGTGTATAAACTCGACCGAAAGGAGGGAAAGAAGAAATGTTTTAAGGTACCGCACCAGGTGTACACGGCGGAGTTCAAGGAAGCTGCCGTGCAACGAGTCAAGGACGGGCAAGGCGTGAGCGCCGTGGTCCGCGAACTAGGCATGTCGATGCAGACGCTGCGCAACTGGCTCACAGCGTCGGAAGCCGGTAAGCTGAACGGCCCCGGCGCGAAAGTCGTCACGGCGGAACTGAACCGCCCCGGGATTTCCGGAGCTCCACTTCTTGAGAAAATGGAGCTATGGAAAACACGAAGAAGAAGTGCCCAAGGTACTCGCCTGAAGTTCGTGAGCGGGCTGTGCGAATGGTTCTGGAACATCAAGGCGATCACGACTCGCAATGGAAAGTCATCGCGTCGATCGCGGCGAAGTTTGGCTGCTCGGGCGAGACACTGCGCAGCTGGGTGCGCAAGGAAGAGCGGAATCGGGGTTTGCGCCCGGGCACAAGCACGCAGGAGCAGGATCGGCTCAAGGAGCTGGAGAGGGAGAACCGTGAGCTGCGCCAGGTTAATGAAATCCTGCGCAAGGCGTCGGCGTATTTCGCACAGGCGGAGCTCGACCGCCGACCGAAGTGATGATCACGTTCATCGATGATCAACGGCACGTCTACGGGGTCGAGCCGATCTGCAGGGTACTGCCAATCGCGCCGTCGACGTACTACACACATGTGGGCCGCCGCGCCCATCCTGAGCTGGTGCCGGCGCGGGCCCAGCGCGACAGGATGCTCAAGGATGAGATCCGGCGCGTATGGGAAGAAAACTTCCAGGTCTATGGCGTAGACAAGGTCTGGACGCAATTGAAGCGCGAAGGCATTGTCGTGGCGCGCTGCACGGTCGAGCGATTGATGAAGCAGATGGGCCTGCGCGGTGTGGTGCGGGGCAAGACGGTCCGCACCACAGTGAGCGATGGTTCGACGCCGTGCCCGAAGGATCTCGTGAACCGGCAATTCACGGCCGAGCGGCCCAATGCGCTATGGGTGTCAGATTTTACCTATGGTACGCCCAGCCAGCGTAGCCCGCCCGTATGGGGGTGAAGCTGCTTGAGCATGTTTGGAATGCAGTACCCGGAGGAGTTGACGTTGTAGTACCGGGGCATGCCCTTTCTCTGCTGCGAGAGGAAGTGAGCCGAAGCGGCGGTGACTTGCCGACACTGGCAAGGTGACGTAGTCCGTGGGAAACGGGGCTTGCGGCGAAGCGGTTACGCCAAGATGAGCCTCCAGGCTGAGCATGGGACGGTTGAGGAACACGAACCTGTTAAACCGCATCTGAGGG
>NZ_WHNQ01000169.1 GCF_009362785.1 Paraburkholderia atlantica
CGTCAGCCGGCGCCGGCAGTGCCTTGCGGTCGAGCTTGCCGTTCACCGTCAGCGGCAACTCCGCCAGCCGCATGAACGCCGACGGCACCATGTAGTCCGGCAGCCGCGCACTCAGGTGCGCGCGCAAGGTGTTGGCAAGCTCAGGTCCATCCAGCCCATCCGATTGAGCTTCGGGCGCACACACCACATAGGCGATAAGATGCCTGTCGCCGGCGCGGTTCTGTCGCGCCACCACCACCGCCTCGCGCACAAAGGCGTGCTCGCCAAGCCGCGCCGCGATCTCGCCCGGCTCGATGCGGAAGCCGCGGATCTTCACCTGGTCGTCATTGCGGCCCAGGAACTCCAGATTGCCGTCCGGCAGGTACCGCGCCAGGTCCCCCGTGCGGTACAGCCGATCGCCCTCCACAAAGGGACTGGCGATGAACCGCTCGGCGGTCAGCTCGGGGCGGTTCAGATAACCACGCGCGACCCCCGCCCCGCCAATATAAAGCTCGCCCACCGCACCAAACGGCACCGGCGCGCCATGACCGTCCAGCAGATAAACCCGCGTGTTCGCAATCGGACGGCCGACGGGGGGCACCTGGGGCCAACATGATGGGTCGGCTGCAAGGTGGTGCTCGGCAATGACACTGATTTCTGTGGACCCGTATTGATTGATCAATCTCGCCTTTGGATGCGCTTCGAAGAAGGTCCTAAGCAGTGGAGTGGACTGAAGTTGCTCACCCGCTGTATAAATCTCCCTTAAAGAGGGCAGTTTCACTTGCTGCGCGCCCCAGACCTCCGCAAATTGGTTCAATGCTACGAATGGGAGGAAAAGTCGCTCGATCGCCTCCCTTTCCATGAATTCGAGCAAGTCGGAGAAGTGCCTACGGGTCTCTTCCCGCACAAGTACGAGCAGTCCACCGTCCTTCCAACAAATGAACATTTCCTGACAGGACACATCGAAGTTCAGGGTAGCGAATTGAAGTGTGCATCGTTTTGACGTGCCAACCCCCGCGAGCGAATTCACAAGCGCGCCGTGGGACATTTCTACACCCTTTGGCGCTCCGGTTGAACCGGAGGTGTAGATCACATAGGCGAGATGGCGGGACATGAGGCCAAGCGTGCGCGGCTCCGGGTCCGAAGGCGGCCGCTCGCCCCAGACCGGGGTGGCACTATCTAGATCGACAACGCTGACATCGGCCACAGTCTCGGCGCCCAATGCGGTTCGACCGGCGGCATCGCAAAGCAGCAGTTGCGGCGCCGCATCCTCGAGCATCTGGCGCAACCGCGCCGACGGATAAGCCGGATCCAGCGGCAGATACGCGCCCCCCGCCTTGAGGATCGCCAAGAGCCCCACCACCATCGCCGGGCTGCGCTCCACGCAGATCGCCACCGGCTGATCCGGCCTGACTCCGAGTGCGATCAGATGATGGGCCAGCCGGTTGGCCCGCGCGTTGAGCTCGCCATAGCTCAGTCTCTCGTTCTCGTGGACCACCGCCACCGCCTCCGGCGCCTTCTGCACCTGCGCCTCGAACAGCTCATGGATGCACCGCTCCGACGGATACGCCGCTGCCGTCCGGTTCAGATCCTCCAGCAGATACGTGCGTTCGTCGTCCGGGAGAATGTTGATGCGGCCGACCGGCTGCCCCGCATCGGCCATCACACCATTTAACAAAGTCTGCAAATG
>NZ_WHNQ01000170.1 GCF_009362785.1 Paraburkholderia atlantica
GATGATCCCGATCATGATGCTGCATCATGAACACAATCCCGACCCGCAGATGCGGCCACCATCGATCCCTGCGGAGAAGCGCGAGGGACTGCTGGAGACGATGATCGCCGGGCTGACCTACATCTACCGTTACTTCGAGCCACATCGGCGGGCACTGGCGCACATCCCGGCGCGTCTGCCCATGCGCCGGGAAGAACCGAAAGTCGGGCGCAACGAGCCGTGCCCGTGCGGTAGTGGCCGCAAGCACAAGCATTGCTGCATGGCCAGTTCGCCGACGTTTCACTGATCAGGCAACACACCTACGGAGACACCCAATGCCCCAGATCCCGGATGATGCCGATCTTCCCCTGAACGCCAACGGCCCGGCGTACACGTCGCGACAGGATCGTGACGGCATACCGCTGTCGTATGTCGGCGAGAAACTCAGTCTTGCCATCGAGGATCTGCATCCCCATGCCCGGCGCTATCAGGGAGAACGTGATGATTTGCGTTGCACCATGTATCGCCTTCTCGTGGCATACTTGGGACTACATAACATGCTCGGCAAGGCGAACGACCGGACCCTGGTTGACCGGTTGCTTGACGGCACCAGCGAGAAGCTGGACACGTGGCTGCGCCTGATCGAGCGGGAGGGTGATGTTCATGGGCTCGCCGAACTGGGCAACTGACGCATACGGATCGCGAATTCCATGAAGCCAACCGTTCGCGGCGAGCGGGTGCCAGCCGCCATGCAAGACCGGTATGACGAGATCATTGCGCTTACCGACGCCTTTTGTGCGCAACACCTGACCGATGAATACCGCGACCTCTGCCGACGTCTCGTTGCCACCCTGTGCCGCAAGCGGCCATCGCCATTGGTGACCGGTCCTGCACGCTCCTGGGCCTGCGGCGTGGCCTACGCGATCGGGAGGGTCAACTTCCTCTTTGACAAGTCCCAAAAGCCCCACATGCGCGCCGATGCACTGTGCCAGCACTTCGGGCTAAGCGCCCAGACCGGTTCGGCCCGCTCAGGATCAATTCTGAGCCTTCTGAAGATCGGTCAGCTCGATCCTCGCTGGTCACTTCCCAGTCAGCTCGACAGAAATCCACTCGTCTGGCTTATCGAAATCAATGGCATGATCGTCGACGCGCGCCGCATCCCGCGCAATTTGCAGGAAGAAGCCTTTCGCCTGGGCGTCATCCCATTCGTCCCAGACGAAGATCGCTGGTTCGTCGGGAAATCCCGAACCCCGTTTGTACGTTGCCGGCAACGCAGTACCTTGAGCTTGACCGGGTTTGCCGTCCCTTGGCTCAGGCTAACGTGCTAATGAGATGATCGCCCCCACCTGCGACGCGTGCGCTAACCTTACCGCGTCAATTGCGAACAGGAGAACATCGTGCAAGACGTGACGCTCATCGGAATCGATCTCGGCAAACATTCGTTCCATCTGCATGGACAGGACGCAAGAGGAAAGGCCATATTCCGCAACAAGCTGAGCCGCAAGCAGCTGATCGAGTTTCTCGCGACGCTTCATGCCTGCACGCTGGTAATGGAGGCATGTGCAGGCGCGCACCACATGGCGCGGAGGCTGGCGACCTTGGGCCATCAGGTGAAGCTCACCTCTCCGCAATTCGTC
>NZ_WHNQ01000018.1 GCF_009362785.1 Paraburkholderia atlantica
TCGAATGTGGGTCGTGCGATCTCGATGACGTGAGTGGCTGGATCGACTTCATCAATTTCTGCGACCGGCATCGTGATGCGACTGTCGTGGTGAACACCGCAGCGAGGAGCCAGACTGGCGTCGCGCATTATGGTGGGACGCTTGCTGGTACGCTAGATGAGCTGGCACGGCAGTTGGTTGTGCTGTGGGTGATCAATCGGCAACGCGACAGTCTGGAACTGCTGCTCAGGTTCGGTGCCACGTTCCCGAATGCAGTGACGCATGTGGTGCGTAACGGCTATTTTGGCTCGCCCGAGAAATTCACCCTGTACCGGGATTCGCAACTGAGGAGAGCGGTCGAGGAGCGGGGCCAGTCGCTGGATTTTCCAGATCTCGCGGATCGCGTCGCCGATGAACTGCGCAGCCAGCGCCTGTCGATACGCAAGGCAGCGGAAACGATGCATATCGGCGAACGGGCCGAACTGCTGCGCTGGCGCGCATTGTGCGGATCGATGTTTGCCAGGGTGACAGTCGATGGGTAAGAGTCGAGGCGGGCCGCGTGACACGCTCGCCCGCCTGTTTCTCGACGTCACGGGTGAATTACCGGACGATGCCAGTGTCCTGCGAATGCGGCGGGTGTCAGGTGCGCTGAACCTGCGCGATAACGATGCACTGTGGTCTGTGCTGGTTATGCTCGAATACTACGGGCGGCTCTACGAGGTCATGCCGGAACGCATCCGGCGGGCGGGGCGGGCAGTCTCGATGTCGTGCGGACAGAGGCGCGCGCAGCCACTGACGTGCTGATGGCACAGCATCGTGATGCGCTTGCGCGCTGCAAGGCGACGATTGAACTGGCCGAGCGGATGACCGGTGAGCACGAGGCGCGTTACAGGGCCGCACTCGCGGAACTCGACAGGCAGGCATTGTCTGTTCTGGTTGAACGGGCAAGCGGCCGGCTTGCGCGTATGGTGGGAAACCGGCTCGTGGCTGTGACGGCGATGGCGGCGCGTGAACAGCGGCAACGGCTTGATGCGGCGGCGGCCTCATGTGAGCGAGGCGTGATGCGGCGGGTAGTCAGGGCGTGCTACGGGCTGATGGTCTGCGCGCTGGTTGTGTTGCTGCTGGCGGCGGGGGCTGGCTGGTGAGCTGAAAGTCATCTGATGCGGTAGGCTGTGTGACGTCTACTTGTGCGAGTCGCAGTTCGTCGGTGTCGCCGGCCATGAACGCGGCGGCATCGCGAAGCATGCGCGAAGGCGGGTCGTTCTGGTCGACCCTGATCACCGGTACCCTGTAACCATTATCCTCTGCGGGGGCGAGTGCCACGTCGTAGTACTTGCCTCTGTTTTACTGCAGGTCATTGACCGTTTCGACAGTTTGGGCTTGCGTGATTGACTCCAGAGTGGGAAACAAGGTGGCGGCCCAGCACTGTGTGACCGCGCCGGGACGTGACCCGGAGGGCGTCGTAGCGAAAAGACTGAGAACGGGGCGGCGTGGGTGCGCCGCCACCGGATCGTTATGCCTTCAGCTGGCGCATGGCATCCGCGAGCATCCAGAGCGCTCGGTTGAGCTTCACGTTCTGATCGATGCCCGTGACGGGGCGCGTGGACATTGCGCGGCCCGATCGCGAGCGGCCGTGCAGTCCACCCTTCGTCAGGTTTTCCTGCACACGGTTAAACACGGTCCAGAGGTCATCGCGGCGATCCTCGAAACGGCGGGGCACCAGTAGCTGGCTTTCAGTGACGGGGGGCGGTGCCTCGGCGTCGGTGGGGTCGTAGCGCAGGGCAAGGGCGGAGCGGGCGAATGCATGCTGCTCATCGCGGTTCAGCTCGACGTTGCGCATGCCGTCCTTCTGCTCGCGGATCAGGTCGATGCCGTCGAGCACGTCGAATGCGCCATTGATGACGTTCTGGATGACGTTGCCTTTGTGTGGCACGCGGATATCGGCGATGTTCTCGCCCGCGATCATGCCGTTCTGGCAGACAAACCGGAATGTGCCCGCCAGCATCTGGTAACTGCTGGTGCCGTCGTGCGAGTTCAGCAGCACGATTTCGTTGGCTTCCTCGCCGGTGATCTGGTCGGCATGGCGAAGCCGCAGCATGTGTTTGGTGAATTCGCGCTTGCCCTGATCGCGCACGCGGGTCTGGCAGATCATGAACGGCTGAAACCCTTCGTTGCGCAGACCGCGCAGGACGTCGATGGTGGGAATGTAGGTGTAGCGTTCGGAACGGCTTTCGTGCTTGCCGTCCGCGAAGATGGAGGGAGCAACCCGGCGAATCTGGTCGTCTGAGAGCGGCGAGTCAGCGCGCAGCATCGGGGAGCCGTAATGGAAAGAGGAAGCGAGTTGCATGGCAATCTCCACAGTCAAGGTTGAGGACCTGAACCGGGCGAGGGGAGGTGCCTTGCCATTGCGGCTGGACACTTCCCGGTGGAACTCGGGGTTGGCGTTGCTGCCGCCAGGCTCCCGGGTTCCCGCCCGTGCGACTTGAGGAGCCGATCGCGGGCGGGCGTCAAGGAAAAAGGCGAGGGAGGGGAGCGGGCAACACGGTCCCTCGCCCCTTGATGCGCGCCCGTTATCGGCTACGGTCGCGGGTCAAGGGCGGGAACCCGGGAGCCGGGTGTAATGCCATGCTTCGGGTTGACCGGGCATGCAGGCGTGGACCTACAGGCGCCACCGCGTAGGGCACTCCTCGATAGAATGCGACGGGATTGACTGATGTGGCTGGAGTTGATGACCGACGATCGGCGCCATCAGGTGATTTACAACCGTGCGCGGCGGCAGGCCAGGATGCGCCTCGAGTAGCTGTATTGATGGCAGTCGTGCGGCCCGCGACTCCACGGCTGCGTGGCCACGGTCTCTCATAGCGGCGGGATCGGGACCTTGCCGACACCGCGACACGGGGCAGATTTCGGCCAAAGCCGACAGTGGCCGATCAGGAACGTGTGACCGTTCTAGATCGCTTCACCGACATTCGCGACCCGGTGCCGGCGTATGTCAGCTTTCCTTATTGGCGAACGAATCCTCTCGACCCACTCCGGTCAGATGACCTTCTCGGAACCGGTCAGTCAGCTGAACCCAGTTTTTGCGAACCGGAGTGCGCATAAGCGGCCGTTGGCGACTTCACCCAATCGACCCTCAAGAGCCCTTCAATCCCCCGCACCCTGTATGGCTACTTTCGAAGTCGAACCGTCATTCGTAGGATATCGGTCGGAAGTGTCGGGGGTTGGAACGGATCGGAATAGCCGCACGCGCCCAATATTCAAGAACACGCTTCGATCGACGAAGCTCCGGTCTTTCGAGACCGATCGGTCCACCGCAAATGCTGAAATGTGGATTGCATCAGGGCGGCGGGCTAACACCTGTGCAGTTTCACGCAGCGTCATGACGCCGCCCAAGGCAGGCTCGGGGCTAACCGGCACAAAGTGGTGCAGGAATAGCAATTTCTTGTAGACGCGGACCACCAGGTTCTCAGGCACTTCGAGCATCTTTGCCTCATTCGCGAGGTCCCTGATGCACGTCGTCCGATGTCAACGGGCACGTCGATGCCGTCCGCCTGTGAGCATCCGTTGCGGACATCTCGCCCGATCGACGAAATTCACGCGTCTGGCCGGTCGCCGCGCTGAGGCAGCGCCTATTACGAAAGGTATATGGGCGACGGTGCGTCCACACACCATACTCGGTTCATCAAAATTTGCCACGCAGGAGCCGGGCACAAAGCGGACGACCAGAAAGCACCGCGTACGGCACCAATCAAGAAGCACAGTCCACGGTAGTCGAATCGAATCGTCATGCAACTTTATGATGCGTTCCTGTCGAGCGTGGCGAGACTCTCGCCCGGTCCGACGCAACCGAGACTGCGCCGATACTTTCCCAAGGAGATTCACATGAAGACAGCACTGCTACTTATCGGTGGAGTGATCTGTATGTCCGCCTGGCAGGCGAACGCTGCAGATACCATCTCGAATCCGTCGCCGGCAACGTCGGAGACTGTGATTACTTCGCAAGGTCCGGACTTTTCTGGTCACTCCGAGTCGGGCGGCGTTGCCGTTCCCCATGAAAAAAGCCGGGGCGCAGTTTATCAAGACCTCGTGGACTCGAAGAATGACGGTCAAGCCGCGCGCATCCAGCAACTTTACAGAGGAAGGAAATGAACTGCACCGCTACCCTCGGCTGGGCGACTCAACTTGAGGGCCGAAGGCCGACCGCTAACTGGCCTTGCGCAGCGTGATATTCAGCGCCCGATTCGCTAGTAAGGAGATGACCATGAAGATCAAGCATTTAAGCATGGCGTCGGCAACAGCCATCGCACTTCTCACGCTCAGTGGTGCCGCCCAGGCTGACGGCCACGGCGGCCACGGCGGCCTTTGCTCGAACGCAACGCTAAAGGGACCGTTTGGGTTCATCGGTCACGGAGAGATTCTTGGATTAATAGGTGCCGATGCTAAGGTGCATCCGTACGCCGCCCCGTCGATCCTCGATGACGTCGCCCTTGTGACGTTCGACGGCGCAGGCAATTTTTCACGCACCGACTTCGGCGTTATTGGCGGGTTACCGAAAGGTGGGCAGATTACCTTCAACCCGAACCAGACCGGCACATATACGGTGAACTCCGATTGCACCGGCACCATGAAAATCTTTTATACGGCCGGCGGAGCCGTGCCGGCCGGCGTCGAGACTGATCTAAACATCGTCGTCGCTGCCGACGGGACGCTCGTCCAATCCGTTGTCTACAGGGCGGTCACCGCGTCAGGCCAGACCCCGGACGGCATAACGTGTCCACCGCAGTGCGAGCAAGGTGTGCAAGAAAGCTTTGAGGGGAAAAAGGTTCTGGTCTACGGCTTCCGTTAGTCGAGTCCCGGATGAACTCACGCTCGCAAATGGGCTAACCATGAGTCGGGCGGTGCCCCACCCTGGCCGCGGGTTTCGGAGCCTTTAATGCGGGCGCCTTTTGCCCGACGACCGGGGCACTTCACCGAACTTTCGCAACATGGAGGGCGCCGGTGCCCGTGATGCTGGCAGACACCGATGCCACCAACATGATCGTGGCGACCCACGGAGGCGGGCGTATTTCGACATGATGGCGAGCGTAACTCAGTTGTTGGGGGGGCGGACGTTCCAACGTCCCACGTGAAGGTTGAACGTCTACGGCCGACCGATCAGTGCCTCACGCCACCGCCTGTGATCTACCCCTCAAGAGCCCTTCAATCCCCGGCAACCCGTACGGCTGCTTTCGAAGGATGGTGTTTGAAAAACTCGCAGAGCGGCGGTCGCGACCTGCCCGGAGAAAAATCGACATCCCAGATCGGCCGGCGAGCCGCTCGCGAACCTCGGTCAAGGGTAAGACCACCCACCAAAACCTGCTACCTGGCCTTGCGCGCCAAGTCGCTAGCTCCCAGTCGGCGGGCGAGAAGATGAATCAGGTACATTGCGAACTCCGGGTCTTGGTAGTAGAGTCGTATTGCGTCGGCCGCAGAGGCCGAAAGGAGGTCGCAGTCGCTCTGGCAGCGAGCCGTGCAGGTGCGCCGATGGTCGGGAGAAAACAGGCCGATCTCCCCCAGCATCGTGCCGGGCCCTACCTCAACTCCGAACTCCAGCAGTCTGACCGTCCCGCGCACGACATAGTAGAGCGCATCGCTACTGGCATTCTTGTGGAACAGGGTTTCTCCGGCTTTAGTGCGAGCTGGCGTCATATGGGCGAGCAGTCGTGGCACTGAAAGCTGGTCTTCCAGCGCCTGATGAATCTGTACGTCGCTCACTTCCTGCAATCGCGCCGCCGTCATACTCGCCTGGCCGCGGCTGGACACCTTCAGCGCCTTGTAGACCGAGTGCAAGTGCACCTTTACCGTCCCTTCCGTGATGTTGAGTCGCCGTGCGATTAATTTGTTGGGCTCTCCTCGTGCCGCCAGCGCCAACACCTCAACCTGACGTTTTGTCAGTGCGCCGGGGGTGGCGTGGGGCGTCGCATCGGGCGGGCGCCGTGCCTGATCGGGTGGTGAAGCAGCGTCCGGTATGAAAGTGCGCAAGGCTGGTGGCAGATGAGCATGGCCTGCGAGCACGTGACGCAGTGCATCCAGCAGCACATCGGCACATTCCGCTTTGCCGACGCAGCCGCCCACGCCAGCTGCAAGGAAACTGTCGACACTGCGCGAATCGATCGCCGTCAGTAGCACGGCGACCGGCAAATCTGGCTGGATACGTCGCACCACATTGACTGCATTAAGCGCTTCGCGAATGTTGTCGCCATCCAGCACGAGCAGATCAGGGATAGATCCGCGCTCAAGAAGAGCAGTCGCGGCGTAGTCGGTACATCGCACCTCGACGCGGGTGGCCAGTTCAGCGAGAAGGCGCGCGACGCCATCCCGAAACAATCCAGTCGGAGCGACGAAAAGGACAAGCATAAGCCAAGGTCTCTTCCGTTGCGACATCGACGCGCGGCTAGGTCACCCGTCTATCGTTCTACCGCGAAGAGCCGGCAATCACCCGCCCGCCCTTCAGCGAATGAATTCTGCGGCCCCGGAACGACCATGCTGATCTGGGGTCTATCGCTAGATCCAACGACGTCCACAATTAGAACCGCAGCTTGTGCAGAAATTCTAAGCCCCGGAATTAGCGATGCCAAGGCAAATTGGCCGGTCGCAGGTCAAAAACCCTCTGCCCACTGGAGCGGCGCAGCCGGCTAAGTCCGATGGTCACGCACTCTCTCACCTGAGCCTTCGGACACAAGCTGTTAAATGCTCGGTGGAAAGCGAGTTCAACACGCTGGGATGCTTCCCCTGGCCGCGTTCCGATATCAAACCCAAAGATAGGAACCAGAACCGCCTGGTATCGACTCTCGAATCGGCGCAATATCTGGAAGAGATATCGCGGCTGCAATCAAGACGCCGTATGTTCCGCACCAACGATCAACGGAGATCAGGTTTTCCATCGCAAGGCGCGACCGATACGAAAAGTAGTGCTACGCAGGCGTGCGTTGTTCGATGACTCATGCCGATGGAAAGGCGGTTCAAGCACGAGGAAAGGCCAGTGTCAGAGTTCTCACACGAGACAAAAGCATCGCGCGGCCGGCGATCGCAACTGCCCCGTAGGAGATCGAAGATGTCATTGCAGGTACGTGCCTCCTTCGCGCTGGGCATGATTGCGGTAGCGCTTTCGTTTGCAGGTATCGCAGTAGCGGCACACGCCGACACGGTCCGAATCACCGTCTCGCACTATAGTGACGCGACTGGCCCATACTTCAACAAGATGGCTCAGGAGTTCGAGAAAGCTAACCCTGGTACGACAATCAAGATCGAAGAAGTAAACTGGGACTCGCTGCAGCAGAAGCTCCGCACGGACATCATGGGTGGCGCGAACTCGGATCTCGCGATTGTCGGTACCCGCTGGTTGCTGGACTTCGTTGAGGACGACGTCGCTGAGCCGCTTGATAACTACATGGACGCGGGCTTCAGGGACCGCTTCATTGGCCAGATTCTTGCGCCGGGTGAAATCAAAGGCAAGGTGTATGGCTTGCCGATCGCTGCTTCAACACGCGCGCTGTACTACAACAAGGACCTGCTTGCGAAAGCGGGTTATCCGAACGGACCGAAGACCTGGAACGATGTAATCGATGCGTCGAAAAAGCTGAAAACGATGGGAATCGCCGGCTTTGGTCTCCAAGGTAAAGAGATCGAGACGGATGTCTATTTCTATTATGGACTCTGGAGTTACGGCGGAGACGTGATCGGCAAGGACGGCAAGGCTGCGTTCAATTCGCAGGCTGGCGTGAAGGCGGCAACGCTGTACAAATCGATGATAGACGAAGGTCTGACCGAACCGGGGGTCACCGGGTATAACCGTGAAGGCGTACAGAACCTGTTCAAGCAGGGGCGTGTGGCGATGATTATCTCCTTGCCTTTGCTGTCGAAGCAGATCGCGAAGGAGGCGCCGAATCTGAAGTACGGTATCGATCCCATTCCGTCTGGAACGACGCAGGCCACCTATGCGGTGACCGATTCAATCTTGATGTTCAAGAACTCCAAGGTCAAGAAGAGTGCCTGGAAGTTTCTCGACTTCCTCTTTACAAAGGGCCCGCGCATCGAATTCTCGAAGACCGAAGGCTTCCTGCCCACGACGAAGGCCGAAGCCAGCGATCCGGCGCTCAATAGTCCGGACACCAAGGCGTTCATCGCATTGTTGCCGAACGCCCGCTTCGCACCGACTGTCACAGGGTGGGAAGACACCGGGAAGGCCGTGTCGGATGCCTTGCAATCCGTCTACCTGGGAACGGCTCAACCCGCCGCGGCACTGAACGCGGCAGCCAAAAAGGCAAACCGGTCGCTAGGCAAGTAATGCGACTGCGGTAATCGGGATTTGATGCAGCCCAGCGCGCGAACGGTGCGAGGTGAAATGACTTTCTACCTGGCGATGGTTTTTATGCCCATCGCCCGGCAAAGCGAGGTGGCGTCTGCTGCATGTTGCTCGGCCAATGCTTCATTTCCTACCATCTTTTGCAGCCGAGAAAGTCCATTCAGGCACTGTGCTTGCACCGGACGCATTCCAAGCTCGTGGGCGATCATCAACGCCGCGCGATAGTGACTGTGAGCTTCCTCAATCTTTGCTGCGGTAGCGCTGCCATCCCAGACAAGATCCCCCAACAGCTGCCAGGCATAGGCTTCATTGCCTCGTTCGCCGGAGGCTTGAGCAAGGTCGATGGCGTCATGGGCATGAGTGAGGGCTTCATCTCGTTGACCAGCTAGCTGCCATACTCGACCGAAAAGTGCGAGCACTAGCGACTGTCCGAACATTAAATTACTCGCCGCTGCTTGGCGAACTGCCTCTTTCAGAAGAACCAATGCCTCATCGGTCCGGCCTAGTGATGCATACGCCGCCCCCAGACAGGAGGCTATCCGGGGAATGAAGATCGGAAACTCAGCGCTCTTGCACATGGCCAGTGCCGGCTCAAGTGCCTCGACAGCAACGTCGAAATTGCCTTGAATAAGGTGCATCCGTCCGACACCGTGGCGAGCAAAGATCAGTTCCTCGGGCTCATTCATTCCTCGGGCCATGTCGGTCGCCTCCTGTCCACGGACGGCCGCTTCGTCGAATCGGCCTAGTTCGGCAAGACAAAGCACCAACCAGATACGACCGTTGACACGCGTGAATTTTACGTAAGACTCGTGGGGACCAATGCCGTGGCCAATGCCTTCATGGAGGAGATCTAGTGCCTGTCGAGCATGTACCATCGCGCGTTCATACTCTCCGCGGCCATACCGCGACCTTGCTAGCATCATTGAAGCCCACGCTTTCGCATCGCTGTCGCCTCGCCGCTCCGCCAACGCCAGGGCGCGTTCGCCTGCCTCGACGGCGCCGACCAAATCGCCTAACGAACAGAGCGTGAAAGCCAACCTTGATAGAACGCGCGATAGGCGTACCTCGTCGCCAAGGCCTTCGGCAAGATGTTTCGCGTTCTCCAGATTCGCTCGGTCCCGTATTAATTCTCCCAGCGGATATAGCGAGTGGTTAAGTTCCCATCGGGTGTCGATGATTTCACCAAGTATCTCGGCTGAGGACGGCATTGCCGCATAGGCAGTCAGGGCTTTCTCGAACAAAGCCGACGCCTCGCGATGAGCGGCGCGTTCTGCCGTATTGTGACCGGCACGCCGCCACAGCCGGGCCGCCTTTTCCGTCAATCCGGCCTGGGCGCAGTGTTCGGCCAGGATTTCCGGTTGTTGCTCCACTAGGTCAGAAAAATGATGCTCGAGCTCCATTGCGATGCGGGCATGCAGTTGCTGTCGCCTGTCCCGCAGCAGGGAGCTGTACGCGGCGTCTTGCACCAGGGCGTGCTTGAAGGTGTATTCAGCATCCGGCGGTGCGCCGTGCCGGAACAACAGCTCGGCACCGACGAGATGGTCCAATGCGTCGTCGAGGCGCTCCGCGGGCATCGACGCGACCGCGCTGATGAGCTCATAGGAAAATCGCCGGCCAATTGCAGCGCCGATTTGTGCTACATCCCGCACCGGGGCCAGGCGATCGAGCCGCGCCATCAGCGAAGCGTGCAGCGTCATCGGGATCGCCAGTGGTGGCAGCGGACGATCGAGGACGTAGCGTCCGTTCTGCTCGCGCAGTACGCCGCTCTCGAGCACTGACTTGGTCAGTTCTTCGACAAATAGCGGTATTCCATCCGTATGCTCGATGATCCGGTCTGTAATCTCTTTCGGCAGTGCCTTGCCAAGGGATATCCGCTCGATCATCTCGGCTTGCTGGCGAGGGTGCAGACGATTGAGAGTAAGGAGCATCACCTCTGAGCGGCCGATCCACCGCGGTACGAACTCAGGCCGGAAGGTGACAATCACCAGCACAGGCAAGGTTGCGATACGATCGACAAGCCGGTCTAGCGCTTCGAGCGAGCTGGGGTCGGCCCAATGCACATCTTCGAACGAAATCAGCAGCGGCTGGCGCATTGCCAGCCCCGTGATTTGCGCAATTATCGTGCTAAGCGTCTTATCCTTGTACTGTTGCGGCGTCAGGTTAAGTGCTGGGTATCGACCTTCCGTCGAGATTGATAGCAACGTCGCCACCAGCGAAGCAGCTGCGCCCAGATCGTCGGCGGCGAACGCGAGCACCGCTTCCAGTTTGTCGAGACGTTGTTCAGCGGTATCGCCCCGCCGCAAACCGGCCGCACGCTCGAGCTGGGAAATGAACGGATAGAAGGCACTGTCCTGATAGTGGCGCGAGCAGAAATACCGTACTCGGACGTGCGGCTCGAACTCGAGCCGCTCTTCAAGGGCGGCGGTCAGCCGCGATTTTCCGATGCCCGGCTCGCCCAAAAGGAGCACAACCTGCCCCTCACAGTTCTTCGCCCGCTGCCATCGGCCGAGCAACAGCTCGATTTCTTCGTCGCGCCCGACAATCGGCGTCAACGTGGGCGTGCGCAGCGCCTCGAAGCGGCTTTCGATCCCGCTGGGGCCGAGCACTTGCCAAACCCGCACTGCTTTGTCAAAACCCTTCACTGTCGCCAGACCCATGTCGCGGTAGTCAAACAGCCCGGCCGTAAGCCGCTGCGTGCTCGCAGAAATCACCACTGTTCCGGCCTCTGCCAATGTCTGCAGCCGGGCAGCGAGATTGGGTGTCTCGCCGACGACGCGGCGCTCCTGCACTTCGCCCTCACCGGTCAAATCACCGACTATCACTACGCCGGTAGCAATCCCGATCCGCACCCGCAAACTTGGATTGGTCCCGGCATCGCGCTTGCCGATGGCTTCGACCAGCGTCAGCCCAGCTCGCACAGCCCGCTCGGCATCGTCCTCGTGCGCCCGGGGATATCCGAAATAGGCCAGTACACCATCGCCCATGTACTGGGCAACGAAACCGCCGGCCGCGGTAATTACATCTGCAGAAAGCCGGTGATAGGCTCGAATAATCTTCCGCAGGTCCTCCGGATCGAGCCGCGCCGAGAGGGCAGTCGAGCCGACGAGATCGCAAAACATGACAGTGATCTGGCGCCGGTCCGCGTCATCACGTGGCACGGGCGCGGCCGCAACAGATATTGCAATGGCGCTGTCGCCAAGCTGCGCAATCGCACGCAGCATTTTGCGGCGATGTCCAAGCAAGACGCCAAGATCCTTGAGATCCCGGTCCGTGAGATCGCGAAGGACCGATAGATCGATACCATTCTCGGCAAAAAGCCGAACATACTCGGACAAGCCGAGTGATTCCAACCACTCTGCAATGCTTCCCACCGCCTGTCTCCTGAAGGAGGCTGCCTCAATGGTAGGAAAAATATTTCGTCCGCGCCTGTCGACAATCAGGCCGGGGCCGGCTGCAACCAAAAGCGATTGAGCCACCTCGTTGTGCGGTGCGGTTAACGTATGTTGTATTTCACCTCCTTTGTTGCTTGCCAGTGGGTCCGGGTCAAAACGTGCGTGTCAGGATCTCTCGCAGAGGCTGAGGTGCGGGCCGTCCTGCCTGGGTCGCAAGTCCGCGTCCGCTTGTGGACGCTCGACCGTCTCCCAGCGCGAGGGTCCGTTATTAGCGTAAGTCCGACAGGAGATTCACGCGTTGCATCGCGGATGTTCAATGCCAGGTCACGGCGTCGGTTCGCGTCTCAACGCGAACCGACGCCATGTGTTTCTGCCATCACGCGTCGACAATCACTTCGAAACCGCCATAGATTAGCCGCTGGCCGTCAAAAGGCATCGGGTCTTTATCCGGTTGCAGCCGGGGATCGGCCATTACCGCTTTCATTCCTTCGTCTCGCGACTGACGCGACCGCCAGACAACCCAGGAGAACACCACCGTCTCATCATCCTTGCGCTTGATCGCCATTGGAAACGACGTCACCTTGCCCTCCGGCACGTCATCTCCCCAGCATTCGACCACCTTCAACGCGCCGTGCTCCTTGAAGACGGCCGCCGCTCTTTCGGCGAACTGCCTGTAAACTTCGCGGTTGGCGGTAGGCACGGGGACAACAAATCCATCGACGTAAGTCATTCGCAATCTCCTTTTTCCCGTACGGACTATAGGTGCGGTCGGCAGCGCATCGCGACGCGACCGCCCATCCGCACGCCAAGCGGGGAGTCAAGAAATCGACAATAGTCGATTCCCTTGTACCGATAGCCCGCTTTGACCCTACCAACGTACCGCGCCACTGACGGTCGCTGTCGGAAGCGAAGGCCATGATAGCGGGATCTGTCCGCCTTTATAGAGCCACGTCACGATGTTGCGAACTGAAATTGACAATGCGAATTGGCGCGATCGGTCACTGTCGAGGCTAGTGGTGGCTTAGGCGGTTGCTTGTCGAATGCAACGTCGAAGCGGATCTCGTCGAACCGACCACCGTGCCCTGACTGTCCACTCAGGACTGGCCTGCGCCATGACGGTGTGTCATGTAGTCACCGCAAACAGCTACTATCTTTTTCACATT
Source organism: Paraburkholderia atlantica (assembly GCF_009362785.1). GTDB lineage: Bacteria > Pseudomonadota > Gammaproteobacteria > Burkholderiales > Burkholderiaceae > Paraburkholderia > Paraburkholderia atlantica. The sequence goes on from NZ_WHNQ01000018.1 coordinate 12,879, forward strand.
GGCATTGCGATAGTCAAGACGTGTCAGGGCCAAAATCATTTGAATTAGGCTGGCTTCATCATCGAACGGCGGTAATCCGAGAAACCGTTCAGCCATGTCGACCGAAAGCCGCGACAAGTCAGAGCGTTCCCGGGCACCGCAATTGCCACCGTTAGCGCAGAGCCAAAGCAGTACAGATTCGCAGATATGCGCTGGTTCAAGCCATTGCCCTGTTCTTGCACGCGCGATGAGTTGAACGACCACCAGATACGCTAGCAGTTCAGCTCGAGCTTCATCGTCCAGATTGTAGTGCAGGTCCTGCATTTCCATCGCTCCGTTTCCTGTCGCGCCCCTTCGATGAAGCCGTCCGATAGACGGGCGGAGTTATCGAGCCGATAATTTAGCGCGCTTTTGCCCTACACGGCGCAACACTGTGTTGCTGATCTGTCCGACAGCGAGCTGGCGAAGGAACAACGAAGCCGTGCGTTCACCTGGACGTAGCTTCGTTTATTTAACTGACTACGCGACTCGCGCTCTTAGGGCTCAAACGCAACAAAAAATTCATCTACGTGCCTCGCGGAGAATCCACGGGTCACGCAGCAGGTTGGCTGGCTGAAGGACCTGAAGTTTGACGTTTGCACTCCTTGACTTGCCTGTTGACCGGACTATCACTAATTACCGCGGAAGACAGGAGATGGAGATGTCCCAATGGGCTGGTACATCGCCCTCCCTCGCCGGCAGGTTCGCAGCACAGTATGTGCGCATGTCCACCGATTTCCAGCAGTACTCGACCGAGAACCAGAAACGGGTCATCGCAGAGTTCGCGCTCGCGCAGGGACTCACTGTCGTCGCAACTTACGAAGACGCCGGCAAAAGCGGGGTGTCGTTGAAGGGGCGGCAGGCTCTCGCCCAGTTGCTTCAGGATGTACAGTCGCCCAACTGTGCGTTCAGCGTTGTACTCGTGTACGACGTTAGCCGATGGGGACGCTTTCAGGATGTCGACGAGAGTGCGCACTACGAGTACGTCTGCCGAAAGGCAGGGGTGCAGGTCGTTTACTGCGCAGAACTGTTCGGCTGGGACGGCAGTCCGACAGCGGCGTTAATGAAAGCGCTCAAGCGAGCGATGGCGGGCGAATACAGCCGTGAACTTTCCCGAAAGGTTTTCATCGGTCAATGCCGGCTCGCCGAGCTTGGCTTCTGGCAGGGAGCACCGCCCGGATATGGACTGCAACGGCTATTGGTCGCGTCCAACGGAACCGTTAAGGGTATTCTGCGTCCGAAAGAACACAAGAACATCAAGACGGACAGAGTCATCGTAACGCCCGGTGAGGCTCATGAAGTGGCGCTCGTCCGGCGCATCTACGACTGGTACGTACATCAAGGACTCGGATGCACAAGAATCTCGGAGAGACTGAATTCGTTCGGGATCTGCAACGCGCACGGACGCCCATGGAATCCCCAGCTCATTACCAACATTCTGAGCGGAGAAAAATATATCGGAAATAATGTCTATGCCCGGACGTCACATAAACTCGATACCAACTGGCAGAGGAATCCCGCGTCGGAATGGACCCGTTCGGAGGGCGCCTTTCCCCCTCTCGTCGACCGCGGTACGTTCGAAGCAGCCGAACAAATCCGGACGCAAAGAACAAAGAATCTCAGCGATGAGGAGGTGCTGAACAAGCTGCGCGAATTTGTGCGGTCCGCCGAAGTCGTCAATTCGAGAGAAATCGACCGGACGCCGTCGATGCCAGCGGAAAACACCTATCGAAGGCGATTCGGCAGCTTGAATGTTGCCTATGAGCAGGTCGGCTACGAGCCACGTTACTATCGCCGGGGCCCTGAGGACTTTCATGCATCTCGAACCGCCCTGAAGCGCTGCATTGCAAGGACGACTGACGCGTTGGCCGCGCAAGGCCATCGTGTCGAAAAATCGATGGACGGAACCATGATCCGGGTCGATGACGAACTGGTTATCAGATTCTCCGTTCGCCTGCTACTTCAGTGCGACGGTCGCATCCCGCGCTGGCGGGCGCGGTGGCCGACCTACCGCTCCCCGGACCTTCTAGTCGTACTGCGGCTGGACTCCGTACTTGAAACCCCGCTCGACTTCTATGTTTTCCCGCGGGGCAGTCTGCCGCCCGGCTACGACTTTGCAATGTCAATCCGAAGCGGACGGAGCGGGCCGTTCGAGATGTTCCGGTATCCGGACGAAAGCATCCTGCTTGAACTGGCAGCGCGGACTCGCATGGAGGCATACGATGGAAGGCTATTCCCTTGTTTCAATCTCGGATATTCCGGTCAAGCAGATCCGGGTGCTGAATCCGCGGACCCGCAGCAAGCGCCAAAAGCAGGCGATGATGGAGAGCATCGCGGCGGTGGGATTGAAAAAGCCGATTACCGTGTGCCGTAGGGTGTGCTCCGAAGGTGCCGCCCAGTTCGATCTGGTTTGCGGTCAGGGACGACTCGAGGCGGTACAGGCCCTCGGCCATGACACCATCCCCGCACATGTTGTGGACCGGGCTCAGGATGAGTGTCTCGTCATGTCGCTGGTTGAAAACGTTGCGAGACGAAACCATAGTACTCTGGAGCTACTCAGAGACATTCAGAGCCTACAGAAGGCAGGATACTCGAACAGCATTGTCGCGGACAAAGTGGGCCTGTCCGTTGCCTATCTGGAAAACCTGATGTTTCTCCTGGACCACAGCGAAGAACGACTCATAAACGCTGTTGAAGCCGGGACCATGCCTATTGCTATCGCCATGCACATTGCACGGTCCAACGACACCGAGGTCCAGTCTGCGTTGCTGGAGGCGTACGAGAACGGAACATTAAAGGGCCCCCAGCTCGCAGTTGTCCGCAGGCTGTTGAGTCGACGCATGAAGTCGGGTGGAAAGATTTCGCCTGGGCTCCCAGGCCCGGCCGCTCCCCGTCCGCGCGAACTGGCTCCGGACCAACTGCGTCGTCTGTACATGCGCGAAAGTGACCGTCAGAGGGTCCTCGCAAAAAAGGTGGAGTTGACGCATGCACGGCTGCTATTCATTGTTCACGCGATGCGACAGTTGATGCGCGACGAAGGGTTCATCCGGCTGCTTGAGGAAGAGCGCCTCACGAGTCTTCCCCGAGTTCTGGACCAACGAATCCGCGCCGAGGGTCAGTCATGAACAAGCTGTCAGCGAATTCACTGAAGGTCGCCTTTGAAAGCCAGCCTGTCGTACTGGACCTGAACGCGCTCGAGTCACCACGGCCGCTCCCGACCACCGCTACGTCGAGCACAAAATTCCTGCAGATTCTCGCGTCCGTCGCGACTATTGGTCTCGTGGAACCCGTGATTGTGGTGCGCGTCGAAGGGAACGGCGACAGATTTCGCGTCCTCGATGGGAGACTGCGGATCGAGGCTCTGCGTCGCCTGGGGGTGAACGAAGCCTTGTGCCTGATTGCGACAGACGATGAGGCGTACACATACAACAAACACATCAGCCGGCTGACATCGGCGCAGGACGCACGCATGATTGCAAAGGCAATCGAGCACGGTGTACCCCGCGAACGGATAGCTTCAGTGCTAGGCATTGAGGTCACGACCGTAAAGCGCAGGGCGAGCCTTCTTGATGGAATTTCAGACGAGGCCGCTGCGCTACTTGCGGACAAGGCCTGTCCGGCAACAACTTTTAAAGCGCTGAAGTTGATGAAACCGCCCAGGCAGATTGAGGCTGTCGAACTCATGTGCGGGCAGGGAAACTTCACATCGGCTTTTGCGCGGGCGATTGTCGCGGCCACTCCGCCGGAGCAGCTTGTGGGTGGTGCTGGCGTTCGCGGGAAACGGGGCAAAGAAGTCTCAGAGCAGCTCTCCCATCTTGAGCGTGAACTGGCGATGCTTCAGACAACGGTCGCCCAGACAGACGAACGATATGGCATCGAGCATCTGCATCTCACGGTTTCCGCTGCTTACATTGCAGCGCTCCTTAGGAATGAGCGTGTTGCCCGTTGGTTAAACGACCATTATCCTGACTTTGCGACGCAATTCCAGACCCTTAGCCAGGAAGCGAGGGATGCACGGTCCGCATCTGATTCCAGCGGGCCAAGGTCAAAAAATTTTCGTCGGATCGGAGAAAAGCCGCCCAGCACTGCCGCACCTGGATAGCTTGCATCGCGGAGCAACGTTGTCGTCGGCATTTGCTTGTCGATGTCGATGTCGATGCCGATGTCGTCGTCGGCGGCATTTGCGGGGCGATGCGTCCACTGAATGCTGCATCGCAAAGCCCCGCCATCGTCAACCGCAAATCGCGGGCTCAATGTACCCGCCAGGCGCCGGTCGCGAAGTCGAGCATCCAACGGCATCTAACAGACCGGTCGTCTCCTCTGAGCCGCCTTTTTGGGGGAAGAATTCGGCCAAAGCGGTCATTAGTCCCCCAAGTGTCAGCGGCCGGTGTAGGGTCCGCCACCGGACAGAACATTCATCTGCCGTGATGCACGTTGAATATTGGCGAACGCGCATTCGGACGGTACTGGTGCTTCCTCATGTGCCTCGTCGCCCTGCTGGTCTTGTGTGCCCGAGCCTACATGAAAGGCCGAGAAAGACGAACCGGTCGCTTTGTCGAGTGGGTTCGCACGATGCTGACGCGTCGGCGTTCGAACGTAGTTGCGTGTGCGCTGGTCAACAAGCTGGCCCGAACCGCGTGGGCGATTGTTGTGCGCCACACCACGTTCAATCCCGAGCTCGCAGGCCTTCCGGTCTGAGTGAACACAGCATCTCCTATTTACGAAACACCTCATTGGTTTTGCGACGACTGAGAATGGATGACGTGAACGGCACACCGGCCTGTGGAACACCCTGGCAAGCAAAGAGGCTTTCTGAAGCCGCACGACTTTGTAGGAGCCACAGGCGCGAACTTCATCGTGGCGCGGGGAGCAGTTCCCACAACGACGCCGGATAGATTTAGGCAAGCCAATACGACATCAAGATCAGGGGTTGCAAAACTGGGGTGGACATAGATTGCTTTCATGAGCGCGAGATGCTTTCGCCGACTTGAAGGCAATCGTTGCTGGCCGCGATGAGCGACGTCGCACCCGATGAATCGGGCCTGGCCTCCGCGCTGGCCGAGGCACTCGTGCGGACGCGCACGCATGCGCAAGGTCCCGTGCAAGAGGAAGCTTTCGGCATTCTCGGCTCTTGATCCGGCTGGACTCTGGTTTCACGAGAAATTATTGTATGATTTCGTATGACAACGGATCGTTTTCAAAGAGATAGTTCCAGACGAAGTCGATCCATATCGAATAATATTTTGTGAGAAAGTCGAGATCAGGGACCTCTGGAATCCGCTGGCTAGCGTGACTGTCGCGCATCGTGCGCCGCTCGGATCTCTGGCCACTGGCTTGACCACGCGCCGAGGAATAAATGAATGGCCAAGACAAATTCGTCCGCAGTGAAAGCCGCCAAGGCCGCTCCTTTGCCTGTGGAGGTGCCGGTAGAGCGATCGTCGGATGTGTTTGATGATCGAGGCAGGACCGTTCCATGGATGGCGCGAACGATTCACCGGCTCTACGACGCGAAGTCGCAAAAGGTTCTCGATAGGGAAGGGCTCCCAATCGCCTACTGGTACTATCTTCGCGTGTTGGCCGAGCGCGGTGAGGTGAATCAGCTTGAGCTCAGCAAGCGCGTGGGTATTGCATCAACGACCGCGGTTCCGGCGCTCGACAATCTGGAAAAGCGCGGTCTCGTGCAAAGAGTGCGCGATCCACATGACAGGCGAAAGCATCTCATCAAGCTGCAGCCCGAAGGCAAGCGCCTGGTCGACGAATTGCTTCCTGAACTCACGGAAATGATCGCGGCGTCACTCGACGGCATTTCGCAAAGAGACATGACGGTGTTCTGGAAGGTCATGCATCAGATCGAAGCGAATCTGTTCCAGATGGCCCAGGGCGACACGGTCGTCGACTGATTCGCTCGCTCGCCGAAGCGGTCGGCATCACGGCGGAATGCAACTTCGGCGAGGTTGGGTCCGCCGGGGTCATTCCGATTCCGGAAGAGTTGGCCTACTGCCTGAAGACACACAGGTTCGATCCTCGAAATTTCTCAATAACCTGATCGAACAGGATCATCGCAACGTCAAGTCGAGGACAAATGTTATCCTCGGCTTCAAACGTTTCAGGAGCGCAACGATTACGTTGGCTGGCATCGAGTTGATGCGATGCATTCGCAAAGGGCGGTTCACCTCGCGAGACTCGACCTCAAGAATTCCTCTTCGCCTGCAATCTGGAATGCGGTCCTGTCAATTAAATAAGACATCCTTACCTATGCAAAATGATCGACCTGTACCGCCTATTTGCACCACATCCGATGATGGCAAGCACGCTGTTAAAGATGGCTTATTTCGGCGGCGCATACAGTCTGGACGGCGTTTGGCATGGGGAAGACTTGGATTGGCGAGTGCGAGCTAGCGACGGCCGGGCGAATTGGCCGAACCGGACACGCGGCAACGCGTGCCCAGTTGCGAATTGGTCTTCTTCGATCATGCGAACCCGATATCCTGGACGGACGACGAAGCGGACACCGAAGTAGAGGCGGCGGTCTGTCGAGGATCTGGCCGCGCCAGCGCCATCGCTGCCAGATATCCGAACGTGATGGCCGGCCCCAGCGTAATTCCCGCGCCGATGTAGTGGCCGCCGACCGGCGAGTTCATATCGTTGCCACACGCGAAGAGTCCGCGGATCGGGCGGTCGTCCTGGTCCAGCACTTCGCCCCGAGGCCCCGTGACGAGGCCCCGGCTGGTGCCGAAATCCCCCGGGACCAGCGTGACGGCATAAAACGGGCCCTGGGCGATGGAGCCGAGGCAAGGGTTCGGCTGGTGCGACGGATCGCCCTTGTAGGTGTTATAGGCCGATGTGCCCTTGCCGAAGTCCTCGTCGACGCCGGTTTGCGCGAAACGATTGTTGCGTTCGACGCTGCGCGCAAGCGCATTTGCATCGATGCCGAGCCTCGCGGCGAGTTCGGCGAGCGTCCGGCCGCTATGGAGATACCCGGCCTTCTCGTAGCGACGCAGCGACATGCCCGGAAGGATCACGCCGATTCCATATTTTTTCACTGCCGCCGCGTCGGCGACGAGAAACGCGGGGATCGCACCCGCGTCGAACATGCCTTGCGTGAACGCGTGGTACGACGTGGCTTCATTGGTGAACCGGTTGCCGTCTTTGCCCACGGCGATGAAGCCGGGCTTCGGGCGGTCGAGCATGAAGTGCCCCCACACCTGGCTGTTGCCTTTTTCATTGCGGTACACCGAAACGGGAACGTAGTAGCCGGTGTCGCGCGCGTTGTGGTCCAGCCGGCCGCCGGCCGAGACGCCGAGCCGGATGCCGTCGCCGACGTTGGTCGGCAGGCCGAGTCCGACTTCGACGGTCGGTTGACGCGAATGCTCGCGCCGCATCTCGAGGTTGCCGCTGTAGCCGCCGGTTGCAATGACCACGCCCTGGCGTGCGCATACGCGCATCGAACGGCCATCCCGAATTACTTCGGCGCCGACGACGACGCCGTCTTCGACGATCACGCGCGTGGCATGTGCGCGCAGCCAGAGCGGGATCTTTTTGTCGAGGATGGTCTTGTACAGACGGGCGATGAGTGCATTGCCACCGACGAGCCGGGTACCGCGGTGATGGCTCAGGCGGTCGACGCCATAGCGCAGAAAGCGCTTCATCACGTGGCGGAACGACTTCGCCGAACGCGTGAATGACAGGAAGTGATTCAGGTCGACGAGGTCGAGCATCATGCCGCCAAATGGCGCAAAGGCCGGCAGCGGTGCACGCAGATCCTTGAAATGCGAGCCGAGCTTGCGGCCGTCGAAATCCAGCGGCGCGTGCGCGCGTCCGAACATACCCCCGTCCGCTTCCGGATAGTAGTCCGGATAGTCCACCGCGACCACCTCCAGCTCGGAATGGCGCAACAGATAGTCGAGCGCGACGCGGCCTTGCGAGATATAGCTTTCCTGGAGCGAGCCGCCAACGGTGTCGCCGACCGTGGCGGCAAAATACCGTCGGGCTTTCTCGAACGAGTCCTTAAAGCCAGCGGCCTGCATCGGAGCGCTATCGACGAACCACATCATGCCGACCGACCACGCCGAAGTCCCGCCGACCTGGTCCGTTTTCTCGAGAACGAGCGGTGTAAGTCCTTCGTGATGCGAAACGATCGCGGCCGACATGCCGGCCGCACCCGATCCCATGATGATCACATCGACCTCGATATCCCATCTTTGCGTGCTGGCCGTACTCATGGCGTTTTTCCTTCCAGGAGTTGCAGGGAAACTGCTTGAAATTGCTATGCCAGATAGTATGATCTCAAATACGATCGATCTATATCGAATGATGCGATGGAGAATTGAAGATGTCAAGGAGCAGGGTGTTTCCGAGGTTTTCCCTGCCACGCCGTATTGTTCCGATGTATCCCGCTGCTTCCCGCCTTGAACTACCGCAGTAATCAGGAGAAAACATGAGCAAGCTTCAACTATCCGTGGCCGTGGGCAACTATGACCGCATCCGCCCTCTCGTCGACGGCGAGGTTCAGATCGAGGGCGTGGACCCTGTGTTCATGCTGCAGGATCCCGAAGAAATTTTCTTTCGCGCTTTCCGGCACGCCGACTATGACGTCTGCGAGCTGTCGCTCAGCAGCTATTCGGTGAAGACCGCTGCGGGCACGTCGCCGTATATCGCCGTGCCGGTCTTTCCGTCGAGGGCCTTTCGGCATACGTCGATCTACGTGCGCGCCGATCGGGGAATCGAGCGACCGGAAGATCTCAAGGGAAAGCGCATCGGCGTCCCCGAGTACCAGCTCACCGCCAATGTCTGGGTGCGTCTGTTCCTTGAGGAAGAGTACGGCGTCAAGGCTTCTGACGTAACCTGGGTGCGCGGCGGCTACGAAGACGCGTCTCGGGTCGAGAAGATCAGGCTGAACCTGCCGCTGGATGTCAGGCTCGAAAACGCGCCGGAAGGCAAGACGATTTCGGGCCTGCTGGCCGATGGGGATATCGATGCCGTGATTGGTCCGCGTGCGCCGTCCTGCTTCGACCGGGGACATCCGCAGGTCAAGTACCTGTTCGACGACCCGCACAAAACCGCCGCCGAGTGGTACTCGCGGACCAGACTGTTTCCGATCATGCACACGCTCGGTGTGCGCAGGACGCTCGCGGAGCAGCATCCGTGGTTGCCCGGCGCGTTGCTGAAGGCGTTCGAAAAGTCCAAGGCTCTCGCATTGTCCCGGCTTGGCGACACGTCGGCGACGAAAGTGACGTTGCCGTTCGTCGAGGACCAGCTTCGCGCCGCGCGCAATCTGATGGGAGCGGATTTCTGGCCTTACGGCTTCGCCAGCAACGAACACGTCGTCAACCGGTTTCTCGAACGGCACCATGCAGAGGGCTTGTCGAGTCGCCGGCTCGAAGCGCGCGATCTGTTCCATCCGGCCACGCTCGAAAGTTTCGCGATTTGACGCCCGCGCCTGCCCGCGTGCCTGCCCGTGCGCGGGCCGGCTCGTTCTCTCCAGAACGTTCCGGTCCGCGCGTGTGCATCAATACGTCAGCGTGCCGAGGTTAATGCTGCCTGTGCGTTGCCGCGTCGCGACGAGTTTCTCGCTACCGTCCTTGCGGACTCGCAGCTCGATTAGCGAGGTGGGCGCGGTGAGGCCGGAGAATCGGAAGTCACCGAAGTGGTCGGTCGTCGTCGCGCGAGTTTCGTCACTCGCGGAATCACGCAGCAGGACCTCGACATCCGCCAGATTGCGCATCCGTCCGTCGCTCAGGATTTCGCAGACGTTGCCGGCCACCAGATGGCTCAACGCGTCGTCGAGATGCCGGTAGAAGACGCGCGGCTGAGTGCCGAACTCGGGGTGCAAGACCGAAAGCTGCTCGTCCTTCACGAGTTGCGCGAGTTCACCGGCCGGCACGTTCAGCGCGCGAATCGCTCTCGTCGGGCAGGCCTGCGCGCAGCGCGGCTCTTTCCATCCGGCGTCGAGCAGGTGCGCATCGAAATTCCAGTTCTGCGGCACCTGTTCCTGCTCGTTCCATTCGATCATCCCGTACGGGCAGCTTTTCACCAGATCACGCCTGCCGCGCGATTTCTCCGGGTCGATCACGACGATACCGTCCGCACGCTTGTAGATCGCGCCGTCCGAAGCTTTCACGCACGGCGCGTTATCGCAATGATTGCATGCCTTCGGAATATATGTGACGTCGACGAGCGCGCCTTCACCCCGCACCTGACGCTCGACGCGGATCGTGTCGAGTCCATCCGGGGGATGGGGGGCCGAATAGCCCGGGAAGGTATTGCCCGAGTACTCGTCCTTGGTTGCGATGACGCAGTTTCGACAGTTGATACAGAGTGAAACGTCGATCAATAGTGCCCAGTTGTTCATGCTGCGTTCTCCCATGCCGAGTCCCATTTCTCCACCTCCACCCAGCAGCTGTTGGGCATGATTCCGTCCGCGGTCGCCGACATCTTGCGGCCGGGCGTCAGCAGATTCAGACATCCACCACGATCGACGAGGCCGATGGAGGTTTTGATGAGGTCGAGCTCGGCGCACGATTCGTTGCCGCGCGCAACACCATCCCTGATCAGTTGCGACACATCGAGCGCGCAGATGACCGACGCCTGCGCGTTGTGGACACGCACCAGATCGCCCGAGCGCAGCCCGCGTGCCGCCGCATCGGTCACGCTCATGCGCAGGACCCAGTATCGATATCCGCCGACCTCGAGCCGGTGCTCGTTGATCGTGCTGATATGGCTGTTCTTGCCGTCCGCCTGCGTATGGAAGCTATACACAGGATGGTTGGTGACGAGCTGCAGCGGATAGCGCCGTTTGATCGCACTGTCGCGGTTCATATACCGGTTGATGGCCGGACGCGCGGGGTCTGTCATCTCGATGCGGCGCAGACTCGACGGAACGAACTCGAACTTGCCGGACTGCGTCGGCAGACCCTCGCCGAATTTTGTCGCGTACACACCCGGTAGCGGATTCGCCTCGGGCAGATCCTTCGCGCGGCCTTCAGCAAACCAGCGCATGTCGACGGGCGGACGGTCGTCGTCCGCGGGCGGCGGCACGACGTGATAACCCTTCTTCAGGAATTTCTTCCACGTGGTCTGCTTCGGCAGGTCGGTGGAGTTGAACATCCGCTCGCACCACGTCAGTTCCGAGCCGCCGCCTTCCGAGTACATCCCGCCGTAGCCAAGCCGCGTCGCGATGTCCAGAAAGATCTGGTAGTCCGAACGTGATTCGCCAAGCGGCTCGATGCATTTGTGCTGCATGATCATCATCCGGTGATTGAGCTGAGTCTGCGCGTGCTGGATGTAGCCGCCGCAGTTGGCCCATTCGGAGATGTCGTCGCGTTCGAGCGCCGTGCAGGCCGGCAGGATGATGTCGGCGAACTGCGCTTCGTTCTCCATCCAGACCGACTGGTTGACGACGAACTCCAGCGAGGCATGGCGATACGCATCGACGAGCCGGTTCGATCCCGGGACCGTGCCGAACGACGAGGAGCCGTAGCGGTACAGCATGTGCACCGGCGAATAGCCCGGACGCGGATACGAGTAGTAACCGAACTGGCCTTCCGTCGAGAAACCCTCCCACAGGTAGCCGTCCGCATGGCCCTCGGTGATGGCTTCGGCGAACCGCTGGCGCGGAATCGACTGCTTGACCGGATTGATCGTGATGATGTGGGGCATCCGGCAATAGTTGTGCGCCGCGCTCGCGGTGTAATTCAGGTCGCCCGAGATGCCGCCCTCGGCGTAACCGGGGAAATAGAAGTTCAAATCCTGAGGCGCGCCGATCTGCAGGTTGCCGAAGTTGATGCCGGGCTTTCCCCAGCCCTGCATCGCCATCATCATGACGACGTTGCGCGCCCACTGGGCGCCGGTCTCCGTTCGGCATGCACCGCCGAAGCCCGCGCCGAGGCCGCCTGCCGCGAGGTAGGTCTTCTTCGATGCCCACAACTGGGCAAGGCTGCGCACGTCCTTCGCCGGAATACCGGTTTCGGCTTCCTGCCATTCGGGCGTTTTCGGCGTGCCGTCTTCTTCGCCGAGCACATAAGCGCGCCACTCGTCGAAGCCGGTCGTTTTCGAGGCCACGTATTGCTTGTCGTACGTTTCGTTCACCATCCATTCGTGCATGATGGCGATCGAGAAAGCAGAGTCGGTGCCGGGGCGGATCGGCAGCCACTTGCCGCCCAGCAACTGGGCCGATTGCGTCAGGTACGGGTCGATGTGGACGAAATCGATACCGAGCTGCTTCGCCCACAGCCGCCGCTGCGTGCCTTCGAAACCGGCATAGACGCCGTTGGTGGATTCGGGGTCGCTCGACCAGAAGACGATCGCCTCCGCATGTTCGAGGCAATCCTCGGTCGTTCCGTAAAAGCTCGGTGTGCCGAGACGAAGACTGTTGCCATAGTGATGCATGGCGCCCCAGTACCAGCCTTCCCAGCTGATCGGACTCATCTCGACGCGCGTGTAGCCGATCAGGTTGCCGAAGCGCTGCATCGCGCTCAGGTAGTAGTTAATGTTGCCCCACTGATGATGAGCGCCCGTGGCCATTGCGATCGCGCCGGGCCCATGCTGCTGCTTCATGCGGCTGATCTCGCCCGCGACGATATCGAGCGCTTCATCCCAGCTGATACGCTCGTAGCCAGAGATGCCGCGGTTCTGGATATTGCGCGCGCCGTTCGGATCGAAATCGACCCGCTTCATCGGGTAGAGGATGCGCTTGTCGGAGTACACCAGCGATTTCAGCGAAAGCGCATGCGGACTCACGGTTGCGCGGCGCGCCGGCGAAAACTGGCGCCCGCGCGCGCTGATGGTCCAGCTGGGCCCGTCTTCGTCGACGAGGTCGATCGGCGTGGTGCGGACGATCTTGTCGTCCTTCACGAAGACGAACACGGGGCCGCCGTTGGTAAGGGTCACGTAGCGGGTCGTGCCGTCCTTCATCACGGTGCCCTTGCGCCAGGAAGCCGTCTTCATCGTATTGACCAGCTGGCCAAACCAGACGAGCGCCTCATCGCTGCCACCCTGCGTGATCTTGAAGTTCTTCAGTGCATCGATAAGGAACGCGTGATCCGTCGTCGGCGCGAGCATCCGGCGCGCGGTGGGCACGTCCATGAAGACCAGCTCCGCGTCTGGCGCGGCATACGGTCCCCAGCTTCCGGACACGCTGCCGTCCTTGAAATGAAGTTGACGCGCGAGGCTGTTGTCGCGCAGCCGCAGCTGGATCACCCAATGCCCCGAGGCGAGGTGCTTGCGCATCTGCGCGGACCTGCGTGCCGCCATCCGGAGAACGAATGGCATCAGCCAGAGTATCAGTAGAAGGAGTTGTCGTTGCATGCCAGTCTCGAATCTGAAATTGCTTGTGACGAGCGATATCGCCGCTAGCGGGAGGGAAGGGGAGGCGTCGCCAGCCTGAATTCGCACCTCGTTTCCATGCCGCGCATGTTGTATGATCTCCATCAAGGCGGATCATCTCCGAAAAGATAATTCCGTTTAAGATCGATTCATATCGAATGATGTGATTCGGGATTAACAAAGTCAAGGACGCCAGGGAATGCCCTGGTGCGTTGGCTCGACGATCGTTCCACCCGAGCAACGCGTTGCTCGGGCGACCGGCCGGCCCCCTCTTGAAGTCGAGGAATGAGCGAATGTCAAAGAGTCATTCGAATGCAGTCAAGGCGGAGCTGGAGGGCGGCGGCGCGTCGGCCGTGCAGGCGGTAGCGCAGCCATCCGGCGTCTTCGACGACCGCGGCAGAACCGTTCCGTGGATGACGAGGACGCTGTACCGGCTCTACGATGCCGAGGCGCAAAAGGTGCTGGACAAGGAAAACGTCTCGCTGTCGCATTGGTTTTACCTGCGGGTACTCGCCGAGCGCGGCGAGATCAACCAGCTGGAGTTGAGCAAGCGGGTCGGCATGGCCTCCACCACGGCAGTGCCCGCGCTCGACAATATGGAAAAGCGCGGTCTCGTGCGACGCACGCGCGATCCCAAAGACCGGCGCAAGTACTACGTCAGTCTGCAGGATAAAGGCCGGCGCCTCGTTGAAGCGTTGCTGCCCGAACTGACCGACATGATTGCCGCGTCGCGCGAAGGCATTTCGCAGAAAGACATGCGTACCGTCTGGAAAGTGATGCACCAGATCGAGAGGAACCTGAACCGAGCGTCCGAAGACGATTCCGTCGTCGACTGATCGTGCGGCCAACGCCACACCTGCGCGAGTACGCGGCGAAGCGCTGCATGAGCCTGCCGGACGCACCGCTCCGGCAGGCCACCACTTGCCTCACTCACCTCACCCGCACCCGCTGACCCGTTTCGCTCGATCGCCCGATCGCGTGGAGCACTTCGTGAAGTGCGCGGGCATGATCGAAGCTGGGTGCGCTACGGGTGCCATTGCGCAAGTCGTCGCCCATCAACCGGTAAATGCCTGCGACGTTTCGCGCGGCAACCGCCTCCGCTGAAACGGAAGACGCGGGCATCGGGATCTCCAGTTCCTCATACCCGTCCTGGCCCTTGCGGCCCAGCTCGACGCGCAATGGCGAGATGTTCACGACCGGAACGAAGTCGTTCGTTGCGGTGACCCGCAGGTCTGCCTCGGTGCCGTAGATTTCCCAGAGGAACTTCGTGCCGCGCGGCACACCGCCGCGCAGCTCGAACGACAGCGGGGCGCCGGACTGCAACACGGCGTTGGCCATCACGTGGTCGGGCGTTTTCATCTGCACGGGCTCGCCCGATTCGATGGTGCGCACTGTCTGGCGGCGTTGTGAAAGCACGGCGTCGATGCGCTCGACGGGGCCGAGTACCGCCTGAATCGCGGCAAGCGCATGGCCGCCGATCACCGACAGCAGCGTTGCGCCGTTGCGGTCGTCCATCGCGTAGGTGTCGCCTTTCAGGATCTCGTCACCCCAGCTGACCCCAGCGCTGATGTATGTCGACGACAGGACGTCGCCGATCTGACCGTCGGCGACGAGCTTGCGGATGAACTGCACTTCGGGCGACGCGAGCGCCTGTGTGCCCACAACAGCCAACGCGTTCTCTTCGTTCGCGAGCCAGGCTAGCGCGGCGGTCTCTTCGAGCCCATTGCCGAGCGGCCATTCGCAATACACGCTTTTGCCGGCCTGCAGGGCCGCCGTGACCACCTCCCGGTGATACGGAACCTTGACAGTGACGACGACGACGTCGATGTCCGGCGACGCGACCAGCGCCGCAACGCTTTCGAACGCGCGCGGTACGCCGTATGCGGCAGCGGCGCCCTTCGCGCTGTCGAGCGTCGTATTGGCCACGCCGACGAGCTCGAACACATCGCCTAACGCCCGCAGCGCGGGAAGATGGGCAATCGCGGCCCAACCGCGTTCGGCGCTCAGACCGATGATGCCCAGACGAAACGGCTTTTTCATTGAATCCTCTGACCTATGGGTACAACTCAGTGACTGATGAATTCTCTTTGCCTTCGATCGCGATTTCGGCTCGCGTTGCATCAGACGATCCGATATCCGTAGGAAGGGTCTTCCTTGCCACGGCGGCCCACATTGGAATTCTCGAGTGGCGCCTGACCATCTGGAACCGGGTCCGAGCGCTGCGAATCGAGCACGACCATCCGGTCGGCGATGCGCCATTCGCCGTGTCTTCGCTCCATACGGTCGACGTAGCGAATGAACACGACCCAGTCCATCGCGGGCCGCTCGCCATCGGGCCTGGTTCTGTGTCTTGCTTGCGCATAGTGTTCGGCGAACCCAACGTCACCTTGCACCTCGACATACTGGTTGCCGGTGAAGTGCTGGGTGGATTCGAACTGCGGCAGCAACTCGGCCGCCCATTCGATGAAGCCTTCGACGCCACCGTTATAGGCGCCATGCCGGTCAATCGCATCCGGGTGGTAGCACGAGCGCACGAGATCCCAGTCCATGCGGTCGATGCCGCGGCAGTAGCGGATGTGGACGCGGCGGATGTCCGCTTCGTCGAGCAATGCCTGAAGTTTCGCTTCCAATGTCGTTCTCCTCGTTCAGGGCGTCGGTGGGGAAACGCAAGCAGCTGTTCCTAGAATGCCGTGACTCATTCGTTTGCCGTATAAATCAGAATTCATTGGCCCGCGCCCGGATGCGGCTCGTAGTTGCCGGTTTCCATCAGTTGCGAGACGGCAAGCGCCTTCGGCGTCCAGCGCAGCGTCGCGCGCGTCTCCAGCAGCCATGCCTCGTAGCCTTGCGGAACGTCCTCGGAAGGACCGTGGTGAATCACGCCCTTTGGCACCCAGGTCAAGGTTCCCGGCTCTTTGCATCCACCCCAGGCGCCGGGTCCGCGCACGTAGCAAACGACCTCGTCGAAATCGGCGTTGATGTGAATCGGCGGCCGATTCCCGAGGCGAGCGCTGAGGTTGAACATCAACAACTCGCCCGTGTTCGACGACAGAAAGTGACTCGGCGGCCCCCCCTCCGGCAAATAAGAGTGCGTTTGGATCTTCGTCAGATTCAGTTTCCAGACCGGCACGCTGTCGGAAAGGCGAACGCCGAGAGACAGCGGATCGTGTGGCATGACGAAGACTGTGTTCTCGCCGTCGAGCGTTCTCAGGATCAAACGGGTCTGGCCGCCAGCCGGGATATCCGGGTCGATCTGCGCATACTTCACGTCCCTTGCGGTGTTGATCATGCCGGACGGGGCAGGGGGCGTGAGTTTGACCGCCGCGGGACTCTCCACGATTACGCTGCGCATCGCATCGCCCTGCGGCGCGTATCGATAGGCGATCGCGCGCGGTATGCAGACGAAGTCGCCTTCTTCGGCGATCAGGCTGCCAACGTCGGTCTCGAACTTGACCGTGCCTGACTGTATGAAATGAATCTCATCCGCCTCGACGTTGCGGACCACGAACGGCATCGGTTGCCGACGGCCCGAGACGTGCAGCTTCACGCCGAGACGCGAGGTCGCCACGGTGGTCGGGAGGGCTTGCGGGTCGCTCGCGTCGTCGGGCGTCAGCCGTTCGAGGACCGCTCTGCGCGGCGCGTGCGGCCCCTCGACGGAAAGGTAGTCGGGCGCATATGTCGACCGCGTCACGACCGACAGTGCTCCGAGAAATCCGTCCCGTGTCCACAACTGCACGGGGGGCGCCGCGGCCCCAGTCTCATCGTTCATTTGTCACTCTCCTTTTGCTCTGGAATGCTCATCTTCGATGCGAACCATGAACCTGATGGACCTGGCCAGTCGCATCCTGGCCAGGTGCCCGAGCCGCTGCATCGTCCGTTGTCGCGGGCAATCCGCGAGTTGGTGAGCCGCGCGGATCGTTCAGTTGCGCGCCGGCTTGCCGACCAGCTGCCGGTAGTCGTTGGCCGAGGCCGGCTTGCGCCCGAGAAGCCCCGCGATATCGCGTGCCATGTTGAACATCTCCAGGTTGTCTTTCAGGCGCTCGTCACTGTTCGGGTACTTCCACGGCGTATCTTCGGTGCCGATCCGGATATGCAGGCCCATCATCGTGGCCAGCGTCGTCATATAGAGCGATGCGCGGCCCGCTGCGCAAACGCTGATGACTGAGGTCGGATCGATCTTGCGAATCTGGTCGACCATCAGGAACATGTGTTGCGTCATGTCCTGGGCGTCGCTAACCCAGGTGCCCGATACCAGCGTACGACCGACGTTGAACGGCAGGCCATAGAGAATCAGCCAGTTATACGGCTTTTTCAGAATGCCAGTATCGATCAGTTTGCGCTTCGCGAGCTCGATTTCGCCAGAGCTGTGCACGGCCAGTTCAGGCTTGACGCCGGTTGCCTCGAGTTCCGTGACGGCGGGCACCATGAATGCTTGCGGGTGGCCGGGCGCGCACGGTGCGACCTCGCACTGACCTGCGCGGGCGGGGCTCACGCACATGTCGAACGACGAGCCGTTGAGGACGTTCAGATTCGGCACGAAGTCGTTGCCGAAGCGCGCTCGCAGCGGTTCGAGGACCGCGCCATACGCTTCGACCGGCGGGATGTCGCGGTCGAGTCGCCGCCCTTTTTCGTCCGTCATGAACGAGAAGTCGATGTGCACGCCGCAGGCGCCCGCTTCGATCACGCTCGACGCCGCGTCCACGTACTCGGCAAGCGACGTGGTGCTCTCGAAGCGCCCGGAAACGGCCGCGTTGATGGCGATCTTTTCCGGCACGTCCCATTTTGGCTGCAACTCGGCCCCGGCAATGAACTGGTACTCCTCCATTTCACGCTTGGCGGCTTCCCACAGTGACAGTTTTTCGCTCATGACAATCCTCGACTCAGGGTAGTAAAGGTTGGAAGTCCATATATTTCGAAGTCCTTCTGACTTGCGAGCCCCGTCTTGCTCATGCTTGCGCCGGGGCAAACTCGAATGCAAGGGCTCGTCGTCGCTTTCGCAATCAAATCAACTTGATTAAAATGGTTTTTCATCAAATCGATTTATATCGAATGATGTGTCTTGGGATTAATTAAGTCAAGCGATGCAGGGTATTCCCCAAGGCTGGGCCGGATATGCCGCGTTTTGCGACCGCCTGCCAGCATCCATTCGTCGAGGAGTGAGCGATGGCCAAGCTGTGCCCAGCTGTAAACGACGCTTATGAGGACGTCCGGGAACCCGCTGGCGGTTCGGGGCGGGGTGATCCGTCGAAGGTTCTCGACGAGCGGGGCAGAACGGTGCCGTGGATGATGCGCACGCTCAACCGTTTCTACGACGTCGAGGTGCAGAAAATTCTCGGCAAGGAAAAGGTCTCGATTGCGCATTGGTACTACCTGAGGGTGCTGGTCCAGCGCGGCGAGCTCAACCAGCTGGAACTCAGCAAGCGTGTCGGGATTGCGTCGACCACCGCTGTCCCCGCGCTCGATAGTCTGGAAAAGCGCGGTTTGCTGAAGCGCCGGCGCGACCCGAAAGATCGGCGCAAGTACTACGTCGGTCTGACGGAAGAAGGCAGAGGACTGGTCGACGAACTGATGCCCGCGATCATCGCGATGATCGCAAGGTCGCTCGACGGCGTCGCCGAGGATGAGCTGGATGTCTTCTGGGAGGCGTTGCATCGGATCGCGCAAAACCTGGCTGCGCGAACCAATGACGATGCAATCGTCGATTAGCCTTCGCGCGCGCGTTCGCCGAAGCGGCATTCGTGGACGCCGGCGGGGGGGGGATGGGGACTTTTCGCCCCGATAAATCAGGGCTAGGGACATTCCCCAGGAGCCTTGACTTTGCAAATTCCGAAACACATCATTCGATGTAAATCGATTTGCTATCGCATGATTTTAACTCAAATCATGCGATAAAACGGTTGAGACGGGTCCGGTGCCGGCCGTGGCAATCGTCACCGCCAGTATGCCGGATTGACAGGATTGCACTACGTCACGATTCGCGGACCTCATTGCAATCCTGCATGTAGTTAGTAGAGCGATGTATCTGGAAGTCCGCCATCGGTGCACGGTCATACCGTACACGGCAGGCATGGGTCCGATGGGACTTCGGGCTGCAATTCAACCACGACATTGAGGATCATCATGTTCGACCTGCTGCTGAAATGGACCACCACGGGCCTCGCGCGAGGCTTTCGCGCCGGGGAAAGGCCCCGCTCGCCGCGAGAGTCTCGCCGCATGCTGAAAAAACTCGGCGCATTGTTCGTCACCTGCCTGGTCTGCATGGGCGCCCACGCCAATGACTCCGTGACGAACCATCAGGGCGACATCGCACCGCTGTGCGGGACCAAGCCGATGACCATCGGCGTGTCGGACGGCTACGGCGGTAATACCTGGCGCAAGACCGGCTTCGCCGAAGTCAAGGACGAACTGAGCCGCTGCAAGAACGTCAAGCGGATCATCTACAGCAACGCGAACGGCGACCCGCAGAAAGCGAACTCGGATATCAACAGCATGGTTGCTCAGGGCGTCAACGTGCTGATCCTGCTGCCGGATTTCGGCGCCGTGCAACTTCCCGCGATGCGCGCGGCAATGAAGGCGGGTGTCGCTGTCGTGCCGTATTCCGCGCAGATCGCGGGAGTGCCTGGGCGCGACTATGTCGTCAACGTGGTGGGAGATACGAAGCAGATCGGGATCCTCTGGGCCGACTGGCTCGGCGCGAACGTGAAAAAGGGCAACGTGGTATTCCTCGGCGGCGGTCCGGGCGCGGCCCCTTCGCAGAACTTCATGGATGGGCTGAGGGACGGCCTCAAGCGGTATCCGGACCTCAAGCTGTTGAATGAGCAGTTCGTCGTCACGAACTGGAACCCCGTCGACGCGCAAAAGGCGACGGCCGGCCTCATCGCGAAGTACCCGAAGATCGATGCAATCGTCACGGACTACGGCGTGACCGCGCTCGCGGCGACCAAGGCGTTCGAGCAGGCGCATCTGCCGGTGCCAGCCGTCGCGACGATTGCGAGCGACAACGACCTCAATTGCCACTACCTGTCCGCGAAAAAAGGCGGCACGGCATTTCCCTACTACACGCTGGACGGCACGACCTCCTACGTGCGCTTTGCAGTGCGGCAAGGCGTAGCGGCCTACCAGGGCACGGCCGACAAGGAGTCGCCGTCGATTCTCCCGTTCGCCTACGCGGACAGCGCACGGGGTCTCGATCCGAAGTGCGACCCCAGCGCGCCGCCTGACGCGGACCTGTCCTCGTCCCTTCCGGGCGAGAAGCTGAAGGAAGTCTTCGCGCAGTAATCGTTCAGGAAGAGTCATGAAAGACCACACAATGCTGCTGCAAATCGACGGCGTCACCAAGATCTTCCCCGGCGTGAGGGCCCTCGACAACGTGACCTTCTCGGTGCTCGCAGGCGAGGTGCACGGCCTCGTCGGTGAGAACGGGGCAGGCAAGTCTACCCTGATGGCTGTGGCATCGGGCGCGCTGGTTCCAGAAATGGGGCGCGTCGTGATCGACGGCGTAGAGACGCGAGGCGATACCGACGAGGCCCGCCGCCTCGGATTGGCAATCGTTCGCCAGGAGCCCGCGCTGATGCCCGATCTGAGCGTCGCGGAGAATCTCTATCTCGGCGTGCCGGCCGGGCAGCGGCCTTCGTTGATGAACGTCGGGATATGGGCGCAAGGACTCCTGGAGCGCTGGAGCAAGGATGTCGCAATCGATGCGAGCGAGCGCGTCGTGAGCCTGAATCCGGAGCAACGCTTCATCGTCGAAATCGTGAAGGCGCTCGCGGCCGAGCCGAAGGTGCTGGTGCTCGACGAGCCGACCGAGCATCTGCTCGCGGAAGATGTCGAGCGTCTGTTCGAGCGCATCCGCCAGGTGACGGCGTCGGGTTGCGCTGTCGTCTACATTTCGCACCGGATCCGCGAGGTGCAGAAGATCGCCGACCGCCTGACGGTTCTTCGCGATGGGCAAGGGCAGGGCACCTATGACGCCGCAGGACTCAGCGAGCAGCAGATCGTCGAGCTGATCGTCGGCGGCGCGCTCGACCACGACTTTCCCGCGAAGGCCGGCAATGACCATGCGGGCGTGATCCTCGACGTTCAAGCGCTGCGCGGCGCTGGTTTCTCCGACATCATGATCCAGCTCAGGCAAGGCGAAATCGTCGGGCTTGCTGGCATCGACGGCAACGGGCAGCGCGAGTTCATGCGCGCTCTGGCGGGGCAGACACGAAGCCGGGGCAACGTCACGGTGGGCGGCGTTGTCGCCAGACTGCACCATTCGCAGGCAGCTGCCGCATCGGGCATTCGCTACATTCCGGGCGACCGCCATCGCGAAGGCATCTTCGGCGATTTGTCGGTGCGCGAAAACTTCTCGATCCGCAGCCTCCAGTTCGATTCGCTCAACGGCTGGGTGCGACAGCGCAGCGAAGCGAAGCGCGCGAGGGACGCCGTGGCCCGTTTTGCGGTCAAGACGCCGTCCATCGACACGCCGGTGCGTTCCCTCTCGGGCGGCAATCAGCAAAAGCTGGTGCTGGCCAGCGTTCTCGCGAGCCGCCCGAAGGTGCTGCTGGTCGACGAGCCGACACAAGGGGTCGATATCGGCGCGCGCATGGAGATCTACAAGGTGCTTCGCGAGGCGGCGGCCGCCGGAACGGCGGTGCTCGTCGTCTCGTCGGACGCGCACGAAGTGGCGGGACTGTGCGACCGCGTGCTGATTTTCTCGCGCGGCCATGTCGTCAAGGAACTGAATGACGGCGATGTCAGCGAGAACAACATCACTGCTGCGGTGTTGACCGTGACCACTGAACGGGAGAGGGGAGCGGCGCGCATCGCCGGATTCTGGAAGTGGGCCGCGGGAGACTGGGCGCCGCTCGTGATGCTCGCCGTCGCGGTGTGCGCGCTCGGGCTCTACGCGGCGCATGTCAACGATGCCTATTTTTCCGCGCGTAATCTCAGCGGGATGCTCGCGCTCGTCGCGACTCTCGCGATCGTGGCCTACGGGCAGCAGGTGCTGATGCTGGTGGGCGGGATCGACCTGTCCGTCGGGCCGCTGATGGGACTCGTCGTGGTCATCCAGTCGTTCTTCCTGAATGATGGCGCGCCGTCGAGTCACCAGATCGCGGGATGGGCGATCGTCCTCGTCGTCGCGTTCGCGGTCGGACTCGTGAACTGGGTGCTGGTCGGGCCGTTCCGCTTGCATCCGATGGTCGCGACACTCGCGACCTACATGGCGCTGCAAGCGGTGTCGCTGCTGCTTCGGCCGGTTCCCGGCGGTCTCATCGCGGACTCCGTGACGGAGACGATCAGCGCGCAGATCGGCGCGGTGCCGGTCGTGGCGATCGCGGCCGTCGCGATTGCGCTCGTGCTCGAATATGCGTTGTTCAAGACGCGCTCCGGTCTCACGTTTCGTGGCGTGGGATCACGCGCCGAGGCGGCGCGTATGGCAGGCGTGCGTCCGCAACTGACGTCGCTCGCGGCCTACCTCGGCTGTTCGTTGCTCGCGGCCGTGGCGGCCGTGCCGATGATGACGCAAGTCGGGTCGGGCGATCCGAGCGCGGGCATTTCCTACACGCTCGGCAGCATTGCCGCGGTGGTCATCGGCGGCGCGAGCCTGTTCGGCGGCCGGGGCTCGTTCGTCGGTGCGCTGCTCGGCGCGCTCCTCATTATCCAGGTCAACGTGGTGAACTCGTTTCTGGACATCGGTGACTCATGGCAATCGTACCTGCTGGGAGGAATGATCCTCGCATCGGTTGCGCTCTATTCGAGGAGCCGTGAAATGGTGGTGGCGAAATGAAAAAGGCAACCCTCAATCAGGCACATGTCATGTCGGATCTTCTCGAACCCTCACCGCCGAAGCCGAAATTGAAGCAGCTGCGACTTCCCGCAATGGACGAATTCTCATGGATCTGGGTGGGGCTCGTCCTGCTCTTCGGGATCAGCGCCGTGGTTGCGCCAGGCACGATGACGCGCGGCTCGATCCTGGCTATGCTGCCGTTCGCGGGTATCCTCGCGATCGTCGCGACCGGCCAGACCCTCGTCATCCAGCAACGCGGGCTCGACATGTCGGCAATCGGCATGGTTTCGCTGGCGGGCGTGATCATGGCCCGCAGCGGGTTAGCGTTCAACTCGATCTTGCTGGCCGTCGTCTTCACCGTTTTTGTGGGCGGTATCGTCGGCATCATCAACGGAGCGCTGATCTCGCGGGTCGCCATTACGCCACTCGTCGCGACCATGGCCGTCAACGCACTGCTGATCGGCTGCGTGCGCTCGTTGACCGGGAGTGTGCCGGTCGATGTCCCAACCGTCATGCAAACCATCTCGCACGCTCAATTGCTGGGTCTTCCGGCCAACGTCTGGTTCGCTTTCGTATTCGTAGCGTCCGCGTGGGTCATCACGCGCAAGACCACGGTGGGACGCAGGTTCGTCGCGGTGGGTGTCAATCCTCGGGCGGCCGAAGCGGCAGGCATCCACGTGCTGAAGTACCGGATCGGCGCTTACCTTGCTTCGGCCGTGTGTTTTTCCGCGGCGGGGATGTTGCTTGCGGGGTTCATCGGCAGCGCGTCCGGGACGTCGGGCAATGACTATCTGCTGCCCGCGATCGCGGCCGTGGTCGTCGGCGGCACACCCTTTACCGGAGGCAAAGGCAGTGTCATTGCGAGCGCCATGGCTGCGCTGTTCATGGCCCAACTGGGCCAGCTCGTGATGGCGCTCGGCGCGGGTGAAGCGGTTCAGTTGCTGGTCCAGGCCGGGGCGATCCTGCTGGCGACGACGACCCGCTATTCGCCGACCCTCCTGCGCACACTCAAAAGCACGCGCAGATAAGCAATGGCGGCGCCGCGCCGGAGGTCACGCTGGTGATGGTGCCGAGCGCGTAGAGGGCCACGGCCGTTGACTGACGGCGAGTGGCGTGCCGATAAAAAGACACGTCCTATAGTTAGGACTGCAGATTCAAATAAGACGCATCAAATGTTGATGAAAATCGATGTAGATGATTGACCGGCCCCACGGCCTTTCCGTTGCAGCGAGCGGAATGACCTTGGGTGTGGGCCTCGAAAACTGCATGAAGTGGCCCGGCGGAGGCATTCAAACACCTCTGCAGATATCTTTGTTGAGGGATAACAAAATGAAAAGGTTAGCTTGTTTGGCTGCATTGACGACGCTTGGCATCGGAAGTGCGTACGCGCAAAGCACGGTGACGCTGTACGGACGAATCGCGGGCGGACTCGACTACGTCACCAACGTCGCGACGCCGGAGGGCTCCAAGAATAATTTGCGCTTCGGCAGCAATCAGTACGGATACAGCTGGTTCGGCCTGAAGGGCGACGAAGACCTGGGTGCCGGCCTGCACGTGGTGTTCAAACTCGAGAGTCTGTTCACCTCCGGGACAGGTGAAATCCCGCCGGACACCATCTTCACCCGCGACGCGTACGTCGGCCTCGCGAGCGACAAGCTGGGCAGCGTCTGGTTCGGTCGCGCGATGTCCCTCACGGACGAGACGGGTTGGTACATCGATCCGTTCGGCGAACAGGCGACGGGGATCGGCAACTTCGCGTTCGGCCGGGCGTGGGGGCCGCGCTCGAACGTCGTCACCTATAACTCGCCGAACTGGTCGGGGCTGTCGTTTCGCGTGCAGAACGGCTTTGGCGGCCAGGCCGGAAACTTCCCTGCCAATCGCCAGTTCAGCACAAGCGCTCAATATACGCTCGCGAACCTTGCGGTTTACGGCGTCTATGAAGAGATACGCGACGCCAACGGCAAGTTCTCCGACCTCTACTCGGCATCGCGTGAGTATATGGCCGGCGTCACGTATCAGCTAAGCGCGGTCAAGTTCTATACCGGCTATCAGGCGCTCGTTTCATCCGGTGCCGATACGGTCGCAACGACGTTCAACCCGTACGCCGCGACACGTAGCGAGCAGGTGTGGCTCGGTGCGTCGTATCAGGCGACCCCCGCTCTCGCTTTCCAGGCCGGCTGGTTTCACGGCAACGTGAATCATGGCGGGGGCACGGGCAATCTCGGCGTCCTCGGCACGACCTACAACCTGTCGAAGCGAACCTTCATGTATCTGACAGTCGGGGCGATGTTCAACGGCAAGAACGCGGCCTTCCCGGTGGAGACGGCCGAGTCCCAGCCGCTGCCGGGACACAACCAGCAAGGTGGCTACTTCGGCATCATGCACTACTTCTGAGCACCTCGCGTGACGCGCAGCCCGCATCGGCAGCGCGTCGATCCGCAACATGTTTACAATGGGAACGTGTCTGACAAGCAGGGAACACTCTGACAGGCAGGAGGCTCGGACGATTTTTTCAGTACACGTGCGGTGACGGTATACCTGACGGTATCGGCTTGACGGACCTCAGAAAAAGCCCATGGGGCTTTCTTCGTTTCGATCTGTATTGCCCGGAAATGCCAGCGGGCGCAATTTGACGGTATTTCTGACGGTATACGCAGGCAGCTTGCACAGAGGCCCGCCAGATACCGTCAGAGGTGTTGACGGTATACGTGACGGTATCTGGAAATGGCGCGACAGGCGCGTCGTTATCGCCACGTATTGCCTGTGGGCTCAGATTGCGGTGGTGGTTTGGAATTTTATTCAGGAATCCAGAGTGTCAATCTGTGGGTAATCTGGAGTGAAATGTTCATCTGAATGCTATCGATTCAATCGGGCTGAAGCCGGTCCAGTTGTTGCCACTTGCCCATCCAACAAATCCCCACTCTTACGACCGGTTCGCTCGGGAACCTGCCCGATATCTTATGAGTACATCTCGGCCAGAGCCGACATTGGAGCGGGCTGGATTTTAGGTCAGCAATGTGGCGGATTGCCGACGGCGGAGCTCTCGAGCGGCCGGACGCCTGCTACCTGCATCGCCGAACTCACACTCTCAACCATCAACTGCGTTTGGAGCCGGCACCGCAGGCTTGTTATTGTTCACATTGAGTGGGACGATCTCGGCGCGGCCGCCTGGCAGGATATCGGCGAGATCGGGGCTTGTACCGAGCACACCGCAGAAACGAGCGAATTTCTGTGAACCGGAGGCTGTGGCTCTGGATGCTAATTTGGCGGGTCCGTTACTTCGCGATTACATCCTTCGCCTGAACATCAATCGTCGGCTGGGCCGCGGCTGCATTAGTGGTCGACGGTGACCCACCACCCATGCCTTCCTTGAATGCTTTGAAGGCACAGCCCAGGTCGGAACCGGCGGTACGTAATTTCTTGGTGCCGAAAACAAGCGCAATAATGGCCAGAACGATTAGCCAATGACCGATGCTGAGACTTCCCATATCGAACCTCTAGAACTGGAAAAACGTTGAACGATGACGCGCAGCTTTTCCGCACGTTCCGGAAATTAGTAGCGGGTTCCGGTGTAGCCCCCATTGTCAAACTCCGAAGCGATCCCGTCTCATTGAGCCATTTGCGGAATCGAAACCGTGATTGCCGCCACCAATGCGTGTCACCCGCAGACTCAAGAAAGCTCCGGTCGTCCCAGCCGTGATTTGCGTTCGCAGCGTTCGAAGCGTTCGCTGCCGACGCAATTGCGGACCTTCTCAAACGCAGAAGCCAGGTGCGAAAACGCTAGCGTTTACGCACATTCGGCATATCGAGACATGCTAGTGCCGTGACGATCGCGAATACCGACTCTGGCGTCCGCATCAGCTCAGGTGTCAGGATTCGCTGCGACGAAGCTCTGGAACGCACCGTAAGTCGGCTGGATCGGTACCAGACTGTTCGAGACGATGCCGAACGTCTGGTCACCACTCGTCAAGTCGTAGTACATCACCGACTGAACCGCAGACGTCTTGCGCGCCGCATAGAATTCGCCGAGTTGCTGACTGACGTAGGTCGCGCGGAACGCTTCGGTATCTTCGGGGGCGGCGTTCCATTCGGAGATGATGAACGGCACTCCATAGCGCGCCTTGCAGTAGATCGGCAGGTTGAAGCCTGGACCGGCACCGTCCGAGCCTACGTCGAAGATATCGCCATAAGGCTGGTAGTTGTGCCACGTCGTGATGTCCCAGCGAACCTTAGGGTAACCGCTCGTTCCATTCGGCTGCAAGCCATCCCATAGCATGTCGGAGGCGGCGATATCCGCCACGCAGAAGTTGATACCGCACTTGGCGTTCGGCTGCACGGATTTGATGCCATCGATCATGCCGCGCATCGCGCCGCGCATGATCGGCCAGTTCGCGTTGTTGAAGTCGCCCCTGCCTGTTCCGGCCGTTGCCGAATTCAGGATGATCGCCCCGTCGCGGGTCAGTTCATTGCCACATTCGTACATCGTGACGCCATACGGCGCCAGGGCCGTGGCAATCGCCGCAGCCCCTGAGAATGAAGCCTGATAGGCCGCCGATTCACTCGTGTACAGGTTGTTGTTTGTGTCACGGAGCCCGTATTCGACGAGCGGGAAAAGCGTCAGTCCGGCGGACTTGAAAGCGCTTGCCAGGGCTACCAACGCGTTTATCTGGGTCGGCGTGTTGAAAACGCCGACGCGATACGTCGTGCATCCTAGCGCACGCAGCGCGCCGACGACCTGCGCGGGCGTAAACGGATAATCGTAGTGCCCGTTGATGCCGTAGAACGCGCCCGGCGTCGCCGCCGCGGCGATACGCGGGTCCGTACACGGTAACCAGTTGCCGTTCCATGTCAGGACAGAGAACTGCCCGCCCGTCCCCGACTGGTAGATCATGCCGCCATACCACAACAGCAGGCTCACGTTGGAGGAGGACGGATCCTTGACCTTGTTCTTGTAGATATAGCCGTTCGAAAGCGTCCAGATGTTGCTGGACTTGTCGATGATGTAGGCGGCGGACGGAATCGTCGTGCCGTCTGCCGAAGTGCCGCCAAGGCGCGGATCGATACACGACGTCCATCCCGACCCAAGCCACTGATAGAAATTGCCGCTCGTGTTTTCCTGGTACACGCTGCCGTTGTACCACAGCAGCATTGTGACGTTGTACGAGTAGGGGTCTTTGGTCCCGTTCCTGTAGATATACCCGTTGGAGGTCGTCCACACGATGCGGGAGGCGTCGATAATGGACGTCGCCGGCGGGGTTGTCGTGCCGTTGGCCGAAATATTACTCCCGACGCGCGGATCGACAGAGGGTGTCCAGCCCGTCCCAAGCCATTTGTAGAAATCCCCGCCCGTGTTCTGCTGGTAGACGCTGCCGTTGTACCACAGCAGCAACGCGACGTTGTACGAGTACGGGTCTTTGATCCCGTTCCTGTAGATATACCCGTTGGAGGTCATCCACACGATGCCGCTGGCGTCGACAATGGACGCCGCAGGCGGGGTTGTCGTGCCGTTGGCCGAAGTGCCCCCGAGGCAGGGATTGGAAGCCGGTGTCCATCCCGACCCAATCCACTGATAGAAATCTCCGCTCGTGTTCTGCTGATAGACGCTGCCGTTGTACCACAGCAGCATCACGACATTGTACGAGTAGGGGTCTTTGGTCCCGTTCCTGTAGATATACCCGTTGGCGGTCATCCACACACTGCCGCTGGCGTCGACAATGGCGGACGCCGGCGGGGTTGTCGTGCCGTTGGCAGAAGTCGTACCGTTGGCCGCAATGAGGCGCGGATCGACAGAGTTTGTCCACCCCGTCCCAAGCCACACATAGTAATCCCCGCTCGTGTTCTGCTGGAAGACGCTGCCGTTGTACCACAGCAGCATTGTGACGTTGTACGAGTAGGGGTCTTTGGTCCCGTTCCTGTAGATATACCCGTTCGAGGTCGTCCACACGATGCCGGAGGCGTCGACAATGGACGCTGCCGGCGGGGTTGTCGTGCCGTTAGGTGAGGCGGATACGCTGGCGTTTGCCTTGGCCGCACTGCTGTTGCTGCCAGGCGCAGTGGCGTCGCCGTTGCTCCCGCCACCGCACGCCACCAGTACATAGCTGCTTGCAGCTGCCGTCAGGCAGCCGAGAAATCGTCGTCGATTGATCACAGAAATAATCCGCAGCCGGAAGACCCGGCCAAATTCAGTTGGTAAGCACTCGAGTCACACGGGTCTGACGTGCGCCAGAAAGTGGTTGCACTTTTTAATTCGGTATGCTTATCAAACCGCTGCAATACGATCGGACGACGGCTCCCAGGCGTTCATCAAGGCGCCGCGTTTTCTATCGAACTGCTTGTCGGAGGGATTTCGATTACCGGAGCGATCCTCACTTGACCTGCCTTTGCGCAGCCAGCGAGCGAATTCGCAAAAAGGGAATAAGCGATAGTGATTCGGTAGTAATTACCTTTTCGAGCCTCTCGTCAGGTAAGAGATACTACTGGATGTCGGCAGGAAGTGGGCCGGAGGTTAGAGCACGGCGGAAAATAGGCTTATTCTTGCGATAAAAAGGCGCCCGCAGGTTACTTTTTTCGCGGTCTGCGAACCGGAAGCGACGAACGTCCAGAGGGTGTGGACGATGAGCACTTTTCCACGGGGTATCTTTCCAATGATCTTGGGGAGCGTTCAGGGCCGGAAAGTGACCTTGCCCCTGTTTCACGAATCCCATAGCTGAAGTGTGTTAGCTGGAACTCGATCTGACAGGTAGTCTGGGCCGACAGAGAAGACGCGATCAATGGGAATGAGTTTCTCCCTGACGAGCTGTAGTGAATCGAGAAAGGTGCGCATCGGGGCCTTGCCGTAACACCATCGTCCCTGATGTTCACGTTCATTGTTGTACTGGTCGACCGCGGCCCCATTGACGGATGTTCGCTACGCTGATCGCGCACCCGGGGCGCGTCTTGCTCCGGGACTTCCAGGGAAAACTTCGGTACTTTCCTGTTCACGGCTCCATTCTCTCGAGAGCTGGAGTCTGCACGGAATCCGCGGCGGTTGCACTTGTTGTCGGACGCCGCGGAGTGGCCCCGATCGACAGCGATGGGCTCCGCAGCAGCTGGTCGAACTCGATTCGCCCTCGTCAAATATCACGACGATAGGTTTGTCTCGGCAAACCCTCGGCGAATCATATTGGCAATTAGTTCAGCGCAACTTTCTGCCGCGACCACGAGAACGGCATCGAGCCCGTTCGGTGCGTTCTTCGTCGGATCAAACGTGAACTTCGTCCATTCCATCGGCGTGGTCTGTCCGTGAACGATAATGCGGTGGAAGTTCGGCACGTTGTAATTCGTTCCCGCGGGGTTCAACACGTAGGGATCAAACGAGCACGGGGTAGCCTCACTGAACGGAGTCGATGCGTCATAGACTTGCGTAGCGGGCTTGGCGTTTTCGTGAAGGTGGTCATGCGGGACATGACTGTCCAGGTTAAATGAATAGAAGAGCCTATCCTGACCGCCAGCCTGTTGAATGAAATGAACGCGTCCCGCCCACGCGTCGGTTCAGAAGACGTCGTGACTTCGAGACCAATAGAAACAACGTTCGGGGCACAAAATCTACGGGTGTACCGGCGCCTGGAGGAACCCAAAATGAGCTGTACGACGGTGGGTGTGTATATCGCGAAGAATGTGTTTCAGGTGCATTACATCGACGAAGAGACAGGCGAGATCGTGAATAAGCCGATCAGACGCGCGAGATTTTTGGAGCACTTTGCGAACCGTGCTCAATGCATGATCGGGATGGAGGCGTCTAGCGGAGCGCATCACTGGGCGAGACAGTTTACGAAGATGGGCCATCAGGTAAAGCTGATACCGGCGGCCTTCGTGAAGGCGTTCAATACACGTAACAAGAATGACGCAGCTGACGCACGAGCGATCTGGCTGGCTGCACAGCAGCCCAGCAAGCCGATCGCAGTGAAGACCGAAATGCAGCAGGCAATGTTGGCTCTGCACCGGATGCGGACCAGCTAGTGAAATTCCGCACGATGCAAATCAACAGTCTGCGGGGACTGCTCACCGAATATGGTGAAGTGATGGGCAAAGGCCGGGTGGCATTGGATAAGGCTATACCGGACGTGCTGGCAAGGGTTGCCGAGCGTCTCCCAGCAGCGCTAATCGATACGCTACGTGAGCAGTGGAATGGGCTCACAAAACTGGATGAGCAGGTCGCGGCAATCGAGCGACGGATGCGCGCATGGGTCAAGGAAGACCGAGCTGTAAAAGCGATCAGTGATATAGACCTATCATGACGATGCACTCCCGTCGATCGATGTCTTCCAGGATAGCCAAAATCTCGCTTCTTGGGCGGGTTTTTCAACAGAATCAACCCGAATGCGACGTTTGCTGTTGCGTTTCAACTGCCACTTACACTACTTACATATGGAAAGTGGCGCTTCACTCGGCTTCTGCGTTAAATTGGCTTCGACCTGTTTTGCATATGTTGGGGCCGCGCCAGGACGGTCAGATTTCATCTGACCTGCGTGTAAAACCGCCGTGGTGTTGGCAGGATCTCACAGGATTCCTCGGCCTGTTCATTGCCATCGGCAGTGCTGAATACGTCGCACACCTATCCAGGACAAACCCGCACCATTCGATCGTTATATGTGGGGGCGCGCACCGAGACCACCAAATATCTGTCGACTCAGCGGGGCTTTGCCTCTATTACTTGGGTAGTCCGACTGCGAGGGCATCGTCGCAGGCAACCCGTCGATCTGGAAAATCTCCACCCTCGCTTTGGGGGTGCGATACGGCATCGCCCGCGCTATTTCCGCCTATCCCGTCTTTAGCAGAACGCAGTCCGACAATCTTTGCAAACTTGCGTCAGAACCATGACTATGAGCGTAAAGGGCAAAAATCTCGCATCGGCGGCACTTCAAAGCGGTTTCGACGACAAGGAGCCAGCCACCGCGAATCGTACGAGCATTTCCGCGTTGGCCCCTTCTGTCACTGTCGTGATGGCCAACTTCAATGG
Organism: Paraburkholderia atlantica; assembly: GCF_009362785.1. Lineage (GTDB taxonomy): Bacteria > Pseudomonadota > Gammaproteobacteria > Burkholderiales > Burkholderiaceae > Paraburkholderia > Paraburkholderia atlantica. The sequence goes on from NZ_WHNQ01000018.1 coordinate 44,987, forward strand.
AGAGAACTGGATCGGAGAGGCGATCAGGTCGGTCCAGAGACAGAGCCTCGCGGATTGGGAACTGATCGTTGTTGATGATGCGTCAACCGACGCCAGCACTGAGATTGTCCGCGCCGCTGCTGCTAACGACCCACGTATCGTTCTCCTCACATCTTCTTCCAACGCGGGGCCCTCGGTCGCGCGCAACCGTGCGCTGGCATGTGCGCGAGGACGCTGGATCACGATCCTCGACAGTGATGATGTGTTTGCGGACGGACGCCTTCAGTCGATGCTCGCAAGGGCCGAATCGGACGGCGCGGGCATTGTAGCGGACGACTTGCTCATCATGAGCGAAAGCGGCTCGCTGACCGGGTATTCGCTGCTTGGCCTGCGGACCGCGAGGACTGTCGATGCCGTTGCGCTTGTCAAAGCGCCGCAACTCGGCTATCTGCAGCCCATGATCAGAACCGAACTGCTGTCCGAGCTTCGGTATGACGAGCGGGTTCGCTCCGCCGAAGACTTCGATCTCTTGTTGCGCGTGTTGGTCAGGCACGAAGGGGAAATGGTCGTCTATCCGGCTATGGGTTACCACTATCGCAGACGTGATGATTCGCTTTCCACAGACAAGTCAGCGGATCGACGGGCGCTTCGAGGCATGCTCGAAGCAAACGCGCGTTTCCGCGAATCGCACGCGCTGTCAGGAAGGTTAGCCCACGCGTGTGCGCATCGGCAGCGAACCCTCGAAACCCAGCTTCGCTGGGTCGATGTCACCGAGGCAGTTCGTGAAAGGCGTTTCGCACAAGCCTTTCGGCACACATTGCATCACCCTTGGGTCCTCAGTTGCGCCGCGCGATTCCTTGCGAAGCATTTTCACTTTCTCGTACTCAGAAACAAACGCCGCGCCGTGACTTTGGGACTTTGAGCTGAGACGCGACGGATGCCGGCACGTCCGCAACGGAGGGTGCGGGCGCCCTTTGGGGCGCGGGCGATGCCTGCGATTTTCCAGAACAGCGTGGCTCGAGGCGGCCGCTCAGGGGCGGCATTTGATCAGATGCATGCGCGCAAAATTTACCGCAACTTCAGCACGGCCACGTCCCATTTGAATCGCGTCGACGCGTGTGTGATACGGACACGATCGAGTTCGTCGAAGGCCGCCTTCAACCTGTTCCACGTCCGTATTCCGTCGTCGTGATACCAGATACTGACGATCAATATCCCACCGGGCGCGAGACAGCGCGCGAGTCGACGAATCTGTTCCTCCGGTTCTCCAGGTAATAAAGCATCTCGTTGAAGACGATGACGTCGAATACCTGCGAAGGCTCGAAGGTAGTGGCATCGGCGACGGCGAACTCCGCTCCATCGATATTCGCCTGGCGGGCCTGCTCAATGGCGACTTCGGAAAGATCGACGCCGAAATAGCTAGAAGTCGAGGCGCCCGAAAGCCAACTTGCAAGAACGCCAGCGCCGCATCCAACGTCGAGCACTCGCGCGGCGGGTTTCAGGTGCTTGCAATACCCGGCGATCACGCTATAGCGGGCAATCTCCTGCGTCGTCCCCAGATAATCCCAGGTGCCCGAGCCGTACGCCTGATTCCACGTCGCATCCGAGATTGAGACGCTGTGAGCCGGCAGTATCCTGGCCTTGATCGCTGGGGGGACAAACCTTTTAACAGGCCACTTTATGGCTTTACCGAGGAGTCCGTACACTCCTCTTCTATCTGTCGGATTAAGCATGGTCGGCTCTCATGTCAAACCAACTGACGCTACGTGGCTTCTTCAGGCCAGCACCCGATATCCCCGCGCGACTTTAGGTGCGCGGCAGAATCGTCAATAAGCCTTTGCTGTAACGGACTGTCTGTCGCGATTGCTCGGATAGGCCAGCAAGCGTTCGAAGACGTTGCTGGTGATACGGTCGACGACAGCATGACTTTCGGCGTGCGGATCCATGAGGACGCGAGCCCAATCTGTCGTGCCTGCGTTGAAGACGATGCCCGGCTGAACTCCTCGTCCAGCCGCCCGCTGCAGCACGCCAAATACGCCGCGTCCGCCGACGTCCCATCCATTCAGCGCGCTTGTCATGCCAAGCACGTGGAAACCATTGGGGTTCGGCGGCAAGCCGTCTACTTCGTAGCCCACCAGACGATCTTCGGCACCAAAAATGTCCCCGTTGTTCAACTCCGTACCGGCCAGCGCCCAGTGACTCGCGTCCTCGACCCGGAATCCGGTTGCTGGGCGCTCGCGCCGGATCCAGCCACCATGCAGTAGACGCCATTCTCCCCACCAGCCGCCGCCATAACCATAACTGAGCCCTATCAGGTCGCTTTCGTCGTGACCGGGCCAGTTTTCCGCGAGGCGAGTCACGCGCAGATCGGGAGCATGAGGGCTGCCGCGCGAAAATTCGATTGGCCGATAGCAGGTGTTTCCACTAAAGATCGCGTAGTGTCCGCCGTTTGCAATGAAGCCGGCCATCCTGTCACGCATGCGCCTGCTCCAGTATTCATGATGACCCACGCTAAGCACGCAGCGATACTGGGTTAGATCAAGCCGGTCACCATCATCGAGATCCAGGTCGGAGTAGAAGTCGCAAGCAATGTTCTTCGCCTGCAGCCAGCGCACGAACTTCGCGTCCCAGTGTGGGAACTGTTGGCGCGGGGACCGAGGTTCATAGGGGTCGGCAGGCTCGCCGAACTGCGCCCCGAAGCCCCCACCTGGTCTTAGCAGGGTCACGGTCGTGACAGGTTTCTTACGTCGAACGGGATCGTGATAAAACCCGCCGCCGCCGATCGAGTTGTACGCTTGATACGTCGCGACAGGCACGATGTAAGCGACCGACGCCGATGGTCGCGGAGGGCGCGCGACCAACATTGCCATACTTCTGCTGTCCGGCGGCAGCCCGTGTAGAGGCTCATGCGCGGCGCAGTTGCGCCCCAGCGGGCGCACGGGCTCGCCGTTGGCGCGCACCTCGTAAGCCACCGCGACATACACCCCCGACGTCGCATCGGCTCGATCGAAGCGAAACCGGAAGCTCGGCCACCGCCATGCAGCGTCGCAACGCGTTGCGGTTCGTCCGCGCGGCGAAGTCAGCACCCATTGGCCACTCACGCTGTCGCAATCCATCGCGCCGCGGTCCTCTACAAGGATGCCGCAGTGGAACTCGAGCGCTTCTCCGATGCCCTGCCGGTAGATTGCAACAGAAAAGCGGCGCCCTGGCTCGACGGCGAGTTCGAAAATGCCGCCGGCATCGTAGGCGGGCGCGAGCGGATATAACCTCATCGATCACTTTCTCCGATCCTTGACGAAGCTGCACGTGGACGAGATGGCGGGTCATAGTGGCAACCATGTCCGCACCGGGGCAATTTGACGCGGGGTTACTCACTGCGACGTGAATGCTTTGGGCGCCCTTTGGGTCTGTTCGGAATTGGCAAAATGATACCTCCCGCGCTCTGCTTTCAATTACACGGTATGCGACATAAGATACGCGGTATGCGCCGAGTGACATCGAAATGCTTGATCACCGGGCTGTTCAACGAGTCGGACTATCCGACGCTTGCCAGCATGTCGGAGAAATTCGCCGTCAGGCTCGCGGTGTTGCTATATTCTGACGCGTCGGGCTGCTCTCGGCCCGATGTGATGCGTTCGCCGTTCGCCCGGCGCCCACCTCCGCACACCTAATTGCTGGGCAGCGAATGTCCGAACGGACACAAATTCCTTTTCAATGAGCCACGGCATCCGGGCTAAGTGCAATCTGTCTGAGCAGATTCAACAGCAGATCAGGAGCGGCACCTTTCTGGCCGTGCGCTGCCGTTCGACGACCGACAAAGCTGTCGTCCGCCCGGACCGGACATCACTGCAAGGTTAAGCTCGCCGTGAGCGTTACGAGGATATGGGGAAGGCTGCTTGCAATTGCGCTGCCGGTTCGGGCAGCCCGGCCACATAAACCCACGGAAAGATGCCACGCTCATGTTTGTCGCTGAACACCAGTTGCATGCCGTAAGCGGCCGGGCGAATCTCCCGAATGACGATATCGGGCGACACGTCGAGCGCCGTTCCATCGAGCCGTCGCCGCCGGCATTCGGCGCAAGGGCACCCCATGCGCAGCGCGCGGGACGTAAGCCGTTGTGCCGGTCCATCATCCCAATGCAGGGTTAGCGTCTCAGCGTCGAATTCGATCTGCCGCGGACTCTTCATGGTGTCACTGGCTCGAGCTGTTGCAGCGCAATTCTGGCCGCCTTGCGCACTTCGGGATCGCTGTCGCCCGACGCTTCGCGCAGTGCCGCAGCTGTCGATGGGTCGCGCAGTTCCCCGAGCGCGAGCGCCGCTTCCTTGCGCAGATTGCTGATCGCGTGCGCCAGCAGTGCTACGAGCGGCGGTGCCGCGGCACGGTCGCCCAACTGTCCCAACGCGCGCGCTGCACGCAGGCGCACCTGCCAGTAGTCGTCATCGAGCGCGGCGATCAACGCGTCGCGCGCCGATGCGACGCGCAGCTTGCCTAGTGTTGTCGCGGCCTCCTCACGGACTTGCCACACCGGGTCACGCAGCGCTTGCAGCAACGCAAGCGGGATGGCGCGATCGTCTCCCTGTGCGTAACCCAACGCACCGATCGCCGCGCGCCGAATTTCGGCGCTGGAATCGGAGGTGGCGAGATCGGCCAGCGGCGCGAGCGCGCGCGCATCCTTCAGCCATCCGAGCACGCCGACGGCTTCGATTCGCACACTGGGATCGTCGTCAGCAAGGGCTTGCAACGCAGGTGCGAACGCATTGGCGACACGGAGCTCGCGCAACGCGCGCAGTACCGCGGCCTTCACGAACGGTTCGGGTCGATCGACCCACGCGCAAAGCACCGCGCCCGAAGATGGATCCTTCAGTTCCGACAGACTCGTTGCGGCGGCCTCACGCACTTGGCCATCGACGTCGATCAACGCATGACAAAGCGCTTCCACGATTTGCGGGTCTTCCCACGCGCCGAGCACGCGTGCGGCTTCACTGCGCACCGTGGCAGAATCGTCGTGTATCAGCGCCGCGACAATGGGCTGCAGCGCGTCGGGGTCTTCCAGGTCGGCAAGTTCGATCAGTGCAATGCGCCGGACCGCAGCGTCGGCATCCGACAGGCGCGGCAAGAATGCAACGGCTTCCGGTGCAAGCGTTTCGGGATCGTAGGTCAACAAGTTCGGGGCGGACATGAACGGTCGAATAATGGAATCGCGCGGCGTCACTTGGCGTCGCGCAACAGTGAAAGGCATTGGCGCTTGATGTCGACGAACACTGGATCGAATGTCGTATCGTCCGACCGGGGTCGAGCAAGCGGCACCGGAATATCCGCGACCACGCGGGCGGGCCGCTTCGATAGCATCAGGATGCGATCCGCGAGAAACAGCGCTTCTTCGATATCGTGCGTGACGAAGACAACCGTCGTGCGTACCTTTGTCCAGATATCGAGCAGCAGCGTCTGCATCATCCGGCGCGTTTGCGCGTCGAGCGCGCCGAACGGTTCGTCCATCAGCATCACGCGTGGCCGGTTGATCAGCACGCGCGCTATTTCGACGCGCTGCTGCATGCCGCCGGACAGTTGCGCGGGGTAGTGCGAGTCGAACCCGCCAAGTCCAACGAGTTCGAGCAGTTCTGCGGCTTGCCTGCGCCGCTCATTCGCGCCGACGCCCTTCATCTTGAGGCCGAACGCGACGTTGTCGATCACGCGCTTCCATGGAAACAGCGTGTGTTGCTGAAAGACGAGACCGCGCTCGGGATGCGGGCGTTCGACCGTTTCGTCATCGACGGCGATCGTGCCTTGTGTCGCTGCGATATGCCCCGCGATCGCGGCGAGCAAGGTCGACTTGCCGCAACCGGAAGGACCGAGCACGCAGACGAACTGGCCGGGCGCGATGTCGACGTCGAGTCCGTCGAGTGTCGCGATGCGCGCTTGCGGCGGTCCTACTTCGACAGAAAGCGCGCGCACGTTGACGCGGGCGGGCGCGTTCGCGATTTCGATAGCAACGCTGCTCATCGTTGCTTCTCCTGCAATCGGTACCACGGGGTGAGCGCAAAGCCCAGACGCTTGACGAGCGCGCTGCTGCCCATGCCGAGCGCTCCGATCAACGCCATGCCGACGACGATGTCGGGGTAGTTCTGCAACGTGTACGACTCCCACGTGAAATATCCGATGCCATACTGGCCCGCGATCATCTCCGCCGTCACCAGACAGAACCACGCGGTGCCCATGCCGATCGCAAGGCCCGTGAATATAGCCGGCGCAGCGCCTGGCAGCACCACTTCCTTATAAAGCGCGAGCGATTTTGTGCCGAGACTGCGGGCAGTCGCGACGAGCCTCGGATCGACGGCTTCCACGCCATGCACCGTGTTGAGCAGAATCGGAAACAACGCACCGATGAACGTGATGAACATCATGCTGAGTTCCGACGACGGAAACATCAGGATCGCAAGCGGTATCCACGCGACGGCTGGGATCGGGCGCAGCATTTCGAGCGCAGGCAGCGCCGTATCTTCGACCGCGCGATAACGGCCAATCGCGAGGCCCAAACCGACACCCACGACCGCCGCCGCGCAAAAACCCGCGAGCACGCGCCAGATGCTCGCGGCCAGATGCATCGGCAGCTTCGGCGAATGCAGCAGCGACCACAGCGCGGGCAGCGCATCGGACGGCGCGGGCACGTTGGCAAACGTGATGAAGCCCGTCGATAGCTGGAAGTGCACGGCAAGCTGCCAGAGCGCGACGCATACCGCCAGCGATGTCACGCGCCGCGTGCGCCGCAGGGTCGTAAGCGCGAGGAAAGAAGGGCGCCGGCGCGTCGATGTGCGGTTGCCCTGAAGTTCGAAGGTGGCGGCCATAGTTTGTCCCGATGTTGCGCGACGATGGAATGAGCCTAGCGCGACGCGAGGGCTTGTGCAGCGCCCGATTGCGCCGCGGCGTAATCGACCACCGATCCCGACACCTGTTGCGCGTAACGGTCGGCGCCCGCTCTTAGCAGGAATGCGGTGTTCGCGCCGTGCGAATCCATCACGTACCACGCCTGGTTTGCAAACAGCTTCAGGCCGCTTGCGTGGTCATGGACGAACACGGCGCGTGGCTTTGCGCCCGACTGTGCGATCTTGCCGAGCGCCGCGAATGCTTCTTTCGGCGACGCGTAATTGCGGACCTTGTCTTCGTTGTCCAGCCACACCTGGGCCACGTCGTTGAAATCGCGGATCGGCTTTCCTGTGACGGCGTCGTTGGCGATGAGCGGCTGCCTCGCATAGTTCTTCAGCGCAGCGTCGTAGTCGAGGCCGGATTCCTTGAACGCTTCGCGAATGTAGCGGTCATCGATGAACGTGTTCGCGTTCAGATCGACATCCGTTTTCTTCAAAAGCTTGAGCGTTTCTATTGCGGTTGCAGTCGCCTGGCGATATTCGGGCTTCCATGTGAGGTCGCGGGTCTGGATACCGAGCGGACCATGATAGAGATAGTCGACGGGCGCTTCGATACCCGTCGTCTTCTGGATCAGCAGGCTGTACTTCTCCGGGTCCTGCGCGATGAGCCGGTTGGCGTCGATGGCGGCGCGCAGATACGCGACGACCACTTCGGGGTACTTCTGCGAAAAGGCCGCATCGACCAGTGCGCCATGATAGGTTGGCGCGTGACTCTGCGCGCCGTCGTAGATCTTGCGCGCAAAACCGCGATAGGGGAAAAGATCCGCGAACGGCACGAAGTCGGCGTGCGCGTCGATCTTTTTCGCCTTCAGCGCGCTGCCCGCCACTTCCGGTGCCTGCGTGATGATGTTCACGTCCGTGTCCGGGTTCCAGCCTTGCGCCTTGATCGCGCGCAATAGCATGCCATGCGATGTCGAGGCGAACGGCACGGAAATCGTTTTGCCCTTCAGGTCGGCGATGGAATGCAACGGCGAGCCTTCGGGCACGACGATGCCGTTGCCGCTTCCGTCGACGCTGCCCGACAGCACGGCGATGAAGATGCTCTTGCGGCCAGTCTTCTGGAACGCCGCGCCATTGAGCGCACCGGGGAAATCGGCCATCGCGCCGAAATCGAGCTTGCCCGCGACCATTTCGTTCGTCATGGGTGCGCCGGATGTGAAGTCTTTCCATTGCACGTCGTATGTCACGTCCTTGTACTTGCCCGCGTGCGGAAGATACCTGTCGAGCAGATGGAGTTCGCGAATCAATAGACCGCCAGTCGCGCAGTTGATGGTCGTGTCCTGCGTGCCGATGGCGACGCGGATCGTTTCTGCCTCGACGGTGCCCGCGGCAAGGGCGAGCATGGCAGCGGCAAGGAAGCGGGGCAGGGCATGGCGGATGGTCATGAGGCGGCTCTTCGTTGGTCTCGGAAGGAACAGGCTGGATGCTCGCGGCGGCGCGCTAGCGCAGCAGATACGGAATATCGACTTTTACAGCGCCGGTCGGGCAGTCCTGCTCACACGGCATGCAGTACCAGCATTCGTCGAACTGCATGTAGGCCTTGCCTTTACTGATGTCGATCGCGAGCAGATCGAGCGGGCACACGTCGACGCAGACAGTGCAGCCCTTGTCGGCAATGCATCTGCTTTCGTCGATCGTGACGGGGGCTGAGCTTCGATGAAGAATGTCGTGCGGGGTATAAGACATCGCGGGTGCTCCTGTCAGGCGGTGACATCGGCGAGCGGCCGGGGTGCCGCGTGCGTGATGTCGTTGGCGTCGTGAATGCGCAGCTTGCTGTAGGAACCGCGTTGCTGGTCGTCGAGCGGCACGATGTACGGCTCCACGGCGCGCTTTTCGCTGACCATGCGGCCCGTTGCGTCCTTGCGCAGATGGGTATGGCAGAACCAATCGGTGTCGTTGCGCTGCGGATAGTCGACCCGATGGTGATACAGACCCCAGCGGCTTTCCGTACGGAACAGCGATGCACGTGCAGCCATCTCGGCGCAATCGCGTATCGCGCGTACTTCGGCGGCGCGCATCAGTTCGTGCGGATGCGACGCCTTGATCGCGGCAATGTCTTCGGCGATTTCATCAAAGCGTTGCAGGCCGATCTCCATCTTGCGTGTCACCTTGGGCGGCTGCAGATAATCGTTGACCATGCGGCGCAGCTTGTATTCGACCTGTGCGGGCGCAAGGCCATGTTCGCGATCAAGAGGTGCGTAGACGCGCGCGCGCTCTGCGTCGATCTGCTCCTGATCGAGCGGCGCATGCTCGCGTCCCGCGACATACGCGGCCGCATTCTGTCCGGCGAACCAGCCGTACGTGAAGGCCCCCAGCATGTAGTTATGGGGCACGGCGGCCATATCGCCAGCGGCATAGAGCCCGCGCACGGTGGTTTCCGCCCGCTCGTTCACGAACACGCCCGAAGCGCTGTGTCCGCTGCAAAAGCCGATCTCGGAGATATGCATCTCGATCATCTGTTGCCGGTAGTCGGTACCGCGTCCCGCATGAAAGCGCCCACGGCTCGGTCGCTCGTTCGTATGCAGGATCTGCTCGATGGTCTGGATCGTTTCCTCGGCGAGATGATCGAGCTTGAGAAACACCGGGCCATTACCGCTCTGGAGTTCCTGATAGAACTCCCACATCATCTGCCCGCTCCAGTAATCGCATTCGATGAAGCGTTCGCCCTTGCCGTTCGCCGTGAAGCCGCCGAGCGGTCCGGTCACGTACGCGCATGCGGGGCCGTTGTAGTCCTTGATCAGCGGATTGATCTGGAAGCATTCGAGGTTCGCGAGCGCGGCCCCGGCGTGATAGGCCATCGCGTAGCCATCGCCCGCGTTGGTCGGATTCTCGTACGTGCCCATCAGATAGCCGGATGCGGGCAAGCCGAGCCTTCCGGCTGCGCCACACGACAGGATCACGGCCTTGGCTCGTACCACGTAGAAGTCGGCTGTGCGGCAATCGAAGCCCAGTACGCCGTTGACGTTGCCCTGTGCGTCGGTGAGAAGACGCGTCGCCACGATGCGATTGGTGATCGCGATCCGTGCACGTTTCAACTGCCGGTACAGCACTTTCTTGATGTCGTGGCCCTCGGGCATCGGCAATACGTATGAACCCATGTGATGCACTTTCTTCACGGCATAGTCTCCCGTGCCGTCCTTTTCGAACTTGACGCCCCAGCGGTCGAGTTCTTCGATCGTCTTGAAGCTGTGCTTCGCATACGCATAGACGGCGGACTGATCGACGATGCCGTCGTTAGCGATCGTGATTTCGCGCGTGTATTGCTCGGGTGTCGCGTGGCCCGGGATGACGGCGTTGTTCAGTCCATCCATGCCCATGGAAATCGCGCCGCTGCGTTTGACGTTGGCCTTTTCGAGCAGCAGCACCTTGAGGTGCGGGTCGCTTTCCTTAGCCTTGACGGCGGCCATCGGGCCCGCTGTTCCGCCGCCAACCACGACGATGTCGTATTCGAGTACGTGTGTATTCATCATGCTTTCCTTGTGGCCTGGCTTGTTGCGCCTTTGCCCTGCTTTTCACGGTCGATCCGGAAGCGGTACTGGAACGCATCACCGCGGAAGTACAGATGTTCATAATCGATGGGCGTACCGTTGGCGTCGTGCGTCAGGCGGTCGATGCGTAACGCCGGACTGCCTTCTTCCACACGCAGCGCGTCGACCATCTCATCGTCGGCGAGAATTGCGTCGATCGCGATGTCGGCGTGGCCGAGCGGCACGCCGCAGTCGTTTTCCAGAATCAGGAAGATGTCGCGCGCGACGAGGTCGGCATTGGCGAGCCGTTGGCCGAGCGCTTCGGGAAGCCAGGTCAGCTCGAGCGAGATCGGCTCGCGATTGAGCAGACGCACGCGATGAATTTCGATGACGGGCGCGCCTTCTTCGATGCGAAGCCGGTCAGCCACTTGCCGATTCGCGCTGACGTTGCGGAAACTGCGCAACTGGTTGACGATTTCGTAGCCCATCGAAGACATGGCTTCAGCGAAACCCTGCAACGAGCTGATGTTCTGAAAAGCTTTCGGCTTCGATACGAACGTGCCTTTGCCGTGCAGCTTGAAGAGCAGGCCTTCTTTCTGCAGATCGCCCAACGCCTGGCGCACAGTGATGCGACTCACGCCGAACATCGCGCAGAGTTCGTGCTCGGAAGGCATCTGGCTGTGAGGCGCATAGGTGCCATCGAGGATGCGTGCGCGCAGGTTTTCCTTGATCTGCGCGTAGAGCGGCACCGATGTGACGGGGACTAGATTACCTGCGGCTTTCAACATGACTCAGCTTGTTATGACAAGATGAGTCGCAGTCTAGTGAGTGCCTGTTCGCAGTCCAACCAACAAATTCTGCTTTGCTTTTTCGACGGCGATGAACTGCATCCATGCCCGCATTGCATGCGCGCGGATAAACGCGATCGTGGCGTATTTGAGCACGGCGCTGGACGAACGTCGCTGGACCGCGGTCGTCTTCAAGGAAGCGAAGATGCCGAAAAACCTCGATGTGCCCGCGTTCGCGATGCCGGGCCGGCGAATCGCAATTTCGGACTGGAAGGTATCGGTGTCGACAGACAACTCGCTGGCGCTCATGCTCGCGCACGAAATGGGCATGTCGACCTCGATCACTGGAGCCTGGTGTGGCAGTCGATCCCGCGGCAGACGGGGGTGCGTCCGCACAAGTGGACAGGCCTCGCTGCGCACGCGAGGGTTGCGCTACCGCTCGGGGCGCGCGTTTGTTATTCGACTCATCCAGCGAAAGACACAGCGCCCCGTCCAGTTTGAACTGACCGAGTCCACCCGGAAGGCGGTCGGCGCGTGGCTTGAGAAGGCTGGCATGAGGTCGGAACAGTACCTGTTCCCAAGTCGGCTATCGGCGTCCCCACATCTTTCAACCCGACAATACGCCCGGATGATACGTCGATGGGCGGATGCAGCGGGGCTTGAACCGACAGCGTACGGCACGCATTCGATGCGCCGTACGAAGGCGACGCTGATTTACAAACGCACCAAGAACCTCAGGGCAGTGCAGCTGCTTCTCGGCCATAGCAAGATAGAAAGCACAATCAGATACCGGGGTATCGAAGTCGACGACGCGCTTGAGATTTCGGAGCAGACTGGAATCTAGCGCAGCTGGTGCTGGCCGCGCGAAACGATGCGACATCGGGATTCGTGCGGCCGCGGTCGGCGCGGTTCTCGTGGGACAAAACCGGCGGACTTGAGACTGCTGCTGATGCAGGACAACCATCCTCGAGACCGCTTCGGCCCGGAAAGCTGCCGGACCGCCTATGCGCTCGACTCGGCCATAGGAGACGCTCGCAAATAGGAGCGGTGCGTCGGCTGCAGGTTGGTTTGCTGCCATTCGCGACCCGGCGTCGGCGAACGGCACTTCTCGCGTTAACGAACGGATCTTCCCCGACCCATCACTATCGCACCCACCGGCAAAAAGTGAACGACTGCATGTGAAGGCGCAGCGCCATCCCGACAGCTCCGCATACCGGCGGATTCCGACAACAGGGCTGCTCGCATCCAATTACATATTCGTCGCCTGGCGGTGCTTTATAGCCTCGTCCTCATGAAGCGCCGCGCGTGCGGCGTTTAACCCTGTCCGGCGGGACCAGCAATCACGACGCATTCGCAGTAGCGACAAACTCGTTGGTGTACGTCCGCTGCAGATCGATATGCTTACCCTTGATCGCCGGGTTGATCGTCGACAGGACCTTGAGAACATTCTCCGGACCGCCCGCAGGCATCTTTCCATCGGGCGTGTACATCGCCATGGTCGACTTCAGCGCCTGTACATAGAGGGCCTTGTCGCCACCGTAGTAATCCTTGGGCATCTTGTCCGCAATTTCCTCCGGCGTATGCGTATGGATGTATTTCATGGTTCGCGCAATCGCGCGCGCCAGCCCTGCCGCCTGCTGCTTGTGCGACGCCAGCCAGCCAGCATCGACGTACAGTCCGGTAAATGGGTAGATTCCGCCAAGCGCCTGCTGCGTTCCGTCGACAGTTCGCATGTCGACCATGACAGACGCATCGCCCTTCTGAAGGAGCCGCGACACGGTAGGCTCGGTCGTCATCCCAGCGTCGATGCGCCGTTGCTGGACAGCGGCGATGAACGAATTATCGGCGCCGACGGGGAGTGTCGAATACTCTCTCGACGTAATGCCGTGTTTGAGCGCCATGTACCGCGTGAGAAAGTCGGTCGATGAGCCAAGTCCCGTTACGCCCAGGGTCTTTCCTTTGGCGTCGGCCATGCTTTTCATCGTGGACGCCTTCGATACGACTTCAACCTCTCCTGGAACCTGCAGGAACGTCGCGATGGAGCGAACCTCTTTGCCCTTGCTTTGCAGGTCGATCGTATGGTCGTAGGCGCCGGCCACTGCCTGAACGGAACCGGACAGCAATTCGTTTTCGGCATCGACGCCAGCGGGCTGCGACAGCAGTTCGACGTGCAGCTTTTCGTCCTTGAAGTAGCCGAGCTGATCGGCGAGCTTGGCCGGCAGGTAGATAAATTTCGAGATGCCGCCGACCATGATCGAGATGGTCTGGCTGTCGTCGGCCCGCGCGGGCGACATGGCAATCACGCTTGCAAGTGCGATGGCTGCGCAAAAAAGACGTGCTTTCGGTGATTTGTTCATGGTTTTCTCTGGGAAGGGTCTTCAGGTCTAAAACAATCGGAGCAAGACGTTCTGTAGTGTGCCGTCAGGTCTCGTCCCGACTCGTCACCATGCGGCCGCCGTCGTCTCCAGGACCGCGGGCGCACGAGGCGTTAGAACTTGTGCCGGATACCGACGCGCAGGGAAACCTGCTTGTCGGTGGTGGAGGGCGTTAGCCCGGTAATCTGCGCGACGGCACTCTGCCCCGTCGAATCGGTCCCGCTCGTCTTTTCGTAGACTGCAAGCGTGTAGACATCAGTTCGCTTCGAGAGGAAATAGTCGAGGCCCGCGCTGAAAAGGTTGTAGTTGGCACCGCCCCTGCCACCTGCACCACCGTTGCGTGTGTAGTCGTAAGCCAGACCGGCGAGCAGCGCCGGCGTCAGCTGGTATTTCGCGTTGATTTCGACGTTATTGAAGGCGGCCGTGCCTGTGTAGTGCAGTGTGTTCGGTCCCGACGCGGAGCCCATGTCCCTGAATCGGGTATTCGAATACGCGAGGTTCACATTCAGTGAGCCGAGCGTCACACCGGCACCTACGCCTGCGATCTCCAGTCGATTCGCGGATGCGTATCCGGCGAAAACTGGATTGCTCTGCGGGCTGGTCGGGCTGCCGAAGCTGCCGAGATTATTGGTCGTAGCCGGACCTGCATTCGGATTGGCGCCGAAAAACGAGGTGTTCGGATTGCGGACGTTCAGGTAGCCGGCGCCGAGCGAGAAGGGGCCATGGGAGTAAGATGCGCCCGCACCCCAGATCCAGTTGCTCGAAAACGAGCCGGGTGTGCCGCCAAGATTCATCATCGCTTCGACGGTCAGCCCCTGGTAGTTGGCGCTGCGGAACTTGACCGAGTTGTTGATCCGACGGGTGTTGAGCGCATTGTCGAGGTCGCTCGGATGTGAGCTCATGTAGCCGCCCCATTGCGGTGCAGCGAGAAACGGCCCGAAGTTGTCGACCACGGGATCATACTGGCGACCCAGCGTTACGGTGCCGACAGGGTTGCTCAAGCCGACGTAAGCCTGACGACCAAACAGAGCGCCTCCCTGATTGAGCGCGCCATTATTGCTGTAAAACCCGCTCTCCAGCACGAACAGCGACTTGAGACCGCCACCCAGGTCCTCTGTGCCTTTCAAACCCCAGCGGCTTCCTTGCAGACCCGCCGAGCCGCCTTCGATCATCGCGATCTGGTGGCCGCCCACCAGACCGGACGCCGTTTTTGCCGTCTGAACGTTGTTCGTGTAATTCACGCCGCTATCGATAATGCCGTACAGCGTCACGCTGCTTTGCGCGTGAGCAAGACCGACAATACCGCTTAGTACTGCAAATGACACGGCAGACTTCTTCATCAAAATGATCTCCAGTTTCCTTGTGTTGTTGACTACACGTACGCTCCCATCGGGCATCCCTGCCTGAAGGGAGGTCAATGGCTTTGATTCGGGACGGCACCGGTAGCGTCGTCGGTATCGCCCCCGTTGATGCGGATGAAATACGTCATCAGGAACGACATGACCAGCAGTGCCGACAGAAACAGCAGGCCCGGCGTCGCGCTTTTTCCCGCACCCTTCAGATACCCGATTGCGAAAGGTCCAACGAATCCGCCGAGATTACCCACCGAGTTGATCACTGCAATGGCGACCGCCGCCGTGGAACGGGTGAGGAACAGCGTGGGCAGTGCCCAGAACGGGGATTTGAACGCGTAGAGTCCCGCGAGACTCACGCTGATCAACGAGATCGATACGTACGGATTCGTCGACAGGCCGGCGCCCAGCAGCGCGAGCGCAGCGACGCCGAGAGGGATCGCCGAATGCAGGCGCCGTTCGTTGTGGAGATCCGAGCTTCGGGACCACATCACCATGGCGATCGTCGCGACGATATACGGAATCATCGCGATGAGGCCGACCTGCGTGTGACTCAGTGTCCTCGAGAATCCCTTGATGATCTGCGGCATCCAGTATCCGACACCAAGACTGCCGCATTGGTAGACGAAGTAGATGAAAGAGAGGTACAGCACCTTCGGATTGGTCATCGCCTTGAGCGAGCCGAAATGCTTCGCGTTGGGACGGGACTTTCGATCGTTAGCCAGTTCGCCCAGCAGCCATTCGCGCTCGTGGGGCTTGAGCCACTTCGCGTCGGCGGGCCGGTCGGTCAGATAGAAGAAGCACAGAACGCCGCCGATCAGCGCCGGCGCGCCTTCCAGAACGAGCATCCAGCGCCAGCCGCTCCAGTTCAGCCACTGTGCGTGGTCCATCACCCACGTGCTCAGCGGTGCGCCAATGATGTACGAGACCGGAATGGCGGCCGTGAACAGCGCGACCGTGGTCGCGAGCTCCTTCGCGCGAAACCAGTACGTCAGATAGACGATGATGCCAGGGAAGAAACCGGCCTCGGCCACGCCGAGCAAAAAGCGCAGGACATAAAGCTGCGTCGCGTTCTGGACGAATGCGGTACCCACGGAAACGATGCCCCATGTCACCAGGATGCGGGCGATCCAGATGCGCGCACCGAGCTTGTTGAGCACGACGTTGCTCGGTACCTCAAACAGGAAGTAGCCGATGAAGAAGATTCCCGAGGCGAAGCCGAATGCTTCGCTGCTCAGCGCCAGCTCATGATTCATCTGCAACGCCGCGTAGCCGATATTCGCGCGGTCGATGTACGAAATGATGTAGAGGATGAAAACGAACGGGATGATGCGCCACGTGATCTTGCGTACGAGCGCGCGTTCGTCGATTGCAGTATTAGCTAGCATGGTTTCTCCACTGGCGGGCAGGCCCGCCAGGTTTCGCGTGAATCGAAAAAAGCGTGTCAGGCGTGGCGTTGTGAAAACACCATGCAAACCGGGCTGCCTGACGAGGCGGCGAAGCCGGTCGGTGCGAGGCCGCCCGACTGCGCATCGACGGAGAACGCAACGATGGTGTCGCTGTCCTCGTTGAGCACATACATGAAGCGACCATCGGGTGTGCTCGTCATGAACCGGGGCGTTTTGCCCTGCGTGGGAACCGCATTCAGGAAGCGCAGATGGCCATTCGATGCATCGATGCCGAATACCGCGATGCTGTCGTGGCCGCGGTTCGAGGCGTAGACGAAACGACCGCTGCGATCGACTTCGATTTCCGAGGCACGGCTGTCACCCGTGCAGGTATCCGGCAGACTCGACAGCACTTGCAGCGGCGTGAGCGAGCCGGTGGCCGCATCGTAGCCATACGTCGTGACCGTCGAATCGAGTTCATTCACGATCCATGCATGGCGTCCGTCAGGGTGGAACGCGATATGGCGCGGCCCCGCACCCTCGCGGGAAACGATGAAGGGTGTCGCGGCCGGTGTCAGCTGGCCGTTTTCGAAGCGGAACGAGAACGTGCGGTCGAGTCCCTTGTCCGGAACGATCACGAAGCGGCCGCTTGGGTCGAACGGATTGAAGTGCGGCTTCGACTGCTTCTGTTCGATGCGGTGCGGACCAATCGGGCCCTCCAGGTGCACAAGCTGCGTGAGCGGTTCGAGCGACCCGTCGGCTGCGATGGGCAGCACCGCGAGGCTCGCACCGATGTGATTGGACACGACCACGTAGCGACCCGTCGGGTCGATCGCGAGATGCACGGGATTTTTGCCCTCGGTGCTCTGGCGATTGATGAACGCGAGCTTGCCGCTCGCCTTGTCGACCTTGAATGCGCTGATGTCGCTCAGGTCGCCATGCACGGTGTAAAGGTGCTCGCCGTCCGGGCTCAACGCAAGGAACGACGGGTTCACCAGGTTCTTGACGAGTTGCACGAGCGTGAGCGCGCCGGTCTGCGTATCGACCTGGTAGACGCTGATGCCATCGCCGCGGGCGTTTCGTTCGCGCGTGGTGCGCGAACCGACATAAGCAAACATGGACTTCTTTCCTTTCAAAACGGTGTGCTGCGGATACTCTGCGGCCGCGAAAATCTTCCGCGAGACCGTGCCCAGGGTCGCGAGCGCGATGAGCGAGGCTGCGCCCAACACAAGGTCACGCCGGGGCACGCGGTGAAGCCCGTGCGTTCCCCTTTTTGGCGTTCGTCGCAAAGCGCCGGGTTTGTCCACGCTGTCTCCTGAATTTCGTATTTCGGGTTTCCACTGGATTGCATTTTGACCATGTGAAGTGCAAAAATACAGTTATGGAAAACACCGACACCCCCTTCATCTCCAGTCTCGACATTGCCGGCACGAGATTGCGTTTCGTCGATCTACCCGCGATGTTCGGCGCGCAACTGCGCGACTTGCCTGTCGTGCTCCGTCTGCTGCTCGAGAACGTCATTCGTAATACGGATGGCGACGAGCGCCGGCAGGCCGTGGCGGCGATACTCGCGTGGCGCAAACACGGCACCAGCGAGCACGAAATCGCGTTCCAGCCCAATCGCGTGTTGATGCACGACACGACGAGCACGCCCGCGCTTGTGGACATCGCGGCGATGCGCGACGCGCTGGCCGAGGCCGGCGCCGACCCCGCCGCGCTCAATCCGGTGCTACCGGTCGATTCGTCGGTGGACCATTCGCTCGCCGTCGAATTTTTTGGCAAGCGAGACGCCGCGCCGAAGAATCTCGTGCTCGAACTGCGCCGCAATGAGGAGCGCTATCGCTTTCTGCGCTGGGCCTCGCGGGCGCTCACTGGCGTGCGTATCCATCCGCCCGGTACGGGCATCATGCATACGATCAATCTCGAGCAACTCGCGACGGTAGTGACGCGCGTGGAGCGCGACGGCGAGCAATGGGCCGTGCCCGATACGCTGATAGGCACGGACAGCCACACGCCGATGATCAACGGCATCGGCGTGCTCGGCTGGGGTGTGGGCGGACTCGAAGCGCAGACCGTGATGTTCGGCATGCCAGTGATGCAGCGCATTCCGGACGTGATCGGTGTGCATCTGACGAGCGCATTGCGGCCCGGCGTGCTCGCCACGGATCTTGCGCTGACGGTCACACAGCGCCTGCGTGCGATCGGCGTGTCGGGCGAATTCGTCGAGTTCTTCGGGCCCGGCGTTTCGACGCTCAGCGCGGGAGAGCGCTCGGTCGTCGCGAACATGGCGCCGGAGTACGGCGCGTCGACGGGCTTTTTCCCGGTGGACGGACGCACGCTCGACTATCTGCGCGCGACGCATCGTAGCGAGGCAGCCGTGCAACTGGTGGACGCGTTCACGCGTGCTGCCGGCTTGTGGTTCGATCCCGAGGCCGCGCCGCGCTACACGCGCACGATCGACATTGACCTCTCGAGCATCGGTATGCATGTGGCGGGACCGCGCCGCCCGCAGGATCTGCTCGATTACACTGCACTCCCTGACACGCTCGCGAAGCTGGAATTCAAGCCAACCACGCCGCACGCGGCGATGCCGCGTCATCCCGTGGCGATCGCGGCGATCACGAGCTGCACGAACACCTCCGATCCCGCGTTGCTCATCGCCGCCGGTCTCGTCGCGCGCAAGGCGCGCGAGAAGGGTCTGACGGTACCCGCGTGGATCAAGACGTCGCTCGCTCCTGGATCGCCCGCCGCCGCAGCGTATCTGGAGCGCGCCGGTCTGATCGACGATCTTTCCGCTGTGGGTTTCGATATCGTCGGCTATGGCTGCACGACCTGCATCGGCAATTCGGGACCACTGACGGAAAGCGTGCGCGCAGCGCAGGCCGAAGGCAGCATTTATCCCGTCGCGGTGCTTTCGGGCAACCGCAATTTCGCAGGGCGTATTCACCCCGACCTCGATCTCGGCTTCATCATGTCGCCGCCGCTCGTGGTCGCGTTTGCCCTTGCGGGCAATGCCGAAACCGATCTGAGCCGCGAGCCCGTGCAGTGCGCGACCGACGGTACACCGGTCTGGCTGCGCGACGTGTGGCCGAAGCGCGAGGAAGTGGCCGCCCTTGTCGAGCAATCCGTCGACCCTGAGGACTACCCACGCGCATTTGCCGTGGCGAGCCGCAACCCGGCGTGGCACGAACTCGATGCGCCATCGAGCGCGCGCTTTCCTTGGAACCCCGCGTCGACTGCATTGCGCCGACCACCGTTCGCCGCAGTCGATCAGGGTAGCCAGCTCGGCAGCTATCGCGCCTATCCGTTGCTTGTGCTCGGCGACGACATCACGACTGACCACATCTCGCCAGCCAGCGCGATCCCGAAAGACAGCTTCGTGGCTGATTTCCTGGTTTCGCGTGGCGACGATCGCAACGACCTGAACGTGTTCGCCTCGCGCCGCGGCAACTGGGAAGTAATGATGCGCGCGGCGTTCTACAGCAAGACACTCGTGAACCGCCTGAAGCCGGACCTGCCGGTCGCTCACACGCTGCACGCGCCGAGCGGCGAGGTGCTGCCGATCTTTGAGGCTGCGCAACGCTACGCTGCGGCGGGCGATTCCGTCGTGCTGGTCGCGGGTGAACGCTATGGCACAGGCTCATCGCGCGACTGGGCCGCAAAGGGCCAGAGGCTGCTCGGCATACGCGCGGTGCTGGCGGCGAGCTTCGAGCGCATCCATCGCTCGAACCTGATCGGCATGGGCATCCTGCCGCTGCGCTTCGCGCCGGGCATCGATCCGGATACACTCGCGCTCGGGCCGGGTGATATGCTCGAAGTCGATGCCGACGCCGCCACGATCACTCCGCGCTGCGCCGTGCCAGTGCGTATCGTGCGCGCCGATGGCCGCGTCGAAGCGATCGGGGTGCGCGCGGCGGTGGAGACGCAGCTCGAATGCAGGCTGCTGCGCTCGGGCGGTGTCATTCCCTTAATCCTGCAAAAGAATCTCGCGACCGTGGACGGCTGACAGAAAGCCCTGTGCGGCGCGGCTGGCCGATAGACATGATTGACCGTTCCATTGCGACCCAGATTGTCGAGCTGATCAAAAACGAAGGACTTGAGGCCGGCTCGCATTTGCCCGCGCAGATGCTCGCCGACCGGCTTCGCGTATCGCGCTCGCCCGTGAACGAAGCGCTCGCGATGCTGCACGAGAAAGGTGTGCTCACGCGCGAGAAGAATCGTGGCTTTTTCGTGGCACGGCCGATCGTGAAGCCGCTTTCCGACATGGTCAGCGAACTGGGACTTGTCGAGACGAGCATCGTGACGAGCGTCTATTTCCAGATTGCCGATGATCGCCTCAAAGGCATACTGCCGGCGGTCGTATCCGAACAGATGATCCGGATCCGCTACGGTCTGACGAACGCGCAAGTTACAGCGGTGTTGAACCGGATCGCCCAGGAGGGCTGGGCGGAGCGCAAGCCCGGCTATGGTTGGGAGTTCTCGCCAATGCTCACGACCCCCGACAGCCTGCTCAAGTCGTACCGCCTGCGTCTCGCGCTGGAGCCCGCCGCGCTACTTGAGCCCGGCTACCGGCTCGAACGCAAGGTACTCGAGCGTTGCCGCGAGGTCGAACGGCATCTGCTTGCTGGCGGTATCGAAACCGATACCGCCGACCAGTTGCACGAGCGCGGTGTGCGCTTTCACGAGTCGCTTGTCGAGGCGTCGGGCAACAGCTTTTTCATCGACACCATTCGCCGCGTGAACCGTGTGCGTCGCCTGATCTCCTACCGATCGATGCAGCATCGTGAGCGCTACGTGGAGCATGCGAAGCAGCATCTGCACGTGCTCGAATTGCTGGAGCGCGAGCGCAACGAAGAGGCTTCGGATGCACTACGGCAACACCTGTTGCATACGCTGGACGCTTTGGCGAGCATCCGGGAAATTCTCAATTCTGGGCCGGACGATCAACGCGCGGCCCAACCTGAAACCAGCTCATGAATATTGATTCCGACATCGTCAAGGCACTTACTCCCACGGGTACGCTTCGCGCGTCCATCAATGTTGGTAATCCAATCCTCGCAAGCCGGGATCCGCAGTCGGGCGAGCCGACTGGCGTATCGGTCGATCTAGCCCGCGCATTCGCGCAGCGTCTTGGTGTGTCGCTCGAACTCGTGGTATTCGACGCAGCGGGCAAGTCGGTCGAGGCGGTGAGCGATGAGCGTGCGGACTTCGGTTTTTTCGCCGTAGATCCGAAGCGCGGCGAAACCATTGCGTTCTCCGCGCCGTACGTACTGATCGAAGGTTTTTATCTCGTCCGCGACGATTCACCGATCCGCACGAATGATGAGGTCGATCAGCCGCACAACCGGGTGGCGGTGGGCAACGGCAGCGCCTACGACTTGTTTCTGTCGCGGGAACTCAAGGCAGCGCAGATCGTGCGTGCGCCGACTTCGCCCACGGTCGTCCAGACCTTTCTTGAACAAACGCTCGACGTGGCCGCTGGCGTCAAACAGCAACTGGAATCCGATGCCGCGAAGACCGGCGGATTGCGCCTGCTCGACGAACGCTTTATGGTCATTCGGCAGGCAATGGGTGTCGCCAGGAGTCGAGGGGAAATGGCTGCCAAAGCGTTACGAGAGTTCGTTGCGGACATGAAACGAAACGGTTTTGTCGCCGAAGCACTTGAACGCCACCGTATTCTCGGCGCCTCTGTTGCGCCACTCGAGTAACTCGCGGGAATGGAACGTGGACGGTCGGGGCGCCGGACGACCGTTTCAGGAAACGCTACTGCCACGCGGATGACCAAACATAGTCATGGCTGAACGGTCGAACGTGGCGGTGAACTGCCAGTCGACGAAAGTCCAAGCTGGACCGGCCGACCATCGTCCGCTGAGGAACCCACATCGGCCGCTGACACTTGGGGGACCAATGACCGCTTTGGCCGACCAGCCGCCGGCCGGCTCAGTTAGGCAACTGTGACCTGACGGTATCAACCTCCGAAGTCATCTGGAGACGCATGGCTTGGACGATCTTTGTTGAGCGGACGGAGCTGACTTTCCGATGCGGCCCACCTAAGGCCGTTGAGTGCCGGGCGGGAATGTCGGTATCGCTGACGGTATCGGCGGCCGCTATGGGACCCGAATTAGGCCCAGCGTTGGGTTTGCGGCAGGTGGTTGTCAATTGAATGGGGATTCGAGAAGAGACGTTAAGGAGCCGGTCGGGAGATCTAAACTTCGCAAGGATTTGAAAAATCAACTGCCAATGTTTTGAAGATAGTCACCCCAGTCCTGCATCATTCTCTGCCTCTCAGGCAAAAACTCGGCTTTGTTATACGCTCGACTCACCCGGTTCTTCTCGACATGGGCGAGTTGACGTTCGACTGCCAATGGAGTGAACCCCTGTTCGTACGCCCACGTGCTGAATGTACCCCGTGCGCCGTGTGCCCTGAACAGTCGCTCGTGATTGAATCCAGCACGGATCAGCACCGCATTGATTGTCGTAGCCGCCATAGGGCGCGATCTGTCTCTGACGTTCGGAAACAAGTAGTCGTCAACGCTATTGGCTCGAGTAATTTCCCGAACTTCTTTCAAAATCTCGATTGCTTGCGTGCTTAATGGGACGACATGCGGATGTCCCATCTTCATGCGCTCGCCAGGAATCGCCCATATCGCTGATTCCAGGTCAATCTCCTTCCACGTCGAGCCTCGCAACTCGCCAGTACGCACTGAGGTGAGCAACAGCAGACGCATCGCTAAGCGCGTGAGCGGAGTTCCCGTGACCGCCGCCGCAACCAGCAAGTGTCTGAGTTCGTCAGCCTTCAGCGCCCGGTTGTGGCGGGTAGGGGGGCGTCACAACGTCGGATGGCTTGAGCGCTGCAACAGGATTCGTATCCGCCCTTCCGCTGATGATTGCCCGTCTGAATATCGCGTCTAGGTGTTGGCGCAGACGTATTGCGACATGCGGAGCGCCGTTGGCCTTGCGTTCATCGCCCGCAAGGGAATTGCGCTTGGCAATCGATTGCAGAAGATCATAGACGTGCGCCACCTTGATATCACGGACCGGCATGGTCGGGATGCCCAAGAGGCTCTAACTCCCACAGCTAGCTACGAAAAAGCCCGCGCAATGCGGGCTTTCTTATTTGGAGTTCAGCTTCGTCACATCCATTTTGTGCCATATATCGAGGAAGGCTTCCGCTGGGTGAGACAGAGAACGGCCCTTTCGCGAGATGAAATGGATATCTCGTCTTTGCGGAGATGAAGCATTACACACGCCATGAATCGCGCCCGTGGTTCAAGTCTCCCGCACAGCAAGCCAGCAAGGATCCGCACATCTTGCGTCACTATGGCGAGTTCTGGGTCGAACTGGAAAGCGTGCGTCTGCTGGCCGCGCGCGCCGTGCAGATCTTCGATGAAGCGTGGGCGCGCGGTGCATCGCTCGACGAGACGGCGCGTGGCCACGTTGCCGTTGCCGTCGCCACGGCGAAGGTGGCGGCGATGCGTGTCGGTCTCGATCTCAGCACCCGCCTGTTCGAAGTAGCGGGCGCGCGGGCCACGCATGGCGCGCTGCGGCTCGATCGCTTCTGGCGCAATCTGCGCACGCAGACGCTGCACGATCCCGTCGACTACAAGTTGCAGGAACTCGGCGAATGGGCCGTCAACGACGAACTGCCGAGGCCGTCGTTCTATTCCTGAAACGCCGGGCGTCCGACGGCAGGGATAATCGGCGCCTGTCATAAGCATTTGCAAATTCGATAGTAGGGCTGGCACGCCGGGGCTGATCCAATACAGGATTGGCCCTGTTCGAAGCGAGCCGCGATGGGCTCGAAGGGCTTTTCCGTCTTCGTGTGAGCCATCATGTCTAGTGTCGAATTCCCTGTTGCCGCTGCGCAATCGCCGCGGCGTCCCGATCCCGCGCGAGTGAAGCGGATTGCCAGCGACGCCGACGCCCTGGCGGCCGCCCACGCGCTTGCGGCAGGCTTTGCTGCAGGCGCGGCTGAGCGCGACCGTCAGCGCATTCTGCCGTGGGCGGAACTCGACCAGTGGTCCGAGAGCGGGCTTGGTTCGATCACCGTACCGCGTGAATACGGCGGCGCGGACGTATCGTTCGCGACGCTTGCCGAAGTGTTCGTGATTCTCTGTACCGCTGATCCCGCGCTCGGCCAGATTCCGCAGAATCATTTCGGCGTGTTGGGCGTGCTGCGCGAAATCGGCACACCGGCGCAGAAAGCGCGTCTGTATGGCGAAGTGCTGGCGGGCCACCGGCTCGGCAATGCGGGCCCGGAACGGCGCTCGACGGCAGTGTCCACGGTGCTGCATGGGACGACACGGCTGCGTGATACGCAAGATGGACTGCGCCTCGACGGCAAGCGGTTTTATTCGACGGGCGCGCTGTTCGCACATCGCGTTCCTGCGCGAGCAACCGACGACGCGGGACGCGCCGTGCAGGTCTGGGTGCCGCGCGATGCGCCTGGTCTCACGGTGATCGACGACTGGAGCTCATTCGGCCAACGCACGACGGCGAGCGGTAGCGTGGTGTTCGATAACGTCCGCGTCGATCCGCAGGACGTGCTCCCGCTGTGGCAACTCGCCGACCGTCCGGGCCTGTTCGGTCCCAACTCGCAACTGATCCAGGCCGCCATCGATCAGGGCATCGCAGAAGCCGCTGTTGCCGATGCGCTCGCCTTCGTGCGCGAACGCGCGCGTCCGTGGATCGATTCGGGTCTGGAGCGCGCAACCGACGATCCATACATCATCTCCGACATAGGCCGTTTGCTGATCGATTTGCATGCCGCACGCGAAGTGCTGCTGGAAGCAGGGCGCACGCTTGACGCAATTGCCGCGGCACCCATCGATGCCGAAGCGAGCGCGCAAGCATCCGTCGCCGTGGCCGAGGCCAAAGTGCTGACCACGCGCATCGCCCTCGAAGCGAGCGAGAAGCTGTTCGAGCTGGCCGGTTCCGCATCGACACGCGCCGCACACAACCTCGACCGTCACTGGCGCAACGCGCGCACGCATACGCTGCATGATCCCGTGCGCTGGAAGCTGCATCTGCTCGGCAACTATCACCTGAATCATGTGCTGCCAACGCGGCATTCGTGGAACTGAAACATGAGCATCGATATTTCCGAAGACACGGCCGCAGATACGCGCGAGCTGCAGGTGCAACGCACGCCCGACCTCATTACCGACGATGCCCACGCGTTGCGCGTCGCAAAACGTCTCGCCGAGGAGTTCGCACCCGAAGCGGCGGCGCGCGACCGCGAGCGCCGGCTGCCGTGGGCCGAACTCGATGTGTTCGTCGCGAGCGGGCTGTGGGGCATGACCGTGCCGCGCGAGTTCGGCGGCGCGGGCGTGAGCAGCGCAACGCTGGCCGAAGTGACGGCGACGATCGCGGCCGCCGACGGTTCCCTCGGCCAGATTCCGCAGAATCATTTCTATGCGCTCGAAGTGCTGTGCGTCGGCGCCAGTGCCGAGCAGCAGCGCTTTTTCTTCGATCGTGTGCTGGCGGGCGAGCGCTTCGGCAATGCGCTCGCCGAAACCGGCCACAAGGATTTCAAGCGACGCACGCGACTCACGCGCACGACGGCTCGCTGGCATATCGACGGCCGCAAGTTCTATTGCACCGGCGCGCTCTACGCGCACTGGATTCCCACGCTGGTCATCACGGAAGAGCTCGGGCGTGACATCACGTGTCTCGCGTTCGTGCCGCGCAACGCGCAGGGCGTCGAAGTGATCGATGACTGGGATGGTTTCGGCCAGCGTATTACGGGCAGCGGCTCGGTGCAGTTCAATCACGTGCGCGTCGAACCGGAATGGGTCGTGCCGTTTCAGGCATCATTCGAACGACCGACCACCATCGGACCGGTCGCGCAGATCATGCATGCAGCGATCGATCTGGGACAGGCGCGTGGCGCGTTTCAGGCCGCATTGCAGTTCGTGCGCGAGCATTCGCGGCCCTGGATCGACGCGAAGGTGGACCGCGCCACCGACGACCCGCTGACCATCGCACAGTTCGGCGATCTCGCTGTACGCCTGCGTGCGGCCGAGGCTTTGCTGCGCCGCGCGGCACGCTTCGTCGATGCCGCGCAGGCGGGTCCGTCGGATCGCTCGGTGGCGGAAGCATCGGTGGCGGTGGCTGAGGCGCGCGCGCTCACCACGACGATTTCGCTCGATGCAGGCTCGCGCCTGTTCGAACTGACGGGCACATCGGCGACGCTCGATGGCCTCGGTCTCGACCGTTTCTGGCGCAACGCTCGCACGCACACGCTGCACGACCCGGTGCGCTGGAAGTATCACGCGGTCGGCAACTACTACCTCAACGACAAGCTGCCGCCCCGGCACGGAGCCTTGTAATGACACGCAAACAGATCCTGCTCAACGCGTTCAACATGAACTGCGTAGGCCACATCAATCACGGATTGTGGACGCATCCGCGCGATCGCTCGGTCGATTATCGTCAGTTGCCGTACTGGACCGATCTCGCCCGTACGCTGGAGCGCGGCCTGTTCGATGGCCTCTTTCTCGCCGATATCGTCGGTGTGTACGACGTCTATCAGCACAACGTCGACGTGACATTGCGCGAGTCGATCCAATTGCCTGTCAACGATCCGTTGCTGCTGGTCTCGGCGATGGCGGCCGTGACCGAACATCTGGGCTTCGGCGTGACGGTCAATCTCACCTACGAGCAGCCGTATCTGCTCGCGCGCCGCTTCTCGACGCTCGATCATCTGACGCAAGGGCGCATTGGCTGGAACATCGTCACCGGTTATCTGGACAGCGCGGCGCGCGCGATGGGGCTCAGCGAGCAGCTTCCGCACGACGAACGCTACGAACGCGCGGACGAATATCTCGACGTGCTCTACAAGCTGTGGGAAGGCAGCTGGGAAGCGGATGCCGTACGGCGAGACAAGGCCGCGCGTGTGTACGCGGACCCGGCGAAGGTGCATCCCGTTCGACATGCAGGCCGTTACTACAACGTCGACGGCCATCACCTCGCGGAGCCCTCGCCGCAACGTACGCCGGTTCTGTTTCAGGCGGGCAGTTCCGGGCGTGGCCAGCGCTTTGCCGCGCGTCACGCCGAATGCGTGTTCATCTCGCCGCCGAATCGCAAGGTTGCGCGCGAAACCGTGCAGACGCTGCGCGAGCAGCTCGTGCAGGCAGGACGCCGGCCCGACGACGTGAAAGTGTTTGCCGGTGCCGCCGTCGTGGCGGCCGCAACCGAACACGAGGCGCGCGAAAAATACGCCGACTATCTGCGCTACGCGAGCCGTGAAGCGGGCCTTGCGCACTTTGCAGCGAGCACGGGCATCGACTATTCGCAATACGATCTCGACGCGCCTGTCGACTACGTGCCGGGCAATGCGATCGAATCAGCTACGCGCACTGCGAAGCAGCATGGCTGGACGCGCCGCAAACTGCTGGAAATGTTCGAGCTTGGCGGGCGTTATCCCGCCATTGTCGGCAGCGCCGCGCAGGTTGCGGATGAACTGGAATCGTGGATCGACGAAACGGGTATCGACGGTTTCAATCTGAGCCGCACGGTGGTGCCGGAGAGCTACGAGGATTTCATCGATCTCGTCGTGCCCGAGTTGCAAAACCGCGGCCTCTACAAGACCGCCTACGCCGACGGCACTCTGCGGCAGCGGCTATTCGGCGAAGGCGATCAACTCCCGGAACGCCACGCGGCGGCAAGGTACCGACGTCGTGCGACGGAGCCTGTGAATATAGATACGACAGGCGCATCGCAGCGCCTCGCAAAGGAACACTCATGAGTCTCGACATCTTCTGGTTTCTGCCGACTTCGGGCGATACCCGCTATCTCGGCAAGTCCGACTTCGGCCGGGCGCCGACCAACGAATACATGCGCCAGATCGCCGTCACGGCCGACCAGCTCGGCTACGACGGCTTGCTGATTCCGACGGGCAGCAGTTGCCAGGACCCGTGGGTCACGGCTGCGAGCCTGATACCCGTGACACAGCGCATCAAGTTGCTGGTCGCGCTGCGCACGTCGATCAGCGGACCGACGGCGGCCGCGCGCCAGGCGGCGACGCTCGATCAGGCCTTGAACGGGCGCCTGCTGCTCAATGTCGTGCCGGGTGGCGATGCGACGGAACTTGCCGCCGACGGAGTGTTTCTCCCGCACGACGAACGCTACGCAGCCGCCGATGAGTTTCTGACGGTGTGGCGCGAGCTGCTGTCCGGCAAGACGGTTGACTACAAGGGCAAGTATGTCCGTGTCGAGCAGGCGCGTAATTTTCATCCGCCCGTGCAGCAGCCTTATCCGCCGCTGTACTTTGGCGGGTCGTCGCCGGCTGCGCATGAACTGGCCGCCAAGCATGTCGATGCCTACCTGACGTGGGGCGAACCGCCCGCTGCCGTCGCTGAAAAATTCGCCGATGTCCAGCGCCGCGCCGCGGAGCACGGGCGCAAGCTGCGTCTCGGCGTGCGTCTGCACGTGATCGTGCGCGAGACAAACGAAGAGGCATGGGCGGAAGCCGACCGCCTCATCAGCAAGCTCGACGACGAAGACATTCGGCGCGCGCAGGAGAACTACGCGCGCATGGATTCCGTTGGTCAGCAGCGTATGGCCGCATTGCATGGCGGGCGTCGCGACAAGCTGGAGATCAGCCCGAATCTCTGGGCAGGCGTGGGGCTGGTGCGCGGCGGCGCGGGCACGGCGCTGGTCGGCGATCCGCAGACGGTGGCGCAACGGCTGAAGGAATATGTCGATGCCGGCGCGGACAGCTTCGTGTTATCCGGCTATCCGCATCTGGAGGAATCGATTCGCTTCGCTGAGCTGGTGTTTCCGCTCTTGCCCGGCAAGAAGCCGGTGACACTGCGCGATCAGGTGCTAACCGGCGGTGCGTTCGATGTGCGTGCGGGTCAAAACACACGCTGAGCGGCATCGACGGCATGTGCGCAACATGCCATTTCGATAATTCGATAGCAGCACAAAATAGATCGCGCGAACGGATGCGGCGGTAGCATACACAGCCTCAATGGACGTGTATCGATCAGGCACCGATGGCAACAACCTCACTCCCGCGGTTCGGCATTTGGGCGCTAGTGCACGGCAGCCGTGCAGCGCTACAGGACCCCGACGAACCCTACGATGCATCCTGGGCCCGCAACAAGGCACTCGTGCTGGAGGCCGAGCAACTCGGCTACGATTCGGTGCTCGTCGCGCAGCATACGATCAACCCGCACGACGCTTCGCTCGATCAGCTCGAAGCATGGACGGCGTCGGCGGCACTGGCGGCGTTGACTTCGCGTATCGAGATCATCGCTGCTATCAAGCCATATCTCTATCATCCCGTCGTGCTGGCCAAGATGGCGCAACAGATCGAGCACATCAGCGGCGGCCGGTTCGCGATCAATCTGGTGAATGCGTGGAACCGTCCGGAACTCGAGCGTGCTGGTATCGGGTTTCCTGAACACGATGAGCGCTATGCCTACGGCCGCGAATGGATCGCAGTGGTGGATGCGCTGTTGCGCGGCGAAACGCTGAATCATCAAGGCGACCATTTCCGTATCGACGACTACGCGTTGCGGCCCGCCGACCCGTTCCGCGCACGTCCGCGTATCTACGTGGGCGGCGAGTCGGAGCCGGCGCGCTCGCTGGTGGCTGCGCATGGCGATGTGTGGTTCATCAATGGCCAGCCGTATGACGATGTCGCGCGCCTGATCGGCGATGTATCGGCGCGAACGCGGCGAGCGGGGCAGGCGCCGTTGCGCTTCGGCTTGTCCGCATTCGTGATTGCGCGACCGACGCAGGCCGAAGCCGACGCACACCTTGCGCATCTCTTTGCACTCGCCGAACTCGACAAGCCGTTGCGCGAGCGGCAGAAGGCGAATATCGATCCCAACGTGGTGATGATCCAGACGTTCGCGCAATCGGCACGCGTGGGATCGAACGGCGGGACGGCCGCGGGGTTGGTCGGTGATTACGACACGGTGGCGCAGCGTATCGCTGAGTTCCATCGTGCGGGCATCGAACTGTTCATGCTGCAGTTTCAGCCTTTCGAGGCTGATATGCGTGTCTTCGCGCAAGAAGTGGCGCCGCGCGTGCGCCGCCTGCTTGCCGACTGAGCGCACAGGATAGCAACAGGCCACGTTGCGACGTGGCCTGTTGCTATCAGAAGAATGCGCCTGTCGGGGGAAGCTGCCCGTTCAACAGGTTTTGCCCAAGCAGACGCTCTTTGTAGAGCCGGGGATTGTGCGAGGCCATCACCTTGATATTGCGCCAGTGCCTGTCGAGCGCACCGACGCGCGAGACGACCGAGCCTGAGCCGAGATCGATCAGCCAGGTGGCAATCTGCGGCGCGAGGTCGTCGATCACGACCTTTGCCTCCGACGCCGCGAACGTTGCCGCGAGTGTCGCATCATATTCGTCGCTTGTGCCATAAGCGTCCGACGCGAGTTGCAGCGCGCTGACCGCGCGATCGGCCGTTGCCTCGACGCTCGCGGCATATGCGCG
The DNA here is from genome assembly GCF_009362785.1 of Paraburkholderia atlantica. Lineage (GTDB taxonomy): Bacteria > Pseudomonadota > Gammaproteobacteria > Burkholderiales > Burkholderiaceae > Paraburkholderia > Paraburkholderia atlantica. The sequence continues at coordinate 75,710 of NZ_WHNQ01000018.1, forward strand.
GATGCGGCCAAGCAAGGCCTGGAGCACCGGTTCATCGGCGGGATGCGCGGTTTCGCCGTGATAGAAGTTGCGCTTACGTGCGCGCAGCACGTCCACCGCGTCCAACGCGACGCGTCGCGCGATGCCCGCAATGCAGTTCGTCAGATACACCTGATGGAAGGTAAATCCCCAGGGCGCGGCTTCGTCGGAGCGCGGCGGATCCTGCGGATAAACCTGCGCGGCGGGGACCGTCACAGCACGAAATCTCGCAGTGCCGGAGCCCGTCAGACGCTGGCCAAAACCTTGCCAGTCATCATCGTCGCTGACGCCTTCGCCGCGCTCGAGCACATATTGCACGGTGCGGCCCTCGCGGCTTTCGACAGCGACCCCGACGAAGGCGTCGTTATACAGATTGCCCGTCGCGTAGATCTTGTCGCCCGAGCCGACATAATGCTGTTGTGTATCGTCCCATTCGAGCTTGCTGAGCACGCGGCTCGATCGTGCGCCCGCGGCGCGCGCATCGGTTTCGGCAAAACTCAGTCCGATGGTTTTCTTCTGCGCAGTCAATGCAAGCACGTGAGCGTGAAACGGATGGTCTCGTCGCCGGAGCGCCGCTTCGACTTGCCACAGATGATTGCGAAACGCGTGAGCGATATTCGAATCTGCCGCCGCTACATCGCGGGCTACTGTCAGAAGTTCGCTCAATCGCAGGCCGTGCCCACCGGCATCGGAGGGCAGGCGCAATGCGCCGAAGCCGTGCGCCTTGAGCGCGCCGATCTCGTCGTACGGCAGACGGTGAGCCAGTTCGCGCTCCGCCGCAGTCGACGCGATATCGTCGATGACACCCGACAGGCCGAGCGCAATGGACAGCGGCGAAACCAGCTTCGGCTGTCCGCTATGAGCGATGGTTGGATCAGAGTCAGCCATGCGTGTGGCGCTCTTCTCGGATAGTGTGATGTGTGTTCATCGGCGGCTGCATCAAACCTTGACGCTGTAATCCGCGACCTTGATGCGCGAGTTGATGATCCTGCGTTCGGCGAGCCAGTCGGCGGCGCGCTGCAACTGCGCGATGAATGCCGCGTCGTCGGGTTCGTGGAACTGATTGACGCGCTTGAGGCTTGCCAGATAATCGCGTACCTGGTCCGGATATTTCGCTTCGCGCTGCACGAGCTGTTCGGATTCGACCGGATGCGCCGACTGCCACGCGCCTTCGACGTAATACGCGTCGATCACCGCGCGCACCAGTTCCGAGTTCTCGTCGGCGAACTTACGGCGCGTCACCAGCGAGCTGTAGTCGATCAGGAACTCGAGGTCGCGGCCTTCGTTGAAGATGTCGTGCGCGTCGTTCGAAAAACGCGAGATATCGACGGCGGGCGACCACATCGACCATGCGTCCACCTTGCCTTGCGCAAACGCGGGCGCGGCATCGGGTGGATTCAGATAGACGAACTGAACCTTATCGCGATCAATGTGGTTCTTCTCCAGCGCTGCAATCAACAGAAACTCGCCGAGTCCCGAGCGGTTGACGGCGACCTTGCGGCCTGCCAGATCCGCGACCGAATTGATGCCGCTCGACTTCTTCGTGATGATGGCTGTCGAGCGCGGCGAATAGACGTCGAACGCAGTGAAGACGATCGGCGAGCCGGCGAGCATCGCGGCCAGCGCCGGCGTTGTCGAGCCCCAGAAGCCAAAGTCAGCGCTGTTTCCGACCACGGCCTGGATTGACGGTGCGTGGTTCGGAAACGGGCCGATCCATTCGACCTTGATGCCCTTCTCGGCAAGCGTCTTTTCGAACACGCCGCGTTGCTTCGCGATATCGGGCAGGCTGCCATAGCCCCAGCCGATGCGCACCGTGTCAGTGTTGCGTGTCAGCTTGCGCGGCTCGGCGGCGCGCACGGGCAGCACGCTGCTGGTGGCGAGACCGGCCAGCAGTCCACCCGCCGCCCGCAAAACCTGGCGGCGGCCAGATGAGTGATCGTTCATTGTTTTAAAGTCCTCGATGTGATGCTGAAAAGCGACCCGATCAGTGAGCACGTACGCCCAGCTCGTCGAGCAGGACGGATCGCAACTCCTGTGGTGTGTGGTGTTTGGGCTGGAAGGAAGCGGCGATGCGCCCCGCGCGCATCACCAGGATGCGATCGGCGAGCGTGAGCGCTTCGTCGACGTCATGCGTGACGATCAGCACGCCGGGCTGATGGCGTGCCACGAGTTCCTTGACGAGTCCGTGCATCTTGATACGCGTGAGAGCGTCGAGTGCCGCGAATGGTTCGTCGAGCAGGAGCAGCGCGGGATCGCGAACGAGTGCGCGTGCCAGCGCGACGCGTTGTGCCTGACCGCCCGACAGGTTGCGTGGCCAGTCGTTTTCGCGGCCGGACAGGCCGACTTCATTGAGCGCATGCGCGGCACCCGCGCGGCCAACCGTTGCTTCATGGCCAAGCGCGACGTTTTCCCATAGCGTGGCCCACGGCAGCAACCGGTGCTCCTGAAACACGACGGAAGGCCGCTCTGGTGCACGGATCTGTCCCGCATCGGGCCGATCGAGTCCGGCCAGCGCACGCAGCAGCGTGGTCTTGCCGCAGCCGCTTTCACCTAGCAGCGCGACGAATTCACCCTTGTTGATGTCGAGATCCAGCGAATCGATGACGACCCGAGCGCCGTATCGGCGTTGCAGGCCGCGTACCGATACGGCGAGCCCTGGCCGCGCTGCACGCTCTTCATTGAGTTCAAGGATATTCGATTCACGGGATAACGCGAGGCTCGCGCTCATTGGCGTACTCCTTGCGCGTAGTTCGCGTGCCACGACAGAAAGCGGGCTTCGAGCGATCGCACCAGTGCGTCGGCGATCACGCCGATGATCGCGTAGATGATCATGGTCAGCAGAATGACATTGGTTTGCAGGAATTCACGGGCATCCATCGCGAGAAAACCGATGCCCTTGGTTGTCGCCAGCGTTTCGGCGATCACGAGTGCAAGCCATGCATGAGCGAGTGCGTAGCGCACGCCGGTGAGGATGGACGGCATCGCGCCGGGCAGGATGATTCGCCGCACGATGGCGGTCCAGTCGAGCCCGATCACCTTCGCAAGTTCCGTCAGCTTCGGATCGATCTGGCGGATGCCGAGCATTGTGTTGATGTAGATGGGGAAGAGCACGGCAAGCGCGACGAGAAAAATCTTCGCGACCTCGCCAACACCGAACCAGACGATGACGAGCGGCAGCATCGCGAGAAAAGGTATGGCGCGCACCATCTGGATCGAGCGGTCGAACAGCGCCCGCGCGAACGGCGAGAAGCCGACGAGAATGCCCAGCGCAAGCCCGATCGTTCCGCCGATCACAAAACCCGCGGCAGCGCGCAGCAGCGACACGCCAAGATGAACGAACAATTCACCGTTATGCGCGAGATCGATTGCGGTACCGAGCACACTGCTCGGCGCCGGCAGCACCTGCGGCGTGATGAGGCCGAGGCGTGCAGCGGCTTCCCACAGCACAACGACAAGCGCGGGCACCGCCCACGAAAGCCACTTGTACAGTGTGACTTTCGATACACCGGCGCGGGTGCATAAGGGCGAAGCAGACCCATGACGCGAAGAAGTCAGATCAGACACATACGCTCCATGATCGCGGTAAAAAAAATGAACGCTCAGCTGCGGAGTTGTGACGGGCACTCCATCCGAAGTCGACAGGCGATATGTCTCGAAAGGTGCGCGTCGAGCGAAGGTAAGTTTGATATTAAAAGCTGGTCAGCGCTGCGAAGACAAACGCTTTTTTGTGCTTTGCTTTTCAGTTCAGCAGGACAGAGGCGAGCGCATGATTTGACACGATGTCCGAGGGTGAATTTGAGAAAGCGGCGTATCAGGACTCGATTTGCGCGCTAGCGTGTGACGTACGTAATCGAGTTGTGGATGAAGATAAACATGCGTGCACTGACTTGAACGAAACAGACACCGCGCGAATCTCATCGATACGCGCGGCGTTCTTGCGCTGACGCTTCACAGCGTCAGCGAACCTTCTCAAAAATGCCTTAGAAATCGAACCCTGGTCCCCCCGCGCCCGGACCACCCGGCGCAGCAGGCGCTGCATCCTTGGGTGCTTCGTGCACGGTGGCGTCCGTCGTCAACAGCAGGCTGGCCACGGATGCCGCGTTTTGCAGCGCGGTACGCGTGACCTTGGTCGGATCGACGACACCCGTTTCGACGAGATCGCCGTACTGACCCGTGGCGGCGTTGTAGCCATAGTTGCCCGAACCCTCCGCGACCTTGGCGACGATGACGCTCGCTTCCTCGCCTGCATTCGCGACGATCTGGCGCAACGGTTCTTCGAGCGCACGGCGCACGATGTTGATGCCGGCATTCTGGTCGGCATTTGCGCCCTTCAGTTCGGCGATCGCCTGCTTGACACGGATCAGCGCCACGCCGCCGCCCGGCACGATGCCTTCTTCGACGGCCGCGCGTGTAGCGTGCAGCGCGTCGTCGACGCGGTCCTTCTTCTCCTTCACTTCGATTTCGGTCGCGCCGCCCACCTTGATGACTGCCACGCCGCCAGCGAGCTTTGCCACGCGTTCCTGCAGCTTCTCGCGATCGTAGTCCGATGTTGCCTCGGCGATCTGCGCGCGAATCTGCTTCACGCGTGCCTCGATGTTGACCTTCTCGCCTGCGCCATCGATAACCGTGGTGTTCTCCTTGCCGACCTCGATGCGCTTGGCCTGGCCGAGTTCCGCGAGAGTAGCCTTTTCGAGCGTCAGGCCGGTTTCCTCGGCGATCACCAGGCCGCCCGTCAGAATCGCGATGTCTTCGAGCAGTGCCTTGCGACGGTCGCCAAAACCCGGCGCCTTCACGGCTACTGTCTTCAGGATGCCGCGAATATTGTTGACGACCAGCGTCGCGAGCGCTTCGCCTTCCACGTCTTCCGCGATGATCAGCAGCGGGCGTCCTGACTTTGCCACCTGTTCGAGCACGGGCAACAGATCGCGGATGTTGGAGACCTTCTTGTCGTGCAGCAGGATGAACGGCTCTTCGAGCACGGCGAGCTGGCGGTCCTGATTGTTGATGAAGTACGGCGACAGATAGCCGCGATCGAATTGCAGGCCTTCGACCACGTCGAGTTCATCGGCCAGCGACTTGCCGTCTTCGACGGTGATCACGCCTTCCTTGCCGACGCGGTCGATCGCTTCCGCAATGCGTTGACCGATCGATTCTTCACCGTTGGCCGAGATGGTCGCAACCTGTGCAATCTCTTTGCTGGTGGTGGTCGGCTTGCTGATCTTCGCGAGTTCTTCGACGGCGGCGATCACTGCCTTGTCGATGCCGCGCTTCAGATCGAGCGGATTGAGACCTGCCGCCACATACTTCTGGCCTTCGCGCACGATGGCCTGCGCGGGCACAGTGGCTGTCGTCGTGCCGTCACCGGCGGCATCGCTGGTTTTCGACGCCACTTCCTTCACGAGTTGCGCGCCGATGTTCTGCAGCTTGTCCGCAAGCTCGATTTCCTTCGCCACCGATACACCGTCCTTCGTGACGATGGGACTGCCGAAACTCCGTTCGAGCACGACGTTACGGCCTTTCGGGCCGAGCGTGACCTTCACCGCATTGGCGAGCAAGTTGACGCCTTCTACCAGTTTCGAGCGTGCGTGATCGCTGAAGGCGATTTCTTTAGCTGCCGTGATTGCATTCTCCTCAGGATTGAACGACCGCGACGATATCTTCTTCGCGCAGCACCAGCAGTTCGTTGCCGTCGACCTTCACCGACTGGCCCGAGTACTTGCCGAACAGCACACGCTCACCGACCTTCAGGTCGGGTTCGATACGCTTGCCGTCGTCGCCGCGACGGCCCGGCCCGGCGGCGACGATTTCGCCCTGATCCGGCTTTTCGGCGGCGCTATCGGGAATCACGATGCCCGATGCAGTACGTGTTTCCTGATCGAGACGCTTCACGATCACGCGATCATGTAACGGACGCAAACTTATCTGTTTCTTCCTTCAAGGCATAGAGAAATGGGAATCTCGCTGGCACTCTCATGCGGCGAGTGCTGACTGAGAGCCGAGTATAAAAAGCGCTCTGTGCGCGCTCCAATAATCGTTTTGCAGAAACTTAACCGGCCGCACGAGATTAGCAATACACGTAGCGGGCTTAAGACGTCAAGCCGCGCTACACGGTTTGGCGCATATCGTTATCGGCTTTTGTTGGTTGCAGCGGAGTGTTGGCGGCGCTTAGTCTGCAGGGCTCTTAACCTGTCCGGAGACTGTCGATGAGTACGATTCCCGCCGCCCCGCACGACGCCGCCAGCGGCGCCGACGACGCGGAACTCGACGCGCGCTTTGCGCCCGTATTCGAGCGGATTGCCGCCGGTAGTATCGAGCGCGAGCAGAATCGGGAACTCGCCTACGATGCCGTGCGCTGGCTGAAAGAAGCGGGATTTACTGCGTTGCGCGTGCCGAATCGTTACGGCGGCAGCGGCGTGAGCCTGCCGCAGTTCTTTCGTCTGTTGACGCGCCTTGGCGAGGCCGATTCGAATCTGCCGCAGATCTTGCGGCTGAATTCGGGCTTTATCGAAAGCCGGCTCGAAAGCGATGACGAAGCACTGCGCGAGCGCTGGCTGCCGAAGATCGCCGCGGGCGAAACCATTGGTGCGGCGATCTCCGAGCGTACTGGCAGCACGCACAACACCGTCACGCTGGTGGCCGACAAAGGCGGCAACGGCTGGTGGCTGAACGGCGAAAAGTACTACAGCACGGGCACGCTCTACGCGGACTGGATCGACGTTGCCGCGCATGACGGCACCGACGACGTGCGCGTCGTGGTGCGCGCGGACGCACCGGGTGTCGCGCGCATCGACGATTGGGACGGCTTTGGCCAGCGTCTGACGGCCAGCGGCACGACGCGCTTCGAGTCGGTGCATGTGAAAGACGAACAGCTGCTGGTGCGCTACAAGGCGTCGGAGCCGCGCCGCAATACTTCATTGACGGCGTTCTATCAGACCGTCCATCTCGCGACGCTGACAGGCATTGCGCGCGCCGTGCTACGTGACGGCGTGGCCTTTGCGCAGGCGCACACGCGCACGTTCGGCGTGCCTGGCCGCTCCAGTCCGCGTGACAATCCGCTTGTGCATCGTGTCATCGGGCGTCTCGCGAGTCTCGCGTATTCGGCGGAGAGCATCACGGCATCCGTCGCACGTTCGCTGGAAAGCGCGTATCAGGCGCGACTCGCGGGACACGCGACGCAGGAAACCTATATCGCGCTCGACATCGAAGCGTACCAGGCACAGCAGATCGTGATCGAGCAGGTGCTGGAGGCGGCAACGCTGGTCTTCGAAGTGGGCGGCGCGTCAGCAACCAGTGAGACACGACGGCTGGACCGTCACTGGCGAAATGCGCGCGTGCTGGCATCGCATAATCCCGCGATCCAGCGTGAAGCGGCCGTGGGCAATTATCATCTGAACGGCACGCCTTCCAATGAACGCTTCAGCCTCGCGCATTCGCGCAATGAGCTGGAGCGCGCAGCAACGGATAGCGCGGTTGCTGTCAACGGATAACGCGGATTGAACCGTGAGAAGGTGCATCTCGTCGAGATGCGCCTTGCCGCCGAGATGACGGCGCTTAGAACGTGAACTGTCCTTCAGCAGCAAACGCAGCCAACGGATTGCGCGGACTCGGCGATTCGCGCTTCTGCAACCCTTCAGGCAACGACGATTTGTCGCCCGCACGGCCGATGGCGATAGCGGCTTCGACGGCGTAATCATCGGGGATGGCGACGTCCGCGCGGATGCGCTCGCGTTCGATACCGGCAAGACCGTGCGCCTTCCAGCCGGACAAGCTCGCCTGCAGCGCGAAATAGCGACAGGCACGAATCCAAACAATGTTTGTGCCTAAGCAGTGTCGCGCATATTTGCGCAGCCGGGCCGAGCAGCTTCGAACGGCCGGTTCATACATCGTCCACGCGTTGCAAAGCAATGCACAAATGCTTGTTTGTGCATTGCCACCGCACTGACTAGATTCAACTGATATTGCCACGAGCAGGAGGGCGCGTCATGTCGATGAGCCTCGCATCGTTTTACCGTCTGGCCGTGCTTCATCCGTTGGAATTCGTGCGTCAGCGCGCGCAGGCGCGGCCTGTGCCGTCTGTACCGGAGCATACGTGTAAGGACGATCCGGAGCGCCTCGAACGCATTGCCCGCTATGCGCGCGCCGGCTACTTCAACATCACAGTCACATCCGGTTCTTGTCAGATCATCGGCGAAATAGCGCCGGACTGAATTCGTCCACTCGCAGGCATGGAGCGTAACTCATGAGCGATGTCGTCATTGAACAGCCGGCCGTCGTCGAAGCCGCCTTGAACTATCTCGTCGCGACGGGGGAAAAGCCCGCTACCTACGCTTATGAGCCGCCTGCTGGCGTGCCGCAGCGCAGTGGCGTGTATCGGACGCAGCGTGTGAACATCATCAATGCGCGGGTTTCGCCACCGCCGGGTGGTTTATCGCTGGACCGCAACGGTTTCGAGTTGCGGCAGCACGCGAGCGTGCTCAGCGATTTCACGGACCCTGCTGCGATAGAACGCATTTACTATCCGGAGTCGGAGGCGCTGCTAAGGGGCTGGACGGGCGCGAAGCGCGCCGTCATCTTCGATCACACGATTCGCGACGGCCATGCGGCGCGTCCAGGCACCGTGCGCGAGCCGGTCAAGTTCATTCACAACGACCAGACCTTCGTGTCGGGTCCGCGCCGCGTGCGCGATCACCTGCCGCCGCATGAAGCGGAAGAACTGCTCAAGGGCAGGGTGGCGATCGTCAACCTGTGGCGTCCCATCGGATCGACGGTCGAATCGTCGCCGCTGGCGTTGTGCGATGCGCGCAGTATTGCGCCGACCGATCTGGTGCCGTCGGATCTGATCTATCAGGACAAGGTCGGCGAGACCTATGCGTTCGTGTACAACCCGAAGCATCACTGGTACTACTTCCCGCTGATGACGCCGAAAGAAGTGCTGCTGCTGAAGATCTACGATTCCGCCGGCGACGACATCGCGCGGCTGACGGCGCATACGGCATTCGATGATCCGTCGTCACCGCCGGATGCAAGGCCGCGTCGGAGTATTGAGCTGCGTGCGCTATTGTTTTTCTGACGCTTGCCGGAGCGTGCACGGGAATCTGCCTCCCGTGCCGCCAAACGAGAACAGCAGCGCATCCATCGGGACGCACCGGTTCACCTCGTGTCAACAACGCATCGGCGTGATACAGGGATCTACTGATCCCGCACCGCCACGTCACTCGACAGGCGCGCGGCAATGGCGCGCGCCGCGAGATCCAGCAGAAAACCCAGTACGCCGATCACGAGGATGACGGCCGTCAGCTCCGAATACGCGAGCCGGTCGCGGGTATCGAGAATCAGATAACCGAGTCCCGCGCTCACGCCGAGCATTTCCGCAGGCACCAGCACGATCCACAAGATGCCGATAGCGAGTCGCACGCCAGTGAGCACATGCGCAGCGACGCCCGGGACATAGATATGCCAGAGCATTTCCGCACGTGTGGCGGCGAGGCTTTCGCCAAGCTGGATCCAGCGCTGGTCCAGATGTGCGACACCCGACGCCGTGCTCATCACGAGCGGCCAGACAGCGGCGAACGCGAGCAGAAAATACACCGCACGATCGCCAACGCCGAGCGACATCACGGCCAGCGGCATCCACGAGAGCGGCGAGATCATGCGCAAAAACTGCAACGTGGGCGAGAGAGTCTGTTCAAGCCAACGCAGACGGCCGATCGCGAAGCCCAAGGGCACGCCGACCACGACCGCCCATGCAAGTCCGACGGCGATTCGCTTGAGGCTGGTCGCCACATGCACCAGCAGCTGATCGCTGGTGATGAGGGCGGGCAGGGCTTCCAGTGCGCGCTGCGGGGCGAACTGTGCGGCCATCGCATTGTGGCCCGCGAGCAGCGTGACGGCCAGCCACCAGAGCGCCAACGTGGCGGCCAGGCCCGCGACGCCGAGCGCGACACTGCGCCAATGCGCGGACGCCGGTGCCCGGCGCCGCGCGGGCGACGAAGCCTCACGGACTAGCACGCTAGACAAGGATCGTCTCCTTGCGCGTATAGCCCGCCTCCTGACGGAACGCCGACAGGCCACCCGATGCTTCGATGCTTTTCTTCACGAAGCGGTCGTCGACGAGATCGCTTGCGACCTGTTTCGGATCGAGCGATGCGAGGAACTGGCTCGCGCCTTCCACCTGGGTCGCTTTCAGCCGGCGCACGAGTTCTTCCGTGTAGCTCGGATACGGATACGGCTGGAAATCGATGCGTCTCGAGCCCCAGTCCGCGTGCTGGATGGCATGGTCGCCCAGATAGCGCGCCGCTGCTGTTTCAGGCAGGCGGTTCAGAACGCGGCACACGTTTCGCGGCCCAGCACGCGGAGTGCATTTTTCTCGGCGCACCGACGCGTAACGGCCTGTGCAAAGCCGCGCAGAGCGTGCGCACTGCACTCGCCGAAGCGGGCCGCGCGCCAGATAGTGCGCGGCTCTTTGCGATGTTGACCGTGATCGTCGATGAAACGGCGGAGCAGGCGCAGGCCCGTTACGCTGAATATCGTGAGCGCGCGAGCTACGAAGGTGCGCTCGCGCTGCTGTCGGGCTGGACGGGTATCGACCTGTCGCGCTACCAGCTGCACGATACGCTCGCCTATGTCGATACCGACGCGGGCCAGTCGGCGCTCGCCTCATTCAGCAAGCTCGATCCCGACAAGGTGTGGACGGTGCGCGATGCTGTTGAGTTCGTGTCGATCGGGGGACGCGGTGCAGTGGTGGTGGGCGATGCATCGCAGGTCGCGGATGAACTGCAGGCGATTGTCGAGGAAACGGGTATCGATGGTTTCAACCTGACATGGGTCGAGTCGCCGCGCACGTTCCGCGACATCGTGCGCTATCTCGTGCCTGAATTGCAGCGCCGCGGCGCGTACAAGACTCGTTACGACGAAGGCACGTTGCGCGAGAAACTGCTGGGCGGTGACCGTTATCTGAGCGCGCCGCATACCGGCGCGAGCTACCGGCGTTGATCCCACTGAGCGTTTCCCGCGCTCGCGCAACGTGTGTCGTCAGATCAGGTGGCGGTGAATGCGCTGGCGACGTGTAGCGTATGCGAATAAACTGCACCTGCACGCAGAACAACGACGATTGCGTACGCTTCGTCGAGCGCCTCGACGTGTTCATCGGCGTCGAGCGCCCGCTGGTGAAAAAGTCGGCGGCGGGCTTCGTTTGCTTGTGTATAGGCGACTGCTGCCGCAACGATGGAGACGAAGCCAGCCTTGAGCGCATCGGTGTCGAGGACGGCTCGCAGAAAATCGGCTCGCGCGGACGCGATAGGCTTGCCAGCCAGATGCGCTTCGTTGTCGAGCGTGAAGCCTTCCTTGCCGAAGGAGAGCGCCGCATCGCCAAGCGATTCCAGCGCTGCCGCGATATAGCTCACGGCGAACGCCTCCTGCTCCGATGCGCCGAATTTGCGCGCCAGTTCCGCATGATGTTCGATACAGAACACGCAGCGCGTCACCTGCGCCACTGCAACTGCCACGAGATGCTTGTCCCTCTCGGACAGATGCCCGTCGCGCCATACAGGCGCGGACAGCGCCCGAAAGGCCTTCGGGCCTGCATGCTTACGTTCGAGTGCGCCGAGCAGGCGCGCTTCTTCCGCATGGGTACGGTCTTGACTCATTGATTCCTATTCCTCTTCCTTTTACCAGTCAGCGTTAGCCGGCAACGCTCGTCTGCTGAGCGTGACTCGATGCAGCCTGGCTCGCCGAGCGGCGCACGGGATCGGCGGCAGCGAGCACGGCAATCAGGCTCAGCAGGCCGAGCGCGGAGATATACGCGCAGATCAGCCACGGCGCGCCGTGGCCCGCTGCCAGCAAGGCCGCCGCGACGAACGGCGTCAGCCCGCCCGATAACAGCGTGCCGATCTGGTAGCCCAGCGAGATGCCGCTATAACGCACTTCCACGGGAAACTGTTCGGCGAACCATGCCGCACCGGGTGCGTAGATGGCGGCATCGAAGATAGCGAGTTCGATCGCGTACACGAGCGGCAGATAGGTCAGATTGCCGTGATCGAGGAACCAGAAGAACGGCCACGCCAGCATACTGATACCGACCACGGCCCAGATCGCCGGACGACGTCGGCCGATGCGATCGGACAGCGCGGCCCAGAGCGGCGTTGCAATCACCGCGAAGATCGAGCCGATAATCACGGCGCTCAATGCCGCCGCCGCGCCGCCGCGTTTCATGTTCAGATAGCTGATCGCGTAGGTGGTCACGATCGCGTACATCGCAGGCTGCAGCAGGCGCAGGCCAATGGTCACGAACAGCGCGCGCCGATGATGACGGAGCACCTCCGCGACAGGCAGACGGCGGATACGCCCTTCGGCTTTCACGGCGATGAAGGGCGCCGGTTCGTCGATGCGTGTGCGCACGAACACGCCGACTGCGACGAGGATCACGCTGAACAGGAACGGCAGGCGCCAGCCCCACGCGGAGAAGGCATCGGTGGAAAGCGACGAACGCACGATCAAAAACGTCGCCGACGCGAGCAGCATCCCCGCTGCAGAACCCGCCTGTGTGAACGAGCCGAGCAGCCCGCGCGAACGTGGCCGCGCATGCTCGACGGCCAGCAGCGAAGCGCCGCCCCATTCCGCGCCTGTCGCCACACCCTGAAGCAGGCGCAGCAGCACGAGCAGCGCAGTGGCGAGCAGACCCGCCGTCGCATAGCTGGGCAGCAGTCCCGTCAGCACGGTTGCAATACCCATCAGGACGAGCGAGAACACCAGCACCTGCTTGCGTCCCAGGCGGTCGCCGAAGTGTCCGGCGAAGACGGCCCCGAGCGGGCGCGCGAAGAAGCCCACGCCGTAAGCAGCGAATGCGCCGAGGATGCCGGTCAACGGATTGGTCGAAGGCGGAAAAAAGGTGTGACTGAAGATGAGTGCCGAAGCCGTACTGTAGATATAGAAGTCGTACCACTCGATGGTCGTGCCGATGAAGGCGGCGAATCCGACTTTCTTCGAGTTGGCGTGTGCGGTTCGGGTGGCGGGTTGAACGTTCGACATAAAGACTATAAGCAGAATGCAAGCAAGTTGAGAGAACGTCAGTTGTACACTGGTTATCCAAACCTCCTAACGATAATCGATGCTTTACTATCGAGGTATGATGCTAATCGAGCCGCTATATTCGTGAAATGGAAAACATCGCATGGACATACGGCGCGATACTGGCTGAATTCATCGTTGTGACGGGCATGCTCAGGTGCACTGCATGCGCGACACATATCGTTAGCAAGATTGATTCGTTGCAGAAGAGGAAAGTCTTTACTTAGGCTGCGGCATATCGCGCGCATCCGGATATTCGCGTCGTGTTCGCACCGTACGACGAGTTCGCGCGCGGCGCCAAGCTGGCCGCCGACGAAGCGAAGCTGCCGTCGAAGCTGCGCATCTACAGCGCGGACATTTCAACCGCCGATATCGAAGCGATCCGCGCGCCCGGCAGCGCGTGGGTAGCGACAGCAGCGACCAATCCCGCCGTTGTCGGCGCCATGTCGGTACGCGCGGCGGCGTTGCTGGTGGCAGGGCAGGACCCGGGACATCACATCGTGGTGAAGCCGACGCTGATCACGCGCGACGATCTGGTGAGGAACGACATCAAGACGATTGCGGATCTCGGCGCGAAATTCCCCGCGTTCCGTTCGAGCGATGCAGCCACGGCTGCGTGCATTCCTGCTGCGCAGTAAGCCGCGAGGAGCGTGACACAGGCTGGCGCTACCAACGCGTCACTTCGAACCGCTGCAAAACATGGCGGCGCGCAATCCGGGAGAGATCATGCTGTTTTATCACCGTGGGAAAGCCGTCCAGACGTCGGCGGCGAAAAGAGGCCTGCTGTTCGTGTCACGCGTGTCGATTCTCGAGGAAGATGGCGAAGCCACTTCGCTGGGCGACCTGGGCTACTTCGCCAACCGGCAATCGGCGCTGGCGTTCGCCATGCGTTGCGCCACCGCCTTTGCCGACGACGAGCCGATGCCGAAGCCGCCGTGCGAAATCGTGCATGTCACTGGCGCGGCTCAGATGAGCCTCAGCGAGGACGCTGAAAATGCAGCGCCAGACGAGCGCGCAGTGAGCGTCGTGGCGTCGTAGCGGGCACACATTGGCACAGGAGAGCCGCTGCATCATGCAGTGGTTCTGCCGCCATGCTTCTTTGTCAACGTGTCCACGATCCATTGCGCCAGTCTTTGGGCACCATCGGGCAGTTCGGTGCCTGCCCGTACGCAAAGATAGTAGTGCCGCCCATCGTCGAGTTCGTGCTCGAACAGCCTCACCAACTGGCCTGACGCCAACTCGCGTTCAATCAGCGGTGCCCGCAACAGCGCGGCGCCGAGATCGGCGAGCGCTGCATTCAAGGTCAACTGCCCATCCTCGAACAGCGGGCCTTCCGTCCGCGCAACATGCTTCACACCAGCGCTTTGCAGCCAGTGGGCCCACGTGCTGCGGTCTTCGTCGTGGACGAGCGGGACGCTGGCCAGATCGGCAGGGCGTTTGAATGGACCGTGACGCCGCAGGAAGCGCGGCGTGCACACAGGCACGACCGCACCCGACAGCAGGCGCGTGCTCCGATAGCCCGTCCAGTCGCCCGTGCCGAAGCGGATCGAAAGATCGGCGGCATCGCTGTGATAGTAGCGATGGTTCGCATAGAGCACCGTGACGTCCACGTCGTCGTTCCCTTCCAGGAAGTCGTGCAGGCGCGGTATGAACCATCCCATCCCAAACAGCGGAATCAGACTGACGGTGATCTGCCTGCGCGTCGAGCGTTCGCTCACGAAACCCGTCGCGCTGCGCAACACGGCAAAAGCCGTGCTGATGGAGCGGTAGTAGTCGCGGCCTTCGTCGGTCAACGAGAGTGCGCGCCCGTCGCGTACCGTCAGCGCAGTGGTTACGAACGTCTCGAGCAACTGCAACTGGTGACTGACTGCCGAAGGTGTGACGCCGAGTTCACGGGCAGCCCCTGCAACCGAACCGAGGCGTGCAAACGCCTCGAAGGTGCGCACCGCACGTAAAGGTGGATCACTCGCCAAATGCTGAATTTGTTTCATGTATCAAATTATAGGCGTAGGTGGCGGTATGGGTGAAAGTTAAGAAACATACATAAAAACAAGGGCATAAATGCCAAATACCTTCCGGATATATCAATCTGCATTTTGCTGCTTTGCGGCCCGGGGGCGCTTCTCTTTAATGTTTCTCATCTTATGACTTGCGGTGACTCACTGTCGAAGTGACGGCCGCACCCACACAACTACGGTCCTCGATCATGAACAGACATAAGCCCGTGCATTGCGCCCTCGTGACAATTTCCGCGTTCCTCGCCGGGATGGGCTACGCTCACGCGCAGACTCCGCAAACCGTGCTGATCGGCGTAGCCGGTCCGCTGACCGGGCCGTCGGCGCGCATCGGCAAGGATCTGGAAAATGGTGCGCGACTGGCCGTCGATGACGCCAACAGCACGCACCCCACCATCGACGGCAAGCCGGTCGTGTTCAAGCTCGTATCCGTGGATGACCAGTCGGACCCGCGTACTGCCGTCAGCGTCGCTCAGCAACTGGTCGACCAGCATGTGGCAGGCGTCGTAGGGCACTGGAATACAGGCTGCAGCGTGCCCGCATCGCGCGTCTACCACGATGCCGGCATTCCGCAAATCGCGCCCGCGTCCACCGGACACGCGTACACACAGCAGAGCTTCGACACCGCGTTCCGGATCATGGGGCACGACGACGGCAGCGGCGCGTACACGGGTGCGTACGCGGTGAAAACGCTGAAGGCGAAACGCATTGCCGTGATCGACGATCAGACGTCGTTCGGCGCCGGACTCGCGAACCAGTTCATCAAAGGAGTGGAGTGCAACGGCGGCACCGTCGTCACGCACCAGTACGTGACCGACAAGACGGTCGACTATAGTGCGGTGCTCACGGCGATCAAGGCGCAGCACGCGGACCTCATCTTTCTTGGCGGTATCGATAGCGAGGCGGCACCCATCGTCCGGCGCATGCGGCAGTTGCAGATGCAGTCGACGCTGCTGGGCGGCGGCGGTTTCGTCAGCCAGACCTTCCTGAAGCTCGCAGGCCCGCAAGGCGAGGGCGTTACCGCGCTGGAACCAGGACGTCCGCTCGAACGCATGCCAGGTGGGAAACGGTTCGATACGCAATACCGCGCGCGTTATCACGCGCCTATCGAACTGCATGCGCCGTTCGCATACGACGCTGCCGCCACGCTGATCGCGGCGATCGAACAAGCCGGCTCGACCGATCCGAAACGGCTGGTCGCGGCACTGCATGCCATCCAGCGTCCGGGCATTACGGGGACGATTGCTTTCGATGCCGAGGGCAATCTCAAGGATCCGGCCTACACGATCTA
Source organism: Paraburkholderia atlantica (assembly GCF_009362785.1). Taxonomy (GTDB): domain Bacteria; phylum Pseudomonadota; class Gammaproteobacteria; order Burkholderiales; family Burkholderiaceae; genus Paraburkholderia; species Paraburkholderia atlantica. Next base: position 92,099 of record NZ_WHNQ01000018.1, read on the forward strand.
CAAGGTCAAGGGCGGAAGCTGGGACGTGGTGGACGTCCTGGGCGGTTCGAACAATGCGTCCGCTAATGCGCCGACCACGCAGACTGCAAAGGAGTAAACGGCTATGAGTAAGGGCACGCCTGAACAGGACGCGATCGACAACCTCGGCATATTGGCGCGGCGGCGCATCGAGGCGGAAATTATCAAGCCGATCTACGCCATCCTGAAGCGCGACTTCGGTATCGAGCGTGCTCAGGCCGTGATCGCGGAAGCCGTCAGCGGCGCCGCCGTGCAGGCGGGCGAGCAGTTCGCGCAGCGCGAGCCGGAAGGCACGAGCATCGCTTCGTTCATCGCGCTGCAGACGTTGTGGGAAAAGGACGACGCGCTGCAGGTCGAAGTGCTGCGCGCTGACGACGCGCACTACGACTACGACGTAAAGCGCTGCCGCTACGCCGAGATGTATCACGCGATGGGTCTGGGCGAGATCGGGCATCTGCTGAGCTGTGCGCGCGACAGCCTGTTTATCGAGGGCTACGATGCGCGCGTCAAGCTCGAGCGGACGAGCACGATCATGCAAGGCGGCAAACATTGCGATTTTCGTTATCGGTTGGCAGGCGAGGCATCCGAGCCTTCGCATGTGGACCAGCAAGGCAAGGACACATCGCAATGACAGCTGATCTCCGCGTCAATGCGGCTCGCCTGTGGGACTCGCTGGAGCGCATGGCCCGAATTGGTGCAACGGAAAAAGGCGGCGTGCGGCGGCTTGCGCTGACGCAACTCGACCGCGAATCGCGCGATCTGTTCGTGCAATGGGCGCAAGAAGCGGGCTGCACCGTGCGTGTCGACCGGATGGGTAACATCTTTGCCCGTCGAGCCGGGCGCAATCCTTCGCTCGCGCCTGTCCTGAGCGGCTCACACGCCGACACGCAGCCGAATGGCGGCCGCTACGACGGCATCTATGGCGTGCTTGGCGCGCTCGAAGTGGTGCGTACGCTGGAGGACGCAGGTGTCGTAACCGAGCGTCCCATCGATGTCGTTCTCTGGACCAACGAGGAAGGCTCTCGCTTCGCGCCGGCCATGATCGCCTCGGGTGTGTTCGCAGGCGTGTATCCGCTCGACTATGGTCTGTCGCGCACCGACGCGGCGGGCGTGACCATCGGCGAAGCGCTGAGGGAAATCGGCTACGACGGTGCCGAACCGGTTGGCGGCTTCGACGTGCATGCGCTTTACGAGTTGCACATCGAGCAGGGCGCGATCCTCGAGCGTGCGGGCAAATCCATCGGCGTGGTTTCGGGAGGCCAGGGACAGCGCTGGTATGAAATCACGCTGCACGGTGCCGATGCGCATGCCGGCACCACGCCCATGGACCTGCGCCGCGACGCGCTGGTCGGCGCGGCCCGGCTGATCGATTTCGTCGATGGGCTGGGGCGCCGCCACGCGCCGGATGGTCGCGCCACCGTCGGCATGATCGAATCGCGTCCCAACTCGCGCAACACGGTGCCTGGTGAATGTTTCCTGACCGTCGAGTTCCGGCACCCCGATGCGCAGGTGCTCGATCAGATGGACGCCGCGCTTCGCAAGCAGACGGCAGACGTTGCGCACGGACTTGGCCTCACTTACACGCTCGACCAGATATTCGATTGCGCACCCGTGCCGTTTGCGCCTGCGTGTATCGAGACCGTGCGTAGCGCCGCGAATCATCTGCGCCTTTCGCATCTGGACATGATCTCAGGAGCCGGACACGACGCAGTCTATGCCGCACGCGTCGCGCCGACGGGCATGATCTTCATTCCATGCATTGGCGGCGTGAGTCACAACGAAACGGAGGCCATTACGCAGGAATGGGCGGAGGCGGGTGCGAACGTGCTGCTGCATGCCGTTTTGCATTCCGCCGGCGATCGCGACAGCGACCTACCCGCTACACGTTCCCTAAGCGCTTCTCCAGCCAACGCGTAAGCAGCGAAATCGGATAACAGTAAGCAAAGAAAATAACCAGCGTCGCCAGATAGCTCAGCACGGTAAAGCTCGATCGCGCTACCGTGCTGCTCGCGATCTGCGCCGTGTCGATCAGATCGTGAATACCGACCAGCGAGGAGAGCGCGGTGCCCATCGTGATGATCGCATAGACGTTCATCCATGGCGGCAGCATGCGCCGGATGCACTGCGGCAAGACGATATGCAACAGGATCTGCGCACGCGAGAACGCGAGTGAACCGGCCGCTTCCCAGTGGGTGGTCGGATCGACGCCACCGCGCCGCGAAAGACCTCGGCGCGATGTTGGCGCTGGCGGGAAGCGCGAGTGCAAGCGTCACCTTCAGCCAGTCCGGGAACGGGAACGTCGTGCCGAACAGCGTGAACTCGAACGGAAACACCATGAAGCGCGGCACGCTCGCGGCGGTCGAAGGGATGTCTGCCGTATTCGCATCCAGAAGAAACCAAAGATTGATTTGTTGGTTTGGCGCGGGCTGACGTTTTTGTAAGCTCGCATGCCTACAACCGATAAACCGTCGCCGGACCCGATCCACGGGCGTCACGGCGCAGAGGAGAACCCGATGAAAGTCTTTCGCCGTGCCTGGTCGCCCTTAACCGCCATCGCGCTAGGTGCATTGATCGCAGTCAGCGTGACCGCGCATGCCGCCGATCCCGACAAGAAGGAAATCCGTTTCGGCGCGACGGCCGGACCGTATTCCGATCAGATCCGCTACGGCATCAAGCCTCAGCTGGAGAAGGAAGGCTACAAGGTGACGATCGTCGAGTTCAGCGATTACGTTCAGCCGAACCTCGCACTCGCCGACGGCGCGCTCGACGCCAACGCGTTCCAGCACGAGGTGTATCTGAAGAAGTTTTCGGCGGATCACAAGCTTGCGCTGTCGGAACTGGTGAAGGTGCCCACCGCGCCCATCGGGCTATACAGCCACAAGCACAAGCGCCTCGACGAACCAAAAGACGGCGCAACCGTGTCGCTGCCGAACGACGTCACCAATCAGGCGCGCGCGATCATCCTGCTGCAGCAGCTTGGCTGGGTGACGCTCAAGCCCGGCATCGATCCCGTCAAATCGTCGGAACGCGATATCGACGCCAATCCGCACAAGATCAAGCTGGTGCCGCTGGAAGCCGCCCAGTTGCCGCGTTCGCTCGACGATGTCGACTACGCCTTCGTGAATGGCAACTTCGCGCTGGCCTCCGGTTTGAAGCTAACGGATGCGCTGCTGCTGGAGAAAATCCCGCCGTACTATCTGAACCTCGTCGCGGTGCGCACGGCCGATCTGAACAGGCCGTACGTGAAAGACATCGCGAACGCGTACAGGTCGGCAGGGTTCAGACGTGTGATCGATGAGCGGTTCGCGGGTTTTTCGAAGCCGTCCGAATGAGGTGAACGGGTGGTGCGCAGCGGCCTTCACGGCCGCAGCGCTTCGATTGCCTCCCGACGTGACGCCGCATCGACACGGCGGTTTCTCGACAGGCGCGGATTGAAGGTGGCGTGCAGCGCATCGCTCAACAGATTGAGCGCGAGAACCGTCAGCGCGATCGCGGAGCCGGGCACCGCGATCATGTACCACGCCGTGCGCAGCGCTTCGCGTCCCGTGCCGACCATCGAACCCCAGCTCAGCACGTTCGGATCGCCAAGCCCGAGAAACGAGAGCGCCGCTTCGGACAGAATCGCATTCGCAACGAGCAGTGCTGTGGAAACGAGGATCGGCGTGAGTGCGTTGGGCAAAATCTCGATGAAGATCAGATGCGCATCGCTGGCGCCGAGCGCCAGGCTGGCGCTGACGAACTCGCGCTCGCGCAGCACGATGAACTCGCCGCGCGTGAGCCGCGCAATGCTCGGCCAGGCGGTGATTCCGAGCGCGAACACGATGGTCGACAGCGAAGGCGTAAGGATCGCGACAAGAATGATGGCGAGCAGAAACGGCGGCACGGTCTGAAAGAACTCGGTGATCGCCATCAGCGTCTGATCGATGATGCCGCCGAAATAACCCGCCACGCCGCCGATCAGCACGCCCAGCACGAGCGCGATCAGCGCAACGGTGATCCCCACATACAGCGAAACGCGCGCGCCGTGGAACAGTCCGGCGAGCAGGTCGCGCCCCATCAGGTCGGTGCCGAGCGGATAGGCATGATCGGCGCCGGGCCATTGATACGGCGCGGCGACCATGTCGAGCGGATCGCCGGGAAAGAGCCAGTTGGCCGACAGCCCGGCAAACAGCGCGAGTGCGAGCAGGATCACGCCGGTCAGCGCGGACGGCTGGCGCAGGAAGTGGAGCAGTTTCATCGACGCGACCTCGTGCGCGGATCGATCAGCCCATAGAGCAGATCGACAATCAGATTAAGCAGGACCACCAGAAACGCGGAGAGCAGCAGCACACCAACCAGCAGATTGACGTCGCGGCTCTTGATTGCCTCGAACGACAGCTGCCCCAGCCCAGGCCAGCCGAACACCGTCTCGACCACCACCGAACCGCCGATCAGCGCACTGCCCTGCAAGCCGAGCATCGTCAGCACGGGCAGCACGGCGTGACGCAGCGCGTGATGCGTCGTCACGTACCACGGCCGTCCGCCTTTCGCGCGCGCGGTGCGGATGAAGTCTTCCTGCAAGGTTTCAATCATCGAGGCCCGCGCGAGGCGCGCAAAGATCGCCACGTAGTACAGCACGAGCGTCGCCGCCGGCAGCACGAGATGGCGCAGATGATCGAGCAGCAGCGCGAAGCCGTGATGCGCGACGTTGGTATCGGCCACGCCGCCGATCGGCAGCCATTCGAGATGCACGCCGAACACCACGATGAGCATCAGCGCGGTCCAGAACATCGGTGCGGAATAGCCGAGCGTGGCCAGCGTGGACACGAGCATATCGACGAAGCCATGCGGACGGCGCGCGGCCAGCACGCCGAGCAGCAGCCCAAGGCTCACGGAAACCAGCAGGGCCGTGCCGATCAGCGCGAGCGTGGCGGGCAGGCGGCCGAAGATCAGCGTCGCCACGGGTTCGCCGAAGCGGAACGAGAAGCCAAGATCGAGCCGCAGCGCATGTTCAACGTAGTGCAACAGCTGCCACACCACGCCCTGATTCAGACCATAGGCTTCGCGCAACTGCGCCACGTATTGCGGCGACACGTTGCCGCTCTCGCTGGCGATCACGTCGACGAGATCGCCAGGCATCAGCTTGAGCAGCCCGAAGTTGAGCACCGTGGTGCCGAACAGGACCAGCACGAGCTGAATCAGCCTGCGCCCTATCTTGCGCGAAGCCGGCGTGGAAGTGAGCTGCATGATGCTCAAGCCTTGTCGAACCAGACGCGCGCGAAGTTGGCGCGCGAATGGCTGGCCGTATCGGTGACGTTGCGCAGGTTCTTCGCCCACACGCCGAACCAGCGGAACTCGAACAGATTGATCAGCGACAGGTCGCGCTGCGCGATCTTCTGCAACTGCACGTACAGGTCGCGCCGTTTGGCGGGATCGGTTTCCGTCTGCGCGGATTCGATCACGCGGTCCATTTCGGGGCTCGCGTAGCCGGACGCGTTGAACCACGGCGTGCCGTTGGAGGCCGCTTTCGACCAGTAATGCTGCTCGATGCCGATCTGCGGATCGAGGCCGTCCGTGCCCCAGCTGCTGATCAGTTGGAAGTTGTAGTCGGTGAAGACGTTCTTGATCCAGGTGGGCAGATCTTGGCCGCGCAGATTGACGTCGATGCCGACCCGCCGCAGCGACTGACGCACGAATTCGCCCGTGCGGCGATAGTCGTCGCCATACGGGATGAAATCGTGATCGAGCTTGAAGCGCCAGCCATCTGCTTTCTTCGGGAAACCGGCCTTGTCGAGCAGTTCTTCCGCGCGCTTCGGATCGTACGGATATTGCTGCGTATCGGGCGAGTAGAATGCCTTCACGAGCGACGACTCCGGCCCCGTCGCGGGTACCGCATAGCCGCCCCAGACGGTCTTGACCAGCACGTCGCGATTGATCGCGTGCGAAATGGCCTGACGCACTTCGAGCTTGCCGAGGATGGGGTCGCGCAGATTGGGTTCGAGCCACAGCCACGCCGCGTAGCCGTTATAGCCTTCACGCGAGACTACGAGGTTGGGCAGCTTCGCGAGGCGGTCGGCATCGGCGAATGTCACCGGGTTGCGCTCGCCATATTGTGCGGCACCCGTTTCGAGCGCGGTCGCGCGGCCGGAGACGTCCGGCGTGATCTTCCATGTAATGCGGTCCAGATAAGGCTGACCGGGCGACCAGTACTTCTCGTTGCGGTCGAGCACGATGCGGTCTCCGCGCGCCCATTCTGTGAACTTGAACGGACCCGTGCCGACCGGCTTGTTGTTGTACGGATTGTTGCGGATGTCGGTGTTTTCGTAGAGATGCTTTGGCAGGATCGGCGTGCCCAGCGAATCGAGAATGCCGAAGGTCGCGGGCGTCGATTTCGACAGATGCAGCACCACGGTGTGCGTATCCGGCGTGTCGATCTTCGTCAGGTATTGCAGCACGCGCCGCGAGGCCGGGCTGATCTTGAGCCACACTTCCTCGGCGGAGAACTTCACGTCGGCGGCGGTGAAGGGCTGGCCATCGTGCCACTGCACGTTCTGGCGCAGCCTGAAGGTCCACGTCAAACCGTCCGGCGAGACAACCCAGCTTTCCGCGAGCTGCGCGCGCGGCTTCAGGTCGGGACCGTACTCGATCAGGCCGTCGAAAATCTTGCTCGCCACCGCGCCGATCATGGTCGCGGAGTTGACGAAAAAGGCGAGCGTCGGCGGCTCGGGGTGAAGAACCGCGGTAAGCGTGCCGCCGCGCTTCGCGCCGTTCAGTGTGATGGCTGTAGTCTCTGTCGTGGCCCAGGCTACGCCTGTGAACGTGAAGGGCGTTGCCGCGCCTGCGAGCAGTGCGCCGGCGCCTTTGAGCAGTTTGCGCCGCCTCAGGTCGGCAACCGCGGCGCCCAGCGGATCATCGCGGAACAGGAGCGTCGAGGTGGAAGGGGGCTGCCGCTTGCTCTTGAAGGTCACGATCAATTTTCCTTGTGTCGAATGTAAATGAAGCCTGAAATGACGGCACGGCGTCGATCAGCGTGCGCGTGTAAGCGTGTTGGGGTAACGTCCAGATGGACGCCTGATCGCCGCGTTCGACGATGCGCCCCGCCTGCATCACGAGGACGCGATCGGCGATGTAGCGGACCACCGAGAGGTCATGCGAGATGAACAGCAGCGCGAGGCCGAGTTCGTGCTTGAGATCGACCAGCAGGTCGAGCACCTGCGCCTGGATGGAGACATCGAGCGCGGAGACGGGCTCGTCGCAGATGACGAGTTGCGGCTCCAGCACGAGCGCCCGCGCAATGCCGATGCGTTGCCGCTGTCCGCCGGAAAACTCGTGCGGATAGCGCTTCAGCGCCGATGCGGGCAAACCGACTGCATCGACGATGCGGCGGATCTTCGCATCGCGTTCGCGCCGGCTGGCTACGCCGTGAATGGCGAGCGCATAGCCGAGCGTGCGCTCGACGGTGTGGCGAGGATTCAGCGAGCCATACGGGTCCTGGAAGATCATCTGCACGCGCCGCCGGTACGGCCGCAACGCGCGGCGTGTGCGATGCGTGATGTCCTCACCGTCGAACACGATACGGCCGCCCGAGGGCTCGACCAGCCGCGTCAGCGCGCGCGACAGCGAAGACTTTCCGCAGCCCGATTCCCCCACCAGACCCACGGTTTCGCCGGCTTGAATGTCGAAGCTGACGCCATCGACGGCACGAACGCCGTGATAATCGACGTGGATATCGCGCGCCTCCAGCAAGATGCGGGCAGGCTCGCTGTCCACACGCCGAGGCGCTGCAACGGGCGCATCCGTGAGCCGCGCGTCGCGATAATGCAGACCTGCGCCGAAATGCAGCGAAGCGCCGAGCAGCGCACGCGTGTAGGGTTGAGAGGGCTGCGCGAACAGTGTCTTGCTCGCGGCCTCTTCGATCTTCGCGCCGTCCTTCATCACCACCACGCGATCCGCCCAGCGCCCGACCACGCCGAGATCGTGCGTGATGAGCAGCACGGCCATCGAGAGTTCACGGCGCAAGCGGTCGATCAGTTCGAGAATCTGCGCCTGTATCGTCACGTCGAGCGCAGTGGTCGGCTCGTCGGCGATCAGCAGGCCCGGACGGCAGGCGACGGCAATCGCGATCATCACGCGCTGCCGCTGTCCGCCCGACAGTTGATGCGGATACTGTCCGAAGCGCCGCTGCGGGTCGGGCAGGCGCACCAGGTCGAGCAGCTCGAGTGCTTCCTTGCGCGCGGCCTGCGCCGACATCGGCCGATGCAGCGTCAAGGCTTCCGCCACCTGCTTGCCGATCGGCTGCAGCGGATTCAGCGAAGTCATCGGCTCCTGGAAGATCATGCTGATGCGATTGCCGCGCACCGCGCTCCATTCGCGCTCACTCTGCCCGAAGAGCGGTTTGCCTTCGAAGCGCAGCACGCCTTGAACCTGTGCCTGACGGGGCAGCAGACCCATCGTCGCGAGGGCGACGGTGGATTTGCCGCTGCCCGATTCGCCGACCAGCGCGACGATCTCGCCGTGCGCGATCGTCAGATCGAACGCACGGACGGCGGCCTGCGCGGCGAACGATACGCTCAACTGGTCGATCTGCAGAAGAGGCGGCGCGGCGCTCATGTCGCCTGCTTGGACGTGACGTCCGCCGTGAGGTCCGGCAGATTGCGAAAGCTCGCGCCCGTATGCCGCGACCCGAGTCGCGCGCCGTTGCCGAACAGCTTGTCGCGCAGGGTGCCCTGTGCATACGCGGTCTTGTAGATGCCACGCGATTGCAACTCGGGAATGACGAGATCGATGAAATCTTCGTAGCTTTCGGGTGTGACCGTGCGCGTGAGATTGAAGCCGTCGATCTCGGCTTCGTCCACCCATGCCTGCAGTGCGTCGGCCACCTGCACGGGATCGCCCACGATGGTCGTATAGCGGCCGCCCAGTTGCATCTGTTCGAGCAGATGGCGCACGGTGACGCCGCGCTTGCCATCCGTCACGCGCTGCACCGACGATTCGATTCCGCGCCCTTTGTGACCACCGGGCGGCGCAAGCTCGTCATCGGGCGCGTAGCTCGAATAGTCGATGCCGCTGCCGGCCGAGAAGTGTGCGAGGCCCGCCTCGGGGCTCGCATACCGCGCATATTCGGCGAATTTCTCTTCGGCCTCTTTCTGCGTGCGCCCGACGACCACGGTGATGCCCATGATGATCTTCAGGTCGCGTGGATCGCGTCCGGCTTCGGCGGCTTGCGCGCGCAGCGCGTCGACCAGTTTGCGCGTGCCGGCCTTGCTCTGGCTCGACACGAACACGCATTCGGCGTGACGCACGGCGAACGCCTGGCCGCGCCCCGAGGAGCCCGCCTGGAAAAGCACCGGCGTGCGTTGCGGCGAGGGTTCGCTCAGGTGATAGCCCTCGACGTCGTAATAGCGGCCGTGGTGATGCAGCTTGCGGACTTTTGCGGGATCGGCGAAGACACGCTTTGCGCGGTCGCGCAGCACGGCGTCGTCCTGCCAGCTTCCTTCCCAGAGTTTGTACAGCACGTCGAGATACTCGTCGGCGCGGTCGTAGCGCTCGTCGTGCGCGATCATTTCGGTGTGGCCCATCGCACGTGCGGCGCTGTCGAGATAGCCCGTCACGATGTTCCAGCCGATCCGGCCGTCTGTCAGATGATCGAGCGTGGAGAAGCGCCGCGCGAGCAGATAGGGCGCCTCATACGTGAGATTCACCGTGATGCCGAAGCCGAGGTGCTGCGTGGCGGCTGCCATTGCGGAGACCAGCATCATCGGGTCGTTGACGGGCAACTGTACCGATTCCTTCAGCGTGACGTCGGCCGATTGCTGATAAATGTCGTAGACACCGACGATATCGGCGATGAACAGGCCATCGAACAGGCCGCGTTCGAGCAGCTTTGCGAGATCGGTCCAGTACGAGAGCTTGCGGTATTCGGTGGAACGGTCGCGTGGATGTGTCCACAGGCCATGATTGATATGGCCGACGCAGTTCATGTTGAACGCGTTCAGAATGATTTGCTTCTTTCTCATGGGAGGGTGTGCGGCAGACCTTGGCCCGTTGCACGAGCGTGGCCGGGCGGCCGCACTCGCATCATGCGTTCAGAGGTTGAAACGCATAGCGTCCCACAAATGGAGCCGGCGGCTAACCATCAAATGCGCATTTGCATTTCAGGTGCGCCGCTGCCCGTTGATGGTGCGTGCTTGCCGTTGCACCGGGCGCTCAAAAGGCCGGAATGATCGCGCCTTGATAGCGCGACAGGATGAACTGCTTCACTTCGGGCGACTGATAGGCCGACACCAGTTGCTGCACCCACGGCTTGCCGGCGTCCTGCTCCCGCACGGCGATCAGGCAGGCATAGACGCTCGAGCCGTTCTCGACGAGGATCGTGTCTTTGGCGGGATTGAGGCCCGCCTTGATCGCATAGTCGGCGTTCACAGTAGTCGCGTCGAAATCGTCGAGCGTGCGCGGCAGTTGCGCGGCGTCGACTTCCTTGAAGCGAAAATGTTTCGGGTTGTCGACAATGTCGACCGGCGTCGCGTTGATGCCCGTCACAGGATCGATGCCTTGCCGCAGTTTGATGCTGCCTGCTTTCTGAAGCAGCAGCAGAACGCGGCTTTCGTTGGCGGGATCGTTCGGAATGCCGATGCTCGCGCCGTCCGGCAAATCTGCGAACTTCCGGTAGCGGTTCGAATAGAGACCAATTGGCCCGATCCATGTGCGGCCGATGCCCACCAGCTTGTAGCCGCGCGCACGAATCTGCGACGCGAGAAACGGCCGGTGCTGATAGCTGTTCGCGTCGAGATCGCCAGCGTCGAGCGCCGCATCCGGCTGGATATAGTCGTTGAACGACACGATGCGGATATGCAACCCATAGTCGCGCTCGGCGACCTTCTTGACGGCCTCGAAAATTTCCTCATGCGGTCCGCTCGTCACGCCGATTCGCAGCACCTTTTCCTCAGCGTGCGCGGAGAGGCTGGCAACGGTGGCAAACAATGCCCACACGAGGGCGCGCAGAAACGGAAATGAGAGCACTTGCACGATGAGCGATACCCGTCCGGGCGTGATTGTCGAATGCGCTTATTCTATGGACGTGTCGTGTGCCCGCTAACCAATCGCTTCGCATAACCTTATGCCGCGTCGCGATTGTCTGCCGTGTGTGCGGCGCGCTGACGCCGAAGGAATATCGATGTTACGAACGCTCGGTTTGTTCGCCGGCAAGCTTCTGATAGATTGTTGGCGGCGTGGCGTGCAGGCATACCACGCTTTCAGGGAGAGCGATATGTCCGTGCCGTTGAACATCGGAATAGAACTTCCCGGGGAGGTACTGTTGAATGCGGAGGATGGAGAGTTGAAGCAGACGACTGTCGTGCAGTGAGCACATTGGCAATCGCGGGAGAACATGCAGACTAGATTCGCGCCAGGCAGGCGGCAACCAATGATTCGTGCGATCGATATCAGAAGATGGAGCAGATACTTAACGCGCGTATCGCGCCTAGAAGCTGCGCAGCCGTTCGAGGTTCACCGCTGTCCAGAGCGTGCGCGTCAGATGCGGCTTCTGGACAGTGCATGTGAGACGAGAACAGCTTGCTTACCGGCCAGCAGCCGCTTCATATCCGGGTGGCACGAGAAAGCCGCCATACGCTTCTTCGAGCAACCGCGCGAACGCAATGGGTGTGCGGTCTTCGAGCCACGGACCGACGGCTTGCGCGCTGACGGGCAAACCCTCGTCATCGAGGCCGAGCGGAAAACTCGTGGCGGGCAATCCAGGCAGCACGGGCAGACCTGCCCAGTAGAAGAGATCGAGGAAGCGCACATCACGCAGACCTTCCTTGTAGGCCACGGGATACGTCCGGGTGCCTTTCGGCTCCGCGCGGTTATGTCGGAGCGCGGGCGTGGGCGCGACAGGCGTCACCACCACATCGAAAGTTTCGAAGAGCCGTTCCCATTGATGTCGCAACGCATGCCGCGCTTCATCGGCTTTGAGCCAGTCGCGATGACTGAGCGTGGGCGCACGCAGCCATGCGGCATCGGCGCTGTGATCGTCCGGCGCGAGGGCGGCGAACCGTTGCCGCGCCGATTCGCTCTGCGCAGGCGGCTCGGCCAGCGATGAACCCAGCAGCGTGCGATACAACGGATGCGCGCGCGCCAGATCGGGCAGCACGCCGTCGGTCAGATCGGCGGGGCGGCTGACAGCGGCACCTTGCGTGCGCAAACGCTCGACCACGCGCTCGATCCCGAAGCATTCGGACAGACTGGGCGCGGTGCCGGGCCATCTGTCGATCACGAGCACACGGAAATCGGCAAGGCGTCGATGGTGCGCGGGCGGCAAGTCGACCCGCCATGCCTTGGCCGTCAGCGGCTCGCGGTTGAGCAGCAGGTCGAGCGCCAGTTCGAGATCGTCAGCGCTGCGTGCTAGCGGCCCGGCCACGCTCAGATCGCGCGCCGAGAAGCGCCCCGGCGGCGCGCCCGCGCCACGCAGCGACACGTGGCCATAGCTGGGCTTGTGTCCATAGACGCCCGTGAAGTGCGCAGGAATGCGGATCGATCCGCCGATATCCGAGCCCAGTTCCCGCGCGACATAGCCTGCTGCAAGCGCCGCAGCCGAACCCCCTGACGACCCACCCGGCGTGCGTTCCAGATCCCACGGATTGCGTGTCAGGCCGTACACGTCGTTGTAGCTTTGCAGGTCAGCCAGACCGAGCGGCACGTTGGTTTTGCCGACGATCACCGCGCCGGCTTCACGCAGTGCCGCGACCGCGAGCGAATCGGTCGAGGCGCGGTTTTCTGCGAATCCAGGGTTGCCGACGCTGGTGACGAGGCCCGCCACGTCGAACGATTCTTTCACGCTGATCGGCACGCCGAGCAAGGGCCGTCGCTCGCCGCGTGCCAGTGCCGCGTCGGCTGCACGGGCTGCTGCCGTGCGCGCCTGTTCATCGTCGCGTGCGACCACGGCGTTCAGCGCGCCGTCGAAACGCGCAATCCGGGTCAGCGAGTGTTCAAGCAGATCGACTGCGGAAACGCGCTTCGCGGCCAGCGCTTGCGCCTGTTCCTTTGCGCTCGCAAACGTCAGCGCGTCGAGCACGGCAGATGTCGATTCATTCAGTTGTGGTGCGGTCATGATCGGAGTGGCTCGCTTGAAGGGCGGCGGTTCAGGTTTTCGGTTCGATCCATGTGTCGGAGAAATCGCCGGCTGTCAGATCGATGCTGTTGATCAGGTTGTGCACTCTCGTCTGATAGACCTGCACGGCGGAAGGAACCGTTACGAGCGGCAGCACGGGCAAATCGCGGCCGACGATCTGCTGGATCTGCCGGAACGCGGGATCCAGATAAGCGGATGCCTGACACCGTCCAACCAGTAGATGCGCTGCACGCCGACAGTCGGGTCATAGAGACGGCCCAGCCCGTTCAGATTCAGATCGAACTCACGCGTCGTGTAGGCGCGGCGCAGATAGGTCGGCAGATCGCCGTCGAGTATGGTCGCCTTGATGCCGATGCGGGACAGCGCGGCCCGCAGATAGTCGGCGGCGCGCCGGAACTCCGCGCCGCTGATGTAGTTGATCTTCACAGCAAAGCGCTGACCGTCGGCCTGCTTCGGATAACCCGCTTCGTCGAGCAGACGGTTGGCGGCGCTCAGATCGAACGGATAGTGAAACGTGCTGTCGTCGTAGTAGCTCGCCAATACGGCGGGCACGGGCGAGTTGACCACGCTCGAACGCTTGTAGAAAACATTGTCCTTGATGAAGTTGCGGTCCACCGCGTGCGCGATGGTCTTGCGCACTTCCGGTTTGGCGAGGATCGGGTTGTCGAGGTTGAATTCGAGGAAGGCCGCGTTGTTCAGGGACGCGTCGTAGCTGTCGTCGATCTTCAGTTGCGGCAACCTTGCCAGACGGCCGAGATCGGCGAGTCCGACGTTGGCGGCGGCATCGACTTCGCCTGTTTCCAGCGCTGTCGAGATCGACGCCTGGTCGGGCACGATCCGGTAGATCACGCGATCGAGAAGCGGTGCACCCCGTCGCCAGTAGTTCGGGTTCTTGCGCAGGCTCACATAGCTGCCGCGCACCCACTTGTCGAACACGAAGGGTCCGGTGCCGATGGGCGCGGTGAGGTTGGGGCTTGTCAGCGGATCGCCGTCGCCGTAGCGGTGCTGCGGCACGATCGGCAGTTCCGCCGACGACAACGCCTTGATCAGATAAGGCGTCGGCTTGCCGAGCACCACGACGACCGTCAGGAGATCAGGCGTATCGACGCGTTCGACGTTGGCGAGCGTGATGCGCCCGCGTGGGCGGAGGCGCTTTTGCGTGAGGATCGAGTAGCGAATATCCGCCGACGTGAAGCTCTCGCCGTCGTGCCACTTCACGTTGGGCCGCAATTTGAAGGTATAGCGCAGGCCATCGGCACTGACGCTCCATGCGACGGCGAGCAATGGCTGCGGTTTGAACTGTGCGTCGTAGCGCAGCAAGCCTTCCGTGATTTTCGCGCTGGCCTGAACGGCGGGGTCGTGCGTCAGCAGATTGCCGCGGCGGGCACGAATCACGAAACGCCGGTGGAAGAGACCGTGCGGGCGCTGAACGATCCGGTGTACCCCTGATCCGCAAATGCTACCTTGACCGTCTGACCCGTGACCTGCTGGACCTGCCGCGCCAGTTCTCCAACCTGTGCGCGCTCCGGTTCGTTGGCCGGCGTCACATGCACTGCGAGCAGTTGCCCCAAGGTATCAACCGCGATGTGCACCTTGCTGCCTTTCTTGCGTTTGTACCCGTCATAGCCTGCACGCGGTCCGCTCTCGCACGTCGATTGCAGCGTCCGGCCATCAAGGATCACTGCTCTGGGCTGACCTCGCCGATCCTGCGCCACCCGGATGATCGAGCGCAGGTCATGGACCATGGCTTCGAAACAGCCCGCCTGAATCCAGCGTTGCGTCTGCTGATAGACCGTCTCCCACGGCGGAAAGTCATTGGGCAGCAGACGCCACGGCGCACCCGCGCGGACAATCCAGCGCAACGCGTTGAACATTTCGCGCAATTCGTATCTGCGTTGCGGTGCGTCTTTGCTCATCAAGGTCAGGTACGGAGCAGCGAAGTACCACTCTTCATCCGACACATCCGTTGGGTAGGGTCTGCGTTTTTTCATCCGGCCAGGATACCAGGTCTGGCCGAAAGTTCATAACACCGTCTAGACGGGGGGCGGCTGGAAAGACAGACCGGGCCTGAGATCAGGGCGATGAATTTCGCTAACCCGCCTGGGGCCGCCCGCGACGAGGCCACGCGCATAGCGACAACGCCCGGGTACAAGGAATCTTGCCGTGAGCGAAAGGACGATATTCTGGATATCAAACAACTAATGTCTCGCCAGAGTGATCCGTCACGAAGACCATTACCCCGACAAGGTTGTGCATACAGGTCTAGAATGAAATTGGCGTTGCATCGTTCGCGAAATGCTTATCCCGAAACGGAAAGCGGTTCGCGACGTGGCCCGGAATCCCACACAGGACAGTGTCTCTCACTGCAAACGTGCGGATTGCGTTTCGATGTAATCAGGACCAAATGGGTCCTGATTAAAAGGGAAGATGTTCCGATGTTGCGCATGAGCAAACTTGCCGATTACGGCACGGTGATCATGACCGCGATGGCGCGCGATCCGGATGCCGTCCACAGCGCAAGCAGCATTGCGGCGGCGACCGGGGTCGCGATGCCTACGGTGTCAAAGGTGCTGAAAGTCCTGACGCGGGGTGGTGTCGTGGAGTCTCTGCGCGGCACAAACGGCGGTTACCTGCTGCCGCGGCCGCCCGGGCGGATCACGCTGGCGGAGGTGATCGCCGCCGTCGACGGCCCGATCGGCATGACCGAATGCAGCACTACGCCAGGCCTGTGTATCCAGGAGGCGGTGTGCGCGGTGCGCGCCAACTGGCAGAAGGTCAATCGCCTGATTTACGAAGCGTTGCAGCAGGTCACGCTGGCGGACATGGCGGGCCCCACCTTGCGCGTGGTCGATATTAGCGCGATCCGCGCGCGTAGTATTCCCAACCATCGCGCGGGCGCGACGCCTGCGCGCAAGTCGATTGACGGAGGCCACGCATGAGCTCATCCGAAACCGGTCTCCATGAGCTGATCAGCCGCGAATACCAGCATGGTTTCGTGACCGACCTGCAGGCCGATGCGCTTCCGCGCGGGCTGAGCGAGGACGTGGTCCGGCTCATTTCAAAGAAGAAAGACGAGCCGGCGTTCATGCTCGAGTGGCGACTCGCGGCCTACCGCCACTGGCTCACGATGACCGAGCCGCACTGGGCGACGGTCGAACACCCGCCGATCGATTACCAGAACATCATTTATTATTCCGCGCCGATGACGCAGAAGAATCGTCCGAAGAGTCTCGATGAGGTCGATCCGGAACTGCTGCGTACCTACGAAAAGCTGGGTGTGCCGCTGAGGGAGCGCGAACTGCTGGCGGGCGTGGCGGTGGATGCGGTATTCGACAGCGTGTCGGTAGCGACTACGTTCCGCGAAAAGCTGGCGGAACTCGGCATCGTGTTCTGTTCGTTCTCAGATGCCGTACAGCGTCATCCCGAACTGGTGCGAAAGTATCTCGGCTCGGTCGTGCCGCACACCGACAATTTCTTCGCTGCGCTTAATTCCGCCGTGTTCAGCGATGGCTCGTTCTGCTACATCCCGCCGGGCGTGCGCTGCCCGATGGAACTGTCGACCTACTTTCGTATCAACGCCCGGAACACCGGGCAGTTCGAGCGCACGCTGATCGTCGCGGACAAAGGCGGGTATGTGAGCTATCTGGAAGGCTGCACCGCGCCGATGCGCGACGAAAACCAGCTGCATGCCGCTGTGGTCGAGCTGATCGCGCTGGAAGGGGCGCAGATCCGCTATTCGACCGTGCAGAACTGGTATCCGGGCGATGCGTCGGGCAAGGGTGGCATCTACAACTTCGTGACCAAACGTGGCGACTGCCGCGAGGCGAATTCGAAGATTTCATGGACTCAGGTGGAAACCGGCTCGGCGATTACGTGGAAGTATCCGAGCGTGATCCTGCAGGGCGATAACTCGGTCGGTGAATTCTATTCGGTGGCGCTGACCAACCACTTTCAACAGGCCGATACCGGCACGAAGATGGTTCACCTCGGCCGCAATACGCGCAGCACGATTCTGTCGAAGGGCATTTCGGCGGGCCGCGGAAAGAACGCGTACCGTGGCCTCGTGAAGGTCGGCCGTGCGGCCGAAGGTGCGCGCAACTACACGCAGTGCGATTCGCTTTTGCTCGGAAACCGTTGCAGTGCTCACACATTCCCTTACATCGAGGTCAAGAACCCGACCGCGAACGTCGAACACGAAGCATCGACGTCACGCATCGGCGAAGACCAGTTGTTCTATTGTCGGCAGCGCGGGTTGTCGCCGGAAGATGCAGTGTCGATGATCGTGAACGGGTTCTGCAAGGAAGTCTTCAAGGAGCTGCCGATGGAGTTTGCCGTCGAGGCGCAGAAGCTGCTCGGCGTCAGCCTGGAAGGGGCTGTGGGATAGCCCACAGTGAATCGCGAGGGATTCGGACCATGCTTGAAATCAGCAATCTGCAAGTCGAAGTCGACGGCAAGAAAATTCTGCGTGGCATCAATCTGAGGGTAAAGGCCGGCGAGGTGCACGCGATCATGGGCCCGAACGGCTCGGGCAAGAGCACGCTTGCCCAGGTGCTGGCCGGGCGCGAGGACTTTGCTGTCGCGGGCGGCGAGGTCTCGTATTTCGGCCGCGACCTGCTGGCGCTCGCACCCGAGGAGCGTGCGCACCAAGGACTGTTTCTCGCGTTCCAGTATCCCGTCGAGATACCCGGCGTGAGCAACGTTTATCTGCTGAAGGCGGCTTTGAACGCGCAGCGGCGGTATCGTGGCGAGCCGGAGTTCGATGCGATGGAGTTTCTGCAACTGGTCAAGGGGAGGATGACGCTGATGCAGATGGACGAGAGTCTGCTGTATCGCGCAGTGAACGAAGGTTTTTCCGGTGGAGAAAAGAAACGCAACGAGATCCTGCAAATGGCCGTGCTACAGCCACGGCTCGCGATTCTCGACGAAACGGATTCCGGACTCGACATCGACGCATTGCAGATTGTCGCGCAGGGTGTTAACAGCATGCGCAGTCCGGAACGGGGGATCGTGCTGATCACGCACTATCAGCGGCTATTGGAATACGTCGTGCCGGATCGTGTGCATGTGCTGGCGAATGGCCGGATCGCGAAGTCGGGATCACGTGAACTGGCGCTGGAACTGGAGCGTAAAGGCTATGGCTGGATCGACGATGAAGCGGTGCAACCAGAAATTAGAGCAAGCCGGGAACGTGCGGGGCATCCATGAAAAACGAATCTCTCGACTATTTCCATCAGGCTTTTGGGCAACTCGCGAAGACGTTGCCCGGCATTGAGTTTCTGTGGCTGCGCGCCGCTCGCCGAAGCGCATTCGACCAGTTCGACGCGCTGGGTTTGCCGACCACGCGGCACGAGGACTGGAGATACACGAACGTGTCGGCGATCGGCAAGCGTCCCTGGCATTTCAGGGCACAACGCACCGACGATGGCGACGTGCGGCACGTCATCGATGAACTCGAGCTGGACCCTGCCGGGCATCGACTGGTCTTTGTCAACGGTCGGCATGTGCCGCGGCTGTCGAAACTGAATGATTTACCACACGGGGTATTTGTGGGCTCGCTTACCCGGGCGTTGAGAGAAATGCCGCAACGACTGGAAGCGGCAATCGCCTCGCAGGCATATGCCGACGGTTTTGCCGCGCTGAACATGGCGTTTATGACGGACGGGTTTGCCATCGTGCTGCCGCCTGGCGAGGTCATCGATCAACCGCTGCAGATACTGTTCCTGACCGACGAAGCAGGTCTTGCGGTGCAGCCGTTCAATGTCGTGCTTGCAGGATCACGCTCGGGCTGCATGCTCGTCGAGCACTTTGTCGGGCTGGGCGACGATGCGTACTGGACTAACGCGGTTACCCGCATCGTTGCAGACGAGCAGGCGGACGTGCAGCACTACCGGTTGCAGCAAGAGGGCCCGAAGGCTTTTCATATCGCCTCGCTCGCCGCTGCGCAGCAACGCGGCAGCTGTTTTACGTCACATGAGTTCGCGTTTGGCGCCGCGTTGTCGCGCACGGACATCTGCACGAGCCTGAACGCCGCGAACGCGCAGGCGACGTTGAATGGTCTTTATTTCGTTGGGGGCCGGCAGCACGTCGATCACCACACGCGCATCGATCACAAAGAGCCGCGTGGCACGAGTCGCGAATATTACCGCGGGGTGCTCGACGGTGCTGCGCGCGGCGTGTTCAACGGGCGCGTCATCGTGCATCGCGATGCGCAGCAAACGGACACGCATCAGGCGAACCACAACCTGTTGCTGTCACGCGATGCGGAAATCGACACGAAGCCGCAACTCGAGATCTACGCCGACGACGTGAAATGCACACACGGCGCGACGGTCGGTCAACTGGACGACAGTCAGCTGTTCTATTTGCGTGCGCGGGGAGTCGAAGAGCGCATGGCGCGGGCGCTACTGACCTACGCATTTGCGCGCGACATTGTCGAACGTGTGCGCATCGATTCGCTGCGTGTCCGGCTCGAAGACCTGCTGCTCGCGCACACTCCGGAAGGCGAGCGCATCAGGGAGTTGCTATGAAGCCGATCGAACAGATGCAGACGCCCGATCCGCGCAATGTCGAGCATTGGCGAGCCGATTTTCCTATTCTGGGCGAGCGCGTGCATGGCCAGCCGTTGGTCTATCTCGACAATGGCGCCACCACGCAAAAACCCGCCGCGGTAATCTACGCGGAAAACGCTTACTACCGGCATAGCAACGCCAACGTGCACCGCGGCGTGCATCTGCTGTCGCAGCGCGCGACCGATTCATTCGAGGCAGCACGCGCGAAGATCGCGCGCTTCATCAATGCGCAGCGTCCGGAGGAGATCGTGTTCGTGCGTGGCACGACCGAAGCGATCAATCTCGTTGCCCAGAGCTATGCGCGCCCGCAGATCAAGCCCGGCGACGAGATCCTGATCAGCGCAATGGAGCACCATTCGAACATTGTGCCGTGGCAGCTAGTCTGTGAGCAGACGGGCGCGGCGCTGAAAGTCGTGCCGATCGACGATACGGGCGCGCTCGATGCCGACGCGTACGAGCGCTTGTTCAGTGAACGTACGCGGCTGGTCGCGATGACGCACCTGGCCAACGCGCTCGGCAGCATCAATCCGGTCGAGCGCATCGTTGCGGGGGCGCACGCGCGAGGCGTGCCGGTACTGCTGGATGGCGCGCAGGCGATTGCGCATCTGCCAGTCGACGTCCGCGCGATAGATTGCGATTTCTACGCGTTTTCCGGGCATAAGGTGTACGGACCAACTGGCATTGGCGTGCTATATGCCAGGGCCGCACTGCTTGAAGCGATGCCGCCATGGCAGGGCGGCGGCGACATGATCCGCTCGGTAACGTTCGAGAAAACGGAATACAACGAGATTCCGTGGAAGTTCGAGGCGGGCACGCCGAACATTGCTGGCGCAATTGCGCTGGGCGCGGCGCTCGACTATGTCGACAGCATCGGAATGGAAGCCATCGCCGCGCACGAGAACGAGCTGCTCGCCTATGCAACGGATGAATTGCGGGTGATACCGGGCTTGCGTTTCATCGGTAGCGCACGCGACAAGGCAAGCATTCTGTCGTTCGTGCTCGACGGCGTGCATGCCCATGATGTCGGCACGATTCTCGATCATCACGGCATTGCCGTGCGTGCAGGCCATCATTGCGCGATGCCGGTGATGCAGCGCTTCGGCGTACCGGCGACCGTGCGCGCGTCGCTCGCCCTCTACAACACGCACCAGGATATCGACGCTCTGGTCGAAGGTCTCGGCAGGGTCAGGGAGCTATTCGGAACATGAACGATCTGCGCGAGCTGTATCAGGAAGTCATTTTCGACCACTACCGGCGGCCGCGTAACCGTCATGGACTGTCCGGTGCCAATCACACGGCTGAGGGCTATAACCCGCTGTGCGGCGACCGGATTACGCTTTATCTGCGAATCGAAGACGGCATCGTCAAAGAGGCGAGTTTCGAAGGCGCAGGCTGTGCAATTGCGACAGCATCGGCGTCGCTGATGACCGAGGCGCTGAAAGGCAAATCGGAAGCGGAGGCCGAAGCGCTGTTC
This sequence comes from Paraburkholderia atlantica, assembly GCF_009362785.1. Taxonomy (GTDB): domain Bacteria; phylum Pseudomonadota; class Gammaproteobacteria; order Burkholderiales; family Burkholderiaceae; genus Paraburkholderia; species Paraburkholderia atlantica. Next base: position 113,265 of record NZ_WHNQ01000018.1, read on the forward strand.
GGGCGCTTTCACGACATGGTGACAACACCCGCTGCAGGGCAGGTGGCAGCCGCGTCGGAGATGGGCAAGCTGGCGGTGCTGTCCGGCGTGCGTGAATTTCCCGAGCGTGTGAAATGCGCGACGCTGGCCTGGCATACGCTGCATGCCGCACTGCACGACGAGGATCGCCCCGCTTCGACAGAGTGAGGCAGATGATGAGCACATTCGACTGGCTGAAGCGCGCTGAGGCCGCACAACCCGGCAGTGGCACAACAACAGTACGTCTTGAAGAACGCGTGATCGACGCGCTGCGAACCGTGTTCGACCCGGAGATTCCAGTCAACATCTACGATTTGGGGCTTGTTTATGGTCTCGACGTGGACGAAGCCGAAGGCCGCGTCGGAATCCGCATGACGCTGACCGCGCCCGGCTGCCCGGTCGCGCAGACCTTCCCGGCAACGGTGGAGGATGCGGTGTTCTCGGTGAGCGGTGTGAACGACGTGCATGTTGAACTGGTGTGGGATCCGCCGTGGTCGAGAGACCGGATGTCGGATGCGGCGCGCCTGCAATTGGGAATGCTTTGACATGTCCAACTGGGTCGATGTCGCCGCGATAGGGGATTTTCCGGCTGGAGCCGTTCGCAGCGTCGAGGTCGATGGCGCGCAGGTCGCTGTGTTCAACGTCGACGGCACCTGTTATGCAATCGAGGATATCTGCCCGCACGACGGCGGCATCCTGACGGGCGGTGTGGTGGAAGGCGACGTGGTCGTCTGTCCGCGCCACGGTGCACGGTTTTGCATCAGGACCGGAAAGGTGCTGGCGCCGCCGGCATATGAGGATGTGGTGGCGTTTCCGGTGCGGATCGAGGCGGGCGTCGTTCAGGTGCGTGACGATCGGTGGGATTGAGTGAGTTAGAGTGAGCCCGGATGGGCCAAACCGGACGCGCCATGCATGCCTTGCTCGGGCCTCGCGGGTACCAAATGCCGAAGTATGGGTAGGATGATGGGTACGTCGTGGCTCGGGTGTGTGGGAGCCAAACCTGGCGCGGCTGTGCGGGCATCGGTTGGACCCTGCTGCCTGCAGCAAACCATGTCGGGCATCTCTTGGCAACGGTTGGCAAATACGGCTGACGTGGGTTAGAGACTGGCCACTATGCGCAGCCGCGAAGTGTGAGTTGGCAAGTTGGATATACGGTGGCCGGGCAGCGGAGGAGTAGAACCTGCCCAGGCTTTCCTCGCGGTTGTAGAAAAGTCTGTGTGATTTGTTGCCTGTTGATGGGGAGGTCCCGGTCATCCTGCCGAATCTTTGTCAACGCTAGCTCATAGCGGATACCTCAATCAACATGCCGCTTCTGGTGGTATATCGGGTGGTATGTCGCTCCTGAAAAAATCAACAGACCCTTGCCAGGAAAGCGATTCCGGGCATTTTTCAAATCCCGCCCTGGGCACCATTTCGAATTGTCGATTCGAATCTTCAAGCGCTTCGCGCTTTCTTCAGACAACGGCGGCCCGTATCAGACCATCGCGTTGTCTCTGCTTCTTCTGCGGCTCACTTTCGCCGCGCTTCATCGCTCAGAACTCGTTCCGATAGGCAAATAGCCCCGGAAGCCCGCCGCTCATCACGAATAGAATCTTCTGTCCCGCAGAATACTTGCCGGTACTCACGTCTTCGACGAGACCCGCAAATGCTTTACCGCTATACACGGGATCGAGCAGCAAACCTTCAGTCGATGCCATCAGCCGAACCGCAGCGCGCATGTTATCGGTCGGAATGCCATAGCCGGGACCAAGCTGCGCTTCGTCGATCGAGATGTCGTCATCGCTCACGCTTAGGCCAGGGTCGATCAGTCGAACCGTTTGATTCGCTTTTTCCAAAGTAACCGTGCGCGCGTGGCCGGCATTCCCATACACCGTGAATGCGGCAATACGTGACGGATCGAGGCCCAGCGCAACCAAACCCGCCACCAGTCCCGCATGCATGCCGCCGCTTCCGTTCGGCACCACGATGCGATCGAAAGCGACGTTTTGCGCTTGCGATTGCGCGACGATTTCAGCGGCACAGTCCGCATAGCCCAGGCAGCCGACCGGGCTCGAACCGCCCAACGGACACACATACACGTTACGGCCCTGCGCTCGCAACTCGTTCGCGCGTTCCTCGGCGAATTGGAGTGCGTTGGCCGCGCCGGGAAGATCATGCACGCGCGCATCGAATAGCGCATCGAGCAGCACGTTGCCGTTCTCCATGTAGTCGTGGTCGGAACGGGGCACGGTTCTCGTCAGCACCAACTCGCATTGAAGTCCGACGCGAGCCGCCGCGGCCGCCGTCAGGCGCGCATGGTTCGATTGACGTGCGCCGACGGTAATGATGGTGTCCGCGCCACGCTCGAGCGCTTCGCCAATCAGGAATTCGAGCTTGCGCAACTTGTTGCCGCCGCCACCCAGTCCCGTCAGATCTTCTCGTTTGACGTAGATGTCCGCGCCGCCGAGGCGGGCGCTCAGACGCGCAAGGTGCTGAATTGGCGTCGGGCCTTCGAGCAGCGCGTGGCGCGGAAACTTTGATAAATCGAAGTGGTGCGGTGAGGCGGAATTCATGGTCGTGTGCGGGCGATTGAGTTGAAAGAGACGCTTCTTTTCAATTGACTGACGCAAAGTTCGCTTTGAACCGAGTACTCAATGCGTCAACGCTCGTATCCCAGCCAGCAATTTGTCAACTTCGGCGTCGGTGGTCAGATAGCTGACCGATGCGCGGGCGATTTGCGTCAGCCCTCTGACCGTCATATCGAACGGTGTGTATGCGACGCCATTCGAGCCGATCGTGATGCCCTGTGCCGCCAAGGCGCGTCGCACCGACATGGCGTCGAGTCCGGCGACGTTGAACGACACCAGACCGGATCGTTCGACACCCTGGTCGAGTACAGACACGCCGGGCATCGCGGCCAACCGCTCGCGCAATGTCTGCGCGGTCCGATCGATCTGTGCGCGGATATTGTCGATGCCGATTTCCAGCGCTTCGTCCAATGCATTCGCCAATCCGCAATGCAGTGCAATCGACGCTTCCGATGATTCGAGACGCGCGGCATCGTCGCGCAGTGCCGGCTCGCCATTGGCGTCGAGCGGCGCGGAATAGGTGTCGACGAAGGCCGGCGTCAAACGGGGCAGGAAATCCCGCCGCACGTATAACAGCCCGGTGCCGCGCGGTCCGCGCAGTGCCTTGCGGCCAACGCCCGCCAGCACATCGCAGCCGACTTCGACGACGTCGATCGGCAGTTGTCCGATGGCCTGCGCCGCATCGATGAAATACGGAATGCCGTGACGGCGCGCTATCTGCCCAATCGCGGCGGCGGGATTGATCAGTCCGCCATTGGCCGGTAGCCACGTGAGTGCAATCAGTCGGACCCTGTCGTCGAGCATCGCTTCGAGTGCGCCAGGATCGACCCTGCCGCTGGCATCGGATGGAATCGTCTCGATCGATGCGCCCGCGCGCTGCGCCAGAAGGCGCATCGTCGCGAGATTGCCGCCCCATTCGTGCCGCGCAACGAGGATGCGTTGACCCTTCCGCCACGGACCCAATGCCGCGAAAGCTGCGCCCCATCCCGGCGAGTTGCCGGTCGTCAGCGCGATCTCGGCGGCCTGAGCGTTCAGCAGTCGCGCGGCGAGCGTGCGCGCTCGCTCGGTCTGTTCGCCGGCAGCCGCGCCCGCTTCCATGGGTCCCATCGACGCTTCGCGCAACAGATGCGCGTGAATCGCTTCGAGCGTGCCGGCCGATGGCAGCGACGCGCCCGCATGATTGAAATGCGTGGTGCTGAGAACACCGGGCGTGCGGGCGCGTATTGCGTCGATGACTGCGGGCGACAGCGGAGAAGACATTGGCGGCTCCGAGTGTATGAGTGGAATTCAGGCGTTTTTCAATGCGACAACCGCTTCGACTTCGACGGCGACTCCCGCCGGAAGCGACGCGACGCCGACCGCGCTGCGCGCGTGACGGCCGGCGTCGCCGAAGATCTGCACCATCACGTCCGACGCGCCATTGGCAACCGTGCTGTGCGCACTGAATGCCGGCGTGCTCGCGATGAAGACGTTCAGGCGCACGACGCGTGCCACGCGCTCGAGCCGGTCGCCTGTCGCCGCGACGATCTGCGCGACCACTCCGAGCGCCGACAGCCGCGCGGCCTGAGTGCCTTCGGCATCGCTGATATTGTCGCCGAGACGCCCGAGATATGCAGGCTGTCCGTTGTTGCGTGAAATCTGACCGGAAATGTAGAGCAGATCGTCTTCCTGTACGAAGGGCACGTAATTGGCGGCGGCCGCTGACGCGGTTTCGAGTGTAAGGCCAAGGCCGGCGGCGCGGGAGGTGATCGAAGAGGTCATCGGAGGTACCGTTTTGGTGACGGGAAAGCTTCGATGCTATTCATTCGCGCTGCACACGACCAACGAATTATCGTGCCCGACGCATGAGCCAAACTAATGCGTTCAGCCGAGCCGGTCCTGCTGTGCCGTTTGCATGATCCACGAGCAGAATGCGTTCGCTGCGGCGTCGAGCTTGCCCTTGCGCGTGACGAGCCACCAGCCGATGCGCGCATCGTCGAGCACCGCGTCGGGCAACGCCGGCACCAGCGAGCCTTGCGCGAGCTGCTGCGCGATCAGCCGATGACGGCCCATTGCGATGCCCTGTCCGGCGAGCGCCGCTTCTACGACGATGTTGTAGTCGTGCAATTGCAAGCGTTGCGCCTCGCCGAGATCGAGACCGGCATGACGCGACCATGCTTCCCATTCGAACGAATGCGTCGAATAGGAAATCAGCAACGGGAAACGCAGCAGGTCCAGTGGTTTGCGCGGACGCTTTCTGCCGGCAAGCAGCGACGGACTGCACACCGGCGAAAGACGCTCGGACATCAGCCTTTGCGAAGCGACACCCGGCCAGCCGCCGCGTCCATAGCGAATCGCCACGTCGACTTCGCCGCCGGGCACATCGGCGAGTGCGATGTCGGGCCGCAATTGCAGTTCGATATCCGGATGCGCGAGCGGGAACGTATGCAGACGCGATGCGAGCCAGCGACTCGCGAATGAAGACAGCAGGCCCACGTTCAGCGTTTTGCGTTCGGTGGAGAATGCGCGCACTTCGCTGGTGCCGAGCCGCAGCAGTTCGAAAGCCGCGTGGACTTTCGCATAGTACGCGCGGCCCGTCTCGGTGAGTTCAATGGCGCGCGTTTGGCGCTCGAATAGCGCGATGCCCAGATCGGCTTCAAGCTTCTGGATATGGTGGCTGACCGCGCCTTGCGTGACGAACAGTTCTTGCGCCGCGCGGCTGAAACTCAGGTGGCGCGCGGCGGCTTCGAAGGCGCGCAGCGAAAGCAGAGGCGGTAAGGGTCGGGCGGTGCGCATCGAATCGGGCGGTAACAGCGTGAGCGAAGTCTGCCGTTATACGCCTGATGCGACGCAAATAGAACCCTTACCGTTCAGCTTCATTCCTGCCATGCAGCTCCTTCCGGATACCAGTACTTGTCCAACGTCCCTTCCAGCATCTCGATGCTATAGCCCGGCCGTTGCGGCGGCATGTAGTGCCCGTTGCGGATCACCACGGGGTCCACGAAATGCTCGTGCAGATGATCGACATATTCGAGCACGCGGTTCTCGAGCGACCCCGACACGCAGATATAGTCGAACAGCGAAATATGCTGCACGTACTCGCACAATCCGACACCACCAGCATGCGGGCACACCGGTACACCGAACTTTGCAGCCATCAGCAGTACGACGATCACTTCGTTGAGTCCGCCGAGCCGGCAACTGTCGATCTGGCAGAAGTCGATCGCTTGTGCTTGCAGCAGTTGCTTGAACATCACGCGATTGTGGCAATGCTCGCCGGTTGCGACGCCGATCGAACCGAGCCGCCGGCGAATCGCCGCATGACCGAGGATGTCGTCGGGACTGGTGGGCTCCTCGATCCACCACGGGTCGAACTCGGCGAGACGACGCATGTTCGCGATCGCCTCATCGACGTCCCACACCTGGTTCGCGTCCATCATCAGCTTCAGGTTCTCGCCGATCTCTTCGCGCAGAATGCGCGCACGCCGCACGTCTTCTTCCAGGTCGCCGCCGACCTTCTGCTTGAAGTGCGTCCATCCCTGCGCGACCCCTTCGCGCGCGAGACGGCGAATTTTGTCGTCGTCGTAACCGAGCCAGCCTGCCGAGGTGGTGTAGGCCGGATAGCCGTGCTCGAGCATTTCCTTTTCACGCTCGCCTTTGGTTTTCGCATGACGATGCAGCATCGCGAGTGCTTCGTGCGGCGTGATCGCATCGGTTACGTAGCGAAAGTCGAGGCAGCGCACGAGTTCTTCCGGACTCATGTCGACCAGCAGCTTCCAGACCGGCTTGCCGACGGATTTCGCCCACAGGTCCCACACCGCGTTGACGACCGCCGCGGTGGCAAGATGAATCGCGCCTTTGTCCGGGCCGATCCAGCGCAGTTGGCTATCCGAAGTAAAGGCGCGCCAGAAAGCGCCCATATTCGCGGCGATATCTTCGAGCTTCTTGCCGACGATCAACGGCGTGAGTGCATTCACGGCAGTCACGCAGATTTCATTGCCGCGGCCAATCGTGAACGTGAGGCCGTGGCCGGTTAGATTCGGCGTGTCGGTTTCGAGCGTGACGTAGGTGGCGGAGTAGTCCGGCGCGGCATTCATCGCGTCGGAGCCGTCCAGCGAACGTGAAGTGGGGAACCGGATGTCCCGAACGGACAGCCTTGTGATCGTCGTCATTTGCGCACCCTCCGGGGCTGTGGCTATCGGCTTGTCGTCTGCGGACGCAGACGGAACAGTTTCGTGCGCACGCTCTCTGTGTGCGCGGATTTGCTGCGCGTACGGGTAAGCCCGTAGTTCCCAGATACTAGGCATACCTAGGGATTTCCAGGCATTTGTACGCGTTGACAACACGGCATTCGCTTTCTAGCATGCTAGCATGTTCTCTCGAAATCAAGGCCTCCGTGAATTCCTCAGCCGAACTGGAGAATGCCGCTGGCAATCCTTATGTCGCACTGCAAAAAGTTCGCGGGGGCGAGCGCGGCAGTTTGACCGACGCGGTTGAGGCAGCGTTGCGAGAAGCGATTGTTACGTTGGCGTTGGAACCCGGCATGATGATCGACAAGATGGCCGTGTGCGAACGGATGGGCGTGTCGCGCTTTCCGGTGTCGTCCGCGTTGGCAAGGCTTGCGCATGCGGGTCTCGTCGAGGTATTGCCGCAGCGCGGCACGCGCGTCAAACCGATCGCGCTCGACGACATCCGCCAGCATCTGTTCATCCGCAGCGCACTGGAGGTCGAGACGGTGCGTGGCGTGGCGCGAATGCACGACCGGGCGACGCTCGACGCGTTGGCGAGCAATCTCGACCAGCAGCGCAGTCTGGCTGGAAGTGGTGAACGTCTGGCGTTTCATGCGCTCGATCTGGCTTTCCATGAAATCCTGCTCGACGCGGTGAAGCTGCCGCGCGTGAAGGAAATCGTCGCGGTGTCGCGCAATGCGCTGGACCGCGCGCGGCAATTGCTCGCAAGTCCAGAACGGCTTGTGCATACGCTGGAAGAGCACGAGAGCATTTTCAAGGCTCTTTGCGCGGGAGACGGCGATGCGGCCGCGAAAGCGATGCATGACCATCTCGACCAGGTGGTCGCCGAATTGCACCGGTCCGCGAAAGAGCGCCCCGACCTGTTTGCGCCTTGAATGAAAGCTGCAATGAAAGCCGTTGTCGAGTCGTAAAAAGCTCCATCGTAAAAGCGTTGGTGATATAGGCAGCCGTCGACAGATCAGCACATGAACCCACTCATTTCCGTCAACAAGCTTTGCAAGAGCTTTCCGGGCGTTAGAGCACTTCATGACGTCCGCTTCGAACTCATGGCCGGCGAGGTCCATGCGCTGATGGGCGAGAACGGCGCGGGCAAGTCGACGCTGATGAAGATTCTTGCCGGCGTCTATACACGCGATTCCGGCGACATTCTCTTCGACGGCAAGCCGGTCGACTTTCAAGGTCCGCGCGACGCGCAAGCGGTCGGCATCGGCATCATTCATCAGGAACTGCAACTGATGAATCATCTGAGCATCGCGCAGAACATCTTTATCGGCCGTGAGCCGCGCAAGGGTCTCGGTCTCTTTCTCGACGAAGACAAACTGAATGCGCAGGCACGCGAGATCCTGGCTCGCATGCACGTGAAGCTCGATCCGCGCACGATGGTCGGCACATTGACCGTCGCGAGTCAGCAGATGGTCGAGATCGCGAAAGCCCTGTCTTTCGATTCGCGCGTGCTGATCATGGACGAACCTACCTCCGCGCTCAACGATGCCGAGATCGCCGAGCTGTTCCGGATCATCCGTCAATTGAGAGCGCGCGGCGTCGGCGTCGTCTATATCTCGCACAAGATGGACGAGCTGAAGCAGATCACCGATCGCGTCACCGTGATGCGCGACGGCGAGTATGTGGCCACCGTGCCGACCGAGGGCACCAGCGTCCAGACGATCATCGGCATGATGGTCGGACGCACATTGGGCGACATGACGCCGGCCGAGAGCGCGCCGGTAAAAGGCGAAGTCGCGCTCGAAGTGAAAAATCTCGTCGCGGGTCCGCTCGTGCGCGACGTCAGTTTCGAATTGCGCAAGGGCGAAATACTCGGCTTTGCCGGCTTGATGGGCGCGGGCCGCACGGAGGTCGCGCGTGCGGTGTTCGGCGCCGATCCGATCGAATCGGGCGAGATTTTTGTGAAGGGCGTTAAGGCGTCGATCAAAAGGCCCAGTGATGCGGTCAAGCGCGGCATCGGCTACCTGTCGGAAGATCGCAAGCGCTTCGGTCTGGCTACGGGAATGGATGTCGAATCGAACATCGTGATGTCCGATCTCGGCAAGTTCCTGTCGCTCAATATGTTCCTGCGCGGCGGGCAGATCCGCAAAAGAGCGCAGCACTTCATCAAGCTGCTTGCGATTCGCACGCCTTCGGCGACGCAGCAGGTTCGGCTCCTGTCGGGCGGCAATCAGCAGAAGATCGTAATTGCGAAATGGCTCGAGCGCGATTGCGATGTACTGTTCTTCGACGAACCGACGCGCGGCATCGACGTCGGCGCGAAAAGCGAAATCTACAAGCTGCTGCGCTCGCTGGCAGCGCAAGGCAAGGCGATCGTGATGATCTCCTCCGAGCTGCCCGAAGTTCTGCGCATGAGCGACCGCATCGTCGTGATGTGCGAAGGGCGCATTACCGGCGAACTGTCCGCCAGCGAAGCGACGCAGGAGCGAATCATGCATCTCGCGACGCAGCGCGAATCCCTGAAAACGGCACAAGCCTGAAGAGGTCTATGACATGACAATGCAAACGGATACCGCGGCGCTGGACAACGAACGGCGCACTTCCGGGCTGAAAGCCCGAATTTTTGCGCCGACCGCCGTGCAAAAGATGCTCGCGTTCGCGAGCCTCATTCTGCTGCTGGTGTTCTTCAGCTTCGCGTCACCGGCCTTCATGCAGATGGACAACATTCTTGGCATTTTGCAGGCGACTGCCGTGAACGGCGTGCTGGCAATCGCGGCCACGTTCGTGATCATCACCGGCGGTATCGATCTGTCGGTCGGTACGTTGATGACGTTCACCGCCGTGATTTGCGGGGTGTTTCTCACTTACTGGCATCTGCCGATGTGGATGGGCGTACTCGCGGCATTGGCGACTGGCGCGGTATGCGGCACGATATCGGGCACGCTGACCGCGAAAATGAAGATCCCGCCGTTCATCGCGACGCTCGGCATGATGATGCTGCTCAAAGGGCTTTCGCTCGTCGTGTCGGCCGACAAGCCGATCTATTTTACCGATACCGAGAACTTCTACCGTATTTCCCAGGACTCGCTGATCGGCTATGTTCTGCCGAGCGTGCCGATTCCGAATGCGGTACTGATCCTGTTCTTTCTCGCGATCGTCAGTTCCATTACGCTCAATCGCACCGCGCTCGGCCGCTATACGTTCGCACTCGGCAGCAATGAAGAAGCGGTGCGGCTCTCGGGCGTCAATGTCGATCGCTGGAAGATCGCGATTTACGGCGTGGGCGGCGCGATCTGCGGCATCGCGGGTCTGTTGATCGCGTCGCGGCTCAATTCCGCGCAGCCGGCGCTCGGTCAGGGCTACGAGCTCGATGCGATCGCCGCGGTCGTGATTGGCGGCACGTCGTTGAGCGGCGGTTCGGGCACGATACTCGGCACCATCATCGGCGCTTTCATCATGAGCGTGCTGACCAACGGACTGCGCATCATGTCGGTCGCGCAGGAGTGGCAGATCGTCGTGACGGGTTTGATCATCATTCTGGCGGTGTACGCGGACATCCTGCGGCGCAGCCGGGGAAGTTGATGTAGCAGCAGGGAAGCAGCAAATAAGCAGGGAACGCAGGAGCAGCAGAGAGAGGGCACGTGAAGGCTCCCTCGAAAGCTCGATAGCGGCTTGAAAGCCCAACCATTGGAGGAGGCCCCATGTTGAAGAGAAGACTAATCGGTATCGTGGTCGGTGTCGGTGCGCTCGTTGGCGGAAGCAGTCTCGCGTATGCGGATGAGCCGTATATTCCGCTTATTTCGAAAGGCTTCCAGCATCAGTTCTGGCAAGCCGTCAAATTGGGTGCCGAGCAGTCCGCGAAAGCGAACAACGTCAGGATCACGTTCGAGGGACCGGAAACGGAAGCGATGGTCGACAAGCAGATCGACATGCTGTCAGCCGCGCTCGCGAAGAAGCCGCAGGCGCTCGGTATCGCGGCGCTCGACAGCAAAGCGGCCGTCCCCTTGCTCAAGCGCGCCCAGAACGACAAGATTCCGGTGATCGCATTCGACTCTGGCGTCGACAGCGATATTCCGTTGACGACCTGCGCAACGGACAACGTCGCCGCCGCCGCGCTCGCCGCCGACAAGATGGCCGAGTTCATTGGCAATTCCGGCGAAGTCGGCGTGATCGTGCACGACCAGACCAGCCGCACCGGTGTCGATCGTCGCGACGGTTTCGTCAATCAGATCAAGTCGAAGCATCCGAACATCAAGATCGTGTCCGTGCAATACGGCGCCGGCGACCACCTGAAGTCGGCGGAAATCGCCAAGGCCATGATCCAGGCGAATCCGAACCTGAAGGGCATCTTCGGCGCGAACGAAGGTTCCGCGGATGGCGCAGCAATTGGCATCAAGGAGTCGGGCAAGAAACTCGTGCTGATCGGCTTCGACTCTGGCAAGGAGCAGAAGGACAACATCATGTCGGGCTTGATGGCCGGCGCGATTACGCAGAACCCGGTCGGTATCGGCAAGTGCACGGTCGACTCGGCGGTCAAGGCGCTGCATGGCGAGAAGCTGCCGAAGAAGATCGATACCGGTTTCTACTGGTACGACAAGACCAACATAAACGATCCGAAGATCGTAGCCGTGCTGTACGACTAAGCAAGGCCGGCGATCGCGACTCGGGAAGCCGGGAACGCGGAAATCATCAAGGAGGAAGAGCCACGCTCTTCCTCTTTTTTATTGCCTTTGTGCAACATCGGAAAGACGCCGCACACCGAGCAGAAGCGCGGCTAATAGTCATTTCACGCCATTGCCCGCATTAATCTGATATTTTATGTTTATGTAATCGTTGCACGAGCCGTCCATTCGCATGCCGATTCGGACCCACTAACCGTCGAATGCGCAGGTCATGGCTTTTACCGAACCAAGGTCTCCATTTTTCAAGTGGCTCGTGTCCTCGGCTCAGAACCTGAGTCCGGACAACCGGCAGATTCTGCTTGCCAACCTGTTTACGCGAACCGCTTCGATCATATTCGCATCGATTTGCGAAATTAGCGTTTGCGCGACTGCGTATTATCTTTATCCGATTCCGCTGTATGCCGCATGGGGCATTGCGGTCGTCGCATTGCTGATCGCGCGGCTCCTGTTGATCTGGCTATGCCGCACGCGCGCCGCGAAAGGGCTCCCCACACCGACTTCCGCGTTTCTTTTCGCGAGTCTGTTGTGGAGCGCGCTATTCGGTTTCGGCACATTTCTGTGCAATATCAGCGGGAGTCCCACGCTTTTTCTGCTTGGAAACGTTTGCGCGGTCGGTGTGATTGGCGGATTGGCGGGACGTAATGCGGGCACGCCGCGGCTTGCGTTATTGCAGATCGTTTTTATTCTGAGCTTTCTTAGTATCGGCGCGGCAATGTCGCCGGGCAATGGCAAGCTCGTGTTGCTATTTCAGGCACCGTTTTGCGCGGCCGGCTTTTTCACGGTTGCGCTGCGCAGCAATCGCGATACGGTCGCGTTGCTGCTCGCGCGCGAAAACAGTCATCGCCTCGCTCGCCAGGACAGCCTGACCGGTCTGCCGAATCGCGCGCGCATCAGCGAACTGCTGCTCGAGCGCACCGGCGAGAGTTCGACCGGGCAGGGCGGTGCGTTCGCGGTGCTGCTGATCGACCTCGATGGCTTCAAGGCGATCAACGACAGTCTCGGCCATGCGGCCGGCGACCAGATTCTGCAGGAAGCGGCGACGCGTTTGCGCGACCTGCTGCCAAGCGGCGACCAGGTTGGCCGCCTCGCGGGCGACGAGTTCGTGGCGATTTCGGACGACACCGGGCAGCTTCGCGACGTGCGCGTGCTGGCCGATCGCATCGTCAGAACGCTGGCGCGGCCGTTCGTGCTGAGCGAAGCGCTCGTGCATATCGGCGCGAGCGTCGGCATCGCGCTGTACCCCGAGCACGCGAAAACGGGTCCGCAATTGCTGATCTGCGCCGACCGCGCGCTGTATGGGGTCAAGCGCAGCGGCAAAAGCGCGTTTGCGATTTTCGATGCCGAGAAGCACGTATCCGACGAAAGCCTGAGCCTGCTGCGCAGCGACCTCGAAGGCGCGCTGAAATCGTTCGACGGTTTGCGCATGGAGTATCAGCCGATCATCGATCTGCACACCGGCGCGGTAGCGGGCCGCGAGGCGCTGCTTCGCTGGGCTCATCCGACGCGCGGCGAGTTGTCGCCGTCGGCGTTCATTCCGACCGCCGAGCGCACCGGCCTGATTCTCCTGTTGGGCGAATGGGTGCTGCTGCAATCGTGCATGGCGGCCTCGACGTGGCGCGACAAGGTGATCGTCGCGGTCAATGTATCGCCGGTGCAGTTGCGCGAGGAATCGTTCGCATCGACGGTGACGGCCATACTTCGGAAGACGAGGCTGCCGCCCACGCGGCTCAATCTCGAAGTCACGGAAACGGCACTGCTGAACGACGATGAAGTGACTCGCCGCAATATCACCCGGTTGCGCGCATTGGGTATCGGGCTCGCGCTCGACGACTTCGGCACTGGCTTTTCGACGATGTCGACGTTGGTGCGTTTCTCGTTCGACAAGCTGAAGATCGACAGCTCGTTCGTGCGCGAGGCCGTGCATCGTCGCGAATCGGCGGCCGTGGTGCGCGGTATCGTCGCGCTTGCGCGCGAGATCGGCATGCCGACCACAGCCGAGGGCATCGAAACCCAGGAACAGCTCAATTTCGTACGCGTATGCGGTTGCACGCATGCGCAGGGTTATCTGCTTGGCAAGCCGATGAGCAACGATGAAATCGAGCAGTGTGAAGCGGTGCTCGACGCGCGTGTTGCCGACAAGGCCGCGCCCGCGGACTTTTGACAACCGTTACCGACGCGATCGAGGTCGAGATGTCGTCTCCCTTGCAATTCCAGCTGCGAATCACCGCATCGGCGGAACTCGCCAACTCGCTGCGCGCGGACTCTTCGTGCGCCGCGCATCCAGCACTTCGTACCCTTTTGCAAACGCATCACGCCACGCTCAAATGCCAATTCGATGCATTCGCCGACTACGTGAGCGAAGCGGAAAGAATGGGCGCCGAGAACTACCCGCTTTATCAATGGACACGGCAGACCATCGAGAGCCCGGAGAAGAAAGCGAAATACCTGCAATCGTTCACGCTCTATGTGAATGGCGACGAAGTGTATGACAAGGATGTCGCCGATGCGCTCGAAGTCGGCTTGTCGAAGCTGATCGACGCGAACGGCATTGTTCGTGTGTCGAGGTTCGACACGAATCCCGCAACCAATCCACAGCCGCCCGCGCGCACGTAACGCGACGGTTTAGATTTCACTCTTGAAAGCAAACCTGAGCGGCGCTCAGGCGGATTGCCGATTGCCGGTTGCATGCGCGTAATCGAATCTCGCGCTGCACGGCAATTCGTTTTTATGCGCTTTTCAATCTCAATCCGCACCGTCCGCTGTTCTCCCGATGTTTTCATCGGTCTGTCATCGCCGTCCGGCTACGATCATCCATCACTTTCCGTCCGCGCTCGCCCCGCGGGGCGTTGTTTTGCGCTGGCATTCTTCCTCCTGAACAACCGTACCGGACATGTCGAACAGAAAAATCGTCAAGACAACGCCTGCCGATGAGCACGGCGCATCGATCGTCTCGCGCCGTGGCTTTCTGAAGTTCGCCGGCGCATCGAGTCTCGCGACGGCGGCGGGCGCGCTCGCATCGACCGCGCGCGCCGCCAATAGCGGCGCACCCGATGGCACGCCCGAGCAGATCCACCTGACCTGGGGCAGCGACCCGACGAGCGAAGTTACCGTGTCGTGGTCGTCGCTCGCGCCTGCGGTCAATCCGCAGGTGCGCATCAGCGGCACCAATCACGGCGACCACGCGAAACATACGGTGCACGCGGTGCAAAGCACTTACACCGACGGCATCAACGGCGAGATCGTGTTCAACTATCACGCGCGCGTGCGCGACCTGAAGGCCGACACGGTCTATCAATACGAAGTCACGGCCGATAACGACAGCAATGCATCGCAACCCTTCGCCGCGAGTTTTCGCACCGCGCCGCGCGGCCGCGCGCCGTTTCGCTTCACGAGCTACGGCGATCTCGCGACGCCGAATACGAACTGGGTGCTGTCGTCGCCGCAAAGCCGCTTCGCGGTGGCGGCCGTCGAGAACTTCCAGCCGCTGTTCCATCTGCTGAACGGCGACCTCTGCTATGCGAATCTGAACCCGATGCAGCAACCCGAAGTGTGGCGCGACTTCGGCAACAACGCACAGACGTCGGCGTCGAACCGGCCGTGGATGCCGTGTCCCGGCAATCACGAACTCGAATTCAACAACGGCGAGCAAGGGCTGGCGTCGTATCTGTCGCGCTACATGCTGCCGGACAATCACACGCGTTTTCCGGGCCGCTGGTACAGCTTCCGCGTCGGCTCGGTGCTGTTCATTTCTCTCGATGCGGACGACGTCGTCTATCAGGATGCCGCCGCTTTCGTCGCCGGGCCCGCGCCGTTGACGCCGGTCGCGAGTACCGGCAATCCGCCGATTCCGGCGGGCACGTCGCTGTACGTGCGCGGCTACAGCAATGGCGAGCAGACGCGCTGGCTCGAGAAAGTGCTGCAGCATGCGTCGCACGATAGCGACGTGGACTGGATCATCGTGCAGATGCATCAGGACGCGCTCAGTTCGTCGAAGACCGGCAACGGTTCCGACAAGGGCATTCGCGAAGCGTGGCTGCCGCTGTTCGATCGCTATGGCGTGGACCTCGTGCTGTGCGGTCACGATCACGACTACGAGCGCAGCTATCCTGTACGCGGTTGCAATCACAACAGGGGCACCGACATCGAGACGGGGCGTCCAGTCGATACGTTGCAGCCCAAGCCGATCATGTCGGCTGTATCGGCGGGTGCGTCGACGTTCGATACGAGTCACGGCACGATCCACCTGATTCTCGGTGGCGGCGGCACGAGCGCGCCGCTCGACGTGTATGGCGTCGATGCCGGCACGGGCCTGCCGCAGGCGCGCATCTTCACGAAGCCGAATCGCCCGGTGCCGTCGACGACCGCGGGCACGTTCGTGCGCGCGAGCGCCGACGCGGTCGAAGACGCGATCTGGTCCGCGCAACGCGACACCGGCACCGGCTACGGCATCGCGGTGTTCGACTACGATCCCGGGCAGCCCGGCGGCCACACGACGATCACGATGAACTACTACCATGCGCCGGGCGCGGATCAGACGCCGACACCGGAATATGCGCTGTTCGAGACGATCGAATTGAAGAAGAAGAACCGGCGCGGGTAGAAGAGTAGCTTCAAACCGCTAATCGGCATTCACTCCAGCGGGCCGCTCACCGCGAGCGGCCCTTGTCTTTCACGGTCACCGCAAAAAACAATACCCCATTCATTTTGTTACACGTCTTACCGCGATCGACTGTCGCAGTTACAAAGGCCTTTCGAAAGCCCCGCTATACTCGGCGCCGTCTCACTAAAACAAAGACCCGATATGTCCAAGAAGATCGTCCAGATGCTTGCCGTGGCTGCATTGAGCGCCGCGGCGTCGTTGCCGGCCCTCGCCGGTGATATGAACAACATGCTCGGCGGCGCGCTCGGTGGCGTGGCCGGCGCGGCAGTCGGCGGCGCGGTGGGCGGCAGCACCGGCGCGGTGATCGGTGGCGCGGTGGGCGGTGGTGCGGGCGGCGCGGTCACGTCGAATCGTCGCGAACGTACCGGCGCGATCATCGGCGGCGCGCTCGGTGGCGGCGCGGGCACCGCGGCCGGCAATGCGATGGGCGGCCGCACTGGCGGCCTCGTCGGCGCGGCGCTCGGCGGCGGCGCGGGTTCGGCGCTCGGCGGCAACATCTCGCGCTCGAACTCGTACGCCGACGACTACTCGCGCGGCTACCATTCGGGCAAGCGCCATCACAAGCATCGCCATTACGACTGAGATGGCTTGACATCGACGGGACCGGTCCGCGTCCGCATCAAAAGCGAACGCGCCGGCCCTCGTCCATCACGCATGCAAGACCAGTTTCTGAACACGCCAGTTCAGCAACTCGGCAACGAATAAGACGTTTTCCGAAGGGCACGCCATCTCGTGAATCCAGCCGAACTGTTTTGGCTGTTTGCCCGCTTTGCCGAGTACGCCGAGCACTTTGCCATCGAGCGTCATCTTGTAAATGCGGCCCGGAAACGCGTCGGCGCTATAGAGCACCTGATTCGGTCCCGGCGAAATACAGATCGCCCAGGGTGAGCCCGGCGCGAACGTGCCCGCGGCGAGTTCCGCTTCGCTCGGCATGTTGCCGATCGCGGGGCGCGCGTCCGGCGGCACCGGCACGTCGATCGTGAACTGGCGCAGGAACGTGCCCTCGATATCGAACACCTGGATGCGCCGGTTGCTGCGATCGGCCACGTACACGTGGTCGTGCGCATCGACCGCGATGCTATGCGGCGTATGGAACTGCCCCGGTCCCGTGCCGCGATCGCCCCATGACTTCAGCCAGTTGCCGTCGCGATCGATCTTCGCGACGCGCGAGTTGATGTATCCGTCGCTGATATAGGTGTTGCCCGCCTTGTCCCACGCGACGTCGGTCACCTGGCGAAAGCGTCCGGGTTCGGACGGCAGCGGCGGATTTGGATGCTTGAGCGGCGCGGTTTCTTCGTCCGATGCTTCCTGCTTGCGGCCGAACACCATCGCGACGCGTCCTTCCGGCGTGAACTTGATCACCATGTCCGAGCCCTTGTCGGTGACCCAGATGTTGTCGTGCCGGTCCACCTTCACCGTGTGCGCGAACGACCACGCATACAGGTTGTGGCCGATCTCACGCACGAAACGTCCATCGGGCGCGAACTCGAGCAATTGCGCGGCGGCCGCGCCATACGCGGGGCCGGTGGTGTTGCCGCGCGACAGCACGAAGATATGGCCACGCGAATTGAGCGCGACGCCCGAGCATTCGCCAAAGTACGTGTCGTTCGGCAAACGTACGGGGTTGGCAATCGAGTCATAAGCGATCGTGGGCACGTCGGGGGTGTCCACGGCGAACGCGGACGGCATCGCGAGTCCGGCGGCGCTGCCCGCAAGCAGGCTCATGAAAGTCCGGCGGCTCATCGCCCGGTGGTCGGGGCTGCCGCAGCACGCACAAAACGACTCGTATCGCTCGCTCATTCGTTGTCTCCTTTGATCCATCGCTTGAAGTGTGCAAAGGCAAGCCTAGTGCACAAAACGCTTAATCGCTAAGTCGTTTTGCGATGCTGGAAGAGACAGTTCGCGTTATGCGCGTCAGATGCTCTTTGGGGCGCGTCCCGTCGATTTCGCCGCGCCACGTACGAACTCGACGAAACGCGCGGTCACCGGATCGTCGCGCGCAGGCTCCCATGCGAGTCCGACACGCCAGCGCGCCGCGACATCGCGTAGCGGTATGACGGTCGCATCGCGCAGCAGGGATTGCACCCGCGACGGCACGAACGCCGCGCCGACGCCAGCGGCGACGGTCGCGAGCACCGTCTGGATGTCGTCGGCTTGCTGGATCACGCGCGGCACGAAACCATGCGCGCCACACCACCGATCGATCTGCGCGGCCAGTCCCGGCCCGCGTCCGCGCGCGAGCGCAATGAATCCCGTCTCGTTCAGCCGGTCCAGATTGGCAGGCAGGCGCTTGACGCTCGCGTTTCGCGGCAACGCGAGCGCCAGTTGTTCATCGAGCACGGCGAACGATGCCAGTCCGCCCTCCGTGGGCAAGCGTAGAAAACCGACGTCGAGCTTGCCGGCAAGCAACCGTCTGCTTTGCTCGGCCGACGACAGATCGTTGAGCGTGACGGATACGTTCGGATTGAGCCGCCGGAATTCGGCGATCAGCGGTGGCGCGAAGTCGAGGGTGGAGAGCCCGAGACCGATGCGCAATGCACCGCGCTTGCCGCTGCCCGCCTCGCGTGCGCGCGCGAGAACCTCATCGGCATCCCGGATCAGCGCGATGGCATCGGCCAGAAACGCTTCACCGAACGCGGTCAGTTCGGCGCCATGCCGGCCGCGCACGAACAGGCGCGCGCCGAGACTCGACTCGAGCGCAACGATCTGCTTGCTCAGCGCGGGCTGGCTCACGCACAGGTGGTCGGCGGCGTGACCGAAGTGGCGCTGTTCGGCCACGGTCACGAAAGCACGCAACAACTTCAGTTCCATTCTCTTAGCGTATCGAACGGATCAAAATATTCATTTTACTTATCGATGCCCGGCGGGTCCAATGAGGCTATCCGAATCGTCGTTTATGAGGTGTTTGCCGTGTCTGCTTCGATGCTGCGGGTTGCCGCCGTTCCGCTGGAATTATCGGGTGGAGGGATCTCGCCACCGGTCAATCGCGTTTCACTTATCGCGGAGCGGCTTGCGCGTGCCGCGCACGAAGGGATCGGGCTCGCGGTGTTTCCGGAAGCGTGTCTGGTCGAGTGCGCGAGTCTGGCGAAGCTAAGTCGGCGTGAATTCCAGGCGCTGGCCGAGCCGCTCGATGGACCGTCAGTCAGCGCGGTCGCCGACGCGGTCGAAGCGACGGGTGTCGGTGCCGGTGTCGGCCTGTTCGAGCGTGCCCCGGACGGGCGTATCTTCAACAGCTACGTGATTTGCATGCCTGGCGGCATCCGTCATTGTCATCGCAAGCTGTATGCGTTCGAGCATCGGCGCGTCGAATGCGGCGACCGCTTCACCGTCTTCGACACGGCGTGGGGCGTTCGCATCGGCGTGCTGATCGGCGCCGACAACTATCTGATCGAAAACGTTCGCACCACCGCGCTGATGGGCGCCACGCTGCTGATCGCACCGCACCGGCGCTATCTGAGCGCGAGTCAATGCGCCAAGCGCGACCCGATTGGCGCGCTGAGCCGCTGGTTGCCAGCACGCGCGGCCGATAACGGCATGTTCGTCGCATTCAGCGCAGCGACCGAGGGCGGCAGCGAGAAAGGCAACGCGCACGTCGGCGAAATGGACTCCGCATTGATTGTCGACCCGTGCGGCCGCGTTCTAGCCGACAGCGCCGGCGGTGAAAGCGCATTCGTGTCCGCCGAACTGGATACGGCGTTGATCGCTGAGAGCGTCGGGCGCCGGTGGCTCGAAAGGCGCCGCCCGGAACTCTACGGTCCGCTGGCGCGAGCGGCGGACGCGGCGCGGGCGATGCAGCATACCGAAGTCGTGGCCCGCGGCGGCGCGGTGCCACTGAGCGTCGCCGTGGTGGGCCGCGACCGGCTGACAGTCAAATGGAATGTGCGGTGACGGCAGGGCGTCGCGAGCCAGCCCGCTTTGTTACCATGCAGGACAGCGACCGCTATGGTCCGCTTTCGTCCCGCGTTGTTCCATCACACAAGGAGATTCGAATGAGCAAAGGTTATTGGGTGTCGTCGTACCGGAAGACGAACGATCCGCAGAAACTGGCTGCGTACGCGCAACTCGCCCCGGCCGCGGTAGCGGCGGCGGGTGGCAAATTTCTCGTGCGGGGCGTGGCGGACGAGGCGCGCGAGCAGGGCCTCAAGGAGCGCACGGTCGTGATCGAATTCCCGACCTACGAAGCGGCCGTCGCCGCTTATGAAAGCGAGCAGTACAAGAAGGCGCTGGCCGCATTGGGCGATGGTGTCGAGCGCGATCTGCGCATCGTGCGCGGCGCCGACTGACGCGCGGGCCGCATTCACACGCTGCGCGGCACGCGCCGCGCAGCCGGTTATTTCACCGCGCCGAGCGCGAGCCCCTTCACCATATAACGCTGCAACCACGCAAACACGATCGAAACCGGCAACGTCGCACCCAAGGTCGCGGCCATCACCAGATGCCATTCGACCACGTACTTGCCCGCCACCATATCGGTCACCTGCACGGTCAGCGTCTTGTTTTCCGGCGAGCGGATCAACGTATAGACGACCGCGAACTCGTTCCACCCATTGATGAACGTGAAGATCGCGGTCACGACGATCGCCGGCACCGCGAGCGGCAGAAATACCTTGAACACTGCGCGCGTACGGCTGCAGCCTTCGAGCCACGCGGATTCCTCGAGATCCTGCGGCACGGTCTGAAAGTACGACGACAGCATCCACACCGCGAACGCGATATTGAACGCCGCGTACGACACGATCACGCCGATCCTCGAATCGACCAGGTTGCCGTCGCCCCATGGAATCATCGCCGCGAGCCGGAACAGGCCGACCACCAGCAGGATCGGCGACAGCATCTGCGTGACGAGCAGGAACTGCCGATACAGGCCGCGTCCGCGAAACGGGAAGCGCGCGAGCGCGTAAGCGGCGGGCAGGCTCACCGCGAGTGCGAGCGCGGTCGACAGGCAGCTGATGATCGTGCTGTTGCGCAGCGCGACGCCGAAGTTGGCCGCGTCCCACATGTCGACGAAATTGCGCCACTGCCACTGCACCGGCAGCCAGCGCGCCGGATAGACGAAGATCTCCGACGCGGGCTTGACCGAGGTGAAGAACATCACCGCGAACGGAAACAGTATGACGATCACGAGCGGCGTCAGCGCGATCCAGCACCACAGCGAGCGTTTGGTCTTCGCGCTCAGACTCATGACGGCACTCCTTCTTTCGCGCGTTGCAGACGCAGATAAGCGATCGAGAACACGAACAGCATCACGAGCATGATCAGCGAAACGGCGGCCGCTTCGCCGGGACGTCCGAGCCGGAAGCCGAGTTCGTACAGATAGGTGACGAGGATGTGCGTGCTGTTGTCGGGCCCGCCTTGCGTCATCACCCAGATGATCGGAAAAGAGTTGAACACGTAGATCACGTTCAGCAGGATCGCCATGTTGATGAACGGGCGCAACAGCGGCATCGTCAATTGACGGAACTGCTGCCAGGCGCTCGCGCCGTCGATACGCGCGGCTTCGTAGATATCGCCTGGAACCGAAGACAGGCCGCCAAGAAAAATCGTCACCGTGAACGGAATCGACACCAGAATGCCGACCGCGATTTCGACGGGGAACGCGAATTCGGGCGTCGCGAGCCAGTGAATCGGGCCGCTGATCAGGCCGAGCCGCTGCAGCGTGACGTTGACCATGCCGTAGTCGTCGTTGAAGGCCCAGCGCCAGACGACGGCGGTCATCGTCAGCGACACGGACCACGGCAGCATCACGATCGTGCGCGCCACACCGCGGCCGTGAAAGTCCTGGTTCAGAATCAGCGCGACAGGTACCGAGATCAGCACCGTGCCGCCCACCACGCACACGGTCCAGATGATCGTGCGGCGTACCGAAGCGAGAAACACCGGGTCCTCGAATACGTTGATGAAATTCTGCGCGCCGGTGAAGTCGCGAATCGCGCCGAAGCGCGACACCTCGTGCAGCGATTGCCACACGATGTTGAAAATCGGATAGCTGATGATGAACAGCGCCAGCACGAGGCTCGGCGCAATCAGCAACCAGGGCGCATTCGCGCGCGGAGAAACGGAACGGCTCATGCGTGCTCGATCGTAAGACGCGCCCGCTTTCTGGCGGCGGGCGCGACGGAATGGGCCGGTGGGTGCGTCGTGCTGCATAGGCTCGAATGGTGGGGTGGCGTGGCGCAACGCGCGGCGCTTTAGCTACGGCGCCGCGCGTCCCCTGTTCGTCTCGTTACTGCCGCAAGCCGAGTATCAATGACCGAGCGACTTGTTCGCCTGCGCAGCCGCCGCATTCAACGCGTCAGCCGGTTGCGCCTTGTTCAGATATATCGCTTGCATCGAGTCGGTCACGGCCTTCGCGGTGTCTTCCCAGCCGGTCACGGTCGGCGCGAAGTGAGCCGTGGGCAGCAACGCGATGAACGCCTTGATGTCCGGATCGTTGAACGCCGGGTCCGCCGCTTCGGCCTTCGTGGTCGGCAGGAAGCCTTCGGTCGTCGTGAACTCGACGCGCGGTTCCTTCGTGAACAGATAGTCGAGGAACTTCCACGCGGTCTTCTTCGCCTTCGAGTTCTTGAACATCACGATCGAGTCGGTGACCGCGTAGGTGGCGTGCGTCGTGCCCATCGGTACCGGATCGATGCCGTACTTCAGGTTCGGCGCTTCCTTCTTGATCTGCTTCGCGAGGAACGGCGCGGAGATCACCATCGCGACACGGCCCTGCTTGAACAGGTTCTGCACGTCTTCGCGGCTATAGCCGGTGACGCCCGGTTGCGTGAGACCCTGGTCGATCATCTGCTTGTACATCGTGGCGGCCTTCACGCCCGCCGGCGAATTGAAGGCGGCCTTGCCGTCCTTGCCGACCACGTCGCCGCCCATCGTCCACAGCGCGTAGTAATAGTAGACGTCGGTTTCGATTTCCTTGCCTTGCAGACCGAAGCCGGCGATGCCTTGCGCCTTCAGCTTCTTCGATGCATCGATCACGTCGTTCCAGGTCTTCGGACCGTCGGGGTAGCCGACCTTCGCGAGCATGTCCTTGTTGTAGTACAGCGCGCGCGCGGACGCGGCGATGGGCAGCCCGTAGGTCTTGCCGTTGATCTGGCCAGGCGCGAGGAACGGACCGATGAAGCGGGCCTTGAAGTTCGCGTCCATGTAGCCGTCGAGCGGCTCGGCGACGTCGTCCTTCACGAAGTCGAGCAGCCACCGCGTGCCGACGATCGCGAGGTCCGCGTTGGCGCCGCCGGAGATGTCCGTTTGCAGCTTCTGTTGCAGCGTGTCCCAGTTCACGTCTTCGATCTTGATGGTCGTGCCGGGGTTGGCCTTCTCGAAGTTGCGGGCCATTTTCTCGAAGTACGGCGCGGTTGCGTCGCTGTAATGGGCGACCGTCACGCGGACCGTTTCGGCATGGGCCGACACGGCGATACCTGCAAACGCGAGCGCCACGGCGACTTTGCCTAGCGCGAGGGAAGCACGGGCATGCAACGACATTTTTCTCTCTCCTGTGGGTGGTTTGCTGCCGTCGCCGGCCGCCTTGGGTAAATTGTTTGAAAAAATCCTACATGACGCAAAATAGCTTGTCACGTAGGGTCTGCGATATTTTTTCCTCGGTGATTTTGTGCATAAGATGCTGGAAAGCATGGGGTATTCTGCACTGCGCGATGGTTTGAAAACCCACTCTTCGGGATGACCGGGCAGTCGCCGAAAAACGCTTTTGTAAGAAATTTACAGCGTTGCGCGCGACGCAAGCCGGGTGGCGGAAGGCGACGGCAAGACGGCCGAATCGGCCGGGCGAACGAGCGAGGAACACATGGATCGTGTCGTATTGGTAACGGGCGCATGCGGCGGTATCGGCAGCGTGTTGTGCGAGCGCTTCGTCGAGGCGGGCGACACCGTGCTCGCGCTCGACATCGACGCGGCCGCGCTGCAAGCGCTGAGCGCGCGTCTCGGCGCACAACAGGGCGCAGACAAAATCGTGCCGGTCGCGGTCGATCTCGGCGACGCCGCCGCGGTGCAGCAAGCGGTCGCCGCTGCAGTCGCACAGCGCGGACCGGTCGACGTGCTGGTCGCGAACGCGGGCGCGGCGCTCGGCGCGTCGCTCGCGACTACCGACGCCGTGAGCTGGCAGCGCGACATCCATCTGAATCTGAACGGCACGTATCACACGGTCGAGGCGGTGCGCGCGTCGATGATCGAACGTCAACGCGGCGCGCTCGTGCTGATCGGCTCGGTGAACGGTCTCGCCGCGCTCGGTCATCCCGCGTATAGCGCCGCGAAGGCCGGCTTGATCAGCTATACGAAGGCGCTCGCGATCGAGCTGGGCCGCCACGGCATTCGCGCGAACATCGTGTGTCCGGGCACCGTGAAGACGCAGGCGTGGCAGGCACGTGTCGACAAGAATCCGCAGGTGTTCGAGGACCTTAAGAAGTGGTACCCGTTGCGCGACTTCGCGACGCCCGACGACATCGCCGACGCGGTGCTGTTTCTCGCGTCGCCGCAAGCGCGCGTGATCACCGGAGTCGCGTTGCCGGTCGATGGCGGCTTGATGGCGGGCAACCGGCTAATGGCGCAGGAGTTGACGCTCGAATCGTTCTGAGCCGCGCGCCGCGCCCGCACTACGACACCCGCAATACAACACGCAGCAAGACAATGAGGACAGCATGGCAGCAGTGCAACTGAGCGGCATCTTCAAACGCTATGGCGACACCCAGGTCGTGCACGGCATCGATCTCGACATCGACGACGGCGAGTTCGTCGTGCTGGTCGGTCCGTCGGGCTGCGGCAAGAGCACGCTGATGCGGATGGTGGCCGGGCTGGAGGAAATCAGCGGCGGCGATCTGATGATAGGCGGCACGCGCGCGAATACGCTCGCGCCGCAGCAGCGCAATATCTCGATGGTGTTCCAGAGCTACGCGCTGTATCCGCATCTGTCGGTGTATGAAAACATTGCGTTCGGTCCGAGAATCCGCAAGGAATCCGCGGAGAAATTCAAGCCGCGCATCGATGCCGCCGCCAAGATGCTGAACCTCAGCGGCTATCTCGACCGTTTGCCGCGCGCGCTGTCGGGCGGTCAGCGGCAACGCGTCGCGATGGGCCGCGCGGTGGTGCGCGAGCCGTCGCTGTTCCTGTTCGACGAGCCGCTGTCGAATCTCGACGCTAAGCTGCGCGTGCAGATGCGCACCGAAATCAAGGCGCTGCATCAGCGCCTGAAGAACACGGTGATCTACGTCACGCACGATCAGATCGAAGCGATGACGATGGCCGATCGCATCGTCGTGATGAACGCGGGACGTATCGAGCAGATCGGCCGTCCGCTCGAACTCTATGACCGGCCGGCGAATCTGTTCGTCGCGAGCTTCCTCGGCTCGCCGTCGATGAATTTCGTCGAGGGCGTGATCGTCAATCGCACCCAGGGTGAGGGCCTCGCGTTGAAGCTCGCGGACGGCAGCGAGGTCGCGCTCGAACGCACGCCTGCGTCGGCCGTGGTGGGTGCGCAGGCCACGCTCGGCGTGCGGCCCGAGCACATCGAGATCACGACGCAGATACCGGATGCCGCGCTCGACGTCGAAGTGATCGAGCCAACTGGCGCCGAGACGCACTTGTACGGGAAAATAGGCGGCTCCGCGTGGTGCGTGACGACGCGCGAACGCTCGAAGATCGAGCCCGGTCAGCGCGTTGCGTTGCGTCTGCCGGCCGAACACATTCATCTGTTCGATACGGAGAGTGGGCGCAGGCTGGTCTGAACCGCGTGATTCGAACCCGGTTCGATCAGGCCGATTGAAGCCGAAGAAGCTGCGAGCGACGCGGAACCATATGAAACAGCCCCTAAGGAACACCGGGTGTCCGCACCGAACTTGATTCCCCATATCCGCAACGCACTCGCGAGTCTGCGGCCCGCCGAGCGCAAGGTCGCCGACATGGTGCTCGCCGACGTCGACTTCGCGATGCGCGCGAGCATCACCGATCTCGCGCAGCGGGCCGAAGTGTCCGAGCCTTCCGTCACGCGTTTTTGCCGCGCGATCGGTGCGCACGGTCTGCGCGACTTCAAGATGCAGCTCGCGCAAAGCGTGGCCGGCGGATTGCCGTATGCGTCGACTGCGGTCGCGCGCGACGACGACGTGCAGACCTTGATGGACAAGGTCGGCGAAGCGGCGATCGACGGCATTACGCATGCGCGCGGCGCGCTCGATCCCGCGGTGGTCGAAAGCGCGATCGCGGCGCTCGTGAGCGCCCGGCGCGTGTTTTTCTTCGGTGTGGGTTCAGGTTCGGGGCTCGTCGCGCAGGATGCGGCGCTGCGGTTTTTGCGCATCGACATCGCGGCGGCCGCGTTCACCGATGGTCATTTGCAGCGTCTTTACGCGGGCCTGATGGAGCCCGGCGACGTCGCGTTTGCGATCTCGCATTCGGGGCGCAGCGTCGAAGTCAACGAAAGCATCCAGATCGCGAAGGAGCGCGGCGCGACGACGATCGCGCTGACCAACGTCGGCTCGCGGCTCGCATGGCTGGTCGATATTCCGCTGCTGCTGCGCGTGGCGAGCCCGATCGATCCGAATACGCCGGGCGTGTCGCGGCTCGTGCATCTGTGCATCATGGATGCGCTCGCGATCGGCGTCGCGCTGAAGGCCGGGCCCGAAACACTGGAAAAGATGCGCCACGCGAAAGCGCGGCTCGTGCCGCATGAGCCGGAAGGGGCGGGCGGGTAGAGCGCGCGCGAAGCGCTAGCGTGCAGTCCTCTTCGGCCAGCCGATCATCGATACCTTGTCTACCGGTGCGCGACCGTTGCCGCCGCGCGAACCTTGCCGCCCATCGGCAGATCGATCAACTGCCACGTGCCGTGTCTCACGAGTTCGAGCGAGAAGCTCGCGGCGAAACGTCTCTCCCGGCTATCATGGCAATCTGCCGCATACGTCCAACACATCGTCCAATCAGAACCGGCTCGCAGCGTTCTCGTTCAGGTCCGTCCGCCCATGTCCTCCCGTTCCGCCGACACCGCATCGCACGCTCCAACCACGATACCCGCCCAACGTCTGCCGACACTGCTGCTGGCCGCCGCGCTATCGCTCGGCAGCGCGGCAGCGCTCGGTTTCGCGCGCTTCGCCTACGCGCTACTGTTGCCGGCGATGAAGCTGGACCTCGGCTGGAGCTTCGCGCAGGCCGGCGCGATGAACACCGCGAACGCGCTCGGCTATCTGCTCGGCGCGCTGGTGTTTCCGCGCCTCGCGCGCCGTTGGTCGGCGGGGGCGCTGTTCGCGGGCGGTTGCGTGCTGACCGCGCTGTTGATGGCCGGCAGCGGTCTCACCGCCAGCACGGATGCGCTGCTGACACTGCGCGTGATCACCGGCGCGAGCAGCGCGGCGATCTTCATCGGCGGCGGCGTGCTCGCGGCGCGGCTCGCGTCGGCGCGTCCGCGCGACGCGGGGCTCGTGCTCGGCCTGTATTACGGCGGCACCGGCTGGGGGATCGTCGCGTCGTCGGTGCTGGTGCCGGTGACGATCCTTGATGCCGTCCACGGCTGGCAGTTCGCGTGGTTCGCGCTCGCGGCGGCCTGCGCGTTGTTCGCCGCGGTCGCGATCGGCGCGTCGCGCAGAATCGAGCGCGCACATATGAGCGCGGCGGCTGCCGCGCATGCAGCCGGCGCCACCTCCGCGCCGGGTTGGCCGCACTACGCGGCCGCGCTCGCGGGCTACGGACTGTTCGGCGTCGGCTATATCGGCTACATGACCTTCATCGTCGCGCTGCTGCGCAACGCCGGCATGAGCGCGGCGGTCGTCACCGGCTTTTATCTGCTGCTCGGCGCGGCGACCGTAGTGTCGGCGCGGATCTGGTCGACGCTGCTCGATCGCATGCGCGGCGGCCAGGCGCTCGCCGTGCTCAACGCGCTGCTAGCGATCGCGACGCTGCTGCCTGCGCTCTTCACTCAGCCGTGGGTCGCGTTCGTTTCGGGCACGCTGTTCGGCGCGACGTTCCTGTCGGCGGTCGCATCGACGACCGCGTTCGTGCGCCACAATCTGCCCGCGAGCCACTGGGCGAAGGGCATCAGCGCCTTCACGATCGTGTTCGCGTTCGGGCAGATCGTCGGGCCGGTCGTGATCGGCTGGGTATCGGATGGCGCCGGGCTCGCGCGCGGGCTCGTGTATTCGGCTCTGCTGCTTGCGGGCGGCGCGGTACTCGCGGCGTGTCAGAAGGCGTTGCGCACGGCGTGAGCCGCGTTACCCGTGCTTCGTATTCAGCGATACGTCCAGCACCGATGCGCTATGAACGTGAGCGGCGGCACCACGCACACGACGAGCGCGATACCGAGCGCGGGCGGGCCGCCCGCGAGCTGCGTCAGCCGCGATACGAGCGCGGTCAACGTCAGGCCGCCCAGCGATACGAGCACGAACCGCCCAGCGTTCATCAACGCGGGCAGCGCCGAAAAACTCCAGAACGTGTTCAACAGATACGAGGCCGCCGTCGCCCATGTAAACGCGATCGCGTTGGCCCACGCCGGCGACATGCCCGCGTCCGCGATCAGCGTCAGCGCAATGCACACGTGCACGCCGGTCGCGATGACGCCGCTCGCGCCAAAGCGCATCAGCTTGACCCGTTCCACCGGCATCATCGCGACGCTCCTTCGCGCTTGCGCAGGACCGCGAACAGCGATACGCCAAAAGGCAGCGGCGCATGCGCGAGCCAGTGGCGCTCGGCGCTGAAAACGCGGTACAGCGCCGCGTTGAGCGGCCACGGTGGGATCGCGTCGCCGCTCGAATGCTTGCGATGCAGCAGCCGATCGGCCCAACGCGCGACCACCGCGATCGGATACAGCAACGTGTTGAAATAGCTGATGCGTTCGACTTCGTAGCCCGCCGCAGCCGCACAGCGCATCAGCGAGACGCGGCTATAGCGGCGGTGGTGGTGCAGGAAAACATCGTGCGCACTCCACAGATGTTGTCCGGCCGGCACCGTCACGACGATGCGGCCTCCAGGCGTCAGCAGATCGCGCATGCGCGCGAGCGAGCCGGCGTCGTCGGCGATATGTTCGAGGCAGTCGAAGAAGCAGATCAGGTCGAAGCGTTCGCCGTTGAACGGCACGTCGTCGGGGCAGTGGCCGGCGCGGATGTCGAACTGCTTGCCAGTCTTGCGCGCGCTCAGCGCCCGAGCGGTCGGGTCCATCTCGAGGCCGCTGACGATGCCGAAGCCGGCCAGCATGTCGAGGTTGCCGCCGGTGCCGGAGCCCACTTCGAGCACGCGCGCGCGGCGCGGTAACGCGAGCCGCTCGAGCAGCGTGCGCAGCACGTCGCGCCGCGCGCGAAACCACCAGTGCCCGGCTTCGGTCTCGGCCATTTCGAGGTATGCATCGGGAGACATGATGAAGTCCTCCGCTTTCAGTGGCCGACTACGCGAAACCGCGGCGCGGCACGCCTGCGTGTCAGCTCGACGCGCCCCACATGGGCCGCGCGCGCATCCTGGCGCACGCCCGGCAACATGCTGACTTTGCTCTTCGCCTGATAGCGACGCCGCACCAGATAAACGGGCCGTTCCTTCGACTCGTAGTAAATGCGGCCGACGTATTCGCCGATCACGCCGATGCCGATCAGCTCGATGCCGCCCATGAACAGCATCACCGAGATCGTCGACGCGTAACCGGGCACCGGATTGCCCGACCACAGCGTGCGGCCGATGACGAACCCGCCGTAGACGAACGCAAGCGTCGCGATGGACAGTCCGATATAAGTCCAGCTGCGCAACGGCACCGTGCTGAAGCTCGTGATGCCTTCGAGCGCGAAGTTCCACAGCCGCCAGCCGGAAAACTTCGAGTGACCGGCGCTGCGCGGCTCGCGTTCGTATTCGACGATCACGGTGCGATAGCCGACCCACGCGAACAGGCCCTTCATGAAGCGGCGGCGCTCCGGCAGGCTGCGTAGCGCGTTGACCACCTGACGATCGATCAGCCGGAAGTCGCCGACATTCTCCGGCAGCTTCACTTCGGACAGCGCGTTGTGCACGCGATAGTAGAGCGCGGCCGCCGTGCGTTTGGCGAACGTATCGCACAGCCGGTTCGTGCGTTTGGCGGCGACCACTTCGGCGCCATCGCGCCAATGCTCGACCATCACCGGGATCAGGCTCGGCGGGTCCTGCAGGTCCGCGTCGATTGGAATCACCGCATCGCCGAATGCTTCGTCGATGCCGGCGGTCAGCGCCGCTTCCTTGCCGAAGTTGCGCGTCAGGTCGATCACGCGAATGCGCCGATCGTGGCTGCTCTGCGCGATCAGCCGATCGAGCGTCGCGTCGCTGCTGCCGTCGTTGATGCAGACGATCTCGAAGCGCGTGCCGTCGATCGATTCGAGCACCGGCACGACTGCCGCGAAGAAGCGTTCGACCGCGTCCTGCTCGTTGTAGAACGGCACGACGAGCGAGATCAGTGGCGTAGTTGTATGAGTAGGCATCACGCTTCCCCGTTTATCGAATGATTCGAGCCGCGTGCGAATAGGCGAGGGCGGCGCGCTCGTCGCGTTCTTCGTCCTTTACGCGCACGCGGCGCACGACGATCAGCAGCACTAGCAGCAGAACGATCGGGCCGATCTGCGGCAACTCGGCCGTGCGGTTGAAGAGTTCGTAGACCGGCAACAGCCACGCGAGCGCAATCACGCTCTGCTCGCCGCGCAGCCAGCCTTTGTCGAGGCCGAGCGCGATCAGGCTGGCCGTCGCGATGCCGAGCCACGCGAGTTCGTAGTGCCACACGTATGGGTTCGTCAGCAACGTAGCGACGACGAGGCTCGACGCGCGCAGCCGCGTGTCGCGCGTGTTTCGCCACACGTGCCATGCGGCCGCCGCGGCTATGAGTCCAACGCAGGCCTGGGCCGCAAAGGCCGCGACGATCGGCGCACCGCCCTCGCGCAGCACAGCGAACACGGTCGGCGACGCGAGCCAGTAGCCGCGGCATTGTTCGAGCAGCGTCTCGCGCGCAATGCCGGTGTTGACGAAGAAGAGCCGCACCGATTGCACGCCGCAGACCAGCACGCTGACCACGCCGAACAGCGCCGCGCTGAACGCGGCGGCCGCCAGCGTGCGCCATGCGCGCGCGGCAATCAGCACGAGCGGAAATAGCACGGCCATCTGCGGCTTGATCGCGAGCAGGCCGAGGCACAGCCCCGCGCGTACCGGATGGCGACGCAGCCAATGCAGTGTCAGCGCGGCGATGCCCGCGGTCAGCAGCGAGTTCTGGCCGAAGAGGGCTGTCACGAACACGCACGGCGAGACCGCGACGACGAACCATGCGAAGCGCGATCCTCTGAAGCTGTCGGCAAGGCCCGACACACGCAGCGTGCCCGCACTGAGCAGCGCGATGCCGCCGCCGACGAACACGAAGTACATCACGAGCCGCGGCAAGAGCGCGAGCGGCGAGATCAACACGAGGAACGTCGGCGGATAGAGCCAGGGCATCACGCTGTCGTGGCTGACGTTCGTGAAGAGCAGCCGCTGAAGCTTGTCGAACGATGCATGGTCGTAGACCTGCATCGCCGAACCGTGCAGCAGTCCATACGAGGCCGACCAGAAAATCGAAAAGTCCTCGCCGGGACGCGTGAGGCGCTGGTCGGTGAAGCCGTGACTCGCATAGGCCCACAACCCGATGATCACCACGTACAACACGCACATCCCGCTGCAGTAGAAGACGATGCGCTCATGCGTGAGCCAGCCGTGAATCTCGCTGTCGCCGCTGCGCATGCGTAGCTGTGATGCGTACATGATCCCCGCCCCCGTGTGGTCCGGATCGGGTCTGTCGACCCTCCGTTCGTTCTGTTTATCGATTCCGTCTTGTATGTGTCTGCGCGTGACATCGAATCAAAATCTGTGTCGTTGCGCTGAACCGGTCAGCTCATTGTTGGCGGAAATTTATGCGACTTTCAAGCTCGCGTTTTCCTGTCCGCGAGTCGTACCCTGCCGATTCACCCAAATAGCGGGCCAAACGGTCAGCTTTGTGTGCGCCAACGCACCAAGCCGTCTCAGCGATGAGACGCTTTGGACCGGAGCGCCATTCGGCAAGGCCGATTTCTCAGCGATATTTCGTTTTTACCGGCTCAGGGAAAGTCCTGGCCAAAAAATGCCGAGCCTTGCCGGGCGGGACTTTACGCGTTCCGCGAAGTGCTCGACGGGCCATGCAAAACGTTGCGGATTCGGACATTCCGGACGCGAAGACGGCGCGAGGCTGGAGGCGCGTCGGCTCGAACCCGCGTCGTTACGCTGTTTTCGCAAAGCTGGTCTCGTCCTTGCAATGGGGAGTGCGCGGAAGTCGACGACACGATGCTGCGGACCTGGACAGACAGCACACCCTGGCGACAGAGAGGGCCAACGTCGACTGACTAGCGGGTGCTGGCCTCGAGCCGGCGCCAAGAAAAAAGCACGAAAGACGGGGGATGTATGCACAACAAGTTCACGCGACTGCGCGGCGATAACAAGCCCATCAGCGGCGTACATCGTGCGGCCATGCTGCGTCAGCGGCACGCGGCCGCCATGCTGCGGCTTGCCCGGCAGCTGCCCCTTCACTTCCCCCGTTTCCTCCAGTTCGTGTCGCCAAACAGCGTTGCGACCACGCGGGCCAAACACCGCGCAACGCCGACCGTGCGGCGAGACTAACCAGCAGTTTCCCGCAGTTCCCTGCAGTGCCCGTAGTGCCATCGCCCACGCCAATCCTGGTAACGGGTTCCATTAGTTAGTCTTCCACAGGAGTCGAATCATGAAGAACATCATCGCTACCGCAGCCCGTTTCGTTCGTGACGAAGACGGCGTGACCGCCATCGAATATGGGCTGCTCGCCGGCCTGATCGCGCTGTTGATCATCGGTGGCGTCACCCTGCTCGGCCAGCATCTGCAGACGATATTCAACAACCTCGCGGACTCGGTCTGAGTCGTGGTGCCGACGGACGGACCTGGCGCTTCGTCCGTCGCCTTTCCCACTCGAAAAAGGAGATCTGACATGAAGAATCTGTTGGCTCGCGCGGCGCTTTTCATGCATGACGAAGACGGCGTGACCGCCATCGAATACGGTCTGCTCGCCGGCCTGATTGCACTGCTGATCATCGGCGGCGTGACCACGCTCGGCACCAACCTCAGCGCGATTTTCAACAATCTCGCCGACTCGATCTGACACGGCTGGATCATCCATCACGAGGTCATCATGACGCTGCCACTTCTGCCGCCACATCCTGTACCGCTGTGCGTGATCGTGCTGGCGATCGTGGCAGCGAGCACGGATCTCACCGCGCGGCGCATTCCGAATCGCCTGATCGTACTCGGACTCGCCGTCGCGCTTGCCGTGCAGATGTCGATTCACGGGCCGCTCGCCGGCGCGCTCGACTGGCTTAGCGGCGCCGCATGCGGCTTCGCTTTGCTGTTGCCGTTCTATCTGCTGCGGGGCATGGCTGCCGGCGACGTGAAGCTGCTGACGATGATCGGCGCATGGGTTGGATCCGCGCTGACCTGGCGGATCGCGCTCGCCACTTTTCTGATCGGCGGACTCTGGTCGCTGCTGATCGTGCTGTGCCGCGGCAGATTCGCGCGCTTGCTCGCGAATCTGCGGCAACTGATCGGCGGGCTCGCCGTCGCGCCGCTCAAACAACCGAGCCTGATCGATGCGCGGTCCGGATCGGTCGGGTCGATTCCCTACGGCGTTGCGATCGCGGCCGGCACCCTCGGAATGCTGTTCGCGGCCGCGTTGTAACCGGACGTTTCCACTGAACGATGCGGGAGTGTTGCCATGAAAAACAGTCGGGCTTTAGTGATGCTGACGATCGCCGTGCTGGCGGGCCTCGCGGCCGTGAGTTTCGCGTCGCGCTGGTTGCTGCAGACATCGTCGGCCGCGGTGACATCGGTTGCGGTGGCGTCGTCGGACATCAGTCTCGGCCAGCCGCTGAACCAGAACCTGATTCACATGGTCAGCTGGCCGACTTCGAGCGTGCCGCCCGGCGCGTTCGCCGACGGCAAGGCGCTCGAAGGACGCGTGCTGCTGACGAGTCTCGCGCCCGGCGAGCCGGTGCTCGAATCGAAGCTTGCGCCGCAGGGCACGAAGGGTGGCCTGTCCGCGGTGATCGGCGAAGGCCATCGCGCGATCACGGTGCGCGTCAATGACGTGGTCGGCGTCGCGGGCTTCGCGCTGCCGGGCAACTACGTCGACGTGATCGTCAACACGCAGCAGGCGAACAAGACCGACGCATCGCAAAGCATCTCGAAGATCGTGCTCGAAAAGATCCTCGTGCTTGCGGTCGCGCAGCAGGTGAGCCGCGACGACACCGCGCCGAAAGTGGTCAACGCGGTGACGCTCGAGGTGACGCCCGAGCAGGCCGAGAAGCTCGACCTCGCGCGCAGCGTCGGCACGCTGTCGCTGGTGCTGCGCAATCAGGTCGACAAGCAGACCCCGAGCACCGGCGGCGCGACCAAGCTGACCTTGCTCGACGTGCCGGTGCCGGCTTCGGCTCCGGCTGCACCCGAAGTGCATCCGGTGCGCACGCACTATGCGGCACGTCCAGCGCCCAAGCGCGATTGCGTCGGCGTGCTGTCGGGGGTGACGGGCAGCGTCGAATGTTTCTAGCGCGGTCGCGGCGTGCCGGTTTTTGAGTGACGCCGCGATCTGAATCAGAAGGCAATCAAGAGACGTCTCGGTTCACCTATCGAGCGACGGGGGCAGCAACATGAAAACACAACAACGGTTCTCATCCGGTGGCGGCAAGCATTGCCGCTCGCTTGGCGGCACGGTGCTCGCCGCCGCGCTATGCGCCGGATTGACGGTTGCGCACGACAGCGCGGCACAAACGATGGCCGCCGCGCAAATGCCGCCGGGCTGGGGCGCGCAGGCCGCGCCGCTGCCGGTCGGCCGGGGCGCCGTGCCGATGCTGGTCAGCAACACGCCGATGCCGACCGGCGCGACGAGCGGCCGGATGGTCGCCCCCGCGCAGCTGACCGGGCCGAACTGCACCGGCGAGATTCGCGACGAATCGAACGTGTCGGTGGCGGTCGGCAAGTCGATCCTGGTTCCGCTCGTCGAGCCCGCGCGCAACCGCACGCTCGGCAATCCGGTCGTCGCGCAGGCGACGCTCGTGTCGCAACGCACGCTGTACGTGGTCGGCATGAGCGTCGGCACCACGAACATGATCGTGCAGGGCCGCAGCGGCGCTTGCCAGATCATCGACGTGAGCGTCGGCGTCGATGCCGAAGGGCTGCAACGCACACTCGCGCAACTGCTGCCGAACGAGCGCGGCATCCGCGTGTCGAGCGCGGCCGGCAACCTCGTGCTCGCGGGCCGCGTATCGAGCGGGCAGGCCGCGCAGCAGGCGATGAGCATCGCCGGCGCATACGCGGGTGCGCAACCGACGCAGCAAGACCAGTCGAGCACCGCGAGCTTCGGGAACGGTGGCTCGATCTCGCAGCAAAGCTCGAGTGTTAGCAAGGGCTCCGAAGTCATCAACATGATGTCGGTCGATTCGCCGCAACAGGTGATGCTCGAAGTGAAGGTCGCCGAGGTGTCGAAGACGCTGCTCAATCAGTTGGGCGCGGCGGTCAACATCCAGGGCGGCTTCGGTTCGTGGACCGGCGCGCTGGTGAGCAGCCTGCTCGCCGGTGTCAGCAGCGGCATCGCGGTGAGCAAGGCGAACAACCGGCCGTTCAATATCGCCGTCGACGCGCAGAAGAGCGACAGCCTCGGCAAGATTCTCGCGGAGCCGAACCTCGTCACGCTGAGCGGGCAGGAGGCGTCGTTCCTCGCGGGCGGCCGGGTCTTCATTCCGGTGCCGCAAAGCAACGGCACGGGTGGCTCGACGATCACGCTGCAGGAAGAAGAGTTCGGCGTCGGCCTCAAATTCACGCCGACCGTGCTCGCCGGGAGCCGCGTGAATCTGAAGGTCGCGCCGGAAGTGTCGGAGCTGTCGCCGACCGGCGTCACCGTGCAGGCGACCGGCACGAGCAGCACCGCGATCCTGCCGCTGATCACGACGCGGCGCGCGTCGACGACGGTGCAGATGAACGACGGCGAGAGCTTCGCGATCGGCGGGTTGATCCAGAACAACATCACCGGCGCGTTGAAGGCGCTGCCCGGCATCGGCGAAGTGCCGGTACTCGGCGCTCTGTTTCGCAGCACGTCGTTCCAGCAGGATCGCACGGAGCTGATCTTCATCGTCACCGTGCATCTGGTGAAGCCGCTGCCGCCGGGCGACTATCCGCTGCCGACCGATAGCTTCACCGGCGTGTCGGACGGCACGGTCTACGCGACCGGCAACATGGAAGGCCGTCGGCCCGCCGCGAGCCCGAACGCGCCGCAGATGCCCGCGCAACCGCAAACGCCACCCGCCGCGCCCGCACCGGCTCCGACGCCGGCACCGGCGGAAGGCTCGGCCGCACCCGCCGCGCTGCTGCCGCGCGACACCCAGGCGGACCGGCCGGCACCGTCGGCGGCGATGCCACCGACCGACAAGACGACAACCGCGGCAACGTCGGCAGCAACGGCAACGCAAGCGCAAACCAACGCCGAACCCACGCTCGCCAAAGCCGATGCCGCGAGCCCAGGCAATCCGACGCTCAAGGCCACCCGGCTCAACCCGTAACGCGCCGCGAAGGAGACTCTCATGAAACTCGAACATCTTCTGATCACGCGCCGCGCGGCGTTGCTGCTGACGGTGTGCGCCACGCTGAGCGGTTCGTTGAGCGGCTGCATGTCGAGCTCGCCGATCTGGGACGCGCACGTCGGCGATGCCGTGCGCACCGTAACGCAGATGCAGATCATCGATCCGCATGCAGGCGAGCACACGCCTTCGACGCCAGGCGTCGACGGCAGGGCCGCGGTCGCCGCGCAGCAGCAGTACGACAAGTCGTTCCAGACGCCGGCCACGACGTTCAGTCCGTTCGTGATCGGCATCGGCAGCAGCGGCGGCAGTCAGTGATGGCGGACGCGGGGGAACATCATGATCAACATCCTGGCTCTCTCTGAAGACGGTGCACGGCTCGCTCAGATCGCGCATCTGAGCGGCGAAGCCGGCGACTACCGGATCACGCGCGCGATGGGCACGCCGTCGCTGCTCGGCGAACGCGGCGACACGCTCGATGCGTTCGACGTGCTGATCGTCGACGCCGCGTCGCTGAAGGACGCGGAGCTCGCGGTGGTGGAGCGGCTGCATCGCGAGCATGGGCGGCTCACCTGCATCCTGCTGATTCCCGACGCGTCGCCGCAGACGCTGATCGCCGCAATGCGCGCGGGCTTTCGCGATGTGTTGAACTGGCCGCTCGATTCGCGCCAGTTCGGTGACGCGTTGCAGCGCGCACAGGCGCAGTGCCTGCAAGGCGGCACGCGCGACACGCGGATTCTGTCGTTCGTGTCGTGCAAGGGCGGCGCGGGCACCAGCTTCGTCGCCGCGAACGTCGCGCATGCGATCGCGACTCTGCCGCAGAAAAAGCGCGTCTTGCTGATCGATCTGAACCAGCAGTTCGCCGATGCCGCTTTCCTGGTCTCCGACCAGACGCCGCCGTCGACGCTGCCGCAAATCTGCGCGCAGATCGAACGCATGGATGCCGCGTTCTTCGACACGAGCCTCGTGCACGTGAGCGACAGCTTCCATATCCTCGCCGGCGCGGGCGATCCGGTGAAGGCGGCCGAGGTCAAGGAAGACCGTCTCGAGTGGCTGCTCGGTGTCGCCGCACCGCATTACGACTTCGTGCTGTTCGATCTCGGCCAGACGCTGAACCGGCTGTCGATGCTCGCGCTAGATCGCAGCGACCAGATTCATCTCGTGCTGCAGGCGAGCATGCCGCACGTGCGCGCCGGCCGCCGGCTGCAGGAGATTCTGTGCTCGCTCGGCTACGCACAGGAGCAGATGCGGCTGATCCTGAACCGGTATACGCGGCATGGCGAGCGGCCGCGCGCGGCGCTCGAATCGGTGCTCGGCATGAGCGCGTTTCAGGTGATCCCCGAGGATGCCGAAACGGTGACCGATGCGATGAACCAGGGACTGCCGGTGTCGAAGACCGCGCGCGGCAGCGGGGTTGCGCGCAGCCTGCAGACGCTCGCCGAAAACATCGCGGCACGCGCGACCCAACCGGGGCGTTCGCGCGCGAAGGGCGAGTCGCTGTTCGGGCGGCTGCTCGGCCGTCAGCCGTCGCCGAAACTCGAAACGCTTTAACGCTCCAACGCCACACGATCAGAACAGGGGAACGTCATGTCGCTTCGTGAGCAGATTTCCGCGCAACGCGTGCAGCCGCTGGGCGAACGCCAGGACCCGGCGGGCGCCGGCATGTTGCGCGGCGCTTACCAGAAACTGAAACGCGAAATTCATCAGGCCGTGCTCGAGCGCGTCGAGCTCGAACGGCTGTCGAGGTTGCCGCCCGAGCAGGTCCGCCAGGAGATCGCGACGCTGATCGGCCGCATTCTCGAAGATCAGAAGGCGCCCGCCAACGATCTCGAACGCCGGCAACTGGTCGGCGACGTGCACGACGAAATGTTCGGCTTCGGTCCGCTCGAAGTGCTGCTGCGCGACCCGACCGTGTCCGACATTCTGGTGAACACGCATCGTCATACCTACGTCGAGCGTCGGGGCCGGCTGGAGGCGACCGACGTGACCTTCTACGACGACGCGCATCTGATGAAGGTGATCGAGAAGATCGTCTCCGGCGTGGGCCGCCATATCGACGAATCGAGCCCGATGGTCGACGCGCGTCTGCCGGACGGCTCGCGCGTGAACGCGATCATCCGGCCCTGCGCGATCGACGGCCCGTTGCTGTCGATTCGCCGTTTCGCCGCCAATCCGTTGCAGGTTGCCGACCTGATCGAATTGCAGAGCCTGACGCCGCCGATGGCCGAAGTGCTCGACGCGCTCGCGCGCGCGAAGGTGAACATCCTCGTGTCGGGCGGCACGGGCAGCGGCAAGACTACGCTGCTGAACGTGCTATCGGGATTCATTCCGGGCGACGAGCGCATCGTCACGATCGA
Organism: Paraburkholderia atlantica; assembly: GCF_009362785.1. Lineage (GTDB taxonomy): Bacteria > Pseudomonadota > Gammaproteobacteria > Burkholderiales > Burkholderiaceae > Paraburkholderia > Paraburkholderia atlantica. The sequence goes on from NZ_WHNQ01000018.1 coordinate 152,294, forward strand.
GGACGCGGCCGAATTGCAGCTGCGCCAGCAACACGTGCTGCGGCTGGAGACGCGTTCACCGAACATCGAGGGACGCGGCGAGATCACGCAGCGCACGCTGGTGCGCAACGCGCTACGGATGCGCCCCGACCGCATCATTCTCGGCGAGGTGCGCGGCGCCGAAGCGCTCGACATGCTGAACGCGATGAACACCGGCCACGAAGGCTCGCTGTCGACGATCCACGCGAACACACCGCGCGACGCGCTGACGCGGCTCGAAAACATGATGACGCTCGGCGGCCTGTCGCTGCCGACACGTACGATGCGCCAGCAGATTTCATCGGCGATTTCGGTGGTCGTGCAAGCCACGCGTCTGACCGACGGGCGCCGCAAGATCGTCAGCATTTCGGAACTGACCGGCATGGAGGGCGACATGATCAACATGCAGGAGATCTTCGTGTTCCGCCGCTCAGGCGTCGATATGAAGGGCAACGTGCGCGGCCATTTCTGCGCGACCGGCGTGCGGCCCAAATTCGCCGAGCGCTTGCAGGCATTCGGCGTGGCGCCGTCGGAGCAGATCTACGATCCGGCGCGGCGCTTCGAGACGACATGACGTGCAAGGGCAACGCGCACAGACCCGTTGCCCGTTGTTTCAGGAGACTTGCATGAATCCGATTTTCTACGCGTCGATCATTCTGTTGTTCGCGGCCGTGGTGCTCGCTACAGGTGGCGTCTACGAGTATTGGAACAGCCGGCACGGCCCGGTCGCGCGCCGCGTCGATTCGCGGATTCGCGCGGTATCGGCCGGCGGCCCGATGAGCCGGCAGCGTCTGTCGATTCTGAAGACGCGCACGATGGCCGAGTCGGCGGTGCTCGCGCGGCTGCTGTCGCGCATTCCGCGCGTGCATGCGCTCGATCTGTTTCTGCAGCAGTCGGGACTGTCCTGGTCGGTCGGTCGATTCTTCGGCACTTGTGTGGTGTTGCCGCCGTTCGTGCTGATCGTGGGCGCGAGCCTCAGGATGCCGTGGTTCTTTACGGCGGGCGCCGCGGCTCTTTGCGCGTCGCTGCCGATCGTCTACGTGCAGCGGCGCCGCCACCGGCGCATTCGTCAGCTGGAACGGCAACTGCCGGACGTTTGCGACATGCTGTCGCGCGCATTGCGCTCGGGCCATGCATTCACCGGCGCGATCGATATGGTCGGCGCCGAGTTCGCCGAGCCAATGAGCGGCGAGTTCCGCATCGTGTTCGACGAGATCAACTACGGCGTGTCGATCAGCGAGGCGCTGACGAATCTGGCGACCCGGGTGCCGATTCGCGATCTGCGCTACTTCGTGATCGCCGTCGTGATCCAGCGCGAGACGGGCGGCAATCTCGCCGAAGTGCTCGACGGCATCACCGCGCTGATCCGCGACCGCTTCAAGCTGTTCGACAAGGTTCGCGTGCTTTCCGCCGAAGGCAGGATGTCCGCGTGGGTGCTCGGCTTGCTGCCGTTCGGCGTCGGCGGCGCGATGATGGCGATCAACCCGGGGTTCCTGAACGTGCTGTGGCGCGACCCGGCGGGCGTCAAGATGATCGCGGCGGCGAGCGTCGCCATGCTGTTCGGCATTCTGTGGATGCGGCACATCGTGAAGATTCGCGTTTGAGCGGGCTTGAGGTCATCGGAGAAGGACCATGCAAACACTGAACATCTCGCAGATTCTGTTGCTCGCCGGCGTATTCGCGATCGTTTTCGCGGCCGTGTTCGGCGCGATGCATCTGAGCACGCCGCGCGACATGAGCCGCCGCATCGAGCAGGCGGGCGGCGCGAACGCCGTGCCGGCGCCGGAGCATTTCGACGCCGCCGCGCAGACGCCGTGGTACGAAAAGCTCGTCGAGATCTCGCAGCCGATCTCGAAGCTGTCGGTGCCGAAGGACGGCTGGGAGCAATCCGCGCTGCGCGTGCAATTGATGAACGCCGGCTGGCGCTCGGCCAACGCCGTGCCGATCTATCTGGCCGCGAAGACCGCGCTCGCGCTGACGTTGCCGCTGCTGGCGATGCTCGCGCTGTACGGTTCGTCGTTCGCGAGCTCGCTGCTCGAACGCGCGATCGTGCTCGTCGTGCTGGCCGCGCTCGGCTACTACCTGCCGAACGTCGTGCTGTCGCGCCGCACCGCAGCGCGCCAGCGCAGCATCGTCGAGGACTTTCCCGATGCGCTCGATCTGCTGACCGTGTGTGTGGAAGCGGGGCTGGGCCTCGATGCGTCGCTGATGAAAGTCGGCGAGGAAATCCGCCTGCGCAGCGCGGTGGTCGCGAGCGAGCTCGAACTGATGCTGCTCGAAATGCGCTCGGGTTTCTCGAAGGAAAAGGCTCTTCGCAATTTTTCGCTGCGCACCGGCGTGGAAGACATCGACTCGTTCAGCGCGATGCTGATTCAGGCCGAGCGCTTCGGCACCAGCATCGGCGCGTCGTTGCGCGTGCTGTCCGATACGCTGCGCACGCGCCGCCGGATGCGCGCCGAGGAGCGGGCCGCGAAGATTGCGCTGAAGCTGCTGTTTCCGCTGATGTTCTGCATTTTTCCGGCGCTGCTCGTCGTGCTGATGGGGCCCGCGATGATTCACATCTATCGCGATCTGCTGCCGAGCATGGCGGGCGGTGCGTGAGCCGAGCCTGTTATGAATTGTCGCGCGTCTCGGCCGCGCGTCTGCCCTGGAAGACCGGCAGCCGCCAGCCGTAGCGCAGCGACGCGAGCCGCACCAACACGCAAGCCAACGTCGCGAACCACGGCGTCCACCAGTCGGTCCAGCCCGCATACGCAAAGCCGACCTGCACCGCCGCGCCGAACAGCGCTGCAGATGCATAGATCTCGCGCTCGAGAATCGCGGGCACGCGAGAGAGCACGACATCGCGCATCACACCGCCCCCCACCGCGCTGACGACGCCAAGCAGAATCGCGAGTTCGGCATTGTGGCCATACGTGAGCGCTTTCTGCGCGCCCGACACCGCGAACAGACCGAGCCCGATCGCATCGAAGAACAGCACTGGCTGACGCAGCCGGCGCACCTGCGGATACGCGAGAATCGTCACCGCGGACGCTGCGAGCGCGGTGGCCAGATAGCGCCAGTTCGACAGCCCCGCCGGTGGAATCGCGCCGATGCACACGTCGCGCACGATGCCGCCGCCGCACGCGACCATAAAGGCGATCACGACGATGCCGAACAGGTCGAGCCGTCGTTGACGCGCGGCGACCGCGCCGCTGATCGCGAATACGAAGGTGCCGATCAGATCGAGAATGGTATAGACGGCGTGTGAATTCACTGAGTGGTTTCGTGGTGGGCGAGCGCAGGGAGGGCGCGGCGAAATGCGGGCCGTCGGTCAGGAACTCGTGGGCGGTGCGCTTGCGGACTCGCTTTCGAGCAGGCTATGCGAAAGCTTGGTAAGCAGACGTTCGAGCGTTTTACGCTCGTTCGCGCTCAGCGCCTTCGCGAGCTCGACTTCAAGCTCGGTGCCTACCGCTTCGGACGCCTGCGCAACTTCGAGGCCCTGATGGGTGGCGCGTAACGCGATGCTTCGACGGTCCGATGCATGCGCGTTGCGCGTGATCAGGCTGCGTGATTCAAGCTCGGCGAGAACTTTGGAAAGCAGCGTTTTTTCGATCAACGCGCGCTGCGAAACGGCCTTGGGCGTGATGTCGGGCTCCGCGCATACGAGGCGCAGCACGCGCAGCGCGCGCACGTCGAGATCCCAGCGCTCGCGGTAGACCAGGTTCGCGCGGTTGATCAGCAACGCGCTGGTCAGATCGAGCCTGAAAGTCAGGAAATCCGAGTACAAGAATTTGCTCCGCTGTCGACCGTTATCCGTCGTGCAGGCATTATAGGCAAGTAGTTGAAAGTTTCAAATACTTGCGCCGCGTGGACTGCGTGTGCGGTCAAAGCTGTTTGCAATAGAAGGTGGTGGCGCACAACGCGCCGTCGGGCATCAGCGCGTAGTTCGGCACGCTGCCGACGCGTTGCCAGCCGGCGCGCTGATAGAGCCGCTCGGCATCGCCGCCGGTTACGGTGTCGAGCACGAGGACCGATTTTTTCTCTTCCCGCGCAAGGCGATCGAGTTCGCTCATCAGAGCGTGCGCGACGCCCTGCCGGCGTGCTCTTCTGTGTACGAGCATCTTCGCGACGTCGGCTCGATGCGGCTGATTTTCGGGTTGCGCGATGATCAACTGCACGGTGCCGACGATGCTGCCGTCTCGATCTTCGGCGATCAGCAATGCGCGTTCGCCGCGTGCGACGCTTTGCGCGACGTTGCGCCAGAACGCGAGGGCCGTGTCGCGCGAAATCGGCAGCATGAAGCTGACCGATGCTCCGCCTTCCACGCAGTCGATCAGCACATCGGCGAGCGCTTCGACGCAGGCCGCCGCTTCGTTCGCGCCGACGCGCCGAATGGTCACGTTATCGCTCATCCGCTTCTCCGTTCATTGATGGGTGACGTGCTCAGCGCGACCAGATAGCGCGCGCGTTTGCGAGTGGGGTTGCGAAACACGATAGGGCTGTCGAGCCGCATCGCCAGGCAGTCGCCTGACTTGAGCCGCCAACTGGTGTCGCCGACCGTGATTTCCATCGACCCGTCGAGCATCCACACCTGTTGATGAATGTCCGCGTCGCGCGTGCCGGTTTCGTAGTTGACGCGCTGACCGGCCGGGAAGTCGACTTCGACCAACTGGATCGCCGAGCGAGCGGTGGGCGACAGATGACGCCGCACATAACCGGAGCTCGGGTCGGTCCATACCGCCTGTTCGGACGCGCGACTGACCGGCGACGGCTCGGCCACCGCTGCGCCATCCAGCTCGAACAGCGAGGCGAGCGGTACGTTCAACGCGGTGGCAAGTTTATCGAGCACGGTCGCGGTGGGGCTGCTTTGCCCGCGCTCGATGAGCGAGATATTCGAGCGGCTGACCTTGCTGCGCTCGGCCAGTGCGTCCAGCGACCAGTTCTGAGCGTCCCGTAGCGCTTTGACTCGACGAGCGATCAGGGCGTTGATGTCCATGCTATCCAGTTTAAGAGATCGTTTGTCTAGTAAACTAGAGATGGTTTTTTTGGTTGTCAATAGTGGGCGGCGCGTGCTCGCTCGCAATCGCATGCATTGCAACGTTCACCGTCTTTGGGCTCGCGTCTCACGTCTCACGTCAGCAAGCTGTGCCGCTATGCAGGCGAATTCGGCGTGCCTGCGGCATTCGACGCCATCCTGTTTGCCGGAGTATCGACGGGCAATGCAGCGAGTTGTTCACGCAGGGCGCCCGTCATGCTGTCGAACGCGATCCGCTCAGTGGCCGTGAGCGGCGAAGCGCCAGTTCGGCCTGTCAAAGTGAGCGGATCGATCGGTTGATCGTACTCACGCACCTCAAAATGCAGATGGTCGCCCGTAGCCGTACCGGTGCTGCCCACCGCGCCGAGCGGTTGTCCTTCGGCGACCGGTTTGCCGACGCGCAAATCGCGGGAAAAGGCGGACAGATGTGCGTAGTGCGTCGTGAAACCTCGCGGATGACTGACTACGACGATCTTGCCGTATCCGGGTTTGAAGCCGATGAACCGCACGGTTCCTGAGGCGGCCGCGACGACGAGTGTCCCCTTCGGCGCGGCAAAGTCCACGCCTGTGTGCATCTGGTGTTTGCCCTTGACCGGATGGGTTCGGTAACCGAATGGCGAACTGAGCCGCACGTAGTTGAGGGGCATGGAGAATGGCTTCGCGGCAAGTCCCCGCCCGTCGAATGAATAGTAGTCTCCATCGGTGCGCCCCGGTGCGACGAACCAAACGGCTTGGTAGACCTCACCGCCCGAGCGGAGCTCGACCGCCCTTAGACGCTTGCGCTGTGCGTTCGTATCGTCGCTTTCATAGAGAACATGATAAGTGTCGCCCTTGTGCGCGGGCGCGGCGAGGTCGAGTCGAGGAGCAAAGATATGAGCGATCTGCTCCTGTATCTCCGCCGGCACGCTGGCCCGCGCCAGCGTGTCGCGCAACGTTGCTTCGATCTTCCCTGCGTAAAAACCGCTGTCGAGCTCCGACATGACAAGCGGTGCAGCGTGGGATAGCTGATCATTGCTGGTTTTGCTGCCAGAGTCATTGACTGCCGGCGCCGTCACTTCCAAGGCTCGGGACAATTGGCGCACACCCGGTCCGTGCCCGCGAACGACGATCTCCGCTTCCGTAACCTCATTCGACGTTCCCAGCATCGCAACCATGCCAAACAGAAACACGGCGGCAGCCGGAGATTTAAATCGGCAATAGACCGAATGAACCACATTCCCGGAAATAACCTGAGCGCGAGAGCAGGCGTGACGTAAATGGCGTAAGCGCATGATTTCAAAACCTCGCAGTCGAAATAAAAGGGCTGCAGGCATGAAATGACATAGCTTGAAACGCCGCGGGAACCCAATAAATCGAACAAGGGATTCCCTTTCGCGCTACACAACCCGGTAGAAGGAGCTTTCAGTCTATGGGGCGCGGCGGGTTATCAATATCGGGAGAATCCGAATTTTGAGATAGGCTCGGCGCCAATACCGTCAACCGCATGAGCGTCATCCCGCCAATTTTGCGATGCAGGGCGAACCGAGTGCTTTCGCGGATGGCGTCCGCGCCCGAGCTGTCGGGCGATCCGGCGTTTCTTCAGGGCAGCGGAGACGCAGGCTTGTTTAAGCCTGCGTGTCTATCGCAGGTTATCAAAAAGCACCAGTTACCGTTTCTCCAAAAAACGCGGCTTTCTTCAAAAAACCTCTTATGCGCAGCCGCCAAACGGCTTTTTGGGGTGCCCGGTATTAAATTGATTTTTCAAATAGATCTAATAGCTGAACTCGATCGGCGATTCGGATCGGTCCTATTTTGATCCTATGCCAAAAATCTAAGATGAAATCAGTTTCAAAGATTCGAAGGCAACGGGAATTTTGTGTGTTCTGTATTTAATGGTAACGATTTAATTGTATCTGGTTAATTTCCGTGATTTTTCGGGTGGCGATTCGCCGCAAATCCATTTTCATTACCTTGATAGGGATAGGATCATGAACAAGTCGTATATCAGCGTCTGGAACGAAGCCCTGGGTTCGTGGGTAGCTGCGTGTGAGAACTCGAAGACTCGTGGCAAGCGCGGCAAGTCGAAAGCAGTCAGTCTGATGGGTGCAGCGTTGCTGGCGACGAGCGCAATTGCGCCTCTCGCGCATGCGCAGTACGCGGCTGGTAGCGGCTTTGCGGAGGGCCCGTCCTCCGTGGCAATCGGTCCGGATTCCGGCAATGCTGCATTCGCTTTAGGCGATAGCTCTACTGCGGTCGGCTCGAACGCGGCCGCGACGGGTGTGGGCAGCGCGGCCTTCGGTAACGACACTACGGCGGTCGGCACGGGTTCGTTCGCCGCTGGTGGCGGCAGCCACGACGACTCGACCCCTGGTGCAATCGCAATGGCGGACTGGTCGGTGGCGCTGGGCCGGTCGACCGTCATGTACGGTGCGACCGCTGGCATTGCGATCGGTCTGAACAATACCGCCTCCGCTGCTGGTGCGGTGGTGATGGGTTCGAACTCGATCGCTTCGGGCTCCGACTCGATCGCCTTCGGTACCGGTACGAGTGCGACCGCAGCAAACGCCGTGGCGCTGGGCTCGGGTTCGATCGCCGACCGCGAAAATACGGTGTCGGTTGGCAGTGCGATGGCCATGCGCCAGATCACGAATGTTGCGGCCGGCACGCAAGGCTCGGACGCGGTCGTCGTGTCGCAGCTCAAGGGTGTGACGACCGCGCTCGGCGGCGGCGCTGCGGTCGATGCCGACGGTTCCGTCAAGGCGCCTGCGTACAGCGTGGGCGGTACGACGGTCGACAACGTGGGTGACGCGTTCGCCAACGTCGATGCCCGTACCACGCAGAACACGGCCAACATTCAGAACATTGCCGGTGACCTTATGAACATCACGAACGGGCTGGACAACGGCACGATCGGTCTGGTGCAGCAGGATGCAACCACCCGCGATATCGCGGTGGCGAAAAACACCGACGGCGCGGTGATGAGCGTGGCAGGCACCGCGGGCAACCGTACGGTGACGGGTGTGGCTGCGGGCGCAGTGCGGGCATCGAGCGTGGACGCGGTCAACGGTGGCCAGTTGTACGCCTCGGCGTCGAGCACGGCCCGGGCGCTGGGTGGTGGTTCGATCGTGCTTGCGGATGGCTCGATCAGCGCGCCGAAGTTCAGCGTGGGTGGCACGACGGTGTACAGCGTGGCCGAAGCCGTGACGAACCTCGACGGTCGCACGACGCAGAACACGGGCGACATTGCGCAGAACGCCGGCGATATCGCGCTGAATGCAACTGACATCGCAAAGAACACGAGCAACATCGCGCAGAACGCATCCAGCATCACGAGCGTGCAGAACCAGTTGTCCGAAGGTACGGTGGGTCTGGTCCAGCAGGACGCAACCAGTCGTGACATCACGGTGGCAAAAGATGCTGACGGTTCGGTGATCAACGTGGCAGGCACCGCGGGCAACCGTACGGTGACCGGGGTGGCTGCGGGCGCAGTGCGGGCATCGAGCGTGGATGCGGTCAACGGTGGCCAGTTGTACGGCACGGCGTCGAGCACGGCCCGGGCGCTGGGCGGTGGTTCGATCGTGCTTGCGGATGGCTCGATCAGCGCGCCGAAGTTCAGCGTGGGTGGCACGACGGTGTACAGCGTGGCCGAAGCCGTAACGAACCTCGACGGTCGCACGACGCAGAACACGGGCGACATTGCGCAGAACGCAACTGACATCGCAAAGAACACGAGCAACATCGAGCAGAACGCGTCCAACATCACGAGCGTGCAGAACCAGTTGTCCGAAGGTACGGTGGGTCTGGTGCAGCAGGACGCAACCAGTCGTGACATCACGGTGGCAAAAGACGCTGACGGTTCGGTGATCAACGTGGCGGGCACCGCGGGCAACCGTACGGTGACGGGTGTGGCTGCGGGCGCAGTGCGGGCATCGAGCGTGGACGCGGTCAACGGTGGCCAGTTGTACGCCTCGGCGTCGAGCACGGCCCGGGCGCTGGGTGGTGGTTCGATCGTGCTTGCGGATGGCTCGATCAGCGCGCCGAAGTTCAGCGTGGGCGGCACGACGGTGTACAGCGTGGCCGAAGCCGTGACGAACCTCGACGGTCGCGCGACGCAGAACACGGGCGACATTGCGCAGAACGCCGGCGATATCGCGCTGAATGCAACTGACATCGCAAAGAACACGAGCAACATCGCGCAGAACGCGTCCAGCATCACGAGCGTGCAGAACCAGTTGTCCGAAGGCACGGTGGGTCTGGTCCAGCAGGACGCAACCAGTCGTGACATCACGGTGGCAAAAGACGCTGACGGTTCGGTGATCAACGTGGCAGGCACCGCGGGCAACCGTACGGTGACGGGTGTGGCTGCGGGCGCAGTGCGGGCATCGAGCGTGGACGCGGTCAACGGTGGCCAGTTGTACGCCTCGGCGTCGAGCACGGCCCGGGCGCTGGGTGGTGGTTCGATCGTGCTTGCGGATGGCTCGATCAGCGCGCCGAAGTTCAGCGTGGGTGGCACGACGGTGTACAGCGTGGCCGAAGCCGTGACGAACCTCGACGGTCGCACGACGCAGAACACGGGCGACATTGCGCAGAACGCC
>NZ_WHNQ01000171.1 GCF_009362785.1 Paraburkholderia atlantica
CGGCACGCCGGCCGTCGATCGACTTCACGTTGCTGTACTGTTCGAGCATGGTCGCCAGTTCCACCTCGACTGCCTGCTGAATGATCTGCCGCGCGCCTTGCTGGATCAGCTCATCTAGCACGCTTTTCGTTTGCGCTTTACTGCTGTTCGCTTCTTGCGTAATCTTCTTCATGGTGGTCGGGTCCGGCCTTCTCGGGTTCGCTGGTTGTGCCTTTGACAAGCAACATTCTCAGCTAGACCGCCACCGCCTTCTCAAATTCCTGCCGCTCCCGCTGTACACCAGATTCGACAATAGCTCGGTAGAACGGCAGCGCAAGCTGGTCGGGCATGCGCTCGATGATAAGCTTGCGCATTTTCACGCAACTGATTGCGGGTTTTCCGAAGGGGCCGAATTTGTCTGCGAGCCCCACCGGGAATGGCTTTCGGAGCTGGCGAGGGGGGAGCGGTTAAAGTGAGGGCTTTGCGGATGCGAGAATGGCTGCAAACCATGGCCGGCAGGCGATTCCCACGAAATTGAGTGAAGCGCAGTTCGGGCAATTTGTCTTGCCGCACCTGAGCCGGGGCCGGCGCGGCCCGCCGCCGACGTTGCCGTTACAGAGGATGTTCAACTACGTCCTGAAGGCGCTCTATATGGGGTGTCAATGGAAGATGCTGCCGATCGAAACGGATGCAAAGGGGCTGCCTGAAATCCACCACACCCGCATCTACCGGATCATGCGACGCTGGCAGGCTGACGGCAGCATCGACCGGGTCTTCGCGGGCTCGGTCGATCAACTGCATCGGGACCAGCTCCTCGACCTCGCGAACATCCATGGCGACGGCACGACCACAGCGGCAAAGAAAGGCGGCGACAACCTGGGCTACAGCGGGCACAAGCATCTGAAGGGCGACAAGGTGGTGGCCTTCTGCGATCGCAACTGCAACATCATCGCGCCATTCGTGACGGCGCCGGGCAATCGCAACGCATCACCCCTGCTGCGTGACGCGCTGCCCAAACTCACCGCCATGGCGCGCGCCATTGGTGCGAACCTGCAGGGCTCAACCGTCAGTCTGGATGGCGTCTACGACTGCCGCGAAAACCGCCGTGCGATCTTCAACCGCGGCATGAGGCCCAACATTCCCGAGAACCCGCGTGGGCGCGGTCGCAGACGGCATTTCGACGCGGCCATCTTCGCGGAGCGCTTCAGCACCATCGAGCGCGTGTTCGCCTGGGAGGACACCTTCCGCCGCCTGCTGCTGCGCTTCGAACGCATCAGTGCCGTGCACTACGCGCTCAAGACGCTCGCCTACACGATGATCAACCTGAGGCACTACTGCCGCAGCTGATCGCGGCCCTCAGGGCGGCTTGTCGCTACTTCGCCGGCGCATTGCGCCATGGCCGCGCGCGTCGTTACCATGTCGAGCACTTCGCAAATCAGACTTCCGCTTCGCGTTGCCAGTCTTGCCAACTCATGTATTTCATGAAACATATGCATTACTGATCAAATGCAACTTCAGTCTGCTTGAAACCCGCAATCAGTTGCGCTGCTGAAAGCTCCTCGAGCGTACCTGAGCCGCCTAAGTCGAAGCCTTCAGCGTTTTCGGGCCCGGTCGATGCTGCGTGGTGCGCCAAGGCAGAGTTTCGAACGGGGCTTGGGGATTCCAGCGAGCGCTCTAATGATTCGGCGAAACCTTGCATGGCCCCGGCAGATGAAGGCTGCGCAGCATCTGCCCGCGGCGGCAGGTTCAGGCGGTTGAGCAAACGCTGCCAGCGCAGCCCTGCGTCGGGCAGCGTACCGCTGAGCGCTTCAGCCTCGGTCACGCCGAGACTGGCAAGCAGCCTGAGCAAATCGACTCTTGACACTTGGAATTTGGCTTTGGCGTCGGCGAAGGCCGATGACCTAGGTGGAAGATAGTCGTGGAAGAACTGCAGGACTTCTACGCATTGCGCGGGCGTTGGCCCATACCTGGTGGGCGTGGGTGCTGGGTTGGAAGCCGGGCTGATTTGCATTCGCCGAATCGGCGCTTGTGTGTGCCGTGCTGTCTCCAGCGCAGGTCGACCACCGATGCAGGCTAGGGCGACGGCCTGCCCGGTGCTCAGACCATGGGGCCGCTGGCACAATTCCGGTAGCAGCACCTTGACCGCCTCCAGCGCCTGCCTGCCACCTCCGTTACTGGCGATCGCCACCACCTGTTCTGTGCTTAGGCCATAGGGTGGCTCACGCAACTGGGGGAGCAGCGCCTTGACCGCCTCCAGCGCCTGCTTGCCACCTCCGTTACTGGCGATCGCCACCACCTGTTCTGTGCCTAGGCCATAGGGTGGCTCACGCAACTGGGGGAGCAGCGCCTTGACTGCCTCCAGCGCCTGCTTGCCACCAATGTTGCTGGCGATCGCCACCACCTGCCCGGCGCTCAGGTTGCAGGGCGGCGGGCACAATTCCGGGAGCAGCACCTTGACCGCCTCCAGCGCCTGCTTGCCGCCATCATTGCTGGCGATCGCCACCACCTGTGCGGCGCTCAGGTTGTAGGGCGGCTGGCACAATTCCGGGAGCAGCACCTTGACCGCCTCCAGCGCCTGCTTGCCGCCATCATTGCTGGCGATCGCCACCACCTGTGCGGCGCTCAGGTTGTAGGGCGGCTGGCACAATTCCGGGAGCAGCACCT
>NZ_WHNQ01000172.1 GCF_009362785.1 Paraburkholderia atlantica
CGCTCGCCGTGCAGAAGCAGCTTGGCGTCGATCAGCCGGATTTCGGCGCGCTGTTCGCGGGCATGGCCTACGGCGACAGCGAACCGATGCCGCTGGCGACGCTGATCCAGCCGAAGGTCGAAGCCGAAATCGCGCTGGTGCTCGAACACGACCTCACGCACGACAAGCACACGTTCGTGGACATCCTGCGCGCCAGTGCGTACGCATTGGCCGCGATCGAGGTCGTCGACAGCCGCATCGAGAACTGGGACATCCGCTTCGTCGATACGGTGGCGGACAACGCGTCGAGCGCGCTGTTCGTGCTCGGCAGCCGGCCGGTGCCGCTGTCGCAGATCGACCTCACCGCGTGCGTGATGACGCTGTCGCGCGACGGCGAAGTGCTCTCGCGCGGCAGCGGCGGGGCGTGCCTCGGCAATCCGCTGAACGCCGCCGTGTGGCTCGCCGACCGCATGGTCCAGCTCGGCACGCCGCTGCGCGCCGGCGACGTCGTGCTGACCGGCGCGCTCGGCCCGATGGTCGCCGTCAAGGAGCCGGGCACTTACTGCGCGCAGATCGAAGGCCTCGGCGGCGTGCGTGCGACGTTTATCGCTTGAATCAGGACTCTATATGGCTTCCGAAAAACTGAAGGTCGCGATCATCGGCTCCGGCAACATCGGCACGGATCTGATGATCAAGATCATGCGCAACAGCCGGCATCTGGAGATGGTGGCGATGGTCGGCATCGACGCGGCTTCCGACGGTCTTGCGCGCGCCGCACGGCTTGGCGTCGCGACCACGCATGAAGGCGTCGAAGGTCTGACCCGTCTGCCCGTGTTTGGAGACATCGATTTCGTGTTCGACGCGACCTCGGCCGGCGCGCACGTGAAGAACGATGCGTTCCTGCGCGCTTGCAAGCCTGGCATTCGCCTGATCGACCTGACGCCGGCCGCGATCGGGCCGTACTGCGTGCCGGTCGTCAATCTCGACACACACCTCGCCGCGCCGAACGTGAACATGGTGACCTGCGGCGGTCAGGCAACGATCCCGATGGTCGCAGCCGTGTCGCGCGTCGCGAAGGTGCACTACGCGGAGATCGTCGCGTCGATCAGCAGCAAGTCGGCCGGGCCCGGCACGCGCGCGAATATCGACGAGTTCACCGAGACGACTTCGAAGGCGATCGAAGTGGTCGGCGGCGCTGAGAAAGGCAAGGCGATCATCGTGCTCAACCCGGCCGAACCGCCGGTGATGATGCGCGACACCGTCTACACGCTGTCGGAGATGGCCGACCTCGACAAGGTCGAGCAGTCGATCGAGGCGATGGTCGCGAAGGTTCACACCTATGTGCCCGGCTATCGCCTGAAGCAGAAGGTGCAGTTCGACGAAATCCCCGCGAGCGCGCCGCTGAACATTCCGGGCCTCGGCCGCTTCAGCGGTCTGAAGACGTCGATCTTCATCGAGGTCGAAGGCGCCGCGCACTACCTGCCCGCCTACGCGGGCAATCTCGACATCATGACTTCGGCCGCGCTCGCGACCGCCGAGCGCATGGCGCAGGCGCTCGTGCAGGCATCAGAGGCTTAAGGAGACTTCCCGCATGGACAA
>NZ_WHNQ01000173.1 GCF_009362785.1 Paraburkholderia atlantica
CGCCGGGTCTGACAGACCAAACCACTGCTGCATGAAGTGGATCTGCAGCATCGTCGCAATAGGAAACGGCGGCCTTCCAGTCTTACCCCTTGGATAGTGCGGTTCGATCAACGCAATCAACCTCGACCATGGCACAACGCGCCTCATCTCATCGAGAAATTCCCGCTTGCGCGTGCGTTTCGTTGAAAGATCCAGACCAAGACCAAGCTGTGTCATCGAGGTACCCCTTAAAGCTGCATTCTCCCAGGATAGTCCACCGAGACGTCAACGCCAGGACTTTTGCAGACCTTCCCTAGATTTGCAACGTACGGGATTCACGGCTGCTCTAGCGTCAGAAATGAGCGCCTGGCTCGATAGCCAAGGGATCGCACCTGATAAGGTAGAGCGGAAGGCTGGCTTCAATTCATCGCAGCGCGAGCACGATGCAGCATGCAACAAGTTAGTCAGCTTCGCCGAGAAGATGGAGTTTGCCGAAACTGCCGAGAATATCGAACGCCCGATGCTGACCCCGCCGTTGCAGAGGCTGCTCAGCGATTTTGTACGGAACCCCCCGATAGCAGTCATCGAGGGCACTAAAGGTACCGGCAAGACGCTAACATTTCGGTACCTGCTGGAGCACACGATGTGGGCGCGGGCGGCAGAAGCAATGGGCTTTGGAAACTCGTCGACGTTCAACGGAATTTTTCTGCCTGTGCTGGGCTCCGTGAATAGCTCGGATACGATGCTGGATTTGGTGAACTCTCGTCGGGCCTCGGTCGCTCAAAGCCTGGAAGGTACACAGTCCGTCCGCGTTTCAGAAACCATTGCTTTGATACGAAATGGCTTAGAACAGTCGCTCAACATAAACGATTGGACGGACCTATGGCTCAGTCTAATTGCGAAGTCTGCCGGCTTCTCAGCCTGGGACGACATGGTTGTGGCGGTCCAAGTAATCGATCAAGCGCGCCCCATCGCATTATTTGAAGGACTGGAAGAGGTTTTCCCGAACCCTTATACCGATGCAACGCAAGCTGATGCTTTGCGAGCTCTGCTACGCGAGGTTCCGGTTCGTCTACGCGAGGAGGCTGGTCGACCTGTCGGAGTTCTTATCTTCGCGCGAAGCGATATGGTAGAAGCAGTTATCGAGCAAAACGTGCAGCAGTTTCGCGCTTCGTACCGTAGTTATGCACTCACATGGCTGGATGTCGATATTCAAGAGCTTGTTGTTTGGCTCGTTGCGAATAGCGGAGCCGCGCCGAATCTCTGGTCGACGACGTGGCGATCTAGGGAAGGTCTGCAAAAGTCCTGGCGTTGACGTCTCGGTGGACTATCCTGGGAGAATGCAGCTTTAAGGGGTACCTCGATGACACAGCTTGGTCTTGGTCTGGATCTTTCAACGAAACGCACGCGCAAGCGGGAATTTCTCGATGAGATGAGGCGCGTTGTGCCATGGTCGAGGTTGATTGCGTTGATCGAACCGCACTATCCAAGGGGTAAGACTGGAAGGCCGCCGTTTCCTATTGCGACGATGCTGCAGATCCACTTCATGCAGCAGTGGTTTGGTCTGTCAGACCCGGCG
>NZ_WHNQ01000174.1 GCF_009362785.1 Paraburkholderia atlantica
AGTGCGCGCGTCACGCTAGCGGCTGCATCGCGCCGCGCGTCCGTGGTTGCACGCGCCGCGACGAACTGCGCCGACTCGCGCATGAACAGCGCAAGCAACGGCAGCACCAGCAACGGCCCGAACCCGCCGACGTAGAAGATATGCCGCCAGCCCTCATCGCCCGGGCTGATGATCCCGACCACCGCCGCGAGCGCCGCGCCGAACGGCATGCCGCAGTACATCGCACCGACCGCGGTGTTGCGCTGATGCGGCGGCGCCGCTTCCGAACACAGCGCGATCAGATTCGGCATCGCCGCGCCCAGACCGAGCCCGGTCAGAAAGCGCGCGGCGAGCAGACTGTTCAGGTCCCACACCTGCGCGGTCGCGAGCGAGAAGAGACCGAACAGCGCGACCGACCACATCAGCACGCGCTTGCGCCCGAGCCGATCGGCGAGACGTCCGCCGATCGCGGCTCCGGGCAGCAGCCCGGATGCGCCGATGCTGAACGCCCAGCCCATCTGCGCGACCGCGAGATGGAATTCGCGCGCCATGCGCGGTGCAGCGAGGCCGGTCGATTGCAGGTCGACGCCTTCGAGCAGCGCGACGATCAGGCAGAGCCCGATCGTCAGCGCGCCGCTGGCAAGAGGTTTCGTCGACTGCGCTGTTTGCGTTGCTTGTGTTGACTGCCGCATGAATGTCTCCAATGTTGAATCAGCGTCGCTCTTGCGGCGACCTTGCTGGATGAAATGAACGCTGCGCGCGCGGCATTCGGCGCCGCCGCGCAGCGTCTGGGTCATGAAGCCGCTGCGTCGGCTGCGCGTGCGCGCTTCAGATCCAGTGCGACGTCGACGATCATGTCTTCCTGGCCGCCGACCATGCGGCGCTTGCCCAGCTCGACCAGAATGTCGACGGTCTTCAGGCCGTACTTCTTCGCGGCCACTTCCGAATGACGCAGGAAGCTCGAATACACACCCGCATAACCGAGCGCGAGCGTTTCGCGATCGACGCGCACCGGGCGGTCCTGCAGCGGACGCACGATGTCGTCGGCGGCGTCCATCAGCGCGTAGAGGTCGGTGCCGTGATTCCAGCCCATGCGCTCCGCTGCCGCGATGAACACTTCGAGCGGCGCATTGCCCGCGCCCGCGCCCATGCCCGCGAGCGATGCATCGATGCGGTCGCAGCCTTCTTCCACCGCGACGATGGAATTGGCCACACCCAGCGACAGGTTGTGGTGTGCGTGCATGCCGGTCTGCGTTTCGGGTTTCAGCACCGCCTTCACCGCGCGGAAGCGGTCGCGCACGTCGTTCATCGTCAGCGCGCCGCCTGAGTCGACCACATAGATGCAGGTCGCGCCG
This sequence comes from Paraburkholderia atlantica, assembly GCF_009362785.1. Classification (GTDB taxonomy): domain Bacteria; phylum Pseudomonadota; class Gammaproteobacteria; order Burkholderiales; family Burkholderiaceae; genus Paraburkholderia; species Paraburkholderia atlantica. The sequence goes on from NZ_WHNQ01000174.1 coordinate 1,335, forward strand.
TAGCTCTCCATCTTCTTCGCTTCGATGGCGAGGTTCTCCGGCGTGGTCATGTGGCTCATCATCAGGAAGCCGACGGTGTCCATGCCGAGTTCGCGCGCGTATTCGATGTGCTGCTTCGAAATGTCCGCTTCCGTGCAGTGCGTCGCCACGCGGACCACGCGTGCACCCGCGTTATACGCAGCCTTCAGG
>NZ_WHNQ01000175.1 GCF_009362785.1 Paraburkholderia atlantica
GCAACAGCAGCGCCCGCATCAGCTTCTCAGGCGCAATCGAGGCACGGCCGGTGTCCGCGTAGATGACGCTGAACAGCCCGTTGAGCCGTTTCAACGCGTCATTCACCAGCAACCGGATCGGTCGCAACGGGTGATCTGCCGGGACGAAGTCCTCGAGCTTGACCGTCGTGAACAGGGGTTCCTGCATCTCATCCATTCCGCGCATCGCATCCGCTGCCAAAGATCATGAACACGATATCCATAACGCCCGTCCCTCAAACCCCGTTTACACGGGACCCAAATTCAACAGCCTGCTAGGGCTTGATGTCCAGGTTGTGTTCGCCGCTCTAAACGAGATCTGGACGCCCGCGAGGCGGAAAACGTTGAAGGCGTCGGAATCGACAGCACCGATGCGCAGCAAGCCAATTACTGTGCATCGGCTAACCAATTACTTGGCGTCGGGTTTGACGTAGTTGTAATTAACGGCCGTATAGGCGTACGAGTAGGATTCGTGCTCCTCGCTGCCGCAATTGACCTTGACGAACCATGAGCTCGCTTGAGAGTCCGAGTAGGCGTAGACGAAGTTGGTGACCGGAACGTTAAGCACAGGCATGACTGAAATGGTCCCGATCACCGTGCCGAATTTCGACGTGACAGTGCTCTTTTTCGTTTGTGCCTGTACATCGCCCATCTCGGTCGTGAGATAGTCAAGCATCGGTGCCACGTCTCCGCCGAGACCGCCGAGAATTGCAGAAAAGAACTGCTCGGTAATGGAGACCGCGGTACCGGAACCGCTCTCGCTATTCTGGTCAACGCTCGTAATGCCCATGCCCGCGACGGAATTCATGGCTTGCGTCATCGTGCTCTGGTCGACAAGGTACAGCCCCGATTCCACTGCCTGTCCTGAGGTATTCAGAACGGCTGTTTTGATGGTCGAGGACATTGTCAACGCCTGCTTGAACGCGTCCACCACCTGGGTTTTCACGTCCGCAGGCCAGGAGTTCTCGAGGTACGCGAACAGAAAGTCCGAGCCGGCCGCGTGCATCCACTCCCCGTCATCCGTCAAGGTGACGTGATAACTGCGATAGGCACGTTCTTCACGTTCCATGCGGCGGACAATGTTGCGATGTGCAAGGTAGTTACGAACACTCATGGCGATTTCCTTTAAATCAGGTTGTTAATGCGAAGAAAGTTGGCTCTTTTGAAATTTGAATGGGTTATGCAGCGTGCGGATTGATCGACGCGAAGTTGAGCTTGCCGGCGATCAGGAACAGCACGGTGCGCATAGTTTCGAGGTTTGCGTAGCCACGAGCGCGTCGCTTGGCGGCTTGAAACAGGCCGTTGAGTGCTTCCAGAAAGCCGTTGGTCTGGCGCGTCTGGGTCCATGCGACGATGCCGTCGAAATGCTTGCGTATCATGCGGGCGACCTCCTTCATCGGTTCAACCTTGGAGCGCATCACGTTGGTACACCACTGCTCGAGCATCGCACT
>NZ_WHNQ01000176.1 GCF_009362785.1 Paraburkholderia atlantica
GTGGTGTTCGGCACGGTGCTGTTCGGGCGCATGCATGGTGGCAGCGGCGCGGACCGGGCGATGGGCCTGTTCATGAACACGCTGCCGGTGCGGCTCGACGTGGATGGAACCGGGGTCGGGGAGAGTGTGCGTCGCACCCACGCGCGGCTGGCGGAGCTGCTCACCCACGAGCATGCCCCGCTGGCGCTGGCGCAGCGCTGCAGCGGCGTTGCGGCGCCTGCGCCGCTGTTTGGCGCGCTGCTGAACTATCGCCACAATACGCTGGCGGCGCTTCAGGGGGCGGTGGGCGACGATGTCCTGGACGGCATCGAATGGCTGGGTGCGCAGGAGCGCACCAACTATCCCCTGAGCCTGTCGGTGGAAGACTCCGGGCAGGCGCTGGGCCTGACGGCGGAAGCGGTCGAGCCGGTTTCAGCAGAGCGTATCTGCGGTTACATGCAACATGCGCTGGAGCACCTGGCGGAGCTGCTGGAGCGCTCGCCGCACACGCCGGTGCGGGAGCTGGAGATCCTGCCGGCGGCGGAGCGCGGGTATCTGCTGGAGGAGCTGAACCGCACGGAGGCGGCGTATCCGTCGGAGCGGTGCATCCATGAGCTGTTCGAGGCGCAGGTGCGGCGGGCACCGGAGGCGGTGGCGCTGGTGCATGAGAACGAGAGACTGAGCTATGGCGAGCTCAATGCGCGGGCCAACCGGCTGGCGCATCATCTGATCGCACTGGGAGTCAGGCCGGATCAGCCGGTGGGGATCTGCGTGGAGCGCCGCCCGGCGATGGTGGTGGGGCTGTTGGCGATCCTCAAGGCGGGGGGGCGCGTATCTGCCACTGGATCCGGCTTATCCGTCGGCGCGGTTGCGCCAGATGCTGGGCGATGCCGCTCCGCAGCTGCTGCTTTGCGATGCGGCCGGCCGCGCCGCACTCGGCCCCGAGGTGCTGACCGATGTGATAGCGGTCGATCTGGAGACGGCGACGCCGGAGTGGGCGAACCTGCCGTTCTCCGATCCGGACCCGCGTGCGCTCGGCCTGACCTCGCGCCATCTCGCCTATGTGATCTACACCTCCGGATCCACCGGCACGCCCAAGGGGGCACAGAATGAGCATCGGGCTATCGTTAATCGCCTGATCTGGATGCAAAAGGCCTATGCACTCAATACGGCTGACGTCGTCTTGCAGAAGACCCCGTTTAGCTTCGATGTCTCTGCCTGGGAATTCTTCTGGACCTTGCTTGAAGGGGCAACCCTGGTGCTGGCGGTTCCTGGTGTACACAAAGACCCGGATGCGCTTGTAAACCTGATAATCGGCCAACGCATCACCACCGCACACTTTGTACCATCCATGCTGGCCAGCTTCATGGACACGAAGGGCGTTGATCGCTGCACCTCCCTGCAGCGTCTCGTGTGTAGTGGAGAGGCGCTTTCTGCTTCCCTCACGCAGAAGGTTCGGTGCGTATTACCTTGGA
>NZ_WHNQ01000177.1 GCF_009362785.1 Paraburkholderia atlantica
GTCATTGCGGCCCAGGAACTCCAGATTGCCGTCCGGCAGGTACCGCGCCAGGTCCCCCGTGCGGTACAGCCGATCGCCCTCCACAAAGGGACTGGCGATGAACCGCTCGGCGGTCAGCTCGGGGCGGTTCAGATAGCCACGCGCGACCCCCGCCCCGCCAATATAAAGCTCGCCCACCGCACCAAACGGCACCGGCTCGCCATGACCGTCCAGCAGATAAGCCCGCGTGTTCGAAATCGGACGGCCAATCGGGACCACTGACCCATTAAAATCAGCCGGGCAATTCCAGACTGTCGCGAAGGTCGTCGTCTCGGTCGGGCCGTAGCAGTGAACGAGACGTACGGGGCCTTCTTCTTTCAGCACTCTCAGAAATGAGCGGAGATCATTGGGCTCCCCTCCACAGAGGAGGTACTTAAGTTGGGCTAACGTGGGAGCAATCGATGATGTAAATTGATTGAATAATGCTGTTGTTAGAAAAAGTGACGTCACCCGGTGCTGTTTAAGCGCCCGGGCAAAGCTGGAAGGATCTGCGACAGCTTGCATTGCAACAATGCAACCACCGTTAAGTAGCGGCGCCCACACTTCGAATGTGCTTGCGTCGAAGGCGGGATTGCCGGCCCATGCCACACGATCGCCCGCCTCGATCTTCGCATATGCATTGTTGATCACGAGCCGGTTGACAGCACGATGAGGGACAAGAACTCCTTTGGGAAGGCCGGTTGAGCCGGAGGTGTACATTACGTATGCGGCAGCGTCAGCAGTCAATGCCAGGCCAGGATCGGAACTACATCCCGTTCCAACTATGAGCGGCTCTATAGCCACAACTGGTATCGTCGCCTCAACCAGCTTGTCGCCGTCAATCTGGCCAAGCACCAGGCGGGCAGCACAATTAGCCATCAGCCATTCCTGTCGCGCAGAGGGAAGGCCACGATCGATTGGCACATATACTCCGCCCGTCTTCAGGATCGCCAGCTGCGCCACCACAAGAGCGACGGAGCGGTCAAGCACTGTCGCAATGCGATCTCCCGGCCTGACTCCAAGTGCGATCAGATGATGGGCCAGCCGGTTGGCCCGCGCGTTGAGCTCCCCATAGCTCAGTCTCTCGTTCTCATGCACCAGCGCCACCGCCTCCGGTGCCCGCCGCACCTGCGCCTCGAACAGCTCATGGATGCACCGCTCCGACGGATACGCCGCCTCCGTGCGGTTCAGCTCCTCCAGCAGATACCGGCGCTCCGCCGCCGGCAGGATGTCGATGCGCTCCACCGGCTGCCCCGCGTCCGCAACCATCGCCCGCAGCAGCGCCAGCAGATAACCACGCTGCCGCTCGATCGTCGCCTGATCAAAAAGTGCCGTGGCATAGTTCAGTGTTCCAGCGATCTCCTCGCCATGCTCGCTAAGGCTCAGCTCCAGATCGAACTTGACCTGATCGAGCC
>NZ_WHNQ01000178.1 GCF_009362785.1 Paraburkholderia atlantica
GGACATCGTCGCCCACCGCCCCCTGAAGCGCCGCCAGCGTATTGTGGCGATAGTTCAGCAGCGCGCCAAACAGCGGCGCAGGCGCCGCAACGCCGCTGCAGCGCTGCGCCAGCGCCAGCGGGGCATGCTCGTGGGTGAGCAGCTCCGCCAGCCGCGCGTGGGTGCGACGCACACTCTCCCCGACCCCGGTTCCATCCACGTCGAGCCGCACCGGCAGCGTGTTCATGAACAGGCCCATCGCCCGGTCCGCGCCGCTGCCACCATGCATGCGCCCGAACAGCACCGTGCCGAACACCACCTGCTCGCGCCCGCTGCTGCGCGCCACCACCTGCGCCCACGCCAGATGGCACAGGCTGGCCACGCTCACCCCCAGCCGCCGCGCCTGCTGCCGCAGCCGGTCGTTAAGCGCCTGCGGCAACTGCCGCCGCGCCTCGTCCACCCCGCTGCCGTCGCCGCGCACCTCGCCCAGCCCGAACGGCAGCGTCGGCCCGTCAATCCCCGAGAGCATCTCCCGGAAGAACTGCTCATGCGCTGGCTCTCCCACACCCAGCCGCGCCTGCGCTATCAGGTTACGGAATGGCTGCGGCTCGGCCAGCTCGTGCCCGCGTCCCGCCAGCACGCTCCGCACCTCCGCATGCATTACCTCTGAGGTCGTGTGATCGCCGATCAGATGATGCTGCAGCGCCAGCAGCAGCCAGCGCCCGCTGCCCGGCTCCCGGGCCGTCACAAACCGTATCAGTGGCGCCCGCCCCAGATCGATGCGCTGCCCGCGCGGATCGAACCGGCGCCGCAACTGCTCGGGAGCCGGCCCCTCCGCCTCGTCCAGTTCAACCTCCACCACCTCCAGCCGCGCCTGGCGCCACACCACCTGCGCCGGACTGGACAGCCCCTCCCACACAAACGACGTGCGCAGGATATCGTGCCGGTCCACCACCCGCTGCACTGCCGCCAGATAGCGCTCCAGCAGGTCACGACCGGCAAATGCCATCTCCCGGGCCAACAGATAGGGATCGCCCTGGCTGGCCAGCAGATGATGGAACAGGATGCCCTCCTGCAGCGGCGAGAGAGCATAGATGTCCTGGATGTTGGCCAGCCCTCCGGGCACCGTGGCCACCACCCGGTCGATCTCCGCCTGGCTCAGCCCGATGAGCGGCAGCATCCCGGGGGTGATCGCCGTACTGTGCGCGGTAATCAGGTTGGCGGGGACCGCGACCTCCTGATGGCGCCCCACGCTGGCCGCCAGATCGGCCAGCACCGGCCGCGCGAACAGCGTGCGCACCTCCATCCCCAGCGAGCGCTGCCGCAGCCGCTCCATCAGTTGCACGGCCAGCAGCGAATGACCGCCCAGCTCGAAGAAGTGGTCATGCCGACCGACCCGCTCCAGACC
>NZ_WHNQ01000179.1 GCF_009362785.1 Paraburkholderia atlantica
GGCCTTAATGAGATGGTCAGCCTGACCCGAAACAGCCCGATCGGCTTACGCTGATCGGGCTGTTTCCTTTTTGGGAGATCGTCATGGACACCATCTCGTTGATCGGAATCGATCTGGGTAAGCATTGCTTCCACCTGCACGCACAGTCCGCATCGGGCCGTATGGTGTTCCGCAAGAAGCTCACGCGCAGCCAGATGCTGACGCTGCTGGGCAATCTTCCGCGCTGTACGGTAGTCATGGAAGCGTGTGCCGGCGCGCACTGGGTTGCAAGACGTGTGGAGGTACTGGGGCACCAGGCCAAACTGATTTCCCCGCAGTTCGTCAAACCGTTCCTGCTCGGCAACAAGAACGATTTCGCCGATGCGCAGGCGATCTGCGAGGCGGCATCGCGTCCCGGCATGCGGTTCGTCAGTCCGCGCAACGAGACTCAACAGACCCTCTCGGCAATGCACCGTGTGCGCGAGAGCCTGATACGCGATCGCACCGGCACGATCAACCAGATCCACGCTTTCCTACTGGAATTTGGCATAAGCCTGCCCAAGGGGATCGCGGTCATCCGGCGGTTGCCCGCCATCCTGGCCGCGCATGATTTACCGCCGCGGTTGATCGCCTTGCTCGAACGCCTGCAGGCGCACTTCAAGTATCTGGATGAGCAGGTGAGCGCGGTCGAGCGCGAATTGATGCAGCAACTTCGCGAGGACGAACGTAGTCAGCGTCTGCTGGAGATTCCGGGCATCGGCCCCGTGACGGCCAGCGTGCTGGCGACCGAACTGGGTGATGCCGGGCAGTTCGCTTCGGCGCGCCAGTTCGCGGCGTCGATCGGACTGGTCCCGCGCCAATACAGCACCGGCGGCAAGCCGACACTGCTGGGGATCAGCAAGCGTGGCGACAAGAATCTGAGGCGGCTTCTGGTGCAAGGCGCGCGCGCCGTCATGCAGCAGATCGAGCGACGCCCCGACCGGCTCGGCTGCTGGGTCCGCAGCCTGCTGACCCGACGGCATTCCAACGTGGTGGCCTGTGCATTGGCCAATAAATTGGCGAGGATCGCCTGGGCTGTCCTCGCCAGAGGCACGCACTACCAGGGCGAACAGGCTGTGACAGCAGCCTGACGCGGCGTCGCTTATCACGTTGTACTCAACCCCTTCCTGGTTTTGCGACGCGAGATACGTGAAGGCACAAACGACTCAACGGCCGGGCAAGCAACCTGGTAAAAACAACAGCGCCAGACGCTGAGGCCTTTTGTAGGTTTGCCCGGCGCGGCTCTCATCATGGGGCGGGAACCTGTTCCCATCATGACCCCGGATAGATTTGCGCACGTCCAATTTATGCCAACACCGCCTCGCTTGCAAAAATCAGGCTGACCATAGATTT
>NZ_WHNQ01000180.1 GCF_009362785.1 Paraburkholderia atlantica
CGGTCTGCTCCTACACCGTCGCGCTGCGTAATCTGGTCGACCTGCGGCAACTCCACCGCGGCCCTCTTTGGGACGACCTTTGGCACGACTGGAGCGAGGATTGGCGGCACCTGAAATTCGAGCTGCACATCGAGCCCCCGACTTGGGTTCTGAGCGACATGGTTCGGGAGCAGGGCTTTACCGGCATTGTGTTTCCCAGCCAGACGCACGAGAGCGGTACAAACGTCGTGGTGTTTACCGACCGCCTCGGCGATGGCAATTCGATCGAGGTCAACGACCCGGATGGCCAACTTCCGCGAGACCAGGCAAGTTGGTCGCGTTGAACACCTCTCTGAGGTCTCATGCCGCTGGTATAGAATGCCCGCTCAACCTTCACCGCAGTGTAACGGCACCTCTTGTTCGCCGACTGTCGTCCGAATCGCCAAAGCACGGAAGCTTTGACTAAGGGCTACGATCTTCGCCGGTTTGACCACCTCGTAGACGTTAAGCGATTCGCGAGCATTTCCGCCGCCTCTTTCCTTGTTCTGCGCCACCGGCGAAACACGATCGTCGTCGGCGGGCGCCTCGTTGATATTGAAAACAGTGGGTCTGATCCTGTGCGCGGCGCTGACGCCCGTGGAGGCGATCCGCGATCCGTTTGTCCTCGAATTTCTCGATCTCAAAGATGAGTACTCGGAGTCGGACCTCGAGGCCGCGCTGATCCAGCGGCTCACAGACTTTCTTCTCGAGCTCGGCGACGACTTCGCGTTTGTCGGTCAGCAGCGACGTCTGAGGAGCCAAGACCTTGTTCGGCAGGAAAGGTGCGGCCGAGGCGCACTATGCGCTGGACGAGCGGAGTACCAGACAGTAGTGCAGTCGTGCGCCATGATTTCGTAACGCGATGCGCCCGGCGACCGCAACTGGAACCGGCAGGCACGATCGGTCGGTTGAACGCCTACCGGTTCCTTCGCCGGTGAGCTGCGACCCGAGGGGCGGCGCTTGCGTGCGAAGAAAATCCGGCGTCAGCGGCAGGTTCGGCGTGCCGCCCCCCCCCCCGACAAACACTTCGATCATGCTTTAGCCCTCTCCCGTGCCTTTCTCGTAAGGCTGATGATGTTTGGCCTGGCACCTTTTCTTTTCATCCCTAGCCCAATTCGGAACAGCTCCGGCACTTCAAAGCTGCCCTCGTCGGCGTACGCCACACCATACTTCTCCAAAATATCTAGTTCGTTCGGTTCAATTCCTTGTGCGGCCGCTTCGGCCCGGTCGAATGGCGTGGTCAAATCGGAGATAGCACGCAGCTTCGAGAAAATCGGAGTCAATTCGCGAACCTCTTTTGGATACTCGTCGACCTTAAGGCCACTGGTGTATTCGACCGCCTTTCGCATTG
>NZ_WHNQ01000019.1 GCF_009362785.1 Paraburkholderia atlantica
CATCGCTCGCGGGCATGGGCGCGGGTGCGGGCAACGCGCCGCTCGAAGTGTTCATCGCGGCCGCCGAGCGCATGGGCTGGAATCACGGCACCGACCTCTACACGCTGATGGACGCCGCCGACGACATCGTGCGTCCGCTGCAGGACCGGCCGGTGCGCGTCGATCGCGAAACGCTCGCGCTCGGTTATGCGGGCGTGTATTCGAGCTTCCTGCGTCATTCGGAAGTGGCCGCGAAGAAGTACGGCCTGAAGACCGTCGACATTCTGGTCGAGCTGGGCAAGCGCCGCATGGTGGGCGGCCAGGAAGACATGATCGTCGACGTCGCACTCGACTTGAAGCAGGCACGCCAGGCTTGATGAGCGCGGATTAACAGCCTCATTGAAGCTGCAAAAAAGATCGATTAAATAAACTATCTGGAGACTGGAATGAAAAAACATTCCATTGCAATTCTTGTGGGATTCCTGCCTGTCGGATACGCGTTCGCGCAGAGCAACGTCACGCTGTACGGTCTGATTGACGGCGGCGTGTCCTATGTGACGAACCAGGGCGGGCATTCGGTCACGAAGTTTGACGACGGCATCTATACGCCGAACCTGTTCGGCTTGCAGGGCGCCGAAGATATCGGCGGTGGAAACAAGGTCATTTTCAAGCTGGAAAACCAGTTTCAGCTCGGTACGGGCACGACGGTGCAACCGGGCATCTTCGGGCGAAACGCTTACGTCGGTCTAAATAGTCCCACCTTCGGCAAGCTGACCTTCGGCAATGTCTTCGATTTCATGACGACGTCGCTGACCGAGGCGGGCAATGCTCCCGCCGTGTTCACTGGCGGCTTGTACAACTTCGCGGCCGGCCCGTTCCAGAAACTGAATATTCCGCAAAACCCGACCGGCTGGTTCGACTGGAGCCGCACGAGCGGCATCCCCGCGGCCAATTCGATCAAGTATCAATCACCGGTGTTTGCGGGCTTGTCCGCTGGGGCGCTGTATTCGCTCGGCGGAGTGGCTGGTTCGTTCGGGTCGAATTCGACCATGAGCTTCGGGCTGAATTACGGTGCCGGTCCGTTCGGAGTCGGGGCCGCCTATACGAAAGCGAAATATCCCGGCTCCAGCACCGGCTCGCCGCAGATTCCGATCACGAACTGGGGAGTCGGCGCGCACTATGTAATCGGACCCGTCTACACGGTCGCAGACTTCACGACCGTGCGCAACTCGTTCAACGGCGCCGCCGCCTATGCCGCGCAAGTCGGCGCCACTTGGCAGATCACTCCCGCTTGGTCCTTCGGCGGGAACTATATGTACCTGAAGGGTAACGAGGAACTCGACAACAACCACGCGCATCAGCTCGGCGCAACGCTGAACTATTCGCTCTCCAAGCGGAGCATGGTTTATGCGGAGGGCGTTTATCAGAAGGCGAGCGCAGGTTCGCACGCTGCCATCAACGGCATCATGGGTCCCAACGGATCATCCAGCACGGCGTCGCAGGCCATTGCACGAGTTGGCCTTCGCACCGCGTTCTGATTCTCGACTGACCTTGTAGTTTCATCCGCATCGGGCCCGCCGAGGAAACTCGGCGGGCCTCATATCATCTGCACGAGAGCGCGCCGCCAGGCATGGCGGCACCCTCTCCATCCAGCTCGGCGCGTCAACGGCAACACGCTAAAAGCCTTGCGCCGACGAAGCCGTCGAAGCCGCCCGCCCCGCGCGCCGCCGATAGAGCCCAAGCGTCGCGCCAAGCCCGCACAGCGCGGCGAAACTGAGCCAGTAGCCGGGCGCGGCCTTGTCGTGCGTGGTTTCGATCAGGAAGGTCGACACGGCCGGCGTGAAGCCGCCGAACAGCGCCGTCGCTAGACTGAACGCCAGCGAAAAACCCGCGACGCGCACCTCCGCCGGCATCACCTCGGTGAGCGCGGCGACCATCGCGCCGTTATACATGCCGAAGAAGAACGAGAACCACAGCAGCACGCTCAGCATGCGGCCGAAGCTCGGCGCCGCGGCGAGCCACGACAATGCCGGATACGCGGTGAAAATCGCCAGCACGGCAATGGCGAGCAGAATCGGCTTGCGGCCGATCCGATCCGACAATGCGCCGCCGATCGGCAGCCAGATGAAGTTCGACACGCCCACCAGCAACGTCACCATCAGGCTATCCGACGTCGACAGTTTGAGAACGGACTTGCCGAAGGTCGGCGTGTAGACGGTGATCAGATAGAACGTGGTCGTCGTCATCGCGGTGAGCAACATGCCCGCGATCACCGTGCGCCAGTTGCTGAGCAGCATCGCGAAGATCTCGCGCGTCTGCGGATGATGCCGGCGCGCCTCGAACGCGGCGGTTTCCTGCAGCGAACGGCGCAGGAGGAACAGGAATGGCACGATCGCGCAGCCGATGAAAAACGGAATGCGCCAGCCCCACGCGCCGATCTGCTGTGCGCTCATCCAGTGATTCAATCCGTAGCCGAGCGCCGCCGCCATCACGATCGCGACCTGCTGGCTGGCCGACTGCCAGCTCGTGTAGAAGCCCCTTGCGCCGGGCGTGGCCATTTCCGCGAGATACACCGACACGCCGCCCAGTTCCGCGCCCGCCGAGAAGCCCTGCAACAGCCGTCCGAGCAGAACGAGCGCGGGCGCAAGCAGGCCGATGGTCGCGTAACCGGGCACGCACGCGATCAGGATCGTGCCGCTCGCCATGATCGACAGCGTGACGATCAGGCCGGTGCGCCGCCCTACCTTGTCGATATACGCACCGAGAAAGATCGCGCCCAACGGACGCATCAGAAAGCCCGCGCCGAACACGGCGAAGGTCAGCATCAGCGACGCGAACTCGCTCGACGCCGGGAAGAAGATCTTCGAGATCGACGTCGCGTAGAAGCCGAACAGAAAGAAGTCGAACTGTTCGAGGAAGTTGCCGCTCGTCACGCGCAGTACGGCCGCGGCTTTGGACGAGCGCGCCGCGACCGGCGTGCCGGCTAGTGGTTCGGTAGCGTTCATGAATATGTCCCCTGTTGTTATGACAATATGCGGCGCGTGTTGTCGCGCCTAGTCCGAGCCGAGACCCAACGTATTGGGCTGGCGCTTTTCGATAGACGATTTGAGCAGCGCCGCCGAGCGGAAAATGCCGTGCGCGAACTTGCCGTACGGAAGCGTCGCGAACAAGGCAATCACGATGCCCAGATGCACCGCCAGCAGCCACGGCATCGCCGCCGTTTCGCGCAAAGCCAGCAGCCCGAGGCCCGACGCGCTCGTGAGCAACAGCAGCGCGATGAAGCCACGGTCCATCGGACGCTGGTGCGCATCGCCCTGCTCCGGATGGCGCTTCAGGTTGAGCCACAGCAGCCCCAAAGGCCCGACAATCAGGCCGATCCCGCCCGCCGTACCCAGCAATACCGGCAAGCTGAAGAACGGATACGGGGCTTCCTCGCCGAGCAGGTAGTGATAGAGCGTCGCCACCACCGTTGCCGCGAAACACAGCATGAAGCCGTAGAACGTGAAGTGGTGAAAGCGCCGCCGCGCGAGCGTGAAGGCATCGTTCGATTCGTTGCAGCCGTCGCCATGTCCGCCGTCGAGATACTTGAGCGTCAGTGCGTTTTTCGCCGCTTCCGTCACGGCCGGCGCGCTCGCGTTCGCGGTTCCCTGCGACACGTCGCGCCAGAAGCGCGTCACGCCGATGCCGAGCGCCACGATGGCAAACAGGAAGACCGCGCCGAACATCGCCGCCAGCAGGTTGTGCGGGAAGATCGCGTAGAAGTTCGCGGGCGCGATGTTGCCGCTCAAACCGCCATGCATGGCCGTGCCGAGCAGCAGAAAGAGAGCTAGCCCCGCCGCCAGCGCGACCGACAGCGTCACGCCATTGCGCTTGTACAACCCGCCTAGCGCGTTGGGCCACGCGTATTCGGTGTAGGTTTCGAGGCGCACTTGCGCCATCGCCTTCGGCACGTTGACCGCGAATTCGTGCGGCGGCGCGTACTGGCACGCGTGGTAGCAGGCGCCGCAGTTGTGGCACAGATTGGCCAGATAGTTGACGTCGGCCTTGCCGAATTCGAGGCGCCGCGTCATCGCCGGGAACACCGCGCAGAAGCCTTCGCAATAGCGGCACGCGTTGCAGATCTGCATCTGGCGCGCCACTTCGCCTTCGCTTGCGGTCAGCGGCACGATCGGAATCACGCGCGAGCCGCCGCGCGTGCGTTGCATGTCTTGCTTCGATTCGAACGCCGCGGCGCGCGTGCGTTCGGGCGCGAGCGTGTCAGTTTGCTGCACAGGAAACCTCCGTTGTCTGCAGTGCGGCGCGCGCGGCCTGAGTGCCGGCAATGCGCCCGAACGCCGTGCCGATCGACATGCCGACGCCCGCTGTATAGCCCTTGCCGAGCACGTTGCCCGCCATCATCTCGCCCGCGACGAACAGGTTCTCGCTCGCCTCGCCGCCGAAGTGCACCTGGGCGCGGTCGTTGGTCTTCAGGCCGAGATACGTGAACGTGATGCCGGGACGCAATGCGTAGCCGTAGAACGGCGGCGTATCGATGGGGCGCGCCCAGTGCGTTTTGGGCGGCGTGACGCCTTCGGTGTGGCAGTCGTCGAGCGAGGTGTGATCGAAGGTGCCGACGCGGCAGGACTTGTTGTAACGCGACAGCGTCTCCATGAAGCGCGCTTCCGGCAGCTTCAACTGGCGTGCGAGTTCGGGCAGCGTGTCGGCCTTTACGCCGGGAAACACCGGCGGCATGAAGCGGCCGATCGCCTTCGAATCGATGATCGAGTAGCCGATCTGCCCCGGCTGATGCGCAACGAGGCGTCCCCAGATCGCATATCGTTTCGGCCAGAAATCCTCGCCTTCGTCGTAGAAGCGCTCGGCCTCGCGATTGACGACCACGCCGAGCGACACGCAGTCGATGCGCGTGCAGATGCCGCCGTCATAGAGCGGCGCGCGCGCATCGATGGCCACGCAGTGCGACTGCGACGGATCGCCGATCATGTCCGCACCGGCATCCATCATGTGGCGGATCAGCACGCCCTTGTTGAAACGCGTGCCGCGGATCAGGAAGTTGTCGGCGGGCCATTCGCCGCGCTCGTTTTGTCCCCAGGCCTCGCGCAGCCATTCGCGGTTCGATTCGAAGCCGCCTGCCGCCAGCACGCAGGCGCGCGCCTCGAAGCGCTGGTTACCGCTTCGGGCCGCGACGAAACGGCCGCCGTCGAGTTCCAGCGAATCGACGGGCGTGTCGTAGCGAATCTCGACACCCAGCGCTTCGGCGCTGCGGTAATAGGCGTTCACGAGCGCCTTGCCGCCACCCATGAAAAAAGCGTTGGTGCGCGCCACATGCAGCGCGCCCGACAGCGGCGGCTGAAAGCGTACGCCGTGCTTTTGCATCCAGGGCCGGCACGACGACGACGCGCGAATCGTCAGCCGCGCGAGATGCTCATTCGTGATACCGCCGGTGACTTTCAGCAGGTCCTGCCAGAATTCTTCTTCCGGATAGGCATCGACGAGCACGTCCTGCGGCGCGTCGTGCATGCAGCGCAAATTGCGGGTGTGTTGGGAATTGCCGCCGCGCCATTCGCGCGGCGCGGATTCGAGCAGCAGAACCGACGCGCCGGCTTCGCGCGCCATCAATGCCGCGCAAAGCGCCGCATTGCCTCCTCCGATTACGAGTACGTCGACCATCTTGTGGGCCTCCTTTCGGACGCACTCTAATGGTCGCGCTCGTCCTCCGCCATCAGCGGGCCGTCAACGGGCCTTCAGTTTTTGTGAAGGCCTCCGACTGACGCAGGCGCGCGCCGGGCCAGCGGCCTTCGCGCACCAGTTCGCGCGCGACGTCGGCGAGCACCACGCGCGCGGCGAGCCCCGCGGGCGAGAGCTCGTCGTCGGAGATGCTCGCGATCATATTGGGCCGTGTGGCGAAACTTTCGGTGACCGGCACGCTAACCAGTACCGCGTTCTCCGGTCGCGCGAGCGCGGCGCCGGGCTGGATGGTCGCGGCGATGCCCGTGCGCACGACGTCCATCAGCAGCGCGAGGCCGTCTACTTCGGCCGCGATGTTCGGTTCATATTTGGCTCGCTTGAACGCGGCGGACAACAGCGAGCGCAGGCCGTGCGCGCCGCTCGGAAGGACGAGCGGAAGCTTGCCGAGTTGCCCGAGACGCACGCTCGCGCCCGCCGGCATATCTTCGAGCTCGTGCCGGCCGATCACGAACAGCCGCTCGTCGAGCAGCGACACGACGCTCCAGCGCTGCGCGGGCTCCGGGCGAAACAGCACGGCAAGATCGATCTGGCGCGCGCTCAGCATCGACGCGAGATAGCCGGACAGGCTTTCGACGATGCGCAGCCGCACGTCCGGATAGCGCGCGCGCATGGCCTGCATGAACGGCACCCCGAGCACGCTGGCGGTGCTCGGCGCCATGCCGACGCTGACGTGGCCCGAGAGCCGGGCAGCGCGCGCGGCGAGCGCGGCATCGTCGATATGACGCAGCGCGAGTTGCGCCTGACGCCAGAACGCGAGACCGGCATCGGTCGGCACGACACCGCTGGAAGTGCGCTGCAGCAGGCGCGTCGACAGTTCACCTTCGAGGCGGCTGATCTGCTGACTCAGCGCGGAAGTGACGACGCCGAGTTCGAGCGCGGCCTTTCCCATGCTGCCGTGTTCGACGACGCTGAGGAAATAGCGTAATTGTCTGAGTTCCATTTCACGATCGTCGTGGACGAGAATCGCGGCTATTGTCGCAGATTGGAAATGGGTGCAGACGGGGTGTCACGGCTCGTGTTTACGTGAATACTTCGTCATTCGCGGCTCATGATTCGTCGCCCTTCGGGCTCAACTCATGAAACAGCGTACCCGGCCAGCCAGCGTTCCCATCACATCGGGTCACCCCGTAGAACGATCCCAGCGTCATGCGGGCGCAACGCGCCAGTCCGATCGTGATCGAGCGAAACGTCTGGATCGCGGCCGGCGCAACGATCATCGTCGGGGTGACGCCCGGTGAGTTATCCGCTCAATTGGCGGCCGAGGTCTGGATTTTCGCCGGTGATCCGCCTGATGATCGCGAGCAACTCCTCGATATCGACGGGTTTGACGAGATGCGCATCACACCCCGCCTCCGCCGAGTGAGCCACGTCCTCAGGCTGTCCGTATCCCGACACTGCGACGATTTCGAGGCGCTTGCCCGCCGCCTGATGATCCCTCAGCCGACGCGCAACCTCATAGCCGCTGATTCCCGGCAGACCAAGATCGAGGAACACGATCTGCGGATCGAACGCAGCGGCTATCTGAAGCGCGTCTTCACCGGTGTGCGCGGTGCGCACATCGTGCGCGTCGAGAATCATGGCGAGCGACACAGCGGCATCGCTGTTATCGTCGACGATCAGAACCCGCAGACGGTCGGACGCAGGTAGACCGGCTTCGGCACCGTCCTTCGCGTCTTGGTTGCGGCCCTGGCAAACGGGTAGACGTATTTCGAATTCACTGCCTCTGTTCTTGCCTGCGCTCCTCGCGGCAATGGTCCCGCCGTGCATCTCGGTCAGCGTCTTGCACACCGACAACCCAATCCCAAGACCGCCCCTCGACGGTTCGCCGTGGCACGAGCCCTGGACGAACAGATCGAACACGTGAGGCAGTGCGTCGTCCGAAATGCCCGTGCCCGTGTCCGACACGGTCACGCAGACTTCCTGCCCGACGAGCGTCGCGCATACGACGATCCGCCCACCCTCGTCGGTGTATTTGATCGCGTTATCGAGCAGATTCGAAAATGTCTGGGTGATCCGCGCCGGGTCGCCGTGCACGTACACCGGGTGCTCCAGCGGCAGACGCACGATGTCGTGATGCCGCTGCAACGCAGCCGGCATCGTGATTTCCAGAGCGTGGTCGAGTGCCAGCCTGATATCGAAGACCTCGCGCTTCAACACGATCTTGCCGGTGGTGATTCTCGATACATCGAGCAGGTCGTCGATCAGATGCGACAGGTGACCGGTCTGGCGTTCGATCACATTGCGCAGCCACTCGCGTTTGGCGGAATCGGCTCCCGCGCTGTGACCCAGCAGATGCGCGGCGTTGCGCACGGGCGCCAACGGATTGCGCAGCTCGTGCGCGAGCGTGGCCAGAAAGATGTCCTTGCGGCGATCGGCGTCGCGCAGTTTCGCCTCCGCGTCGGCGCGCTCCGTCACGTCGCACAAGCTGCCAATGAACGTGTAATCGTCCTGATGAACGGGCGGTCGCAGATACCCGAACATTTCGACGGTCCTGAGCGCACGGTCGATTACACGGTGCAGCCGGAACGCGACATGCACCGGCTCGCCGGAGATTCGCCGGGACTGGAAATGACTTCGCAGCAGTTCGACATCGTCCGGATGAACGACCGACGTCATGAACTCGGTTTCCGTCAACGGCCCCCGCTCCTCCGGTTGCCCGGTGATTTCATACATCCGGCGGTTTTCCCACACGCCTTGTCGCGACGCGCCACACCACTCGAAGATGCCGATGCCGGCCGCGCTCGTCGCGACGCGCAGCCGCTCCTCCGTGAGCTTCAGCGCGGTCAGCGCGGTATGCAGGCTGTCCTGTGCCGCCGCCACCTCGGCCGCCTGACGTTGCATGTGCGCCTCGATCGCGTTTTCGATCATCGCGCGAAAGGTGCGCTCGACGACGTCGTGCGCGCGCATGTGAACGTCGACGGAAGCGGCAACGGGACCGAAATACGCGCGGATCTCATGCTTCAGAAAGCGCTGCATCAGATCCATGTTGCGAAACAGATCCGTGACCCGCCAGTCGTCCGGCCAGAACCTGCCAGGCTGCGCGATAGCTACATGATCGGATAGAGACGGGTCGCTGTCGGCGACCAGCAAGGAAGCGCATACCTCGGCCAGCATGTAGGCGAAACAGCCCGCCAGTCCCTGCCCGCTGTCCGCATCGGCGGTGTGTGCGCCCTGCTCCGAGGTCTCGGCGATCCAGCGCTGCATCAGCTGCTCACGGGTGCGTCCCAGCTGGCGCGCCAGCCCGTTTAGCGTGATCGCGCCGCGGGAATCCGGATCGAGATCCCGTTTCATCGAGACGCCCCCGGACGAGCGCGGTGAGCCCGCGATACCGCCCTGGCACGCCGGCATATGTCAATCAACTTCTCTCTCATGGCCCGTTTTTTATCGGATATGTCGCTTGCGACTATTAATAGTATCGATCGGCCGAGGTTGGACCCCAGCCCGCCGCAAATCGTCTGACACTGTACCTGTTGTGGGGCGGCGGTTTAACCGAGACAAACCCGCAGCCGCGTCTGGCGAGGCTAGACCAAACGCGTGACACTTCCGGGTAAGATTGCCGGAACGCGAACAAGACGCGAAGGAGCCATGGCGATGGAGGAACCTCGGAACTCGACGCGACACAAAGGCCCCAAAGTCGCGTTTGCCCTGCAAGGCGGCGGTTCGCACGGGGCGTTCACGTGGGGGGTGCTCGACCGTCTGCTAGAGGCTTCGTCGCAGGCAATGCCACTCGATATCGCGGCAATTAGCGGCGCGAGCGCGGGCGGCATCAATGCGACGCTGTGCGCCGCGGGCCTCGCAACCAGCGGAGCAGCGAAAGCACGCGACATGCTGCGCGCCTTCTGGGAAGCGGTATCGCGCGCCGGCGCGCTGGCAGGCAACGCGCTGCTCGGCTTTTCCGAACCTGGCCCGTTCGGCGGCTGGAACATCGACTGGAATCCCGCCGCCATCATGCTGGAGGCCGTCGGGCTCGTCGCTTCGCCTTATGGCAATCCGTTTTACCGCGATCCGCTCGGGCCGGTAATTCGTTCCGCGCTCCCCGAACACGACCTCGCCGCGCTCAATACGACGCGCGATGGCCCGCAACTATTCCTTTGCGCAACCGACGTACGAACCAACCAACGCGCAATCTTCACCCGCCCCGATATTTCCATCGACGTATTGCGCGCTTCCGCATGCCTGCCGAACGAGTTCCGCACCGTCAGCGTGGACGGCATACCGTACTGGGATGGCGGCTACCTGGGCAACCCGCCTTTGGCGCCGTTGATCGACCATGCCCAGGACCTGATTCTCGTGCTCGCGAATCCGTTCGTGCGCCACGACATGCCGCCCAAAGATGCGCGCGGCATTCTCGAGCGGCTCAACGAAATCGGTTTCAACGCGTCCGTGGTGCTGGAGATCAACGCGATCGAAGCGGTCAACCATGTGCTCGACTCGGTCGGCGAGGAAGCCGCAAGCAAAAGCCGCTTCAAACCCGTCCGGTTTCACCTGATTCGCGACGACGATTTTCTGGCGAAGTTCGGTTTTGTGTCGAAGAGCAGCACGTCGTGGTCATTGCTCAGCACGCTATTCGAGCGTGGCCGCGAAGTGGCCGACGTATGGCTCAAAAACGACTACGCGAAGCTCGGGCAAGCGTCTTCGGTCGACGTCAAGGCTTCGTTGATCGATCCGACGCTCAAGCACTGCGGCAATGCGGGCGCGCGACCAAACTGACGTTGTCGGCCGTCGCGCGAGATTTCCGGCTGACGTTGCGCAGATTGGCGCCGCCCGATCCGGCGTGGATGCAGCCGGATCGAGCGCGTAGCAGGCTGCGGCTGTCAGCTTGCGGCGGTGTCAATCGCCAGCCTGCGAGATGACTCTCGCGATAGCCTGCGCCGCCGTCGCAACGTTGTTGTCATTGAGCGCGGCGACGCACATGCGCCCGGAGCGGATCAGGTAGACGCCGTGCCGTTCGCGCAGCGTGTCGACCTGGTCCGCCGACAGCCCCGTGTACGTGAACATGCCGCGCTGCTCGAGGTAGCGCGCGAGCATCGTGTCCGGCACCTTGCCGCGCAGGCGTTCATGGATCTCCGCGCGCATACGCATGATGCGCCGGCACATCGAGGCAAGCTCCTGTTGCCACGATTGCCGCAGCGCCGGTGTGGTCAGCACGCGCGCTACGATCTTCGCGCCATGCGTCGGCGGATTGCTGTAGTTCGCGCGCACAGCGCTCGTCAATTGACCCAAGACGCGCGCCGCAACATCCGGCGACTCGCAAATCACCGACAATCCGCCGCACCGCTCGCCATACAGCGAGAAGTTCTTCGAGAACGAATTGGCCACCAACGCCGGCACGTTCTGGCGCACCAGTTCACGAATCGCAAATGCGTCCGCGTCGATGCCTGCGCCGAAGCCTTGATACGCCATGTCGATAAAGGGCAGCAGGTCCCGCTTCCTGATGACCTCGATCAGTTCCACCCATTGCGCGTCGTTCAGATCGACACCCGTCGGGTTGTGACAGCACGCGTGCAACAGGACGACGCTGCGCGCCGGCAGCGCATCGATGGCCGACAGCATCTCTTCGAACTTCAGACCGCCGCTCGACTCGTCGTAGTACGGGTACGCGTTGACTTCGAATCCCGCGCGCTCGAAGATGAAACGGTGGTTTTCCCAGGTCGGATCGCTGACCCATACGCGCGAGCCCGCAAAGTAGCGCTTGATGAAATCCGCACCGACCTTCAGCGCGCCCGAGCCGCCCAAGGTCTGCACGGTCGCGATGCGCCCCTCGGTACGCGCCGCCGAGTCGTCGCCGAATACCAGCGATTGCACGGCATCGCGGTAGTGGGCGAAGCCCGCCATCGGCAGGTACGGCTTGGGGCCGAGCTCGGCGAGCAGTTGTCCTTCGGCCTCGCGTACGGCTTGCATCACCGGCAAGCGGCCGTGATCGTCGTAGTAAATGCCGATGCTCAGATTGACCTTATGATCGCGCGAATCCTTCGCGAAGTTCTCGTTCAATGTGAGGATCGGGTCGCCCGCATAGGCATCAATGTGTTCAAACATGCTAGTTCCTTGGATCAGGCCATAAGATTGCACAAGCGCGGTGCCTAGCGCGTCGCCACGCCAACAGCGACCGAGGCGCCCGCGCGCCTATTGCGCACGCGATAACCAACGCCTAGCGCAACGAGCCAAACGGGGATCAGGTAGACCGACATACGCAGATCAGGTATTAGCCACATCACGACCAGAATGCCGCCAAGGAAGATCAGGCAAAGATAGTTGGTAACCGGATAACCGAGGCTGCGGAATACGGTCGTCTCACCGGCGCGCGCTTTCGCGGCGCGGAAACGCAAATGAATGATGCTGATCATTGCCCAGTTGATGATCAGCGCCGAGACGACGAGCCCCATCAATAGTTCGAATGCCTTGCCCGGCATCAGATAGTTGATCACCACGCAGGCAGCCGTCGCCACGGCGGATACACCCAGCGCGGCGAGCGGAATCCCGCGGGAGTTGACCTTCAGCAGAGCGCGCGGCGCATTGCCCTGGCCTGCGAGGCCGTAAAGCATGCGGCTGTTGCAGTAGACGCCGCTGTTGTATACCGACAGCGCCGCGGTGAGCACCACCGCATTGAGCACATTGGCGACGAAGTTACTGTTCATCGCGTGAAAGATCAGCACGAAAGGACTGCCGCCCGTGACGACTTTCTCCCACGGATACAGCGACAGCAGCACGCCGAGTGCGCCGACGTAAAAAATCAGGATCCGGTAGATCACCTGGTTGGTCGCGCGCGGGATCGTGTGCGAAGGATCTTCGGCCTCGGCGGCCGTAATGCCGACGAGCTCCAATCCACCGAACGAGAACATGATGACGGCCATCGCCATCACGAGACCCGACACGCCGTTCGGGAAAAAGCCGCCGTGGCGCCACAGATTGGCCACGCCCGCGTCAGGGCCCGCATGGCCCGAAATCAGCAGATAGCCGCCGAAGCCGATCATGCCAACGATCGCCGCGACCTTGACGATCGAAAACCAGAATTCGAGTTCGCCGTACGACTTCACGCTGGTGAGGTTGATCGCGTTGATCACGCAGAAGCACACGAGCGCGGAAACCCACGTTGGCAGACCTGGCCACCAGTACTGCATGTAGATGCCCACGGCCGACAGTTCCGCCATCGACACGAGCACGTAGAGCACCCAGTAGTTCCACCCGGAAACAAAACCGGAGAATTGCCCGCAGTATTTGCCTGCGAAGTAACTGAAGGAACCAGCGACGGGCTCATCGACGACCATTTCGCCGAGTTGCCGCATGATAAAGAACGCGACGATGCCCGCAATTGCGTATCCAAGCAACACGGACGGCCCTGCCGCCTTGATGGTCTGCGCGATGCCGAGAAAGAGGCCCGTGCCGATTGCGCCTCCTAGCGCGATCAACTGGATGTGACGATTCTTCAGGCCGCGCTTAAGCGTGCCCTGTTCCTGATGTGCCACGGTGTTGTCTCCTGTGTCCTGCGGTTGGTTCTGGACGCCACGCCTCGTTTTCCGCCTGCTCCGGTCAGAGCAGGCGAAATATGCCGAGGCCTCACAGCCGACGCTCGTGTCGCCGGTGCCGTGTCTTGCTGGGATAGGTATTGTTGAAGCGGCGATGAACGGGTTGTATGCGCGTCACACCTTCAGCGTCCCCCGCTCGATCTGATCGCGTTCGAGCGACTCGAACAGCGCCTTGAAATTGCCTTCCCCGAAGCCTTCATCGCCCTTGCGCTGGATGAATTCGAAAAAGACGGGGCCAAGCAGCGGTTTGGAAAAGATCTGCAGCAGCAGGCGCGGCGATCCATCCGCCGTCGTTCCGTCGAGGAGAATGCCGCGCGACTGCAATTCGCCAACGGGTTGACCGTGACCCGGCAAGCGTGTCTCGAGCGCATCGTAGTAGTAACTGTTCGGCCCGGTCATCAGCGGCACGCCTGCCATCTGCAGGCTGTCGATCACCGTGATCAGATCGTCGGTCAAGAAGGCGATGTGTTGAATGCCCTCGCCGTTGAAGGCCATCAGGAATTCTTCGATCTGGCCGCTGCCCTTGCCGGATTCCTCGTTCAATGGAATGCGGATCTTGCCGTCCGGCGCCGTCATCGCCTTCGACGTGAGCCCCGTGTATTCGCCCTCGATGTCGAAGTAGCGTAGCTCCCGGAAGTTGAACAGCGTCTCGTAGAAGTTGGCCCAATACGTCATGCGGCCGCGATAGACGTTGTGCGTCAGGTGATCGACGAGGCGCAGGCCGTGACCGGCCGGCCGCCGCTCGACACCTTCGATGAACTCGAAATCGATGTCGTAGATCGACTTGCCGTCTTCGAAGCGGTCGATCAGATAAAGCGGTGCGCCGCCAATGCCTTTGATCGCGGGCAATCGCAACTCCATCGGACCGGTTGCGATTTCGATCGGCTGAGCGCCCAGCGACAGCGCGCGGGCGTAGGCTTTGTGCGAATCTTTCACGCGAAACGCCATGCCGCACGCACTCGGGCCATGCTCGGCGGCAAAGTACGCGGCCTGACTATTGCGCTCGCGATTGACGATGAAGTTGATTTCGCCCTGGCGGTAAAGCAGCACGTCTTTCGAACGGTGGCGAGCCACCAGTGTGAAGCCCATCTGCTCGAACAGCGGTTCGAGGACATTGGGTACGGGCGAGGCAAATTCAACGAATTCGAAGCCCATCAGTTGCATTGGATTGTCAAACAGGTCGGCCATGATCTCTCAGGTTCAGCGGATGGTGAATGATTGGTGGCGAGCGACTAGCACTGAATGATGCGGAGGCATGTTGTAGAAATGAAAGAAAATTTCTCTGCTCGTCTCGTAGGCAGGGTCCTCGTGCCACCTGCACATCTGAGCATTTCCCAACGCACATGCTCGTGTTGCGGCGACATCTGGGATCAGTTTAATTTTTTATCGATGCAATAGGATTTCCTAGCGGACGCAGACAAACCCTGATTTGTGCATTAACATTTCATTTCACCGAGGAATGAGGAAATAACAGTGCATACAATCGACATCGACCGAATCGACGTGCGTTTGCTGGAGATTCTTCAGTCGCAAGGCCGCATCTCCAATCTCGAGCTTGCGGAGGCGATCAAGCTGTCGCCCGCGCAAACGCTGAGGCGTCATCGCCGGCTCGAGGAAATGGGCGTGATCAAGTGCTACGAGACGCGGCTCGACGCACAGTTGCTGGGCTTCGGCGTAGTGGCTTTCATCCAGGTGACGATGGAGCGAGGCCATGTGCGCGACCTGTCGAAGTTCAAGCGAATGATCTCGGAACTCACCCAGGTTCAGGAATGCTTCGTCGTGACGGGTGATATCGATTACATGCTCAAGGTCGTCGCGCACGACCTCAAGGCGCTGTCGGAGTTTCTGCTCGATACGCTGATGCGCATTCCGGGTGTGAGCGGAGTCAAGTCCAGCGTTTGCCTCGATGAAATCAAATGCACGGGCGCGGTCCCGTTGGCGGCCTAGTGAATGGACTCGGAGACCGTGCTGACGATCAGCGAAAACAAGCGGTCATTTCACCTTCGATCTCGATGCCGCTGAACGGATCACGATTGGCGCCGAACGCCTCGTCCAGTTCCAGCCAGTCGTCCGCAGTCAGATAGCGCAACGCGGCCGGCAATATCACTTCCTCTTCCAGGCGCCTGTGCTGGCTGTAAAACGCCGCGTATTCATCAACCAGCATTCGTAAAGCCGGCGCCGCCGCATACCCGGTCAATTCATATCGGGTCAGCGTCCGTGCGTGATCACGTTTCGTCGACGAGTTGGGTCATGCCGTTGACCACCGCTGAAAGCTGTTGATGTTCGCGGACAATGGTCTGTACCGCCCTCCGCGCGATTGGATGTTGCATGTGACTGCTCCTGAAGGTCGAAGCTCCGAGGCAATGCAGAGAGGGGAATCAGTGCACCCTGCCGACCGACCTCAATATCGAACGTCCTTGAGCAGTCAGACGCCCTCGCGCGTATCCAGACGGGAGTTTTTCCAGAAATACAAGTTGGCGTTCACACAACGCGTCGAGATCGCCGGGATCGAAATTTTCCGGACGCGGGTTTGTTTCGAGAAGCATGAGCGTTGCGATCTCATGTGGGCTGAGCATCATCGTCTCCTTGGCTCCGACGTTCCATGCAACATGGTCCTGTCTCGAAGGATAGATGCTCACCAAAACGTGTCGACGTGCATTTTGTCGCACGCCTCGACGCCGGAAGGCCGCGTCTCCGCGCAGGTCGAAGACTCAGCATGCCGCCAGGGTTCGTGCAGGATGTGCCGCCGCGATAGAGCCCAACCGCCCCGCAACCCGTTCGATAGCCACGATATGACTGAGTGCCGCACCGTACGTCTCGTCGATACTCCGCTCCCCATCCAGCGCGACGACGCCGTTGGCCTCGAACACGGCGCGATAAGCCGCCACCTGACGGGTCAGAAAGCTCATCGGCGGCGGCTGGTCGTTCTCGTCGTTCCTTGACCGCACGCGACGGTGTGAAGTCGCGCCGGAAACGTTCAGACCAAAGGCGACGTCTGGACGCAGCAGATGGCCAGCGACGCTGCGGAGCACCAGCGCAGTCTCAGCGGGATCGGAACGCGTGCCGATCTCAGCCTGAGAGGTGAACACGTAGCGGTCGCAAAAGACCACGTCGCCGCGTTGCAGCGCCGGTATGACCGTGTCGGTCAGATGCTGGACGAGGTCTCCCATGATGGACAGCAGAATGCCCAGCATATCGACCCGCCGTCCGCTTGCGTCGGCTCCCGAGCTGGCTTTGGAGGTATCCCAGTGGCTGTCGACCATGTCCCGGAACACCGCATCTTTGCGGATGCGACTGGTCGGCGTAAAGGTCGTCACGCAGTTGAGCCCGGCACCCGTGCACGCGCTTTCGAGCTTCTTCATCAACGAAGATTTCCCCGCCCCATCCACACCGCACAACGTGATCAGCACGCCAGGATAAGCATGGGGCTTGAGCTCGAGCGCTTCGAACACAGCATTCGACATGAAATCACCTCAGACCATAACTTCGCGACATTCGGCAACCGCCTCGTCACGGACCTCGATCGGTGCGAGGACCGCGGTGAAGTGCTTGAGCATCGGCGGTGCCGAGACGATGCGCATTCCGCGGATCGTATCGCGTCGCTGGTAGACCCGGATCAACGCGGCGGCAACCGCCGCGAGGTGACTATCGGTGTAGACGCGGCGTGGAATGGCCAGCCTCAGCAGTTCCAGCCTCGGAGCGCTGACCGCGCCCGTCGATGGATCTTCTTTCAGGAACGCCAACGAGCCCAGACCGACGGCGCGCACGCCGCCCTCCAGATAAAGCTCGGAAGCCAGCGCCTCGGCCGGAAACTCCGAGCGCGGCACGTGCGGCAGAAAGGCGGCCGCATCGACATACACCGCGTGTCCACCGGTCGGCCGCAGAATCGGAACGCCGCCCGCAAGCAGTGTGTCCCCTAGCCGTTCGACCTGACCCACGCGGTGTTGCAGGTATCTGTCGTCGACCATCTCGCGCAGACCGATCGCGAGCGCTTCGAGATCGCGGCCCGCCATCCCTCCGTACGTGACGAAGCCTTCGTGCAGCACGAGCAGCGGCACGACCTGCTCATAGAGCGTGCGCGATCGGGTCGCGAGCAAACCGCCGATGTTGACCAGCGCATCCTTCTTGCAGCTGAACGTGCAGCCCTCGGCATAGGAAAACTGCTCCTTCAGAATTTCCGCCACCGACCGGTTCGCATAGCCGCTTTCGCGCTGCTGGATGAAGTAAGCATTCTCCGCGCAGCGCGCCGCGTCGAAGTACACCGGAATCGCAAACTCATCGGCCAACGCCTTCACCGCGCGCAGGTTCGCCATCGATACCGGCTGGCCGCCGCCCGCGTTGTTCGTCAGCGAGACCATGATCAGCGGAACGTTGTCGCGTCCCTCGCCTTCGATCACGTTGCGCAGCTTCTGCACATCGACATCGCCCTTGAATGGGTGCTCGACAGAGGGTTGGTAGCCGATTTCGGCGACGCACGATATCGCGGTCCCGCCGGCAATCGATACGTGCGCCTCGGTCGAATCGAACGGCGCGTTGAACGGCACCACCTGGCCCGGGCGCACGAGAGTACGGAACAGGAAGTGCTCGGCCGGCCGGCCCTGGTGAGTCGGCAGCACGTATTCGAAGCCGAGCATGTCTCGCACGGCCTGCGTCAGCTTCGTAAAGCTGCGGGAGCCGGCATACGACTCGTCGCCGGTCATGATGCCGGCCCACTGGTTCGCGCTCATCGCGGTCGTGCCGCTGTCCGTCATCAGATCGATATAGACGTCGTCGGCTTCGAGGCGAAACACGTTGTACCCGGCAGCGGCAAGCCGCGCCTGCCGCTGCTCGCGGTCGATCAGCCTGATCGGCTCGACCATCTTGATCCTGTATGGCTCAGGCTGACTGTTTTCTAGAAGCATGCACTCCTCCTGCGTTGAAAATACGCGGGCCAGCGGATGGCTGGCCGCTTCGGACATCACATACCGCGTCAGGCGCTTTGCTCGATCGGCAATATCTCGATTGGCGACCAGTCCGGATCGCCGCCGTCCGCGGACGTGCGGTGACAACCGCGCGCGTTATGAGCCGCTTCGAAGCGTTTCTCGATCCGGTTCAGGATCGACCAATACGCGCCCCGCTCGCCTTGCGCGATCGCTTCGACCAACGCGTCGTTCGCGTTGTAGTTGAACAGGCTCGCATTGGTCCCGAAGAACCTCCGGTCATTGCCGATCAGATCGGCGATGAATTGCTGCGGGTCCGGGCCCAATGCGGTCGGCAGATAGAACACCGGGTGCAGCAGATCGTCATTGCCTTCGATATGGCCGTGCAGATTCGGATTCCCGGCATGCAGCCCTTCGCGGCGGATCATCTGCTCGAGCTCGGTGCCCGGAAAAATCCTCAGCCCGACCGTGACCGAAACGCGTTCAGGATCGACCCGCTTGATGAACTCGATGGTCTCGCGCGCGGTCTCCTGCGTCTCGCCGGGCGCGCCGAACAGCAGTTCGATGATGTGCTCGAGACCGTGGCGCTTCGCGGTATTGACCGCATGTTCGATGTCGTGAGCGCCAAAGGTGCGGCGCAGTATCTTCAGCATCGTTTCGCTGGCGGTGTCGACGCCGAAGTTCATACCGACGCAACCGGCTGCTTTCATCGCGGCCGCGAGTTCATCGGGAAAAGGCCGCGGCATACCGTACGCATACCATTGGATTTTGCCGGCGAGCCCGTGCCGGATGATGGCCGCGCACAGCGCCATCGGATGCGCGACGCTCAGATTGAATTCCGAGTCGTTGATATGAAAGACGTTGACGCCGCGCTCCTCGAGCGATGCCATCTCGGCGACGACGTCATCGGGTTCGCGCATGCGCACCGAGCGGCCTTTGATCAGCGGCTCGACGCAATAGATGCAGGAGCGGTTGCAGCCGCGTTTCGTTTCGATGCCGATCTGGCCGCCTTTGGCGAAATAGTGCGGGTTGTTGACCAGTTCGCGTTTGTGAGGCCCTATGCTGGCCAGTGGTCCGCATGTGTTCGGGGCGAGCGGCGTAGCGTGCACCCCGGCCGTATCGCGGTAGACCAAGCCGGGTATGTGCGTGAAACTCCTGCCTTCTTCGAGGCAAGTCAGCAGCTCGGGGAAGCTGAATTCGCCTTCCCGGACGATGCCGAAGTCGGCGTCGAGGTAAGCAAGCAGTTTCTCCGGCATCACCGAGTAGCCTGCACCGCCCATCACGATCGGGACCGCGCGCGCACGCCGAAGCATCGCGACGATGTCCCTGATTCTGTCGAGAAAGCTGTAGCCACTGGAAAAATAGACGTCGTCGGTATTTCGCAGCGTCACCCCCCAGTAGTCCGGCGCGGCGGTGCGGCAGTGCTCGGCGATGGCCGCCTCGCAATCGTCGGAGAAGCACAGGTCGAGCAAGTTGAGCTCGAACCCTGCTCGCTCCATCGGCGCCGACAGATAGTCGAAGGCAATCGGCGCAATCGCCGGCTTGATCTGGTTCGTGTTGACGAAGGTGACGCGCTTGGCCATGTTCGATCAGTCTCAGTGGAAAGTTTCGCGAGGGTTAGCAGGCATGCGGCTAGACGGCGACGTCGATCGACATCTTCTGGCCCGCGCGGGCCACCGTCATCTCGCTCATGAATTCACTGAACCGATGCAGCATTACCGTCGCTAGATGCGTCGCCTTTGCCTCGCAGTCGGAGAACGCATAGAAGCCCGGACCCGCGCTGCTCATCCCCGCGTACACCGCGCCCTCGCGTTGCATCGTCTCGTCGAACTCACGCATCACGTCGGTCCGGAAGATGCCTTCGAGCACCTTCATGTTGCTCATGCTGTTGAGTTCCCAGCCGTGCTTCAGAAACGCGAAAAGGTCGTTGCGATGCAGCGCGGGCCGCAGTTTCTGTTCGATGAAGTTGCGCCACGCGGTGCCATAGCGCTTCTGCCACTCGACGAAATGCGTCGGCACGAATCCCGCCTCGGTGGTGCCGGACATGTCCGCGCCTTCGCCATGCGCGCGCAGCGCTTCGGTCGCTAGCGTGTCGTAGTTGCCAACGGCGGTGGTCACCCACAGGTTTTCCGAACTCAGATTGCCGAGGAAACGGCCGTTGCCGTGCTTCTCGTCGACCCAGACCAGCCCGCCGAAGAACAGGCACGCTTCGCCGACGCCGGTCTCGAGGCCGAAATACACGTGCTCGTGATCCTTCGCGGTCTCGACGTAATTGCGGGTGATCATTTCCCACATGTCGTGCGGCGAGAACGGTGAGCCGAACAACGCGTTCAAGCCGGCGAGCGTCGCGGTGTTGAACGACACATTCGAGCCGAAGCCGCTGTGTTGATGCTGGATGCTGCGCAGCCGATCGACACGGATGTCGTCGCGTGCGTAGCCGACCGTTCGCTTGAACAGCTCGAGCATGTGCCGCCCGCTCGGCACGTCGCAGCCGCCTTCGCCGTTGTTCGTCTTCGTGACGGTGATCCGGTGTCCGACCGTGCTCGTCGATACGCCGAGTCCGCCGCCACCGAAGCCGGGCATCATCTGCATGAAGTCGAACACGGCGAAGTGAAGGCGCCCTGGCACCGAGACTTCGGCACGATCGTAGCTCGGTACCGCATCGCGCTCCCAGTGCGGCAGCACAGTCAGATTCGCCCCCGGCAGGAACTGCCCCGCTTTCGCCTTCCAGGCCTGATTCATTGCTCTACCTCCATCCTCGTGATTTCCGGAAATTCCAAAGGGCGCCACCCATTGTTCGCGCTCCTGGTGCACTGTTCGTGCCAGGCATTGTTTTGCTGCGCGACGTGAGTCCCCGTCAGATGCAATGACGCAAGCAGGCAGCCAGATTTCAAAAGGCGGAGCGATACATCCGCACGTATAGATGTTTGGACGTCGACATGTGAACCGGGCCGGTATCAGACGTCCTGCAGTCGAGCGGCAACCAACAGATGCTTTTCAGATGTTGGCCCGGTACCGACATTCGGCAGGCTGCGGGGGGCTCCACCCGAAAGTGCGTCGGCAAATCGCAGACACCGCTTCAATCCGCGCGATACCCGCGCCGCCTTTTGAGATCTGGGCACTTCGTTCCGTTCTTGCAGGGGATGAGGACGACTTGCGCGGTGCCAACGGATGACTGGCATGAACCCTGCAAAAAGCGTCCGCAAGAAGTGGCACCAGTCGATCGCCACTCGTGACCCGCCTCTTGATCTTTGCCGGGAGCCGCAGATGACAGCAACCTTGAAGGACCACGCAATGGCGCGACGCCACATCGATTGGCCGCGCGCGTTGCGAGCGATCAAGGCGTTGAGGGAGAACGTAGACGACATTCAGCATGCCTACGAGGTGATGATCGCGCTCGACGGCGGCCAGATGGAGACGATGTACCAGCGCTTTCTGAGCGAACCGGGCGCCGGCGCGCTGCTTTCGGAACAGCCGTCACTGCTCGGCACGCTCGCGGATTCCGACACGCTGCTGCGCTTGCCGCCTGGCTCGTTCGGCCGCGCTTACATGGCAATGATGGAGCGCAGCGGCTACAGCGCTGATGGTCTGCTGCAAGCGAGCCGGCTGGCCGCGGGCCTCGAAGAAATCCTCCCGGGCCCGGACCGTCAGTGGTTCATCGAGCGCAGCGGCTGCATTCATGACCTGCTGCACGTGTTGACGGGCTATGGACAGGACTGGGCCGGCGAGACCTCGCTTCTCGCATTCGACTGCGGTCTCGAGCCGATGCGTGCGCGCATCGTCGGTCTGCTCGGCACAGCGCTGACCGCGCCGTGGTGGCCGAACTTCTGGGTCCATCGTTTTCTGCACCGCGCATGGCTGCGTGGCAAGCGCGCGCGCATTCCCCTCTCATACCGCTGGGAAGAAGCGTTGGAGCGACCGCTCGCACTCGTCCGCCTGCAACTGGCGATCGAGCCGGTCGCGCTCGCGCATCCCCTGGGCATCCTGGCCGGTGGCCAAACTCTGCCGTGGCGCTACGCCGCGCCGAGCAACGCGTGAAAGGAAAGGAACTCAGCATGGCCAGCACACCGAAAAATGCGTCGATGCGCAACACCGTATTCGGCATCGTACGCACGCAGTTACTGCGCGTCTGCCGCGAGCATCAGCGTGACTTCAACGCCGAGATTCACCTCGAGAGTTCGCTGATCGCCGATCTGGGCCTCGACTCGCTATCGCTCGTCGAAGCGGTGGTCGCGGTCGAGCAGGCGTTCGGCATCGAGCGTCTGCCGCTAGAAGCGTTGAACGAAGAACACGCCGAAACGTATTTCACGGTCGGCTCGCTCGTGGACCTGTGCATCCGGCACGCCGCCGTCCGGTTGGACGCCAATGAGGGGATGCGTACATGAGCCCCCGCCTTTCGCTGGCCACCTCGCATGCAAGACGTGGCCGGTTTGCGGCCGCGGCAGCTGCGGTCGGGAGCACGCTCGGCCGCCTGCCGCTGGCCGCCGAGGCGCTGCCGATCGCCGGCGCGTTTGTCTGCTCGTTGCTGCTATACGGACGGATCGCCGGCGTCGCCGTTGAACCGGGCTGGCGTGTGCTGGCCGGCCTCGCGTCCTTTTTCCTGCTGTTCGTCCAGCTTCGCCTGATCGACGACCTCGACGATCTCGAACGCGACTATCCCACCGGGCACGCGCTGTTGGCACGCCGCGAGGCACGGCGCACACGTCTCGTCGCCAGCCTCGCGACAAGCGCGCTGCTGCTCGTCGCGCTGAACACCGGCATGGGCCGCGCGACGACGGCCGCCGCTGCCGCCACCGCCCTGGCCTTCGCCGCGCCGTTCGTATTCAAGCGGCTGCTCCCGAGCCGCCCGTTGGCGTGCTTTCCCGCTTTCGAGGGGGCGCCCTTCGCCATCTTCATGTACGGCTATTTCCTGTGGCGCGACATGGCTGGACGCGAACTGAGCTTCTACGTCGTGATGTGCGTGGCGGGTTCGATGTGGGCCGGCTACGAATTCTGGAAGTTCTCGCGCAAGCTTGGCACCACTGCGCTGCAGCCTTATCACCTGTCCGCACGCGGAATCCGCGTCGCGCTGAATCTCCTGCTGATTCTGGCGCTCGGCCTCAACGTGTCGCTGTCGCGCCTGGCAGGCCTGTCGCAAACCTATGCGATCTACACCGCAACGCTGCCGCTCGTTTGGCTCGTCTGGCTCAACGCGAGCTGGCCGGGGCCCGCGAGCAGGCCGGGCCGGCCACGCTGGGCGGGCACGCGCTTCATCGTCGCCGTCGAGCTCGGGCTGCTGGCCGAGATTCTCCTCAAATGACACGCAACCCTGGATGGTCTCCCACGATGGATAAGCATGTTCTCGTCACCGGTGCTCGCGGTCTGTTGGGCGCCGAAGTGATCGCCCGTCTGACGGCAATGGGCTACCCGGTCGTCGCATTCTTGCGCTCGGAAGGGCCGGTCGTCCGCAACGACGGCACGCCGCTCGCGGCAACGACGTACGACGGCCACACGCCTGCAGCCGGAACCTTCGCATGTGTGCGGGGCGACGTCGCCGAACCCCACCTCGGGCTCGACCCGCACACCTACGAGGCACTACGCGAAACGACGGGCGCGATCGTCCACTGTGCCGCGCTGACCAGCTTTGGGCGCAAGCCCGAGGTCTACGAGGCGATCAACTTTCGCGGCACCGAGCGCATCGTCGAGTTCGCGCAAGCTCGCGCCGACGCGCCGATTCCGCTGCTCTACGTGAGTACCGCCTATGTCTGCGGCGAGCGCCCGGGCGTGTTCAGCGAGGACGATCTCGACCTCGGCCAGCGGCTGGGCAACCCGTATGAGCAGAGCAAGTACCGCGCGGAACAGTCGGTGCGGGCGGCGATGCGCAGCGGTCTGCCGGCCGCGGTGCTGCGCCCGTCGATCATCGTCGGCGATTCGGCGACCGGTGTGATCCGCAAGTTCGACACGCTCTACACCGTCGTGCGCCTGACGGCCGCCGGACTCGTGCGCACGATGCCGGGCGACTACGGCGCGACGCTGAACATCGTGCCGATCGACTGGGTCGCCGACTGCGTCGTCGAGGCGCTGGCGAAGTTCGACCTGGTGCGCGGACGCACGCTGCATCTGACCTCCGGCACGCCGACTACGCTGCGCGAAATCAACGACGTCTGCGCGGAGT
Source organism: Paraburkholderia atlantica (assembly GCF_009362785.1). Lineage (GTDB taxonomy): Bacteria > Pseudomonadota > Gammaproteobacteria > Burkholderiales > Burkholderiaceae > Paraburkholderia > Paraburkholderia atlantica. The sequence continues at coordinate 24,321 of NZ_WHNQ01000019.1, forward strand.
TTCCATCGTTCCACGTGCCTCGCTATGTGCCGCGGCACGTCTTCGACGCCGCCGCGATGAAACCGCTCGAGCGGCGCTACTACGACGAGGTCGTGAAGCTGTACGAGTCGTACCTGACGCGCCAGGTGCGCTTCGCCCGCGACGCGACCGCCGCGATCCTGCCGGCGCTGCCTCGCGCGACCGGCAAAACGCTGCTGCGCAGGATCTTCCGTTATGGGATCGCGGCGGGCTACTTCGTGCCGCGCACGGCTTGACACTCAGGGAGCCGAACCATGTTGATGACCGATCCGATGCTCGCCGAGCTCTGGCAAAAAGCGCGAACCGCGTTGAGCGCCCAGTTCGAACAGCGGGCACCGCGCGCCGTCTTTCTCGAAGGCTCGATCGCCGAAGGTTTCGGCAACGAGCGCTCCGATGTCGACTTCGTCGCGATCGTCGATAGCGGCCTGGAGCCGGCCACGATGCCGTACATCCTGTTCATCGACGGCCGCCGCATCGAAGTCAGGCTGCTGAGTCCGGCGCGCCTGCGCCGCGAACTCGCGCAGGTTCGCGCAGCGCTCGGCAAAGGCCGTCGCGCGGTTGCACGGCTGTCGTGGAATCTGCTCGAACGGTGCCAGCGCTTCATCGGCGCGCTGCCGATCGACAACCCGGCATTGATCGAAACGCTGCAAGCCGAGCTTGGCCGCGACGCGCTCTGCGAGGCGGTGGCGCTGTGGTTCGAGGATTTCGCTCGCCAGACCGGCCGTTATGCGGTCGCGATGTTCTCGCTCGGCGAACCCGACTATGCCCGCGCCTGGATCAGAACCGCCGCGTTTCATGCAGCGAAGAGTCACGTGGCACGCGTCGGCGAGTGCTACATGAGCCCGAAATGGCTGTCCCTGCAGCTCGAACGCGCGGCTGTCGACGCGAACCTCGCCGGCCGCCTGTGGAGCCTGCTGCACGCGCCGCGCGAGCATGGCGCCGAAAGCGCGTTCCTCGCGGCGGGGGTCGCGCTGATCCGTGAGTTCGGCGTCAGCGGTGTGAACCTCGCGGCCGACAACGTGCTGATCGGCCCGGGCAAGGACACGACGACCTGGCAGATCGGTGAACGGGTGCATGTGCTGCGCGGCAGCGACGTCTTTGCGCTCGACGACGAAGCCGCCCACGCGTGGCGTGCGATCACCTTCGACACCCCCTGCACGGCCATCGCCAGCCGCGGCGACGCGCAGGCGGTCAGCCGGCAGCGCGCGCTGATTGCCGAGTTCAGCCGGCTGGGCCTCGTCAGCCTGCGCTGGAAGGGCGGCGGAGAAATCCATGCGCGTCAGCAGGCGACTTCGACGCCGGTGTCCCGTGCACCGTTGATCTCGATCGACGGCGCGCGCCTCGCGGCCGGCCGCGCGAGCGGCGCCCAGTTGCTGCCGATGCCCGCCGGGCGCTTCGCCGAAGCGGGCCTCGAGATGGTCTGGGCCAACATCGGACTCGAGAATGCGCGCGAGGACGCTCAGGGCGCACTGCAGCGCGGCCAATGGCAGGTGCTCGAGTACGCGCTGCAACGGATGATGCAAACCGCCTGCATGGTCACGCTCGGCGCGCACGGCGTGACGCCGCAGTCGACGATGGAAGAAGCGACGCTCGACGCGATCCGGCTGCTGCCCCTCGATGCGGCGCTAATCGACGGCATCCGCGAACTCGAACAGTGCTCGATCGGATCGGCACCCGATGCGCAGCGTTACGTCGCGCTGGCCGATGAGCTCGCGCAGCGTCTGCGCAACCTCGGCGGCGATCCGCAGTTTCCGGCGAGCTTCGATACGGCGTCGGGCTGGCGCGGCACGATCCACGCCGCCTACGACTGGATCAACCTCGGCGCGCATCTGCACGCGCGCTTTCCGCAAACCGCTCACGGCGGGCGCGGTACCGCCGAGGAAGCCAGGGATCTGCTCGCTTCGTCGAGCACCTGAGCAACGGGGAACTCAATGAATTTCGACACCATTGCGCGCGCACGCGACGAATTCGAAGCGGGCGGAAGCTACGCACCGCACGAGACCTTCGACGCAAGCAGCAGCGCCGGCTCAACAGCATCGCCCCGCGTGATTCTGACCGCGGCGAGTCCCGCCGAAGCCATCGAGCGGCTCGCCGGCAACAAGGGACGATCGCTCCATCGGCTGGCGAACCTCGGCGTCGCGGTGCCTCACTGGGCGATCCTCGGCACCGACTGCTTTGCGGAGTTCCGCCGCGACGGCGGTCTCGATCAAACCATCGCCGCGCTGCTCAGCGACTTCACGCCCGCGAACGCCGCCGCGATCGCGAGTCAGATCCGCGAGGCGGTGCTGACGTGCGACATCAGCGCCACGTTGCGCGCCGACATCGCACGCGCACGCGACACGATCGGAGACGGAGCGCTCGCGGTGCGCTCGTCCGGTGTCGAAGAAGACAGCGCGAGCTTCTCGTTCGCAGGCCAGTTCGACACCTTCCTCGACGTACGCGGACTCGACTCGACGCTCGAACACGTGCGCCGGTGCTGGGCCTCCGCGTATTCCGAGCGCTCGCTGCGCTACCGGCATCAGCACGGACTCGACATGGCCGGCGCCGGCATGGCCGTGATCCTGCAGCGCCTGGTTCAGGCGGATACGAGCGGCGTCGTGTTCACGATCAACCCGGCCAACGGCAACCGCGACGAGTTGGTGCTGAGCGCCGTCTATGGGCTCGGCGAAGGACTCGTGTCGGGCGCTGTCGACGCCGACACGATCACCGTGGACCGCCAGACCGGGCAGCACAAGCAGGTGGTGATCGGTGAAAAACGCGAGCGTCATGACGGCCGCCACATCCGCGAGGTGCCGGCCGCGCTGCGCGATGCAGCAGCCCTTTCCAACGACGAGATCGAGCGCGTCGTGGCGGCGGCCCGCACGCTCGAAAACAGGTTCGACGAGCCGCTCGATATCGAATGGTGTCTCGCCGAACATCAGCTGTGGATTCTGCAGGCACGCCCCGTGACCACGCCGGTCGCACCGGCCCAATCGAGAGCTGGCGACTTCCAGCTGTGGGACAACTCGAACATCGTCGAGAACTATCCCGGCGTCACCACGCAACTGACCTTCACCTTCGCGCAGCACGTCTATGCGCAGGTGTTCCGTGAGTTCTGCCGGCTGCTCGCGATTCCGCACAAGCAGCGGCGCGAGATGGACGGCTTCCTCGGCTCGACGCTCGCGTTCCTGAACGGGCGCGTGTACTACAACCTGCTGCACTGGTACAAGCTTTCCGGGCTCGCGCCGTTCCAGGACCTCGGACGCAAGATGATGGAAGTCCAGATGGGCGTCGACGAGCCGCTCGATCTGGCGAGCTTCGCCGAGCTGATCAAACCGTACAAGGCCGGCTCGCGCACTGGGCTCGCCTGCATCCGGGCCGTGAGCGGCACGAAGTTCGCGTGGCACTTCGCGCGGCTGGAGCGCAACGTCGAACGCTTCCGCGCGTTCTTCTATCCGGTCTACGACGAGTTCAACGCGCTCGACTATCGCGCGCTTCCCGCCGACGCCGTCTATGCGCACTACTGCCGCTTCGAGCAGGCGCTGCTGGCGCGCTGGGGCATGATGATCGTGCTCGAGTCGGCGATCGGTCTCAGTTACGGCGTGCTCCGGCGCCTGATCAAGCGATGGATCCCCGATGCGCCCGACTGGCTCGAAGTCGCGGTCATCGGCGGCATGGACGACATCGAGTCGATCGAGCCGGTCCGCAGGCTGGCCGCGCTGGCGGAAGCCGTGCGGTCGAACCCGCGGGTCGAAGCGCTGATCCGCAACACGCCGTCAAGCGAAGCGTATGCGGCGCTGCGCGAATGCGGCGCGCCCGAGATCGTCGCCGACATCGAACGCTACCTCGCCGACTTCGCGTACCGCAGCAACAACGAGCTGAAGCTCGAAGAACCCGATCTTCGCGAAGACCCAGGCGTGCTGTTCGATATGTTGAAAGCCTCGCTCGCGCATGGTGCCGCGACCATCGATCGCAGCGCCACCGAAGCGCGCATCGACGCGTTGGTGCGTGAGCGGCTTAGTCCACAGCAGCGCTGGATTTTTGCCCGCGCACGCAGCCGCGTGCGTGCCGCGATCCGGGCGCGTGAGACCGTGCGCTTTTGCCGGTCGCGCGCGTTCGGCGTCGCGCGCCGGATGTTCCGCGCGATCGGCGAGGGTCTCGCCGCCGACGGCGTGCTGGCCACTGGCCGCGACATCTTCCATCTGCGCCTCGACGAAATTCGCGGCTGCTTCGAAGGCACCGTGTCTCACCGCGAACTGCGCCCGCTCATCGAGCAGCGCAAGCGCGACGATGCGAGCTATCGCGCGATGGACGACCTGCCGCCACGCTTCGTCACGCATGGGCCGGTTGCGGCCTGGCTCGGCAAGCCGGCGAACCTCGCCGCTCTGCACGCGGCGCCCGCCCAGGCGGCCGGCGCGACGCTGCGCGGCACGCCCTGCTCGCCGGGCTTCGCCGAAGGGCGCGCGAAGGTCGTGCGCGAAGCAAACGAATTCGACGGCGGCATCCTCGTCACCTATCGGACCGACCCCGGCTGGGTCCCGGTATTCGCGTCGGCGACCGGGCTGCTGATCGAGCGCGGCAGTCCGCTGACCCATGCCGCGATCGTCGCGCGTGAAATCGGCATCCCGACCGTCGTCCAGATTCCGGGCCTAACTACGCGCGTGCAGTCAGGCATGCAGCTCAAGGTCGATGGCCATAGCGGCGTGATCGAACTGCCCGAGCCGACATGAAACGAATCCCCACCCGCTTGACTGACCACTGCAACCGCCCCTGAAGGAAACTGCCATGTACCGCCTGCTCAACGATCGTCGCGACCTGCCGCATCTGTGGCTCTACATCGAGTGCGCGCTGATATTCATCCCCGCCGCGGCCGTGCTGTATTGGCTCGGCCACTTTCCCTGGTGGGCGGGCGTGGCCTATGTGCTGGTCTGGAACATGTTCGGCGACCGCTTCACGATGAGCTACCACTGCACGCTGCATCGGCGGCTCTTCAGGAAGAAGTACCGCGCGCTCGAAATCCTGCTCGACTGGGTGCTGTGTCCGTTCTTCGGCCAGACGCCGGGCACGTTCTATGTCCATCACATGGGCATGCATCACATCGACGACAACCTGCCACGCGACCTGAGCTCGACGATGCGGTTTCAGCGCGATAGCGTGATCGGCTTTCTGCACTACTACCTGCGCTTCGCCGCGCTGGTGCCGGTCGAGCTCAGCGTCTATCTGTGGCGCTCGCGCAATACGAAGCTGATGCGGCAACTGCTCGTCGGTGAGATCGCGTTCTACGCGGCGATTGCCGCCGCCGCATATTGGAACCTGCGGGCAACCCTCGTCGTGTTCGTGTTCCCGTTCGTGTTCGTGCGGCTGATGATGATGATCGGCAACTGGGTCCAGCACGCGTTCATCGACCCCGATCATCCGGACAACCCGTACACGAGCAGCACCAATACGATCGACTCGCGTTTCAATGCGCGCGTCTTCAACGCCGGTTATCACATCTACCACCACGTCCGCAAAGGCACGCACTACAGCGAACTCACGAAGGAATTCGCAGCGAACCTCGAGAAGTACGGTCAGGAGGACGCGGTCGTGTTCGATCGCATCGACATCGCGCAGATCTGGCTGCTGCTCGTCACGCGCCAGCACCGCAAGCTCGCCAGGCATTTCGTGCGCTTGCCGGGCGCGCCGGTGCGCAGCGACGACGAGGTGATCGCGCTCTTGCGTCGCCGTCTGCAGCCGATCCGCGACTGGTCGCCCGCTGCTTCGCTCGATCACGGAATCTCGACCAAGTAAGCGGGGAGCCGTCACCATGAACCTGACGCTAGTCGATGCCGTTTCAGCGCTGCCGCGCGGCGACGCTCGAGGTCTTCGTTTTATCTCCCCACACGGCGACGAGCACTACTATCCGTACGAGGCACTCGAGCGCGAGGCACGCAAGCGTGCGCAAAAGCTCGTGGCACTCGGCCTGAACAAGGGCGACCGTATCGCGCTCGTGATCCTCGACCCGGAAGCGTTCATCCTGAGCTTCCTCGGCGCGTCGTTCGCCGGTCTGGTGCCCGTCCCGATCTTTCCGCGCGGAAGCCTGAACTTCAGAACCCGCGAGCGCTACGCCGAAACCGTCAGTCACATCGTGCGCTCGGCAGGCGCGCGCATGCTGCTGACGTCGAACTCGACACGCGAGACCATCGAGGACGTGCTGGCCGCCGGCACCGGCCTCGAACGCATCGTGACCGTCGAAGCGCTGCTCGACGGCGAGCCGCCCGCCTGCGATTTGCCCACGCTGCATCCCGACGACCTGTGCTTCCTGCAATACACGTCGGGCAGCACGTCGCTGCCGAAAGGCGTGATGGTCACGCATCGCAATCTGATCGCGAATGCGACAGCGTTCCTCGGCCCCCGCGGCATCGATCTGCACGAGCAGGATGTCTATGTCAGCTGGCTGCCGCTGCACCACGACATGGGACTCATCAGCGTACTCGGCGCGCTGATCTGCGACTTGCCGAGCGTGCTGCTATCAACCGAAGCATTCGTGCGCCGGCCCGGCCTGTGGATGGAGGCGATCACGAAGTACCGCGGCACGATCAGCTTCGCGCCCAACTTCGCGTACGCGCTCGCCGCGCGCCGCACCCGCGACCAGGACCTCGAAGGCCTGGACCTGAGTCGTCTGCGCGTGGCCGGCTGCGGTGCCGAGCCGATCAACGCGCAAGCGCTGCGCCAGTTTTCCGCGCGCTTCGAACCGGCCGGTTTTCGCGCCGAAGCGCTGCTGCCGTGCTACGGGATGGCCGAAGCAACGCTCGCGATCACGTTTCACGACCACGGCCAGCCGATCGTCACCGACGTCGTCTATGCGGCCCCGCTGGGGCTCGGCCGAGCGATACCGGCCGCGCATGACACCGGCCTGCGCACGATCGAACTGGTCGGCTGCGGCCATTGCTTTCCCGGACACGAGCTGCGGATCGTCGACGAATCCGGGCGTGCGTTGCCCGAACGCTGCGTCGGCGAGATCGTCACGCGTGGGCCCAGCATCACCGTGGGCTACTACGGCCTGGCCGACGCGAGCGCCGACGCGTACCGCGACGGCTGGCTGCAGACCGGCGATCTCGGCTACGTCGCCGGCGACCAGCTTTATATCTGCGGCCGCAGCAAGGACCTGATCGTGATTCACGGCTCGAACCTCTATCCGCAGGACATCGAATGGGCGGTGGCCGAGTTGCCGAGCGTGCAAAGCCGCGGCGTCATCGCGTTCAGCGTGATGCGCGACGGCGACGAGACGCTGGTCGTCTGTGCCGAGGGCAAGCCGGCGGAGGCCACGGCGCTGCGCCGTGCGATCGCGCAGAAGGTCGCCGAATGCGCGGGCCTGCAGGTCGGTCACGTCGCGATTGTGCAGGCGGGAAGCTTGCCGCGGACTTCGAGCGGCAAGGTGCAACGCCGCCGGACCAAGGCACAGTTCGAAGCCGGCGAGCTGGAGGAACACTCGTGAGCATGCGCTGGCGCGAGATCATGCTGACGGTGTCGGGCGCACTCGCGCTCGCCGCCTGTCACGCGAAAGAGGCCGAGGTGACGCTGCCGCGCCCGGTCATCGCCGTGGTCGTGCATCGGGACAGCAAGCCCGTGCTCGCGACGCTGCCGGGCGAAGTCAACGCACGCTATGCGACGCCGCTGTCGTTTCGCATCGCGGGCAAGCTGGTCGAGCGGAAGGTGCGGCTCGGCGATACGGTCACGGCGGGTCAGGTGATCGCGCGGCTCGATGCCGACGACGCGCAGCGCAGCCTCGCGAGCGCGCAGGCCCAATTGATGGCGGCGCAGCATCGGCTCACCTTCGCCGAGCAGCAACTCGATCGCGACCGGGCGCAGGCGCAGGAACAGCTGATCTCGACGGCGCAGCTCGAACAGACCCAGGATGCGTATGTGGCGGCCGCCGCGCAGCGCGATCAGGCGGTACAGCAGTTCGCGCTGCTGAAAAACCAGACGCAATACACGGTCCTCGCGGCGGACCATGCCGGCGTCGTCACCGCCGAAGACGCCGATACCGGGCAGAACGTCGCGGCGGGACAGGCGGTCTACCACCTCGCCTGGTCCGGCGAGGTCGATATCCTCTGCGACGTACCCGAGAGCCTGCTGAACGCGCTGGCGGTCGGCAGCGCGGCCAGCGTGTCGCTGCCGGCCGTCACGGACCGACGCTTCACCGCGCACGTCCGGGAGCTGTCGCCGGCAGCAGACCCCGGCAGCCGCACCTATCGCGCGAAACTGACGCTCGATGCGCCAGGCCCCGAGGTCCGCCTCGGCATGACGGCCACCATCACCTTCGCCGACGCGTCCGGCGAGGCGCAAGCGGACGACCCGATCACGCTGCCCGCCAGCGCGCTCTTTCACGACGGCAATGCGCCGGCCGTCTGGGTCGTGCGGCCCGGCGACGAGGCGCTGGAACTGCGCCGGGTCCAGGTGGGCCGCTATGACGACCGCACGATCTCCGTCGCGCGAGGCCTCACCGATGGCGAGCGCGTCGTGCTGCAAGGCGTGCACACAGTCAGCGCCGGCGAAACCGTGCGCGCGGTCGCGCCGTTGCATCCCGAGGACTTCGCATCATGAGAGCGCTGTTCGGCCAGGGGCCCGACGGAGCGGGCGGCCCCGGTGAACCGGGCGGACCGCGACGCCCAGCAGCGGACGACACCGGCCGCTTCAATCTGTCCGCGTGGGCGATCCGCAACCAGGCGCTCGTCTTCTTCGTCGTCGTGCTCGCGACGCTGTTCGGCGTGCTCGCCTATTCCCGGCTCGGCCAATCCGAGGACCCGCCGTTCACGTTCCGCGCGATGGTGATTCGCACCTTCTGGCCCGGCGCGACCGCACGCCAGGTCGAGGAACAGGTGACCGACCGGATCGGCCGCAAGCTGCAGGAGACGCCGCATCTCGACTATCTGCGCAGCTACTCGCGTCCCGGCGAATCGCTGATCGTGTTCACGATGAAAGACTCCGCGCCGGTGAGCGAGGTGCGCGACACGTGGTACGAGGTGCGCAAGAAAATCGGCGACATCGTGGACACGCTGCCACCCGGCGTGCGCGGGCCGTACTTCGACGACGAATTCGGCGACGTCTACACGAACATCTATACGCTCGCCGGCGACGGCTTCTCGCCGGCCCAACTGCACGACTATGCGGACGAACTGCGCGGCGTGCTGCTGCGTGTGCCCGGCGTCGCGAAAGTCGATTATTTCGGCGACCCCGACGAGCACATCACGATCGAGATTCCCAACGCTCAATTGACGCGGCTCAGCATCACGCCGCAACAGCTCGCGCGGGCGATCAACGCGCAAAACGCGGTCACGCCGAGCGGCACGCTGACCACTGCGTTCGACCGCGTGTTCGTGCGTCCGAGCGGCCAGTTCACCGACCTGAAGGCGATGAGCGACACGCTGATCGACATCAATCACCGCCTGGTCCGTCTCGGTGACATTGCGACGATCAAGCGCGGCTACGACGATCCGCCGGTCTCGCAGGTTCGCACCAGCGGCCGCCCGGTGCTCGCCATCGGCATCACGATGCAGACTGGCGGCGATGTGATTCAGCTCGGCAAGCTGCTCGACGCGAAGACAGCCGAATTGCGCGCGCGTCTGCCCGCGGGCCTCGAACTCGTTCAGGTGTCGAGCATGCCGCACGCGGTCTCGCATTCGGTCAACGGCTTTCTGCGCGCCGCCGCCGAGGCGATCGTGATCGTGCTGGCCGTGAGCCTGATCTCACTGGGCTGGCGCGCCGGCGTGGTGGTGGCGATCTCGATCCCGGTCGTGCTCGCGGTCACCGCGCTATGCATGAATGGGTTCGACATCGGCCTGCACAAGATCTCGCTCGGCACGCTGGTCCTCGCACTGGGCTTGCTCGTCGACGATGCGATCATCGCGGTCGAGATGATGGCCGTGAAGCTCGAACAGGGATGGGGGCGCGCCAGGGCCGCGGCGTTCGCCTACAGCAGCACCGCGTTTCCGATGCTGACGGGAACCCTGGTCACGGTGGCGGGATTCCTGCCGATCGCTCTGGCGAAATCGGCCACTGGCGAATACACGCGCTCGATCTTTCAGGTGTCCGCGATTGCGCTGATCGCTTCGTGGTTCGCGGCGGTCGTGCTGATTCCGTTGCTCGGCTATCACCTGCTGCCCGAACGCAAGGACACCGCACACGAGACGCCGCCCCGGCGCGCGCTTCGCAAGCTGCGCCGGCGCGACGACGCGCAGACACGCCGTGCCCCGCTGGCGGCGCCGCGTGCGACCCGCTTTCACGACCGCCTGCGTGACTGCATCGCGTGGTGCGTGAAGCGGCGCCTCGTCGTGATTGGCGTCACGGTTGCGCTGTTCGTCGTCGCGCTGGCGGGCTTCGCGCTCGTGCCGCAACAGTTCTTCCCGAGCTCCGAGCGGCCCGAGCTGCTCGTCGACCTGCGGCTGCCCGAAGGTGCGTCGTTCGAAGCGACGCTGCGCGAAGCCGCGCGCCTCGAAAAGACGCTGACCGGCCGGCCCGAGATCGATCATCTGGTCGACTTCGTCGGCACGGGCGCGCCGCGCTTCTATCTGCCGCTCGACGTCCAGATGCCCCAGCCCAACTTCGCGCAGCTGGTGATCACCGCCAGGTCCGTCGACGACCGCGCGAAGCTCGAACGCTGGCTCGCGAGCACGCTGCAAAACAACTTTCCCGCCGTGCGTGCGCGCGTTTCGCCGCTCCAGACGGGCCCGTCGGTCGGCTATCCGGTGCAGTTTCGCGTCAGCGGAAACGACCTCGCCACCGTGCGCGAAATCGCGGAAAAAGTCGCGGCGACGATGAAGGCCGATGCCCGCACGACGGGCGTGCATTTCGACTGGGACGAGCCCGGCGAACGCTCGGTGCGCTTCGAGATCGACCAGCAGAAGGCGCGCGAGCTCGGTGTCACGTCGGAAGACGTGGCGAGCTTCCTCGCGATGACGCTGTCCGGCTATACCTTCACGCAATACCGGGTGCGCGACAGGTTGATCAGCGTCGACCTGCGCGCGCCCCAGCGTGAGCGGGTCGACCCCGCCGAGATCGTCAACCTCGCGATGCCGACGCCGAACGGCGCGGTTCCGCTCGGCACGCTCGCGCACCTGCACAACGAGCTCGAATACGGGGTGATCTGGGACCGCGACCGTCAACCGACGATCACGGTCCAGGCCGACGTGCGCGGCAACGCGCTGGACCTCGACGTGACCCAGGCGATCGATCGGACGCTTGCGCCGCTACGGGCATCGTTGCCGATCGGCTACCGGATCGAGACCGGCGGCGCGGGCGAGATCAGCGGCAAGGCGCAAGCGTCGGTGATCGCGCAGCTGCCGCTGATGCTCGTCGTGGTGCTGACGCTGCTGATGATTCAACTGCGCAGCTTCGCGCGCGTGCTGATGGTCGTGCTCACCGCGCCGCTCGGGCTGATCGGCGTGGTCGCCGCACTGCTGCTGTTCGGCAAGCCGTTCGGCTTCGTCGCGATGCTCGGCGTCATTGCGATGTCCGGAATCATCATGCGCAACTCGGTGATTCTCGTCGATCAGATCGAACGCAATATCGCCGCGGGCCAGGGGCGCTTCGATGCGATCGTGAGCGCCACGGTCCGGCGCTTCCGCCCGATCATGCTGACTGCCGCGGCAGCGGTGCTCGCGCTGATCCCGCTGCTGCAATCGGCCTTCTTCGGACCGATGGCGACCGCACTGATGGGCGGCATCACGGGCGCCACCGTGCTGACGCTGTTCTTCGTTCCCGCGCTCTACGCGACCGCGTTCAAGGTGCGGCACTTCGAGCGCGGTGTGCGAACCGCGTCTCCGACAATCGAATACACGTGGAGCTGATCGTGCGCACAGATTGCAACCCTGTTGACGGGCCGGCGAGCGCGCCGTATTTCACTGGCGCGCCGCGTCGAGCGCGGGCAGTGGCGAGCCATGGCTGGCGCGCGGCGTTCGGTGCGGCCGCTGCGATTGCGCTTGGCGCATGCTCGTTCGGTCCGACCGGCGAGCCGCCGGCGATGCCTGCTCCCGGCCATTACGGCGTCGAGCCACAGCCCGCGCAAACGGTCGAGGCGCTCGGTGTCGCGCAGCGCTTCACCACCGGCGCGCAGCCGGTACCGCAATGGTGGCGGCTGTTCGGATCGACGGCGTTGAATGATCTCGTCGAAGAAGGCTTGCGCAATAGCCCGACGCTCGCCGCCGCCGACAAACATCTGGCCGCCGCGCACGAACAACTTCGCGCTCAAATCGGCGCCACGCTGCTGCCGTCGGTCGATCTGGTCGCGCAGGCCTCGCGCGGACGCGATCTCGGCATTCCGGTTCCCGGCGCGCCGAATACGCTGCTTTACAACGAGTTCATCGGCGTAGTCCAGGCGCAATACACGTTCGACCTGTTCGGTGCGGTGCGCAAGGCCAACGCGGCGCGTTCCGCGCGGGTCGACATCGACGCGTATCAACGCGAAGCCGCGCGCCGCGCGCTGGCGACCAACATCGTCACGGCGACGATCGAGGCGGCGATGTTGCGCGCCGAGATCGATGCGACCGAGCGCTTGATCGGGCTTGCGGGCGATCAGGCTCACGATACCGAACGGCACTACCAACTCGGCTCGCTGACGCGCGGCGACGTGTCGACTGCGCGGCAAAGCATCGCTGCACTCCAGGTCAGCGTGGCCGATCTGCGGCAACGGCTGACCGTGACCCGGCACGCGCTCGCGGTGCTGCTCGGCCGTACGCCCGACGCGGCGCCGCCAGAGCCCGATCTGGCGAGCCTGCATTTGCCGCAGGACCTGCCGGTCGTGCTGCCATCGGACCTGTTGCGCACGCGGCCCGATATCGCGGCCGCCGAGGCGGCGCTGAAAGCCGCGGCGGCCGATGTCGGCGTCGCCACCGCACAGCTGTTTCCGAGCCTGACGCTGAACGCGTCGATGGGACAAGGCGGGTTCAACTGGCCGCTCGCGCTGTCGGGCGCCGGCGCGATCTGGAGCATCGCCGCGACGATGTCGCAAGCGCTGTTTCATGGCGGCGCGCTCGTCGCGCAGCGGCGCGCGGCCATCGACACCTACGAGGCCGCCGTGTTCGAGTACAAGCAGACCGTGCTGGCCGCGTTCGAAAACGTCGCCGACACGCTTGCGTCGCTCGAACACGACGCGCAGGCACTCGAAGCCGCGAGCGGCGCTGCGCGCGACGCACGCGAGACGTTCGACGATGCCACGTCGCGTCACCGGCTCGGCGCGCTGCCCGCTGCATCCGCCCGCGGCGGCGAGCAGCAGTACGAAGCTGCGAGGCTGGAAGAAATCCGCCTGATCGGCCGGCGCCTGGCCGATACGGCGACGCTGTTTCAGGCGATGGGCGAGTTGCCGCCGGGCAACACCCAGACACCCGAGCATCTGGCCGGCAAGTGATCCGCGCGCCGCTCCCGACGGCGCGCGCTTGGTTTCAAGCCTGCGCTTTGCCGCGGAACGCCGATCAGGTACGTCAGACCGAGCGGCGAGCCCTGCACCGGCAGCGTGCCGATATCCCATTCGAAGCTCTGCTGGTCCGGGATAGTCGCGACCATCTCACGCAATTCGTCGGGGTTGTAGATGCGCAGCATCGACACGATGCCGTCGAACAGACACAGCAGCGGGATCGCCGGCAGCAAATAGGTGAGCGCTAGCCGCGACCAGCGAAACGGTCGGATCAGCGGAGTCAGCGCGAGCATCATCAGCGGCATCACCAGGATGAACACGATACCGAGCAGCCGGTGATCCGCACCCTCGACGACGACGATCGCGCGGCGTTTCGTCACAGCGTCGGCGAGGATCGCGCGCGCGTCGTGCGGCCGAAAATGGTGGAACGAGTTGAACATCGTGCGCACACCGTCGAATCTCGATGGCACGTTCATCGCGTCCACCGGTTCGCTCACATAGGTGACACAGCTGGTCGCTCCGGCTGAGATCCGCTCGTACGCGGCGCGATTGGGATAGAAGTCGGTCAACTGCACCATCACGCGGCCGGACAGCGCGAGCAACGGTGCAAGCGTCTGCCACGGCCCGCCGCCGCCCGAACATAGATCGACGATCCGGTCGCTGCCGACCCGGCGCATCGCCTCGCGCAGCTTGCCCGCGATCACGTTGAAGCCCTTGTGGGAATTGGCCAGAAAGTGCAGCCAGTCCGTCCCGCCGTCACGGAGGGCGCGTGGGCACCACGGCTGGTCTTCGATTTCGAGCAGATGCAGGCGTCGCATGATCACGCGGGCAACCGAGGTAAAGGAAAACCACGCCGCTCGGTCAGCCTTGGCGAGCGGCAACTTACTACCGAAGATAAACGAGTCAACGCGCGGGCTTCTTCAACGGCATCAGTCGACTATACGCTGAGCCGCCCCGCGCCGGCGACGTTCGCCGTTCACATCCCGCATAATGACGACCCATGAGGACTTACCCGCATCAGCCGCCGAATGGCGGCCGGGAGATGAACGATGCAAAACGATAGACCGCCGCCGCGGCGGGTGACATATGAGAAAGGGATCCGGATCGGTGGCTCCGGCTGGTTCGGCCGGTTGCTGACCGTCGCCCTGAGCGCGATCCTGTTCGTGGTGGCCGCGATGCTGTCGATCGTGCTGTTCGCCGTGCTGTTCGCGGCCGGCACGGTGGTCGTCGGCTATTTGTGGTGGAAGATGCGCAAGCTGCGCCGGCAGGCGGCCGCGTATGGCGACGACGGTCGTACCGTGGACATGGAGGTCGTCAACAGGAACACGCCCGACGACGACGGCCGCACCATCGACATGGAGGTCGTCCACAAGGACCCGCCCCACGACGATTCCGCGCCACGCTGACTATCGGCTACGCGCGTGCCTCAAGCCGCAAGGGCCGCTTCGACCGCGCTCACGTAATTGCGAAAACCGGCCTGCTGTAACGCCTCGAGCAGCCGCAGCAGTTCCTGTCGTGTGGCGTCGTCAAGCGGCGCCTGAAGCGCGAGCGCAAGCGCACGGCCACGCGCCGCGAATAGCTCGGACCACGGCAACGGTTCGCGCTGTGTATAGACTTCGAGTGCGTTCACGTAGTGCAGCGTGCCAGCAGGATCGCCCGCCTCCAGCATCGCTTCGATGGCGTCGCGGTAAAACCACAGGTGATTGTGGCCGACCGCGCCAAGCCGCAACAGCGCCTCGCCTTCAGCCAGTAGCCGCGTCCGCTCGTGTTTGTCGTCAACCGCGCGGCTCAGTGCGCTCAAGGTCTTTGGCCCGGAGAACTGACTCCCTACCTCGCGCGAGATGGCGAGTGCTTCGCGCAGCGCCGTCACCGCTTCACTGCGGCATCCCTGGTCCAGTAACAGGCGCCCCTGCATCTCCATGTTCTGCGCCTGGAAGCGCCGCGCACCCAGTTGCCGGATCACACGCAGTTCCTGCGCCAGATGCTTGCTGGCCGCCTGTACGTCGCCCAATTCCTGGCACGCGAATACCCCCAGCGTCTCCCCCAGCAATTGCGCGCGAGGCTGCCCGATCAGCTCGGCGGTGCGGGCGGCGGCGATGGCGTCCTCGCGTGCCGGACCCGCGTCGTTCAGATAGATGCGGCTGAAGCCCTGCATCGACAGATTGGCAACCTCGATGCGGCCGAAGCCGTGTTCCCGGCTCATCGCCACGCATTCGCTGAAATGATGGAACGCGGTCCGCATACGCCCCTGCGCATACGCCGCGTCCGCCAGGCCGCCGAGCGCGCGAGCCTCTGCCTCGGGCAGATCGAGGCGGCGCGCATAGGCGAGACCGCGCTCGTGTTCGGCGCAGCAGGCGTCGATCTTGCCGAGCGGAAACAGAATGTTGCCGCGCAAATAATGGAGGCTTGCCAACTCGGCCAGCCGGTTGTCTCGCTCCGCGATCTGTTGCGCTTGCGCCAGTAGGCCAAGCGCTTCGTCGAGACCCTCGCTGACCCGCAGACCTTCCGCGAGTCCGAGCTGGCAGTCGCATCGGGCGGCGGCGTCAGCGGCGGCGGCGAGTGCGGCGCGGTACGTCGCGATCGATCCCGCAATGTCGCCCAGGTCGCGCTGAAGTTCGCCCTTGCAGCAGCTCAGTGCATGGCGGTCCGCGTCCGACTGCGCGATCTCGATGCCCCGCTCGGCCAGCCGCAGCGCCGCTTCGAAACGATGAGCGGCGCGCTCTGCCACCGCCGCGCCCAGGTAGGCATGCGGCGCGTGCGGGTCTTCGGCGCGGTCGAGATGCTGGGCGTGCAACGTGGCATCGCTCTGTGCGAACCATTCGGCCGCGCGCAGATGAAGTTCACGGCGGCGCGCGCGCAGCAACGTCGAGTAGGCGCTTTCATGGATCAGCGCATGCGCGAACAGGAAGTCCTCGCCTTCCGGCAGCACCAGCGCATTGACGAGCAGGCCGGCGCAGACATAGCCGGGATCGTCGACCAGTTGTCGCAGCAGCGCCAGGTCGAAACGCTGGCCGATCACTGCAGCCGCCTGGAACGCCAGGCGGTCGCGGGGCGCGAGCCGGTCCATCCGCGCGAGCACCAGACTGCGGATCGACGCGGGTACGTTGTTGCCGCTACCTTCTTCCGCATTGCGCAGCAGCTGTTCGAGAAACAGCGGATTGCCGCCCGCGCGCTCGATGCAGGCGAGCGCGACGCGCTGCGTCGCATCGATGAAATTGCCCGCCAGGCTCAGGGCCTCGTCCTTGCGCAGCGGTCCGAGATCGATCGTGGCGAACGGGGTGTCGCGGCAACGTGCGCGCCAGCCCGCATCGATCGGATCGCCTTCCACGCGCGAAGTCGTCACCAGCAGGCCCGTACCGTTGGCAATGCCTGAGGCGAACGCCGACAGGTAGCCGATGACTTCGGCATCGGCCCAATGCAGGTCTTCGACGACGATCAGCGTCGCCGCGTGCGCGCAAACGTCCTCGGTCAGCCTCGCGGCGAGCGCCTGCTTGCCGCGCTTGCGCGCGCCGTGGTCCATGGCCTCGTAGATGGTTTGCCATTCGGCGCTCTGCGGGAGGTCGAGGAAGTCGTGCAGAAACACGATCTGCTCGGCCTTGACGATGCCTTGGGCCGCGACCTGCGCGGCGGCGGCCTGCCGCGCCTCGCTCGATGCACCGGCCGGCAACCCGAGCAGGCTGCCGATGATGGTTCGCACCGGGTCCTGGCCCTTGCCGACGCCGAAATCGAGCACGAGGCTTCGATGCAGCGTGAAGCCCTGTGCCTGTGCATGGCGCCGCATCTCGTCGACGAGCCGCGTCTTGCCGATCCCGGCTTCGCCTCGCACATGAACGACGTGCCCCGCGCGCTTTGCCATGCACGCATGCAGGATGCCGTGAAACTGTTCGAGCTCGGCCTCGCGTCCGACGAAGCGGCTGTGGCTCGTCCTGAGCGGCTCGCTGCCGAGCGCGACGAGGCGCCATGGCCGCACCGGTGTGTCGATGCCCTTGAAGCGCCGCTCGCCGATCGCTTCGCAACTGGCGACGTCGCCGAGCGTGCGCGCCGCGTCGTCGGATAGCCAGGTTTCGCCCGCTGGCGCTGCAGCCACGAGCCGGGCGGCGAGGTTCACCGGATCGCCATGCACGGTGTAGTCCTGCGCGTCGGCGCGGCTCAGCGCGCCCGCGATGACCTCGCCGCTCGCAATGCCGATGTGCGCCTGCAACGCGCGCCCGGTCTGCGCGGCCAACCGTGCCACGCCGTCGTGGATGTCGAGTGCGGCACGGGCGGCGCGCAGCGTGTCCGTTTCGTGCGAGCGGGGTGCGCCGAACAGGGCCATCACTGCGTCGCCGATGTGCTTGTCGATCGTGCCGCCATAGGCGAGCACGATGCCGTCGACCAGCGCCGTGTAGCGTCCGATCAGCGCGCGCAAGTCTTCGGGATCGAGCGAGCGCGACAGCATCGTGTACCCGCACAGATCGGCAAACAGAATCGTGACCTGCCTGCGCTCGTCCGCGGGCACTTCGTGGTCGGCGGCCGTCTGCGGCGGTAGCGCCGCCGCGATCGTTGACGATGCCGTCGCCGCGGCAAGAATGCGCTTACGGTGGCCGAGCGACTGTACCCCCAGCTCCTTCAGGTCCGCGTCGGTCAGCTGCCCGAGCAGCGACACGTCGATGTCGTTTGCAGCGAACGCGTGGGCGTACTGCTCGAGCCCGAGGCCCTGCAGCCATTTCTCGATGTCCATGTGCGTCGCCCTGCCTCCGATGCGTGGTCCCGCGGGCAAAAGCTCAGATGAATTACACGCGTGCCGGCCGCCAGCGTGAACGGCCCGCGGTTGCATGACTTTCGCGTGGAGTTCGCCAGCTGCGGGGCCGATGAATAAACAGTGTAGGTGTCCGATCAGCACGCTGCATCGCGTTTGACAGCCGTTCGAGCCACGCAGGATACTGGCTGGCGCGCCCCACCGCGCCCTTGCATTCGACCGGGAATCCACGTGAAGCCGGGCAAGACCGTTTCCGTCTCCGACCTCCCGCTGCGCTCGCGTTTGGCGGGTCTGCCAGGCGACGTGGCGGCGGGCGCCGTTTCGACGCTCGTCATGCTGTGCTATGCGATGAGCCTCGGCACGATGATCTTTAGCGCCGATCTTGCCCGCTACGCGATGCTGGGGGTGCCCACCGCGCTCGTGAGCTGCGTCGTCACGGCGCTCGTGATCGCATTGACGAGTTCGATGCGCTTCAACATCGGCGGCCCCGACAGCAATGCCGCGGCCTTCCTCGCGGGCGTGGCGGCGGGTGTGGCCAGCAGCGTGCGCGCGGACGGCGGCTCACCGCAGACGCAGATCCTCACGGTGCTGATCGCAATCGCGCTTTGTTCGGTGATGACCGGCATCGCGCTCTATGCGATCGGCTCGTCCAGGCGCAGCCGCTCGTTGCAGTTCCTGCCCTATCCGGTGCTCGGCGGATTTCTCGCCGGCACGGGCTACCTGCTGCTCGCCGGAGCGTTCCGCGTGCTGACGGGCCAGCCGCTGGAGTGGCACACGCTCGCGTTGCTCGCGCACCTTCACTGGATCACATGGGTTCCGGCGCTGGTCGTCGGCGTGCTGGCCACGGTGCTGATGCGCACGTGGCAGCACATTGCCGCGCTGCCGCTCACGCTGGCCTTCGGTGTCGTGCTTTTCTACGTTCTGCTCCAGCTTGCCGGCGTTTCGATCGAGGACGCGCGCGGCATGGGTCTGCTGCTGCCGCGCGTCAAGCTGCACCTTGCCGGGCTGCCGGAGTTGCACCTGGCCGCGAGGCTCGGACGGGGCGTCATCGACTGGTCGGCGGTCGGCGCGCATCTTCCCGAGAGTCTGGTGGTGACGTCGGTATCGGCCGTGACGATCCTGATGAATTCGACGGCGATCGGCACGGCTACCGGAGAGGACGTCGACCTCAATCGCGAGATGCGCGCCGCCGGCCTCGCCAATCTCGCGAGCGGACTGCTGGGCGGCATGGTCGGCTACCAGTCGTTCAATCGCTCGATGCTCAATGCGCGGGTGGGCGCGACGAGCCGGGTGGCGGGCGTGTTCGCGTCGCTTGCGTGCGTGGTCGTGCTCGCCACGTCGCCCGACATCGTGGCGCTGTTTCCGGTGCCGGTGCTGGTCGGCCTTCAATTGTTCATGGGGCTGCGATTGCTCGTGCATTGGCTCGCAGGCGCCTGGACCAAGCTCAACTGGTATGAGTATCTGCTCGTGCCCGTGATTCTCGGCACGATCGCGGCCTATGGCGTGATCGTCGGCGTCGTCGTGGGCGTCGTTGCGGCGTGCGTGATGTTCACGCTGCTCTACGGCCGGGTCGGCTGCATACGCATGGAGTTCGACCTGCGCGCGCGGTCCTCGAATGTGGAGCGCAGCATCGAAGACACCCAGGCTCTGCGTGCCATCGGCAACCAGGTATGCGGAATGTGCCTGCAAGGGTTCCTCTTCTTCGGCACGGCCAATTCGATTCTGCAGCGCCTGCGGGAACGCTTCGGTGCGAGCGATCAGGCGCCGGTCCGCTTCGTCGTGCTCGACTTTGCGGCGACACATGGCATGGATGCGTCGGTATCCATCAGTTTCGTCAAGCTCAGGCAGTTCTGCGCGGCAAAAAACGCGGACCTCGTGTTGACCTCGCTGCCGCCGCGCTCACGCGATCTGCTCGAGAAGACCGGTACGCTCAATCTGAAGATCCATCAATTCGATACGCTCGACGCGGGTCTCGAGTGGATCGAAGACAAGCTGCTAGCGTCCAACTCGCTCGTGCCCACGCATGGCGGCGAACTGCGGGCGATGCTCGAGCCGCATTTCACGGCCAGCGCGTTGAACAGGCTGATTGCGTGTCTGGAGATGCGCGATCTGCTGTCGGGGCAGGCGCTGTTTCGACATCGCGAGCCGGGCGACGCGCTGTATTTCGTCGAACAAGGACGTGTGGCGATCTCGCTGCCGCTCGGCGACGGCCGCTCGGCACGTCTGCGCTCGTTCGGCCCGGGCACGGTCGTGGGGGAAATGGCGGTGTACACGCAGCAGCAGCGCAGCGCGGATGTGATTGCCGAGGCACCGACACGCGTTTACCGCCTGTCGATCACGCGGCTGCTCGAACTCGAACAGCAGGACCCGGCAACGGCGCAACAGTTGCATCGGTTTCTCGTGAAGACGATTGCGTTGCGTCTTGCCGTTGCGGACGAAGCACTACGCGCGGCTCTGTAACTGATTTATGCAGGACCGACGCATCGCGCGCGATCGTCAGTTATAGCCGAGGATCGCTGCCGTCGCGACATCCGTGCGGTCGATCGGGTTGCCAGCAAGCAGTACGGTTGGCTCTTTCAACAACAAACGGTATGACGGTACGTAGGTTTCGCTCATCCCATCCGCGTCGCGCCGCTGACCTTCCTGCGGCTTGCTGTTTTCGGGGTGATTCATCGTTGTCTCCTTCTAAAATGCCGATGGTTCCGTCATGGATGCGTTCAAAGCAGAAATGAGGCATGCGTCCATTTCGGCGAAACTCCCGGCTTGATATGCATGATTTAGCAATTTCAATGCCATCGCGGCATCCATCTGCAACGAAAGCAAGCCAGGGCGGCACCGCGCGCTCGACGACGTGCGTGTCAACCGGCACGCACGTCAAACTCATCACAACGTGAGATATATTTTTCCATGGACACACCGTTATTGCACGGGCACATCTTCAACTGCCGGGCTCGTCTTTACCGCATGAACATTCGCATGGTACAAACATCCTGTTTAGCTGTTCGGGCTAGCTAATGTAAGCAGGCACACCATGCGGGCAGCGCCGGATCGTCTTCGGCGCCGTGTCCGCAGAGGAAACCGATGCAAGGACGCTGATGAACGATCCTGCTCACTTCCTTCCCTCATTCGTTTGGCGTGCCGATCGCGACGGCGTCGTCCGCTATGCCAACCCGTGGACATCACGGTATCTCGGCATTCCCGCCCTTGAACTGGTCGGGATGCACTGGAAGACCTTCGTTCATCCCGACGACATCGATCATGTGCTCGACGCAGTGCGGAAGATGCGCGACGGTACGCTGCTCGGCAATGTCGAAGTGCGTCTGCTGCGCGCGGACGGCGAGTATCGCTGGCACGTGTTGCATCTTCAAGCCGAGCGCGACGCGAGTGGCCGCATCGGCGACACGGTGGGCGTCGCGACCGATATCCACGAAGCCCGTCACGCGT
This sequence comes from Paraburkholderia atlantica, assembly GCF_009362785.1. GTDB lineage: Bacteria > Pseudomonadota > Gammaproteobacteria > Burkholderiales > Burkholderiaceae > Paraburkholderia > Paraburkholderia atlantica. The sequence goes on from NZ_WHNQ01000019.1 coordinate 45,890, forward strand.
GGGCCATGTACGAAGCGAGCGAGCGACGCCTGAAGGCCGCCTTCCACGGCGCTCGCATGGGCGCGTGGGAATGGGACATGAAGAGCCGCGTCGTGCGAATGACCTCGCAACTCGCGGATCTGTACGGGTTTCCACCCGGCACCGATGCGCTTGCGCTATCCGATCTGGAGAACCGTGTCGAACCCGAGTATCGGGCGCTATTCCAGCGGAAGGTCGATGACGCTCTGCAACACGGCGGTCCCTTCGAATTCGACTTCGTGCTGAACGGTGGATCGCCTTCACCACGCTGGTTGCGCATGCGCGGCCACGCGGAATACGAGCACGGTACGCTCGCGCATGTGTACGGCGTGACCTTCGACATCAGCAAGCAGCGCGCAGCCGAAGAGCAACTCAGTCTCAGCGAACGGCGTTATCGGGTGCTCGTGGAATCGACGGGCGCACTCGTATGGTCGGCCGAGCCGAACGGCGACATACGGCCCGCAGGCGAGGACTGGAGACGCTTCACGGGCGACGACGTGGTCCGTCTGGCGGACTGGGGATGGCTCGACTACGTTCATCCGGACGACCGCGAGGCGGCAAGGCAGGTGTGGGTCGATGTGCTGCAGCGACGCGCGCCCGCATCGACCATGTTCCGCATGCGGCGTCACGACGGCCAGTACAGGATGATGCACGCCCAGGCAGCGCCACTGTTCGACAGCCACGGCAAACTACAGGAGTGGTTCGGCACGTCGACCGACGTGACGCCTCAGTATGAAGCGCAATTGGCGATCGAAGCCCGCAATCTGCGTCTGTCCGTCGCGATGCAGGCGGCGCGGCTGAACATCGTCTGCTTCGACCTGGCCTCGCGCACACTATCGTTCGAAGAGGGCCGCGCACCGCGGATCGACCATGTGCTCAGCTACGACGAGGCGCTGCGCAACGTGCATCCCGACGACCGCGCGATGCTCGAACAATATGTCCTCGGGCTGGCCGAAGGCAACGACCCGGTCGCGAACTTCGAATTTCGTTTGCAGAACGCGCACGGCGAGCAATGGATGCATGGCAGCGCGCTGCTTCAGCGAGGCGCGGACGGCAAGCCGTTGCGCATCATCGCCAGCGTGATCGACATCACCCAGCGCAAGCAGCTCGAACTGATGCTGCGCGAAACCGATCGCCGCAAGGACGAGTTTCTCGCGATGCTCGCGCACGAGCTGCGCAATCCGCTCGCGCCACTACGCACAGCCATCGCGTTGCTCGACAAGCAACCCGGCACGGCCTCACGTCCACACGAGCTGATCAACCTGATGCGTCGGCAGGTCGAGCACATGACGCGAATCGTCGACGATCTGCTCGAAGTGTCGCGCATCACGCAAGGACGCATCGTGCTGCAACTCGAACCCGTTCTGGTCGGCACGGCCGTCTACCACGCTGTCGAGGCGATCGCGGCGATGGCCGAAGCTCGTCATCAGCAGTTGCACGTCAGTGTTTGCGATCCGACCACATGGGTATGCGGCGACATCACGCGGATTTCTCAGATCTTCGTCAATATCCTGAACAACGCGAGCAAGTACACGCCAGAGAACGGGCATATCACGGTGAACGTAGCGGCTGACGACGAATGGGTTTCCATCGTCACGCAAGATACTGGCACCGGCATTTCGGCCGAGCTGCTGCCGAAGGTGTTCGAGCTCTTTTCGCAAGGCGAACGCACGCTCGATCGATCGGATGGCGGCCTCGGAATCGGACTGTCGCTCGTCAAGAAGCTCGTCGAAATGCACAACGGAACGATCGCCGTGCACAGCGAGGGCCCCAATCTCGGCACGACGGTGACGGTCCGACTGCCGCGTCTACATCACCAGGAACGTCATTCGGCAGTCGCGCTGTCGGAGCCCGCGCCGGGGCACGCGCGAACCGCGTTGCATGTGCTGGTCGTCGATGACAATCGCGACGCCGCCGATTCGCTTGCGATGCTGTGCGAATCCGAAGGGCATGCTGCCCGCGTCGCGTATTCGTCAGCCGAGGCGCTGGAAGCGGCACCGTTATTCGTGCCGGACGTGGCGTTGCTCGATATCGGTTTGCCGGATATCGACGGATACGCACTGGCGAGGCAGCTTCGCCGCAAAGGCGATGCGAAGCCCTTGCTGATCGCGATCACCGGCTACGGTCAGACGGAAGACAGACTGCGCGCGCAATCGGCGGGCTTCGACTATCACTTCGTCAAACCCGTCAATATCGACAGCCTGCTCAAACTGCTTTCGTCGCTGATGAAGGGGCGATAGAGCGGCTAGCCGTCGCTTGCGATGCCGCGCCGCCCACAACCCATCACCATGTACCGCTAAACGCCTGCTGTACCTTGACCGGGTCGGTCACGCCGTTGGCCACCAGCAACTGCGTCAGCAAGCGCGCCTTCTGCGGATTCAGATCGAGCGATGCGACGAAGCCGCGCTTGTCGTCATCCACCTCGACGTTCCGGTTCACGAAACCCGACACGAGCCGCGTCGAACGAACCACCACGATGCCTTTCGCCGCCGCGCGGTCGAGCGCGGCGAGGGCTTCCTTCGACATGTCACCATCGCCTTCACCGGCGACGACGATACCTTTCGCGCCATCGGCGATCGCATGATCGATCTGGCGGCCATCCATGTTGCTGTGCGCATAGACGATATCGACGCGCGGCAATTGCCCGTTCGCGGGCAGGCTCAGCGCGGCGCGTGCCGACTGCACCGCCGGCATCACGAAGCGCACGCTGGCCGGATCGACATAACCGATCGCGCCCGCGTTCGGCGACGCGAACGCCTGTACCGCCGTGGTATTGGTCTTGGTGATCCAGCGCGGCGCGTGAATCTGATCGTTCATCACGACCATCACGCCGCGGCCACGCGACTGCGGGCTCGCCGCCACTTCGACGGCTTCGTACAGATTGTTGGGACCGTCGGCGCTCGTGGAACCGCCCGGGCGCATCGAGCCGACCAGGACCACCGGCTTGTCCGAGTGCAGCACGTTGTTCAGGAAGAACGCCGTTTCCTCGATCGTATCGGTGCCGTGCGTGATCACGACGGCGTCGGCCTCGTTGCGCTCGAACGCCTCATCGATCCGCCTCGCAAGCTGCAACCAGATCTTGTCGTTCATGTCCTGCGAGCCGACGTTCGAGATCTGCTCCGCGTTGATGCTCGCGAGCTTGTCGATGCCCGGCACGCCGCGCACCAGTTCCTGCCCCTTCACGTTGCCCGAGTTGTAGCCGATTGCCGAACGCGGATCGGCGGTGCCCGAGATCGTGCCGCCGGTGGCCAGCAGCAGAACGCGCGGCATCGCCGTGACGGCGCTTGCCTGTTGCGATGACACGTCGGCCGCCTGCGCGCCGGTACCCGCGGCAAGTGCCGCGATCAGCAGTGCCGCCGAACCGCACAGCCGCAGTGCTTTTCGATTGATCGTGTTGATGCTCATGTTTCGTCTCCACCATCGTTTTAAAAAGAGTCGCGCGCGTATGCACGCGACCTGTGACCGGAAACCTTCGTCGCTCATGCGGCCGGGGTCATTTTTCTCGGTTGCGTCAGCATCGCCGGTTGAAGGATCTCGTCGAGCTGGGTCTGACTCAGCAGCCCTTTGTCGATCACGATCTGCGCCACGCTCTTGCCCGACGCCAGCGCTTCCTTCGCGACTTCGGTCGAGTGCGAATAGCCGATGTACGGGTTCAGCGCGGTCACGATGCCGATCGAGTTCTCGACGATCGCGCGCAGCCGCTCGCGATTCGCGCTAATGCCGTCGACGCATTTCGACGCGAGCGTGAGGCACCCCGCGCGCAGATGCGCGACGCTCTTGAACAGGCTGTGCGCGATGATCGGCTCGAACGCGTTGAGCTGCAGCTGACCCGCTTCGGCGGCGAAGCTCACCGTCACATCGTTGCCGATGACTTCGAACGCGATCTGGTTGACGACCTCAGGAATCACCGGATTCACCTTGCCCGGCATGATGCTCGAGCCCGCCTGTACCGGCGGCAGGTTGATTTCGCCGAGGCCCGCGCGCGGACCGCTCGAAAGCAGGCGAAGATCGTTGCAGGTTTTCGACAGTTTGACGGCGACGCGCTTCAGTACGCCGGAGAGCTGCACGAAGGAGCCGACATCCTGCGTCGCTTCGACCAGGTTCGGTGACGTGGTCAACGCAATACCGGTTATTTCGCTCAGGTGCCGGCAGGCAAGCTGCGCGTATTCCGGATGCGTGTTGATGCCGGTGCCGATCGCCGTCGCGCCGAGATTGATTTCGCAGATCAGTTGGGCGGCCTCCTTCAGCCGCTCTTCGTCTTCGCCGAGCATCACCGCGAAGGTGCTGAACTCCTGGCCGAGCGTCATCGGTACGGCGTCCTGAAGCTGCGTGCGGCCCATCTTCAGGTCGTTGCCGAATTCCACCGCCTTGCGTTCGAACGATGCGCGCAACACGCCCATCGCGTCGACGAGCTGCATGATTCCCGCGTACGTGGCGATCTTCAGCGCGGTCGGATAAACGTCGTTGGTGCTCTGGCCGAGATTCACATCCTCATTCGGATGAAGAATCGCGTATTCGCCGCGCTGTCGGCCGAGATGTTCGAGCGCGAGATTGGCGATCACCTCGTTCGCGTTCATGTTGGTCGACGTGCCCGCGCCGCCCTGAATCACATCGACGACGAAATGCTCGTGCGCGGTGCCTGAGCGCACTTGCCTGCATGCGTGCACGATGGCCTGCATCTTCACTGCGCTCAACAGGCCGAGATCGTAGTTCGCGAGCGCGGCGGCTTCTTTCACGCTCGCCAGTGCGTTGACGAGGTTCGGATACACGGAGATCGGAATGCCCGTGATCGGAAAGTTTTGCAGCGCGCGCAGCGTGTGTACGCCGTAGTACGCGGTCGCGGGCACGGCGAGATCGCCGAGCAGGTCGTGTTCGATACGTTCGATCGGTGCAAGCATAAGTTCCTCTCAGGTTCTGATAACGACAGGCGAACGGGGTCATCCGGCACACGTCGTGTGCAGGTCCGTCGCGTTGAATGGGTGATGCGGTTGGCTTATCGAGGCGGCGCGGTCGCGCAGGCGACGCACTGCTTCGCGAGCACATCGGTCGGATCGACGATGCTCACGCGCGCGCCGTTCGCGCCGATCACATACGGCTCGCGCAGCAGCAGCGGCAGTTCCGTGCAGCCGAGCACGATCACTTCGACGCCCTCGGCGATCAGTCCATCGATCGCCGCGGCAAGGTCTTGCTGGCACTGTCCCGCCGTGAATCCGGCTTTCACGCCTGCCTTGCCGTAGATCGCGTCCATCACGCGCGCCTGCAGCGCGGGTGCCGGGACGACCTGCCGCAAGTCCTGCGATTCGAGCGCCTTCTGGTAGACGCCGCTCGCGAGCGTGCCGGAAGTCGCAAGGACACCGACCGAGCGCAGCGCGGGAAACGACTCGCGCAGGTAACGCACCGTCACCGTCAGCATATTGACGATCGGCACGCCGAGATAAGGCTGAATCCGCTCGACGAAGGCATGCGCGGTATTGCACGGGATCGCGATCAGATCTGCGCCGCCCGTTTCGAGCTTCTTGCAGGTCGCGTACAGCGAGATGGTCGGATCGGGTCCATCGCCGATCAGGTTCTCCGTGCGATCCGGGATCTGCGGGTTCTGCTCGACGAGCAGCTTGATGTGGTCCTGATCGCGCTGCGCGGGCGTCGCGCGCACGATCTTGTGAATGAAATCGACGGTGGCCGCCGGACCCACGCCGCCCACCACGCCGACCTTGAAGATCGTCTCGGGCGTGTGGTACTGGCCGGAGACGACGTATTGCGCGTAAGCCAGGTTCGAATCGACGAGCGGAACGCGCAACGCACCGAGTTCGTCCGCGACCAGCGCGATTTCGGTGAGCCCCGGCACGATCACGTTGGCGCCCTGCGCGATCAAATCTTCGCAAGCCGCGCGCAGCAACTCGACTGGACGGCCACGCAGATTGCCGCTCTTCACGCCATCCTCGCCATAGACGGCTTCGGTGACGAAATCGGTGCCGTCGCCAATGCGCGGATGGATCACCTCGAATTCGGGCGCCGCGAAGTACTTCTCGAACAGCCGCTTGCGCCGCGTATAGGCCGATGCCAGCACGCCCACGCGGCGCACCGCGGGAAATCTTCTGCGCACATGGCTGCGCACCGCGTCGATCATGTCGACGATCTGCAGCGGCGAATTGGCTTTCAGTTCGTCGATGAACGTGTGGCTCAGGAAGCACGGCAGCACGACCGTCGTCACGCCGCGCTTCTCGAAGCTGCTGATCAGATCGAAGATGTACAGCTTGCGCTGCGTCAGCGTCTCGCTGTCGGCATCGGCGCTGCGAAACGGCTGCTGCTCGAAGATTGCATCGAAGTGCTCGGCGTCGCGGGTGGCCGGCGTCGACTTGATCAGTTTGAAGAACACATCCGCACTCGCGAGCGGGCCAAGCCCGCCCACCACGCCGAACTTGCGCGCGCTCGTGGCAGCCGTTGCGTCGATGCCGCTCATTTCGTCTCGCCTTCGAGCTGGCCGAACGAAGCCGTCGCGATCGCCGCGCGGCGTTCCTGGCGCGCCACGCGCTTGCCCTCCCACTTCGCGATGGCTGCCGTCGCGATGCTGTTGCCGATTACGTTGGTCGCGGTGCGCCCCATGTCGAGAATCTGGTCGATCGCGAGCACCAGCACGACGCCCGATGGCGGCAGATGGAACATCGGCGCCACGGCAGCGACAACCACCACCGAGCCGCGCGCGACACCCGCCATGCCCTTGCTGCTGACCATCAGCACTAGCAGCATCACGATCTGCGTGCTGATCGGCATATCGATGCCGAACGCCTGCGCGATGAAGATCGCGGCGAACGCCTGATACATCATCGAGCCATCGAGATTGAACGCGTAGCCGAGCGGCAACGTGAAGCCGACCACTTTCTTGTCGACGCCGAATTCCTCCAGCTTCTCCGTCAGGCGCGGATACGCCGCCTCGCTGCTCGCGGTGGAGAACGCCAGCATCGCGGGTTCGCGGATCGCCTTCAGCAACGCCCAGATCGGTTTGCCGAGAAACGCGTAGCCGGCGAAAATCAGCGCCGCCCACAGCAGCGCGAGCCCCGTATAGAAGCTGGCGACGAGCTTGCCGTACGTGGTCAGCACGTCGAGACCATGCACGGTGATCGCCGAGGCCAGCGCGCCGAACACACCGAGAGGCGCGAGACGCATCACGTAATCGGTCAGTTTCAGCATGGTCGGCACGAGCCCTTCGACGCCCGCGATCAGCGGCGCGACGCGCGGGTCCGACTTGATCACGCTGAGCACGATGCCGAACAGCACCGAGAAGACCAGGATCTGCAGGATATCGTTGCGCGCCATCGCATCGACGATGCTGGTGGGGAACGCGTGTGTGATGAAGTCCTTGAAGTTGAGGCTGGACGTGTTGAGGCCGGTGGCCACGTCAGCGCTGGTCTGGGCCATGTGCAAACCCGCGCCCGGTTGCAGCAGATTCGCAAGCACCAGACCGAGGGCGAGCGAGAACAGCGACGCGCACAGGAACCACGCGATCGAGCGCAGCCCGATGCGGCGCACGTCGCTGGTGCCTTCCATGCCGGCGAGACCCGACACGAGCGTGGCGAACACGAGCGGCGCGATGATCATCTTCACGAGCCGCAGGAAGATATCGGTGATGATCGAAAAGTAGCCGGCGATCTCCTTCGCGTGCGCGGCATCGGCCGCCGTGCGATGGCAGACATAACCGACGGCCACGCCGAGCAGCATGCCGGCGAGGATGTAGAGGGTGAGCCGATTCTTCATGTGTCTCCGTCCAGGGATGGCGCACGAACGGTCGGCATCGACCGGCGCGCGCTCGGGAATGGCCGGCACATCGGATGTCGATGTACCGCTTTTTTGTGTCTGGACGGAATTCTAGAGACGGCAGAACAGCCTTGAATGCTAGTGTTGCATACGGCTATGCAAGTTTCGCATAACGCGGGATAACCCTATCAGCGCTGCTCACCAAGCTCCGACGAGGCCCGAAGATGCCGCCACAGCGTATCGAGCAGTTCGCTGCGATTCGTCAGGTCACGGTACACGCGCAATTCCAGTTGCAGTTGCCATTCGGCGCGGCCGGCGGCGACGAGTTCGCCGCTGTCGAGTTCGGCGGCGATCGAGCTCTTCGGCAGCCACGCGACGCCCTCGCCTTCCAGCACCAGCTTCTTGACGACCTCGGCCATGTCGGACTCATAGTGAAGCTGCAACGCGGGCGACGCTTTGCTCTGCTCCATCAGCAACGCGAAGCAGCGCCCGAAGTAGCTGGTCTCCGTATAGGCGATGAACGGCATCGGATGGTCGATCACGCCGGGCAGACGGTACGCGTGCGCCAGCCGCTGATTGGGCCTGCATACCGGCATGAAAGTGTCGACGCCCACGGTCACGCATTCGTACCTGGTCGGATCGAGATGCAACGGCAACTGCGGATGGTGATAAGCGAACATCAGCTCGCAGTTGCCGTTGACCAGCATCAGTATCGAATCGTGCACGTTCGCCGGAATCACGCGCGCGCGCACTTCGCCGACATGCTTCGACAGCGTGCGCAGCCACGCGGGTAGGAAGTTCAGCGCGATCGTGTGGCCCGCCGCGATCTGCAGGCTGGTGCCGGCGATGCGCTGTTCGGTGCGAATGATCGCGCGCGTGTCGAACAGCTTGTCGAGGATGTCTTCGGCCGCGTCACGAAACAGTTGGCCTGCCGGAGTCAAGGTCGGCGGAAAGCCGCTGCGATCGACTAGATCGGCGCCGACCCATTGTTCGAGTTGCTGAATCCGTCTGCTGAAACCCGACTGCGTGACGTTGCGAAACTCCGCCGCGCGGGAAAAGCTCTGATAGCGGGCGAGCGCGATGAAGTCTTCGATCCACTTGATTTCCATCAGCCATCGGTCTCCGGTCGGGCGACGAATGGACTCGCCGCTGCGCCCGCAATTCTACGCTTGGCCGTGCCGCACGCTGTCTATCGGACCGGCGTCAAACCGCCATGCACAGATACTTGATCACGAGGTAGTCATCGATCCCGTAGTGCGAGCCTTCCCTGCCGAGACCCGACTGCTTGACGCCGCCGAACGGCGCCACCTCGTTGGAGATCAGGCCGGTGTTGATGCCCACCATGCCGTATTCGAGTTGTTCCGCCACGCGCCAGATGCGGCCGATATCGCGGCTGTAGAAGTAGGCGGCCAGTCCGAACTCGGTGTCGTTGGCGAGCCTCACCACTTCTTCGTCGCTGGAGAAACGGAACAGCGGCGCGAGCGGGCCGAAGGTCTCGTCTGTCGCCACAGCCATCTGCGCGGTGACGTTGGTCAGCACCGTGGGCTCGAAAAATCCGTGGCCGAGCGCATGGCGCTTGCCGCCGGCGGCGAGCGTCGCCCCTTTGAAGAGCGCATCGGCGATGTGCGCTTCGACCTTGCTGAGCGCCGCGTCGTTGATCAGCGGACCCAGCGTGACGCCGTCCTCCATGCCGTGCCCAACCTTCAGGGCTTCGACTGCCGTAGCCAGCTTCGACGCGAACGCGTCGTAGACCCGCTCATGCACGTAGAAGCGATTCGTGCACACGCAGGTTTGTCCGTTGTTGCGGTACTTCGATGCAATCGCGCCTTCCACCGCAGCATCGAGATCCGCGTCGTCGAACACGATGAACGGCGCATTGCCGCCCAGTTCGAGCGTGACCTTCTTCACCGTGGGCGCGCTTTGCGCCATCAGCAATCTGCCCACGCCGGTCGATCCGGTGAACGACAGCTTGCGAACCACTGGGCTGCTCGTCATCGCGCCGCCAATCGCCTTCGGATCGCCGGTGACGACGTTGAGCACACCCTTTGGCACGCCGGCCCGCTCGGCCAGAACCGCGAGCGCGAGCGCGGAGAACGGGGTGGCTTCGGCGGGCTTCACGACGATCGGGCAGCCCGCCGCGAGCGCCGGGCCCACCTTGCGGGTAATCATTGCATTCGGAAAATTCCACGGCGTGATGGCGGCGCACACGCCGATCGGCTCCTTGAGGACGACGAGCCGCTTGTCCGATGCCGGCGACGCGAGGGTGTCGCCGGCCACGCGTTTGCCTTCCTCGGCGAACCACTCGATGAACGATGCGCCGTAAGCGATTTCGCCTTTCGCTTCCGCGAGCGGCTTGCCCTGTTCCGCGGTCAGGATCAGCGCGAGGTCGTCGGCGTTCTCGATCATCAGCTCGTGCCAGCGGCGCATCACGACCGCGCGCTCCTTGGCCGTGCGGGCTCGCCACGCTGGCCACGCGGCGTTGGCCGCCTCGATTGCGCGCGTCGTTTCGGCCTCGCCCATCAAAGGAACGCTGCCGAGCGTTGCGCCCGTTGCCGGGTCCAATACGTCGAAACTCGCGCCCGAGTCGGCCGGGCACCATTGCCCGTCGATATAAGCCTGATGGCGCAAAAGCGCCGCGTCCTTCAACAGGGTCTTCAATTCCACGTTGCTTTCCTTCATTACACAAAATGCGGTTGATGCCACGTTCCGGCCGCCGGTTGATGGGGACCGCGAGTTAGCCCGCCTGACGCCACACCGCCTGCTCGTGCCCTTCCGCCAGCAGCTTACGAGCGATTTCGGCCACTCGGTGCACATGCGCGATCGCGGCCTCGCGCGCGGCCGCGGTATCGCGAACCTCGATGGCCGACAGGATTCGGTGCATCTCGTCGACGGCCTGGCGGCCGCGGTCGTCGGAAGCAATCGTCAGCGCTCTGAGGCGGTTGATGCGCGCGGTCAACGACTGCACGATCTCCCAGGCCACATGCTTTTTCCCGCTGATGAACATGCGTTCGTAGAACGCCGATGTGAGCGCCCTGACGGCCTGATGATCCTGCGCTTCGAAGGCCGCCTGGATCTGCTCGATGAAACCTGCCAGATCGGCAACGGTCTGCTCGTCCGCATGCTGCGCGCACGCCATCGCCGCCTCGCCTTCGAGCAGCGCGCGGATTTCGTAGATCTCCGCCGCCGTGTCGAAGTCGAGCACGGCGACGATCGGCCCCTGGTTCGGTATCGAGTCGACGAGCCCTTCCGTTTCCAGATGCCGCAACACCTCGCGCACCACCGTGCGGCTCACGCCGAGAATCTCGCACAGCGAGCGCTCGACGAGCCGCTCGCCCGGATGGAAATGGGCCTCCAGGATCGCCGTGCGCATTTTCTCGAGCGCGAGTTCGCGCAAGGTGGTCGTCGGGCGTTGAACCTTCAGCGATGGCAGTGCGCCGCTCATGGCAGTCGCCGTCATGCTTGAGCGAACAGGCGCACATCGCGTGCGTCCCAGTCGACGAGCGCCTGGGTACCGATCGCGATGCCGCTGTCGTGCCGATGCGCGGCCGGCATCCGGATCGAGATTTCCTGCTGCCACGGCGTCGCCACCGCGTAGTGCATCGCGTCGCCGAGATACGTGATATCGCGCACCGTCACGGGCAGGCCGCTCGTGCCGCTTGCACTTTGCAGCGCGCTGATGCGCATCTGCTCGGGGCGGATCATCAAGGTGCCGTCGTCGCCCGCGGTCAGCGCGGGGCTGAAGGCGTCCGACGCGATCTCGTGACCGTTCGGAAACACGCCGTTCATGCGGCCTTCGCTACTCTTCGTGACCTTCACCGGCAAGAAATTCGAATTGCCGATGAAGCTGGCGACAAAGCGCGACGCCGGGTTCGCGTATAACTCCTCACCGGTGCCCACCTGCTCGATGCGGCCTTTGTTGAACACCGCGATGCGGTCGGACAGGCGCAGCGCTTCTTCCTGGTCGTGCGTGACGTAGAGGATGGTCACGCCCGTCTCCTGATGGATGCGGCGCAGTTCGAGCTGGATTTCCTCGCGGAGCTTCTTGTCGAGCGCGGACAGCGGCTCGTCCATCAGCAGCACGGGCGGATCGTAAGCCAGCGCACGGGCGATCGCCACGCGTTGCTGTTGCCCGCCCGACAACTGCGCGGGCATCCGGTCGCGGCACTCGGACAGATGCACGAGCTTGAGCATCTTGTCGACTTGCGCGTTGACCTCGGCTTCGGGGCGCCGGCGCACGCGCAGCGGAAACGCCACGTTCTCACCCACGGTCAGGTGCGGAAACAGCGTGTAGCGCTGAAACACCATGCCGATGTTGCGCTTGTTCGGTGCGACCGCCAGCAGCGGCTTGCCGTCGAGCAGCACGCGGCCGTCGGTGGGCTCCTGGAAGCCCGCGACGATATACAGCGTCGTGCTCTTGCCCGAACCGGACGGTCCGAGAAAGGTCATGAATTCGCCCTTGCGCACATCGAGGGAAACCTGGTCGATGGCGACGACGTCGTCGTAGGTCTTGCGCAGACGCTGGATTTGCAGAAATGCAGTCATGGCTTGTTTACCTCGCTGATTACGTCGATTAGCGCGCGCGGCGCAGCACGGCGCCCGCCAGCATCAATACGGTCGTCAATGCGACCAGCAGTGAAGACGCCGCCGCAACGACGGGCGTCAGGTCCTGCCGCAGCGTCGACCAGATACGCACGGGCAGCGTTTGCAATGTCGGGCTCGACATGAAGATCGACACCACGACTTCATCCCACGACGCCAGAAACGCGAAGATCGCGGCGGCGAACAGGCCGAGCCGGATCGCGGGAAGGGTCACGCGCAGCTTCACGGTGAGCGGCGACGCGCCACAGATCAGCGCGGCATCTTCGAGCGCCGTATCGAAGCTCACCAGCGAGTTGCTGATGGAGATGATCGAGAACGGCAGCGCAATGATCAGATGGCCGATCACGAAACCGGTCATCGTGCCGTTCAGGCCGATGCGCAGAAAGAACGCGTACAGCGCGACGGCCAGAACGACGACGGGCAGCACCATCGGTGTCAGGAAGAAGCCTTTTACCGCTTCGCGGCCGCGGAACTTGCCGCGCACCAGCGCAAGCGACGCAAGAAAACCGAGCAGCACCGAAAGCGCCATCACGATCACGGCCAGCTTCGCGCTCGTCAGCAGCGAGTCGATCCAGCCCGCGTCCGTGAAGAGCTGCCGATACCACTCGAGCGTCCAGCCCGGCGGCGGGAAGATCAGCCACTGCGAATCGCCGAACGACAGCGCGACGATGAACAGGATCGGCAGCAACAGAAACAGTGCGACGGCCGCGCCTATCGCCACCAATGCCCAGCGAAGGCCGCCGAGACGATCGAAATCGAGCAACATGTCAACGTCCTCCCTGAATTGCGCGCGCACTGCCGGTGAAGCGCAATTGCAACGCATAGAGCACGAGCGTCACGCTCAGCAGTACGAAAGCGGCAGCACCGGCGAGGCCCCAGTTCAGCAGTTCCTGCACCAGCTGTGCGATCAGTTCGGCGAGCATCATGTAGGACGGACCGCCGAGCAGCGCGGGCGTGACGAAGTAGCCGAGCGCCATCACGAACACCATCAGCGCGCCGGAGGCGACGCCCGGCATCGCGAGCGGCACGAGGATGCGCCAGAACGCCTGCCAGCGGCTCGCACCGCAGACCGCGGCGGCGCGCAGCGTCGACGGGTCGATGCCGCGCAGCGTCGCGTGCAGCGGCATCACGAGGAACGGCAGCATGATGTATGTCATACCGATCGTCACGCCGGTCAGGTTGTTCACCAGTGCGAGCGGCTCGTGAATCAGGCCGATCGCCATCAGCGCGCGGTTGATCGGACCGGTGCCCTGCAACAGCACCATCCACGCGAAGGTCCGTGCAAGCAGGTTGGTCCACATCGACAGCAGCAGGATCGCGAATAGCACGGAGCTGAGCTTGCGCGGTGCGATCGCGAGCAGCCACGCCATCGGAAAGCCCACCAGCACCGTGACGAGCGTCACGACCGTCGCGACGAGAAAGGTATTGCCGAAGACGCGCAGATACGTGGTCGAACCAACCAGTTGCTGATAGTTCTCCAGTCCCGGTGTCGGTTCGAGCACGCTGCGCAATAGCAGCGACAGCACCGGCAGCAGGAAGAAGATCAGCAGCAGCAGCATGGCCGGCGTCAGCAGCCAGATGCTGCGCCAGTCGCGCCGCTTGCGCGCGGCCGTCGCGGGCGGATGCGCGACGGTACTCATTACGTTGGGCATGATGTCTCCTGCTCGGTGTCTCTGTGCGCGCCGGTTCACTGCGCGGCGCTCGGCTCTAACGTCGGTCCGTGCGGCTTATTTCGATTGCCACGCGTACCAGCGCTTCGCAATCGCGTCGCGGTTGTCGGCCCAGTACTTCATGTCGAGATTGATCTGCGAGTCCTTGTACTGGTCGGGCAGCGTCTTCGCCATCGCGGCCGGCATCAGCGCGGCCGATTTCACGTTGATCGGCGCGTAACCCGTCTCGGCGGCGAACTTCGCCTGCGCCTGCGGACTCGTCGCGGCCGCCAGATACTTCATGGCTTCCGCGCGATGCTTGGCGCCCTTCGGAATCACCAGCATGTCGGCGGCGGTCAGATTCTGGTTCCACGAAATGGCCACCGGCACACCGGTCTGCGCGAGCGCGTGCAAGCGCCCGTTCCAGAACATCCCGATCGGCGCTTCGCCCGACGCGAGCAGTTGCTGCGACTGCGCGCCGCCGCTCCACCAGACGATGTCGCCCTTGATCGTGTCGAGCTTCTTGAAGGCGCGGTCGAGGTCGAGCGGATAGAGCTTGTTCGGCGGCACGCCATCGGCGAGCAGCGCGATTTCCAGCACGCCCGGCGCCGACCACTTGTAGAACGTGCGCTTGCCGGGGAATTTCTTGGTGTCGAACAGATCTGCCCACGTCTGCGGCTGCGCGCCCGTGTACTTCGACTTGTTGTAGCCGAGCACGAACGAGTAATAGAAGCTGCCCACCGCGTCCGGGGTCGCAAAGCGCGGGTCCAGTTCGTCCTTCTTCACGACCGAGTAGTCGATCGGCTCGATCAGACCGGCCTTTTGCGCGGCGTACGCGAAGTCGCCTTCCACATCGACGACGTCCCAGCTGACGTTGCCGCTGTCGACCATTGCCTTCAGCTTGCCGTAGTCGGTCGGACCATCCATCAATACGGTGATGCCGCTCGCTTGCGTGAACGGCTGCGCCCAGTTCTTCTGTTGCGACGACTGCGTGGTGCCGCCCCAACTGGTGAAGACGATCGGGTCTGCGGCGAGTGCGGGCGCTGCGGCGAGCGCCGTCGCGCAAGCAACGAACAACGGCGCGATAAACGGAATGCTTCTGCTGCTCATGTCTGTCTCCGGGATACGGTTGGGTGTTGCTTCGTCGGTCCGGCGGCGAGAAAACGCGCCGGCTTCATCGTTGTGAGTTGTGGATTTCGGGTTGCAGCGGTGCCGCGCTGTCAATGAGCGAGGCCGAGCGGCTGCACGGTGCCGGCTTCGCTATCGCCGACATAAATGCCGAACGCGTCCTGCCGGCGTTCGCGCTCATAGCGTTCGAGCATCGAGCGCACCGCGGCGTCGCTCACGTCGTCCCACGGAATCTGGGACAGCGGCACGATGCGCACGCTGCTGTCGAGCCACGGCGAGCCGTTGGGAATCACGCGGCCGCGATAGTAGATATGCACGCCGGGCTCCTTGCCGCTGCCGTCCTCGAATACCGCGAACAGGAAGTCGAGATGCACGCGCAGGCCGAGCTTCGCGAGCACGCCGTGCAGGCTCGCGGGGTCGCTGGCCGGGTCGAGCTTGATGCCTGTTGGCAGGCCCAAGCCTTTGCCTGTGTCGACCAGTACGAGCCCGTCGCGATGCTCGAGAATCGCGCCGACTTTCGCGCGCGCACCGGCTGCGGCCAGCGCGTCCTGCGACAGGCTGAAGTTCACGTATGCGCCGCGGCAGTAGCCGAGCGGCGACGAGCTCGTTTGCACGAAGTCCACCACGCGACCGATCAGGATGATGTGATCGCCCGCATCGACCACTTGATGCGTCGTGCAATCGAAGCTCGCGGCCGCGCCATCCATCACCGGCGAACCCGTTTTGCGTGTGCTCCACGGCACTTGCTTGAACTTGTCCGTGGCCTTCGAAGCGAACACGCCCGACACATGCTTCTGGTCTTCGGCGAGCACGCTCACCGCGAAGCGGTGCGTGTCGGAGAACACCGCATAACTCGCCGCGGTCTTCGCGATGCATACGAGAATCAGCGGCGGATCGAGCGACACCGACGTGAACGAGTTCGCCGTGAAGCCGCGCGGCGAACCGTCTGCCTGGATCGTCGTGACGACGGTCACGCCCGTCACGAATGCGCCGAGCGCGCGTCGAAAATCGACGATATCGAAAGCGGGTTGCGCGGTCGCGGCGGTGATCGGCTCAGCCATGGCGTTCTCCGGTTGGTACTGCGGTAGTTGCGGCGGTAGTTGCTGCGGTCGTTGCTGCGGTCGTTGCGGCGTTCTTGCGGCGCGACGCCGATGCTTCGACAAGGAACGCGAGCAGGCTTGCGTTCACGCGCTCCGGGTCGGTGACGTTCATCATGTGGCGAGCGTTGGCGATGACTTCGGCGCGGCCATGTGGTGCCGCTGCGGCCATCGCCCGCGACATCTGGGCGCTCGAATTCGGATCGCCTTCACCCGTCAGAAATAGCGCGGGAACCGCGAGACTCGCGAGACGCCCGACATGCGCGTCGTCCGAGCATGCGAACAGACGATAGGTGCGCGCGTAGCCCACCGGATCGACAGCAAGCAGCAGCGCGCGCACCGCGCGCGCGGCCTGGGTCAGATGTCCCGGAATGGGATCGCCGAACCAGCGCGACAGCGTTCCGTCCACCCCGGTGTCGGCCCGCGCATCGCCGAGCGTGGCCGCGCGTGTCATCACCGCCTCGCGTTGTGCCGGCGTACGGTCGTACACCGCGTTCAGCGCGGCGACACTCAGCGTGCGCTGGGGGTGATTCAGCGCGAATTCGAGCGCGACCAGTGCGCCCATCGAGTGCCCCACCACGTGCGCGCGCTCGATCCGCAGCGCGTCGAGCAGCGACGCGAGCTGCGCCGCGTATTCGTCGAGCGAGGGCTCCGCGCTCGGCAGCACGCTGTCGCCGTGCCCCAGCATGTCGTAGACAACGACGCGAAACGATGCGGACAACGCATCGATCTGCGGCGCCCACACGCTCTGATTCATGCCCACGCCGTGGATCAGCACGACCGTTTCGGCGACGGCATCCGATTGCGGCGGGTACACGCTGTAGCAGGTGCCCGCGGTTCGGTCCCGCTGACCACGCGAGATCACGCGCGTCGGCGACAAATCGGGCTTCATCGGACACGCTCCACTTCGAACGGCATGGGGTTCTCCTTTCAGGCTTCGAGCCGCAAACCAACATCGATGAGATTATGGTATGCCATCTTATGGCACACAACAATGCATGGCGTATTATGGAATACCATGATCTCGCGGTGAATTCGGCTGGCACGCTTTGGGCTAATGCGCGGTTTAGCGCGATCAAACAGACAAAAGAAAAGGCCGCCGGCATATGCCGGCGGCCTTGATAGAGGCGACTGCGGATGGACTCAGGCGTCGCCGGTCGCTTCGTTCTGCTCGGCAAGAACCTTCAAAGCCAGTTCCGACACCCGTTTGATATGCGCGAACGATGCTGCGGAAGCCGCGTCGCCGTCGCGCCGCTCGATCGCGTCGAGCAGCAGGTTCATTTCGCGGT
The DNA here is from genome assembly GCF_009362785.1 of Paraburkholderia atlantica. Classification (GTDB taxonomy): domain Bacteria; phylum Pseudomonadota; class Gammaproteobacteria; order Burkholderiales; family Burkholderiaceae; genus Paraburkholderia; species Paraburkholderia atlantica. Next base: position 63,422 of record NZ_WHNQ01000019.1, read on the forward strand.
TCGACTCGCCGCCTCTGCCCGGCGTCGCGATGGTCAACGCGCGCAGGCGGTTGATGCGCGCGTTGAGTGATGTGACGACCGCCAGCGACACCTGTTTGTTGGCGGCTTCGAACAGCGTTTCGTAGAAGCGCTCTGTGTACTCGAGCACGCGCGGCAGATCGTGTTTCTCGAACGCGTCTTCGATGATGGCGCGGATCTCGCGCAGTTGCCGCACGACTTCAGGGGTGGCGCCCTCGGCGCAGGCCCGCGCGGCGTTCGCTTCGAGCAGCCCGCGCAATTCGTAAATTTCGCTGACCTGCGCGGGGTCGAGCCGCGCGACGATCGGTCCTTGCCGCGCGACGATCTCGACCAGACCCTCGGTCTCCAGATGCCGCAGCACCTCGCGCACGACAGTGCGGCTCACGCCAAGCTCGTCGCACAGCGTACGTTCGACGAGGCGTGTGCCCGGCCGGAAATACCCTTGGACTATCGCAGCGCGCAGTTTGTCGAGCGTGAGCTCACGCAAGGTTTTGACATTGCGGTCGATTTTGAGGTCGTGCATAGGCGGCAGTGGGACGGTGGACGGAGGCCCACACACGGAGTGCGGGCGTGGAATGCCATATTATGACCTATCCGGCGTTCAGGCTTGCACGCAAGGGCACGATCAGCCGCCCAGGCCCTCGACGATCGTGATCTGGGCCCGGCAATGTCCGTCGCGCTTCTGTTTGGCGGCCTGATACTCGGGCGAGTGATAGCAGTCGAGCGCCGTTTGCATGTCCCTGAAGCGGATCACGACGTGCCGCTCGAACGACTCGCCTTCCAGCACCTCCGACGCGCCGCCGCGCGCGAGAAACACCGCGCCGTACTTGTTGAACGCCTGCGGTGCGATGTCCGTGTAGCCCTTGTATTTCGCGGCGTCGAGTACGGTTACGTGGGCGATCCAATATGCAGCCATATCTCCTCCTTCTAACTCCTGAATGGTTTGCGCAATGCCGGCCGTTTCGTTGATGGTCTGACGAACCGCGCTGCGTGTTTTTGGCGTCGCTGCTCGCCAGCAAATACCTCGCAAAACCGCCCTGTTCCCCACCGGACACGGCTTTCGCCGGCGCCCCGGGTTAACACTCATGGCATGCCGTAACATGGTATACCACAATGCCTCACACATCCAACCCACGCAGGAAGCTGCCATGAGCCTGATTCGCAAATCCATCCTCCATGTCGAAACCGTCTTCGTCGACGGCGACAAGGTCGCCGCCAAGCCGCTGAAAATGATCGGCGCGGCCGCCGTGATCAAGAACCCGTGGGCGGGCCGCGGCTATGTGGAAGACCTGTCGCCGGAGATTCGTGCGCTCGCGCCGCAATTGAGCGAGCACCTGACCAGGCTGATCATCGACGAAGCCGGTTCGGGCGAAGCGGTCGAAGCGTTCGGCAAGAGCGCGATCGTCGGCCTTGCGGGTGAGATCGAGCATGCGTCCGCGCTGATCCACACGCTGCACTTCGGCAACATCTATCGCTCGGCCGTCGGTGCGAAGTCGTATCTGGCGTTCAACAACACGCGCGGCCCCGCCAACGCGCCGCTGCTGATCCCGATGATGGACAAGAACGACGAAGGCCGCCGTTCGCACTACCTGACGCTGCAGTTTGCGATTGCGGACGCGCCGGCCGCGGACGAACTGGTGATCGCGATTGGCGCCTCCATCGGTGGCCGTCCGCATCACCGCATTGGCGATCGCTACAAAGACCTCGCAGAGCTCGGAAATGACGTCAAGAACCCTGCAGCTGTCAAATAAGCGCGTCGCGCACTATCTGGAACAGGGCACCGGCGAACCGCTGGTCCTGATCCACGGCGTCGGCATGCAGGCGCTCGCGTGGTATCCGCAGATCGAAGCGCTGTCGTCCGAGTTCCGGGTGATCTCGGTCGATATGCCGGGCCACGGTCGAAGCGATCCGCTCGAACCGGGCGTCGGCTTGCAACAGTTCGTCGAGTGGGCAGCGAGTTTCATCGAGGCGCTGGATATGGGCCCCGTCAATCTGGGCGGCCATTCGATGGGCTCGTTGATCGCTGCGGGCATCGCGGTCACGCGGCCCGATCTGGTCAAGCGCGTCGCCGTGTTGAACGGCGTGTATCGGCGCACCGCGCAAGCGCGCGTTGCCGTCCTGAGTCGCGCGGCCGAACTGCGCTCGGGCGCCGTCGATGTGGCAACGCCTATGCAGCGCTGGTTCACCGCTGAGGAATCGCAACGGGTTGCCGCGCAACGGGTCGAGTCGTGGCTGAAGTCGGTGGACCTGTGCGGCTACGCGACTGCCTACACAGCATTCGCGAACGGCGACGACGTATATGCCGAAGGCTGGAACACGATCACCTGCCCTGCCCTCGTGCTCACCGGTTCCGACGATCCGAACTCGACGCCGGCAATGGCCACACAGATGGCGCAAGCCGCCCGTCACGGCCACGCCGTCGTGATCGACAACGAGCGCCATATGGTGAACCTAACCGCGCCTCGCGAAGTCAACCGCGCGCTGCGTGCATGGTTGCAGACGGCGCCGCAGACGGAAAACCACGAAGTGGAAGTGTGAAATGAGCCAACAGACGAGCCAGCAAGTTTGCCAGGTAGTGAGCCAGGAAGCCGCGAGACTCAACACGCGCGAGCTGCGCGACGCGTTCGGCGCGTTCATGACCGGCGTGACGATCGTGACCACCGCGAGCGATGACGGCAAGCCGCTCGGCTTCACCGCCAATTCGTTTTCGTCCGTTTCGCTCGACCCCGCGTTGCTGCTGGTGAGTATTGCGAAGACGTCGAGCAACTACCAGACGTTTTCCACCAGCGGGCACTTCGCGATCAACATCCTCGCGGAAGGGCAAAAAGAGCTGTCCAACACGTTCGCGCGACCGAGCGACGATCGCTTCGCCAACGTGGCCTGGCATCTGAGCCAAAACCGCAACCCGCTGATCGACGACGTCAGTGCGTGGTTCGACTGCACGACGCACGCGGTGATCGACGCGGGCGATCATGCGCTGATCGTCGGCAAGGTCGAGGCGTTCCATTCGGCCGGCTACGCGGGCCTCGGCTACTACCGCGGCGGCTATTTCACGCCGGCCAGGGTGTCGGCCGAAGTCATCGCGGGCCCGAAGGTCATCGTCAGCGCGATCATTGCGCGCGACGACAAAGTGCTGTTGGTCAAAACAGCCGACGACAAATGGGGACTCCCGTCGAAAGAGATCGGCAAGGAAGGCGCCGACAAGGCACTCGCCGAGATCTTCGAGAAGTACCAGCCCGACGCATCGGCAAGTTTCATCTATTCGGCCTACAACAACACCGAAACCCAATACCAGTACATCTCGTTCCTGTGCAGCGCACCGGATGAACTCGCCGCTTCGGGTCACGCTTCGGGCAAGTTCATCAGCCTCGACGACATCGACACGCAAGCGTTGCAGGACAGCGCGTTGGCCAGCATGCTGCATCGCTACCGCAAGGAAAGCCAGTTGAAGAGCTACGGGTTGTACTTCGGCGACCATAGCAACGGCACAGTCCGCCCGCTTCATTCCTGAAAGGTCACATCATGCGATTTTCCCTCTTCGTTCACATGGAGCGCGTCTCCGAGCAGACCAGTCAGAAGCAGCTGTATGACGAAATGGTCGAGCTTTGCCAGATCGCCGATCGCGGCGGCATGCACGCGGTCTGGACCGGCGAGCACCACGGCATGGACTTCACGATCGCGCCGAATCCGTTCATCAATCTCGCGGACCTCGCCAACAAGACGAAGCACGTGAGGCTCGGCACCGGCACGGTGGTGGCGCCGTTCTGGCATCCGATCAAGCTCGCCGGCGAAGCCGCAATGACCGACATCATTTCGAACGGTCGCCTTGAGTTGGGCATCGCGCGCGGCGCGTATTCATTCGAATACGAACGCCTGCATCCGGGCCTCGACGCGTGGGGCGCGGGTCAACGCATGCGCGAACTGATCCCGGCCGTAAAAAAGCTCTGGGAAGGCGATTACGCGCACGAAGGCGAATTCTGGAAATTCCCTGCCACGACGTCTTCGCCGCTGCCGCTGCAGCGCCCGCACCCGCCGATCTGGGTGGCCGCGCGCGACCCGAACAGCCACGAATTCGCGGTGTCCAACGGTTGCAACGTGCAGGTGACGCCGCTGCATCTGGGCGACGAAGAAGTCGAGAAGCTGGTTGGCCACTTCAACGCCGCGTGCGAGAAGTTCAGCAACCTGCCGCGCCCGCAGATCATGCTGCTGCGTCACACGTATGTGGCGAGCAGCGAGCACGACGCGCAGATCGCCGCCGACGAAGTGAACACCTTCTACAACTACTTCGGTGCATGGTTCAAGAACGAGAGACTGGTGAGCCGCGGCATGATCAAGACGCTGAGCCCGGAAGAGATTGCCGCTCATCCGTTCTACACGCCCGCGGCGATGCGCAAGAACAACGTGATCGGCACGCCCGAGGAAGTGATTGCGCGCCTGCGGGCATACGAGGCGCTCGGCTTCGACGAGTACTCGTTCTGGATCGATACGGGCATGAGCTTCGAGCGCAAGAAGGCGTCGCTCGAACGCATGATCAACGACGTGATGCCTGCATTCCGCTAAGGGGCCGACTCCATGGATTCGCATTTCCAGCTGTATATCGACGGACAGTTCGAACCGGGCGCCGCCACGTTCGCGAGCGTGAACCCGGCCACCGGCGAAGCATGGGCCCGGATGCCCGAAGCGCGCACGGAGCAGGTCAACCGCGCGGTCGAGGCGGCCAACCGCGCGCTCACCGATTCCGCGTGGGCCGGCCTCACCGCGTCGGCGCGCGGCAAGCTGCTCTACAAGCTGGCCGGGCTCGTCGAAAAGGCAGCGTCGCAACTCGCTGAAATCGAAACGAACGACACCGGCAAGATCATTCGCGAGACGTCCAGCCAGATCGCTTACGTCGCCGAGTACTACCGCTACTACGGCGGCATCGCCGACAAGCTCGAAGGGAGCAGCATTCCCGTCGACAAGCCGGACATGCAGGTCTGGCTCGAACGGCAGCCGGTCGGCGTGGTCGCCGCGATCGTTCCGTGGAACAGCCAGCTGTTTTTATCCGCCGTCAAACTCGGGCCGGCGCTCGCCGCCGGTTGCACGGTCGTGCTCAAAGCGTCCGAGGAGGCGCCGGGGCCGCTGCTCGAATTCGCGAAGCTCGTGCACGAGGCGGGCTTCCCGCCGGGCGTCGTCAACGTGATTACCGGCTTCGGGCCGGAATGCGGCGCGGTGCTCAGCAGCCATCCGAAGGTCGATAAGGTTGCCTTCACAGGTGGCCCGGAAACTGCTCGGCACATCGTGTCGAACACCTCGAACAACCTCGCGAAGGTGTCGCTGGAACTGGGCGGCAAGTCGCCCTTCATCGTGTTCGCCGATACGGATATCCAGAGCGCCGTGAACGCGCAGGTCGCGGCCATTTTCGCGGCGAGCGGCCAAAGCTGCGTGGCGGGCTCGCGGCTGCTGATCGAAGCCTCCGTGAAAGAGCGGTTTCTCGCCCTGCTGGTGGAACGCGTGTCGCGCATACGCGTGGGTTCCCCCAACGAGATGACGACCGAATACGGGCCGCTTTGCACTGAGAGGCAGTTGCGCAATATCGAGAAGGTCGTCGCGAACTCGGTGCGCCAGGGCGCCAGGGTGCTCGCTGGCGGCAATGCGCTGCAGCGCGACGGCTACTACTACGCGCCGACGATTCTCGACTGCACCGGCGTGAGCAACGCCGACAGCATCACGACGGAGTTGTTCGGGCCGGTGCTTTCGGTCGATACGTTCACCACCGAGCAGGAAGCGATCGACAAGGCGAACAGCACCGTCTACGGTCTCGCCGCGGGCATTTTCACCACCAATCTGACTCGCGCGCATCGCGTATCGAGGCGCGTGCGCTCCGGGATCGTCTGGATCAACACCTATCGCGCGGTGTCGCCGCTGGTGCCGTTCGGCGGCTTCGGCCTGTCCGGCCACGGCCGCGAGGGCGGCATGGCCGCGGCGCTCGAATACACGACGACGAAGTCGGTATGGCTGCGCACCTCGGATGAGCCGATCAGCGATCCGTTCGTGATGCGCTGAGCCCACGCGCGATCCATCCCCCGCTGCACCGTTTCAAAGCCGTAGAGGACAACGCGATGCCACGTCGATCGAACGTGGCATCGCGCATGCCTGTGCGATAAAGATGGAGACACTATGAAAGACCAGTCGAACGACAACCGCGTTCTGACCATTGAAAGCAACTCGATCGAGTACGTCGCTCCCGCGGATCGGCACGGCAAACCCGTCGATCTGTTCACCCTGTGGTTCTGCACGAACGTCGCGCCGCTTGCGGTGATTTCCGGTGCGACGTCGGTACTGGTCTTCCACCTCGATGTGGTGAGCGCGATTCTCGCGATCGCCGCCGGCCAGTTTTTCGGCGCCATTTTTCATGCGCTGACCTCCGCGCAAGGTCCGCTCGTCGGCGTGCCGCAGATGATTCAAAGCCGCGCGCAGTTCGGCCGTTATGGCTCGCTGCTCGTGGTCGGCTTCACCACGCTGATTTACCTCGGCTTCTTCGTCTCGAACATCATCCTCGCGGGCAAGACGCTGCACACCGCTGTCCCTGCCGTACCGGTGGCGGTTGGCACCGTGCTCGGCGCGATTCTCGCCACGCTGGTCGGCGTAATCGGCTATCACTTCATCCACCGCTTCAACAAGGTGGGCGCATGGTTCATGGGCGGCGCGCTGCTGATCGGCATGATCATGATGGCGCCCGGTCTCGACGCGCGGATTTTCCAGCAAGGCCATTTCGATCTGTCGAACTGGTTCGCGATGTTCGGACTTTGCGCCGTTTGGCAAATCAGCTTCGCGCCCTACACGTCCGACTATTCGCGCTACCTTCCGGCCACCACCGGCTTCGCGAAGACGTTCGCGTTCACGTATTTCGGCACGTCGCTCGGCACGATCTTCGCGTTCCTGTTCGGCGTACTGGCGATCAGCACCAGCCACGCCAGCGATGCGATGGAAGCCATCCGCACGCAAACCGGCCTGTTCGGCTACGTGCTGATCTTGCTGTTCCTCGTCAATATCATCGGGCACAACGGCATGAATCTGTATGGCGGCGTGTTGTCGTTCATTACCGCCGCGCAAACGTTCCGTCCGAACTGGGTGCCGGGCCGCAACGTTCGCATCGTCGTATCGACGGTGCTGCTGGCTTCGTCTACCGTCACTGCGTTGTGGGCGTCGAGCAACTTTATCGCGATCTTCCTGACCGCGATCTTCGCGATGCGTATCGTGCTCGCGCCATGGGTAGCGATCAATCTGGTCGACTTCTACCTGATCAGCAACCGGCGCTACCGCGTGTCGGAGATCATCGGCAGTAACGGCGGCGTGTACGGCTCGTTCAATTTCAAGGCCATCGCGATTTACCTCTTCGGCATCGCGGTTCAGGTCCCGTTCATGGAGGAGAGCTTCTTCCATGGTCCGTGGGCGTCGATCATGGGCGGTGCGGACGTCTCCTGGATCGTTGGACTGGTGGCGACGGCAGTGACTTACTACCTGTTCGCATCGAACGACGGTTCGCGCGCCCGCCATACTGCTCCGGCAGGTGTTCCCGCTTCCGAGTGAGCGGACCGAGCCCTCGACAGCGCCGCCCTCCCTATGAGCACATTGCGCGTCGCCATCCCCGCGACGCGCGCCATCCCATCGACGATACCGTTACGCAGGCGAGCTTTCGGCGTTCAGCTTCGACACCGCACCCGTCTGCTCGTCGTAGCGATAGCCTTGTTTCTCGAGGTGAGCGGTGATCGTTTCGACGATCACTTGCTGCTGGATCTCCTTGCGCAGCAATTCATGCTCCGGCTTGACCTGACTCAGTTCAGCGGTAAGCCGGCGGCTCAAGGTCGCTTCGCCTGCGCCGCGGGCAAGGACGACCACCATTTTTTCATTCGCCTGAGTCAGCTGCTGCTTCAGTGCGTTCGAGTAGTCGGACCATTTCCTGACGGTCTCCCGCGCCTCGGCAATCGCGGCGGCATGCGCTTCCGCGTCGCGCGACATCTGCGCCTTCAACGCCTCGAGTTCATGCGAGTCGACAGCCGCCGGCGACGCCGACTCGAGGTCCTCGACCTGCTCGCTCGCCGCCGCGCTTTCGGCCAGTTCGGCCGCGCGCTGCTGCTCCGCGTCGGCACGCTGCTGTGCTTCGGACAAGCTAGCCGACAACCTCGCGATTTCGGAGGCGTCCGCATCGCGCTCATCGGTCAGGCTGGCGATTTGCGTCTGGGCATTCTGCAATTCAAGCGCCGCGGCATCCCGCTCGGCCTTCGCGCCCGCGACCTCTTCGCGCCGGGCCGTGTGCGCTTCCTGCTCGGCCTGCAGCTCCGCGCGAATCGCTTCGAGCTCGCTCTGAAGACGAGCGACCGCTTCGGCATGCTCCGCCTCCAGCGCCGCGCGCTCTGCTTCGCCGGCCGCCGTTTCGACAACCGACTCCGCCGACTCGCTCGCCACCTCGCTCTCGCCTGCGGCATCGCTGTCGTCGCCCGCAATCGCTCCACGCTCGGCGGCCTGTTCCGCGCGCTCCAGTTCCGCTTCGAGGTGCGAAACGCGGTCGGCCAGCTCCTGCGCGCGCTTCTCGGCTGCGTCGGTGCGTTGCACCGCGAGCGCGATGTCCTCTTCGAGCCCGGCCACTGCATCGACCTTTTCGTCGTAGGCGCTGGTCATCTTGTCCAGCTGGACTTGCAGCGCGTCCAGTTCCTGGACGGTGGTTTGCAGCTCGGCGAGCGCTTCGTCGCGCTCGTTGCTGGCGTCCTCGACACGCTGGCGCATCGCGGCGAGGCGTCGCGCCACCGAGCGTTCCGCTTCGTCCTGCGCCGACGTCCACAGCCGGTCGAGCGCTTCGCGCATGGTGTCCGTCACGGTTTCCGGCAAAGCAGGACGTTCGACGACCTGCGGCACACGCGCGGCGCGCGTTTCGCGCCACTTGCGCAATGCCGCGGACACCGCGACCACCGAACCGCTATGAACTTCGGACCAGATAGCTACGGGAGACACCTTTTGGCCCTCGTCGGCCATCCGGTTTGCGATTTCAGCTACGAGTTCGTCCGTGATCGTAATGTTGCTTGACATGTCTGCCTCGACAAAGTGCTCGTGGTGACGAATACCGTTTCGTCGTCCGGGAGGCAGCCGCGCGCTGGGACTCGCCTCGCATAGCCACCAATTGTCGGCTACCTGCGAGGCGACCAATCGGTCGAAAAGCCGAGGTTACGGGGAGGTATTCACGGGATTGGGGCGCGGCCGTGCGGCGTCCGATCCGCGTGATACGACGAGCGCACGAGCGGCCCCGCCACCACTTCGACGAACCCCATCTTCAAACCTTCGTCGCGCAGCATGTCGAAAGTCGCGGGCGGCACATATCTGCGCACCGGCATGTGATACCGCGACGGCGCGAGATACTGGCCGATCGTCAGCACGTCGACGTCGTGCGCGCGCAGATCGCGCATCGTCGCGAGCAGTTCGCCGTCGGTCTCGCCGAGGCCGGCCATCAGGCCGGATTTGGTCAATACCGCCGCGTTCTGGCGTTTCGCACGCGACAGCAGGTCGAGCGAGCCGCCGTAGTCCGCGCCTGCCCGCGCCGCCCGATACAGCGACGGCACCGTCTCGATGTTGTGGTTGAAGACGTCCGGCCACGCCCCCGACAGCGCATCGAGCGCGCGCTCGATCCGCCCGCGAAAATCCGGCGTCAGGATTTCCACGCGAATGCCCGGTACGCGCTCGCGCACGAGCGCGATACAGCGCGCGAAGTGCGCGGCGCCGCCGTCGCGCAGATCATCGCGGTCCACCGATGTAATCACGACGTAGCGCAGCCCGAGCGCCGCGACGGCGTCGGCGAGCCGCGCGGGCTCGTCGTCGTCGAGCGCTTGCGGCCGGCCATGCGCGACATCGCAGAACGCGCAGCGCCGCGTGCAGATCCCTCCCATGATCATGAATGTCGCGGTGCGCTGCGCAAAACACTCGCCGATGTTCGGACACATCGCCTCCTCGCAGACCGAATGCAGCTTGTGCTGGCGCAGAACCGCCGCCATGCCCGCGACGGTTTCGCTCATCATCGGCCGCGCGTGCAGCCAGGGCGGCTTCGGCAAGACGGCCGCATGGTCCGCGGGCACGATCTTCACCGGAATGCGGGCGAGCTTGTCGCGGTTGCGCTTGCCATGCTGGCCAAGCGCCGTGAGGCTGTCGGTATCGGAAGCGGCGTCCATCGCGGTTATCCGAAGAACTCGTTGAGCAGGCGGTTCACGTCCGATGCAGCCTCCATCTGCACCATGTGCCCTTTGCCGTCGATCACGTGCACGCGCACCTGAGCGGGCAAGCCCTGCGCGTGCGCGGCCGGAATGATCTGGTCCTGCGCCCCCCAGATCACCAGCGTGCGCGGTGCCAGCGTGTCGAGCCGGTCGCGATAGACGCGGCTTTGCACCCCGCCTTCGAACGCGGACCCGGCGATCTTGCGCAGCGCGTCGTTCACGCCTTCTAGCCGCTTGTACTTGACGATGTCTTCGATCAATTGCCGCGTGACCAGCGACCCGTCGGCGAACAGCTTCACCAGATGCGGCTTCAGCGTGTTACGGCTGCTGCCCTCGACGAAGCCTTCGATGTACTCGCGGTTGATCTCGTCGCCGAGCCCGGCGCCCGCGATCAAGGCCAGCGACGCGACGCGTTCGGGGGCCTTCGCGGCGACCGTCATCGACACCGCGCTGCCCAGCGAATGGCCGACCAGATGCGCGCGCTCGATACCCCGGTCGTCGAGAAACGCGATCACGCTGTCGGCCAGTTCGTCGAGGCTGCCCGTGTCGAGCGTCTTGCCCGACTCGCCATGCCCCGGCAGATCGAGCGCCCACACGGCGCGGTGCGCGGCGAGATCCGCATGATTGAAGAGCCAGTTGTTCAGATCGCCGCCGAAGCCGTGGATCAGCACCGCGGGCGTGCCGCCGTCGCCGATCTTCAGGTAACGCAGGGTGCGCCCGCCGATCTGCGCTTTTTCCGGCTGCGGTCCCGCGTCCGCGGCATCCGCGGTGGCCGGCACGAAGTCGCGCTGGAACGCCTCGACGGCAGCATCGATGTCGGCGTCGGACGTCTCGGCGTCCGCGACGACGCCGAGCAGCGCGCCGATCGGCAGCGTGTCGCCCTGCTGCGCGATCTGCCGGCGCAATGTGCCGTCGAAAGCGCACTCGACGCCCGACGAAATCTTGTCGGTCTCGACGTCGAGTATCTCGTCGCCCTTCGCGACTTTTTCGCCGACCTCCTTCAGCCAGCCGTTGACCTGACCCTGCTCCATCGACAGCCCCCACTTGGGCATCGTGATCATGTGAATCGGCATTGCTCAGCTCCTTACTTTCCGCACGGCCGCGGCGATGTTTTCCGCCGACGGGATATACAGGTCTTCGAGCACGCCTGCGAAAGGCGCGGGTGTATGCGGCGCGGTCACGAGTTCGATCGGCGCCTTCAGCGAATGGAACGCACGCTGCGCGACCAGCGCGGCGATATCGGTCGCGACCGAGCAGCGCGGATTCGACTCGTCGACCACGACGACGCGCCCGGTGCGCTCAGCGCTTTCCAATATCGTTTCCTCGTCGAGCGGCGAGGTCGTGCGCAAATCGATCAGCTCGGCCTGAATGCCCTCTTTCGCGAGCTTTTCGGCGGCGTCGGTCGCGTGGTGAACCATCCGGCCATAAGTGACGATCGTCGCGTCGTCGCCATCGCGCACCACGTTCGCTTCGCCGAACGGAATCGCATACGACTCTTCCGGCACGTCGCCCTCGCGGCCATACAGCAGCTTGTGCTCGCAGAAGATGACCGGGTCGTTGTCGCGGATCGCCTGGATCAGCAGGCCCTTCGCGTCGTACGGCGTCGACGGACACACCACTTTCAGACCGGGTATGTGGGTGAACAACGACGTCAGCATCTGCGAGTGCTGCGCGGCCGCGCGCAGGCCCGCGCCCTGCATCGTGCGAATCACGACCGGCGTCACTGCCTTGCCGCCGAACATGTAGCGAAACTTCGCGGCCTGATTGAAGATCTGGTCGAAGCACACGCCCATGAAATCGATGAACATCAGCTCGGCCACCGGACGCAGACCGCATGCGGCCGCGCCGACCGCCGCGCCGATAAAGCCGCCTTCGGATAGCGGCGTGTCGAGCACGCGCCCGGGATACTTGTGAAAGAGCCCTTTCGTCACACCGAGCACACCGCCCCACGCATCCTGCTCGCCGGGGGACCCGGCGCCGCCCGCGTTGTCCTCGCCCATCACGATGACGGTTTCGTCGCGCGCCATTTCCTGGCTCAGCGCTTCGTTGATCGCCTGGGAAAACGTGATCTTCCGTGCCATGACTGTCTCCTGATTGATTGGTTCGCGCTGCGGATTACGGATAGGACACGTAGACGTCGGTCAGCAGGTCAGCGGCAGTCGGCAAAGGCGCGGCCTTCGCTTCCGTCACCGCGCCGTCGATCAACTGCTTCACCTCGGCATCGACGCCGCGCAGTTCGTCGGCGCTGAGCATTTCGGCGCGCACGACGCGCTCCTCGAAACGCTTCAGGCAATCTTTTTCGTCACGCAGCTTCTGCACCTCACCGGGCGCGCGATAGGTTTGCGCATCGCCCTCGAAGTGACCGAAATAGCGCGACAGCTTCACTTCGACGAGCGTCGGGCCGCCGCCGCCGCGGGCCCGCTCGATCGCGGCGCCGAGCGCCTCGTGCACCGCGAAGAAATCGAAGCCGTCGACGATCACGCCGGGCATGCCGAAGCCGCTGGCCCGGTCGGCGATGTTGTCGGCCGCGACCGACCACGTCGACGAGGTCGCCTCCGCATAGCCGTTGTTCTCCGCGACGAAAATCGCTGGCAGGCGCCACACGGAAGCGAGATTCATCGATTCGAAGATCACCCCCTGGTTCGACGCGCCGTCGCCGAAAAAGCACACGCCGACGCCGCCGGTCTTCTTCAGCTTCGCGGCGAGCGCGGCGCCGCACACGAGCGGACCACCCGCGCCGACGATCCCGTTGGCGCCGAGCATCCCTTTCGACAGATCGGCGATGTGCATCGAGCCGCCCTTGCCGCGGCACACGCCGGTGCTGCGGCCGTAGATTTCGGCCATCATGCCGCGCACGTCCACACCCTTCGCGATGCAGTGGCCGTGACCACGGTGCGTGGTCGCAACGTAATCCGCGTCGTTCAGATGCATCATCGTGCCGACCGCCGACGCCTCTTCGCCGGCATACAGATGCACGAAGCCGGGTATCTCGCCGGTCGCGAATTCGACGTGCAGACGCTCCTCGAACTCGCGGATCGTGCGCATCATCCGGTACGCTTCCAGCAGCTTTTCCTTGCTCAACTGCGTCAAAACAGACATGGTGTGTCTCCTTGGAATGATCTCGATGGTCACTGCTACTTCAGCCGGCTTTGCTTCAGGCGTTCGCTTCCTCCTCTGATTACCTCGGACGCGTCGCCGCTTCGCGCATCAACTGCCGCGACGCGCAAAAGCGGAGCGTGCGGCCGACATCGACGGTCAGCGGTCCCGCCCAATCGAGCGCGATCTCGTAGCGGTCGTCGCGCTCGAGCTCGATCTCGCGCTCGCCGTCGAAGGCGAGCGTCCCTTGTTCCGTATGCAGCGGCGTCCAGCAGCCCGCTTCGAAGCGCTCGCAGGTGCGCATCGTCACCCGATCGACACGGCCCGGCGCGAGCGGCGCGAAGATCGGCACGCCGGATTCGCCCGTGCGCGCGAACGTCATATGCAGCCCGTACGGCGCGCCGCGCTCGACCGGGGCCCACGCGCCGCCGATCGACGACAGGCCAATGCCATCGGGCGCCGCGAACGTCAGAAACAGCGCTTCGAGATCCGCGGGCTCGCAGACGGCCCGCGCGCCGACGAACCGCTGCCGGCTTACGCACACATCGACCAGCGCGATTTCCTCGCGCCCCTTGTTCGGGCCCGCGACGCAGCGGACCACGAGACGCTTGTTGCGCGTCAGCGCGACCTCGGGCGGCACGAGCCCGGAAGCCGCGAGCGCGCCCGCGAGGCCCGCCACCGTCGCTTCGCGCAGTTCCGGGAACGCGTTGTTGGTGCCCGTCGACAGCGTCAGCAGCGGCACGTCGCCGCAATGCGCGGCCACCGCGCGATGCGTGCCGTCGCCGCCGAGCACCGCGATCAGATCGACACCCAGCCCGACCATCCGCGCGACACCTGCGTGGGTGTCCGCCGCGCTGTCCGTGATCGGCAGTTCGAGGAATTCGACCTTCGGCCAGGGCTGCGGCTCTGCTACGGCCGCATGCGTTTCGAGCGCACGCAGCACCAAGGCGGCGACACCGGTCCGGTCACGCAAGGTCAGCACGCGCGCAACACCGAGCATGCCGAGGCCCGCGAGCAGACGCACGACCATGTTCGCTTTCTCGGCGGTCGGAAACACCGAGGCGTGTGTGGTGAGGCGTCGAATATCACGGCCCGATGCGGGGTTCGCGATCACGCCGACGGTGATGGGCGATAACACTGGCTTGTCTCCTGTGCGCGAGTTGCGAAGCGGACTTGCTGTGCTGAAGAGCGCTTGCTTTCGCGTTTGCTTTTGCGTTTGCTTTCGTCTGGCAGCGATACTGCAAAGGTCGGGCCAGTTGCTTGCGCGCCATGCTCACGCGCCGAAAGCGTTGTATTCAAAGGGCAGACGCGGGGGCCCGGGTTCCCGGCCGCTTTCATCAGACCTGCGCCGCGCAGTTCACTGTGTCTCACGAGCACGCCCCGCGACGTGGCGCGAGTCCCGACGCACCTCGCGACGCCTGCGCGGTGCCGCGCCAGATAAGGGTTTGCGCAATGCGACCAGCGTCTCGCCAGCCTCTGAGACGTTCGTCTCACGCGCGTCGAGTGCTGCGCCGCAATGTGATTGCTCGTTGCGGATGTGCTACAAGACAGGGACTCGCCCAACTCGGTGTCGCTCGCCTGGAGCCGGCCATGCCCTATGTTTCTCAAACGCAGCACGTCGATCGCGTACGCGGGGCCATCGAAGGGCGCTTGCCCGCGCCGGCGAATTCGCCGCGCCTCGTGTCGTCGTGGCAGCGCTCGTTCGAGCAGTACCGGCTCGACCCCAGCTCCGTGATCGGCCCGCGCGTGCTGTCGTCCGCCGAGCTGCGCGAAGTCCAGGGCAAGGAGGAAGCCTTTCTGCGTGCGTCGGGCCAGTGCCTGACGCGGCTGCACGAGATGATCCGCGTCGCCGACTATTGCGTGATGCTGTCCGACGCGCACGGCGTCACGATCGACTATCGGATCGACCGCGACCGGCGCAACGATTTCAAGCATGCGGGGCTGCACATCGGCTCGTGCTGGTCCGAGCGCGAAGAAGGCACCTGTGGCATCGCGAACGTGCTCACCGATCTCGCGCCGATCACCGTGCACAAGACCGATCACTTCCGGGCCGCCTTCACGACGCTCACGTGCAGTGCCTCGCCGATCTTCGCGCCGACCGGCGAGCTGATCGGCGTGCTCGATGCATCGGCGATTCGATCGCCCGACAACCGCGACAGCCAGGGGCTGGTTTTTCAATTGGTGCGGCAAAGCGCGAGTCTGATCGAGGATGGCTATTTCCTGAACCAGACCGCACAGCACTGGGTCCTGTTCGGCCATCAAAGCCGCCATTTCGTCGAAGCGCAACCCGAAGCACTGATCGCATTCGACGAATGCGGCAACATCGCCGCCGCAAACCGTAAGGCGCACGAGAGCATCGCGGGCCTCGACGGTCCGCGTCACATCGACGAGATATTCGATACGTCCGAGGTCCGTCTGCACGACGTCGCGCGCACCGACATGATCGTGGCGCTGCGGCTGCGCGCGACCGGCGCGATGCTGTATGCGCGCATTCGCGCGCCGATGAGACGCGCGGCTCGCCCGCTCGTCACGACACGGCCGGGCGATGTGCACGCCGACAGCAGCATCGGCGCAATGAGCCACTTTCTGCACAGCTCGGACGAACGGATCGCGCGCAATGCGGAAGTCGCGTTGCGGATCGCCGGCAAGCGGCTGCCGGTTATGCTGCTCGGCGAAACCGGAGTCGGCAAGGAGGTGTTCGCGCACGCGGTGCACGAGTCGGGTTCGCGGCGTACGCGGCCGTTCGTCGCCGTGAATTGCGGTGCGATTCCGGAGCCGCTGATCGAGAGCGAGCTGTTCGGTTATGCGCCCGGCGCGTTCACCGGCGCGCGCAGTCGCGGCGCGCGCGGCAAGATCGCGCTCGCGCACGGCGGTACGCTGTTTCTCGATGAAATCGGCGACATGCCGCTCGGCCTGCAAACACGGCTGCTGCGCGTGCTCGCCGAGGGCGAAGTGGTGCCGCTCGGCGGCGACGCGCCGGTACGCGTCGATATCGACGTGATCTGCGCGACGCACCGTGATCTGTTGCAGATGGTCGAAGCGGGAACGTTCCGCGAAGATCTCTACTATCGCCTGAGCGGCGCGACGCTGCGGATGCCGCCGCTGCGCGAGCGCACCGACATCCGCGATGTGATCGATACGGTATTCAACGAGGAAGCACAGGCGGCCAGCCATGTGCTGATGCTCGATCCGCAATTCGCCGAGCGTCTTGCCGCTTTCTCGTGGCCCGGCAATATCCGGCAGCTGCGCAACGTGCTGCGCTATGCGTGCGCGGTCTGCGATTCGGCTCGCGTCGAGTTGCGGCACGTGTCGCCGGACTTCGCCGCGCAACTCGCACCCGCCGCGACGCCCGCTCTCGCGGCGGACTCCACGTCGCCGGCCAGCGCCGACGACGAGCGGGCCAGGATCGTCGCGGCACTCACGCGTTGCCAGTGGCGGCCCAATGCCGCCGCGCAGGCGTTGGGCATATCGCGCGCGACGCTGTACCGGCGCATCGCGCGGCTGGGCATCGTCGGGCCGCATCGCACATAGGCGGCATCAACACTGAATTCTCGGTCGCCGTCATCCGCAACGTTCGTGTTCGACAAGCAGTACGTGATCTGTTACTGGGCCGCGCATGCGGCTTGGCAATGCTTTCGATCTACCGGTAGCACAACGCGGTGGCCATCCATGTCCGCCGCCGCCCAGACATCGTCCAATTCCCCCGCCTCACCCGGAGTGAAATCTTTCCGCAGTCCGTCCATTGCGAGCGAAAAGATTTTATTTCCGAACAACCCTGCTCCCACGTGCAACTTGTGCCGACACACAGGCATGACTTGCCGGACTCAGTGATCGGTCGCCACGAAAGACCATCCACTACCGCACATCGAATGTCCTGAACGGCTCACGCGACGCACTCGCGACCCGCAGGACTCCCCAACTCTCTCCAGATTTTCTCGTGGGCCGCCTCGCGGCAGCCCGCGCTATTGTCATGATTGGTCGACGTCAATTTCTTGGTTGTCTTTCTGCGCTCGGCGGAAGCGTCGTATTGAGCGCGTGCGGCGGCGGCGGTGGTAGTAGTGGTACGCCGGATGCCGGCGGTTCTTCCACGGGCAATTCCGCGAGTCCGTCGGGCACCGCAGCGCCCTCTACCGGCACAGCAACCTCCGGCATCGCGGCCTCGACGGGCACGACTGCCGCAAGTATTCCGATCTCGACGGGTAATGCGACCCCCGTGGCGAACGGCTCGTCACCGACGCCATCGAGTGGGACGGGGCCCACCGATACATCCGGCTCGACCTCGGGCGACAGCTCCGGCTCTGCATCAGAGCCGAACTCGGGGTCGCCCGGCAACGCTTCGAACGCTTCGCCACAGAACACGACGATCCCGCCGGCGACGGTGATCATCGACAGTCAGAACGCGCCGTGGACCCTGGTCGGCGGGTCTGTCTACAGGAACGGCGTCGCAGCGGGCTACACCTACAACGTTTCGTTGATCCTCTGGTACGGGAGCGCGATCTATCACGAGGGAACCGGCGGTCAGTTTTACGGATGGAATGGGACGACATGGCGATCGTGCAATGACCCGCGTTTGGGCGGCACCTCCGCCGACGGCGCCATGATCCCGCCCGCGACGTATCTGATCGACAAGGCCGGCTCGATATGGACCGTTGAGAATGGCGTCGTATACCGCAATCGCAGTGCCGTCGGCACGATCTCGGATGCGGCGCTTCTGCTGTGGTACGGCGGTAAGTTCTGGGCACAGTCGACCGGCGGTCAGTTCTATGTATGCGGCGGTGCCGATCAATGGTTGCCGTGCAACGATCCGCGCATCGCGACCGCGGCACCGGCCGGCTCGTTTCACGGTATCAACGGGCATTACGACTACCGGTATTCGACGTCACAGATCGTATCGATCATGCAAGCCCTCGGCTGCTCTACGTACCGGCTCAGCTGTACCGACTACGCACCGCAACTCGCCAAGGTCGTGGCGTTGGCCCAAGCCTTCCAGCCCGCGGGCCTGAAGCTTTTCGTGCTGGTCGACGTCGGCATCTACGACGGTAACGGCAACCTGTTCACGAGCGAATCGGCGGCCTATACGCGGGGTTTCAATTGCGCGGTCGCTGTCGCGTCGGCATTGCAACCCCACGGCGTGACCATGTATGAATGCGGCAATGAGCTGACGCGCGCGAATGGGATCATTCTCGACTCGACCAACGCGGGAACGAACGTCGTCGACTTCAACAATGCGAACTGGCCGCTGATGCGCGGCGTGATGCGCGGCATGATCGACGGAGTGAAGTCGGTGCAGGCGGACGCTAAATGTGGCGTCAACTTTTGTGTTGCCGATACCGGCGCATCCGACGCTCTGTGGGACGGCAAGCAGCCCGACGGCACGAGCGGCCATCCGACCGTGAGGTGGGACCTGACTACGTGGCACAACTACGAGGTGTATGGCGACATCTTCGACATCGGCACCGACGGGTCCGGCCCGGGCTTCGATTTGCCCACCTATTGCAAGGCCCGATATGGCGTCCCCTTCGTGATCTCGGAATGGAACACTGGACCGGAGAAGACCGAGGGGTACCGGGCTAACTACATCAGCTCGCGTCTGCTCACTTATTATCAGGCGAGAAAGACGAAGAACATCCAATCGGCGATGTATTACGAGCTCGATAGCGGGGACTCCACCTACGGCCTGATGATCGACGGCACGGTGCTTCCGCTTTCGTATAACGCATTCGCGAGTTTTATCGCGAGCCATGCCGATAGCTGAGCGTATTTGGCGACGCGGCTGCGTTCATGCTTCACGTTACGCACACAGCCGCGTCACTTCAGCTCACGCTTTCCGATGACATTAAACAAGGAGAATGGCCACTAACTGACCGGCGGTCGCAATAACGACAGCCAGCTCGACCGGATTGGCCAGAAGAAGGCCGAGAAAATCTGAATCGATAGACCGTGCGCGCCATGTCCCAACAAACCCGACCGACAAAATCAGCCCGAATAAAAGGTCGAATCCAAATCCTGCGGCGATCCATTTGTTATGCCTGACGAGATGTTCAGCGAATGCGAACATTGCCAAGAAGGCGATTTGGGATATGAGAACAACCAGTACGGCAATATGCTGCTGATTATCCTTTTTCATTGACTGGCGGAAATCCGATTGCTCGAACCCGGCACGACCTCCCCGGCTTCTGTCGTGGCCTGACCGCTGTAAGCGCCCGGCCCCCAACCGAAGGCACACAGGGGCCCCGCCTTGCGTGGCACAGATGTCCGCGGGTACGGGCCACCCCAAATAACGGGCAGTGACCGTCGTACCCACTCCATCCGCGGCGTAACCGTTATTCGACCGCCTCGCCGTGCAGCACCAGGTCCAGTCCTTCGCGCTCTTCTTCCTCGGCGACGCGCAATCCCATCACTGCGTCGATCGCCTTGAGCAGGACAAACGAAACCACCCCACTGTAGATCAGCGTCGTCGCGACACCCTTGAGTTGCAGCAACACGTCGCCGTCCGCGCCGCCGATGTCCTTGACCGCGAACACGCCCGTGAGGATCGCGCCGACGATCCCGCCCACGCAGTGCACGCCGAACGCGTCGAGCGAATCGTCGTAGCCGAGCTTGTGCTTGAGCCACGTGGCCGACCAGAAGCAGAGCACACCGGCGACAATGCCGATCACCAGCGCGCCGAGGGTGCCGACGAAGCCCGACGCCGGCGTCACCGCCACCAGCCCCGCGACCGCGCCCGACACGATACCGAGCACCGACGGCTTACCCTTGGCCGCCCATTCGGCGAACATCCACGCGAGCGCCGCCGCGGCGGTCGCCACCTGCGTCGCGAACATCGCGAAGCCGGCACGGCCGTCCGCCGCCACCGCCGAACCCGCGTTGAAGCCGAACCAGCCGACCCACAGCATCGCGCCGCCGATCAGCGTCAGCGTCAGGTTATGCGGCGCCATCGCTTCCTTGCCGTAGCCGACGCGCTTGCCCAGCACCAGACAGCAGACCAGACCTGCGATACCCGCGTTGATGTGCACCACCGTGCCGCCCGCGAAGTCGAGGATGCCCGCGGTAGCCAGCCAGCCGCTCGGTTCCCACACCATGTGCGCGATCGGCGAGTAGACGATGATCGACCACAGCGTCATGAACACCAGCATCGCCGAGAACTTCATGCGGTCAGCGAACGCACCGGTGATCAGCGCCGGCGTGATGATCGCGAAGGTCATCTGATAGACGAAGTAGACCGTCTCGGGGATCGTCGGCGCGAGATGGCTGACGGTCAGCGTCGTGGCCTTGTCGCCCTTGATGTAGTTCATGCCCGTCATGAACACGCGCGAGAAGCCGCCGATGAACGAGTTGCCCGGCGTGAACGCGATGCTGTAGCCCACCACGGTCCAGACGATCGTCACCAGACAGGTGATCGCGAAGCTTTGCATCAGCGTCGCGAGCACGTTCTTCTTGCGAACCATGCCGCCGTAGAACAGCGCGAGACCCGGGATCGTCATGAACAGCACCAGCGCGGTCGAGGTCAGCATCCACGCGGTGTCGCCGGAGTTGATCTTCGATGAATCGACCGAGAACGGTGCGGTCGGCGCGGCCGGGGCCGATGCAGCGGCATCCGCCGCGGGAGCCGTGGACGCTTGCGCGACCGGCCCGGAGGCGGCCGCGGGCGCCGAGGCGTCTTGCGCGAATGCGGGGCTCAGCCCGCCCGCGAGCAACGAGCCCGCCATCAACAACGTCATCAACAGTTTGCGCATCTCTCTTTCCTCTTATCCGAGTGTCTTTATAGGGCGTCGGCGCCGGTCTCGCCGGTGCGGATCCGGATCACCTGTTCGATCGACGTCACGAAGATCTTCCCGTCACCAATCTTTCCAGTACGCGCCGCACGCTCGATCGCTTCGATAGCCTGATCGACGATGTCATCCGGGACGGCGACCTCGATCTTCACTTTCGGCAGGAAATCGACGACGTACTCCGCGCCCCGATACATTTCGGTGTGGCCCTTCTGACGCCCAAAGCCCTTGACCTCCGTAACCGTGATTCCAGAGACGCCAAGCGATGACAAGGCTTCTCGAGCCTCATCAAGCTTGAATGGCTTGATTACCGCACTTATTAGTTTCAATTTGCCCTCCGTTGATCGCCCATCCCGATGCTGGCCGTCGGTGACCGTGGCTCAGCGCGCGGGGACGTTCAAAGCAACTGTCATGCCATTCGCACGAACGGTATTGCAGCGGGAGAGTTATCAGAGGAGCCGAGTGTTGGGTCCTTCGGCGGTCAGATGGATGTTGTGAGGAACGGAACGGCATCGGGTGGCGGGACCGTCAGAAGGCTTCGTCGCGGAATGCGGCGTACAGGTGGAATGTACCCGGGCACCATGGGCGAGCGCGTTTTCCTGTCGCCCGTCCAATACGGGGCATGCGTGCACGGTTTTGTCGCTCGTGATTACAGAATCATTAATTGAAGTTTCCAGGTTGCCACTCGCGGGCCCGGTGCTCGCAAGCGTCTAAGGGCTTGAGCGCAACTCCGCCGTGGTAACGTGCAAAGACATCTCGGCTCTCGAACAGGAACAGATCAGGATGATTTCGCATGTATTCGTTGGGGTTAACGACTTTGACCGTGCGTTGAAGTTCTATTCGGCCGTCATGAGCGAGTTGGGACATCGACTGAAGTTTTGCGAGCCAGATAGACCGTGGGCTGGTTGGATGGCTGTGGGTATGCCGCGTCCACTCTTCCTTATCGGCAGGCCATACGATGGCAACCCAGCAGAACATGGAAACGGCCAAATGGTGGCATTGCTTGCGCCTGATCGTAGTTCGGTCGACAACGCATACGCTACCGCGTTGGCAAATTCAGGTTCTTGCGAAGGCCCTCCCGGTTTGCGCACGCCCTATCACCCGGATTATTACGGGGCGTATTTTCGCGACCCAGAGGAAAACAAGATTTGCGTTTGTTGTCACGATCCAGTGACTCAGTAGCACTCACAAAATTTCGAACCCGCTATACACCGGCGCAATTGACAAATTCCGTCTTGACGGTTCTGGTGGCTGAATCGTGAAATCGCATGCCACATCGAAGCCGACATCAAATCCGCAAGTGCCGCCCGATGTAGTCGATGAACACCCTGAGCTTCGGCGAAGCGTAACGGCTCGCGGGCCACAGAATCCAGAAAGTCACGGTCTGTTCGATGTAGTCGCTGAGCACGATCCGCAACGCCCCACTCGACAATGCATCACGCACGATGAATGTCGGCAGGAACGCAAGGCCTTTGTCCTGAAGTGCGAGAAAGGCCAGCACTTCGATGGTATTGGCCGAGAACGTCTGAGGTAATTCCGGCTGAGCTTCAGACGCCCCGAGCCGGAACGGCCAGCGTTCGAACTTGCCCGTAGCCGGAAATTTATGCAGCAGGCAGGCGTGAGCGGCGAGTTCGGACGGATGCGCGGGTGTGCCGTGGCGCTCGAGATAAGCAGCGGAGCCGACCAGGACCTGACCGCACGAACCCAGCCGACGCGACACCAACCGCGAGTCGTGCTGCTCGCCGGTACGAATGACGGCATCGAAGCCCTCTTCGATAATGTCCGCCATGCGATCCGACAGATCGACATCGAGTTCGATGTCCGGGTATTGCGCCATAAACCCGTCCAGCGCCGGCATGATGAGGCCCGACAACTGCG
The DNA here is from genome assembly GCF_009362785.1 of Paraburkholderia atlantica. Lineage (GTDB taxonomy): Bacteria > Pseudomonadota > Gammaproteobacteria > Burkholderiales > Burkholderiaceae > Paraburkholderia > Paraburkholderia atlantica. The sequence continues at coordinate 86,421 of NZ_WHNQ01000019.1, forward strand.
GCGTGCTGATTCGCAACCGGCCGCGCGGGCTTCCAGCAGCACCGGAAAGTTCTGCTTCGGCGGCCTCGATTTCTCCGAGAATGCGACGGCAGCGCTCGAGAAACAGCGCGCCTTCCGCAGTCAGCGTGATGCTGCGCGTGCTCCGATGAAATAGCCGCACGCCGAGGCGCTCTTCCATCCGCGCGATGCTCTTGCCAACGGCCGACGACGAGAGGCCGAGTTGACGTCCCGTTTCGGTGAAGCTGCGTGTATCGGCGACCTGCACGAATAGAGAAATACCGCCAAAGCTATCCATCAGCATTCCCCCGGACGATTGGTGGGCTGGCTCGCCGGAACCGCGGCGCAGCTTTCAATTTAGGACATTTCTGTCCGATATATTCGGAACCCTGGCCCATTTTTCTTCTTTCGATCGGTTCCTACACTCTCCTCACCGCAGTCGATTGCCATCGACAGCCACTACAACCGGAGAGAGTCATGTTCAAACTTCATTCACCCATCCAGGTGGGTTCCTTCGAATTTTCACATCGCGTCGTGCTGGCGCCGCTCACCCGGATGCGCGCCGAGCAAGGCGCGCGACCCGGCCCGCTGATGGCCGAGTATTATGCGCAGCGCGCCTCGCAAGGCGGTTTGCTGATCAGCGAAGCCACCATCGCGGCACCCAACGGAAATGGCTATCTCGGCGCGCCGGGGCTCTACGACGACAGCCAGATCGAAGGCTGGAAACGGGTTACCGATGCCGTGCACGCCAAAGGCGGTCGCATCTTCCTCCAGCTGTATCACGCGGGACGCCAGTCGCACAGCCAATTGCAGCCCGATGGTGCGCAGCCGGTCGCACCTTCCGCCGTGCCGCACGGCGGCGTGGCCTATACGGAAGCAGGCTGGATCCCCAACACACCGAGCCGCGCGCTGACCTTGACGGAAATCGCCGATCTCGTGGAGAGCTTTCGCCGCGCCGCGCTGCGCGGCAAAGAGGCCGGCTTCGATGGCGTCGAACTGCATGCGGCCAACGGCTATCTGTTCGATCAGTTCCTGCAGGACGGCAGCAACAAACGCACGGACATCTATGGTGGCTCGTTCGAAAATCGCGCGCGTTTGCTGATCGAAGCGACCGAAGCAGTCATCTCGGTGTGGGGCAGCGAGCGCGTCGCCGTGCGCCTGGGCCCGAGCGGCAGTTGGGGCGACATGTCGGATAGCGACCCGGAAGGCCTTTTCACGTTCGTCGCTGAGAAGCTCGATGCGATGAATCTCGCGTATCTGCATCTGATCGAACCGCGCGTGCTTGGCAATGTCGACGACGATTCGAAAGACCCGAACCCTGTCGCCGCGCAACTGATTCGCCGGCACTATCACGGCGTGATCATCGCCGCGGGCGGGTTCAAGCGCGACACGGCCGAAGCCATCCTGCAAGCGGGCGACGCCGATCTCGTTGCTTTCGGCCGCGACTTCATCGCCAACCCGGATCTGCCGGAACGTTTGCGCAAGGGTTTGCCACTCAATCCGTACGATCGCCCGACGTTCTTCGGTGGCACGGAAATCGGCTATACCGACTATCCGTTTCATCACGGCGAGGCGCTGGCAGCATGAGGGGCACGAACTGACGCGTAAAAAAACCGCCCGACAGTCGGGCGGTTCTTCACGACACTCATGCCGCAAAGCGGTGGGAAATCACTGCCCAGGCGAACCAATCGACGCAGGTTTGAGCGGTTCGGCGGTACCACCGGGCGGCGCTTTTACGGCCACGTGCGTGTGATGGGGCCGATCTTCTACAACTACTTTCTCGCCTATAGCTCAGGCTTTGAAGTGCGCATAGCTATTCCTGCAGGTCCCGGAATCCTCCCGCCGATGCAGCTGCGAAGGCGAGCCATGCGCACATACTTCGGAAAAACGCTCTAAAGAATATTGTCCAGCGCCTTGGCGAACCTGGCGACCGAGCCCTCGACGTCATGCAGTTTGTCCAGGCCGAATAAACCTACGCGGAAGGTTTTGAAGTCTTCAGGCTCGTCGCATTGAAGGGGGACGCCGGCCGCGATCTGCAAACCGGCATCGGCGAATTTCTTGCCGGATCGTATGCCGTCATCGTCCGTATAGCAGACCACGACGCCCGGAGCCTGAAATCCTTCGGCCGCCACGCTTTTGAAGCCTTTGTCGCTCAGGAGTGAGCGAATGCGCTTGCCGAGTTCAAGCTGCTCCGCTCTCACTTTGTCCAGGCCATATGCTTCGGTTTCCTTCATGACGTCGCGCAGCGTCGCGAGACTGTCCGTCGGCATTGTGGCGTGGTACGCGAAGCCGCCGTTCTCGTAGGCTTCCATGATCTGCAGCCACTTGCGAAGATCACAAGCGAAGCTGGTGCTGGTCGTTGCGTCGATTCGTTCGCGGGCGAGCGGGCTGAGCATGACCATGGCGCAGCAAGGTGACGCGCTCCATCCTTTTTGCGGTGCGCTGATCAGGACATCGATGCCACTGGCCTGCATGTCCACCCAGATCGTGCCGGAGGCGATGCAATCGAGAACGAACATGCCGCCGACCTCATGCACGGCGTCGGACACTGCGCGCATGTAGGCATCGGGCAGCATCATTCCGGATGCCGTTTCGACATGCGGCGCAAACACCAGATCCGGCTTGTGTTGCTTGATCGCGGCGACCACTTCTTCGATCGGAGCGGGTGCATAGGCGGCCTGCCTTCCCTGGTCGACCGGACGCGCCTTCAGCACGATCGATTCAGACGGAATGCCGCCCATGTCGAAAATCTGCGACCAGCGGTAACTGAACCAGCCATTGCGGATGACCAGACACTTGCTGTTCGTCGCGAATTGCCGGGCGACGGCTTCCATGCCGAAGGTCCCGCTGCCCGGGACGATCACGGCCGACTTCGCGTTGTAGACTTTTTTCAAGGCGCCGGAAATATCGCGTACGACGCCTTGAAAGAGCTCCGACATGTGATTGATTGATCGGTCCGTGTACACGACCGAATATTCGAGGAGTCCCTCGCGGTCGACATCGGGAAGTAAACCTGGCACGTTCGCCTCCAGTAATTGACGAGTAATAGAATCGAAAACAGATTCTAACGAAAGCCGCTTGCAACGGCATCGGGCGCGACGCCCCCGTTACCCGTCGGGCAGGTTCGGGCATGCACCAGCCCCGAAGGTGCCGCCGATGGCCTCGTCTCGACTGCTTCTCACGGGAAGATCGGTGTCGTGGGCTCCGCGCCTTCGAGATCGGCCTTCGGAACATGCTGCACGACCATTTGCTCGATCTCCTGTTCTCGCGATCCTGGCACGTCGGCCATGATCAGGAGCTGGCCGTCACGGATGGCGCCGCGAAAGCGCTCGAGTTGTGCGTTCGGCTCGTCGACGCCGATCATCGTGGCCGTCCAGGCTCCGAAGCCGGCACCTGTCAACGTCAATGCGATGACGGCTCCGCCCGCAATCGTGAGCCCCGCGGGAGGAAACACCAGTGCCACGAGGCCGAGAAGCGCGCCGGTCGCACCGCCGAGCGCCACGCCCCTTTCGAGCGAGTGCACGACGTCGCTGCTTTGCAGCAAAGTTGCCTCGGGCAGCTCTTCGAGTGCGACGCTGTGATTCGCGAGAACATGGATGTGTCGCCACGTGATCCGCGCCCGCAGCAAGTCGTCTACGATCGCCTTCGCCGTCGTCGTGTCGGGTGCGAGAAAATAAAGACGTCTCATCTCGATCCTCCATCAACCAAGCCGTCCTCCTACGGGACGATGCTCTTTATCGTACGCCCGCCGCCGGCAATCCTGTGGGCGGATGATCACTGCTGTATGCCAGTTTACAAATTCAGAAAATTCTCTTGAAGACGTATCGTTAAGCATAAATATGCTGCCAGACTATTTCGCGTAGTTCCGGAAACCCTGCATATTTACGGTCCACATTACGTTAGGCGTCCAATCGGAGGAAAACGATGACACGCGTTCGCGTTCAGGGCTTCACCATCTCGCTCGACGGATACGGTGCAGGCCCGAATCAGGACATCAACAATCCACTCGGCGTTGGCGGGACGGAATTGCACCAGTGGCTAGTCCCAACACGCACGTTCCAGCGAGCCTTGTTCGGCAACGACGATGGTACGACCGGGGTTAACGATGATTTCGCCGCCCGTGGCTTTCAGAATGTCGGGGCCTGGATTCTTGGACGGAACATGTTCGGACCCATTCGTGGCGACTGGCCGGACACGAACTGGAAAGGCTGGTGGGGAGACAGTCCCCCGTATCACGTCCCAGTGTTCGTCTTGACCCATCATCCGCGCGCCCCCATCGAGATGGCAGGCGGCACGACGTTCCACTTCATCACGGGGGGCATTCGCGAGGCGCTCGACCATGCACGCGAGGCCGCCGCCGGAATGGACGTGCGGATCGGCGGTGGGCCGGACACGATCCGGCAGTATCTCCGTGAGGGCCTCATCGATGAACTGCACATTGCAATCGCGCCGGTCCTGCTCGGCCGCGGAGAATCGCTGTTCGAAGGGGTCGATTTACGGGCTTTGGGATACGAATGCGTTGAATTCGTAGCGGCGGAGAAGGCCACCCATGTCGTTCTACGGCGCCAAGGACACACGGGCGCCTAAACCGGTCCTGCGCCGCAGGCTGCAGTGATTCGCACCACCGAAAGGATCGAAATGGTTGCCAACCTGGCACGCTCCTGGTTGAGCTGGAGCGCGCCTGCGGCCGCTGCGCAAGCCGCAGGCCACCCGCTCGTGGCGCTGGAATCGACCATCATCGCCCATGGCATGCCCTATCCGGAAAACGTTCGAACCGCGCGCGAAGTGGAGGCCTTGATCCGTGACGCGGGCGCCGAGCCGGCGACGATCGCGCTGATCGGCGGGCGAATCCGCATCGGCCTTTCGGATGACGAACTGGAAATGATCGGCCGCTCCGATCACGTACATAAGGTCAGCCGTCGTGACCTGCCGGCTGTGCTGGCCAGCGGCGGCCTGGGCGCCACGACCGTGGCTGGCACGATGATCTGCGCGGCGCTGGCCGGCATCGAGGTCTTCGTCACCGGAGGCATTGGCGGCGTACACCGCGGGGCGCAGGACACCTTCGACATCTCGGCCGACCTGCAGGAACTGGCGAAGACCTCGGTTGCGGTGATCTGCGCCGGTGCGAAGTCCATTCTGGACATCGGGCTCACCCTGGAATACCTGGAAACCCACGGCGTGCCGGTGCTCAGTTGCGAACAGGACAACTTTGCGGCGTTCTACACGCGTGATAGCGGCTTTCGCGCGGACTTCAGGATGGACGACGCCGCGGAGCAGGCACGCTTCATCCGCACCAAGTGGGACCTCGGCCTCGACGGCGGTGTGGTGTTGAGCACGCCGGTGCCGGAAGCGGCGGCGATGTCGTCCGAAGAGATCGACGCGCTGACTCAGCACGCGCTCGACGAGGCCGCTGCGCAGGGAATCACCGGTAAGGCCGTCACCCCCTTCCTGCTGGCGCGCATCAAGGCGTTGACGGGCGGGCGCAGCCTGGCGACAAACATCGCGCTCGTGAAACACAATGCCGAGGTCGGCGCAAGGTTGGCGCTGGCGTTGGCACGCTCGAAGCGCGGGGCAAGCGCGGTGTAACCGCGTGCTATCTTTGACTGATTCGAAACCTTCCTGTCAGGAGGGCTCGTGGACGTCGCCGCGTGGCTGCACAACCTCGGAATGGAGCGGTATGAACCGGTGTTTCGCGACAACGCCATCGACGCCGACGTGCTTCGCAATCTCACCGCGGACGATCTGAAAGAACTGGGTATTGCTTCGGTGGGTCATCGCCGCAAACTGCTCGCTGCATTGACGGAATTGCGGGCGCACACCGAAGAACCCCGGCACGGCGCCGCGAGCCCGGGCGACGCGAAAGGCGAACGACGGCAAGTCGCCGTCCTCTTCGCCGACCTGTGTGGCTTTACGCAGATGAGCCGTGAAGTCGACGCGGAGGAAGTACTCGCCGTGCTCGATCGCTACTTCGACCAGGCTGATCGCACCGTCGAGCAGCACGGCGGGCACGTCGACAAGCATGTCGGCGACTGCGTGATGGCCGTATTCGGCGCGCCAGTCTCGCATGGAAACGATGTCGAACGCGCCGTGCGGACGGCACTCGCGATCCGGGACGGGATGCCCGACCTGGCGCGCGCTCTCGGCCGGCCGGTGTCCGTGCATATCGGTATAGCCGGCGGCGAAGTCGTCGCAAGCGGCACCGGTAGCGCGACTCACAGGGAATACACGGTCACCGGCGACACGGTCAACCTCGCCTCGCGTCTCACCGATGCGGCCGAGCCGGGGCAGATCCTGATATCGGAAACCGTGCGACGCCCACTGGCTGACCGCCTCGACTGCGTCGAACGCGGCGCGCTGTCGGTCAAGGGCTTCGCGGAAACGGTCACGGCGTGGTCTATCGCCGCCCTTCTGCGCTCGCGCCCGGGCCGGCCATTGGTCGGCCGGCATCATCAGATGCAACAGTTTCGATCGGTGCTCGACTCGTGCCGCGAGACCGGCGTCGGACGCACCGTTCTGCTGCGCGGTGAGGCCGGAATCGGCAAAACACGGCTGGTCGAGGAATTCGAACGCGAGGCACGGGAGTCAGGATTTCTTTCTCATACGGGCCTCGTACTCGACTTCGGTGCAGCAACCGGACGTGGCGCAATTCAGTCTCTCGTGCGCGGCCTGTTGGCACCCGACGGCTCGACTGATGGAAATGCGAGTGCCGCCGGCGTCGAGCACGCGCTCGATACCGGGTTGATCGACGCTGGCGACGCACTCTTCCTCGACGATCTCGTCGATGTACCGATGGGTTTCGAGGACCGGACGGTCTACGAGGCGATGGACAATGAAATGCGTGTTCGCGGCCGGCGCAACGCCGTCGCCCGGCTCGTCCAACGCGCGAGCCGCCGGCGGCCTCGGCTACTTGTCGTCGAGGATATTCACTGGTCGGACGAATCGACGCTTCGCGACCTCGCCGGGCTGTCGGCAACGATGGCGGGATGTCCGGCCGTACTCGTGCTGACCGCGCGAACGCACGGCGATTCGAGCGAAGAGCCGTGGCGCGCGGCGATGAGCGAGCCGTATTCGCAGATCGATCTGGGTCCGCTAAGCACCAGCGACGCGCATGCGATGGCCAGATCGTTTCCCGGGGCGCAGGCAGGTCTGACGGGACGCTGCATCGCACGGGCGGCGGGCAATCCGCTGTTTCTCGAGCAGTTGCTGAACGATGCGCAGGACGGCCAAGGGACCGGCGTACCGGGGTCGGTGCGAAGCCTCGTACAGGCGCGGCTGGATCGACTCGATCCCGCCAATAAGACAGTGCTGCAGGCTGCCTCGGTGCTCGGCCAGTTGTTCGAGAAGGAGGCAGTCGATTTTCTCGTCGATGGCGACGGCGCTAGCGCCGATGCCGGTGTTGCGCTGGAACCGCTCGTGATCGGTCTGCTGTTACGACGTCAAGGCAGCGGATTCATCTTCCATCACGCGCTGATTCGCGACGCCATTTATGACGGGCTGCTGAAAAGCCGGCGCCGCGATTTGCATCGTCGCGCCGCACAGTGGTACGGCGAGCGCGACCTCGTGCTGCGTGCCGAACATCTCGATCGCGCGGGAGACCCCGGGGCATCGCTCGCCTATTGCGACGCAGCGCGCTCGCAGGCGTCGGGCTACCACCATGAAACCGCGCTCCGGCTTGTCGAACGCGGGCTCGATCTCGCGGATCAACGTAGCGAGCGCGCCGCACTCGAGTGTCTGCGTGGCGACGTCCTGCATGACCTCGGTGACATGAAGTCGGCACTCCATGCATTCGAAACCGCTCTCGAATTTGCGACGAGCGACGCGGAGCGTTGCCGCGCATGGATCGGGCGGGCGACCGTGAAGCGGATCATCGACGATCTCGACGGTGCGTGGGCCGACCTCGATCATGCCGCCGAAGCCGCCGAAGGTCTTGCGCGCGAGCAGGCGCGCATTCACTTCCTGCGCGGCAATCTGTGTTTTCCGAGCGGCGATATCGACGGTTGCGTGCGCGAACACGGACGCAGCCTCGCCCTCGCGCGCGACGCGTGCGACCCCGAACAGGAGGCGGCCGCGCTTGGCGGCCTCGGCGACGCAGAGTACATGCGCGGCCGGATGATCAGTGCCCACGAGGCCTTCAGCCGCTGCATCGAACTCTGCCAATGCCATGGCTTCGGACGGATCGAGGTTGCCAACCTGCCGATGCGGGCGATCACCACGTGGTTTACCGGCGAAGCCGCGAGCGCACTCGACGCCGCGCTCGCCAGCGTCGCCGCGGCGCAGAAGGTGGGTCATCCCCGGGCGCTTGCCGTCGCGCATCACGCTGCCTGGCACTGCCTGCACGATCGCGCGGAGTGGGATCGCGCGTGGGAGCACGTCGCACCCGCGCTACAGTGCGCGCGCGAGCTGAAATCGAGGCGCTTCGAAGGTGAAGCTCTGGCATTTAGCGCGGAAATGCATCGTGTTGCCGGCCGTCAGCGCGAAGCACGCGCCGCTATCGAAGCGGCGCTGTCGATCAGCCGCGAGACCGGCATGAACTACCTGGGCGCGGCTTATCTCGGCGTGCTCGCGCGCACGACGGATGACCCTGTCGTCTTCGCACAGGCGCTCGCGGAAGGCGAAGCTTTGCTCTCGGCGGGAGCGGTGAGCCACAACCACTTTCTGTTTCGACGCGATGCGATAGATGCATGCATCGACCGCAAACGCTGGGATGCGGCCGCGCATCACGCGGCGGCGCTTGAAGACTATGCGCGCCGCGAACCATCGGCCTTTTCTGCATTTTTCGTGGCGCGCGCGCGGGCGCTCGTCTCGTATGGAACCGGCAATCGCGATCCGGCATTGCTGAAGGAACTGCAGCGGCTACGGCAGGAGGGCGGCAGCCTGGGCTTCCTCTATGCGCTCCAGACGATCGACGCTGCGCTTGCGCGCGAGGCGGATCGACGAAGATGAGTTCACCGCTGGTGTGAAGGGGCGTCCTTTACTCGTCCTGTGTTTCCTGCTGGCGTTATTCTTGTTTGCTCAACATCGAACCCGACAGGTGCCGTGATGGATAAGAACGACGCAGACGGTTTGCTCCCTATCCACGGCGTTCAGCCACGTACCGAGGAAACGCTCGATCCGGACGATTGGACTGCGTTGCGCACACTGTCACACCGCATCGTCGACGATGCGGTCGACTACCTGCGCGACGTCCGCAGCCGGCCAGTGTGGCGAAGCATGCCCGAGGACGCCAAGGCCTTGTTCGAGCAGCCGCTGCCACGCTCGGCGTCATCGGCGGAAAGCATTTATCACGAGCTTGGCGACAATTTGATGCCTTATCCACTGGGCAACGTGCATCCTCGCTTCTGGTCCTGGTATATGGGCGCAAGCAACTTCACCGGAGCACTGGGAGACTTTCTGGCGGCAATTCAGGGTTCTAACCTGGGTGGGGGCAATCATGCGGCGGCTTTGATGGACCAGCAGGTGGTCGACTGGTGCAAGGAGATGGTCGGCTTTCCCGTTTCGGCCAGTGGCACATTGGTCAGCGGCGGCTCGATGGCAAACATCATTGCGTTGACAGTGGCGCGCAATGCGAAGGCTGGAATCGACGTGCGGGAGCATGGTGTAGCGGCCATCGACCGGCCGTTGCGCTTTTACGGCTCCGATCAGATGCATAGCTGCCATCGTAAGGCTATCGAGTCGCTCGGCCTGGGAAATACGGCGTTGCGGCGGGTCCCGACCGATGCGGCGTTGAGAATCGACGTCGCCGCTCTGCGCAATGCGATCGCAGAGGACCGGGCCGCCGGATTTCAGCCCGCGTGCGTGATCGCGACGGCGGGGACCGTCAATACCGGCGCGATCGACGATCTGATGGCGCTGGCCGACGTGGCCGCTGAAGAGGATGTCTGGTTACACGTCGACGGATGCATCGGCGCGCTGATTGCGATCGCACCCGACAATGCATATCGCGTTGCGGGCATCGGACGCGCTGATTCGATTGCCCTCGATCCTCACAAGTGGCTGCACGCCCCGTTCGAGGTCGGCTGCGCGCTCGTTCGCGACGCCGCTGCGCATCGAGGCGCATTCGCGCTGACACCGGAATATCTGCAACCCACACCGCGTGGAATTGCTTCGGCTCCCTGGTTATACGAGTATGGATTGCAGACGTCCAGAGGTTTCCGTGCGCTGAAGGTCTGGATGGCTCTGAAAGAGCATGGCGTCGAGAAGTTCGGCCGTCTGATCGACCAGAACATCGCGCAGGGGCGCTACCTCAGTGACCTCATCGTCTCTGAGCAACGCCTCGAGTTGATCGTACCGACCAACATCAACATCGTATGCTTCAGATATCGGCCAGAGAAGGAGATGGAAGAGGAAGCGTTAAAGGCTCTCAACATCGAGATCATGTTGCAGCTTCAGGAGGCTGGTATTGCTGCGTTGTCGGACACAACGGTGCAAGGAGTACATTGCCTCAGGGTCGCGATATGCAATCACCGGACCCGTCGGGACGACCTTGATTTGCTGGTCAAGGAAATCGTTCGACTAGGAGATCAGATTTTGCGTGGAAGTCGTAGCGATTGATTTCCGGACCCTTGGGATCGGTCGCGGTGAACAGCAGATGGCGGCGGGCATTCTCTATTCGCGAAAGATATCCGTGCCACCACGCAGCAGCAGAGAGACCAACTGTGACTGGCGATGCGTTTGTGTTTTCCCCTCAATATCCTTCAGATATTCTCGTGCGGTCTCAGATTTGATTCCCATCATCAACGCGGCTTCGTCAACATCATGCCCGCGCGCCAGTAGTGCTGCGAACTCAGCCTCGCGCGGCGTGAGCCCGAATGTTTTCGCGACGTCCGACTGATTGACTGCAACGGGTCGCTCCGGGTCGAAGATTAATAAAGCCGTGCAAACAAGTGGACTAATCCCACCCAAGGATTCAGGCGGCATCACCGGTATGGCGCGAACGATCAACGGCAATCGCGGCGATCGTCGAGAAACATAGCAGCGAGGCGATGCACGCATCGTCAGGCGACTGATGGTCAGATTCGACCGGTCACCATTGATATCGATCGCGCAAGCAATCGTGTCCCGCAAGCTTTTCGCGTCCGACAGAACGAGGGCAGATACTTCCTGATGGTTAATTATCAAACCGTCGTGAGGTTCGCAAAGCGCTTCGGCATAGCGATTGACAAAGACGGGTCGGGCTTTCGAGTAGAGAAGCACGACGCCTATATTGAGGCGCATCAAAAGGTCGAATGCACCATCGGCGCGCAGATCAGCCGACACCATATGACCGCGCGCGTTCAAGGCCGCTGTTAGGTGCGGCGCTATCATTGCGGCAGCCGAAAGATCGGCCTCGCCAAAGTCTCTGGCACCAAGGTGTCTACCCGCCGAGAAATAAACCTGCCGCGTATCGGAGTGAGAAACCGGCAGAACGAGCCCATAGAACATATTCGCGGGCTTGACTACTTCGTTATAAATGTGAGTGCGTTTGAACTCGGAGTCTGAGATTTCCGATGACTGTCGTCGCGGTGTTCCAACAGGAATATTTTTGATCCACTGCGGAAGGCGGTTTTGAAATTCACGCTGAAGCCCTCGAGCAAGAACCGGCTCAAGCCCCGCCGACACCGAAAGCGCCGTCACGCCTCCCTGGGTCGCGATTAAAAATCCCCAGTCCGCACCGATGGCCGTGACAATACTTGCCGCAGCCTCTTCCCACGCTTGCGGCGCTAGAACCGCTTCGTAGATACGCTGAATCGCTAAATGGATATTGTCTGTGCCCACAGTCGCCCTCATCCTTGCCACGAGAGGGATCAGGTAACCTCGCCGATTTCCAGTTTAAGCACGTCTCGACGCTTTAAAACGCCTTTGGGCGGCACTACGCCGCCAGAATCGATAAAAAACGTAGTCGAATATTCATCGTGTAACTACAACAAAATATCGTCCATCATCTCGTTGAGCAAATCATGATTCACTTTGGCGTCAAGCATTCCCTACTCCCAAATGGGGGTATGCGAGCGATACAAGCTGCTCAAAAATAGTTGGCGACATGGTTTCGCAAGCACGCAGTCCCCTGTTACGTCCAGTTGAAATACGCCGACGCTCAAGATCAACCGGCGCTTAACGCCGATGGTCGACCGCTCGTGAAAAAAGTTTTCTCCTGGTAGCCACATGGCCCGCTTTTGCCGCCTGACTGTTAGGGCTGCCGATTCGAAGTGACTTCTTACCTTTCCTGAATCGAACAGCCCAATCTTGATTGGAGTCGAACCATGTTGCCATTTCTCTCGCTGCATTCACTTGCAGCGCAACGCGGTGACGGGCTGCGTCCCGAACTTCTTGCTCTGCTCCTGCGCCACGCACAATCGGAAATCGGCCTCTGTGCCGACATTGAGCCGGACGAAACAGCGATTCCCTGCAAGCCGCCAGAGACCCTGCAACGTACCTCGGCAAATGAAGATATTCGTGAAGAGTGCCCACGCGAAAAGCCCAGAAACCCCTCACTCTAGCGAGTGCGATGCGCGGGTAAATTAACCGTTGAGACCTGGCGGCGTTGCAATTCCATGGGATGCTTCAAGTCGCTTGAAACCGGTGGTAGCAAAAAGACCCAAATACACACCTGCTGCCAGACTCCTAAGAACACGTGCTCTCTTTGCTCAACCGCTCGGCCGCCAGCGCCTTTACCATATGAGGCCCAGCGTCGCGCAAAGCGAATATTTACGCCCCGCGTATCAGCTGGCGCCTTTCTTCATGTTCCTGTTCCGATTTTCGCGTAAGGCGTACTCTCTTGTACGTACGCGTCCGAATTGATGGCAGTGGACTGCGTGGGTATGCGTAACCGCCCTATCCGTTTCGTTGCCATCGACTGCAGGATGTTAAGTTGCAGCGGCCCGTTCGTCGCTTCCGCGCTAGCTATTGTCGGACAGGTTTTGACCGGACAGGGTTGCGCGTAACTGGATTTTCCGGGCGGGACAAGTTCACGGAAATGCCACAAAATCGCTCAATCGCGCTATAAACGGTAGAGCCGCGCCCAATCTTTCTGTCTTGCGCCGCAAGGTTGACAGAACCCAAAGGAGGCAAAGCATGAATGCAAACAATGCGAGCAGAATAATCGGCGCAACCTTAGTCGCGGCCATCGCGAGTGCCTCGGCCTATGCGAGCGCGCAACCGGCTCTGAGCGCGACGGCCGACGTGGTCGCACAAAAGGTCGCGGCCTCAGGCTCACCGCCTCGACCCAAGCCGGATACTTCGATAGTTCGCGACGTCCGCCGTGCCCTCAGGCGCGTACCGGATATGGATGATTCAAAGATTCACATCAGGTCGAGCCAAGGCGTCGTTACGCTCACCGGAACGGTGCCGGAGAGCTGGCAGATCTCGCGCGCCGCCAATGCGGCGAGATCAGTGCTCGGTGTCAAGTCGGTGAGGAATAGATTGACCGTGCGAGAGAGCGACGAAGCAACCATTGAGCAGCGCCCCGCGGCATCGGCCGGATAGGTGGGCGATGCTCGACGGATCGGACCGGATTGCGCTTTCCGCGCGGGCCGGTCGCCTGCGTCTACTGTCGCCCCCTTTGCGGCGATCCCATTCGCTGTGCCCGAGAAAAATAGAGCTGGGTTGGTTCGAAGAGATTCGCCGGCAGGGCGTCTTCCGCGAACCATGACCATGCTTCGCACTTATCCGGCTCCATACATATCGGCAAACCCGTTGAACCGCCCTCGACGAACAATGTGATATGCCGAAGCTTGCCGGGCTCGATCCATCCCGTCCTCCAGGTCGTTGCCACTGAATCCGTTAGCACCAGACCTGTCTCCTCGAGCAACTCGCGGGAAGCGGCTGCAAGCGGATCTTCACCCATGTCGACTTTGCCGCCGGGGAAGCCCCATGTTCCGTAGCCATATTCGCTACGACGCAGACCCAGAAGATAACGGCCTTCGCGCTGAATCACCACGCCGACACCGAGCACGGTTTCAGTCGCGTATGACGCTTCACTGTGACCAAACGAATTCATTTTCGGCAAATCCTCCATGCTACGCATCTGTTCTGACGCGGGACTGGACCACGAACTGAATCACGAAGAAGTCTGGGTCGAAGGCCGGTGCCTCTAGCCCTTCACGCGTTCGGATCGCGGATCGTACGGCGCCTTCAGATGCACGCTTGCCCTCACCTGTTCGCCCGCCACGTCGATCGTATAGCGGCCTTGCGCGAGCCACGCAGCATCGGCGGCACCATCGGCACGGTTCACGAAACCCATTGCGACCGGACATCGCAAGGTATGCCCGAACGCGGCGGACGTTACCGCCCCCACCGGCTCGCCATCGCGCAAGATAGCTTCGCCACCCCATAGCATCAGATGTTCGGCGCCGTCGACCGTCAGGGTCACGAGACGCCGGCGCAGCGGCGCGTCGCGCAGACGCAAAAGGGCGTCGCGGCCGCGGAAGTCGATGTCCTTGTCGAGCTTGCAGGCGAATGCGAGGCCTGCCTCGAACGGATTGCAATCCGGCGAAAGCTCGCGGCCCCACGCCCGGTAGCCTTTTTCGATCCGTAGCGATTCGATCGCGTAGTAACCGGCGTTGACGAGCCCAAACGGCTTGCCAGCCGCGCGCAAGGTCTCGTAGACGCCCACCGCGAATTCGACCGGCACGTACAACTCCCAGCCCAGCTCGCCCACGTAGGTGAGGCGCGTCGCGCGCACCGTCGCGTAGCCGATGTCGACTTCGCGGCTCTGGCCGAACGGGAACGCCTCGTTGCTCCAGTCGGCCTTCGACACGCTTTGCAACAGCGCGCGAGCGTGCGGCCCCATCACCGCGAGCACCGCGTACTGACTCGTGACATCGATCACCACGCAGTGGCGCTCGGGCGCAATCGCCTTCTCCAGATAGTTGAGGTCGCGCGTTGCCTGCGCCGAGCCCGTGACGACCAGGTATTGGTCGTCGGCGAGGCGGGTCAGCGTTAGGTCCGATTCGTAGTTGCCGCGCTCGTTCAGCACGCCGGTATAGACGGTGGTGCCGGGCGGCACGGCGACGTCGTTCGCTACGATGCCTTGCAGCACCGCTTCGGCGTCGCGCCCCTTGACGAGCAGTTTCGCGAACGAGCTCATGTCGAACAGGGCGACACGCTCGCGGCACGCGCGGTGCTCGGCGGCGCTCCACGGCAGCCAGTTCTGCTGGCCGAACGCGTAGTCGATGCGCGCTTCCGCGGGGCTCGGTGCGAAAAAGTTGGCGCGCTCCCAACCCATCTTGCTGCCGAAGCACGCGCCATCGTCGCGCAGCAGCGCATACAACGGCGAACGCCGGAATGGCCGCGCGGTATCGAGCTCGCGATTGGGCCATGGCATCGCGTAATGCAGACCGAGGGTTTCCTTCACGCGGTCGTGCAGCCACGTGTCGTTGCCATTGAAGCGCGCAAAGCGGCGGATGTCGACCGGCCACAAGTCCATGGTCGGCTCGCCAGCGACGATCCACTCGGCGAGCGCCATGCCCGCGCCGCCCGCCGACGCAATACCCATCGAGTTGAACCCTGCGGCCACGAAAAAGCGGCGCAACTCAGGCGCCTCGCCAAGGATGAAATTGTTGTCCGGCGTGAACGATTCGGGCCCGTTATAGAACTGCCTGACTTGCGCGGTTTCGAGCGCCGGCACGCGCACGAGCGCGTTTTGCATCAGGATCTCGAACTGATCCCAATCATCCGGCAGAAGCTGGAACTCGAAGTTCTCGGGGATGCCCGCCATGCCCCACGGCTTTGCGTTCGGCTCGAAGCCGCCCATCACGAGGCCGCCCACCTCCTCCTTGAAGTAGATGTAGCCATCCGGGTCGCGCATCACGGGCAAATCGCGATGCACGCCGGGGATCGGCTCGGTGACGATGTAGTAGTGCTCAGCCGAATGCAGCGGCACCGTGACGCCGCACAGCCGCCCGACCGCCTTGGCCCACTGGCCTGCGCAGTTGACGACGATATCGGCGTGCAGCGTCCCTTCGGCGCCGTCCTTGCGACACCATGTGACGCCGCAGGCCTCGCGGCCCTGACGCGCCGGGCGAGTCTGCACTGCGGTGATGCGAACGTTTTCGACGATACGTGCGCCGCGCATGCGTGCGCCGCGCGCGAGCGACTGTGTCAGATCGGTGGGATTCGCCTTGCCGTCGCCCGGCAGCCAGACCGCGCCGAGCAGATCGTCGGTGCGCATCACCGGCCACAGTTCGCCGGCCTCGCGCGGCCCGATGACTTCGCAGGCCACGCCATAGGCGCGGGCGACTGCCGCCGTGCGTTTCAGCTGGGTCATGCGCTCCGCGGTGCGCGCGACCGACAACGAACCGCACTGCTTCCAGCCCGTGGCGAGGCCGGTCTCGGCCTCGAGCTCCGCGTAGAGCTTCGTCGAGTAGCGGATCAGCTTCGTCATGCTTTCCTGCGCCCGCAACTGCCCGACGAGACCGGCCGCATGCCAGGTGGTGCCGCACGACAGCTGCCCCTGTTCGAGCAGCACGACGTCGGTCCAGCCGAGCTTCGTCAGGTGCCACGCAACCGAGCAACCGACGATGCCGCCGCCGATGATGACGACACGAGCATGGCTTGGGATTTCCGTGGACATCGGCGGCCTCGCTTTTTTGGATGTGTGTGGCAATGTGTGGAAAACGCTGTGGCCATAGACTGCAACAAAAAGACGCAAAAAACAACAGAAACCGGAAATCACCGGGAGCCAGCGAAGAGCGGGCGCACGGTGAAAATTCGCCCACAATGCCTTGGCCAAAGGGCCTATGACGCATGCCCGGAATCCGCGAGACACTTGCCCACCTTGTCTTTTTCGAGCGGTGACCGGTGCAATCCAATCGCAATAAAACTCCGAGTGACGAGGAAATGTGTGTTATTTTGTGGCTTTGTGACGGCCCCAACTTGGCGCGCCGTTACACCTCGCGCCCCTTTTTGTTTTTGTCACCCTGGTCGCCTATGTATCCGTTGCTACGTCGTGCCGAGATTTTGCGGATCGCCCAGTCGCAGGGCACCACCTCGATTGCCCAGCTCGCCGAGGCGCTCGCCGTATCGGACGAAACGATCCGGCGCACCGTCAAGCCGCTGATCGAGGAGGGCCTGCTGATCAAAGTGCACGGCGGCGTAATGCTGCCCAGCCATCTGGAAGAGTCGCCGTTCCGGCGGCGTATGCACGAGCACCGGGCGGAAAAAGACATCGTCGCGCAGCAGATTTGCGAACTCGTGCAAGACGGCGACTCACTGATCCTCGACAGCGGTACGACCTGCACGCACATCGCCCAGGCGCTGCGCAGCCGCTCCCGGCTCACGGTGATCACCAACTCCGCCGCCATCGCCAGCCTGCTCGCGCAGCACAACGGCAATCGCGTGTTCATGGCGGGCGGCGAGCTTTGCGCGGACGACGCCGCCGCGCTCGGCGAGCCGGTGCTCGCCTACATCCGGCAGTTTCACGTCAAGTACGCAATCGTCTCGGTGACGGCCGTGGATGGTGCCGGACGCTTCATGGACGCACAGCCGTGGGATGTCGAGTTCACGCGTGCCGCGTTCGGACAAGCGCGGCGGCGGGTCGTCGTCGCCGTGCACGCCAAGTTCGAGCACAGCGCGCTGGTGCGCGCGATGAACGCCGACGAGATCGACGTGCTGGTCACCGATGCGCCGCTCGACGCGCACTATGCGCAGATCTTCGCCGCGGCACGCGTCGAGGTGCGGTATCCGGGCAGCGCGGCCGCGCCGATGACCGTTGCCCTCGCAGAAGGGACGGAAGGACCGGACGAGGCAGCGCACCGCTCGCCCCCGCGCGGTCTGTCCGACGCGACTTGCCATGCATCCAGCGACGCCAGCGCCGACGATGCGCACGGAGAGCCACACCATGCTCGATAACCGCTCAGCTGGGCCCGTGCCCGCTTCATTGAACCCGAACCGCCGGCTCGCGATCGAGCGCATCGACTACATCGTCCAAAGCCTCGAGGCGAGCGGCTCGGTCAGCGTCGCGGACCTCTCGGCGACGCTCGGCGTGTCGCGCGAAACGATCCGCCGCGACCTGAAGATTCTCGCGGAACAGGGCCGCGCGAATCTCGTACACGGGGGCGCGTCGAAGCGGCCCGTCGCCGAACCGTCGCTGGCAAGCCGCGAGGCGGTCAACGCGCTGGGCAAGGCGGCCATTGGTGCCGCGGCCGCACGGCTCGTCGCCAACGGCATGGTCGTGCTGATCGATTCGGGTTCGACCACGCTGGGTCTCGCCGAGGCGCTGCAGCATCATCGCGACCTGACCGTGATCACCAACAGCCTGCCGATCGCACTGATGCTGTGCCGCGCGCCCGGCGTGAAAGTCGTCGTGCTCGGCGGCGACATCGACCCGAACGACGAGGCCGCTATCGGCGTCGAGACGATGACGGCGCTCAGCCATTTCCGCGTCGATCTGGTGTTTGTCGGCGTGGGCGGCATCTCGCCCGAAGGCGAATTCACCGACTACTCGCGGCTCGCCGCCGAGCAACGTCATCTGATGATGAAGTCGGGCAAGAAGGTTTACGTGCTCGCGGACCATAGCAAGTTCGAACAGCAGACGCCCGTGCTGATCGCGCCTGTGCCGCATATCGCCGGACTGATCGTCGACGCCGAGCCGCCCGCGGGCATCGTCCGCGCCTGCGCCGAACAGCGCTGGGAAGTCATCATCGCCAATCGCCACACCTAGCATGACGATGACGCTTCCCGTGTTCTTCGCCGTGCTGTCCGCCGCGCTTTTGCATGCGGGCTGGAACGCGGTGATCAAGGTGCGCCTCGATCCTTTTCTGGCGATGACCCTGCTGTGCATCGCCTGCGGTCTGATCGCGCTGCCGTCGCTAGCGTTCACCGGATTCGCTCGACCTGCCGCGTGGCCCTGGGTGGCGGGATCGGTGGCGCTTCATTTCGGTTACTACGTGTGTCTGAGCGAGGCATACCGTCGTGCCGACATGAGCCAGATCTACCCGATCGCGCGCGGCTCCGCGCCGCTGATGACCGCGCTCGTCTCCGTCACGATCTTGCACGAGACGATGAGCGCGGGCGGCGTTGCGGGGGTCGTGCTGCTCGGCAGCGGCGTGTTGCTGCTGTCGCTGCGCGGCCGCCATCACTCCGCATCGGAAAACCGTGTCGCGCTCGGCTTCGCGCTGCTCACGGCGGTGACGATCGCGGGCTACACGGTCGTCGACGGCGTGGGCGCGCGCGTCGCCGGCAATCCGAACTCATACGCCGCGACGCTGTTCGTGTTCGATGCGTTACCGATGCTGACGCTTTGCCTGTATCGCTACGGGCTGGCCGGCATGGCGCCGATGCGGCGTTTCCTGCTGCCGGGCTTCGCGGGCGGCGCGATGTCGCTCGCGGCGTACTGGATCGTGATCTGGGCGATGACCGTCGCTCCCATCGCCCTCGTTGCGGCAGTACGCGAGACGAGCGTGGTATTCGCTGGCTTCATCGCCGTGTATGTGCTCAAGGAGCCGTTCAGCCGCGTGCGTACCGCGGCCGCTACGTTGACGTTGGCCGGCCTTGCGCTGATGCGACTGTTCTAGGCGTGCTCTTCGGCGCTGAAGGCGGCGCACCGGCCTCCTGAGCAGTGACGCAACCGGCCGCGCCTGTCACTCAATCGGCGCCGGCTACCACCCCCCGCCCCTCCACGCCTCCCACTGCGGGTTTGTCCCGAGCGGAGGCCGCTTCCCCATATCCATCACGGACTTCGCCAACTTCCAGGCGGCGTTTCGCGTGTCCGACCGGAATGTGGCATTTTTTGGCATCTTGACTGTTTTTGTTGCAGCTCCTAGAGTGGGTCTCACGCACTTGCGCAGTACCCAAATCGACCCACAAGGAGACATCGATGACCGGTTCCACGTATGCATCGCCGGCTTGTTCCGAAACTGGCGATCCACTGTTGCTGACCCCAGGACCACTAACGACGTCACGCACCGTCAAGGCCGCGATGATTCACGACTGGGGCTCGCGCGACGCCAACTTCATCGAGATCAACCGCTCGGTTCTCGCGCGCCTTGCCGCGATCGCCAATGGCGCGCGCGACTGGGTGACGGTACCGATGCAGGGCTCGGGCACCTTCGCCGTCGAGGCGATGCTCACCACCTTCGTGCCGCCCGGCGGCGAGGTGCTGGTGCTGATCAACGGTGCGTATGGCAAGCGTGCGAAGCGCATCCTCGAAATCGCCGGCCGCAAGACCGTCGTGCATGAAACGGCCGAGGACACGCCGCCCGATCTCGCCGAGATCGACAAGGTGCTGGCCGCCTCGCCGTCGATCACGCATGTGTTCGCGGTTCACTGCGAGACCACCGCGGGCATTCTCAATCCGATCGCGCAGATCGGCGCGCTCGCGGCCCGCTACGGCAAGGGCTATCTGGTCGATTCGATGAGCGCGTTCGGCGCGTTGCCGCTCGACGTGCAGACGATGCATATCGATGCGGTCGCCGCGTCGTCGAACAAGTGCATCGAAGGCGTGCCCGGTCTCGGCTTCGTGATCTGCCGACGTGAAGCGCTAGCCCGCACGCAGGGCAACGCGACTACGCTCGTGCTCGATCTGCACGAGCAATGGACCAACCTCGAAAAGACCAGCCAGTACCGCTTCACGCCGCCCACGCACGTGATCGTCGCGTTCCATCAGGCGCTGGAGGAATTCGATGCCGAAGGCGGCGTTGCGGGGCGCGGCGCGCGCTATCGCAACAACTGCCGGATTCTCGTCGAAGGCATGCGCGCGCTCGGCTTCAAGCCGCTGCTGGCTGAAGCGCTGCAGGCTCCGATCATCGTGACCTTCCACATGCCCGAGGACCCTCGCTTCGAATTCCAGCGCTTCTACGACAGCCTGAAGGCGCGCGGCTATGTGATCTATCCGGGCAAGCTCACCGTCGCGGACTCGTTCCGCATCGGCTGCATCGGCCGGCTCGGCGAGCGCGAGATGCGCGCCGCGCTCAGTGCGATCAGCGAGGTGCTCGATGAAATGGGCATTAACGCGCCGGTCGCGAAAACGGCTTGAGGGGGACATCATGAGTACGCTGCAAGACACGGTGCTGAGCATCAATGGCCGCGACTATCGCTTTCCGGCGGAGCCGGTCGTCGTGATCTGCCTCGACGGTTCGGAGCCCGCCTATATCGAGGAAGCCGCGAAGGCCGGGCACGCGCCGCATCTCGCGAAGCTGCTGCGCACGGGCACGAGCCGCATCGCCCAATGCGTGATTCCGAGCTTCACGAACCCGAACAATCTGTCGATCGTCACAGGCCGTCCGCCCAAGGTGCACGGCATCGTGGGCAACTACTTCTACGACCGCGCGAGCGGCGAAGAAGTGATGATGAACGACGCCCGCTTCCTGCGTGCGCCGACGATCTTCGCGGCGTTCCACGACGCCGGTGCGAAGGTCGCCGTCGTCACCGCGAAGGACAAGCTGCGCACGCTGCTCGGCAAAGGGCTCGACTTCACGAGCGGCCGCGCGATCGCCTTTTCGGCTGAAAAGGCCAACGAGGCGACCCGTGCACAGAATGGCCTCGGCGACGTGCTCGCCTACGTCGGCAAGCCGCTGCCGGATGTGTATTCGGCGGACCTGTCCGAGTTCGTGTTCGCGGCGGGCGTCAAACTGCTCGACACGTTCCGGCCTGACCTGATGTACCTGTCGACGACGGACTACGTGCAGCATAAGGCGGCGCCGGGCTCGCCCAAAGCCAACGAGTTCTACGCGATGTTCGACCGCTACGTCGGCGCGCTCGATGCGGCAGGCTGCGTGCTGGCGATCACCGCCGATCACGGCATGAACGGCAAACATCGCGCGGATGGCGCGCCCGACGTGCTGTACCTGCAAGACCTGTTCGACGGATGGACAGGCAAAGGCCGCTCGCGCGTGATTCTGCCGATCACCGATCCGTACGTCGCGCATCACGGGGCGCTCGGCTCTTTCGCCACCATCTATCTGCCCGATGGGATCGCCGCGGCCGACGCAGCGGCGCTGCTCGAACGGCTGCGCGGGACCGAAGGCATCCAGCTCGCGCTGACGAGCGCCGACGCCTGCGAGCGCTTCGAGCTGCCGCCCGACCGTATCGGCGACGTCGTCGTGGTCGGCACACGCGCCAAGGTATTCGGCACGAGCGCCGCGCGTCACGACCTGTCGGGACTCACCGAGCCGTTGCGTTCGCATGGCGGGCTATCGGAACAGAACGTGCCGCTGATCGTCAACCGCAGAACCGACTGGCCAGCGGACCGCGCGCTGCGCAACTTCGACATCTTCGATGTCGCGCTGAACCACGTAACGCAAGGCGCCGCGGCATAACGCGTCGATCACAACAACCCGCGCGCTCCGCTTGTCGCGGCGGCCTGCGGGCTCCACCGGATCATTGAACGAGGTATTCGATGAACGTCATGACCAAACCCGCCTTCAGGCAGGAATCGATGCGCATCGCCGGCCAGCACACGACCACCGACGAGCTGATCGAAGTCTTCAACCCGTACACGAACGAGGTCGTCGGCACCGTGCCCGCGGGTCGTCCCGAACACGTGCAGCAGGCGTTCGCGAAAGCGCACGCATTCAAGCCGCGGCTCACGCGCTTCGAGCGTCAGCGCATCCTGCAGCGCACGGCCGAGATGCTGAGCGAGCGCAAGGAAGACTTTGCACGCCTGATCACCGCGGAGTCGGGGCTGTGCTGGAAGGATGGTCTTTACGAGGCGAGCCGCGCCTACGACGTGTGGTCGTTCGCGGCGCAGCTCACGATCAAGGATGACGGCGAGGTCTATTCCTGCGATATCAGCCCGAACGGCAAGAACCGCAAGATTTTCACGACGCGGCTGCCGCTGCTCGGCGTGATTTCGGCGATCACGCCGTTCAATCATCCGCTGAACATGGTGAGCCACAAGCTCGCGCCCGCGATCGCGACCAACAACCGGGTGGTGCTGAAGCCCACCGAGCTCACGCCGCTCACCGCGCTCGCGCTTGCCGACGTGCTCTATGAAGCGGGCCTGCCGCCGGAAATGCTGAGCGTCGTCACCGGCAATCCGCGCACGATGGGCGATGCGATGATCACCGATCCGCACTGTGATCTCGTCACGTTCACAGGCTCCGTGCGAGTCGGCAAATACATCGCGCAGCACGCGGGCTATCGCCGCACGGTGCTGGAACTCGGCGGCAACGATCCGCTGATCGTGATGGAGGACGCCGATCTCGACAAGGCCGCGCAGCTCGCGGTAACCGGTGCGACGAAAAATTCGGGGCAGCGCTGCACGGCGGTCAAGCGGATTCTCGTGGTGCAAAGCGTGGCCGACGCGTTTGTCGAGCGCGTGCTCGTGCATGCGAAAAAGCTCAAGTGCGGCGATCCGATGGACCCGTCCGTCGACGTGGGCACCGTCATCAACGAGGCCTCCGCGCAACTGTTCGAGCGACGCGTGGCCGACGCGCAGGCCCACGGTGCCCAGGTGCTTTACGGCGCGCCGCGCCAAGGCGCGCTGTTCCATCCGACCGTCGTCGACCATGTGCCGTACGACTGCGAGCTCGTGCGCGAAGAGACCTTCGGCCCGGTAATCCCGCTCATCCGCGTGCCCGATGCGATCGAAGAAGTGATCCGGGTTTCGAACTCGACCGCGTATGGCCTTTCGTCGGGCGTCTGCACGAACCGGCTCGACTACATCACGCGCTTCGTCAGGGAGCTGGAAGTCGGCACCGTGAACGTGTGGGAAGTGCCCGGCTATCGCACGGAGATGTCGCCGTTCGGCGGCATCAAGGATTCAGGCAATGGTTACAAGGAGGGCATGGTCGAGGCAATGAAGAGCTACTCGAATGTGCGGACCTGGTCGATGCCCTGGGAGTGACCGTCCGCTCGACCAGGTGAAATGCTGACCTCATCCGAACTCAACGCAAGGAAGGATGGATATGAAAACTCGTCTGATCGCCCTGGCCGCCTGCGCGCTCGCCATGGCAACGCCCCCCCTCTACGCACAGTCCGACGTCGTGACCCTCTATGCCGCGGATGGTTTGCACGACGGTTCGCCGAGCTGGTTCGGCAACCAGTTCGAAGCCTTCACGAAGGCGACCGGCATCAAGGTGCAGTACATCGAGGCCGGCTCGAGCGGCGTGGTGGACCGGCTGAGCAAGGAGAAGTCGAACACCCAGGCGGACGTGCTCGTCACACTGCCGCCCTTCATGCAGAAAGCCGCGGCTGACGGTCTGTTGCAGTCCTATTCGCCGGCGGGCGCCGACAAGATCGAGACGCGCGACAAGGACCCGAAAGGCCTGTACTACGCGATGGTCGGTAACTATCCGAGCTTCATCTACAACTCGGCGGTGCTGAAGAGCCCGCCCAAGACCTACGCCGACCTGCTCGCACCGCAGTTCAAGCAGAAGATCCAGTACTCGACGCCGGGTCAGGCCGGCGACGGCACGGCGCTGATGCTGCAGACCTTCCACGCGTTCGGTGGCAAGCCGGCCGGCTTCGACTATTTGCGCAAGCTGCAGACCAACAACCTCGGGCCGTCCGCGTCGACCGGCAAGCTGACGGCGCTCGTCAACAAAGGCGAGCTCTTCGTGGCCAACGGCGATATGCAGATGAACCTCGCGCAGATGCGCGAGAACCCCAACGTCGCGATGTTCTTCCCGGCCGGTCCCGACGGCCGCCGCACCACCTTTGCGTTGCCCTACTACGTCGGCCTCGTGGCGAACGCGCCGCATGCCGGCAATGGCAAAAAGCTGATCGATTTCCTGTTGAGCGCGCCAGCGCAGCAGGAAGTCAGCAAGGTCGCCTACGGCTTCCCGGTGCGCACGGATGTGCATCCGACGGACAGCAACTTCCAGGCGTTGAACACGATGCTGAAGGGCGTCGACATCTGGCAACCCGATTGGAACCAGGTGCTCCAGGAGCTGCGTCCCGACGTGGCCGCCTACAACCAGGCGATTTCCATCGACTAACCCAGCTACCGACGAGCGACTAATGGCAAACACCATGACCATGGAACGGGGGCCGCAGCGGCGCGCCTCCACTGCCCCGAGCGTCATCGCGCACGGAGCGAGCGGCATCGGTTTCGAAGGCGTGTCGGTGGCTTACGGCAGCCAGACCATTCTGGAGTCCCTGACGCTGACCGTGAAGCCCGGCGAAATCGTCGCGCTGATCGGCCCGTCCGGCTCCGGCAAGACGACCGCGTTGCGCGCCGTCGCCGGCTTCGTGCAGCCGAGCGCCGGGCGCATCACCATCGGCGATCGCGACGTGACCCGGCTGCCGCCGTACGCACGCAACATCGGCATGGTGGTGCAGAACTACGCGCTGTTTCCCCATATGCGCGTCGAGGACAACGTCGCCTTCGGGCTGCGTGCCCGTGGCGCGGACGCCGAGGTGATTCGCGAACGCGTGCCCGAGTGCCTCGGCCTCGTCGGTATGGCGAAGTACGCGAAGCGCTATCCGCGCGAGTTGTCGGGCGGTCAGCAGCAGCGCGTGGCGATCGCCCGCG
This sequence comes from Paraburkholderia atlantica, assembly GCF_009362785.1. GTDB lineage: Bacteria > Pseudomonadota > Gammaproteobacteria > Burkholderiales > Burkholderiaceae > Paraburkholderia > Paraburkholderia atlantica. Next base: position 111,808 of record NZ_WHNQ01000019.1, read on the forward strand.
CGCTCGCGATCCGTCCGCAGGTGCTGCTGCTCGACGAGCCGCTCTCGGCGCTCGACGCGCAGATCCGCCGCTCGATGCTCGACGAACTCGCGAAGCTGCACCGTACGCTGCCGTCGCTCACGGTGCTGTACGTGACGCACGACCAGACCGAGGCGCTGACGCTCGCAAACCACATCGGCATCATGCGCGACGGCCACCTGGTCGCTTACGGCGACGCGCAAGGGCTCTATCGTCATCCGCCGAACCGCTTCGCCGCCGAGTTCCTCGGCCGCGCGAACGTGCTGCCGGCACAGCAGCTCGAACCGATGGACGACGGGCGCGCACGCGTGCGCTTTCATAGCCAGCCGCTCGAAGGCTGCAACCACCACGGACTCGCGGCCGGCGCCGCCTGCTTCGTGTGCGTGCGGCCGCACCATCTGCAGTTCGCTGCGGGCGGCGGTGAGCGAGGCGGCGATGGGCGACGCCTGAACCAACTGACAGGGGTCGTCGTCAGCGTGCAGTGGCTCGGCGAAATGCACAGCATCGTGCTCGATGTCGAAGGCGAGCTGCTGCGGCTCACCTGCGCGCCGCTCGCGGAGCCGCCAGAGCCGGGCACTGCGCTCAGCGTACGTTTCGATCCCGCGGATGTCACTCTCGTACCGGAGGCTGAACGTCATGGCTGATATCGTCATCGCGCCGCCGGCACGCGCGCGTGCGCCGGCCGCGGGGCTAGGCGGCCTGTGGATCGCGCCGCCGCTCGCGGTGCTCGCCGCGCTGTTCTTTTACCCGTTCGGGCTGATCGTCGTACAGGCGCTGGGCGGCGACCAGCATGTGCTGTCGTTCGCGAACTTCGAGCACGTGCTGCGCTCGCGCCAGTTCCTGAGCGGTCTCTATCACACGATCGCGATCGCAGTATCGGCCTCGGCGGGATGCCTCGTGCTCGGCTTCGTGTTCTCGCTCGTGATCGCGTTCGTGCCGTTTCCGGGCGCGCGTTTCGTGGGCCGGCTCATCGATACGTTCATCGCGCTTCCCACCTTCCTCGTCGCGCTCGCGTTCACGTTCGTGTACGGTTCGGCCGGACTGCTGAACCAGTCGCTGATGGAGATGTTCCATCTGCCGCTGCCGCCGCTGAACTTCCTGTACACGCAATGGGGTGTCGTGCTGTCGGAGATCACGGTCTATACACCGTTCATCATGCGTCCGTTGCTCGCGTGCTTCTCGCAGATCGACAGTGCTCAGATCGAGATGGCGGGCAGCCTCGGCGCGCGGCCGCTGCGCATCATCCGGCAGATCATCCTGCCCGCCGCGTTGCCTGCGCTGTTGGCGGGCGGCAGCCTGTGTCTGCTGTTGACCGTCAACGAGTTCGGCATCGTGCTCTTCATCGGCGCGAAAGACGTGATCACGTTGCCGCTGCTGATTTACGACAAGGCGATCCAGGAATTCGACTACACCACCGCGTGTGTGATCGCCGTCGTCAATATCGCGCTGTCGCTCGGGCTTTATGCCTGCTACCGCGCCGTCGTGTCACTTTGCGGAGGTCGCCGTGCTGCTCTGGGCTAAATGGGGTAAGTGGCTGACGTGGAGCGGCACGGCGTTGCTGTTCTGCGCAGTCTACGGGCTGCCGGTCGCGATGATCGCGCTCGCCAGCATCAGCGGACAGTGGAACGGTATCCTGCCGAGCCACCTGACACTCGAGCATTACGCGCGGGTGCTGCATACCGATTCGGCGAGCCAGTTGCGAGTGAGCGTGCTGACCGGCGTGGTCGCGAGCGTCGCGGCGCTCGTCAGCGGCACGTGGGCCGCACTCGCGCTGCGCCGCATCAAAGGCCTGCCGCGCCGCGTGCTCGACGTGGTCTTCTTCGTGCCGAGCGCGGTGCCGTCGGTCTCGATCGGGCTCGGCTTGCTGGTCGCATTCAGCCGGCCGCCGGTGTTGCTCAACGGCACGGCGACGATCGTCTTCATCGCGCACTTCCTGCTGATCTCGGCGTTCACCTACGGCAACGTGGCGGCCGGGCTTGCGCGGGTCGCGCCGGAATACGGCGAGGTGGCCCAGAGCCTCGGCGCCCGGCCGCTCTACCAGCTCTCGCGCGTGACGCTGCCGCTCGTCGCACCGTACCTGCTCGCATCGTTCAGCCTGAGCTTCGCACTGTCGATGGGCGAACTCGGTGCGACGCTGATGATCTATCCGCCGGGCTGGGTCACGCTGCCGGTGGGCATCTTCGCGCTGTCCGACCGCGGTGCGATCTTCGACGCCGCGACGCTCACGATGATCCTCGGTATCGGCACGCTCGCGGTATTGATGGGGCTCTCGCGCATCTCGAACCGTGCAATGGTGCGTGGATGACGGTGTCCCTGAGCGTCAGGGAAAGAGCCGCGATCTGACGCTCGCCGTCACACCGGCGCAGATGCCGGAGGCGCCGTGGATACTCGAGGAGGCAATCGCGGCGGGCGCTGAGCGGGCCTGAAAGATGCGCACGACAAAAAACATAAAGGGAGGTGCCAGATGATCATGATCGTGCTTCATCTCGCGGGTGGCGTCGCGCTGCTGACGTGGGGCCTTCATATGGTCGAGTCCGGCCTGATGCGCGCGTTCGGCGCCTCGCTCAAGCGCTTCATGGCCAAGAGTCTCGGCAACCGGTTGAACGCGTTCTGCGCCGGGCTCGCAATCACCGGCGCGCTGCAAAGCAGCACGGCGACCGGCATGATCGCGTCGTCGTTCGCGGCACGCGGCTTGATGCGGCCTGTTACCGGCCTCGCCATCATGCTGGGGGCCAACGTCGGCTCGACGCTGATCGTGCAGGCGTTCTCGCTCGATCTGAGCTGGATCTCGCCGGTGTGTCTGCTGGTTGGCATGACGCTCTTCGAGAGGGGCAAAGGCTCGCGCAATCGTGATATCGGCCGCGCGTCGATCGGGCTCGGCCTGATGTTGCTTGCGCTCACGCTCCTCGTCTCGACCGTGCAGCCCGCCGAGACCGCCCCTGCCCTGCGCACGGTGCTCGGCGCGCTGGCAGGCGAGCCGGTGCTGAACGCGGCGCTCGCGTGCGTGCTCACGTGGGCCGCGCATTCGAGTATTCCGGTCGTACTGTTCGTGATGTCGCTCGCCAACCTGCATACCGTGCCGATGGACACGGCGATCGCGATGGTGCTCGGCGCGAACATCGGCAGCGCGCTCAACCCGTATTTCGAGGCCGCGAAGGGCGCTGACCGCAGCCGCAGGCGTCTGCCGGCCGGCAACCTCGTGCTGCGAGGCGGTGTGTGCCTGCTGATGCTCGCCGCGTGCTCGCCGCTCGCAACGTTGCTGCAGCAGGTCTACGGTAGCCCCGCCCGTGCGATCGCCGACTTCCACACGGGCGTGAACGTGGCGATCGCCGTGGCTTTCATGGGGCTGCTCGCGCCTGTCGCGCACCTTCTCGAACGGCTGCTGCCGGCGCCGGGCGCCGCTGAAAACGGCGACGCGCCGCGCTACCTCGACGAAGCTGCGCTGCGGGTGCCCTCGCAGGCGCTCGCATGCGCGACCCGCGAATTGATCCGGATGGGCGATATCGTCGAAGCGATGCTGTGTGCGAGCGTGCCGGTGCTGATCGCGAATGACCGGCGCGCGGTGCACGAGATCGCGGCCCGCGACGATGCGGTGGATATGCTGCACGATGCGATCAAAAGCTACGTGACCGAGGTCACGCGCGAGTCGCTCGACGACGAAGACCGGCGCTGGGCCAATGCGATCATGACCTCCGTGATCAACCTCGAACATATCGGCGATATCGTCGACAAGAATCTGATGGAGCTCGCGCAGAAAAAGATCAAGGCACAGGTGAGCTTTTCGGCTGAAGGCGCCGAGGACTTGCGCGCGCTGCACCAGTTGGTGATCGACAGTTTTCACCGGGCTCAGGCGCTGCTCGTGTCGGGAAGAACGCAGACCGCCGAGCAACTGCTCGAGGACAAACAGGCGCTGCGGCGCCTTGAACGCGCCGCGCGGGACGCTCATCTCGACCGCCTGCGCGAGGGCAAGCCCGACAGCATCGCGTCGAGCTCATTGCATCTCGACGTGCTGCGCGATCTGGTGCGGATTCAGTCGCACATTTGCGCGCTCGCTTATCCGCTGCTCGAGCGCGAGGCAGCTAACGATGGCGATGCGCAGGTCGCGTGAGGCGAAGCACGGCGTTTGCGCTACCAAACTTCATTGAGCGACGACGACATTCGCCGCGTCGCGAGCATACTGCGTCGGCGGGAGTCCGACATGACGCGTGAACGCGACGCTGAATGCGCTCGCCGAGCTGTAGCCGACACGTTCCGCGACCGCCGCGATGCTGACTTCGTTCTGGCGCAGCAGGTTCTTGGCGATAGCCATGCGCCACGACAACAAATACTCCATCGGTGCGACGCCAACCGCGCGGCTGAATCGATCGAAGAATGAGGACCGTGAAAGCGCGGCGGCTTTTGCGAGTTGTGCGATCGTCCAGGGCTGGTGCGGGCTTTCGTGCATATGACGGATGGCGAGCGCGAGACGGGGATCGGCAAGGCCACGGACCAGTCCGGGCGATGCCCCGGTTCCCGTGGCTCGCAACGCTTCGATGAAGAGCACCTCGAGCAGTCGCGCCAGCACGACCTCGCGCGCCGGCCGCTGCGCGCGCGACTCTTCCCTCACGAGCTTGACGAGTGTCGCAAGCCTGCGTTCACCGCGCACGTGCACGAGCTTGGGCAACAGCGACACAAGCAAGGCCGCATCCGGCGACCCGAACGCGCACAGGCCAGCAAGCCATTGCGCTTGTGGCGCGAGCGCTGCATCGCCGAAACGAAAACTGCCGTCGGGCAGCGCCGTGGGCGCGTTATTGGAGACGTCGTCATCGTCGGGCGGATCGATGCTCGTCATCGTGAAACTGAAAACTTCGGGCACGAGCACGAAATCATCGGCCTGAAGAATCAGCGGCTCGCAACCATTGACGGATAGTCGCAGCGATCCTTCGAGCACCACGCAATAGAACGGCTGGCCCACTTCCGTGCGGCTCGCGCGCCAGCGCCCGGCGCCGCTGAGCACTTTCGAAAACGTGGGAGTCGGCTTGAGCAGTGTGACGATTTCGGCGAGCGGGTCGATCATGATCGGACGATTTCGAATGAAACCTGGACGCTCGATTGTAGCGAGTCCTGGCGGTCAGGACTTATTGTGTCGGGACTGTCATCAACCACAGGATTCGACATGAAGACCGTCTTGATTACCGGTTGCTCGTCCGGCTTTGGCCTCGAAATCGCGCGTTATTTTCTGGATCGCGACTGGCGCGTGATCGCGACGATGCGCACGCCACGCGAAGACGTGTTGCCGCGCTCCGATCGTCTTTCGATTCTCGCCCTCGATGTGAAGGACCCGCAAAGCATTCGCGCGGTCATCGATGCAGCAGGCCGGATCGACGTGCTCGTCAACAATGCGGGTATCGGCTTTCTGAACGCGCTCGAAGGAACGCCGATGGACACCGTGCGAGATATCTTCGAGACCAATACGCTCGGCACCATCGCGATGGCGCAGGCCGTGTTGCCGCAGTTCCGCGAGCGCCGCGAAGGCGTGATCATCAATGTGACGTCGACCGTCACGTGCAGACCGCTGCATCTGCTGTCGGTCTACACCGCGAGCAAGTCCGCGGTCAACGCGTTCAGCGAATCGCTCGCGCTCGAACTGGAGCAGTTCAATGTGCGCGTGCGTGTCGTGCTGCCGGGGCGCGCGCCTTCCACCCGCTTCGGCGAAAACGCGCGGGCTCGCATGAAAGACGGATTTCCCGAGCCGTACGACCCGCTCGCGCAGCAGATTTTCGCGAAGTGGGAAAAAGAAACGGCCGTCACGCATGCATCGGATGTCGCCGAAGCGGTTTGGCTCGCTGCGACCGATTCATCGAGCCCGTTCAACATCCCCGCCGGCGAGGACGCTGTCGAGTGGTACCACGCGCGCGCCAGATAGCCCGCCGGGCAAACATCGTCGCGGTCTTCACCTCGCGGCATTTAGCAGACCCATCAGTTCATCCGGCGAGATGCTGTCGTTGTCGATCGCATCGACAACGACCTTCTGGTCCGGATTGGACTGCTGATCGCCAGTGACGGCGTGGATGCGAAACGGCACGGCGAGGATCATGACCTCCGTGCTGGGCGCAGCTTGCAAACTCATGGCCGTAACCTGCGCACCGAGTTGCTTTGCCATTGACTCGATCGACTCAGGGCTATGCGCGTTGACAACACCAATAACCATGCCACTGCCGGCGAGCTCGCGGCCAAGCGCCGCTGCGAGTTTTCCGGGGTCGATAGTTGAATACGTCATGGTGCATTCCTTCCGATGCCGGACTCAAATCCGCGCGTGACCCTCAAACCTGGCCTATGCCACCGTCGTTCATCAAATCCGCCCCCGTCATATAGGAACTCTGTTCGGAGGCGAGAAAGAGCGCCGCGTTGGCCATCTCGTCGGCCCGGGCGAGTCGGCCGATCGGGACCATGCTCTTGTACATGCTCACCAGATCCTCGCGTGTCGCCGACTGGGAGTCGAGTATTGGGGTGTCGGTGACACCGGGGCTAAGCATGTTGACGCGAATGCCGCGATCCTTGAATTCGGCGGCCCAGGTGCGGGCATAGGAACGCAACGCGGCCTTGGTCGCCGCGTAGGCGGTGTGCCCTGGGATGCCCATCACGTGCATCGCCGAAGACACCAGGATGATCGACCCGCCACCCGTCATCATCGGCAGCAGCTTCTGGACCAGAAATACCGGGCCGCGCGCCATCAGGTTGAATGCCTTGTCGAAATGCTCGGGCGTGATGGTGTCGATCGAAGCCTGCTCGGTAAAGCCCGCGTTCGACACGATGATGTCGACGACACCTTTTTCGTCCCTGACTGCGGCAGCGACATGATCGAGGTCATCGAGATTCGCGGCGTCCGCCTTAATAGCGGTAACGTTGCGTCCGATCAGTTTGACGGCCTCGTCGAGCGAGCCTTGGCGACGGCCGAAGATAAAGACGTGGGCGCCTTCAGCGACGAATCGCTGGGCGATCGCCAAGCCGATACCCGTCGTTCCGCCGCTAATGACAGCGGTCTTGCCTGCGAGAGCATTCATTGAAACTTCCGTCGGTTGTTGAATGGAAGTCACATCGTAATTGCGGCCCCCACGAATGATAATCGGCGGATTTATCATAAGATCCATTCACCGAGAGAATAGGTCCCACGAGAGAAATGCAATGGATCGGTTTCACGAATTGAATGCCTTCTTCGCGGTTGTCGAAGCGGGCGGCTTTTCCGCCGCGGCGCGCAGAACCGGCGAGTCACAGTCCGCCATCAGCAAGTCGATCGGCGCGCTGGAAAAGCGCCTCGGCGTACTGCTGTTCAACCGAAGCACACGCCGCGTGACTTTGACGGATCAGGGGCAGAGATACTACGAGCGGACCAAGCCGTTGCTGGACGAGATCGAGGTGGCCGACAGCGAACTGACCAGCAGTACGCTGGATGTCTCGGGCCTCGTGCGGATCGCCTCCGCTTCTACGTTCGGCCGCCTGCACGTTCTTCCGCTGATTCCCGAACTGCTGTCGCGCCATCCCGGTCTTCGGGTCGATCTTGTGTTGTCGGATTTCGTGCGCGATATGGTGGAGGATCGAATCGATCTCGCGATTCGAGTGGGCTCCATCAACGATCCGGATTCGGTCGTGAAGCGAATTGCCAGCACTCCGCTGGTCTGCGTCGGATCGCGTCGCTATTTCGAGCAATACGGTGTACCGAAGGAACCTGCGGAACTCGCCAATCACAATTGCCTGCTCTACGGTGGTCTGCTGGAGTCGGCGAACTGGCCGTTTCATGGGCCAAGTGGCCGGTTCAGCGTACCGGTGCGAGGCAACCTGTCGTCGAATAGCGTCGAGACGATCCGCTCGGCCGTGCTCGCGGGCGTGGGAATCGGCCTCTTCGCGAAGCTCTCGCTTGCCGACGAACTCAAGCATCCGGACATCGTGACCGTGCTGGACGATTTCATTCGGGACGCCCGTGATGTGAGCGTCATCTGGCCGCGGCGGCGTTTCGTGCCTGCGCGCGTGCGCCGGGTCACTGACTTTTTTGCGGCCGCGCTGCCGCAGCGCTTGTAGGAACGCTCCGGAGCGCACTTCAAACGCTATACGTCACGCAATGTTCGCTAGCGGCGCGCGGCGCGTGCCTGCGTCGCTCGACATCGACTCGCGCACGTGCCGCGCGAATTCCCGTGCCGCTGGCTGAACCGTCGCGGGCAAGCGCAGACAAATCGCGAACGGAGGCAGTGCTGGCAAGCCGCTTACGCGAGGTGCGAGCGTCTCAAGATCGGCCGGCACCGTGGAGGCGAGCCAGCTCGTGACCGCGAGGCCCGCGCGCACCGTGGCGGCGGTCGCCTCGATGTTTCCGCTCTCGAACACCGTGCGCCACGCAATGCCCTCGTCCGCGAGCGCGCCGAGCACCACCGGACGGAAAGCGCAACGCTCGTCTACCATCGACAGCGGCAACGGCCGCTTCTGCCACGCCTCACTGCCGCGCCCCTTGACCCACACCAAAGGCTCGATGCAGACCACTTCGCCTTCGGCTTCACTGGCGACATATTCGACCAAAGAAACGTCCAAGCGACCACTCTTCACCGCTTCGCTCAGTTCCGACGACGCCGCGCACGTCAACGTAATTTCGACGTGCGGATGCGCGTCGGCGAATGCCTTCATCGCGGGCGCAAGCCGCGTCACGAGATCGTAAGGCACGCCCACCCGCAAGGCGCCGCGCAACGGCTGGGCGGTCATGTCGGCCCAGATTTCATCGTTCAACCGAAGCAGCTTGCGCGCCTTCACGAGAAACTGCTCGCCCTGGCGCGACAGTTCCAGCCGGCGCGTCTTGCGAACGAACAGCAGGCAATCCAGCACTTCTTCGAGGCGCTTCACCTGCTGGCTCACCGCGCCTTGCGTCATGTGCAGCAGATTCGCAGCGACCGTCATGCTGCCGCTATCGGCGACGGCAACGAAGGTGCGGATCAGATCGAGGTCGAGGTTTCGGCTCATCTATGCATTATGTCTCGTAATGTGCCGCATCAATATTATTAGCTTTTACGATGCTTTGACGATCCGTACAGTGCAAATTCTTTCACTTCGAATCTGCACCGATGACCTCGATACTGCCGCTTCTGCTCTTCGTCGCCGTCGCAACCGCGACGCCCGGTGGCGCGACCACGCTCGCCACCGCCTCGGGCGCACGCTTCGGCTTCGTACGCTCGATACCGCTGATGCTCGGCATCGCTCTGGGCCTCGCGTTGCTCGCTGCGCTCGCCGCGCTCGGCCTGGGCGGTCTGCTTCTCGCGCTGCCGTCGCTGCAAACGGCAGTGAAAGCGCTCGGCTCCGCGTATCTGCTATGGCTCGCGTGGCGCATTGCGCGCAGCGGGCCGCCAAACGCGGGCAACAGCCCCGCGCATCCGGTTACGCTCGTCAACGGTTTCCTGCTGCTCTGGCTCAATCCGAAAGGCTGGGCGATGACGGTTGGCGCGGCGGCGTCGTTCGCGCTGCTCGCAAACAACCCGAACCGCCTCGCGATGCTGCTCGGTGCAGCGTTCGGGGTGGCAGCGTGCGCTTCGCTCGCGTTGTGGTGCGCGCTCGGCGTGCTACTCGGGCGGCTCTTTCGGACCCCGAGCCACTGGCGCGTTCTCAATCTCGCGATGGGCGTGCTGCTCGCCGCATCCGTCATTCCGACCTGGAGATAAGCTCGAAGCCGCGTTCGTCGATGTGTCGAATCACTGGTCACTGCCCCCTTGCCGACGAGACCGATTCAAACGAACACCTTTCGCAGCCGACTCGGCTGAGAGCGAAGGTACTGGTTCGGCGCCCTGACTTGAGTCCCAAAGTGAGCGGCAGCGTGCCAGGGCCAGCGAGGGTTAAAGAGCACGGCCCGAGCAAGCGCGATCAGATCGGCGTCTCCGGTGCTGAGAATGGATTCGGCTTGTTCGAAGTCTGTGATCAGGCCGACGGCGACGACAGGGAGCGTCGTCGCCTGCTTCACTGCCCGCGCGAAGGGAACCTGGTAGCCAGGCCCGATCGGAATGTGCGCGGCTGGGTTCGAACCGCCACTTGAGACATTGATTGCGGCACAGCCTCTCTCCTCCAACGCGTGGACAAAAGCAATCGCGTCCTGCACGGACCACCCGCCGTCCACCCAGTCGGTAGCGGATACCCGCATCGTCACGGGGCGATCATGCGAAAACGCTTCTCGCACGGCTTCGAAAACTTCAAGTGGAAAACGCATCCGGTTTTCCAATGAACCGCCGTATTCGTCGTCCCTGTGATTTGACAGAGGCGAGAGGAATTGATGGAGCAGATAGCCGTGTCCACCAAGGACCTGAATGAAATTCAACCCCAACCGGGAGGCGCGCTGCGCTGCGGCCGAGAACGCGTCGCGAATGGCGGCCAGGCCATCGCGGTCCAAGGCGGCGGGTGGTGTCTCACCGGCGGCAAAAGCGACGGAGGATGGGCCGTAGGTGTGCCAACCATTCGCGTGATCATAGGGAATCTGTGCGCCGCCGTCCCACAGTTTCTGCCGAGACCCTTTTCGGCCAGCATGGTTGAGCTGAATTCCAATCGGCGTGTCAGACCACCGCCGAACGCCTTGAAGCACTCGTGCCATAGAGGCTTCGCAGTCGTCAGAATAGAGCCCGACGTCGCCATAGCTGGTGCGTCCGTCGGGGGTGACCGCCGTCCCCTCGATCGTGAGTGCCGCCGCACCTGAAAGCGCCAGTTGGCCGAGGTGAATCAGGTGCCAATCGTTCATCCGGCCGTCTTCGGCGGAGTACTGGGCCATCGGGGCGATCACGATCCGGTTGGCTAATTTCAGGTTGCCGACTCGGATCGGCATGAATAGCGTTGGCTGACTCATATCGACTCCTTGACTCAACGCCACCACAAACCAGGCTGACTCCGCGAATCTCGATGACCTCGACTAATGACGGCGATTTTCCCTGCGAGAGTGGACATGAAGATCTTCTGTCTGGTGATGGATGACAGCTAGATCGTAGTTGCAAGATAGGGGAGTGATAATTCGCAGATTCTTCATAAGGCCAATTCCTGACGAGAATAGATGGGAGCCCCGGGACGATCGGTGAATTGGCCGTTCTATGAACCGAAGCGTGTCAGTTGTAGCCAAGAACAGCGGCAGACGACACGTCGGGCCTCTCAGGCACATTCGAGGCGATCGTCGATACCGTCGATGCAAGAAACGTTCGGTACACGGAGCTAGATCGATTTTCGGAACCGTCCTTGCCGTTTCGAGCGCGCGTGGCACCACTGCTCGAGTCGACGCTGAAAGGCGATAGGTCTAAGCTGTTCATGGTGTTCTCTCCGTCTTGCTGGTGTTTGGAATCGGTTGATTTATTTGTGACGGCCAGACCCTTCTGGCCATTTACAACGAACTATTGCTCAGTGCAGTTTGACGTGCGGCGCCGTGCTTCGACGCAGCCGATGCGCGAGGGTATTGACGATCATGCGTGCATAGCCATGCAGCGCGGCAACGTGCATCCGATACAGCGACACGTACATGAAGCGAGCAAGCAGTCCGTCCACGAGCATGCTGCCGCCGATAAGACCTCCCATCAGACTCCCCACCGCATTCGCGTGCCCGAGCGACACTAGCGAGCCGAGATCGCGATAGGCAAACTCCGGAAGCTTTTGTCTCTCGATGCGTCGCCTGAGTGCCTTGACTAAAAACGATGCCTGCTGATGAGCCGCCTGAGCGCGCGGTGGAACGTTGCGCTCGAAACCCAACCACGGACAGGCCGCGCAATCGCCGAATGCAAAGATATGGTCGTCGAGATCCGTCTGAAGCGTGCGACGCACACTGAGTTGTCCAAGATGATTGACTGACAGACCATCGAGCGTTGAAAGCACCGCGGGTGCCTTGATGCCCGCGGCCCACACAGTGAGATCCGCCCGTATCGTCTTGCCGTTTTTCGTGCGGATAAGTCCGGGCGTAACCTCCGCGACCCGCTCGTCGACCATCAACTTGACATTGAGTTTGCCCAGCAATTTTGCAGCCGCGGTGGACACGCGTTCTTTCAACGCTGGCAGAATTCGCGGCCCTGCTTCGATCAGCACGATCCCGACGTCGTGTGTGGGGTCGAGCCGATGCAAGCCGTACGATGACAGTACCTTCGCGGTATTGCGCAATTCGGCGGACAATTCCACGCCCGTAGCGCCACCACCAACGATCGCGACCTGAACACGAGGCGCGCGTTCGCCAGGCGCTCCACCTGCATCCCGCTCACCTGCGTCTTGTGTTTGTTCGGCGCGAATGCAAGCTGCAATCAGGCGCTTTCTGAAGCGTTCCGCTTGAGCGACGTTGTCAAGCGCGAGCGAGTTCTCCGCCGCGCCCGGCACGCCGAAGTAGTGGGTTGTGCTACCGATGGCCAGAATCAACGAGTCGTACTCGATCCGGCGCGGCGGTATCAGTTCGGTTCCGTCGTCGTCGAGCAGTGGCGAAAGCAGGACGTGTCTCGAGCCACGATCCAGTCCGACAAGTTCGCCCTGAATGAACTGGAAGCCGTGCCACTGTGCTTGCGCGGCATACGCCAGTTCCTGTGCGAATGGATCGAGACTTCCCGCTGCGACCTCGTGCAACAGGGGCTTCCAGATATGCGTCGGGTTGCGGTCGATCAACGTAACGGACGCACGTTGCGCCCCGCCTCTTCGTCGACCGCCATAACGATCGCCTAGCCGCGTTGCGAGTTCGATGCCCCCCGCCCCTCCTCCCACGATCACAAAACGATGCATGCAGATTCTCCCTGGTCGACGACGCGCGGTACGGAAATCCAACACAACGGTTGAGAACCACTATCGCAGATGCCCGATGGCAGGAAAATCTCATAGTTCTGATGGCTGCCTTCAGGTTTTCTGATCGACAGATCGCACCGTCTGAAAACCGCTTTGGATCGTCTGCTGGGAGATAAGGATCGTTGTCAACGCAGAACCGTCGGACAACTTCGGTCAGCGCCAATGGGAGGCGGTCGCGGCGGCCATCGAGTTATCCATTGCTCAAATGCGACGCCGGCATCATCGCCGGCGCGATCAGCATTGATCGCTAGCGCACAGTCAGGAGCGCGGGATTGATACTGTCGTCAGGCGTGCGGCGCTCGTGCAGTTGGTTCCGTCTTTATTCTGCAATGCGCTTAAAGCTGGCGTAGTAATCGTCGGTGTAATAGCACTCGCCGATCTGCTTGCGCGGCCCGCCACATACGATTCGGCGCTGGCCGCGGTCCGTCGCACCGGGCGTGCGAACCGTATAGGTGTGGTAATAACCGCGCGGATGTTTCGGCAGCAAACCCGCGGTGTTACGAAACAGGACGCCGTCATCGCTAAACGGGAAGGGGCCGCCCGCTTTGATCAGGCGCAGCGTTTCGGCAGCCTCCGCCGGCAACTGCGCCTTGGTGACGGTGACCAGCGCGACCGTGCCTTGCGCGCCTGAGGCGGCGGCCGATTCGCTCGCGCTTTGTGCAGGTTGAACCGGCGCCGAGCTCGCGGATGCGCCCGATGCCTCAGTGGCGTTTTGCGGTCCCTGCTTGCCGCATCCGCCGAAGATCACGCTCAATGCGACGATGCAGGAAAAAGCTGACGCTCTGTTCACGAAACGGTTCTCCCTTCGTTGACCAGCGCCCGACGACCAGGATAGATGTAAAGGTATCGCTAATGACGGGGCGAATCAACGTTCGATCGGAAATTGGCACTTTTCCATGACAACCAGGCCGATGTGTTCCATCGCACCTAACCGCGCCGTTCGTGAGGCCTTGTCCGGATGACATGGGGTGGCCAGACGGTTTCCCTGGCGCGAACATTCGTCGCATGCGGCTAAAAGGTCGTGCGTGTATAAGATGAATCACCACCTAGTTGCCGTTTGGAGCCGTCATGAAGCGGACCATCAGGATCGAATCAGGTCAAGTCGACACACCGCCCCGCATCGCTCTGTGGGCGCTTGGATTCAGGCCGTTCTATCTGGCCGGCGCTGTGTTCGGCGGTGTTGCCATGCTGCTCTGGCTCGGCGCGCTGGCAGGTTGGCCGTTGCTGGACTCCACGTCCTACATGTCGGGAACGCTGTGGCACGTTCACGAAATGATCTTCGGATTTGGCGCCGCGATCGTCACTGGTTTTCTGCTGACCGCGGTTCGCGCGTGGACGAGCACGAATCCCGCATATGGCACAGGGCTCGCGGCACTGCTGTTTCTTTGGCTTGCTGGCCGGATCATGATGTGGGGCGGTTCGGGTCCGCTCGGCGTCGTCGTGGACGTGGCGTTTCTGCCCGTAGTTGCGCTCGTTCTGTTGCGAGTGCTGTTGAAGGCGAAGAATCGCCACAACGTCTTTTTGCCCGTCGCGCTCGGAATGCTCGCGCTTCTCAACGTCCTCTTCCATGTGTGGGCAACCCACGGTCACGGCGACTGGGCGCTGCGCAGTGCGTGGCTCGCGGTCGGCATGCTCGTTTTGTTCGTGACGGTCATCGGCGGGCGCATCATTCCGTCGTTTACTGCCAATGCCGTTCCGGGCTTTAGCGCGAAACGCTGGCGATTCGTCGAAGCAACCGTTATTCCGGCGACGCTGCTCGCGTTTCTGCTGGACTCGCTTGGTGCGCCGTGGGCGGCAATCGTTGCTGCGTCTGCCGCAGCGGCGGCCCTTCATGGGCTCCGGCTCGCCGGATGGCGTTCGTGGCGCGTCGGCTATCGCCCGATCCTCCTGATCCTCCATATCGCCTATGCGGGAATTCCATTGGGCTTCGTGATGCTGGCACTCGCCGCGCTCGGCGTCGTCCCCCATTCGCTCGCGATTCATACCTTCACGGTGGGAGTCATTGGATCCGCGATCATCGCGATGATCACGCGCACCGCGCGCGGACATACCGGACGCGAACTCGTGGCGGGTAAGGTCGAGATCGCCTGCTACGGTCTGTTCATTCTGGCGACTCTGATTCGAGTGCTCGGCCCCTGGCTCGCGCCGCAGTTCACGATGACGTGGATATACGCGTCCGGTCTCTGCTGGGCGGCCGCACTGGTTCTCTATTGCGTCCGATACGCCGCGTGGCTTGTGCTCGCTCGTGCCGATGGCAAACCCGGTTGAATCATCCGTGTTAGCCGCTTCGCACGCCTCCACTTCCCCAAGGCCGACATTCGTGATACGCGGCATGCACATACGGCAGGCCGCGATGCATCCAGCATAGACGAGTGCGTCTGGCGTTGATGTTTATCCGTCACACGCTCGCGGCGTAACGTGGCGACGGATGCGCCAGGCTGACGACCCGGTTCCATCGTTGCCATTGAATCCGTCGAAACAGAGTCTCCTTCCCAGGCGCCCACCCGTCGATATGACCCATCCGCTTTTATGCTCGAACGCGCGGTCGCCCGAACGATCGTTCACACTCGCTTAAAGAATGCAGCGGCAATAGTCAGTAGGCCAACAATGTACAAAAACTACATTTCTTTCATTGCAAACATGTAGTTTTTCTACTACTATCGCCTCGTCGGTCGGATTTACGTCTGGTCCGATTCCTACCCGACGCGGTGCGTCTATCGCGATCGAAGGATTGGAGATGGCTTCTCTGTATCCCTCGGTGTTACCGGTAACAGAAATCTATCGGGTGGCTGGGGCCAATCGCGAGCCGAATCTATTCCGATTTCACATAGCAGGCAAGTGCCCCACGCGTGACTCGCCTTCATGCGGAATGAGGTCTACGTCCAGATCCGGTTCGCAGTGTCACGTGATTAATTAGTCGTACAAATGACAGCAGTAGAAGCGAAGTTCTCGTCCCATCGGGTCGGCAGACACATGTGCGCGAAACCCGCGCGGTGCGGCCGTACGATTTCTCCGCGGCAGAGATAGAGAACCGACTCATTTTCGCCGGACTACCTGACGCATTTCAGGTCTCGGCAATACGTTGTGTGCCAAAGCAATGGCGGGTGGTGCGAGACGGCCATTGGGTTATTCACGTTCCTCGCAGATATGACGATCACGGATGGAAAGAATGACGAAACGAATTGCTGTAGTAACTGGCGGTATGGGCGGTCTGGGAGAAGCGATCAGTATCAAACTGCACGATGCGGGTTATGCGGTGGTAGTCACGTACTCGCCGAGCAACACCGGCGCAGCCGCATGGCTCGCGAACATGGAAGCTCAGGGCAGAAGCTTTCTCGCGTATCCGGTCGATGTGGCCGACTACGATTCGTGCCAACACTGCGCAGCCAAAATTCAGTTCGAAGTCGGCCCGGTCGACATTCTGGTGAACAACGCCGGAATCACCGACGACATGACGCTCCGGAAGATGAACAAGGTCAACTGGGACGCGGTCATCCGCACTAATCTGGATTCGGTGTTCAACATGACGAAGCCGCTTTGCGAGGAGATGGTCGCGCGGGGTTGGGGACGCATCGTCAACGTTTCGTCCGTCAACGGCTCGAAAGGCTCGATCGGCCAGACCAACTACGCGGCAGCCAAGGCCGGCATGCACGGCTTCACGAAATCGCTGGCGTTGGAAGTAGCGCGCAAAGGCGTTACCGTCAACACGGTTTCGCCGGGATACCTGGCCACGAAGATGGTCACGGCGATTCCTCAGGAGATCCTCGATACGAAGATCCTGCCGCACGTTCCTGTGGGGCGTCTGGGCAAGCCCGAGGAAGTGGCGGCGCTCGTGCTTTACCTCTGCTCGGACGACGCCGGTTTCGTGACCGGCGCCAATGTTGCAATCAACGGCGGCCAACACATGCAATAGCAGGTGCGCGACGACCGTGCTCGCCGGTTCGTGCAGCGACACCGCACAAACCGGCCTGAACCGCTTTACGCAACATCCCTATGCTCCCTTGAGAGGACTGTCATGAGTGAAACCTGGATAGGTCTGGTCATCGGAGGCGCGGCGCTTGGTATCGCAATGTTCTTGGTCATTAGCCACTATCGCCGCGAGCGAATGCGGGCACGAATGCTGCGGGAACTGAATCGGCACGGCCCGTGGCATCAAACGCGCGCGCGAAAGTGATTCGCATCGCCGTACACGGATATCCACAAGCGCAAATGCATTGCTGAAACAAGCAGGCTCAACTGACGCCTGACGTACAGACCGGATTCAAGCGGTCACCACATTGAGAGAAGTGGATGAAAACTACAAGCAGAAAACAGTCTGGAGACAACGAGAGCCCCTATTCGCCACAGACTGCCGAGGATGCGATTTCCCATCTCGAACGGGTCCTGTCGGCGGGTGCCGCGGAATCTCTGTTCACCGGCGTCTATTGGCGCGCACGGGTTCAGCAACTGAGCGCTACACGAGGATTGACTCCGTTGCAGCGAGCAAGGCTTGTGAGACTACTCAAGTCTCTTCCATTGCCGGCCCCGGGCGAAGATCGATCGTAGACCTCTACCTTCATGCGCGCGAGAATCGTGGTTCAACGATAGGTTTTCGCGTCTGCAGCGGAGTACGAAATGGACGATCCCTACGACCTTCAACGCTTCCTCGATGCACAGGACCCGGTCTACGCCCAGGTATGCGATGAACTGAAGCATGGACGTAAGCGAAGCCACTGGATGTGGTTCGTGTTTCCTCAAATCGAGGGGCTCGGTACCAGCGCAATGGCCCAGCGATTCGCGCTTTCGTCGCTGGCCGAAGCGCAAGCGTACCTGCGCCACCCGACACTCGGTCCACGGCTACGCGAAACCACGCAACTGGTCAACCTCGTCAGCGACCGCTCCATCGAGGAAATTTTCGGGTATCCGGATCACCTCAAGTTTCGCTCGTCGGTCACCCTGTTCGCGCGCGCCACGAACGACAACGATGTATTTGTCGAAGCATTGCGCAAATATTTCGGCGGAGAAGCCGATCCGCGAACCCTCCAACTGCTCTAGCCATTTTTTATAACTGGCCCGCGCCCGTGGGGCGCGGCGGACTGCGCAATTCCGGTCCCGGTTCAGTGGGACGTCACTGCCGGCCCACATCGGCAGCATGAGACCGGTAGAGCAGCAGATGATCGGTGGCCGATTCCGACAGCCAGACCTCGCCTGGACGGCCCATCATCTGACGAACGTTCGCGTGGTCACGCGGCAGCGGCAATACGTCAAAGCGCTCGGTACGCGGATCGAAGCGCACTAGCGCATTAGCGCTCCATTCACTGAGCCAGACGATGTCCTGGTCGTCGACGAATATTGCGTACGCATGCGGACCGTTGCCGGGCAGTCGCCATTCGCGCCATTGATGCATCGCGGGATCGAATACGCCGACCTTTCCGGCGTTCCACTCGCTGACCCAGACGCGCCCAATGGAATCGGCCCAGACGCGGCGCGCGCCCTGATTCGCCGTTGGTGGCTCGATGACCTGGGCCGCACCCTTCGTCCGGTCGATGCGACCGAGGTAATTTCCCGCCAGCGAAGCGAAATACAGATCCCCAGCGCGGGTCACGCAGATACCGTAGGGCCCGGCCCCGCGCGGAGCATCGAAGACGCGCATGCGCGCGCGCTGCGGATCGAGCTCGCCGTAGATACCACTTTGCCCGGTAAACCACAGATGCCCCTGTTTGTCGAACACTGCGGTATTCAGATTGGCGTCTGACCGGTCCTTGGGCAGCGGAAAACGCGTGATGGCGAGCGTCTTCGGATCGATGCGCACGATTGCGTTCTGGCCGCCGTCAGTGACCCACGCCGCACCGTCGGGGCCGACGATCACGCCATGTGGCGCCGATCCGGCGCCGAGCGCGATCGTGTCGATCTTGCCGCTGCGCGGGTCCAGCCGCCCGACCGCTCCCCGCGCCTGAGCGGTGTACCACACGGTGCCGTCATGCGCCGGTGCGACGTCATGCGGTGCGCTGCCGGCCGGCACGGCGAAGCTCTCGAACGACGACGGCTGCTGTGCTTGAGCGTACGCGAGACCAAGCTTGTCCGTGCTCATCGCGTCAGCGATGGTGCAGATCGTCAAGGCAATCACAAACCGGGCGGTCGAACGCGGGGCCAACTTCGTTGCACGAAGTCGCTCGGACGACGCATGCCACGGACGGATCGCGAACGTCCACCAAAGAAGCACCGCAAGCAACAGCAGAGGAATCAGCATCGGCGGTCTCCGTCGCGGTCTGTGTCAGCTAACGTATCACGAATGCCACTGGCCGGGACGCGTCTGCCTTCAGCCGATCTCGATCACCGCCTTCCCCGCCTGCCGACGCTCCTCCAGCGCCGCGTGCGCTTCCTCGACGTTGTCGAGCGTATAGCGGCCATTGATCTCGACATTGAGCGCGCCTTGCCGGATGGCGGCGAACACATCGTCCGCGCGACGCTGCACCGTGGCGGCATCGGCGAGATGATCGGCCAGCCGCGGACGCGTGAGAAACAGCGAGCCCGCTTCGCCGAGTTCGTAGGGGTCGAGGTCGCGCATCGGCCCCGTGACCGAACCATAGTTGATGATCAGGCCGCGCACCCGTGCGGCGCGAAAGCTATCGCGCAAGGTGGTCTTGCCGACCGCATCGAACACCACATCGACGCCCCTCCCACGCGTCAACTCGCGAATCCGATCAGCGAAGGCGCCGTGTTCATAGAGCATCACATGATCCGCGCCGCGTGCCCGCGCGATAGCAGCCTTCTGCGGTGTACTCGTCGTCGCGAACACTTCCACGCCGCGACGCTTCGCAAGCTGCACGAGCAACTGTCCGATGCCACCCGACGCCGCATGCACGAGACAGGTCATACCCGCTTCGAGCTTCGCCACATCTTCGATCAGATAGTGCGCCGTCGAACCCTGAAAGATCGCGGCAACCCGTATCAGTACCTCGCCGAAACCCGGCTTCGGTATGCCGAGTTCGACACGGCGCAGCACCTCGGGACCGCCGTATTCATGGATCTGGATCGCTCGCATAAACCTGTCTCCACTGGTTTCAATCAGTCGTCGAATGATCGTCGGAACAACCGTGTTCAATCAACACGAGAAGACCCGCCGGCTGAACGATCAGCGGTGGCCCGCCAGGTCAGGCACTAAATACAGCTGCCATATAGAGGGTTTACCCTGGCAAATCTCACTGAAAGCTATTTGAAATGAATGGGGCGTTCGTTAGAATGAGTCCTGTGCTGAGACGAATCCGAAAGAATCCATCAGCGCCTCGCTGTACCGGAGGCAACCGCAGTCGGCTGACAACCTCACATCACTTCAGAAGGCAGTCGTCGTTATTCAGTAGACCTTAATCGAACGGAGAGTAAATCATGAGCCGCCTTACCAACCGAATCGCCACAACGCTCGTCGTGCTCGGCTTGATGACTTCGGGCGCAGCTATCGCCCAGCAGCCCACCACGACGGCGCCCCCGGTCGCAGAGGTTGCTACTGTACCGACGACTACCCACAATGACCCTATCGTTCAGAAGCGAAACGAGATTCGCGAGGCCAATCGCGAACAACGTGCCCGGACCGCGGAAGCCAGAAAGGCGTTCAGGGCCGAAGCTCGCGATGCCCGGCAAGAACGCAACCAGGCGGCAAGCGAGTCCCGCGACCGCGCACGCGCCGCCTTGGCCGAATCGGCACAACCAGGCACGACTCAGGCCGGCGCGGCGCATACCACCCAATGAGTTATAAGCGCTACGGGGTTTGTTCAGGAAGAGCTGGTGCCGGTCCTCAGTTGAGAAGAAACCAATCGTCGATGGTCAGTCGGTACCCGGCCCTTCCTACCAGCGGAGCCCTCGCATGTGCGAGTGGCTCCGCATTTTTTTATATGCCTGTTTTTAGCAACTTCACCGTAGGTAGCCGGCCGGCCACCTCACTCAAAACCTGAACGGTGCGACGCGGTCGACGAGGTTTGCAGCCTGTTGCCTCAAGCTCTCCGCCGCCGCGGCGCTTTCCTCGACGAGCGCTGCGTTTCGCTGCGTTGTTTCGTCCATCTGATTGACCGCTGCACCGACTTGCCCGACGCCGACGCCCTGCCGCGCACCAGCGTTACTGATTTCCGCCGCGAGAATACTGACGCGCTGAATCGCATCCATCACCTGCGACATCGTTGCGCCGCTTTGTCGACGAGCGCACTTCCCTGGTCGATTTCGTTGCCAGATCAGCACATGCGGGAGCAAACGCACCAGGGTAAATACAGATTCGATCGCCCCAAAAGCTTTATAGAATGGGCAACATTAGCAAGGAGCAATAATGCTTGCTATAGATTAATCGAAGATATCCCGCGGAACCCCGGAGACGCCATGCAGATCGACTACCAAACGATGCGGTTCGACTACGAGCGAGCCGCCGACCACGATGCCGGTGCCCCGCTCACCTATCCGGTCGTCGTGATCGGCGCCGGCCCGGTCGGGTTGTCCGCGGCCATCGATCTGGCCCAGCAGGGCGTTCGCACCGTGCTGCTCGACAACGACGACACGCTGTCGAGCGGTTCGCGCGCGATCTGTTTCGCGAAGCGGACGCTGGAAATTTTCGACCGGCTAGGCTGCGGCAAACAGATGGTCGACAAAGGCGTGAGCTGGAATGTCGGCAAGGTGTTCCTGCAGGACGAGCTGATCTTTACGTTCAACCTACTGCCCGAAACAGGCCACGCGCGACCTGCGTTCATCAACCTGCAGCAGTACTACGTCGAAGGCTATCTGGCAGACCAGGCGAAGCGAACCGCGAATCTGCAGATGCGCTGGAAAAGCAATGTGATCGGTGTGACCCAGCAAGACGACCATGTCGAGTTGCAGGTTGAAACGCCCGATGGCATCTATTCGATGCGCGCGCAATACGTGGTCGCCGCCGACGGCGCGCGCAGCGCGGTGCGCAAGGCGCTCGGTCTCGACAGCCACGGCCGCACCTTCAAGGACCGATTCCTGATCGCCGATGTGAAAATGAAGGCGCCGTTTCCGACCGAACGCTGGTTCTGGTTCGACCCGCCGTTCCATCGCAATCAATCGGTACTGCTGCATCGGCAACCCGACAACGTCTGGCGCATCGATTTCCAGCTCGGCTGGGACGCCGATCCGGTCGCGGAAAAACAGCCTGAAAAAGTGATTCCGCGCGTGAAAGCGCTGCTCGGAGACGATGCCGAGTTCGAGCTCGAATGGGTCAGCGTCTACACGTTTTCGTGTTTGCGAATGGACAGTTTCCGGCATGGCCGCGTGCTGTTCGCGGGCGATTCGGCGCATGGCGTATCGCCGTTCGGCGCGCGCGGAGCGAATAGCGGCGTGCAGGATGCCGACAATCTGGCCTGGAAGCTGCGGCTCGTCGTCAACGGCGACGCGCCGCCAGCGCTGCTCGATACCTATGCATCGGAGCGCGAATATGCGGCGGACGAAAACATCCTGAACTCATCGCGCGCCACCGACTTCATTACGCCGAAAAGCGCGGTTTCGCGGATGTTCCGCGACGCCACGCTGAAGCTCGCGAAAGAGTGTCCGTTCGCGCGGCGCATCGTCAACAGCGGCCGCCTGTCGGTGCCGGCGGTGCTGCGCGACTCCCCGCTGAACACGCCCGACGCCGACGCGTTCAACGGTGCGATGGTGCCCGGCGCGGCCAGCACCGACGCGCCCGTCAAGCTCGCTGGCGAAGACGCCTGGTTCCTGAATCAGACCGGACATGGCGGCTTCACGGGTGTGCACTTCTGCGGCCAGGGGGACGACCTGACGAAATGTGCCGATGAGCTTCGCGCGCTCGCAAACCTCGCGGTGCCGGTCCACTCATTGATCGTCGTGCCGCGCGGCGCGCCCGTGACGGCTCTGCCGGACATGCCTCACGTCACGGTGATCGAAGACATCGAAGGCATCGTCACGCATCGCTTCGATGCGCGGCCCGGCACGTTTTATCTGCTGCGTCCGGACCAGCACGTCTGCGCGCGCTGGCGCGCTCTCGACACGGCATCGGTCACCAAGGCCGTGGACCGCGCAACCTGCAACGGATAACCATCATGACCAAGCTGAACATCGAAACGAACATGGCCGATCCCGATGCGTTCTATGAAAAACTCATCGAGGCGCACAACGGACTGACCGACGAGCAAAGCCACTTCATGAACGCGAAGCTCGTGCTGCTGCTCGCGAATCACATCGGCGATGCCGACGTGCTGCTCGAAGCGCTCGCGCTGGCGCGCGCGGATTGAACCGAGTTCAGCGCCCGATCCAGCCGAACCGCCACGACAGCCGTCGTGTCGTGGCGAGCAGCCTTTGCGCGGTCGCGCCGTCCAGGCTGAAGTCAGAGCCCCCGGATGGACCGATCACCGCGACCACCAGGCTGACGCTGCCCGTGTGATCGAACACGGGCGCGGCCAACGCGCCGATGCCCGGCACCGGCGCATCGAGTGCGTCATCGATGCCGTCGTTGCGCACCTTCGCGCGGCGTGCCAGATACGCCGGGGCCAACGAAGGCGGGCCTTTTTTCGGCGCCACCAGTACCTCCGAGGCCGGCGCGCCCGCGAGCCTGATCGATTCCTGCGACAACAGCCCGGCCAATACGTCGTCGGCGAGATGCGCGGCGAACACGCGCCCTATCGCCGTGTTGACGAGCGACATCACGGTGCCCACGCGCAGGCTCACGTGTTGCGGTCGCGCCGATTCTTCGAAGCGGATCACGGTAGGTCCCAAAGGTCCAAGAATCGCCACCGCTACGCTCATGCCGGACTCCGCCGCCAGCGTGACGATCTCCGGTTCCGCATCGCGAATCGGCGACATGCGCTGCAACGCAATCAGGCCGAGCTCCATGCCGAGCGGTCCCGCGCTGAAAAGACCCGCGTCGTCGCGGCTCAGCAAACCTACCTTGAGCAAACTCACCAGATGCGGAAACGCCTTGGCGGCGGGCATATCGGCGGCGGTGGCCAGATCGCGCAGCGACAGCGGACGGCCGGCGGCAACGAGGGCCAGCAGGAGTTCGCCGGTGTTGTCGAGCGCGCTGATGCCGCGCTGAGCCTTCGTATCGCCGAGTTGGGGCGGGTTCGCGTCGGACGCGTCCGGGGTTTCGATCTGCATGATTCTCAGGTGGGTGTGACCAGTGCTTCGGTGATGCGTCGGGAAGTTTCGAGCAGCTGACGTGCGACCGCGCCATCCCACTCGACGTCGATCGAGCCTGACGAGCCGATCGCCGTCAACGCGAGTTGCATCCGTTGATCGCCATCGAACACCGGCACGCTCAGACTGCTGATGCCCGGACTCGGCGCATCGATGCCGCGTTCGATGCCGCGCGCGCGGATCTCATCGAAGCGTTTGCGCCACTCGGCGCTGACCGGCGCTTTGGCAGCGCGGCCGCGCGCTGGCGTCGGCTCCGCCGACTGCGCCTGGCTTCGCGCCATCTCCGCGACCTGCTCGGGCGCACAGAACGCGCAGAAGACGCGGCCCGTCGATGTCGCTTCGAGCGACATCACCGTGCCGATGTGCAGATTGACATGCAGTGGCGCACCGCTGCGCTCGTATCGAACGATGGTCGGTCCCTGCACGCCCGCCACGCAGATCGCCACGCAAAGACCGATCCGCTCCGCGAGCGCGGCGGCGTGGGGCGCCGCGATGCGATAGACGGGCTGCTGTTCGATATGCATGAGGCCGAGCCGCAGCGATAGCGGCCCCGGCTCGTAGTTTCCGGTTAGCGCGTCGCGCTTGACGAGGCCGAGGCGCGTCAGGCTCACCAGATAGGTATGCGCCTGCGCCGACGACAGTTGCGCCTCGCCGGCCAATTCGGTCAGCCCGAGCGGTTCGCGCTGTCGCGCCAGCGCCTGCAGCAGCCGGCCGCCGACCTCGACGCTTTGAATGCCCCGCTGTTTCTTTTCGCTTGTCGTATCAGCCATCGTGTTGTCCGACCTTGTCCGAAGGAGGTTCGGCCCGTTCGGTGTCGCCCGTGGAAGGCCTAGATGGTATCCGATCGGACCGTGCCGACCAACCAACAGAGTTTACCCCAGCTTAGTTAATGACAAGGTATTTTGTCATTGACAAATATCGACGCGACGACGACTATTAGTCATCCCCCAACGAGTCGTGAGACGGAGACAGACATGGCGAAGGCTTTCGCATCCCAGGCCGACCTGGAAGAAAAGAAGATCACGTGGACCCAATTGTCGGAAAACGCGTATGCGTACACGGCCGAGGGCGACCCTAACTCGGGCGTGATCATCGGCGACGACGGCGTGCTGATCGTCGACACCACCGCCACGCCTGCCATGGCGCAAGACCTGATCGCGAAGATCCGCAGCGTCACCGACAAGCCGATCAAATACGTCGTGCTGTCGCACTATCACGCGGTGCGGGTGCTGGGTGCGTCGGCGTACTTCAAGGAAGGCGCGCAGCAGGTGATCGCCAGCCGCGGCACTTACGAAATGATCGTCGAGCGCGGCGAAGCCGACATGAAGTCGGAGATAGAACGCTTCCCGCGCCTTTTCGCCGGCGTCGAAACGGTTCCCGGCCTGACGTGGCCGACGCTGGTGTTCGAAAAGGAAATGACGCTGTTTCTCGGCAAACTCGAAGTGCGCATCGCGCATCTCGGCTCAGGCCATACGAAGGGCGACACGATCGTCTGGCTGCCGTCGCAGAGGGTGTTGTTCTCGGGCGACCTGGTCGAGTACGACGCGGCCTGCTACTGCGGCGACGCGCAACTCGAACAATGGCCGGCAACGCTCGAAGCATTGCGCGCGCTGAACGCGGAGAAGCTGGTGCCGGGTCGCGGCCCTGCGCTGCTGTCGCCCGCCGAAGTGAACAAGGGCCTCGACTACACCAAAGACTTCGTCACCACGCTATTGCAGGCGGGCCGCGATGCATTCAGGGACAAGCTCGATCTGAAAGGCGCGATGGCGCTCACGCGCAAGGCGATGGACCCGAAGTTCGGCAATGTCTTCATCTATGAGCATTGCCTGCCGTTCGACGTGTCACGCGCCTACGACGAAGCGAGCGGCATCAGTCATCCGCGCATCTGGACCGCGCAGCGCGACAAGGAGATGTGGGACGCGTTGCAAAGCTGATCGCCCCACGCAATCCGGGAAAGACCGTCCGGTCTTTCCTTTTCCCCGTTCAAACCATGAAGGCGCGCTAGACGCCTCGGGCGCGCTCGTCTTCGCACAGGCGCGCTCCGCACCTGGAGCGAGACATGCAGCATTCCCTCGATGGCAACGCCATTGGCCACGCCGCGCCCGTCGCGAGCGACGATTCGATGTTCAGGAAGGTCGCGTGGCGCATCGTGCCGTTTCTGTTTCTTTGTTATGTCGTGTCGTTTCTGGACCGGATCAACATCGGCTTCGCGCAATTGCAGATGAAGCAAGATCTCGGCTTCAGCGACGCGATGTATGGACTCGGCGCAGCCGTGTTCTATGTCGGCTACGTGCTGTGCGAGGTGCCGAGCAATATCCTGTTGGCCAAATACGGCGCGCGTAAAACCTTCATGCGGATCATGCTGCTGTGGGGCATTGCGTCGATGTGCATGATGTTCGTGTCGAAGCCCGCGCACTTTTACGTTCTGCGCTTCATGCTGGGCGTGTTCGAGGCGGGCTTTTTCCCCGGCATCGTTCTGTACCTGACGTACTGGTTTCCGACCAGACGGCGCGCCGCCGTGATCTCGGTGTTTTTCGCGGGCGTGGCGGTCGCGGGCGTGCTCGGCGGACTATTCTCCGGCTGGATCATGCGCGACATGAGCGGCGTGCTGAACCTGTTCGGATGGCAGTGGATGTTTGCGATCGAAGGCGCACCAGCTGTGATTCTCGGACTGCTGTCGTGGCGCTTCCTGGTCGACAAGCCTCACAACGCGCGCTGGCTCACGCCGGCTGAAAAGGACCGGCTCGTCGCGCTGTGCGCGCAAGGCCAGGCGAGACACAGTGGGCATGACGGTCGCAGCTTCGCGGCGGCGTTGCTCAATCCGCGCGTCTATCTGTTCGCGTTCATCTATTTTTCGCTGACCTGTGCATCGCTGACGCTCAACTTCTGGATGCCGTTGATGATCCGTGATTTCGGCGTTCAGGATGTGGTTGCGATGAGTCTTTATACGGTGGTGCCGAATGCGATCGGCGCGCTAGGCCTGATTCTGATTGCGCGCCGCTCGGATCGAACCGGGGAACGGCGTAAGCATTTTGCTTTCTGCACGGTGGGCGGGGGTCTCGCGCTTGCGGCACTTACACTGCATCTGAGCAGCTTTGCTGCAATGCTGGGTATCTTGTCGCTGGCTGCCGTGTTGATTTTCGCGGCGCTGCCGATCTTTTGGTCAGTTCCTACCAGCTATCTGTCTGGTAATGCGGCTGCGTCGGGCATTGCCTTCATTAGCAGCATTGGCATCACCAGCGGCATCGTCAGCCCGTGGGTGATCGGGCAGATACGCACTGCGACGGGCAGTATGGATCTCGCGGTTTATATTCTTGCCGGGCTGCTTGTATTTAGCGGGGGCGCGTTGATGGCGGGCGTCAAAGGCGATGTGATGCGACGGTGATGCATGATCGACCGGTTGCCGCTGGCGTCGCAGCGTCAGCATGCGCGCCGCGAAACGCGCAGAGCACGAAGAACGACAGTCAAGCGAAGCGTTCAGGCACGGCTAATGCACATGACGACGACACCGGCCCCAACATCGAAAGGAAAAGCCATGTCCACCACGCCGTCCGCCATCAGGCATCCAGCCGGACATCCATCGAAGTTCGCACCCGCGAACGTCGAAGTGCTGAACCCGCTCCCGTATTGGGATGTCATGACGGGCGCGGGCGGCTGATGTGTGCCGCGCGATCGCCTGCCGTGTGGATGCACCGGTCGGATACCGGGATCGCGTTTTGACTTTTCCAACAAACCGCTCGTCCAACAGCTCGCGACTGATGGTCGCGCTCGTGCTGAGCGGATCGGCGCTATGGAGTGCCGATCCCGCTTGCGCGGTGTACGCGATCGCGCAATACGGCGAGCCCAAATATCCCGCCGATTTCAAGCACTTCGACTACGTCAATCCCGATGCCCCCCGTGACGGCACGCTCGTGCTCGCGAATCCAAACCGGCTGACCAGCTTCGACAAGTTCAACCCATTTACGCTGCGAGGCAATCCCGCACCGGGACTGGGACTGATGTTCGAAAGCCTGACGACCGGCAGCGCCGACGAAGTGGCGAGCGCTTATTGCCTGCTCGCCGATGACATCGATGTCGCCAAAGACGGCCTGTCGACAACCTTCCACATCAATCCAAAAGCGCGCTTCTCGAACGGCGATCCGGTCACCGCAGCCGACGTCAAGTTCTCGTTCGACACGCTAAAAAGTCCGCAGGCGCTGCCGCAGTTTGCGGTGTACTTCGGGCAAATCGCGCGCGCGGTGGTGATCGACCGGCTCACGATCCGTTTTGATTTCAAGGTCGCGACACGCGAAATGCCGTTGCTCGCGGGCGGAATTCCGGTTTTTTCGCACAAGTGGGGCATGCGGCCGGACGGCACGCGGATTCCCTTCGACCAGCTCGCGTTCGAGAAGCCGATTGCAAGCGGGGATTATCTGATCGATCGATACGACAGCGGCCGAACCATCAGCTACAAGCGCAACCCGAACTACTGGGGCGCGTCGCTACCGGTCCGCATGGGCACGCACAACTTCGCGCGCATCGATTACAAGCTGTATGCGGACGCGGTCGCGCAACTCGAAGCGTTCAAGGCGGGCGAGTACGATGTGCTCGTCGAACACACCGCGCAAAGCTGGGTGCGGCGCGATATCGGCAAGCGTTTCGACAGCGGCGAGCTGATCAAACGCGAGTTTCCTCATCACAACGGCGTGGGCATGCAGGGCTTTTTCATCAACCTGCGGCGGCCGCTCTTTCAGGACGTGCGCGTGCGCGAGGCGCTCGATCTCGCGTTCGACTTCGAGTGGCTCAACCGGCAGCTTTTCTACGATCAGTACAAGCGCACGGATAGCTTCTTCGTCAACACGGACCTGCAGGCCAAGGGCAAACCCAGTGAAGGCGAACTTGCGATTCTGGAGCCGTTGCGCAATGAACTCGATCCCGCCGTGTTCGGCGAGATGCCGCAACAGCCCGACACCGATCCGCCCGGATCGCTGCGCGCCAACCTGATCAAGGCGCGCGAGCTGCTGGCGCAGGCGGGCTGGACGTATCGCGACGGCGCGCTGCGCAACGCGAAGGGTCAGCCGTTCGTCTTCGAACTGCTCGGCGACACGGGCGGCGGCGTGTCGATGGAGCCGGTCGCCGCTGCCTTCGGCCGCAATCTACAGAAGCTCGGCATCACGATGAACTTTCGCACCGCCGATTTCGCGCTGATTCAAAAGCGCATCGACGCGTTCGACTTCGACATGACGACCGTGCGCCTGCCCGACGTGCAGGTGCCGGGCACCGAGCAGCTATCGCGTTTCGGCAGCCAGTACGCGGACGAACCTGGCTCCGATAATCTCGCGGGTGTGAAGTCGCCGGCCATCGACGCGATCCTGCGCAAGGTGCTGGGCGCGCAAACGGAGGAGCAACTCGTCGATGCGACACACGCGCTCGACCGCGTATTGATGAACGGCTATTACGTGATCCCGCACTGGTATTCCGCGGTTCATCGCATCGCATACCGGAACAGCCTCGCCTATCCGGCGAAGCTGCCGCTTTACTTCTCCGCCGACGAATGGGTTCTGTCGACGTGGTGGCGAAAGGCGGCTGGACCGAAACTTGCACGCCCTCCATGATTGGAGGACAACGATCATGAGCAGACTACTCTTTGCAATCATCGTATCGGTCGGGCTCGCGGGCTGCGTCGTCGCCCCGCCGCCGCCCAGCTATGGCTATGGGTATGCGCCAGCGCCCGCTTATGGCTATGCACCTGGGTACTACGTCGCACCGCCGTCGGTGAGCCTCGGCATCGGCATCGGCGGCTACTGGGGTGGCCATGGGGGCCATTGGCACGGTCATTGAATCAGACGATCCACGAGGGCTCTTCCAGCACCAGGGTAAACATCCATCCTCGCACGAAGTACTTCAAAATGGTTGGGGTACGGAGTATATTCGCGTTCAGCAGATATCTACTGAACGGAGGAGGACGTCATGCAATTTCATCTCAACGGTTTCCGGGTCGGCGATCCGACGATCGAGCCAGCCATCAGCAACGCGCATGCTGCGCAGATGCCCGAGAAGGTCGATGTGCTGATCGTCGGCAGCGGCCCTGCCGGAGTCGTGCTGGCGGCGCAGCTGTCGCAATTCCCGTCGATCAACACGCGCATCGTCGAGCGTCGCGACGGACCGTTGCAGATGGGGCAGGCCGATGGCGTAGCGTGCCGTACCGTCGAGATGTTCAATGCGTTCGGCCTCGCAGATCGCCTTCTGCAAGAAGCCTATTGGGTCAATGAAACGGTATTCTGGCGACCCGATGCAAATGACCGCGGCGCAATCAGTCGTACCGGCCGGGTTCAGGATACCGAAACGGGCCTTTCGGAATTTCCGCACGTCATCGTCAATCAGGCGCGTATCCAGGAGTATCTGCTCGACGTGATGCGTCGCTCCGCGCGCCGGATCGAACCGGACTACGGACTCGAACTGGTCGACGTTCAGCGCGACGATTCGAATGAATACCCGATGCTGGTCACGCTGCGGCGTACCGATCCCGCGCGTCTCGACGAGACCGTGACCGTGCGCGCGCGCTATGTAGTCGGTTGCGACGGCGCTCGCAGCCGGGTACGCACCGCCATCGGACAGACGCTACGCGGCGACGCGGCCAACCATGCATGGGGCGTGATGGATGCGCTGGCCGTCACCGACTTTCCGGACATCCGGCTGAAAGCGGCAATTCAATCCGCGAGCAAGGGCAACCTGCTGATCATTCCGCGTGAAGGCGGATATCTGGTTCGCTTCTATGTCGATCTCGGCGACGTCACCCCGGAGAATCGCGACAACCTCAAGCAGATCACGGTCGATCGCATCATCGAGACGGCGCAGAGCATCCTCCATCCCTATACGCTCGACGTCAAGGAAGTGGCGTGGTTCTCCGTCTACGAAGTCGGTCAGCGTCTCACCGACCGCTTCGACGACGCCATCGCAGCCGACGGCACTTCGCGCGAACCGCGCGTGTTCATCGCCGGCGACGCCTGCCATACGCATAGCGCCAAAGCGGGCCAGGGCATGAACGTGTCGATGCAGGACGGCTTCAATCTCGGCTGGAAGCTCGGCGCGGTGCTGGAAGGCCGTAGCGACGCCGATCTGTTGCGCACGTATTCGGACGAGCGCCAACCCATTGCGCAGGAGCTGATCGATTTCGACAAGGAATGGTCGGCAATGATGGCCGCTCCGCCGAAGGACCCCAACCGGCCCGAGGCAGGCGGTGTCGATCCCGCGGAGCTGCAGGCGTACTTCGTTCGCGCTGGCCGCTACACGGCTGGCGTCGCAACGCGCTACCGGCCCGCCACCCTGACTGGTGAAGCTACGCATCAGGCCCTCGCCAAGGGCTTTACGATCGGCACGCGCTTTCACTCGTCGCCTGTGGTTCGCCTCGCTGATGCAAAGCCGTTCCATCTCGGGCATGCCGCGCAAGCGGACGGCCGTTGGCGTCTGTACGCTTTTGCGGACGCGTCGGGTCGTGCGCTGAATGCGTTGTGCGAGCATCTCGACAAGTCGCCGGAATCCGTTTTGCGGCTCTTCACGCCGAAGGACGCCGACGTGGACAGCGTTCTCGATCTGCGCGCGGTGCTGCAACAGCCGCATCGCGAAGTCCGTCTCCAGGACATCCCCGCTCTGCTGCTGCCGCGCAAGGGTCGCCACGGCTTGATCGACTACGAAAAGGCATTTACGAGCGACGCGACGACTGATATCTTCGACGAGCGCGGCATCGATCGCGAACAAGGTGCACTCGTGGTGGTACGTCCCGACCAATACGTGGCCCATGTTCTCCCATTGAATGCGTACGCGGAGTTGAACGCCTTCTTCCGGCCCATCTTTCGCGCGCGTTAAACCATAACTAAATCCGACACTCCGAAATTGCCGATCAAACCTGAAGACGCCGGCGCGCTCCCCAAATTTACTGGCAGCCTGGTGCGCCGTGCCCAACAGCGCCATGCAGCGGTCTGGCTGAGCGAGGTGTCCGCGGAGATCACGAGCGTGCAGTACGCGGCGCTCGAGGTCTTGCACGAGACACCCGGCGTCAGTCAGCGGCAACTCGGAGACAAACTCGATGTGGATCGTTCGACGATCGCCGATCTCGTTGCTCGCATGGTGCGCAATGGCCAGATCGAGCGCGCCGACGATCCTGTCGACAAGCGCAGTTATGTGCTGTATCTCACCGCTGCCGGTAAGAAGCAGCTTGCGGCCTTGCGTCCGCGCGTCGAGCAGGTCGAGCGCATTCTCACTGAAAGGCTGACGGCAAGCGAATTGGCGCAGTTGCGCCGCTTGCTTGCGGCACTGTTGCCGCCGCAGGTTTGATGCGCTTACCGCTTCGATAAGCCCGTCGGTCGAACTGTTGTCAAAGCCTGCCCGGTCGAGGGTCGGGCACGAAGCCATCCCGGTTCGGCATGCGGATAGCGGCGAGCGAATGCGCGTCGAGACGCGTATCGTCCGGCACGATGCCGTTGCGGTTCAAGATCCACGCGCTGAGCGCGTACACCTCGTCCGCGCTCAGCGACTGCGGCGCGTTGTACGGCATCGCCCGGCGGATGTAGTCGAACAGCGTCGTCGCATACGGCCAGTAGCTGCCAACGGTGCGCTTCGGATTCGCGGTCGCGAGCGTGCCCGCACCGCCGATCAGCTGATCGCCGATCAACCCCTCGCCTTTCACGCCATGACAGGCCGCGCATTTCGCCGCGAAAATGCGGCCACCCGTGGCGACGTCGCCGCTGCCGTTGGGCAGGCCGGGGCCGTCCGGCGCGACGTCGATATTCCATGCGCTCAGATCGGATTCGCTGACAGGCTTGCCGATCGCGTCGACGGAAGCGCGCCAGCGCGCCTGCGCAGCAGCGGCAGACTGCGCGGCGCGCGTTGCATCGAATGAAGATGAGCAGCCTGCGAGCAGACTGCTAGCCGTGACCCATGCCAGCAGAGCGCGCATCGTTTTCGATTTCGAAGCACCGAACCTCACAGGTTCACGCATTTTTAACGCTCCCATCGGCTTCGATGCGCCACTGCTGGATGCCGTTGTAGTGATAGTTCGAGTTCAGTCCACGCGCCGCGACGAGCGCCTCGCGCGTCGGTTGAACGTAGCCGGTCGAATCCGTCGCGCGCGACAGGATGGCGGTCGGCGCGCCATTCCACACGAAGCCGGCCTGGAAGCGGGTCAACGCGCGATCGCGCGCGGGCTCGTCGAGCACTGCCGTCTGCCATGTCGCCCCACTGTCGGTCGATACCTCGACCTTGCGGATCGCTCCGCGCCCCGACCACGCGAGCCCGACGATCGGATAGAAGCCCTGCGCCGTCAGCCGCTGTCCGGCGGACGGCCGCGTGATCACCGACTTCGCGTCCATCTCGAACACGAACTGCCGCGCGCGGCCATCGGGCAGGATGCCCGTGTATTTCGACGTTTCTTCGCGCGTCTGCAGCGGCGCATCGACGACTTTCAACCGCCGCAGCCATTTCACGTTGGTATTGCCCTCGAAGCCCGGCACCAACAGACGCAGTGGATAGCCGTTCTCCGGCCGCAGGCGTTCGCCGTTTTGCGCATAGACGACGAGCGCGCGCTCGAGAATCCGCTCGAGCGGCAAACTGCGCGTCATCGCGGCGGCGTCCGCACCTTCGGCAAGCAGCCATTGCGGCGTTGCGCCGTCGCGGGTCACCGTGCGTCCGCCGACGGCTTCGAGCAGCGTCGACAGCCTGACGCCCGTCCACTCGCAACACGACAGCAGGCCGTGCGTGATCTGCACAGGCAGCCCGCTCGGTCCTTTCCACTCGCTCGCCGTGTTGCCCGAACACTCGAGAAAATGAATGCGCGACTCCGATGGCAGGCGCATCAGATCGTCCATCGTGAACAGCTTCGGCTCGCGCACGAGACCGTGAATCACGAGTCGGTGCGCATCGGGGTCGAGATCGGGCACCCCCGCGTGATGCCGCTCATAGACGAGCCCATTCGGCGTGATCGAGCCATGCAGATCCGCAAGCGGCGTCAACGACGATGCGGCGCCCGGCATCGGCCATGCCCGAGCGGCACGGCGAATCACGTTCGACTCGCGCGGCGACGGCAGCCCGTACGGATGCTCGAGAATCGGCGCGCCGGGGGACTGTGTCCACGGATCGACGCTCAGCGGCTTTAACAGCGTCGCGGCCTTCAGATTCGGCGCGGCCAACGCGGACAGCGCAAGACCGCCCAACAGGCGGCGTCGCGGCGACGCGGGTTTCGACGCATCGTGCGCGTCGCTAGTGATACGTGGATGTCCCGACATGCTCGTGCCGGCGAGGCGGCCTGGGTTGATCGACAAGCGCACGAGTATAGGTAGTGTGCGCGCCCCGATCAAAGCCGATTGCGACTAAGGTTATGACGGCCGGCGATATGCCGCGCGGTGCGTCGTGGCCGCGCTTCCGCAGGCGAGCACAACCCCTCCTACGACACCGTCAATCCGGTGCGATTTCCGCGATCACGCTAAACGATTCGAGCGTATAGCCCATATTGAAGTAACCCGCGCGCGCGTAAGTCGCAATGCGCTCGAGGCGCTCGGGATCGTCGCGCGGCTGGTCACGATCGCCCCGCTGCCGCACGGCTTCGAAGGAGCCGGACACAGCCCGCCGATAGAACGATGCGAGGTTCAATGACATCGTGCGCCTCCTGGTGATGGCATTCATCGAATCTAGTCAGCGGCGCGCGCTTGCGCAAACATGCATTTGTGCAATGCTTTGCGCCGCCGATGCAATGGTGGTCCGGCGGT
This sequence comes from Paraburkholderia atlantica, assembly GCF_009362785.1. Lineage (GTDB taxonomy): Bacteria > Pseudomonadota > Gammaproteobacteria > Burkholderiales > Burkholderiaceae > Paraburkholderia > Paraburkholderia atlantica. The sequence continues at coordinate 146,478 of NZ_WHNQ01000019.1, forward strand.
GCCGACGAAACGGCTCGTCCGCTTACGCTCAACCGCGATAACGATAGTGCTCGATATTATTTGTGCACTAACGAGCGCCTCTCTACGATCTCCGGACCTTCACTTCGATCGCATTCCAATCATGACTACGACCAAAGCACTCAGGGCCGCACTCCTGTCGGTTCTCGTTACATGCGGCATCGTCAGCGCGCAACCGGCGCTCGCGGCAGGACAAACGGTGCGAGTCGGCATCATGTCCGGCGAGGACGAAGACGTGTGGCGCGCGGTCGCCGCCAACGCGGCCAGGAAGGGCATCACCGTCAAGATCACGACCTTCTCCGACTATACGCAGCCGAACGAAGCGCTGGCCGAACACGACCTCGATGCGAACTCGTTCCAGCACAAGCCCTATCTCGATGCGCAGATCTCCGCGCGCCACTATCAGATCGTGCCCGTCGGCTATACCTACGTGCAGCCGATCGGTCTCTACTCGCGCAAGGTGAAATCGGTCGCGGCGCTGCCGCAGAACGCGACGATCGGCGTGCCGAACGATCCGAGCAATGAAGGCCGCGCGCTGCTTCTGCTGCAGGCGAATGGGCTGATCAAGCTGCGCCCCGACGTCGGCCTGCTGCCGACCGCGCGCGACATCGCGGACAATCCGAAACACATCCAGATCAAGGAGCTCGACGCGGGCATCGTCGGCCGTGCGATCGGCGACCTCGACGCTGCGGTCGTCAATACCGACTGGGCGATCAAGGCGGGCATCAAGATTCCGCAGGAACGCATCGCGCAGGAGAAGGTGCCGGGCAACCCGTATCGCAACTTCATCGCGGTCAACGCGAAAGACGCGAACGCTGCGTGGGTGAAGACGATCGTCGACAGCTATCAGCAGGCCAACGTCGCGTCGGCGATCCTGACCGTCTATCACGGCGCCACGCTGCCGGCATGGGATGGCGCGCCGCAGCATTGACGTGACGCACGAATCACGCACGACTCGAGCGGCGGCGCTTCGGCCGCCGCGCATGCTGCCTTCTTCATTACCCTCCTCATCGTATCGCCCGTCATGTCCATTACCAGAGCGTTCCACGACCGCCGCACTTTTCTGAAACTTTCGCTCGGTGCCGCGGCGGCCGCGGCAGCGCCGCTTTCGTTCGCGCAAGGTAACGCGCGCACGTTGCGCGTCGGCAACCAGAAGGGTTATCTGAATCTGCTGAAGGGCCGGGGTACGCTCGAGAAACGGCTCGCGCCGCTGAACGTATCCGTCACATGGACCGAGTTCGCGGCGGGCCCCGTGCAACTGGAAGCACTGAACGTCGGCTCGATCGATTTCGGCGACGTCGGCGAAGCACCGCCGATCTTCGCGCAGGCCGCTGGCGCACCGTTGGCCTATGTAGCGGCGACCGACAAGCGGCCGCAGTCGGAAGCGGTGCTGGTGCCGCCGCAATCGACGATTCGCTCGGTCGAGGACCTGAAGGGCAAACGGATCGCGCTCAACAAAGGCAGCAACGTCCACTACTTTCTCGTCAAGCTGCTGCGTCAGCATGGCCTGCAATACGGCGACGTAAAGCTAGTGTTCCTCGCGCCGGCCGATGCACGCGCCGCGTTCGAGCGCGCGTCGATCGATGCGTGGGTCATCTGGGACCCGTTCTTCGCCGCGGCAGAGCATGCGCTCGGCGCGCGCGTGATTGCGGATGCAAGCGGCGTGGTCGGCAATCGCGCGTTCTACTTCTCGTCGCAGAGTTATGCGGCGAACAATCCCGACGTGATCCGCATCGTGATCGAAGAGCTCGACAAGGTCGATCAGTGGGGCAAGCAGAACAAGGATCAGCTGGCGAGCGAACTCGCGCAGCTATGGGGTCTGCCGAAACAGGTCGTGGACGCGGCGGTGCAGCGTCAGCAGTTCGGCACGCAGCCGATTACCCGCGCGATTCTCGGCGAGCAGCAACAGATCGCCGATACGTTCCTCGATCTCGGCCTGATTCCGAAGCACGTCGACGTGCTGAAGGCGGCGCCTTCAAATCTCGCGTAGGCGCACCGGCGGCGCAACGACGCCGCACCCGCGTCAACGCTCGGAGACCGGCCGCGTTGGGGTAGCCTGTTGTTCCTGCGGGGCGTCGCTGTACTCCGTCATGCGCCGCACCGAACTCACGCAGGCCGCGACCAACGCGAGCGCCGCGCCAATGCCGGCAATCAGCGTCAGTTGCGGGCCATGCACGAGCCCGAACACAATGGATACCACCACCGCGCCGCTCGACTGACCAAGCAGACGACCCATCGCTTGCAGGCCGGACGCTCCGCCGCTGCGATGCCGCGGCGCACTGCCGATGATCACGCGATTGTTCGGCGACTGAAAGATCCCGAAGCCGAGGCCGCAGACCGCGAGCCGCCACACGATGTCGAAACGCGTCGCCGTGTCCCCGAGCTGGCAGAGCATCGCGAGTCCGCAGCCGAACACGACTAGCCCGACGCTGCTGATGCGGCCAGGCGCCCAACGATCGGACAGCCGGCCCGCGACCGGGGCGATCAACGCGGTCATGAGCGGCCACGGTGTCATCAGAAAGCCGGTTTGTGTTTCCGACAGCCTCAGCGTCTGCTCGAAATAGAACGGCAGCACGATGTACGCCATCGTCTGTGCCGCGAACGAGCAGATCGACGTCGCCATCGACAATGAAAACACCGGCATGCGCAGCAGGTCGATCGGCAGCATCGGCTTCGCGAGCCGGCTTTCGCGTCGCACGAACAGCACGCCGGCCACCAGTGCGAGCGCGACCATCACGGCGCCGCGCTGCGTCGCCCCAGGCTGGTTGAAAGCCGCGAGACCCGAGATCAGCAGGCCGAAGGTGAGCGCGTTGAGCAGGACGCTCACGCTGCTCAGGCGAGCGCCCGAAGTCGGTGTCATCGGCAAAGTGCGCGCACCGATCGACAGCGCCAGCGCGCCGAGCGGCACGTTGACGAGGAACAGCCACTGCCAGTGGGCGACCGACAGAATCGCCGACGCGATGCTCGGCCCCGCCGCCGACGAAACCGCCACCACCAGCGACGACAAACCTACGCCGACGCCAAGCCGTGCCTTCGGAAAAACGAAGCGCACCAGCGCGATACTCACGCTCATGATGCCGCCCGCGCCGAAGCCCTGAAACACGCGAGCGACCGCCAGCACCAGCAGCGTGTGCGCATTCGCACAGGCGAACGACGCCAGCGTGAAGAGCACGAGTCCGCAGCAGTAGACGCGCTTGTAGCCGAGGCTGTCGCCGAGCACCGCGAGCGGCAGCAAGGACACCGTGATCGCCAACTGATACGCATTGACGACCCAGATCGCATTCGCGGGCGACACAGCGAGGTCGTTGCTGATGGTGGGGAGCGCGACGTTGACGATCGAGGTGTCGAGCACCGACATCGTCATCGCGATGGCGATCGCGAGGTACGCAAACGCACGTTGGGGATTGGGCAGGCCGTCGGTCATGGTGCAAGCGGGTCGAAAGAAAATACGGGCGACGGCGTGCCGCGCGGCTGCCGTCGCGGGTGCATTGTTGCAACTCTGACTCGCGGGAGCAAGGTTGCACCCGATACCGGATGGATGGCTACCCGGCTCGTCTCCTCCGCGGCCTTGCGATTCGCGAGCGCGTGCGTGCATTCGAGCGCCCGTCAGGCATGGCACGTGCAGCATCTGAACCGGGGCGCGGTTGACCTTACTGCCCCGCACGTTGTAAACCTGTAGAAATCGTCGCCGCTATCAGCGTCGGCGAGGCACGCATGAAAACGAAACGCCCTTTTTTCACGATCGGCCACTCGACGCGTCCGTTGCAGGAATTCGTCGACTTACTGAAAGGCGAACAGATCGCCTTGCTGGTCGACGTGCGCAGCATCCCGCGCTCGCGGACCAACCCGCAGTTCAATCGCGACACGCTGCCCGCCTCGCTCTCAGCCGAACATATCGACTACGTGCATCTCGCCGCGCTCGGCGGACGCCGCAGCAGGCGCAAGGACGACACGCCGTCGCCGAATGCGTACTGGACGCATCCGGCCTTTCGCAACTATGCCGACTATGCAATGAGCGACGCGTTCCGCGAAGGACTGGCGCAACTACTGGCGCTCGGTCATCGGCAGCGCTGCGCGATCATGTGCTCGGAAGCGGTCTGGTGGCGCTGCCACCGGCGTATCATTACGGACTATCTGCTGATGCACGATGAAACCGTGCTGCACATCATGGACGCGCAACACACGAACGCCGCCACGATGACGCCGGGCGCCGAGCCTCAGGCCGACGGCACGCTGATCTATCCGGCTGAGGCGCAGAACTGAGCCGACTCACGACACGACTGCACGCCAGTCACCCCGCACCGCTTTATGGCTGTTACCACCAAACGTACGTCGAAACACGACACGTCGCTCGACACGCTGCTTCACGATATCCGCGCCTGCACGCTGTGCGCCCCCATGCTGCCGCACGCGCCCCGACCCGTGCTTGCGGCGTCCACGCGCTCGCGTATTCTGATCATCGGCCAAGCACCGGGCGCGCGCGTGCATGCGTCCGGGGTGCCGTGGAGCGACGCGAGCGGCGCGCGCCTGCGCACATGGCTCGGCGTCGACGACACGACCTTCTACGACGCGTCCAGGTTCGCCATCGTGCCGATGGGCTTCTGTTTTCCCGGTCGCGGTGCGAGCGGCGACCTGCCGCCCCGTCCCGAGTGTGCCAGCCGCTGGCATCGCGAATTGCTCGCACGGATGCGTTCGGTGAAATTGACGCTGCTGATCGGACAATACGCGCAGCGCTTTGGTCTCGGCGACGCGTTCGGCCCGACCTCGACCGATACGCTCGTCAGGTGGGCCGAGTTTGGACCGCATGTGATGCCGCTGCCGCATCCGTCACCGCGCAATGTCGCGTGGTTCAAGCGCAATCCGTGGTTCGAAGGCGAAGTGTTGCCGACTTTGCGCGCGCACGTGGCGACGGTGTTGGCAGGCGGGGAGCTTTGAGCGCCGCGCATCGCGAAGCCGTGGCTGCGTGCTGTCTGCTGCAGCGCGCCACCCGGTGCCACGCCGTGCGTTCGCCAGTCCGCCGACAGCGGCGCTGACCACCCATTTCACCCCGTCGGGTGCCCTAACCACACGTTCGTGACCCCGCCGTCCCACTCTTCGGACTGGTGCGGGTATACATGGATTAGGCGGTGCAACCGCACTGCACTAACATTTTTGCGGTACCGCACGGCGCGTATCGAGCGCCTCGAATCGGGGTTGCACGTCGCCACGCCAAAGTCTCGCGCTGCCCAGCGCACTCCCGGTGCCTTCCAGCATCTGCACACGATCGACGCAACGTCGACCGCATCGACCAACGAAGACAAGAATCGGAGGATGAGATGGCACAGCAACGGGATGACAACCAGCAACAAGGCAACAACTCTTTCAATCCGGCGCGGCGCGGGCTGATGCAGGGCGCCGGACTCGGCGCCGCGCTTTCGCTGATGGGCGCGCTAGGCGGCGCGGGCGGGCTGATCGGTAGCGCGCAGGCGGCGGAGTCGGCGTTTCCGTCGCACAAGAAGTGGAAGATCGTGTTCGTCAATCACGTCACGACCAACCCGTTCTTCGTGCCCACCCAGTACGGCATTCAGGATGCCTGCTCGCTGCTCAACATGGACTATCAGTGGACCGGCTCGGCCACCTCCGACGCTGGCGAAATGGTCCGTGCCGTCAACTCGGCGATCGCCGCGAAGGCCGACGCCATCGCGGTGCCGATCGTCGATCCGAGCGCTTTCGACAAGCCCATTCAGGCCGCGCTCGACGCCGGTATTCCAGTGTTCGCCTATAACGCCGACGCGCCGCGTGGCAAAAAGAATCCGCGCCTCGCCTATATCGGCCAGGACCTGTATCTGTCGGGCTACCAGATGGGCGAGCGCATCGTGAGCCTGATCGACAGCGGCATGGTCGCGCTGTTCATTGCGACGCCGGGGCAGCTCAACATCCAGCCGCGTATGGACGGGGCGAGCGACGCGATCAAGAAGTCCGGCAAGAAGATCGACATTCAGACCGTGGCCACGGGCGCAACCGTCAACGAGGAGTTGTCGAAGATCAAGGCGTTCTATCTCGGTCACCAGGACCTGAAGGGCATGTTCGCCGTGGATGCGGGCAGCACCCAGGGCGTCGCGCAGGTGATGAAGGAATCGAACCTGCCCGCGAAGGGCGTGCACGGCGGCGGCTTCGACCTGCTGCCGACCACGATCCAACTGATCCACGAAGGCTACCTCGACTTCACCATCGACCAGCAGCCGTACGTTCAGGGTTTCTATACGGTGATGCAGGCGTTCGTGTTCCTCAGCTCGGGAGGCCTCGTCGGGCCGGCCGAAATCAACACGGGCCTGAAGTTCGTGACCAAGGAGAACGTCGAGCCCTACCTCAATACCTCGACGCGCTTCGAAGGCAAGACCGATAAGCAGCAAATCGTCCCGCGGTCCGGCGCAATCAAGTCCTGATGAATACAGTGAACGAAACCAGCAACACCGAAGCAGTCCGCGCGCCCCGGCGCGCGGGCGTTTCATTCGCGTCTCAATGGGCGGCCGAGCTGCGCATCCTGCTCGTGGCCGTGCTGCTGGCCGCCTACTTCGAATTCGCGAACCACGATTTCCTATTCACCAACGCGAGCCTCGTCAACCTGTCGCAGTTCATCGCGCCGGTGGCGATCATTGCGTTCGGCGAAATCATGTTGATGATCGGCGGCGACATCGATCTGTCGGCGGGCATGGTGTTCGCGTTCGCGCCATTCATGATGGTGTTCGCGAATGACGCGGGCGCGCCGATGTGGCTCGCCGTGATCGCGGGGCTCGTGGCGGCGGGAGTGGTCGGCTTCGTGAACGGGGCGGTGACGGTGTGGCTGCGGCTGCCCTCGTTCGTTACGACGCTCGGCACGCTCTTTCTGATCAACGGCATCACGCTCACGATCTCGCGCGGCACGCCCGCCCCCACGCCTGGCTCGCCCGCATTCGCCGCGGTGATGGGCGCATGGGGCTACAGCGAGATCATCTGGACCCTGGTGATCGCCTTCGCGATGCACGTGCTGTTGCGGCATACACGCTGGGGCCTGCATACGCAGGCCGCAGGTGCGAATCCGCTCGGCGCGAGCGAGGCCGGCATTCATGTGAAGCGGCTGCGCCTCGGCAACTTCATCCTTGCCGCGGTGCTGGCGGGGTTCACCGGCATGCTCGAAGCCTTTCGCATTACCTCGATCGACCCGCAGGCGGGCGGCAATCAGATCATGTTCCTTGCCGTGGCCGCGGCCGTGATCGGCGGCACGCCGCTGACGGGCGGTTCGGGCACCATCGTGGGCGGGCTCATCGGCGCGGCCGTGCTCGGTATTCTCAACGACGGATTTACGCTGATCGGCATCAACGCGTTCACGTTCAACATCATTCTTGGCGCCGCGATTCTGGCGGCGATGATCTTCAACATCCACGTCGGGCGCATTCGCCGCAAGGGTGGACGCTGATGGACCAATCGCAAACCTCCTCCGCGGGCGTGAATGCCACCTCCGCTGCGCTCGGCGCGGCGAACGCGCCGCTCGCGCTGCGCGGCGACAACCTCGTCAAGCGCTTCGGCGCGGTGACGGCGCTCGACGGCGTCTCGCTCACGCTCGGCAAAGGCGAGATCCTCGGCATATTGGGCGACAACGGCGCGGGCAAGTCTACGCTCGTGAAAATTCTCACGGGCTTTCATCAGCAAACGAGCGGCACACTCCACATCGACGGCGAGGAGACGCTGTTGCGCTCGGTCGATCATGCGCGCTCGCTCGGCATCGAATGCGTATATCAGGATCTCGCGCTCGCGAATTCGCTGAGCATTTACCACAACATGTTCCTGAATCGCGAAATCGTGCGGCGCGGGCCGTTCAGGCTGCTCGACCACAAGCAGATGCGCGAGCGCGCGGCGCAATGCCTCGACGATATCGGCGTGCACGTGCCTTCGGTGGATTTGCCCGTGGAGCGCCTTTCGGGCGGGCAGCGCCAGGCGATCGCCGTGGCGCGCGCCGTGCATTCGAACGCGAAGATCCTGTTGCTCGACGAGCCGCTCGCCGCGATGGGCGCGCGCGAGGCGGGGCTCATCATCGACCTGCTGATGCGCCTGAAGGAAAAAGGCGGCCTGTCGATCATCATGATCATGCACAACTATGCGCAGACGCTCGATATCGCGGATCGCATCATGTTGATGCAGCGAGGCCGCGTGACCTACGAGCAACAGAGCGCGCTGACTTCGGTCGCGGAACTGATGGACATCGTGCAGCGGGAATACCGGGCCATGCGCTCCAGCGGCGCGCAGTGAGCCCGCTACCGTTGACCAGGATCAGAAATCGATCTTCGCGTTCACGCTGACCATGCGCGGATCGCCCGGCGCGATGTAGTCCGTGTACTGGAACATCCAGTAGCGGCGATTCGTGATGTTGTCGATCGCCGCGCGCAGCGTCACGTCGTGCCCACCGATGCGCGTCAAATAGTTCGCTCCGACGTTGACGATCATGTAGCCGCCCGTCTGCAGGTCGCCAGCCGGACGCACTTTCGTACTGCTCGTAAACTTCGCGTCCGCGCCGAGCTGCAGGCCCGGCACGGCGGGCACGTCGTAGGTCACGCGGCCGGCGGCGACGAATAGCGGCGCTCCGGCCACCCGGTTGCCGTTATAGGCCTGTCCTTTCGCGTACCAGGTGTCGAGCAGCATCAGGTTGCCGGTCACCTGCCAGTTGCGGCCGAGGCGCACACTGCTGCCCGCCTCCAGACCTTGGTAAATCGAGTTGCCGTCCTGCACGTAGACATTCTGGCTGTTCGCGTACGCAGCCCCGCGTTCGATGCGGAACAACGCAGCCGTCGCCGCCCAGCGCTCATGCTCGCTCTTGATGCCGACCTCGTACTGACGCGAGCGCAGCGGACGCAGCAGCGCGCCGGCGTTCGCATAGATGTCGGCCACCATCGCGCCCTGCTCGAGCGACTCCACGTAGCTCGCGTAAAGCGTGGTGTGCGGCTCGAGCTTGTACATCAGCGCGACGGTCGGCGTCAGCACACCGTTCTGCCCGTACGAAGACGACAGCGAACCGTTGATGTTGTACGACTGCTGATCGTAGTTCGTGTAGCGCAGGCCCGCGAGCAGCGACCAGCGATCCGTCAGCTGGATCGTGTCGCTCGCGAATAGCGCCTTCTGCGTGATCTCGTTCGCGCGATATTTGTCGAGACCGGCGCCCGAATAGTAGCGCCACGGGTTTGGCTGATACAGGTTGCCGTTGCCCAGCGTGAAGTAGTACGAGACGGCGCTGTAGTCGTTCGTCTGGTACTGCCACGACGCGCCGAGCGCCAGTTGATGCGTGAAGATGCCCGTCTTCACCGTGCCTTCGAATACGCCCTGCCAGTAGATGTCCTGGTGACCTTCGTCGCCGTTCCAGCGGCTGTCGGTGTAGTCGCCGGCCTGGTTCAACAGCGTCAGCGTGCTTTCATTGCGGTCGCGCGACGACTTGCTGTAGCTCGCCGACGTGTTGAACGACCAGTTCGGCGTGATCTGATACCTGACGCCCGCCGTGTACAACTGCAGGTTCGTGTTCAGATGCTGATCGGTGCCGCCGAGCAGATTGGTGCCGCCGCTGATTGGCGCGGGCAGGCTCGTGCCCGTAAGGCTGCCCGTGTAGATCGCGGGGGTCTGGCCGCTCGAGCGGCTTTGCTGATAGATCGCGTCGAAATAGACGTCGAGGTCGCGCGTCAGGCGGCCGTCGAGCGACACCGCCAGCGAATTGCGATTGATGTCACCCGCGTTGTAGGTCTTGCCGGCCTCGTGCGTGTAGTTGACGCGCGCGCCGAACATGTCGTCCGGACCGAAGCGCCGGCTCAGGTCGACGTGCTGGCTGAACACGCTGTCCATCCGGTAGCCGGCCGACACGCTCGTCACCGGCTGATCCGCCGGCGTCTTCGTCACGTAGTTGACGACCCCGCCCGGCTGCACGAAACCGTACATGAAACCGCCAAGGCCCTTCAGCAGTTCGACGCGTTCGAGGTTTTCATAAGGCATCGTGATGCCGTACGAGATGAACGGATTGCCGTTGATGCGAAAGCCGTTCTGCCAATCGATCGGCAGGCCGCGAATCGAGATGTACGTGGCCCACGCGTTATACGCATTGGTGCTGTCGGTGACCGATGCGTCGACCGCGAACACGTCGCCGAGCTTGTTCGCCTGACGGTCGGCTAGCTCCTCGCCGGTCACGACGGTGGTCGAGAACGGCGTGTCGAGCTGCGAACGCGTACCCAGCGCGCCGACCGACACGGGCGTGCGCAAGTGCATCGGCGAATCCGTCTGGGCGGCCGCGTTGACGTTGACGGCCGGCAGCGCCTGCTCGCCGCCGCTAGCGGCGGTCGCCGTCGCGCCAGGACTACTGGCTGGCGCCGCGGTTTCCCCGTTCGCAACGCTCTGCGCAAAAGCGGATTGCGCGGCGCCGGCAAAGGCCAGCCAAACCGCAATCTGCATGGGACGATGGAGTGTGACCCTTGTTGGACGTTTGGTTTTTTGATTCTTCATGTCTACCAGCGAGCAAGCGCCTCTGTCGGTTGTAAATGCGATTGATTCGCATTCATGAGGCGCGATGGTAGCAAAGGCTTTTGCCTTTTGAAAGCATTACGGTGGGATTCGAATCGCTTGCGGTGGTGACGGCGCAACACAAGGGCGCGCCCCGCGTGGGATGCACGGCTAAAACGAGTGTGGGCCGATGAAGCCCCACTGGACGGAGGGTTTCTGGCCGAGGACTTATCGAAGTCGGCGAGGCCGGCGGGCGTTCCGCTGGAATCCGCTGAGGTTACTCAACGAGCGCGCTGCCTTCCGTGGCGAAGAAGCTGCTGGACGCCGTGCGGCGGGAATACCGGACCATGCGCGCCGGCTGTGCCAAGCTGGAGCCGATCGTTTCCCAAACGGCACACAGAGGGCCGTTATAGCGAATCAGGAGGCGCTCCGATGTCTCGACAATGCGGACCGATGATGGATGTCCTCGTTCGCCGGCGACGCACTCTCAGCCGATACAGTTACGCGTCCTTCCAATGACAGCCGCAGGACGAGAAACATGATCAACGGCGACACCGGCGAAAGATGACGCAGGAATGATCCGTAGTCCGGCTCGAAAATAGCTTGCGTTGAAAGGAAACTGACGAGAAAGCAAAAACACAGCGTCTCGAATCGGCCCACCGGAAATAGCGTCGCAGCCGAGCGATAACGCGAGAACACAGTCGCAAAGGTGAAAAACACGCCAATGCCGCCCAGCATTTGCAACGGAGAACCCGACGTAATCAACCGCACCGGCAAAACGAAGGTCGCCAACGTGATGGCGACGTTCGCCACGCCAACGAACATACTGCTGCCCGGAATGAACTGTACGATCATCGACCCCACTTCCTCTGGGTCCCGCCACTCATTGGCATTCTGTCTCGCGAAATCCAGTGACTCGCCATAGGCCTTCTGGAACACGAAGGCGACAATCACAAACAGAGTCAGTGCGAAAAGGATCAATGAAATCGGCTTTCTGAAGCCATTTGGTGTTAAATAAAGAAAAACGGTCGCGGCAAGCGTAATAGCCCAGTACGATCTGAAGTACACGGCTACCAGCGTCGCCAGAACTACAAACAAAGCCAATATCGCGCGCGACGAGTTGTAAAACAGCAACAACAGAACCGCAATAGAAATAACAACTTCTTTTGACGGAACGCCGATGTAGACGGTCTGATTGACGAGCCAGAAGGCGACCAGAAAGAACTCGGTCGGCTTCAGCGAAGTAACACCAGATCGCCAGATGGCGACAAACATGCCGATGGTCGACGCCAGAAAGCCCGCCAAAGAAATGGAGAAACTCTCGAGGCCAAAAAAGTTGAATAACCACGCGAGATTGTCGAATGAGTCGCCAAACGCCTTGAAAGCCGTGACGGTCTTCATCCGGTCGAAGATCACCAGTTCATCCAACAGAAACCGCGCCGGCAACGTACTATCATGAAACGCGGAGATGGCATACAGCGCGATGAATAGAATGAACCAGACCGCGGCCGACACGCCTGGACTCGCATTCCTGCCGATGATGCCGGGGAGTTTTACAATGCGCATTCTCTTTCCCTGATCGACTCGCCTGTCACGGCGCTTCAAAGCTAGGTTGGCGATTCAAATAAGCGTCCGGGCCCTTTCCGATCTTGAGCGCCTGGTAAGTACCCACGCTTGCCACGATCGTTCCACAGACGCTGAGCAGAACAAGCGATTGAATGAAACCGACGCCCAGGAAATGAGCCGTCGCAAAGATCAGAAAAATCGATACGGCATTGACCATTTGAATCATCAAGTCGATCTTCTGTCGGTTCGCGACGATGAATACCTGCGCCATCGAGCCGTAGATCGCCATCGTGATGAAATAGGGAATAAAGATCAGGTACACGGACATCGACGGTTCCCATTCGTCGCCCATCTTCACGTGGATAATGAGGCTAAGGCCTGCATAGCACGCTGCCACGAGAGAAATGCTGATCAACGTCAGCATCGTAAAAAACTGCTTCGAAGGATTCACTCCGCCTTTTCTGTGGCCATCGAAATAATCGATCAGATCGCGGCGGAAGACGGCGCCCAGACTTTGCGACAAGAGGGACGCAGGGAAGTAACCCACCCGATACGCCAACGCAAAGATGCCAGCGTCACGATGATCGAAGATCATCGGCATCAGGATCGCAGACGCATAGATCACGAATGAATTCAGCGTAGTGGTCGGTATGCCAAATTTTGCATACTGAATCTGGATCGCAGAGAACCTAAGGAAGGACACCGGGATCATCTGGCGGGCCGAATAAAGACAGATCGCGGCCGGCACAACCGACGAGGCCAGAAAAATCCAGCTATAGATGTTGAATACGGTGGTGCCACTGACCTCGCCTTTCGAAAACATCATCATGCAGAGAAAGTAGACGGCGAACGCGGCATTGGGAAAGAACCGGATCGTCGCGATCTGCGTGTACTTTCTTTCGGTGGTGAGCGCTCCGCACAACGCCTGTTGCAGGAATACGCCAAGTGCCAAACCGATAACAGGTATGTATTCCGTGTGCCCGGCTATTGCGGTAGCCACCACGAGCGCTACGCCGATCATGATGGCTACCGCGCTGGAACTCGTCATCGCCCGGACGGCTTGCGCCTTGTCCGCTGCCATGCATGCGACCTCCAGACGCAAGCCGATCACCGACCCGATAAAGAGACCACCAGCCATCAGCTGGCTGAAGTAGCCGAGAGCCGTCGGTCCGCAAAACTTCCCGATCAAAAGAATTGAAACGAAATTTAGCGCCTGACTCAGCACCACTCCAGCGACACTTACTATCGAATGTTTGATATTCACAATTTATCTGCGTCGAAGTCCGGGTGAATTTTTTCTTCGCTCCACACGACGATGGCCGTCGTCCGAAAGCTAGTCTTTCTGTGTCTTCCCGCTGGCGGGCAATGCGTCGAGATAGGAAGCATTGCGATAGAGGCCGGCGCGCGCGCCCAGACTATAGCGATAGACATCCGTGTCGATCGCATTGAAGATCACACCCTTCACCCGGGCATTCGCCTGCTTGAGTTGCTTGGTCGCTTCCTGCACCTGCGCAATGGAAGTCGTCTCGAAGCGCGTCACCAGCAACACGGTGCCGCAGCTATCCGCAAGCGCGGTCGCGTCGGAGACCGCGAGCACGGGCGGCGTGTCGATCAGCACGATATCGTAGTCGCTCGTCTTCGCGAGGAACTGCTGCATGCGCTCGCTCACCAGCAGCTCGGCCGGGTTCTCCGGGATCGCGCCGCGCGCAACGAAGTCCAGGCCCGGGCGCACGTCACGCTTGATCACCGAGTCGGACGGCACCTCCGACGACAGATAGTCGGCCAGGCCCGGTGTCGAGTCGAGGCCGAAGTACTGCTCCAGATGGCCTTTGCGCAGGTCCGCATCGATCAGCAACACCCGCTTGCCGGCCGCCGCGAC
>NZ_WHNQ01000181.1 GCF_009362785.1 Paraburkholderia atlantica
ATCAGCCGGCGACGCGCTGGCACGACCATCTCGTTCGGTACATCAAGGACAAGGGCATCCATGCGTTCCGCAACAAATACGGGTACGGCCAGCGCGCGCTGGTCGAGGCGCAGATCTCGCGAATCAAGCGTTGCATCGGTGCGCGGCTACTGACGCGCAAAACCGAATCTCAGCAGCGCGAGGGCGTGATTATCGCGAACCTCGTGAATCTGTGGAACAGCTTCGGCAAGGCCGTTTGCGTCAAAAATGCCTAGTTGCGTCTGCAACCAACTGCAGCCATGCCCTGCTGAACAAAGCCACGCTGGGCTACGAATCAGAGTTCAAGGCGATCATCCACGAGTGGCGACCAGAACTCGTCGGGTAGCTGACATGAGCGAGACATCGGGTTCGCATGATCTTTCTCGCGGCCGCGGCTGAAGCAATTTTCCTGTTCAGTAGGCGTCACTGCGCGCGAGGGGGCACGTGGTATTTCTCACGTGGCTAGTATTTAGCCTGGCACGGGGCCGGTACTACATGTCAGGTTGGTAAATGCCGCCACGGAGATCAAATTCATCAAGCGAGGGGTCCGATGATCCGACCCCAAAAAAATTGATAAAAACAATTATGTAAAAATTAACTACGGAGGCGGAGCGTTGAGCTATGCGCCAACTGTGCGTATAATGTGCTTGTAGAGTTCGCTACTTGGAGCGACCCATGAGCGCCATTGCCTTTGCCGACGTCCTTGAGTCCGCGCGGGAAGCGGGGACGTCCCGTCTATCCGCCGCCAACCTCGCCAACGTCTTGGGCTTGCAACAGCAAGACCTGGCAACCTTGGCGGGTGTTCATCGCAACACGCTGCGCACCCATCCCGAGTCACCGAAACTCCAGTCCACCTTGCGCGACCTAGTGCGCGTGCTGTCGGCAGCTGCGGCGGTGCAGCCGGACTTCGAGCGAGCGTTGTTTCTGGTCAAAAACCAGCCCATCCCCACGTTTCGCCATAAGACTATCCTGCAACTGATCCAGGACGGGCGGACTGAGGATGCGATCGACTATCTGGAGTCGATCAGCGCAGGATTTCTTGGATGATCCTGACGCACTTGCCGGCGGGAACTGTGCTTTACCGCGCGCATACACCCCGCTGGGCCAGCCGGCCAGCCAGTGGAGCAGGCGCCGCAGCCAAGGGCGGGCGCTTCAACCGTGAAGGTGTCGAGGCACTGTATTTGTCGCTGGAAGAACTGACGGCGCTGCGCGAGTACCAGCAGACCTCGCCGTTCCTGCCACCCTGCACGGTCTGCTCCTACACCGTCGCGCTGCGTAATCTGGTCGACCTGCGGCAACTCCACCGCGGCCCTCTTTGGGACGACCTTTGGCACGACTGGAGCGAG
>NZ_WHNQ01000182.1 GCF_009362785.1 Paraburkholderia atlantica
ATGACACCGCCCTGGGGAACGCCTTCGCTCGCGGCACGAAACAGATCACGATCAACGCAGCCCGCCTTGATGAACTTCCAGAGCAGGGCAAGGAAACGCTGGTCGGCAACGCGCTTGCGGATTCCCTTCAGAAGCAGACGATGATGAACGGTGTCGAAGTAGCTGGCGAGGTCGCCCTCTATAACCCAGCGTCCGGCGACACTTTGTTCGCCACCGTCTTGCAACTGAAGCTTCACCGTGCGAATTGCGTGATGTACGCTACGGGCAGGCCTAAAGCCATATGAGGCCGGGTGGAAATCGCTCTCCCATATCGGCTCCATCGCCATCAGCATTGCCCGTTGCACGATCCGATCCCGCAGGCTCGGAATGCCGAGCGGCCTGAGCTTGCCGTTCGCTTTCGGTATATACACGCGTCGTGCAGGCAGCGGACTATACGAACCCGCCAATAGCTCTTCGCGTATCGTGGCCAGTTCATGCTGGAGATTTGCTTCCAGCATGCGTCTGTCGACTCCGTCCACGCCCGGCGTGCGAGCTCCGCTGGATGCCAGCGTAATGCGAGCCGCCTCACTCAGCCAATCCCTATCGGCAATCAGTCTCAGGAGTCGATCGAACTTGCGTTCTTTGCTCTCCATCGACCATGCCGCCAGTTTGCTTTGCATTTCACTGATTATCAAAGGTCTTCACCTCTCTATGGTCAGCTAATTAACCAGGCAAACCACTTCAACTGCCTCCCTTCGCCATGTGGCCGGCTTTCCCGACCTCGGACTACTACGGAGGCTCCGCCAGTCTGCACGTCGTCGGGGACACACTCCCTTGGCATCCGTGCAGACCTTCCCCAGTTCACATGCTGGACTCAGCGCATGGGCGAGGTTGCCTGTCGCAGTCTTTATCCTTGCTTGCCGCAAGTCGTCGCGAACACCACGGTCTAGCTGCGCGCTCCCCGTGGTTCCATGCTGACCAGCATATATATCCAGTCAGCCTTCGTGTCCACCGGGCCATACGTGTGACCGGCGACAGTTCGCGTCCTGCCCGTAAAGCGGTGTGGGCAGGGGTGACATTTCAACCCTCAGATGCGGTTTAACAGGTTCGTGTTCCTCAACCGTCCCATGCTCAGCCTGGAGGCTCATCTTGGCGTAACCGCTTCGCCGCAAGCCCCGTTTCCCACGGACTACGTCACCTTGCCAGTGTCGGCAAGTCACCGCCGCTTCGGCTCACTTCCTCTCGCAGCAGAGAAAGGGCATGCCCCGGTACTACAACGTCAACTCCTCCGGGTACTGCATTCCAAACATGCTCAAGCAGCTTCACCCCCATACGGGCGGGCTACGCTGGCTGGGCGTACCATAGGTAAAATCTGACACCCA
>NZ_WHNQ01000183.1 GCF_009362785.1 Paraburkholderia atlantica
CCTAGCAGGCTGTTGAATTTGGGTCCCGTGTAAACGGGGTTTGAGGGACGGGCGTTATGGATATCGTGTTCATGATCTTTGGCAGCGGATGCGATGCGCGGAATGGATGAGATGCAGGAACCCCTGTTCACGACGGTCAAGCTCGAGGACTTCGTCCCGGCAGATCACCCGTTGCGACCGATCCGGTTGCTGGTGAATGACGCGTTGAAACGGCTCAACGGGCTGTTCAGCGTCATCTACGCGGACACCGGCCGTGCCTCGATTGCGCCTGAGAAGCTGATGCGGGCGCTGCTGTTGCAGGTGTTCTACTCGGTGCGCAGCGAGCGCATGCTGATGGAGCAGATGCGCTACAACCTGCTGTTCCGCTGGTTTGTCGGGCTGGCGATTGAGGACGCGGTGTGGGACCACTCGGTGTTCTCGAAGAACCGCGACCGGCTTCTGGAGCATGAAGTCGTGGAAGCGTTCTTCACCGAAGTCATGAGCCTGGCGGACAAGCGGGGCTTGCTGTCGAGAGAGCATTTCTCGGTGGACGGCACGCTGATTCAGGCGTGGGCCAGTCACAAGAGCTTCCGCCGCAAGGACGGCCCGGACGATGGTCCGCCAGCCGGCGGTGGCCGCAACGCCGACACTGACTGGAAAGGCGAGCGACGTAGCAATGCCACGCACGAGTCGACTACTGATCCGGAGGCGCGATTGTTCAAGAAGAGCCACAAGAGCCCGGCCACCCTGTGCTACCACGGGCACATCCTGATGGAGAATCGCTCGGGGCTGGTGGTCGGCGCCGTGGTGAGTCACGCAGATGGTTTCGCCGAGCGGGCCAGCGCATTGCAATTGCTCGATTGCGTGCCAGGCGCTCATGCGAAGACAGTTGGTGCCGACAAGGCGTATGACACCCGCGACTTCGTGAACGATTGCCGCGCTCGCAACGTGACACCGCATGTCGCGCGCAACGATGAGCGCTGGGGCGGCAGCGCAATCGATGGTCGCACTTCGCGGCATACGGGCTACCGGATTAGCCAGATCATCCGCAAACGAATCGAAGAGCATTTCGGCTGGGGTAAAACGGTCGGTCGGATCCGGCAGACGGTCTATCGCGGTATCAAGCGCGTCGACCAGCACTTCAAGCTGACGATGGTTGCGAGCAATCTGACCCGCATGGCCCGAATGCCAGGGGTGGTGCCGCAAGGAGCGGCGCGATGAGCCGTCACGGCGTGAAGACTGCGCGCCAGCAGGGCTGCATGCGTGCGCATGCCCCACGCGGATCGCGCGGCAAACCGGTAATTCAGCGGGAAATTGCACGCGCAAGTCTCCTGAACGTAGCTTCGGTCGTCATGACGGGGCGCTTTTCAACAGCCTGCTAG
>NZ_WHNQ01000184.1 GCF_009362785.1 Paraburkholderia atlantica
CGGGCAGGCGGAAGCCCCGCATACGCCGTTCGCGTTCCCGGGTTGGCTGATGACTATTCTCGGCGCGGTTGTTGACGCGGGCGCTGGCTTTGACGAACACATGCTTGACGTTCGCCAGTTCGGGGATCTCCGCTTTCGCGGCCGGATAGCTGCGCAACTGATCGGTGACAATCCTTCGTGGCGCGTCGGCACAGGCGGCCAGCACGCGGTTGAAGAAGCGCTTTGCTGCGGCCTTGTCGCGATGTTTCTGCAGCAGGATGTCGAGTTCGGCGCCGTGCTGGTCGACTGCCCGCCAGAGTAGATAAGGCACACCGCGCAACGTAACGAAGACTTCGTCCAGATTCCATGTGCGCCCAGGCTTGCGGCGAGCAGCTTTGACGCGATGTGCGAAGCCCGCGCCGAATTCGTCGCACCAGCGGCGGATCGTCTCGTAACTGACAACGACACCGCGCTCGAACAGCAGTTCTTCAATATCACGCAGGCTAACCGATCCTTGAGCGCTATTTGCACCACAACCCTCACCTCTCCGGCTGTTTTTACACCTGAGCAAAACCTGCAACCAGTAGCACCAGAATCGAGAGGCTTTGTTCAGTGCGAGGCCCGAGGCGCTATAGCATGCGTTGGCATCAGTCATCTAACATCTTGTCCAGCGCCGTACGAATCTTCGTTGCTCGCGATGTCTCAATAGAGGCGCTGTACGGCTTTTTGCCTTCTCTGTGGACCGCAAATGCGTCAAGACGCTCGCTTAACGACTCCGATTTTGGGGGCGGTCACGAAAGTGTAAAGGCTGGCGGCTTCCATTACGATAACGCTGGGAGGTTCTCCGGCGCGCGTTCGAACGTCAGCGGAGTCCATATGGCTGAGGTTGAGGCCGGGATAGCGGCTGTTATAGCTACCAGCCAAACGATGGAAATTGTCGATATCAAGCGACAGAGTGTCTTCGTTTGGCTGCACGTTGTTCGCCAAGTCGTTGGCGATATGCTGACCATACTGCACCAAAGCAGGCGAGATTTCAGCTCGTCTCGCTCGGTGCAGGGCCTGCGTAAGGGCTTTGTCCGGATGGGTACGAGTTCCCGTGCCATGGACGCGACTATGCATTTTTGACGCAAACCGGTTTGCCGAAGGCATCCCACCGGTTCAGCAGGTTGGCGATGATGATGCCTTCGCCTTCCTGCGACGCAAGCTCCTGCGTCAGCAGGCGCTCGCCGATGCAGCGCTTGATGCGCGAGATCTGTGCCTCGACCAGCGAGCGCACACCGTAGCCGTATTTCTTGTGAAATGCATAGATGCCTTTGTCCTCGATGTATCTGACGATCTGGTCATGCCGGCGGGTTCGCTGCTCGC
>NZ_WHNQ01000185.1 GCF_009362785.1 Paraburkholderia atlantica
TTGCTGGGCAAGATCGGTACGACACAGATCGAAGTTGATCGCCTATGCAAACGGCTGCGATGCAAAGCACGACACATCTGCGTGGTCTACGAAGCCGGCCCATGCGGTTACGGCCTGTATCGACGACTGATCGACAAAGGCTTCGACTGCATGGTGTGCGCACCATCGCTCATCCCACGCAAGCCGGGTGAGCGCGTCAAGACGGACCGCCGCGACGCGATCAAGCTGGTGCGTTCACTGCGAGCCGGCGACCTGTCCGCCGTGCATGTACCAACGATGGAAGATGAAGCGTTTCGCGATCTGGCCCGTGCCTGGTCATCAGCGAGAGAAGACCTCAAACAGGCGCGATGCCGGCTGAAATCGTTCCTGCTCCAGCATGGAGTGAATTACTTTGGACGAGCGGACTGGGGGCCTGCTCACCGCCGCTGGCTGAGCACATTCTCGTTCGACAGTGGCTGGCAACAACTGGCATTCAACGAGCACCGCCGCACGATCGAGGATCGCTTTGCGCAATGCGAACGACTGGAAACCGCGCTGCGTGAAGCCGTTGCAGACTGGCGTTTCTATCCCGCTGTGCTGGCGCTGCAGGCGATGCGGGGCATTAACTTCACGTCGGCTGTCGGCCTTGTGTCCGAACTGGGTGATCTATCGCGCTTCGAGCATCCACGTCAACTGATGGCGTGGCTTGGCGTGACACCGTCGGAACATTCATCAGGTGGCAAACGGCGACAAGGCAGCATCACAAAGACAGGAAACAGTTACGCAAGAAAGCTGCTGGTCGAATCTGCGTGGAGCTACCGCCATCCGGCACGCGTGAGCATTGATATCCAGCGCCGTCACGAAGGCATCCCAAAGGCGATCATCGATCGGGCCTGGGACGCGCAACTGCGGCTGTGCCGGAGATACAGGAAGCTGGTAGCCAGGGGAAAGATTGCCCACGTTGCCATCGTGGCAGTCGCCCGCGAACTCGCTGCTTTTATCTGGGACATTGGCCGGTTGGGCATGGCTATGGCAAGACCGCAGGACGTTCATCGAGTCTGACATCCGCGAAGCATGGAACTCATACAGCAGGCGGAGAGTTTCCTGAGAGCGGCGCAGCCCGGTATTCGAGCAACCCGCGTCCTCTTTTAGCAACGACATCAGGTCGGCTTGCGAAGCAAGTCAGCGGCAGGCTCATGAGACGGACCACCGTAATGCGGTACCCAACCCGCGAATATCAGCGTGATCCACCGTCGAGAGTTACTGCTACGCCGCCCTCAGGGAATTTGGAAACATCGGAAATGACAGTGAATGCAAAGTTCAAAACCGATCCCGATTGACACCGGGAGTCATATCAATCTGGGCGTTGCTGGCCCATGGTCGAACGTATCAAACCGGTTACGCGGGGCACCCCGCGTAGAACATCAACTTACCAAGGAGACTGGTCGTCGATAGGTTGCGCAGGATGACGTGCGCGTGATGGCAAAGCGGTCGGACCGCGGGGAAGCAAACCTGAATCGTGTCTTGTCCTTCGAGGACTCGTTGGAGCTGAGGCCTTCCCCAGGCGAATTCCATCAGGGCCAGCGGACCGTGTCCGTCACAAGGCCGGATATAGTGGAATGGCCTCGTCCCACCTCCGGCGGATGTATGCAAACGATCGGCGCTAGAGGACATGGCAGTATGGGCAATCCTTGGTCCACGACTGAACGGAGGCCGTCATGAATGTCGCTTTGCTGAGCATCGATCTCGCCAAAAACACCTTCCAGCTGTACGGCGTCGACGAACGCGGCCATCCGGTGTTGAGCCGGCGAGTCAGCCGCAGCAAGCTCCTCGAGACGGTCGTCTGTCTGCCCTGCTGCCGCATCGTGATGGAAGCCTGTGGCGGAGCGCATTACTGGGCTCGTCGGTTCTCGGCGATGGGCCATCATGTGCAGATCATTGCGCCGCGATTCGTCAAACCGTTCGTCAAATCCCAGAAGAATGATCGCAACGATGCGGAGGCGATCGTCGAAGCGGCGTCCCGTCCGACGATGCGCTACGTCGCCGTCAACAGCGTTGAACAGCAGGACATCCAGTCCATGCATCGCATCCGCAGCCTGCT
>NZ_WHNQ01000186.1 GCF_009362785.1 Paraburkholderia atlantica
TCGGGAACGTGGCACCGAACCTGAGCAGCAGTTCCAGACTGTCGCGTTGCCGATTGATCACCCACAGCACAACCAACTGCCGTGCCAGCTCATCTAGCGTACCAGCAAGCGTCCCACCATAATGCGCGACGCCAGTCTGGCTCCTCGCTGCGGTGTTCACCACGACAGTCGCATCACGATGCCGGTCGCAGAAATTGATGAAGTCGATCCAGCCACTCACGTCATCGAGATCGCACGACCCACATTCGATCTCGCCGTGAACAGCCTTCATGACATCCGGATTGGACGTGTCCGTCTCGACCAGCACCACGTTGACATCAGTCCATCGCAGGTGATCAACCAGCGCCAGCGTCACAAAGCTCTTTCCGACGCCGCCCTTGCTGCCGCCGACCATGTAGATGGGGGGATTTTGCGTTGCCATGTCACACCTCTACAGATTTTCGGTATCCGGCCTGATCGGAAATCCGAGGAAGCCCTGTACCGGTTGCCCAGGACTGGTCACACTGCCATCCCCTTTCTGCTGCGTTCTTTCCCGCGAAGGCGCATCGAGTGTCGCATCCGCTTGCGACGGCTTCCTGCCTCGCACAGGTCTTGCCGCATGGTCTCGTACCGTATCCTTTCCGGTCCGTCGAACTCGCCCCTTTCCTTCCGCACGGCGCATCGCATATCTCAAGGAATTCGGCGTCACGTAGATACCTTCCTGTACAGCCTGTTCGATCAATTCACCGAGCGTGTAGCCCTTTTCTCGCGCCGCGCCGATCTGTTTCTGGATGGATTTGACGCCATCGCTTACCCTGAGCGGCTGATCACTCGTCGCCTTTTCCGGCAGCGCATCCAGTCTGCGTCCAAGCGCCTCCCATTGCCCCCGCGCGAAACTCCTGACAACCGGCATGACCTGCTCCGACGCACAACCTTGATCTCATCTTGAACACGCTCAAACTCGCCGTCAACACCCGCTGCTAGCGATTCCCGGCATAGGCGGAACACATCGGAGTACAGAGGAACTTGACGGAATCAGAAATATTTGCCTCTGTTGAATTTCCAGTGGGTGGTATCGTCCCGGTTTCTGCATAATCAAGACGAAGGCAGGTCATGCACAGCAAGCTGTTCGAAGCCGCATTGGGTGTAAGTGATCCGTGGTTCGTGAGCGGCGTCGATTTCGACGCGGCCACCAAGCTGCTGACGATCCAGATCGACTTCACTGCCGGAAGCCGCTTCGCGCATCCTGAGGTGGCCGGCGCGCATCCCGTGCATGACACTATCGTCAAGCGTTACCGGCACCTGAACTTTTTCCAGCATGACTGCTACCTCGAAGTGCGCAC
>NZ_WHNQ01000187.1 GCF_009362785.1 Paraburkholderia atlantica
GCGTGCGGATTGATCGACGCGAAGTTGAGCTTGCCGGCGATCAGGAACAGCACGGTGCGCATAGTTTCGAGGTTTGCGTAGCCACGAGCGCGTCGCTTGGCGGCTTGAAACAGGCCGTTGAGTGCTTCCAGAAAGCCGTTGGTCTGGCGCGTCTGGGTCCATGCGACGATGCCGTCGAAATGCTTGCGTATCATGCGGGCGACCTCCTTCATCGGTTCAACCTTGGAGCGCATCACGTTGGTACACCACTGCTCGAGCATCGCACTGACGACATTGATCTGCTTGCGATCAAGGATGTCGCGGAGCTGTTCTCGATAGAGCCAGGCACGGGCAGTACGCTTGGTTGTGACGTTGGCGACTAGCGCATCGAGATCGGCACGCTGTGCCGCGCTCAGCCGGTCGCGGTCCTTGAGCAGCGCCCAACGCAGGCCCTTGAGATCGGGATCGGTCTTCTGCTCGAGTCGTCGGGTCTTGTCCAGGGCAATCGACGCCTGTGCGACGACGTGGAACTTGTCGAAGGTGATGCGGGCATTCGGCAGATGTTCGGTGACACCTTTGATGAAGGCGGGAGACATGTCGATGCTGACCGAGGTGATCTGTTCGGGTTCTGCGCGGTGCGCTCGCAGGCGAGCGGCGAACTGTCCGATGGTGGCGGCATCCTTGCCTTCGGTGACGAACACGACCTTGCGTTCTTCAGCGTCGGCCACAAGCGTCACATAGTTGTGCCCCCGCCTGTAGGAGGTCTCGTCCACGGCGGCGCTGGTCATGCTGGACAGGTCGATCGCGGCCAGCGCAAGTTCGACGTAGCGCTTGCAGATCGCATGCACGCGGTGCCACGATTCGCCGACGGCGCGGGCCACAGCTGCAAAGGGCATCTGCTGGGCGAGCGTGAGCACCATCGCCTCGAACAGCAGCGTGAAACCGCTGAGCTTGCCGGCCCAATCGGGCTCGACGAGCGCCACGCGGCCGTCGGGCAGCTTCACGCGCGGCGTGCGCACTTCGAGGTAGCAGTCATGCTGGAAAAAGTTCAGGTGCCGGTAACGCTTGACGATAGTGTCATGCACGGGATGCGCGCCGGCCACCTCAGGATGCGCGAAGCGGCTTCCGGCAGTGAAGTCGATCTGGATCGTCAGCAGCTTGGTGGCCGCGTCGAAATCGACGCCGCTCACGAACCACGGATCACTTACACCCAATGCGGCTTCGAACAGCTTGCTGTGCATGACCTGCCTTCGTCTTGATTATGCAGAAACCGGGACGATACCACCCACTGGAAATTCAACAGAGGC
>NZ_WHNQ01000188.1 GCF_009362785.1 Paraburkholderia atlantica
GGAATTTGAGAAGGCGGTGGCGGTCTAGCTGAGAATGTTGCTTGTCAAAGGCACAACCAGCGAACCCGAGAAGGCCGGACCCGACCACCATGAAGAAGATTACGCAAGAAGCGAACAGCAGTAAAGCGCAAACGAAAAGCGTGCTAGATGAGCTGATCCAGCAAGGCGCGCGGCAGATCATTCAGCAGGCAGTCGAGGTGGAACTGGCGACCATGCTCGAACAGTACAGCAACGTGAAGTCGATCGACGGCCGGCGTGCCGTGGTGCGCAACGGCTACCTGCCCGAGCGCGAGGTCGTCACAGCGATCGGTCCGGTGACGGTTCAGGTGCCGAAGGTGCGGGATCGTTCGGGCTCGGGCATCCGGTTCAATTCGACGATCGTGCCGCCGTACGTGCGCAAGTCCGCGCGCGTGTCGGCAGCGCTGCCGTGGCTGTACCTGCGAGGCATCTCGACGGGCGACATGAGCGAAGCCATGGGCATCATGCTGGGCGGCCAGGTCAGCGGCATGTCGCCGAACGTCGTGAGCCGGCTGAAGGCCCAATGGGCCGATAAGCATGAGCAGTGGAATCGGCGTGAGCTGTCGTCGGCGCGCTGGGTCTACTGGTGGGCCGACGGCATTCACACCGGTGTGCGCAGCGACGATTCCGACGGCCAGTGCCTGCTGGTGATCATTGGCGTCAAACCGGACGGGACGAAGGAACGTGTGGCCATCGGTGACGGCTACCGGGAATCGAAGGCATCGTGGAGCGAACTGCTGCTCGATCTGAAGAAGCGCGGCCTGCCGTCGGGGCCACTGCTGGCCTGCGGCGATGGCGCGATGGGATTCTGGGCCGCGATGGAGGAAGTGTTCCCGCAGACGAAGCATCAGCGCTGCTGGTTTCACAAGATGGGTAACGTGCTCAATGCGCTGCCGAAATCGCAGCAGGCTCGAGGCAAGAAGGCGATGCAGGACATCTGGATGGCGGCCACGCGCGCTGATGCACTGGCCGCATTCAATCACTTCGTCGACGCGTACTCGGCAAAGTACCCGAAGGTCGCCGAAAAGCTGACGGAAGATCGTGACGAGCTGCTCGCGTTTTACGATTTCCCGGCTGAACACTGGCAGCATCTGCGCACCACGAACCCGATTGAATCGACCTTTGCGACGGTGCGCCATCGCACGAAACGCACGCGCAACTGTGTATCGCGCGCGACGTTCCTCGGGCTGGCGTTCAAGCTGATCGAGTCGGCCGAAGAA
>NZ_WHNQ01000189.1 GCF_009362785.1 Paraburkholderia atlantica
GAAGACATGCCGGTTGAGATCGGTGTTGTGCCAGAAACAACACAGCCCCACACACGAATCCTTTACGCTTCTTCCCGATTGGCTGTGGCGCCCGGTTGACCCCAACCTGAGAGCGACGCAGCAACCCGTCATGCCTGATGACCATAGCGAGTCGGTCCCACCCCTTCCCATCCCGAACAGGACCGTGAAACGACTCCACGCCGATGATAGTGCGGATTGCCCGTGTGAAAGTAGGTAATCGTCAGGCTCCCCCAAAGCCAGAAACCCCACCCCCAGCGGTGGGGTTTTTGCGTTTACGGAAAGCTAACCGCCAATCACTATATAAGTGAGAACGTTGGGATCGGAACGGTCAAGCAGGACTTGACAAAAGAATGTCGTTCCCCCATAATCGTCAGTTCTCTGCGGAGGGGTGCCCGAGTGGCTAAAGGGGGCAGACTGTAAATCTGTTGGCTTACGCCTACGTTGGTTCGAATCCAACCTCCTCCACCAGAATGCAAGTTGTAGCAGTTGTTGGGAATCCATGATCCTTGCGGGTGTAGCTCAATGGTAGAGCAGAAGCCTTCCAAGCTTACGACGAGGGTTCGATTCCCTTCACCCGCTCCAGCAACACAGATGTAGCGCCCATGTGGCTCAGTGGTAGAGCACTCCCTTGGTAAGGGAGAGGTCGGCAGTTCGATCCTGCCCATGGGCACCAGAAGTACTCGGTGATTGTTTGCGCCCGGCGCAACGTACGGAAAATCCTCTTAGGAGTCGAAAATGGCCAAGGGTAAGTTTGAGCGGACCAAGCCGCACGTGAACGTGGGCACGATCGGTCACGTTGACCACGGCAAGACCACGCTGACGGCAGCGATCACGACGGTTCTGACGCAGAAGTTTGGCGGCGAAGCAAAGGCGTACGACCAGATCGACGCGGCGCCGGAAGAAAAGGCACGCGGCATTACCATCAACACCGCGCACGTCGAGTACGAAACGGCTAACCGCCACTACGCACACGTCGACTGCCCGGGCCACGCTGACTACGTGAAGAACATGATCACGGGCGCGGCACAGATGGACGGCGCGATCCTGGTGTGCTCGGCTGCAGACGGCCCGATGCCGCAAACGCGTGAGCACATCCTGCTGGCGCGTCAGGTTGGCGTTCCGTACATCATCGTGTTCCTGAACAAGTGCGACATGGTGGACGACGCCGAGCTGCTGGAGCTCGTCGAGATGGAAGTTCGCGAACTTC
>NZ_WHNQ01000190.1 GCF_009362785.1 Paraburkholderia atlantica
TGCGGCGGGGCGTGCGGCGCTGGGCGGGGAGGCGCTCGCTGGGGTGGGGCTGGTGGAGCTGGAGGCGCAGTCGCCGGCGTGGGCCGGGCAGCCGTCATCGGATCCGGATGCGCGCGCGCTGGGCCTGGGTCCGCACCATCTGGCCTATGTGATCTACACCTCGGGCTCCACCGGCACGCCCAAGGGCGTGATGGTCGAGCACCGGGGGGTGGTGAACTTTCTATCTGCGTTTTCAGAGATATCTTCAATTTCTGACCGCGATACTTTTTTGGCTTTGACCACCATCTCGTTCGATATTGCGGGGCTCGAACTGTTCCTGCCTTTGAGCACTGGGGCCGCAGTCGCCCTTGCAAGCCGTAAGGATGCAATCGACGCCATGGCCTTACGCCATTACATAGCACATCACAACATTTCTTTCATGCAGGCGACTCCGGCAATGTGGCGCCTGCTCTTAGATGGAGGCTGGCAAGGAACACCAGCGCTGAATGCGGTATGTGGGGGAGAAGCGCTACCTGCAACTCTGTCACTTCGCCTAAATGAAGCGGTGAACTCTGTAAAGAATTTCTACGGGCCAACCGAAACAACCATCTGGTCATCCTTTTTTCCTATTGACACGCCATTCGGCGTGCCACATCAAGATGTACCGATCGGCCGTCCGATTGCGAACACGCGGGTGTACGTGCTGGACGGTCATGGCGAGCCGGTGCCGTTCGGGGTGGTGGGCGAGCTCTACATTGGCGGGGCGGGGGTCGCGCGCGGCTATCTGAACCGCCCCGAGCTGACAGCCGAGCGGTTCATCGCCAGTCCCTTTGTGGAGGGCGATCGGCTGTATCGCACGGGGGACCTGGCGCGGTACCTGCCGGACGGCAATCTGGAGTTTCTGGGGCGCACCGACGAGCAGGTCAAGATCCGGGGCTTTCGCATCGAGCCGGGCGAGGTGGCCGCGCACCTGTGCGGACATGCATGGGTACGCGAGGCGGTGGTGGTGGCGCGCGAGGAGCGGGCCAGCGAGCCGCAGCTGGTGGCGTATGTGGTGGCCGCAGAGGAGGCGCAGGAAGCGCAGCTTGCGGCGACGCTGCGCGCGCATCTGGTGGGGCAGCTGCCGGACTACATGGTGCCGGCGGCGTTCGTGCCGCTGGCGGAGTTGCCGCTGACGGTGAACGGCAAGCTCGACCGCAAGGCACTGCCCGCGCCGGCTGACGATGCGTATGCGCGG
>NZ_WHNQ01000020.1 GCF_009362785.1 Paraburkholderia atlantica
GAATGTCTCGATGGCGCGGGCGCTGGCGACGCCGAGGCCGGGCACCGCTTTCCACCACTGGCGGCGACGCGGGATGCGCACGGTCAGATCGGCGAGCGTGCGGATGCCGTCGGCGTGCAGCACACGCACGGCCCGCGGGGCGAGCCACTGCGCGACGTCGTCGGTGATCTGTGGTTCTGGCGGGCGAGCTGTGCGCAGCGCTTCGATCGCGTGCGCGACTGCCTTGGCGTGCCGGGCGCGATCTTCCGCGGGATGATCGAGGAGGGCGGCCAGATCGTCACGATGCGCGGCGCGCGCGATGGCCTGCAGCCGGCGCCGGATGCGCCCGAGCACGCCACGCGCGGACTTGCCGCCGCCCAGCAAGGCGGACTGATAGCGCTCGACCGCCTCGCGCACGGGCAGTCCCGCATACCACGCACGCAGCACGGCGAGTTCGTCGGCGGCGGGGAAGCGGGGCGGGTCGTCGGCCTGGGGGGAGGCTATAGAGGCGCGGCGCGTTTTCATGAGCGCCAGTTTAACTCGGAAATCGATGCCTTTTGATAAGAAAGATTATTTCAATGGCAGGCTTTTTCGGCCTTCCGCCTTCGATCGCCTGGCGGGCCATCGCGTCCCAACTTAGGCTCAGCTTTAGCGCGCGTCATTGCACGGATACTCCGGAAGCGCCGCCGCTCAGCCGGTCTCACGACCGTCTGTCGGGTTGGATCGGTCAGCACGCTGTCGGAGCGCCATTCGATCGGGTGGCGTGCGGAATTTTTCGTGTCGAGCGGGAATATTTGAAGTCCCTCGGTCGTTTAGTTTGCGGCGATTTCTCGCCAGTGCCGAGGAGGTAGCTATGTCTCAGATCTCGCGTGGTCTCAAAGCGGCGGCTTTGATCGTGCTCGCCGCCGGTTTCACAACCGGGCATGCCGTTGCTGATGATGCCTATGTCGTCAAACCGCTCGTGTCCAACGTGGCAGGCGCTGCCCCGAAGGTCGACGGTGTCCTGCAGAACGCCTGGGGTATTGCTTTTAGTCCGGCAGGAAGTCCGTTCTGGATCAACGACAATGCCACCGGCTGCTCCACGCTGTATGACGGCGAGGGGACGAAGGTGACGACGCTGCAGGTCGCAATTCCGCTGCCAGGCAACGTCATACCGGCCGGCGCCTGCCATGCCGTCCTTCCCAAGTCTGCACCGAATCCCACGCCCGCGGCGCCAACCGGGATTGTATGGAATCCGTCGTCTGCGTTTCTCGTGCCAGGTACTCATACCCAGGCCGTATTCATCTTCGCAACTGAAGATGGCACGCTTTCCGCTTGGGCGGGTGGACTGAATCCGGCGAACAACGCCGTGATCGCGGTCGATAACTCGTCCAATCCCTCTGCCGCTAGCGGGGCGGTATACAAGGGGCTCGTCTTCGGAGTAAATGCACAAGGCGGATTCCTGTTTGCGACGAACTTCCGTTCGGGTCGGATCGATGTATTTGGGCCGAACGGTTCCGACGGCCTGTTCACGCCTGCGACGACGGACGGCGGCTTCGCCGACGCGAACATCCCTGCCGGCTACGCCCCGTTTGGCATCGCGAACATCGATGGCGACCTTTTCGTTACCTACGCTAAGCAGGACAAGCAGAAGCACGATGACGATGCAGGCCGCGGTCGTGGATTCGTCGACGTGTTCGATACCGACGGACACCTGCTGCGTCGCTTTGCTAGCCGAGGGCCGCTCGACTCGCCATGGGGTATCGCGCGCGCGTCGTTTGCGTTTGGCCGCTTCAGCGGCAAGATTCTCATTGGCAACTTCGGCGATGGTCGAATCAATGTCTTCGACAATGACGGTACGTTCGTCGATCAGTTGGAGAATGAGTTCGGCAATCCATTGGCTATCGACGGTCTGTGGACTCTGACACTCGGTGGCGGTCGCAATTCGAGCCCGGACACGCTGTACTTCTCGGCTGGGCCTAACAAGGAGACGAATGGACTCTTCGGGATCATCGCTCCAGCAAGCGGCTCTGGGGAGCGAGCGTCAGGACAGCACAGACAATAGCCGGCAGCGCGCGGCTCGTCAGCCGGTCGCGGAACTCGCCAGACGTGACCGGCGCTTCATTATTCCGTGGTGCCTGAAGGCAAGAATGACGCGTGGCACGGCAATTCGCGTCCTTCCGGACTGAGCTTTACTCACAGTCTGCTTATCCACTGGATCGAACGATGTAAACTTCAGTCATTCCGTCGATGCGGCAGCGGATAGGCGATCAAAGACCACGACAGCGGCACAGGACATGCAAAACGTGCCAGCTGCCACGCAAAACATGCCGCGGGTGACCGCGCTACCGCGCCAACGGCTGCGAATAGTGGCGGTAAATGTTGAGAGAACGGGGTATGGCAGGTTCGAATCATGAAGGCAGAGGTTCTGTTTGCCGTACTGCTGCTTGGCACGATAGATTGCGCTGCGGAGCCAGGTTATTACAACACGTGCGCGGCGTATCCGGCCTATCCGTGTGATTTCTATGCCGGGTGTCCGTCTCGCGGTCAGCCATGCGTATTCCTTGGCGGCGGTGTTCGCCGCTTCAACGACTTTGACCATGACGACGGCTTTCGCCATAGGCTCCACGGTCGCGGCACTCAGTTCGAGCAGGGCGGAAGCCACAGCGGCGGTCATGGCGGACGCAACTAGGCACCGGCGCAGGAGCAAAGTAAGGCATTGTGACGTCACGTGAGAGAGGCGCTTGCCTTGCGGCGACAGAACCCCGCACGCATGACGGTGCCAGTTGAAGTGACCAGCAAGGCGATGTCGAGCTTGCACATATCGCTGGGCGCGTGAGGATCTGCAACGACGTCACGACACGAGCGGTAGTTAAAGCACGGCGACACGGTAAGCAAAGTAGGACGGCTGCGTAGGCGTTATCTCTTGCTGCATGAAAACGACCATCGTTGAAAAAGACAGGGCGACCTTTCCGCGTCGCGCCACAAGAATGTCGGCAACGGCCGACAAACAACATGCCAACGTCGCGAATTGAATGTCCGGTTGAATCCGCCCTGCAAAACCGGCCATTGACGTTGCGGACAAGACGGGGCGCGTGAGTGGACGTCAAAACTCGAGCGAGATGCCTTCACTATGGAGCGCGCGTTGTACAGCCGGTCGTTCAAGGATGCGCCGCGCAGATGCGGTCCAAGCCGGATACGTATCGCCCATCGGTAGGCCGATGCGCATGCCCCACCGGTAGAGAACGAGTAGAAACGGATCGACGATCGTGTAGCCGCACGGCAACGCGTACGAACGCCCGTCGGTGAGCTTGCTTTCGATCTGCGCAAACGCTGTCTCAATTGTCTGTCGAGCGTGTGCGGAAACCGCGGCGTGCAACGACACCTCTGCGACGAAGCGCGCGGGTCGCCACAGGCCACCGAAGCCGACGCCGTGCACCCAGCCCGCGAGCCATGCGAACCATTCGTGGCAGCGGGCCTCGTCGAGGGGAGCCTTGGGCAGCATGGCCAGGGTTTGGTAATGGCGCCGCGCGATAAACGTCACGATCGCCGGGAGTTCCGTCAATACGCGTGATTCGCCGGGGATTGCGAGCGCCGGCACCCGGCCCTTCGGGTTGACCGCGAGATAGTCGGGCTGCAGATTGGCTCCCTCAGCGACAGGCACTGCGAGCAGCTCGAACGGCGCCCCCGTTTCCTCAAGCACGATATGGGCGGCCAGCGAGCAGGCACCGGGCGAAAAGTAGAGTCGGTAAGTATCCATTCACAAAGTCTAAAGAGACGCTCACCCGCGCTCAAACGATATATTGTGATCTTTCGGCATTAGTGATACTAATGCCTGATGACGACTGCCCGCCTCCCACCTCTTCAGACGCTACGTGCTTTCGAAGCTGCCGTACGGCTGCGTAGCTTTACACGTGCGGCTGACGAACTCGCCCTCACGCAAGGTGCTGTCAGCCAGCACGTGCGCGCGCTCGAATCGCAGCTCGACGTCGCGCTGTTTTCACGTGGTCGCACGGGTGTTGAGCCAACCCATGCGGCATTCGCGCTCGCGTTGCAGGTCCGTCAAGGGCTCAAGGTACTCGAGCGCGCATTCGGTCTGTCTTCGGCAACAGCGCTTCGGCGCGCAAACGCATCGAAGGGCAACACCACGCTAGCGATCAGCGCGTTACCCTCGTTTGCAGCGCGCTGGCTCGCACCGCGACTGCCACGCTTTCATGCCGAGCATCCGGGGATCACGATCGACGTGCGTGCCAGCGTGCAGCTTGCACGGCTGGACGAGCGCGATGGTATCGATGTCGCGTTGCGCTACGGCCCTGGCCATTGGCCGGGGCTTGCCAGCGAGAAGCTGATGGACGAAGAGGTCTTCCCCGTTGCAAGCCCTGCTTATCGCAACGGCCGGCTGCCGCGCCGACTCGGGGACCTCGCGCAATGCACGTTGCTCGTGCAGGCGACTCAGCCTTGGGAGCCGTGGTTCCAGGCAGTGGCCCTGGCGCTGGAGGTACCGGCCGACGCACCTTCGTTCGATGACGTGAGCAGCATGCTGAACGCGGCCGTGGGCGGCGCCGGCATCGCGCTGGCGCGACGCTCGCTGGTCGAGGCGGAACTCGCGGATGGCCGGCTGATACGGCTGTGGCGGCGCAGCATCGTCGACGTACACGGCAATTACATCGTGTGGCGAGCCGACAGCAAGAGACTCGCTGCAATCGATGCGTTTCGGGCGTGGCTGCGGCGCGAGGTTGTTGCGGCAGTGCCTGCGGGGGGCCGCAGGCCGCCCGCGCAACCGGGCGTGCGCGGCCCGACGCGGCGCTAATAATCGATCGTCCGGTGTGCCGTCTCGTTGAGGTCACCACGAGCCTGATCCCAAGCCGTCCGTCACCAATAGCAGCCTTGACAGGGCCCCAAAGGCAGGCCGGCCGCCGAGATCAAGGCTACCCGCGAGCGGAAAGCTGAACCACGGTAGCCGGATAGCCTGCTCCATCGGAGCGCTCCTGCCGCGCCGGCCAATAGGTTGCGCAGACACTGGCCCATGCGTTTCGTTCAGTCGCGCTATGAAGGTCCAGACGATGCAAAGCTAATTACATTTGCTTGTTTTTCGAGCCGTCCAAAGCGCCTTAGTATCCATGACTCATACAATAAAACAGGTCAACTATGAGCATGCGAAACAGGTGGTGCGGATACGCTTTCGGGGTATTGATCAGCTCGACGATGATGTGCGCCGGCATGCTTGCCGCGCAGGCCGAGCCCAACCACGGTGGCACGCTGACATGGCTCGTCACTCCGGAGCCGGCGTCGATCGTCCCCTTGACGACCACTGCCGGCGGCAACGCGGAGATCGGTCCCAAGGTGGTTGAGGGGCTGCTGACCTACGATAAGAATCTGAATCCGCAACCGCTGCTGGCGACCGCATGGTCGGTCAGTAAGGACGGGCTCGAGTATCGCTTCACGCTGCGCCGGGGCGTGAAGTGGCACGACGGTAAGCCCTTCACGTCCGCTGACGTCGCGTTCTCGATTCTCACGCTCAAGCAGGTGCATCCGCGGGGCCGAAGCACGTTCGCGAACGTGACCGACGTAAAGACCCCGGACCCCTACACCGCGGTGATTGAATTGTCGAAGCCGGCGCCGTTCCTGCTGACCGCGCTAGCGGGCACCGAATCGCCGATCATCCCGAAACATCTGTACGACGGCACGGACATCGTTTCGAGCCCATACAACAGCGCTCCGGTCGGCACGGGCCCGTTCATCTACAAGTCGTTCGTGCATGGCAGCTATATTCTTCTCGAGCGCAATCCGGACTACTGGGATAAACCGAAGCCGTACATCGACAAGATCCTCGTGCGCTTCCTGCCCGATGCTGCTGCTCGTGCGGCGGCGCTCGAATCCGGCGCGGCCAACCTCGGCGACCAGGCGATTCCGCTGTCGGATGTGAAGCGCTTCACGACGCTGCCGAACTTCACCGTGGATACGACCAACTGGCCGTACGTCAGCAACCACCAGCAGCTGATCTTCAATCTGGACACGCCGGTCCTGAAGGATAGGGCGGTACGCAAGGCGATTTCCCAGGCGGTCGACGTCAATGCATTGAACCGGGTCGTCTGGTATGGCTATGGCCAGGTGTCCGCGGCCGCAATCGGCGCGGCGAATACGAAGTACCACGACGCCGATATTCACTACTTCCCCTACGATGTGGCCCAGGCCAATGCGGCGCTCGACGCCGCCGGATTGAAACGTGGACCGGACGGCAAGCGCTTCAAACTGCGACTGCTCTTCAACCCGTTCCAGGACCCGCGTGCCGCGGATTTCGTGCGGCAATCGCTCGCGCGAATCGGCATTGACGGCGAGGTCGAAAGCTACGATTTCGCGACCTACGTGAAGAAGGCCTACACCGATCGTGCGTTCGACATCACGCTCGAAGCACTGTCGAATGCATTCGACCCGACGGTTGGCGTGCAGCGGGTGTTCTGGTCGAAGAACTTCAAGGTCGGGCTGCCGTTCTCGAATGCCGCGCATTACTCCAGTCCGGAAGTCGATCGTCTTCTGGAAGCAGCATCGGTGGAAACCGACGATGCAAAGCGCCGGCAGCTGTTCATACAGTTCCAGCAACTCGTTCATGACGACATCCCATCGATCGAGTTCGGTGCAAATCCCAATATCACGATCGTCGCGAAGAACGTGAAGGACTACGCGCCGACGGGTGAGGGGATTCGTGGCAGTTTCGCCGATCTGTATATTCAGCCGTAGAGCGGTTCGCTGGCGGCTATGGGACGGAAACGCCGCTCGCTTCGCGCCTTGTGAAGCGCCATTGCAGTGTCCCGACCGTCGTCCTAACGTCACCCGACGACACTCGGGTGACATCTCTTTGGCAGCCGCCCGCGATGCGACAAGCGGGCGCGACGGCATTGCGCATTCTCCCTGGGCACCCGCGCTATCGCAATCGCTCACATCGCAAGCATTTCTGATCGTTGAAGCGCGCCGCGTTCGCAGCACGGCTCGCCTGTTGCTTTAGCGTGCCCTGGGTCGTTCCGACAAACGCGGCCGTCGCTATGTCTGCGGTTGCGCACCGTGCTCGCGCAAATCCTAGCAATGTGCGCCGCACATTGAGGGCGCGGCATTTTCATTGCAGACACGCGAATAACGTAAGCGCAAATCGGTTGTTATCCGCACCGATGCGCGTCCCTATACTGGCACGCTGTCCTGTCGATGAAATCCGACGCCCGGCGCACGTATGCCGGTCTGCCTGTCCAGTATGAGGAACGACGAATGGCTGAATCCGATCAACCTACCACCGCTGCGCACGAGCGCCTAAGAACCGCGCTGGCGTCGCTACCGGTGCTCGCGCATGCCCTTGCGCAAGACGCCGCGTCACGGGAAGCGCGGCGCGAATTGCCGTTCGACGGTTTCGCATTGTTCCGCCGCTCCGGTCTCGCACGCCTGCGCCTGCCGCTCGAATGGGGCGGACTCGGCGGTTCGCTCGAAGACGAGTTCGAGGTCATCGCGACGCTTGCGGCCGCGGACAGCAATCTCGCGCACGCGCTACGCATCCACTTCGACCAGGTCGAAGCATTACTGCTGTCGCCACGCACGCCGTTCAACGAAATCCAGATTCAGCGCATCGCCGATGGCGCGATTTTCGGCGGCGCCTCGACTGAACTGGGCACAGCGCGCCCCGGCGAAATCACGACCCAGTTGCGCCGCGACGGTGCGCACTACCGCCTAAGCGGCCGCAAGTACTACGCGACCGGCACGGCGTTCTCCGACTTCGCGCGCCTGAACCTGCAGGACGAGAACGGCGACCCGGTGCTCGCGGTCGTGCCGGTGAAGCGCGAAGGCTTGCGTGTGCTAGACGACTGGGACGGCATGGGGCAACGCATGACGGCAAGCGGCAGCCTCGAATTCGACAACCTGCTGGTTCGCGACGACGAAGTGACGCCGCGCGTGCAGACGACGCTTGTTGGGCGTCATGGCGGCGCGCTGCGGCAACTGCATCTGGTGGCGGTGGCGGCAGGCATCGTCCGCAACGTCGTCGCCGATGCGAAGCACTATGTGTTGCAGCATGGCCGTCCCGCGTTGCACAGCCCCGCGCCTTCCGCGCGCGAGGATGCCTTCATCCAGCAGGTAATCGGCGATCTGGGCGCGCACAGCCATACGATCGATGCGCTCGTGCGCGATAACGCACGCGTGCTCGACCGCTCGGCGCGGGCAATCCGCGAGGGCGCCGCCGATGCGCCCGCGCTCGTGCTGGAGGGCGCGCTCGCGACTGCACGCACTCAGCTGGTGGTCAGCAAGCTCGCGCTTTACGCGGCGGAGCGCATGTTCGAGGCAGGCGGCGCGTCGGCGACGTCGCGCGCGCACAACTTCGACCGGCACTGGCGCAATCTGCGCACGATCTTCAACCACAACCCGCTGTTGCATAAGGCTCGCGTGATCGGCGATTACGAGCTGAACGGCGTGACGACGCATCTGACGGAAGGACGTGTGTTCTAGCCAACGCCGAGTGGGGCACATCAACCCGCGATTCTCCTGGTGGCGAGATAGCGCCGCCAGCCTGCCAACCAGTCTGGTTGCACAATTTTTGAGGAAACCTGCGCAATGAGCCGAGACCTTCTGATCCTGCTGGAACCGGGATTCACCGACCCGCATCATCCCGGCGAACGCTTTATCTGTCCGCATGGCGCGCCGATCGAAGGGCTGCTTGCGAGCGACCCCGCGCGCGTCGGACGGCTCGACGTGCTGCGCGTGCCGTTCGAGCGGCCTCGCAAGGCCGTGATCGAAGCGCTCGATGAAGCGCATCAGGGGCTGCCCGCGCTCGTGTTCGGCGACGAACAGCCCGCGCCCGCCGATGCGGACTCGCTCGGGGAGCGGCGCTTCGTCACCGACCCGCGCCGCATCCTCGACCTGCTTGCCGAGCGGCACGGTTTTCCGAAAGTCCACTGATCCAACGCGAGGTCATCGCCGATGAGTCGTCTTCCGGCACGCGCCGCGCGGCGCCGCCTGCATCTGAACGTCAACATTCTGCACTCGGGTTTCGTGCCCTCGGCATGGCGGCTTGACGAGGCCGAGCCACGCGCGTTCGTTGATGTGGATCACTACGTTCGCGTCGCGCGGATCGCCGAGGCGGGCAAGCTCGACGCGGTATTCCTCGCCGACAATGCAGCGATCGTCGACCAGATCGACTTCCGGCCCATCACCGCGCTTGAACCGACGGTGCTGCTCGCCAGCATCGCGGCGGCGACGACGCACATCGGAGTGATCGGCACCGCATCGACCAGCTACAACGAACCGTACAACATCGCCCGGCGCTTTGCGACGCTCGATCACGTCAGCAACGGCCGCGCCGGCTGGAACGTCGTGACCACCGCCGACCTGCCATCGGCGCGCAATTTCGGCCGCGACGCGGTACCGAACCATGCGCAACGATACGAGCGGGCCGCCGAATTCACCGAAGTGGTCAAGGCGCTGTGGGATAGCTGGGAGGACGACGCGTTCGTCGGCGACAAAGCCGGCGGCCGTTTCGTCGACGTCGAAAAAGTGCATGCGATCGCGCATCGCGGCCGCTACTTCGACGTACAAGGGCCGCTGAACCTGCCGCGCTCCCCGCAAGGGCATCCGGTGGTGGTGCAGGCAGGGGCGTCGGCAGACGGCCGGGAGCTGGCCGCCCGTCATGCGGAAGCGGTTTTTTCCGCGTCGCAATCATTCGAGGAATCGGCGGCTTACCGGCGCGATCTGAACGAGCGGGCAGCCGCCTATGGCCGCCCGCCCGTCAAGGTGCTCGCCGGTCTGACGACGATCATCGGCGCGACTCACAGCGAAGCATTGCGCCGGCGCGATGAACTCGTCGAGCAGATTCCGTGGCGCTACAGCCTGAACCGCCTCGCGGGTACGCTGGGCATCGACGTCGAGCGCCTGACGCTCGACGCGCCGTTGCCCGACGATCTCGCGCTGCCCGGCGGCGGCAACGGAAACCACACGTTCTTTCACGCGACGCTCGCCGAGGCGCGCCGTCATGGCCACACCGTACGAGAGCTGATCCGTGCGCTGGCGGGCGGCACCGGTCACCGGGTGATCGTCGGCACGCCAGAGCAGATCGCGGACGACATCGAGCGCTGGTTCGACGGCGGCGCGGCCGACGGCTTCAACCTGATGCCCGATGCGCTGCCCGGCGGCTTACGTGATTTCGTCGATGGCGTCGTGCCGATCCTGCAGCAGCGCGGCATCTTTCGTAGCGAATACGAGGGCACGACGCTGCGCGAGCACCTCGGACTGGACCGTCCACCGAACCCGCAACGCTGGCGCGACAGCGCATAGGTTGCGCCGCCTTACCGCCAGATCAACGACTCGCACAGATCATGAGCCAACGCAAAGGACACCTGCGCCTCGGCGCGTTTCTCTATCCGACCGGACATCACATCGCCGCGTGGCGTCATCCTGACGCGCACGCGGATGCCGGCCGCGACCTCCGCCACTACGTGCAGCTTGCCCAGGCAGCGGAAGCTGCGAAGTTCGATCTGATTTTTCTCGCCGACGGCTCGGGCACGCGCGGCGACAATGTCGATTTCCTGAGTCGCACCGCGCATAGCTATGTGGCCCAGTTCGAGCCGATCACGCTGCTCTCGGCACTGGCCGCGTTGACCGAACGTATCGGCCTCGTCGGCACCGCTTCGACGACCTTCAACGAGCCGTATCACATCGCGCGCAAGTTTGCGTCGCTCGATCACATCAGCGCGGGGCGCGCAGGATGGAATCTGGTCACGTCGTCGAGCGCGCACGAGGCGAAGAACTTCGGCTTCGACGAACATCTCGCGCATGCGCGGCGCTACGAGCGCGCCGTCGAATTCGCGGAAGTGGTGGACGGACTGTGGGACAGCTGGGACGACGACGCGTTCGTGCGCGACAAGGCAGCGGGACGCTACTTCGATCCCGCGAAACGCCATGTGCTCGATCATCGCGGCGAGTTCTTCAACGTGCGTGGACCGCTGAACGTCGAACGCTCGCCGCAGGGTCGGCCCGTCGTCGTGCAGGCCGGGTCGTCGGAAGCGGGCAAGGCGCTCGCAGCGCGCACCGCGGAAGTCATATTTACTGCGCAACAGACGCTCGAAGACGCGGTCGCGTTCTACGCGGACGTCAAGGGCCGCCTCGCGCAATACGGTCGCGCGCCCGACGACCTGAAGATCATGCCGGGCGTGATGCCAATCGTCGGCGAGACGGAGCGCGAGGCGCGCGAAAAGTTCGATGCGCTGCAGGCACTGATCGATCCCGCGGTTGGTCTTGCGCTGGTGTCCACGCTGACCGGCGGCTTCGATCTGTCGGGCTATCCGCTCGACGGGCCGATCCCCGAACTACCCGAAACCAACGCGAGCAAAAGCCGCCAGTCGCTGACCCTCGAACTGGCGCGGCGCGAGAACCTGACGATCCGCGAGCTTTATCTGCGCGTGGCTGGCGCACGCGGGCACTGGCAACTGGTCGGCACGCCGCAGCAGATAGCTGATGCGCTCGAGGAGCGTTTCGTCAATTACGGCGCCGACGGCTACAACGTGATGCCGGCGTTGCTTCCCAACAGTCTCGACGACTTCATCCGGCTCGTGCTGCCGGAATTGCGGCGCCGAGGGCTGTTTCGCCACGAATACGAAGGCCGCACGTTGCGCGAGCATCTCGGCTTGCGGCAGCCGGTGTCGCGCTACCAGCGTGAAGCCGTGACGGATTGAATCAGGACCGGGGCACGGCGCGCGTGAATCGGTTGCCGCGTGGCCCCTCAAAACAACGCGCCGCGCATCGACGGTCGCGAGGCACGGCGCGTTGCGCCGACGCCTCGCGGCGTCAGCAGGCTCGAGCAGTTCGACTAGTAGTCGAAGCCGGGACCACCGGCTCCGGGTCCCGCCGGCGACGCAGCCGGTGCCGCATCTTTCGGCGCTTCGTGCACGGTGGCGTCGGTCGTCAACAGCAGGCTCGCCACGGAGGCGGCATTCTGCAGGGCCGTGCGCGTGACTTTGGTCGGATCGACCACGCCGGTTTCGACGAGGTCGCCGTATTCGCCCGTGGCCGCGTTATAGCCGTAATTGCCGCTGCCTTCGGCCACCCTGGCGACGACCACGCTCGGTTCCTCGCCCGCATTGGCGACGATCTGGCGCAACGGTTCTTCGAGCGCGCGACGCACGATGTTGATGCCGGCGTTCTGATCCGCGTTCGCGCCCTGAAGTGCGGCGATCGCCTGCTTCACGCGAATCAGCGCGACACCGCCGCCCGGCACGATGCCTTCTTCGACAG
Organism: Paraburkholderia atlantica; assembly: GCF_009362785.1. Taxonomy (GTDB): domain Bacteria; phylum Pseudomonadota; class Gammaproteobacteria; order Burkholderiales; family Burkholderiaceae; genus Paraburkholderia; species Paraburkholderia atlantica. The sequence goes on from NZ_WHNQ01000020.1 coordinate 12,217, forward strand.
CGGCGCGTGTCGCGTGCAAAGCATCATCGACGCGGTCTTTCTTCTCCTTCACCTCGATTTCCGTCGCGCCGCCCACCTTGATGACGCGCGGCCGCATTACACTGGCGCGACCCTGTTCTCGATTGAGGTCGGTTCATGTCACGTCAGCTTCGCCTCGGCGCCTTCATGCGCCCCACGACGATCCACACCGGTGCATGGCGCTATCCTGGCGCCTATCCTGATGCCAACTTCAACTTCGGGCATCTGAAGCGTTTTGCGCAGACGCTCGAGCGCGGCCGCTTCGATGCGTTCTTCATGGCCGACCACCTCGCGGTGCTCAACATGCCGCTCGACGCGCTCAGGCACAGCCACACGGTCACCTCGTTCGAGCCGCTCACGCTGCTGCCCGCGCTCGCGGCGGTCACCGAGCGGCTGGGTCTCGTCGCGACCGCGTCCACGACCTTCGACGCGCCGTATCACGTCGCAAGGCGGTTCGCCTCGCTCGACCATATCAGCGGTGGCCGCGCTGGATGGAATCTCGTGACGACATCGAATCCGGACGCGGCGCTCAATTTCGGCCTCGACGAACACGTCGAACACGACGAACGCTACCGGCGCGCCCGCGAGTTCTTCGACGTGGTCACAGGTCTGTGGGATAGCTGGGCCGACGACGCCTTTATCCGTGACACGGCGAGCGGAACATTCTTCGACCCGCAAAAGCTGCACGTGCTGAACTACAAAAGCGCGAACTTCTCGGTGCGCGGTCCGTTGAATATTGCCCGGCCGATTCAGGGCTGGCCCGTGATCGTGCAGGCGGGCTCATCGGAGGCGGGACGGCAGATTGCCGCGGAAACGGCCGAAGTCGTGTTCACCGCGCAAACCACGCTGGCCGACGGAAAGCGTTTCTACGCCGACATAAAAAGCCGCATGGAGAAACTCGGCCGCTCGCGCGATCACATGAAGATTTTGCCGGCGGCTTTCGTCGTGGTGGGCGATACGCTCGAAGAGGCGCGCGAAACGCGTGAGCGGCTCGATACGTTCGTCCACTACGAGAGCGGCATCGCTTCGTTGTCGATCGCGTTGGGGCATGATGTATCCGGTCTCGATCCGGACGGCCCGTTGCCGGAAATTCCTGAGACCAACGCAAGCCGTACCGCGCGGCAACGAGTCGTGGAATGGGCGCAGCGCGACGGATTGACAATCCGTCAGCTCGCGCAGCGCATCGGCGGATACTCCGGGCTGGAGATGATCGGCACCGCCCGGATGATTGCAGATCAGATGGAGCAGTGGTTGCTGGAAGAGGGCTCGGACGGGTTCAACGTGATGTTCTCGCATCTTCCGGCCGGCCTCGACGACTTCGTCGACAAAGTCATTCCCGAGTTGCAGAAGCGGGGGCTGTTCCGGCGCGAGTACGAAGGCAAGACGCTGCGCGAGAATCTTGGGCTGCCACGACCTGAGAACCGGTTCTTTTCCGCGTAAGGCGAATCGGGCGCGGCCGCATCGGCAGGCGGCCCGCGCGAATGTGTCTGCTGCTACCTGGCCGCCAGTGCGGGCTTGCTGCCAAGCAGCGCCCACTGCCCATTCTCGACGACGAGATTGACGCTTTTCACACCGATCACGCGTCGAGTCGCCGGATCGAACGTCGCCTTGCCGAAGACGACGCTCGGCACGTCATGCAACTTCGCCAGCGCATCCCGCACGCCACGGCGATCGAGTCCGCCGGTGCGCAACGCGTAAGCGGCAATGATCGTGGCGTCGTAGGCGAACGCATTGAACGCGTCGGGCTCGTGATGATATTTCGCCTGGAAGTCGCGAACAAAGCGCTGGACTTCGGGGCTCCGGTCACCGGGGAAAAAGCTCGTGTTGGTGGTCACGCCGTTTACGGCATCGCCGCCGAGTTCCATGAATTTCGGCGAGTACACCGAACTCGCCGCGACGATCGGCAGGGTGATGCCGCTCGTGCGCGCCTGACGCACGATCTGCGCGCCGTCCGAGTAGTACGAAATCAGCACGAGTGCGTCGGGCTTCGTGTCGCGCACACGCAGCAGCGTCGCGCGAAAATCCTTGTCGTTGGGCTGGTAGCCTTCGGCCGCGATGACCTGTGCGCCGCGCGCCGCTGCCGCCTTCACGAAAACGTCCTTGCTGGCGCGACCCCAGTCGGTGTTCTGGAACAGTACGGCGACGCGCCTGAAGCCCTGCTTGACGGTTAGATCCGCGAGCAGCGGTTGCGCATCCGCCTGACTGACCGACGGGCTCCAGATGAAGTCGCCACCCTTAGTGAAGTCCGGATGCGAGTTGGTGAAGCCCAACTGAACCAGGCCCGCACGCTGATAGATGGGCGACGCCGCCATCGAAGCGGGGCTCGAGAAGTCGCCGAGTTCGATCACGATGCGCTTGTCGTCGACGAACTTCTGAGCGATCGCGACCGCCTGGCGCGGATCGCTCTGACTGTCTTCGAACACGTACTGCAATGGATGGCCGTCGATGCCGCCGTCGCGGTTGATTTCGTCGAGCGCGAGGTCGAAGCCGGCTTTCCATTGCGCGCCGTATTGCGCGTTGGGGCCGGTCAGCGGTCCGCTGACGCCAAAGAATACCGGCTCGCCGCTAGCGGGCGCCGCGGACGAAACAGCGGAAAGGGACAGCGCGAATGCGGCGCCGGCGACTACGAAAAGTCGCCGGTGCAGCGCGGAAAAACGCGAGGCAGACATGAGGGATTCTCTCGGAATGAGTTGGACTACCAGTCTCTAATGCATCACGCCGTGCGGCAACGAAGCGATTGTCATATCCATTCGCTGGGCACAGGGCTGCGGCGAAGTCGATGTCGCAATGTTTTCGATCAGGCGGGAAACACAGGTTCGCCCAACGTCAGCATCAAACGGTTGGCCCACGCGAAGATCGCAATCGCGTGGCTGAGATCGAGGATCTGCGCATCATCGAGCCCCACGCGACGAAGCGCATCCAGCGATTCCTCAGTAAGCGCCTGTGGGTGCAGCGTGAGATCGATCGCGTATCGCACGATGGCGCGCTCGCGTTCGGTCGTCCCCGCGGTTTCAGGCGCGGCGAAGATCTGTTGGATCACGTCGTCGCGCCTGGCGAGTTGCTGGAAACGCTGCGCATGCACCGACGCGCAATACACGCATCCGTTGAGACGCGAGACGACCGTGCTCGCGAGTTCGCGCTCCGCGCGCGACAAACCGCCCGGCGCATACATGATGCTGTTGAACAAGCCCGATCGTTGCCGCAGGATTTCCGCCTCGTGGACCAGCAACAGGTAGTAATCGGACGTCTTCGCTTGCGGGTGGCTTGCTTCGAGTACCGCGGTCTGCTCGGGGGATGCCTGTTCGAGCGCGACCGTATCGAGCCATGCGGACCAGCCGAGGGTCTGCGTCGTAAAGCCGTGATCCGAACTCATGCTCGTGCCTCCAATGCGCGCAACGCGGCGACGACCCGCACCTGGTACGTGACGAACGCGACGAGCTGCGATAGCGCGACGATGGCGCGCGTCGTGAGGCCGGCCGCCTGCAGTGTTGCGAGCGCCGGCTTTCCGGTCGCGGCGGGACACAGCGTCAGGGCTTCCGTGTGACGCAGGATCGCGGCGAGCCGCTGGTCCGTCGTTGCCATCGACGCGACGGGAACCGCGCGCTGCGCGGCGATTGCATCGAGGAGCGACCTCGTGGTTTCAGTTTGCGCGTCAGCCGCGGCCGCCAGTGTCAGCAGGCGCTCGCGATATGCGAGTGCCGTCTGCTCCGAATTCGACAACAGCGCCGCATACCACGCCGCAAAGAGGCGTTCGCGAAGCGTCAGATCGGCGACATCGGTCGAGAAGAGCGCGTCATGGCTGCCTTGCGTATACCGCGTCGCGTCGCCGCGAAACGCGCGCAGCGCCGCGGTCGCGCCGTCGGGCGCCAATCCCGCGAGTTGCGCGACGAAGTCATCGGCCACGGTGGCCGATAGGGAATCAGCGGATGAAGACATCAGATGTGGGTCCATTAAAGAGCAGGGGTGTCGGCGGGCACTGTGCCGGCAGCGGCATCGGCGTCGCCCCATTCGTCTCCCGCGAGTTCCGCGGTATCGAAGGCTTGCAGTGCCGCGTAATGCGTATCGCGGTCGGCGTCGAACAGCATTGCGGCGATCGCGCGCGCGAGCCGCTGCGCGCCGTCGCTGATCGCGGGAATGTCGCCGGCGACCTTGCCGTGGGTCAGACTGGCCGCGTGATTGAAGCAGTGGATGCGCGCGAGCGCCGGGCAGGCCCCGGGAACGCGTTCCTGGAAGGCGAAGTTGCGGTCGAGGTCCGGCGAGCTGGCGAGTTCTTCGTTCGGCAATTCCGCCGCGGGTGTAAAGCGGTCGCGCCAACGGCGCACGTGCGGCGCGATGGGCGCAAACTCGTCGCGCGTGTCGATTTCCGAGTGAAAGCCGGTCGCGAAGATCAGGTAGTCGAGGGTGTATCGCCCTCGGGGCGTGTCGACGACGATCGTGTCGCCTTCGTGGCGCAAACCCGTCAGCGGACTCGCCAGGTGCAGGTGAGCCTGGGCGTGAGCGGCGACCCGCAGCACGCTGTCGCGCGGCGGTGGGGCCTGCGTTTGCGCCGAATAGTGCAGGAAGCGCCACTTCCAGGCGTCGGGCAGATTCGCGAACCCGTGAACGAGGCCGGGGCTACCGATGCCGGTCAGCTTGTTGATACGGGGCAGCGCGGCGCGCCGCACGAATAGATCGACTCGCCCGGCCCCCGCTTCAAGAGCGCTCGCGGCGTTGTCGAACGCGGATGCGCTTGCGCCGACCACACCGACACGTTTGCCGCGCAGCGCGGCAAAGTCGATCGGGTCCGACGAGTGCGCGCGCAAGTGCCGCGGAATGTCGCGGGCCACGTCGGGAACGTACGGGCCGCCCAGTCCTTCACGGCCGGTCGCGAGCACGACATGACGGGCGAGCACGGTTTCGCGCCGCGCATCTTTGCTGCCTTTGACCGCTCCGCGCAACAGCATAAGTCCGATCAGACCGTCGCTGCGCGTCTGCAGTGTCTCAACGCGCGTGTCATTGCAGACCGGCAGATCGAGCACGCGCCGATACCAGCGCAGGTAGTCCATCCATTGCACGCGTGGAATCTTATAGAGCGCGCGCCATTGTTCGCGGCCGAACTGGGCCTCGTACCACGCGCGGAACGTCAGCGCGGGCAAGCGCAGTGCGGGCCCCGTCAGTTGCTTGGGCGAGCGTAGCGTCTGCATTCGCGCGTAGGTGATCCACGGTCCTTCCTGACCGGCCGGCGCCTGATCGAAGAGCCGCTGATTGTCGATGCCGAGCAGGCGCAATTCGGCGCTCGCGGTCAGTCCGGCCATGCCGGCGCCGATGATGGCGACATCGAGCACACGTTGGCCGTCGGATGTCCGCGCGGGCACCCACGAAGGCGCGGGAAGCTCGAGCCAGGCAAGATCCTCGCGAAGCCGCGCTTCGAGCGCGCTCAGTCCGGCAGCGGGGTGCAAAGAAGTCGTTGCGTTCATGCAGTGGTCCCGATGTCGCGGTGAGTGAAAGTGGGGGAATGGGCGACGGTTTCCGCACTGTCCGTCCGATCGTGGGCGACCAGCGCACCATGCCGTGACGCTGCGTGACGCACGGCTCCGGGCAGCAGCTCGTGCGATACCTGCGCGAGCACATCGATCATTGCGTTGACGTCGTCGCTGCGCGGCTGGCCGGAAAGCGTGACGACGCCATACAAAAACGGAATAGGCACATCGAGCGGTCTCACTTCGACGTCCGCGAGCCGCATGCCGAACGCGGTCACCGGATCGACGATGGCGACGCCGATCTGCTGTTGCGCGGCCATCATCGCATTCAGCGACGCATTCGATTCGAGTGCAATGTGAAGCGCGACGCTGGCCTCGTCGAATGCGCGATCGATGCGGCTGCGCAGACGATAACGGTTCGCCAGCGTGGCGACCGGCTGCCCCGCGAGCCGCGCGAGCCGCAGCACGGCATCGTGCGCGAGCGGATCATTTCGGTGCAGCACCGCGACGCATGGCGCCTCGATGATGTAGTGCACGTCGAGCGCCGCATGATCGAGCGGCAATGTCGCGATGCCGATGTCGGCGGAACGTGACAGCAACGCCTCGACGACCTGCTCGGCGGACGCACTGCGCAATTGCGTGTTGGCGCGTGCGCTTGCTTGCGCGAGCTTGGCCATTGCGCGTGGCGCCAATGCGGCGGCGAGCGCGGGCGTCGCAACGACGCGCAATGGCATGGCCTCGTCGCGGCCGATCGCCCGCGCGCAGGCCTCGATAGTGGCGAGGCCGATCAGCGAGCGCTCGACTTCGCCATAAAGCCGGAACGCGCGGCTCGTCGGCGTGACGCGAGGTCCTTTGCGGTCGAACAACGCGTAGCCGATCTCCTGTTCGAGATCCTGGATTGTTCTCGTGACGCCGGGTTGCGAGCGGCCGAGCATACGAGCGGCCCCGGTCATACTGCCCGTCGACATGACTGCCGAGAACGCTTCGAGTTGATGCAACTCCATGCGATGCCCCATCCATGTGATGGGTGCATTTTAGGAGCGCTTGAATGCGCAATTCTTATAATAAATTGCGCTATGCAAGTGACGAAAGCTACGGTTCGCCGCCGCCTAGGTGGTCCGTATCGGTCGGTTCGCTACGATCCTCGCTCGCGAAAAAGCGTTTGAAACAAGGCGTTTTCGGAGTCACGTGCTGTCCAGCTAACCCTTGCAAAGTGCTTCAGCATTCGTCTTCAAAAGCTTTGCCGATACAACGGAATAAGCTTTGTCGCGTATCTTCGTTGGCCTGCGTCCGCGCGACATGGTTACATGGCCTCACTCAATTCGAATGCGTGAGACCTGTATGGCGATTCTGTGGAACAACAAGCGTGGCGCGACCCGCAAACTGCTTCACCTGGCCGGCGCGCTGGCGCTTGCAACCTGCGGCGTGATGCCCATGGCGCACGCGGCCGATCCTTACTGGGTCGGCGTGACCGGACCGCTGAGCGGCCAGGATGCGCAGTACGGCGAACAATGGAAGCGCGGCTTCGATCTCGCGCTCGATCAGATCAACGGCAACGGCGGTATCAACGGCCATCCGCTCGGCTATGAGTTCGAGGATAGCCGCAGCGATCCGCGTCAGGCTGTAGCCATCGCACAGAAGTTCGCCGACGACAAACGCATCCTGCTGGAACTGGGGGATCTGTCGAGCGGTGCGTCGATGGCCGCGTCGCCGGTGTATCAGCGCGCGGGTCTCGTGCAATTCGGTTTCACGAATTCGCATCCCGACTTCACGAAGGGTGGCGACTATATGTGGAGTACCGCGATCAGCCAGGCCGAGGAACAGCCGCTGCTCGCGCACTATGTGACCAAAGGACTCGGCTTCAGGAAGATCGCCGTGCTCTATCTGAACACGGACTGGGGCCGCACCAGCAAGGACATCTTCGCGAAGGCCGCGACCGCCGACGGCGCGCAGGTCGTCGCGGCCGAAGCGTATCAACCGAACGAGAAGGACTTTCGCGCGACGCTCACGCGCGTGCGAAGCGAACAGCCCGACTCAATCGTGCTGATCTCCTACTATTCCGACGGTGCCCAGATCGTTCGCCAGGCGCGAGCGGCCGGTGTGAGCACGCCGATCGCGGCGGTCGGCTCGGTGTATTCACCGAAATTCCTCGATCTTGGCGGCCCAGCGGTGAACGGCGTCTACACCGAATCGAACTTCTTCCCCGGCGATCCGCGTCCGGAAGTGCAAAGCTTCGTGCAGCGCTACCGCGCCAGATACGGCGCCGATCCGGACACCTTCGCCGCGCGCGCATACGACGCGATGATCCTGTCGGCCGAAGTGATTCGCCGCTACGGTGCGGATCGCGCGGCCGTGCACGACGGCTTTGCGAAGATCAACGACGTGCCGAGCGTGATTTTCGGCAAGTTCAAGTTCGATCCGCAGACGCGCCGCGTGGCAGGCGCGAAGAATCTCGAGCTCGTCGTGAAGGACGGCAAATTCGCTCTGTGGGATGGCGCGAGCGCCGTGCATACGCCATGACTGCATGGTTCGACTACACGATCAACGGACTGATCGTCGGCAATATCTATGCGCTGCTCGCGGTCGGCCTCGCGCTGATCTTCGGCGTGTCGCATCTGATCAATTTCGCTCACGGCTCCGTGTATATGGTGGGCGGCTTCATCGGCTGGCTGTGTCTGACGCGCCTCGGCTTGCCGCTGCCCGTGGCGCTGCTCGCGACCGTCGCGGGCTGCGCGCTGCTCGGCATCCTGATCGAGCGGATCGGCCTGAGGCCGCTGCAGGGCGCGGCCCGTATCGCGCCGTTGCTTGCCACCATCGGTATCAGCTTCGTGCTCGATCAGCTCGCGCAGATCGTGTTCGGGCCCGACCCGCGTCCGGTGCCGAGTTCGCTGCCCGACTGGACGCTGTCGATCGGCGGGGCCTCCATTGGCTCGCTCGATCTGCTGATTGCGGCAATCGGCATCGGCGCGGCGGGTGTGCTTTACCTGTTCCTGCGCTTCACGCGGCTCGGCTGGGCGGTGCGCGCGACCGCGCAGGATCGCGATGCCGCGCAGCAGATGGGTGTCAACGTGAATGCCGTGAATCAGGCCGTGTTTGCGATCGCCTGCGGACTCGGCGGCCTGAGCGGCTTGCTCGTCGGCATGTACTACAACAGCATCGATCCGGCGATGGGCTTTCAGGCGACGTTGAAAGGCGTCGTCGCCTTGCTGATCGGTGGCCTGGGGAACGTGCCCGGCGCGATTGCCGGCAGCTTGCTGCTCGGTCTCGTCGAGAGCTACGGGGTCGCGTTGTTCGGCACCAGCTATCGCGACCTCTTCGCGTTCGTGCTGCTGCTGGTGTTTCTCGTGTGGCGGCCCAACGGTCTCTTCAGCGCGAACCGCCGGTTGCCGCCCGAGCCGCTGACCGGCACGTTTCTGTCGAACCGCCGCGCGCTGCACGTACCGCGTCGCACGATCGTGGCATTGGTGGCGCTCGCATTCGTGCTGCCGCTCGTCGTGCCGTCGTCGTACGTGTTGCAGACGCTGACCAACGGCTGGATCTATGGGCTGCTGGCGCTCAGTCTGACGCTCGTCGCGGGCACGGTCGGGCAGATTTCATTAGGGCATGCGGCGCTGCTGCTGATCGGCGCTTATGCGTCGGCGCTGCTGTCCGTCAATCTGGGCTGGTCGCCAGCTTTGACGATTCCGCTCGCCGGCCTCATCACCGCGGCGATTGGCACGGTGCTGATTTACCCGTCGTTCAGGCTGCGCGGCCACTATGTGTCGATTGCGACGCTTGGCATCGGCGAAATCATCGGCCTCGTGGTGCTCAACTGGGACAGCCTGACGCGCGGCCCGGTGGGCATCACCGGCATTGCCCCGCTGTCGCTGTTCGGCTGGCAGTTGACGGGCGTGCGCGCCGTCTACTGGTTCACGCTCGCGGTGCTCGTGCTGCTCGCACTGCTGCAGGCGCGGCTCCTGCACTCGCACCTGGGCCGCACGTGGCGCGCGATCCGCGAGGACGACGTGGCAGCGCGCGCTTATGGCATCCGCCCCAATCGCTACAAGGCGATCGCGTTCGCCTGCGGCGGTCTCGCGGCCGGCATCGGCGGCGGCATCGCGGCGCACCTGTACAGCTACATCAACTATCAGACCTTCGACTCGCAAGTGTCGATTCTCGCGCTGACGATGGTGATTCTCGGCGGTCTCGGCAGCGTGATCGGCGCGGTGGCCGGTGCGGTGGCGCTGATCAGCCTGCCCGAACTGTTCCGTTTTGCCGCCGACTACCGGATGCTGATTTACGGCATGATTTTGCTGCTACTCGTGCGCTTCCGGCCGCAAGGGCTGTTCGGTTCGGTATGACGGAGACGACCATGACATCTTCTTTGCCACGCGGCGCGGATATCCTGTTCGACGTGCGGCGCGTCACGCGCCGTTTCGGCGGTCTCGTGGCTGTCGACGAGGTGAGCCTGTCGGTTGCGCGCGGCGAATGCGTGAGCGTGATCGGTCCGAACGGCGCCGGCAAATCCACGCTGTTCAATCTGCTGACCGGCATCGACGCGCCGGACGCCGGCGAAGTGAGATTCGCCGGCGAAGACGTGACCGGCATGGCGCCCGAGCAACTTGCCGCGCGCGGCGTCGCGCGCACGTTCCAGCATGGACGGGTATTCGGCAATCTGAGCGTGCTCGATAACGTGCTGATCGGCGCGCACGCGCGGCTTGCAATGACCCGTCGCGGCTGGCCCGTGGTCGGGGCGTTCGCGGAAGTGCTGCGCGCGCTGGCCCGTCCCGCATCGGTACGCCGCGAAAACGCCGCTCTTCGCGAGGAGGTGACAACGCTTCTTGCGCGCTTCGGTACGCGCCTCTTGCCACGTATCGACCAGCCGGCGCACAGCCTGTCCTATGCGAACCGCCGACGCGTCGAGATTGCGCGCGCGCTCGCGCTGCGTCCGCGAATTCTGCTGCTCGACGAACCGACCGCCGGCATGAACGAGTCCGAAACCGCCGAAATGCTCGAACTGATACTCGAACTCAAGCGCGACGGCCTCACGATCCTGCTGATCGAACACAAGCTCGACCTCGTGATGCAGCTTTCCGATCGCGTGCTCGTGCTCGAAGACGGCCGCAAGATCGCTTCCGGGCTGCCGGCCGAGGTGCGCGACGACCCCGCCGTGATCGAGGCCTACCTTGGGCACCGTCAGGTCGGCGCGGCAGCCGGCCGTAACGAAACGGCGGCTGCATGACGACATCAAATCTGCATCTGGTTGCGCCGAACCCATTAGCCTCCGCACAAGCCGCCATGACCGAGCCGTTGCTGCAACTTGAACAGATCGACACTTTCTACGGACAGATTCAGGTGCACTTCGGCGTGAATCTCAGCGTCGGGCGCGGCGAGATCGTCAGCCTGCTGGGCGGCAATGCGAGCGGCAAATCGACGGCGATGAAGGTGATTCTTGGACTGCACAAACCGCGAGCCGGCACCATCAGCTTCGACGGTAAGCCGTTGAACGGTCTGCCGACTTCGCAGGTTGTGCGGCGAGGCATCGCTTCGGTGCCGGAGGCCCGGCGGCTTTTCGGCGACATGACGGTGCGCGAGAACCTGTTGATGGGCGCGTTCACGCGCAACGACCGCGCAGGCATTAGCGAAGACTATGAGCGCATGCTCGAACTTTTTCCGCGCGTCAAAGAACGATTGACGCAGCGAGCCGGCACGCTTTCGGGCGGCGAACAGCAGATGCTGGCGATGGCGCGCGCGTTGATGAGCCGTCCCGCGCTGGTCTGCATGGACGAGCCGACGATGGGCCTGTCGCCGCTTTACGTCGACAAGGTGCTCGACCTGATTCAGACCGTCAACCAGCAGGGCATCACGTTCTTCATGGTCGAGCAGAACGCGAGCCTCGCGCTGCAGATCGCGCATCGCGGCTACGTGTTGCAGACGGGGCGTGTGGTGTTGTCCGGCACCGCGAGCGAATTGCTCGGCGACCAGCGCATCCGCGACGCTTATCTCGGCGGATCGCTGGCGGCGCAGACGGCGTCGTGAACGGCGGCGGATCGCCTGGTGTTTCGCTCGCCGCGCGACGCTATCGATCGCGTCGGATCGACGGGTTTGCTACCAGTTCGATGATGGCGCCATGGGCGAGCGTACGCTCGAGGCGCCGCGCGGCGCCATCGACGTACGTCTCCAGGGCGACCGCGAAAACTCCTTCGCCGCGCGAGGCGAGGTGGTGCCGAATGTCAGCGGCAAGACCTTCAGCTGGCGGGCGCGTTTCGCGGGTCGGGCTTGCAAGCGTGAGCGTCGTCGCGCCAAGCGACAGGATCGCCAATGCGACGTCGTAACCAGGCAGCGGCGCGCGCTGCACGTCGGGTTCTCCGAGCAGCGCGCGATATCGTGCGAGGCTCGCATCCAGGTCGTGCACCGCGAGCGTAATGTTCGCGACGCCGTGCGCCCCATTCGCATGATGGCGAACGTCGCCTTCGGCCACGCGCAGGTGGCGTGGCGTCACGTCGCCGCACAGGAACGGCAGATCCGCGCTCGACGGCTTGCCGATCTGCCATTCGAGGCGCTCGCCATCGGGCCGCAGACGTCCGCCGGCAAGGGGGCCGTCGTAAGAGAGACCTCGTTCGCGTGCCGCGGCGATGGTGCTGGCAACCGATTGCGGCAGCAGCGCGTAGTCGACGAATCCATCTCCTATGCGACGGCTAGCGTCCCACCAGCGATGCTCCGGTGCGTCGCGCAAAAAGGCGATGAGCTCGACGTAGCTGCCATCGGCGAAACCGATCAGCGCGTTATGTGTGGCGCCGTCGGCGTGCGTGCCGCCGCGTTGCACGGTGAAGCCAAGCGTAGTGAAATCGGCGATGGTCTGTTCGAGATCCTGCACGCGGATCACGATGTGGTCGATTGAAAGAGACATGACGAGCGAGGTCCACAGTAGGGTGGTCCGAGTATGCGAAGCCTGCCGCCAAAACGCTAGTAATGGATTGTCGATTGCATAGCGCCGCAACTGGATTAGGCTCCGTCGCGCAAGATGCGATCGGACTGCTCGATGAGGAATCCGTCTTTCTTCGGCGGCGTGCTTTGCATATGCCGAACGATTGGTTCTTTTACTGCGACTGCGGCTTTATCGTAAGCGCTGCACGAGCGGCAAGCCGCTCGGTACTTTGACGCGGCCAACATGACTCGGCCGAAGCACCAGGATATGAATTACATGGCACGGCTGAATCGACGCGACTTTCTGATTTCCTCGGGCGCTGCTCTCGCGGCCGCCGGCATGCCGGCACGCGTGTTCGCACAAGGCAGCGCAGCATCGGTGCCGAAGCGGGGCGGCACGCTGAATATGCTGATCAATCCGGAACCGCCGGTGCTGGTGTCGATCTTTCAGACCACCGGGCCCGCTCTGGTCGCGAGCTCCAAGGTGCTCGAAGGCTTGCTCGCATACGACTTCGATCTGCGTCCACGGCCGCAATTGGCAACCGCATGGGCAGTCAGTCCTGACGGCTTGAAGTACAGCTTCACACTGCGCGAGAACGTCAAATGGCATGACGGGCAGCCATTCACGTCGACGGACGTAGCGTTCTCGATCGAATTGTTGAAGACGGTGCATCCGCGCGGACGCAGCACTTTCGCCAATGTCACGCGCGTATCGACGCCGGACGCCCGCACGGCGGTGATCGAATTGTCGAAGCCGGCGCCCTATCTGTTGAAGGCACTATCGGCCGGTGAATCCCCAATCGTTCCAAAGCATCTTTATGCGTCGGGCGATCCGCTGTCCAACCCGCACAATAACGCGCCAATCGGTACCGGGCCGTTTCGCTTCAAGTCGTGGACGCGCGGAGCCAACATCGTCTATGAACGCAATCCGGACTACTGGGATGCCGGCAAACCGTACATCGACAGTCTCGTACTGAAGGTGATTCCCGACGCCGCCGCGCGATCCGCCGCGTTCGAGACAGGCGCGCTCGATCTGGGCGGCGAAAATCCCGTACCGCTCACCGATTTGCCGCGCCTCACTCAATTACCGCAGCTGGTTGTCGAAACGCGCGGCTATCGGTTCCTCGAACCGCTGTCCGAGATCGACTTCAATCTGCAACATCCGATCCTCAGCGACCTGCGGGTGCGCCAGGCGATCGCGCATGCGATCAATCCGCAAGTGGTGCTGCGCACGGTCGCGTATGGCTACGCCGACTTGTCGCCGACACCGATCACGCCGGGCTCGCCCTACCACGACGGCAAACTCGCACCGTACCCGTTCGATACCGCCGCCGCCGAAAAGCTGCTCGACGCGGCCGGTTATCCGCGCAAGTCGGGCGGCGTGCGCTTCGGTCTCACGCATGATTTCCTGCCGTACGGCGACATGTACCGCCGCCAGGCGGATTACGTGAAATCGGCGCTCTCTCGCGTGGGGATCGACGTGACGGTGCGCTCTCAGGACTTGCCCGCTTTCCTGAAGCGCGTGTATGCCGACCGACAGTTCGATTTCACCAGCCTCGGCGTGAATACGCTATTCGATCCGAGCGTCGGCGTGCAGCGTCTCTACTGGTCGCAGAACATTCGGCCGGGCGTGCCGTTCTCGAACGCGCCGCATTACAGCAATGCCGAGGTCGACCGCCTGCTCGAGAGCGCCGCGATCGAAACCGACGAAAGCAAACGCGTCGCGCTTTATCAACAATTCCAGCAGATCGTCTATCGCGAGCTGCCGATTCTCAACCTCGTCGCACCTCGCATGGTCACGCTCGCGAACCGGCGCGTTCACAACCACACCGTGTCCGCGCAAGGCCTCGAAGGCAATCTGGCCGACGTCTATCTGAGCGCATGACAGGAGCGACACGATGAGCAGGGGTTTGCGTTTTGCCGCGATCGCGCGGCGCACCGCGTGGCAGGCGCTACCGACGGTGATCGGTATCGTGATCCTGAACTTTTTCCTTCTGAAGCTGATGCCGGGCGACGCCGCGGATGTGCTGGCCGGCGAAGCCGGCTCGGCGACGGTGGAAACGATGCAGGTATTGCGCGCGAAGTTCGGCCTCGATCAACCGGTGCTGCACCAGTTGTGGTCGTACCTCGCTCATCTGTCGCACTTCAGCCTCGGCTATTCGCCGCGCTACGACATGCCGGTAATGCAACTGATCCTCTCGCGCCTGCCCAATACGCTGCTGCTGATGGGCGTCGCGCTATCGGTCGCGATCGTCGTGGGCGTAGTGCTCGGCGTGGTGATGGCGCATTGGGCTGGCAGGTGGCCCGATCGCGTGCTGTCCGTCGTGGCCATGCTGTTCTACTCGACACCCGGCTTCTGGATCGGTCTGCTCGCGATCGTGCTGTTCTCGGTGCATCTGGGCTGGTTGCCGAGCGGCGGCAATATTACGCTCGGCGCGCAGCTTCACGGCGCCGCCTACGTGATCGATGCACTGAAGCACGTGCTGCTGCCTGCCGCGACTCTGGCGACGTTCTTCATCGCGATCTACGCACGGCTTACGCGCGCGGCGATGCTCGAAGTGCAGCGCCAGGACTTCGTGCGTACCGCGCAGGCTAAGGGCTTGCATCCGTGGCGTGTGACGGTGCGGCATGTCCTGCGCAACGCGCTGATGCCGCTGACAACGATGGTCGGCATTCACTTTGGCACCTTGCTGGGTGGCGCCGCGGTGACCGAAACGGTGTTCAGTTGGCCTGGACTGGGCCGCCTCGCGCTCGATGCGGTGATGGCGCGTGATTTCAGCGTGCTGCTCGGCGTGCTGCTGCTGTCGTCGATGCTCGTGATCCTGGCGAATGTGCTGGTCGATCTTTTGCAGGCGTGGCTCGATCCGCGCGTCGCGTGATCGCACGCGCCGGCGATTTCTCTCCAGAGGCATACATGGCTTCCGACTCCTCCAATCTGGTTTCCACGCCGCCCGAACCCCGTGCTTCCACATGGCGGCGTCAGCTTGGCGGCGCGCTTTTCGGTTTCCGGCGCGACGGCGCGGCGACTGCCACGAACCCCGCTCCACGCGGCGCGGCAGGGCTCGGCGCGTGGCGCGCGCTGCTGCGCAATCGCTCGGCGCTCACGGGGCTCGTGCTGCTCGCGGCGTTCATCGCGCTTGCGCTGGGCGCGGGACATCTGTTTCCGGGCGATCCGCTCGACATGGTGGCGGCGCCGTTCGTATGGCCGGGTACCGATCCGCAATACTGGCTCGGCACGGATTCGCTCGGACGCGACGTGGCTGCCGGCATTGCGCACGGCGCGCGCGTGTCGCTGCTGATTGGCGCAAGCGCGGCCAGCATCGGGCTCGTGATCGGCACGCTGGTCGGTGCGACGGGAGGCTTCTTCGGCGGGGTGATCGACGATGTGCTGGTGCGCATCACCGAACTCTTTCAAACCATACCGTCTTTTCTGCTGGTCATCGTGATCGTTGCGATTGGGCATCCCAGCGTGACGATCATCGCGCTGGCGATCGGCATTGCGTCATGGCCCACCGTCGCGCGGATCGTGCGGGCGGAATTTCGCAGCCTGCGCCGTTCCGATTTCGTGCTTGCCGCGCGAAGCCAGGGCTTCAGCAACGCTCGCATCATATTCGGCGAGATTCTGCCGAACGCGTTGCCACCGGTGATCGTGACCGCGTCCGTGATGGTGGCGAGTGCGATCCTGATCGAGTCGTCCCTGTCGTTTCTCGGCATGGGAGACCCGAACGTGGTCAGCTGGGGCGGCATGATCGGCGCGGGCCGTGACTCGTTGCGTACCGCCTGGTATCTGACGGCCGTGCCAGGTGCCGCCATCGTGCTCGCGGTGCTCGCGCTGAACCTGCTCGGCGACGGTCTGAACGATGCCCTCAATCCGCGCCTGCGGGAACGAGCTTGAAGAGCCCGCGGCTCACGCGGCTCACAATGTAATCGAGGACGCTCTGTGGCAAACCTGCTTGAAGTACGCGATCTGCGCGTCAGTTTCGGCACGCACGAAGCCGTGCGCGGCCTGAGTTTCGACATCGCGCAAGGGGAGACGCTGGCGCTCGTCGGCGAATCCGGTTGCGGCAAATCGGCAACGGCGCTGTCGCTGATGCGTCTCGTGCCCGCGCCGGGACGCGTGACGGGTAGCTTGCGCTTCGATGGCCATGAGCTGCTCGACCTGTCGCCGCGCGAAATCCGCCAGGTCCGCGGCCAGCAGATTTCGATGATTTTCCAGGAGCCGATGACGTCGCTCAATCCGGTGCTGTCGATTGGCGCGCAGATCGTCGAGACCTTGCGTCAGCATGAAGATCTGTCGAAGGCGGCGGCGTCAAAGCGCGCTGTCGAACTGCTCGAACTCGTGCAGATCCCCGAGCCGCAACGCCGGGTATTCGATTATCCGCACGAGTTGTCCGGCGGGCAGCGGCAGCGGGTGATGATCGCGATGGCGGTGGCCTGCCGCCCGCGTCTGCTGATCGCGGATGAGCCGACCACGGCGCTCGACGTCACGATTCAGGCGCACATTCTCGAGCTGCTCGACGGTTTGCGTCGTGAGCTGTCGATGTCCTTGCTGCTGATCACGCACGACCTGGGCGTCGTCGCGAAGCATGCGGATCGCGTGGCCGTGATGCTGGCGGGGGAGAAGGTCGAAGAAGCGCCGGTCGCGCGACTCTTCACGCAGCCGCAGCATCCTTACACGCGCGGTCTGCTGGGCGCGTCGCTGAATCTCGCGGACGATCTGCACTATCGCGGCTGGAAGCTGCCGGAAATCCGTCATGGCATCGCCGAAGACGGCGAGCCTTCCTTCACCGTGCTGCCGCGCTCGCCGCGCCTCGGGCTCCATGTGGCGGATGTCAGAGCGGACGCGCACAGCAATGCGTCATCGGAAGGCGATGCAGTGAGCGCCACGCCGTTGCTCGAATTGCAGGACCTGCGCGTCGACTATCCGCAGCGGCGCGGCCAACCCGCGCTGCACGCGGTCGATGGCGTGTCGCTGACGATCGCGCGCGGCGAGACGGTCGGCCTGGTGGGCGAATCCGGCTGTGGGAAATCGACGCTGTCCAAAGCGATCCTGCGGCTCGTGCCCGCTGCCGCGGGCGCAATCCGCTTGCGAGGCACTGATCTCGCGCCGCTGGGTGAACGCGAGTTGCGGCCGTTGAGACGCCATGTGCAAATGGTGTTTCAGGACCCGTATTCGTCGATCAATCCGCGCCGCACCGTGGCCGAGATTCTCGACACCGTGCTCGTGGTGAATCGGATCGGTAACGCCCAGCAGCGCCGCACACGCATCGCCGCGATGCTGGACCGCGTCGGCTTGCCCAGTTCGGCGCTCGGCCGCTATCCGCACGAATTCTCCGGCGGGCAGCGACAACGCATCGGCATTGCGCGGGCACTGGTCCTCGAACCGGATCTGCTGATCTGCGACGAACCCGTTTCCGCGCTCGACGTGTCGATTCAGGCGCAGATTCTCAATCTGCTGGTCGATCTAAAGCGCGACCTCGGGCTCGCGTATCTGTTCATTTCGCATGACCTGTCCGTGGTGCGCTACATCGCCGACCGTGTGCATGTGATGCAGGCGGGTCGGATCGTCGAAAGCGGAGACCACCGCGATATCTGGCGTGCGCCGCAGCATCCCTACACCCGTACGCTGCTCGACGCGATTCCGGGCAAGGCCTTCGACGACGCGCGGGCGGCTTGACCTCACCCGTCGCACGATGGGGACGGCCTACGCCCCATATCCGGGCGGCACGACAAAACCGCCATACGCTTGTTCGAGCAAATGCGCGAACGCGATCGGCGTACGGTCTTCGAGCCACGGGCCAACGGCTTGCGCACTGACGGGCAAGCCGTCGTCGTCGAGACCGAGCGGAAAGCTGGTGGCCGGCAACCCCGGCAGCACGGGCAGACCCGCCCAATGAAAGAAATCGAGGAAGCGCACGTCCCGCACGCCGTCGTCGAAGGCGACCGGATAGGTGCGCTCGTCTTTCGGCTCCTGATGGTTGTGACGGAACGCGGCGACCGGAGCGACCGGCGTGACGATCACGTCGAATGCTTTGAAAAGCCGCTCCCACTGGTGACGCAATGCATGGCGTTGCTCGTCGGCTTTGAGCCAGTCGCGGTGCGCGAGGTATGGCGCGCTCAGCCACGCGGCGTCGGCGCTCTCGTCAGCGGGGGCGAGCGCCGCGAGGCGTTGTCGAGCCGCTTCGCTCGGCACAGGCGGTTCGGCGAGCGACGAGCCGAGCAGCGTCCGGTACAGCGCATGCGCACGCACCAGATCGGGTAGGAGCCCCTGCGGCAGATCGGCAGGGCGGCTTACGTACACGCCCTGCGTGCGCAACCGCTCGACCACGCGCTCGATCACGAGGCGCTCGGACAGGCTGCGTTGCGTGCCCGGCCATGTGTCGAGCACGAGCACCCGGAACTCGGCGAGCCGTGTGTGGCGCGCAGGTGGCAACGTGGCGCGCCATGCCTTGGACGTCAGCGGATCGCGGTTGAGCAGAAGATCCAGTGCGAGTTCGAGATCAGCCGCGCTGCGCGCGAGCGGGCCCGCCACGCTGAGATCGCGTGCGGACGCACGTCCTCTCGGCACACCGCTGCCGGTGAGCGACACGAGGCCGTAGCTCGGCTTATGGCCAAACACGCCGGTGAAGTGCGCGGGAATGCGAATCGAGCCGCCGATATCCGAGCCCAGTTCGAGGGCGACATAGCCGGCCGCGAGCGCCGCCGCCGAGCCGCCCGACGATCCCCCGGGCGTCGTTTCCAGATCCCACGGATTGCGCGTCAGCCCGTAGACTTCGTTATAGCTTTGCAGATCCGCGAGACCGAGCGGCACGTTGGTCTTGCCAATGATCACCGCGCCCGCTTCACGCAACGCGGCGACGGCGAGCGAATCGCGTTCCGCGCGATTATCCGCGTAGGACGGGTTGCCGACACTAGTAACTAGCCCGGCAACATCGAACGATTCCTTCACTGTAATCGGCACGCCGAGCAGCGGCCGTCGCTCGCCACGCGTAAGCGCCGCGTCGGCTTCGCGGGCGGCGTTGCGCGCTGCGTCGAAGTCACGCGCGACCACGGCGTTCAATATGTCATCGAAGCGCGCGATGCGAGCGAGGCTGTGTTCCAGCAGATCGACCGCGGAAACGCGGCCCTCGGCCAGCGCGTCGGCCTGTTGCTTCGCGCTCGCAAAGGTCAACGCATTCAGTAGCGCGGATTTCGGGTCGTCCAGTTCTGGTGTGCTCATTGTTCGAGGCCCTTCTCGGTTTGTCAGGTTTTCGGTTCGATCCAGGTGTCGGAGAAATCGCCGGCGGTCAGGTCAATACTGTTGTTCAGGTTGTGCACGCGCGCGTGATACACCTGCAATGCCGAGGGCACCGTAACGAGCGGCAGCACCGGCAGGTCGCGGCCGACGATCTGCTGGACTTCCCTGAACGCGGCCGCGCGCCTTGTCTCGTCGGTTTCGATCGCGGCCGCGCGAAACAACTCGTCCACTTGCGGGTTCTGATAATGCGACGCGTTGATCCAGATCAGCGGATGCCGGACGCCGTCCGACCAGTAGATGCGCTGCACGCCGACGGTCGGGTCATACAACCGGCCGAGACCATTCAGGTTCAAATCGAATTCGCGCGCCGTGTACGCGCGGCGCAAATAGGTTGGCAGATCGCCGTCGAGAATCGTCGCCTTGATGCCGATGCGCGCCAACGCGGCGCGCAGATACTCCGCCGCGCGCCGAAAATCCGCGCCGCTGATGTAGTTGATCTTCAGCGCGAAGCGTTGACCGTCCGCCTGCTTTGGATAACCCGCAGCGTCGAGCTGACGGTTCGCGGCGTCGATGTCGAACGGATAGTGGAACGTGCTGTCGTCGTAGTAGGCCGCCAATACGGCTGGCACCGGCGAGTCGACCACGCTCGCGCGCCGGTAGAACACGTTGTCCTTGATGAAGTTCCGATCGATCGCATGCGCGATTGCCTTGCGAACCGGAAGCTGCGCAAGCACCGGATTTTCCAGGTTGAACTCGAGGAAAGCCGCGTTGTTCAGGTACGCGTCGTAGCTGTCGTCGATTTTCAGATACGGCACTTTCGCGAGCCGCCCGAGATCGGCCAGACCGACATTGGCCGCGGCGTCGACTTCGCCCGTTTCGAGCGCGGCCGAGATGGATGCCTGGTCGGGCACGATCCGATAGACCACACGGTCGAGATGCGGCGCCCCCGCGCGCCAGTAGTTCGCATTTCTGCGCAGGCTGATGTGACTGCCGCGCACCCACTGATCGAACACGAACGGACCGGTGCCGATCGGCGCGCTCAGATTGGGGCTCGTGAGCGGATCGCCGTCGCCATAGCGATGCTGCGGCACGATCGGCAATTCCGCCGACGACAAAGCCTTGATCAGATACGGCGTTGGTTTGCCGAGTACGATCACTGCCGTCAACGGATCGGGCGTGTCGACGCGTTCGACGTTCGCGAGCGTGATGCGCCCGCGCGGACCGAGACGTTTTTGCGTGAGGATCGAGTAACGCACGTCGGCCGATGTGAAGTTCTCGCCGTCGTGCCACTTCACGCCGGGCCGCAGCCTGAACGTATAGTGCAGACCGTCGGCACTCGTGCTCCACGCGATGGCAAGCAACGGCTGCGGCCTGAACTGCGCGTCATAGCGCAAGAGTCCCTCGGTGATTTTGGCGCTGATGTTGCGGATCACCGTGTTGGTGTCGAGCAGCGAAACCAACGACGGCGGTTCCTGTTGCACTGCGTAGGTCAGCGTGCCGCCCTGTACGGGGGCGGCGTTGGCTCCGGCAAGCGCGCTCGACGAAGCAGCGGCGCTGCCCGCATGTGCGAGGCGCACCGAGGAGTCCAGCGCGCCGGCGGACAGAAGCGCCAGTGAGCTCTGGATGAAATGCCGGCGATCTAAGCGCATGGCTAACCCTGTTGAAGCGGCGTCTGGACGGGTTGGACCGCGCCATGGCGCACGCGGCGACCAAAGAATGGATGCCCCGGATCGTTGAAACCCGGCGTGGACGGATGTCCGCTCGTCACGAGCGAATCGACGAACGCTTCATCTTCAGCGTTCAGGCGGTAGGCGAGCGCGGGCAGATAGTCCTGCCACTGCGCTTCGGTGCGAGGCCCGGCGATCGTCGAACTGATGTAGTGGCTATTGAGCACCCACGCGAGCGCGAATTGACCGGCAGAAAGACCGCGAGCCTGAGCATGCTCACGCACGCGCCGCGCCAGTTCGAGCGATTCTGGACGCCACTCGGTCTGCTGCAAGCGCCGGTCGCTACGCCCCGCGCGGGTGTCGGCGCCGGGCGTGGCGCCCGGTTCGTATTTGCCCGTCAGCACGCCGCGCGCGAGCGGGCTATACGAAATGACGCCGAGCCCGTAACGATGCGCCGCCGTCAGTTGCTCGGCTTCGGCCTGGCGGTTCGCGATGTTGTAGAGCGGCTGGCTTGCGATAGGCGCGTCGAGTCCGAGCGCCTGGGCGGTATGGCTGAACTCGGCGATCTTCCACGCGCGATGATTGGACAGTCCGTAGTAGCGCAGCTTGCCAGCGCGGATCAGCTCGTTGAGCGCGCGCACGGTTTCTTCGACCGGCGTCTGATGATCTTCGCGATGGATGTACAGCAGGTCGATGTAGTCGGTGCCGAGCCGCTGTAGGCTCGCATCGACGGCGCGCACGATATGTTTGCGCGACGCACCTCGCGCATTGACGTCGCGCTCATCGAGCGGATTGGCGAATTTGGTCGCCAGCACCCAGCGCTCGCGCTGCGCGGAAATCGCGCGGCCGACCACGCGTTCCGACTCGCCTTTGACGTAGACGTCGGCGGTGTCGATCGAATTGACACCCTGTTCCAGCGCCTGTTCGATGATACGTGCAGCGGTGGCCTCGTCCGTGGGGCCGCCGAACATCATCGTGCCCAGAGTCAGTGTCGAGACCTTGATGCCGCTGCGACCGAGTTGTCTGTATTCCATGAGTGTCGAATTCCGTGAGAGTTTGAGTCGAATGCGTTTTAGCGTTGCAGCCAGACGTCGGCGAAACTCGCCGATACTCCGTCAGGGCCCGTCGTATGGTTATGGACCGCGCGCGAGTACACGGTCAGGTATTGCGGCGACACCAGGTTGATGTCCGGAAGATCGTGTTCGAGAATGCGCTGAATCTGCGAGAAGAGCTGCTTGCGTCTGCTTTCATCGGTTTCCTCGGCGACCTGCGTGAACAGCAGGTCGATCTGTGGGTTGCTATAGTGCGAACCGTTCGTGAACGGCACGCCGCGCCGGAAGTTGTTGCTCGTATAGAGCCGCGCTACTCCGACCACCGGATCGAACAGGTTGCTCATGCCGTTGATCGAAAAGTCGAAGTCGCGGTCGGTATAGATACGTTTCAGATACGCGGGCAAATCCTGGCTGCGCACGGTGACCGCAATGCCGACCCGCGCCAGCGCGGATTTCACATAAGCGGCGGTGCGCGTGGGCAGATCGCCGATCGGCAGCGGGTCGACGGTCAGCGCGAAACGCGTACCGTCCGCCTTGCGCGGATAGCCGGCTTCGTCGAGCAGCGCGTTGGCGCGCTCCACGTTGAACGGATACGGCGTAGGTGCCGGGTCGTAGTAGGGGCTCGTCGGAATGATCGGACTGGCGAGCGGCGTCGCATAGCCGTAGAAGATTACCTTGCGGATCACGTCGCGATCGAGCGCCGACGCAATCGCCTGACGCACTGCGAGGTTCTTCAGTACAGGGTTGTCGAGATTGAACTCGATGCGCGTCACACCAGCCTGGAACTCATAGCCGCGCTGGTCGAGCGCGAGCTTCGGATTGCTTTTCAGCCGCTCGATATCGGACAGCGGCACGGGCGTGTCGCCGCTCAGGTCGACCGAGCCGTCTTCGAACGCGACAGTGCGCGCGGCCGGATCGGTGATGACCTTGACGACGATCTTGTCGAGCAGGGGCTTGCCCTTGTCCCAGTAGTCGTCGTTGCGTGCATATTCGACGTAGCTGCCGCGCACCCATTTGACGAAGCGAAAGGGGCCCGTGCCGATCGGCGCGTTATTGGCTGGGTTGGTCAGCGGGTCGGTGCCTTCGTAAATGTGTTTCGGCACGATCGGCGTTTCCGACGACGAGAACGCCTTGATCAGATACGGCGCGGACTTCGACAGCGTGACGACGACTGTATACGGGTCCGGCGTCGTCACAGCGGTGACGTTCGCGAAGGTGGTTTTGGCGCGCGGGTGGACTTGCCTGAGCGTCTGGATCGAATACGCGACATCGGCGGACGTGAAAGGCTGACCGTCGTGCCATTTCACGTCGTGACGCAAACGAAAAACGTATTTGCGGCTGTCGTCGCTGACTTCCCACGACGTCGCGAGCGAAGCTTTCGGCTGCAACCTGAAGTCGTATTCGAGCAGACCTTCGACGACTTTTGGGCTGACCTTCAGCACATTGGTCGCGGTAGTCGCGAGATCGACGAGAGCGGTGGGCTCCGGCGTGACGACGAAATTGAGTGTGCCGCCGCGCGTTTGGGCGTGAGCGTGACAAACAGAGAGAGCGACCAGCAGCGCGGCCGCGAATCCGAGCGCGCCATTGACAAGGCGCGCACCGCCCCGGCGCGGCGCCGCCTGCGATGTGACGTATGCCATCGTATGGTTGTGCGAGAAGAGAAAAGGGAAGAAAGCCGCAACGGGCTCAGACCGTGGCGCGCATAGTCGCGTCACGGCGCGCGAGTGCGGCACGCAGCGGCGCGGGTTCGACCCATTCGTCGAAATCGAAGTCCGTTGGAATGAATCCCCACTTGAACAGGAACTGCTTGAAGTCGGCGAGCGCCGCCAACGCTTGCGGATCGAGTCCGATGCTCAATTGCCGATGCAGTCCGCCCGGATAGGCTCGCTCGACCCAATGTTCCGCACTGCGCGTTTCGCGCGCCACGTAGTGCGCGATGTCGCCCGCATGGCGTTGCGCCCAGTCGCCGGTGTCGAGCGTGCGGGCCAGCACCCGCTCGACCAGATCGGGGCGCTCGCGCAGCAGTTGCGCGTCGACGGTCAACGGCCGCGGCGTACCATTGTTCGCGTGCAGCAGCCGATTAGGCTGGGCGCTGATATCGATCAGGACCTTCGCGTTCAGCAGGTTTGCGATGTCGAGCCCGGTCGCGCCTTTGACGAACACGACGTCGGCCTCGCCGCGCAGCAGTGCTTCGGCTTCGCGGGCGAATTCGTGAGAGCGCTG
The DNA here is from genome assembly GCF_009362785.1 of Paraburkholderia atlantica. Taxonomy (GTDB): domain Bacteria; phylum Pseudomonadota; class Gammaproteobacteria; order Burkholderiales; family Burkholderiaceae; genus Paraburkholderia; species Paraburkholderia atlantica. Next base: position 36,779 of record NZ_WHNQ01000020.1, read on the forward strand.
CGCGTCCAGCCAGTCAGCGAGCGGGGCGTCGGCAGCAGGCTTGGCGTCTTCGAGGCCGCGCGGCGTATGCGGGAGGTCGACCAGATCGACGTCTTCGAGTTGCAGGCCAAGCGCGCCGAGCAATGACGTGAAGCCACGCAAGGCAGTCGCTCGATGGAAGTCGACCACGCTTGCGCGTGCATTGAGCGGAAAGCCGAAGCGGCATCCTGCCAGCGCTTCCGCGCTGGCATCGAGTTGCCGGTCGAGCGTGATCAGCGCCTGGAATTCATCCACCCAGCTCAGCCCGATCAGTCGTGTTTCGCTGCCTTGCGAACGCGCCCATAGCGCCGGAATATTGCCACCCTGCCGAAACGACCATGGCTGCGTGTGCGTGAAGTGCGAGCGCCGCACGGTGGCGTCGTCGGCGTCCTGGAGCGCCTTCACGTCGATGCCGTCGGCGGCGAATTCCTGTTCGAGCCAGCCTTTCTGTACGGTTATGCCGAACGGCGTGGGGGCAGGGCAGCGGGTGTACCAGAGTCGGCTCATTCAATCACCTTTGAGTTGGTAGATGTGGCCAGTTAGAGGCGCAGGCCCGCTTCCCGTAGTAGCGGCAGCACGCGCGCGCCGAAGAATTCGAGGTCCGGCTGGAAGTCGAAGAAGCTCAACTGCACGCCGTCGATACCCGCGTGATGCAGGCGCACGATGTATTCGGCAATCTGCTGCGGCGCGCCTACGATCGAGATGTTGCCGCCGACTGCCCGGGCGGCCGCCTGGTTTCGTTGCTCGGCATTGCCTCGCCACGCGTGGGCGTCACTATCGAAGCGATGGAAGCTCCCTTCGTCGCCATGCGCGACGATCGCGTCGCGATAAGCGAGTGCTTCGGCTTCGGTCTCGCGGCAAATCACCATCGGGTTGATCAGAGTGCGGACTTTGCGTCCGTACTTCGCGGCGGTCGCCTTCACGCGCGCCGTGTGGGGCGGCAACGCCGCCAGCGCCGCTTCGATTTCTGAGCCAGCGGGGCTGGTGATGAACACGACGTCCGAGTAACGCGCGGCGAAGTCGATCCCAGCGCCAGATCCCGTCGCATTCACGAGCAGCGGGCGCCCGTATTGCGGCTTTGGGGTCACGAACGCCTTGTCGAGCTTCCAGCTCGACAGCTCGGGCACGAAGCTGAAGTTCTCCGGTTGTGACCATAGCTGTTGCACCGCGTCGAGAAACTCGCCCGCCAGTTCATAGCGGCGGTCATGTTCGATGCGCTGCCAACCGAACATTTCGTGTTCGACCGCGCGATGGCCGGTCACGACATTGATGCCCCAGCGCCCCTTTGAAATGTGATCGAGCGTCGCGGAGAACTTCGCGAAGTGCAACGGATGCCACGGGCCATAAAGCACGTGGCTGGTAGCAACAAGAATGATGCGTTCGGTGCGCGCGGTCATCGCTGCAAGCGACATGAACGAGTCGAGGGCCTGACCGTTGAAGACGCCACCATAGCCGCCCTTCGGCAGCCACTGGGACAGCGCGAACACCAGATCGAAGCCGAGGCTCTCGGCCTTTTGCACGAGCGCCAGGTTGTAGTCGAAGTTCCAGTCGGTGGTGCGGGGCAACGTCGAGGCGCTCCAGCCACCTGCCTGAATCGGCAGGAATAGGCCGAGCAGCAACGGCTGCTCGAGAGCGCGGGCAACCGGACTATCGTTGAATTCCACGGGCGAGCGCACCGGCACGAAGGCAGTGGCGTCGCGCGTGCTGTCCGATGATTGCGCCGACGCTTGCGGCTGAGAGGCGAGAATGGATTGGGTCACAGTTATTGTCCGTGCCGTTTGACGTAAAAGGCGCTTGTTATTTCAAGCGCTCGGCTATCTTGCATCGTGGTTGGCGCCAGGCGTCCGGATCACACCTGGGTGCAAGCCATCGGAAATCGCGTCAACGCAGTAGATCACGCGCGTCGCAAGCGCGCACGTGGGTTTCAGGTCTGACCGTTGGGTGAAGGACGCACGCCGTTGAGATAGAAGTTGCCAACAGCGGCGTATTTCCAGCGCACCGGATCATGCACGGTGTGAACTCGCGCGTTGCGCCAGTGCCGGTCGAGATTGAATGTCGGATGCGTCGAGCGGGTTCCGGCCAATTCGAACAGCTTGCTGCTCGCTTCGATCGCGATTTCGGTAGTCAATGCCTTGGCTTGCGCTACGGCGATCGACGCGGCCGCAATCGAGTCCGGCCCAATATCGGCGAGACAGCGATCGATCTCGCGACCGGCGCGTTCCATCATCGCTTCGGCCGCGTGCAGACGCGTCGTCAATTCGCCAAGCTGATGGATCACATAGGGATCGGCGCCGAGGGGCGAGATGGCGCTCGACGACGAAGCCGCGTCGCGTTCGCGAATAAAGGCGATCGTCGCGTCGATCGCGGCGCGCGCAATGCCCGCGTCGATGCCGACATGGCTGATCTGTGTGACCGCGTTTTGCGGCCAGTGCGCGTAGCTTTGGTGAATCGGTAGCACGTTGAGCGCGGGCACCCACACGTCGTCGAAAATCACAGTTCCGCTTGCCGTGATTTTCTGCCCGAAGCTTTGCCAGTCGTCGATGATCTTCATGCCTGGGTGACCGGCCGGGACCACCGCCACAGTGCGACGCCCTTCCTGGTCTTGGCCGATGGTCGACACATAGTCGGCGAATAGCGCGCCGGTCGAATAGAGTTTGGTGCCGGACAAGCGGAAGCCGTCTTGCTCCGGTGTGATGGTCATCGCGCAGCCGCTGGGTTGCCGTGCCCCGACGTCGACATTCGCATTGCCAAAGCGAGCACCGCCCAGAATCTCGCCGAGAAAGAACGACCGCTGTTGCGCGTTACCGGTTTTCCAGATCCAGAATACCGCGCTGTTATGGTTCTGCTGGATCTGCGCGATCGACGGGTCGGCTTCCGCGAGGATCGCGAATACGCGCGCGACGGTCGAGTAGGAAACTTGTGCCCCCCCGTATTCGCGCGGCACCGTCATGGCCCACAGTCCCGCACCAGAGCAGGCATCGAGCTCGGCGAAAGGCAGGATGCGTTCGCTATCGCGGCGCGACGCGTCGAGCGCGAAGCGCTCGGCGAGCGCTCGCGCGGTGCGCAGCGCTTCATCGTCGGATTTGAGTATGCGCGCCGGTGAATATGCGCGTGGGGTGGCTCGGGCGCTCTCTTCGAACGCGACGACTGAAGCGCGGGCGGTCATCGACGACTCCTGGCAGTCCATTCAGGAACGGGGCTAAGGCTTAACGCGGGATGGCTTTCAAATGGGAGATGCGGTGCCGCTTCTTCCGAGGTCACGACGACGCTGTCTGCCAGCCCGTCACCGGTACCCAGCATGATAGGAATATCCGGTGAGATCCGGCCCCTAGCGAGCACGATCACGCTCCGCGAGCAGCAACGCTTCATCGACGTCATGCTTGACCAGCACAACGGCAGGGCGGCGGTGTTGCCACAGCCTCGGCGCTCCTGCGGACACGATGCGTTCTCAGTGCCTGTGGCGAAAGAAAATCGGTTTTTACAGTCATATCCGATGCATTGACATACAAAGTTCGCTTTAGAGCAGAAACTCTCTAGGCAGCGCTGAGCAAAAATGTACCGGTAAGCAAATTCATTCGACAACAAACAATAATTTCTATTCTTATATGCGCGTTTATCGGGAGATCAGCGAAACCGACGCATGGATTTAAGCAAAGCAGAATTGCTTCGTTCGTGGACCCACGGCAGCTGGCTATGCTGTGCGGCGAATCCCCACTCGCACTTTCAACGATCGATCCATTCATTCATGACGACGCTAAACGAGTATCTTCAGCAAAAACGCATTGCATGGCTCGCCAAACGCGAAGCGGCGCGCACCGACCCGAATGTCAAGGCTAACCAGCTGAAGGCCAACGTGCGTGCCTTGGGACGCAGCGGCGTACGCGAAATTCGTATCCGCGACTTTCAGGTCATCAGCGACAGCCCCGCTGATTTCGCCGGCTACAACCTCGGACCAGCATCGCCTGAATTACAGCTCGGTGTGCTGGGGAGTTGCCTGACGCATATCACGCTGATTCAGGCTGCCGAGCGGCAGTTGCGGATAGATTCAATCGATGTCGAGGTGACCGGTGAACAGCATCCGCTCGCACAGCAACCGGGTTTCGAGCATGTGCCCATCTTTCCGCACAACATCCGCTATACGCTCGATATCGTGTCGCCGGAACCACCCGAAGCGATTCGCGCGCTGCATGAAGCTGTGGAGGCGGTTTGCCCGATCTACAACCTGCTGAAGAACCCGCAGTCGATCGTCGGTGAATTGCGGCACGTGAGCGCGGCGTAGCTAGCGTTCGGTGCGCGTGGGTGCAACGGTAGTTTTTAGCTGCCAGCCAGTGCGTTATTGCAATCTGATGTGAGCGCCCCCTCTGACGGGCCGGATATTTCACGCTCGAAACATGCAAACAGCGTTGCAACAAGCAGTACGGTTGCAATCTGCCCGTGCGATGCATGACAGCGCCCTGGCGGCGCGTTGTGTGAGCGGGTAGAGATGGGATCTCCTGAGCGGTCGATGGACGGTTTAGCCGTGTAGCGACGGTAAGTCCATCGCTGGCGCTCCTCGCCGAGCGGCCATCGGAGGCATGGTGTTGAAGGGTGCCATGCCTTTTCGGAGGTGCGGCGGCCGCTGCGCAACGCCATTTCATTGCATCTGCGCGAATAACCTAAGTGGAAATGAGTCGTTATTGGCACGCGGGGGCATCCCTATACTGACTCGCCGGCAAACGCAAGCAACGTGTCCCCAAGATCGCGAATGATCGATCTGCGCGTTGCACGGCGCCACGTCACCAATACCCCGACGCACGTCGCGCGGAAAGCGCCGCGACCAAGGAGAGAAATGATGAGTGCAGCCCGCATTACGGAGGAAGCCGAATTCCAGGTCAGCCCGCTGTCGGCGCATATCGGCGCGGAAATCAGCGGAGTCGATCTGACCCGACCGCTTGAACAGAAAGAGGTTCGCGCGATCCGCGCCGCGTTGCTGAAGTGGCGCGTCCTGTTCTTTCGCGAGCAGTTTATGAGCCATGAGCAGCATGTTGCGTTTTCCGCTCAATTCGGCGAGCTGACGGTCGGGCATCCGGTATTCGGCCACGTCGAAGGGCACCCACAGATTTACTCGATTTCGAAGTTCCGCAGGGCGACGCGCTTCGAAGGGCAACCACTGCTGCGGCCATGGACCGGCTGGCACACCGACGTGACGGCCGCCGTCAATCCTCCGTTCGCGTCGATTCTGCGCGGCGTCACGATTCCGCCGTACGGCGGCGACACGCAATGGACGAACCTCGTCATCGCCTATGAAAAGCTGTCCGAGCCGCTGCGCAAGTTCGTCGACGGTTTGCGCGGCGTGCATCGCTTTGCGCCACCGCAGGGCGCGAAAGGCACTGACGCGTTTGCGTCGGCGGTCGAGCAGCATACGCTCGTCAGCGAGCATCCGATCGTGCGCGTGCATCCGGAGACCGGCGAGCGCGCGCTATACGTGAGCCCCGGCTTTCTCAAGCAGATCGTCGGACTGGCGCCACGCGAAAGCCAGGTGCTGCTCGAACTGCTGTGGGAGCACGTGACACGACCGGAATTCACCGTGCGCTTCAAATGGGAAGCGGGCAGCGTGGCGTTCTGGGACAACCGCACGACTGCACATCTCGCGCCGACCGACATCTTCGATCTCGACTTCGACCGGCAGTTGTATCGCACGACGCTCGTCGGTGACGTGCCGGTCGGGCCGGACGGAAGGCCGTCGGTGTCGCTCGAAGGTTCGCCGATGGGAGCGGCCGCAGCCATTGCGCTGAACTGAGTCGCAGATCGCTCGTCGGGCGGTCCGGTTCGTCGACGCGCGCGCCGCGAAGCCCGGTGACGGCGACGCGCCCCGCAAGCGGCGCGCTCAGAGCGCGAAACGGCCTTCCGCGACGAATGTCGGTAGCGGATTGCGCGGGCTCGGCGCCTCGCGCTTTTGCAGGGCTTCAGGCAACGAAGCTTTGTCACCAGCGCGACCGATGGCAACGGCCGCCTCGATCGCATAGTCCTCGGGGATCGCCAGTTCCGCGCGGATATGCTCGCGTTCGATGCCGGCAAGACCGTGTGCCTTCCACCCGGAGAGGCTTGCCTGCAGCGCGAAGTAACCCCACGCGGCGCCTGTATCGAACGAATGCGACGCGAGCGGCACTTCCGTTGCGGCCCCCGGTGGCGTGAACGTGCGCTTCGACAGCACGATCAGGATCGCGGCGGCATATTGTGCCCAGCCGCGGTTGAACTCGTTCAGGAAGCCCAGAAAGCGCGTCCAGTGCTCCGTGTCGCGGCGCGCATAGACGAACCGCCACGGCTGCGAGTTATACGACGAGGGCGCCCAGCGGGCCGCTTCGAGAAAGGTTAGCAACGTCGATTCTGGAATGGTGTCGTTTGTGAACGCGCGCGGCGACCAGCGTTCGAGAAATTGCCTGTCGATCGGATACTCGGCGGTACGGGAGTTTGAGGTGGTCATGTCTGTGCCATTGAGGAGAGAGAGGCGATGCTTATGCGTGTACGCCCGCCAGAATCAGGACGGTAAGTCGGGTCAAACATAAATCCAACCAATGTTTGCGCATAAGAAAAGCAGATGACGGGAGAATACGTTGAGTCGATGTCGTCCTGCCGACATTGCATTTGCGGCACAAAGCATTGCACAAATGCTTGTTTTGCAAGCGAGCGGCGCTGACTAGATTCGATCAATGCCACGAGCAGGGGAGCGCACGATGTCATTGGACGTCGCATTGTTCTATCGGCGGGCCGTGTCCGGCTTCCTCGAAGCCGTGCGGCAACGGATGCATCTCGACCGGCGCCACGCCGCTGGCCGCGCGCGCAGTGCACGCGAACAGCCGCGCGACGATCCCGAGCGCCTCGAGCGCATCGCCACTTACGCGCGCGCGGGATACTTCAACATGTGCTGGACGTTTGAATAAATCCGGACAGGGCGGCTGAAACCTACGCGTTAGTGTTCGATCAGCGGCACGGCGGCTATTGTTTTCCGCTGGTGACGCCAGACTAACTGCTCCTGCTGAACATCTACAATTCAGCGGGCGACGACACAGCGCGATTGAACGCCCATGCGACGTTCGTCGATCCGTCCTCGCCGCGCGACGCGCAGTCACGACGCAGCATCGAATTGCGCTCGCGCTGTTTTCCTGAGTCCCTGCGCGGCATAGGGCCGGTCGTCATAACCTTAGTCGCAATCCGCTTTGATGGGCTCGCTCGCACTACTTATACTGGTGCGCTTGTCGGCGCGCCGATTCTGTCGTCGCAGTACGCGGATTGAACTCGAATTATCACTGCAACGGCATTCAGCAATGGCGCATCGACGCCGATGGGAGCGTGAAAAATGCGTAAGCGGGTCCGGTTCGTGGCTTCGAGATCGAAGACGATGAGCGCTCTGCTGACGGTGGTCACGGTCAGCAGCCTGCTCGGAAGTTGCTCCTCTTCGGTCAACGCAACCGGTGAAGCGCAATCCTCCGCCGAACCGGTGCGCTGGCGCCTATCTATCGACACGATCGGCAAGCCCACTAGCGGGGCCGAACTCAGCGCATGGAACGTCGATGTCGCGGCGGACGGACGCGGCCTCGCCAGTGGCAGCGACGATGTCGCAACGGATGGCCGGATTTACGCGGCTAATTGTGCGGCCTGCCATGGCGCGCAAGGCGAGGGGTTGAGCGGCGATCAATTGGTCGGCGGCGCGGGCACGTTCGCGAGTGTGAATCCGAAGCACACGGTCGTCAGCTACTGACCAGATGCGACGACTATATTCGACCATATCCGCCGGGCGATGACGTATAACGCGCCGGAGTCGCCGAGCACCGACGAAGTGTGTTCGCTCAGCGCATACATGTTGAACCGCAACGGCATCCTGCCAGACGATGCAGGTCTCAATGCGCATTCGCTGGCTCGCCGGCGTGCCTTGGTCAGGAAGCAGCCTCCGTGAGTTCGCGGCGTTCCCGCGCTGTCTGCGTATAGCGATTGACCGGACGCGCCAGCCCCAGATGCTCGCGCAGCGTGCTGCCCGTGTACTCGGTGCGAAAAAGTCCACGGCGCTGCAATTCCGGCACGACCGTATCGGCGAATTCGCTGAGTCCGCCCGGCAGCCACGGCGACATGATGTTGAAGCCGTCCGCACCTTCCTCTTCGAACCATTGCTGCAACTGGTCGGCGATGCTCTGCGGCGTGCCGATCACCTGCTGGTGTCCGCGCGCGCCCGCGATGCGTAGATACAGATCGCGGATCGTCAGGTTGTCGCGCCGTGCGAGGTCGAGCAGCAGCCTTTGCCGGCTCTTGCCGCCATTGGTTTCGGGTAGCTCCGGCACAGGTCCGTCGACAGGATACTGCGACAGGTCGACGCCGCCGGACATGTTCGATAGCAACGCAAGACCGACCGCCGGATCGATGAGCTCCTGCAACGCGTCGAACTTGTCGCGCGCTTCCTGCTGCGTCTTGCCGATCACCGGGAAGATGCCCGGCATGATCTTCAGGTGTTCGGGCGCGCGTCCGTAACGCGCGAGCCGTCCCTTGACGTCGCGGTAGAACTGCTGCGCTTCGTCGAGCGTCTGATGGGCGACGAAAATCACCTCGGCCGTTTGCGCAGCCAGCTCGCGCCCGGCTTCCGACGCGCCCGCCTGCACGACGACCGGCCAGCCCTGCGGCGAACGCGGGACGTTCAGCGGTCCGCGCACGCTGAAATGCTTGCCGCGATGGCCAAGCACGTGCAGTTTGTCGGCATCGAAATAGATGCCGCTCGCCTTGTCGCGCACGAACGCGTCGTCTTCCCAACTGTCCCACAAACCCGCGACCACGTCGTAGAACTCTTTCGCGCGCTCGTAGCGCACCGCGTGATCGAGGTGTTTGTCACGGCTGAAATTGTGCGCTTCCGTTTCCGTGCTGGACGTGACGAGGTTCCAGCCCGATCGGCCACCGCTCAGATGATCGAGCGACGCGAATTTGCGCGCGACGTTGTACGGCTCGTTGAAGCTGGTCGACACGGTCGCGATCAGCCCGATGCGCTCCGTCACTACCGACAGCGCGGCCAGCAGCGTCAACGGCTCGAAGTGATCGGCGCGCGCGGTGCGCGACAGCGAGGGCAGATGCGTATCGCGCACGCTGACGCTGTCCGCGAAAAAGATCGCGTCGAATTTGGCCTGCTCGGCGATGCGCGCGAGCTGCGCGTAGTGGGCGAAGTCGAGGCCCCCCGCAGCATGCGTGTCGGGGTGACGCCACGCGGCGATATGATGGCCCGTCTCCATCAGGAATGCACCGAGGCTCATCTGTCGTTTATGTTGTGATGCTGCGCTCATTGCTCGCTCCTTGTGACCGACGTTGAGGAAAGACGGTGTTGATCGGCGCAGATGTCAGCGTGCGTTTTCGGGCGCGCTCCGAGAAATCCGCGAGTATCCGTTCGCGCAACTGCACGAAACGCGGCTCGCTGCGATCACACGGCCGCGGCAAGCCCACCTGCGTAATTCGATTGATACAACCGGGGCGCGGCGCCATCGTCACCACGCGATCGCCAAGATGGATTGCTTCGTCGACGTCATGGTGTGCGCGTAAGGGCCTCGAGCGCACCGAACGGTTCGTCGAGTAAGAGCACGCGCGGGCGATTCACGAATCCGCGCGCAATCGCCACGCGCGGCACGTTCGCGCGGCGCACCGCTGCGAATGGACCGCACGCCCGCGCGTGTTCAAGTGTGTGATGTCAGAAGTCGAAGCCCGGACCACCTGCGCCCGCGCCAGGACCCGCAGACGGGGCGTCCTTCTTCGGCGCTTCGTACACAGTTGCATCGGTCGTGAGCAGCAGGCCCGCGACGGACGCCGCGTTCTGCAGCGCAGTGCGCGTCACCTTCGTCGGATCGAGCACGCCCGATTCCACGAGATCGCCGTACTCGCCGGTCGCCGCGTTATAGCCGAAGTTGCCACTGCCTTCGGCCACCTTCGCGACGACCACGCTCGCTTCTTCGCCCGCGTTGGTCACGATCTGACGCAACGGTTCTTCGAGCGCGCGCAGCACGATACGGATGCCCGCGTCCTGATCCGCATTCGTGGCTTTCAGCGTGGCGATGGACTGTTTCACGCGAATCAGCGCAACGCCGCCGCCCGGCACGATGCCTTCTTCGACCGCGGCGCGCGTCGCGTGCAATGCGTCGTCCACGCGGTCCTTTTTTTCCTTCACTTCGATTTCGGTGGCCCCGCCGACCTTGATCACCGCGACGCCGCCCGCAAGCTTCGCAACGCGCTCCTGCAATTTCTCGCGGTCGTAATCGGATGTCGCTTCCTCGATTTGCACGCGAATCTGCTTTACCCGCGCTTCGATGTTCTTCGTGTCGCCCGCGCCGTCGATGACGGTGGTGTTTTCCTTGCCAATATCGACGCGCTTCGCGTGACCGAGTTCGGCAAGCGTCGCCTTCTCCAGCGTGAGACCGGTTTCTTCGGCGATCACCTGGCCGCCCGTGAGAATCGCGATGTCTTCTAGCAAGGCCTTGCGACGGTCGCCAAAGCCCGGCGCCTTTACCGCAACCGTCTTGAGGATGCCGCGAATGTTATTCACCACCAGCGTAGCGAGCGCTTCGCCTTCGACGTCTTCCGCGATGATCAGCAGCGGCCGGCCCGCTTTCGCGACCTGTTCGAGCACCGGCAGGAGATCGCGGATGTTCGAGATCTTCTTGTCGTGCAGTAGGATGTACGGATCGTCGAGCGTGGCGACCTGCTTTTCCTGATTGTTGATGAAGTACGGCGACAGGTAGCCGCGATCGAACTGCAAGCCTTCCACGACGTCGAGTTCATCGGCGAGCGACTTGCCGTCTTCCACCGTGATCACGCCTTCCTTGCCGACGCGATCGATCGCTTCGGCAATGCGCTGGCCGATCGATTCCTCGCCATTCGCAGAGATGGTCGCGACCTGCGCGATCTCCTTGCTGGTGGTGGTCGGGCGGCTGATCTTCTTCAGTTCGTCGATCGCTGCCGCAACGGCCTTGTCGATACCGCGCTTAAGATCGAGCGGATTGAGGCCCGCGGCGACGTACTTCGTGCCTTCGCGAACGATGGCCTGCGCGAGCACGGTGGCGGTGGTCGTGCCATCGCCCGCGAGGTCGCTCGTCTTCGACGCGACTTCCTTCACCAGTTGCGCGCCGATGTTCTGCACCTTGTCCGCCAGTTCGATTTCCTTTGCGACCGACACGCCGTCTTTCGTGACGACCGGCGCGCCGAAGCTTTTTTCGAGCACCACGTTCCGGCCTTTAGGACCGAGCGTGACTTTCACTGCATTGGCGAGGATGTTCACGCCTTCGACCAGTTTTGAACGCGCGACGTCGCTGAATTCGATGTCTTTTGCTGCCATGATGTTCTCCTCAGGATTGGACGACGGCAATCACGTCTTCTTCGCGTAGCACCAGCAGTTCGGTGCCGTCTACCTTCACGCTTTGCCCCGCGTATTTGCCGAACAGGACGCGTTCGCCGACCTTCACTTCGGGCCCGACGCGCTTGCCTTCGGCGTCGCGCCGGCCTGGACCGACCGCGAGAATTTCGCCCTGATCGGGCTTTTCGGCGGCGCTATCGGGAATCACAATGCCCGAAGCGGTTTTGGTCTCCTGGTCGAGACGCTTGACGATCACGCGATCGTGCAATGGGCGCAAACTCATTTGCTCATTCCTTGGAAATGTTTTGGCACTCGTCTTAAGGGAGTGCTGACCGAGAGCCGAGTATAGAAATGCGGACTGAGCGAATCCAATAATGGTTTCGCAGACGCTTTGCGTGCGTTGAATGATTTGATCATGACGTTTCGTGCAAAAGGTTTCCCGGACCGATCTGCCATATCGCAGTGGAAGCTGCGCTCGCGCCGCTCATTGAGCATGGCACCGTACGTGTATGTTTGAACGCGCGGCGCGTTTCGGGTTATTGCTTGAGCGGTGCGCGTAACGTCGGGAACGGAGAGGCCACGACGGAAACGACACACGAAGACGCGATCACAACCACAATCGCGACACGGTCGGCTGTGCGCTCTCTCGAAGGAGCGCTTGCAGGATATGACTCGCAATTGCAGCAGCATCGCTCGCTTGCCATGCTCGCGCGACGGTGAGGCAAGGGCCTTCCCCCCCGCATCATTGCGTGCAGAGAAGGCCTTTTTCAAACGAGGCCGAGCACACCGAGGCGCGCCTGACCGATCAGCTCGAACGAGGCATCGGCGTTTGGCGGATGGAATGCACCCGCACGTACATCGCGATACAGCCGTTCGAGTTCCGCACGCCGCGCCAACGCGCCCGCCCCGGCAATTTGCAGCGAAAGATTCACGACGCGCAGCGCGCCATCCACAGCGTGCTGTTTCGCGGCCAGCAGTTTCGCGATCCATGGTTCGGGCTCCGGGTAGCCGGACCACCATCTATCGGCGACGCGTTCCAGCAACGCCTCGATGCTGTCGAGTTCGATCGACGCCTCAGCGACGCTGCGCTGCGTGAGCGGCTTAAAGGCGTAGGTTTTTCCGTTCAACGCGGCAGATGAGCGCGTGGTGGCGGACGCAAGCGCAAGAGCGAACGCACGCTTTGCCGCGCCGAAGTACACGGCGGCCAGACCCGGCAGAACGGCGCCGAGAATGCCGTCGACGAACGGATCGTTCGGCGGTCCGGCAGGCAGCACGCGAATCACGCGATCCTTGTGCGCCACGGCGCCCTCCAGCAGGGTATCGTCGCTTTGCGTCGCGCGTAGGCCGAGCGCGTCCCATGTCTTGACCGTGCGATGACCCGGCGCACTGCGCTCGATAAACGCATGCACGATCTTAGGATGCGCGGGGTCCGAGTCGTCGAGACCGTGGACGCCGAGCCAGTCCCAAACGGGAGCGAGCGACGTGAAGATCTTTCGGCCGTCGAAGCGGTAGCTGCCATCGGCGAAGGGCGTCGCCTTCACGAACGAGTGGGCGAGTCCCAGATCGTTGCCGGGTTCACCGTGTCCAGCGGCGAAGACCTTGCCGGCTGCAGCCTCGGAGAGAATCCATTGCGCGGAGTTGTCGCCCAGCCGCCGCAGATGCAGCGCCGCGCCGATCCAGTATTGATGCATGTTCAACGCGAGTGCCGTGGCGGGCGCACGTCCCGCGAGCCGGATCTGCTGCTGGATGAATTCGGGCAATGTGAGGCCCAAGCCTCCCAACTCGACCGGCACGCTCGCACGCAGAAATCCCGCCTGTTTCAGCTCGTCGAGGTCTTCGGCAAAGAAGCGGTTCTCCCGATCGTATAGCGCGGCGCGCGTACCGATGCGATCGAGCAGCGCTTCGGACAGCAACGAGCTGGTTTGGTTGGCGGCCTGTGCTTCGTTATTCGTGCGGGCGGATAGGTCAGGTTCCAGTACCGTACTGACTGTGCTCACAGTGCTTTTCTCCTTCTCCCATACAACGATTAATCAAGCGAAGTATTTGTCGTCAGGAACGACGCCCAGCGAAATGAAAATGCGGTTCGTGTGGTTGAACCACGAGGCCGTTTCAACCGCTTCGAGAATGGCCGGCTCGGAAATGCCTTCGCCACGCAGCCGCTCGAAATCTTCTTGATTCACACTGCGCGGGTCTTGCGTCACCTTGATCGCAAGATCGGCGAGAGCCTGCTCACGCGATGAAAGCCCGGCGAAATGAAGATCCGTGGCAATGCGGCGTGCTTTTGCCGGATCGTCGAGCGCGGCGCCCAGTGCGTGAGTGTGATGAAGCGCACACAGACCGCAGCGGTTGGTCGTGGAGACGACGACCGCGATCAGTTCGCGTTCGGCGAGCGGGAGTTTCCCGGCAGTCGCGCCAAACAGTTGTTCGAAGTAACGGACAAAGCGCCGGGTGGTGTCCGGATTCAACGCGAGCGCGCGAATCCAGTTATCGCCGTCATGCGATTGCACGAGTCGCTGGATATCGTCGGGAAGGGCATCGTTGTTGGCGTGTCTGAGTCGCGAGAGCGCGCTTTCTGCTTGAGAGTCAACAGCTGCTGTCATATCAATACTCCTTGGAGGCGTTGCCGGTTGCCGCGAGAAGAGAGACTGATGCGCCTGATTATCGTCAGCGGCTTGCTGCGTGCGCCAATATTGATTTGGCATTTGCATAGCGGCGCGAATGCGTTTCGACGCAGTGAAACGAATGCCTCTGCGATGGCGGCGAAGAGTGCTGCGGCGCCGCCGAAAAAGCTTGATCGACGTTGTTGATTCGAAGGCTTCGGAACGCGGCGAAGTTCGATCGTCCAGAAAGTACGCCGCCATGATTAACGTTTGATACGGGTAGTGAAATCCAATCCATCAAACCTTGTTTGCCGTTCTTTTATGCGAACGCTAGATTGCGTCCATACAGCAATGGATCGATGGAGGCCGCATGGCCACGGCAATTTTCCCGAGTGGGCTGCTGCATCCCGTGCGGACCTTGCGGTCGCGTTATGCGAAGCGTTCATCGGCACAGTCCGATGAGCGTTCCGGCGGACTACGCGCGCCAGACGAGCGCGCGCAATCGGCGGAGCGGATCGCGGCGTATGCGCGCAGCGGCTATTTCCATATGGAATACACGCCTGGCATGTTTGTCGTGCCGCACGATCTGCCGCCGGATTGAATGGCAAGCAGCGTTTCCGTAAGTCGCAGCGACTAAACCGATGCTTCTTTAGAAATGAAAATAAATTGGTTCGGCTTCGGTCGCCGATCTCTCATAGTGTCTCCTGATGGCTATAGGCGGTTGCATTCGCCATTGTCTTGAAACGGCGCGTAAGGAATCGCGCTATATCGAAGGAGACGTCATGACGCTTGAACTCGCAGAACGATCCACCGACGCGCTGCTCGAAAGCGCCCGTGCACGCGCTGCCGAAGCGGGCCTGTCCTACGCGGGCGGCGTGCCGCCGCAAGACGCGTGGGCACTCGTTCAGGCCGGCGCTGCTGTCCTGGTGGACGTGCGCACTGCCGAAGAACGCAAATTCGTCGGACTCGTGCCGAACAGTCTGCATGTTGCATGGGCAACTGGCACGAGCCTGACGCGCAATCCCCGCTTCGTGCGCGAGCTTGAAGCGAAGACCGGCAAGGATGCGGTCGTGCTGTTGCTGTGCCGCAGCGGCAACCGCTCCGCGCTGGCGGCCGAGGCTGCCGCGAAGGCGGGCTTCACGCAGGTTTTCAACGTGCTGGAAGGTTTCGAAGGGGAGCTGGACGACGCGCAACGGCGCGGCGCTAGCAATGGTTGGCGTTTTCATGGCCTGCCGTGGATTCAGGACTGATGCACCTGAAACGGTCCGTGCTGCACTTTATGAGGAGTCAACGCTGTGGCAGTGTTCGACGTCGATGAAATAGTTCAGGCGCTTCAGACGGTGCGCCAGCAGTGGCGTGAAGTGCAGAAGCGTTCGCTCGAACCGGGCGGGCGCGAGTTGCCGGGGCGCGAAGCGCTTGCTGACATCGTCGATACGCTGAAGGGTGTGCTCTTTCCGATGCGTCTCGGGCCTGCGGACCTGCGACAGGAGAGCGAGAACTTCTACGTCGGGCATGCGCTCGACGCGGCCTTGCATGCGCTGCTTGCTCAGGCGCGGCTGGAGTTGCATTACCGCACCCGGCACGACCCGCCGCCCGCGGCCGTGGTGGAAGCGCAGGCAAGCGTCGCGATGCACGCGTTCGCGACGCGCTTGCCGGCAATCCGCACGCTGCTCGACAGCGACGTGCTGGCCGCGTTTCATGGCGACCCCGCGGCGGGCAGCGTGGATGAAGTGTTGTTGTGCTATCCGGGCGTGCTCGCGATGATTCACCACCGCATCGCGCACGAACTCTACGGACTCGGTTTGCCGCTGCTGGCGCGGATCGTCGCTGAGCATGCGCATGCGCAGACCGGGATCGATATTCATCCCGGCGCGAAGATCGGCGCGGCGTTCTTCATCGATCACGGCACCGGCGTGGTGATCGGCGAGACGGCCGTGATCGGCGAGAGGGTGCGCGTCTATCAGGCGGTGACGCTCGGCGCCAAGCGCTTTCCTCGCGACGCGCAAGGGCACCTGGAGAAGGGGCACGCGCGTCATCCGATCGTCGAGGACGACGTGGTGATCTACGCGGGCGCAACCATACTCGGACGCGTGACGCTCGGCCGGGGCTCGGTGATCGGGGGCAATGTGTGGCTCACGCAGGATGTCGCGCCGGGTTCGCACGTGACGCAGGCGGTGTCGCGCAATGAAGGCACCGGCGTTGCCGTGCCGGGCGAACGCACGTCACGCGGGCAGCGGGAGGACGAACCTCTCGTGACGGGAGCAGCGCGATGAGCGGCCTCGTCAGGGAATTCGGCGCGGCGGTCAGACGGATTCGCGAGACTTATGGCTGGTCGCAGGAGCAACTGGCCGAGTACGCCGAACTGAACCGCTCCTATGTCGGCGAGATTGAACGCGGTGCCGCGATCGCATCTATCGTCACGGTCGACAAACTCGCGCGCGCGTTTCAGGTGCCGATAGAACGTCTGCTCAATCCTGCCGCTGCAACTGCGGAGGTCGATCCCGCTTCGCTGCGTTAGATCGAACGTTGGCGTCTATAGCATGTTGAAGGGCCGGGGTTGGCTCTCGATAATCTGTTCCGCTCATAAGCTTTCCCGATTTTCATCTAACAACCCCGGAGCAACAGATGACAGCAACAGTGGGCGGCCTGACGGCGCTCGGCGATACCGCAGCACGGCAACTAGCCAATGCCACCAAAACCGTTCCGCAACTCGCGACGATCACGCCGCGTTGGCTCACGCACCTGCTGCAGTGGCTGCCGGTCGAGGCAGGCATCTATCGTCTGAACCAGGTGAAGAATCCTGAAGCGGTGGTGGCCGCCTGCACCGCGCGTGAAGATGAGAGCGCATTGCCGCGTACTTTTGTGCCGTACGAGGAAGCGCCGCGCGAGTATTTCCTCAATGCGGTCAGCACGGTGCTGGATGTGCATACGCGGGTCTCGGATCTGTACAGCAGCCCGCACGATCAGATCAAGGAGCAACTGCGCCTCACGATCGAAACGATCAAGGAGCTGCAGGAAAGCCAGCTCATCAATAATCCCGATTACGGTCTGCTCGCCAACGTCGCTGAAGAACAGCGCGTGTTTCCGTTGACCGGCGCGCCGACCCCGGACGATCTCGACGAGCTGCTCACGAAGGTCTGGAAAGAGCCCGCGTTCTTCCTCACACATCCGCTCGCGATCGCCGCGTTCGGCCGTGAATGCACGCGCCGTGGCGTGCCGCCGCCCACCGTCAGTCTGTTCGGCTCGCAGTTCCTGACGTGGCGCGGCATTCCGCTGATTCCGTCGGACAAGGTGCCGGTTGCGGACGGCAAGACCAAGATCCTGCTGCTGCGCGTCGGCGACAAGCGCCAGGGCGTGGTCGGCCTGTTCCAGCCGGGTGTCGCCGGCGAGCAGGGTCCGGGG
Organism: Paraburkholderia atlantica; assembly: GCF_009362785.1. Taxonomy (GTDB): domain Bacteria; phylum Pseudomonadota; class Gammaproteobacteria; order Burkholderiales; family Burkholderiaceae; genus Paraburkholderia; species Paraburkholderia atlantica. Next base: position 54,149 of record NZ_WHNQ01000020.1, read on the forward strand.
CTGTCGGTCCGCTTCATGGGCATCAACAATCATGCGATCGCGTCGTATCTGATCTCGCTCTATTGCTCGCTCGCCGTGCATTCGCCGGACGCGCTGGCGGTTCTCGATGACGTGGAGATCGGCAAGTACCATGACTACCCAGACACCTACAAGTAAGCCGATGGACAACGTCCTGCCGCACGAAGTGCCTGACGGTCCTCCAGCGGGGTTGCCCGACCCCGCGCTTCTGGCGTCGCTCGCTAACGCGTTCTTCTCGGCGCTGCCGGGCAATGCGCCCGATACGTCGGCAACGCCGGGTCTCGCGGGCACGCAGCCGTTCACCGCGCCCGTGACCAGCGAGGTCGGCAATCCGGCTCCGGCTGGTTCGCCGCTCGCGGGACCCGGAGGCACGGGCACCGGCATACCGGGCGCGGCGTTGCCGCAAGGTCACGTGCCGGGCGGCAACCTGCTGCCTTCCGCGCCGACGCACGTTCTGTCGCTGGGGCATCGCGCGCCCGCGCTGGTGCCGCATGCGGCCGCTCAGAACGGCTTGCCCGATAACGTGGTGACGGTTGCGCCCGCGCTCGATCCGCGTTTTGGCGGCGCCGCGCTGGGTGTGCCCGAAGGGCAGGGCGCGCAGCGTCCGGACGGCGGTGGAGCATCGGCAACGCAGTCGGCTTCGCCTTACTACTTCCTCGGCGATGCGACGCACTCGCGAGAGACTTCCGCCGTGTCGCCGGAGATCGTCGTGCCTGGCTGGCAGGAAGTGACCGCGCAATCTCTCGGCTTGCCTGCTGTTGACGGGCCGCTTGTCGAACAACGCTTTCCATATGACAGGCCGGCTGCTTCACCCGCAGCGGCGCAACCCGCGAGCCCGTCGCACTATTTCCTGGATGTGCAGGATCGTTCTCGCACGCCGGGGCAGTCGCTTGATGGCGCGCAGAACGTCCCGCAGGCGGCAAGCGCGGCGCATCCACCGTTCGACGTGAATGCGATTCGCCGCGACTTTCCGATTCTGCAAGAGCGCGTCAACGGCCGGCAGCTCGTGTGGTTCGACAACGCCGCGACGACGCACAAACCGCAGGCGGTGATCGACCGGCTCGCGTATTTCTACGCACACGAAAACTCGAACATCCATCGCGCGGCGCATGCTCTGGCCGGCCGCGCGACCGATGCCTACGAGGCGGCGCGCAGCAAGGTGCAGCGCTTCATCGGCGCGGCATCGCCGGAGGAGATCATTTTCGTGCGCGGCACCACCGAAGCGATCAACCTGATCGCGAAGACGTGGGGCGTGCAGAACGTCGGCGAAGGCGACGAGATCATCGTGTCGCATCTGGAGCATCACGCGAACATCGTGCCGTGGCAGCAGCTTGCCGCGCAGACCGGCGCGAAGCTGCGGGTGATTCCGGTCGATGACAGCGGGCAGGTTTTGCTCGACGAATACCGTCGGCTGCTGAATGACCGGACAAAGATCGTCTCGGTCACGCAGGTGTCGAACGCGCTGGGCACCGTGGTGCCGGTCAGGGAGATTGTCGAGCTTGCGCATCGTGCGGGCGCGAAGGCGCTGGTCGATGGCGCGCAGTCGGTATCGCACATGCGGGTGGATGTGCAGGCGCTCGACGCGGATTTCTTCGTGTTTTCGGGCCACAAGGTATTCGGTCCGACCGGCATCGGCGTGGTGTACGGCAAGCGCGCGATACTCGAAGATATGCCGCCGTGGCAAGGCGGCGGCAACATGATCGCGGACGTGACGTTCGAACGCACGGTATTCCAGCCGCCACCGAATCGCTTCGAAGCGGGAACGGGCAATATCGCCGATGCAGTGGGCCTGGGTGCGGCGATCGATTACGTTCAGCGTATCGGTATCGAGAATATCGCACGTTACGAACACGATCTGCTCGCGTACGCAACGAGCGTGCTGCAACCGGTGCCGGGCGTGCGGCTGATCGGCACGGCGCGCGACAAGGCCAGCGTGTTGTCGTTCGTGCTGAAGGGCTATGAAACCGAAGAAGTGGGCAAGGCGCTCAACGAGGAGGGCATCGCGGTGCGCTCCGGGCATCACTGCGCGCAGCCTATCTTGCGCCGCTTCGGTGTCGAGGCAACGGTGCGGCCGTCGCTCGCGTTCTACAACACGTGCGATGAGGTCGATGCGCTGGTGTCGGTGGTGCGGCGGCTGTCATCGCGACGCTGAAACAGGCGGCGGCCAGCAATGGCCGCCGCTTCCTCACGTGTGAAATGCGCGGGCGGCAAGCACGGCGATCGCTCCATGAGCGCCGCACAAAGCGCGATGCATAGCTGACACGCCACGATAACCATTGAAGATTTGCTTCGTTCACCGTCGCCGCAAATTCCCTTATCGTTAAGATTACGCTGCGGCGCTAACCTCGCATGGTTCGGCTATCCCGCGGCGCAACCTGGACACGGCAGCAACGGAGCGCCTCAGGCGCGTAACGCCTTCGCCGCGGTCCAGCCCAACAACGCAATCGGCGAAGCGCGAGACATGAGCACGCTTCGCCGACGAGCGTGACTGCGCGGTCGGCATCCATCAGTCGTTGCACGGCGGGGTCAAACTGGGCACATCCCGACCTGCGATGGAGGCCCACCGACGTCACGTCAGCTTCGCCTCGGCGCCTTTATGCGCCCCACCACCATTCATACGGGCGCGTGGCGTTATCCCGGCGCTTATCCCGATGCGAACTTCAACGTCGACCACCTGAAGGAATTCGCGCAGACGCTCGAGCGTGCGTTACGACAACAAGCGATAGCCCGAATGTGCCCAACACCCGAACCATCGCTCCCCCTTGGATCAACGACTTTTCCTGCACTGTATGCGAGCAGATAGATTCCCAACAGTGGAGTTGCATCTTTCCCACCTGAGCGCCGCACGTTCTTTCGCTCATTAGACTGGCGAAGTACCGCACTTGCGTCGCCGGACACTCTCCGGCCTCCCCACATCTATTAGCCAAACGTGCCGACCGGCAGCCCTTGCCGGTTGTGTCACATCGCGCCTACGCGGTGCGGCTTGTCATCCTTGTTCCGCTCGAACACGTATTGCGACGCCGTAGCCAGCGCAACCATCGAGCGCTATCGAAACGGCGAATCTTTGACTATAGACAGCGCATCGCCCGCACGGAAAGAAACTTTGGTTCGAACCTAGTATGACCGCGCCGACTAAACGAATCGCTATCCGTCACATATTCATGCGCGGAATTGTTGGTTGCCGATGCCGTGCGCGCTCTGCTTTCATGGAGTCCGCCATCGATCCCATAAGGAGGAAGCCATGAGTTCAGTACTCGAGGTTCAGCAACCGCACTCCGCCGCACATCAGGATATTCGCGTGCGCCGATACAAACCGCTTATCGGCGCAGTCATCGAAAACATCGACCTGTCCCAACCGCTCAGCGACGACAACCAGCGAACCGTGAGGCAGGCACTCGTGGATCACGGCGTGATCTTTTTTCGCGAGCAGGAGCTTACGCCCGAGCAGCATGTCGCGCTGGCACGCATCTTCGGCACGCCCATTCGCAAGAACATCTATCTGCCGGCCGTCGCGGGCTTCCCGGAGATCGAGGTCATCGCCCATAGCGAGAAGACGCAATCCGGCGGCACCGACAACTGGCACGTCGATGTTTCATGGCAGGCACAGCCGCCCAAGGCAACCGTCCTTCACGCAAAGGAGATTCCCGAAGGGGGCGGCGGCGACACGATCTGGACCTCGTCGGCGGCAGTCTACGACTTGCTGGATCCCGATCTGGCCCGCTACTTCGAGAAACTGAAAGCGGTCAACACGTTCATCGCTTCGCCGAAAAAGCATGCTCTTGCGGACCTGTTGAGCGGCTACGACATTCCCGAGGGAACGAGCGAGGACAACGTACAGGCCGGGCTCGAACGGGTGCGCGACGCATCGCAAAAGTTTCCGCCGATCGAAGTGCCGGTGATCAAAACGCACCCTGAAAACGGCCGCAAGCTGGTGTTCGTCAACGAAGGACATACGAGCCATCTGCTCGGTGTTTCGAAGACGGCGAGTCAGAGCCTGCTGAACTATCTATACGACCTGATCAAGACGCCGGAAGTGCAGGCGCGCTTCGAGTGGAAAGCCGGCGACGTCGCGATCTGGGACAACCGTCAGGTCCAACACTACGCGGCGCGCGACTACGGCTCGGCGCGGCGGCGCATTCACCGCATCACGCTGGAGCACGACGGGGTTTTCTAACTGGGGCTCGGCCTTCGGCATCGGATCACGGAGAAACGGAACATGAAGCAAACGGCTCGACGCTGGCGGCAGCGTGTCACACGGATCTTCTACCTGGCGTCGCTGATCGCGGGCGGAATGTTTTGCGGCGCGTCTGCGTTCGCGCAGTCCCCTGAAAAGCTCGAACTGCGCTATCAGGGCTGGGCGAGCAAGGTGCTGTATCCCGAGCTTGCCGAGGATCTGGGCTATCTCGCGCCGATCAAGTTGAAGTGGGTTGGCAATACGATCAGCGGACCGCAGGACATTCAGGCCGCAGTAACGGGCGACGTGGATTTCGGCGGCGCGTTCAACGGATCTATCGTGAAGCTGGTGGCGGCGCATGCGCCTGTGAAGGCCGTGATTTCGTACGTGGGCACCGACAGGGACACCAACGGCGGACTGTTCGTGTTGCAGGGCAGTCCGATTCATGGTCCGCGCGATCTGATCGGGCACAAGGTGGGCGTCAATACGCCGGGCGCGTATGAGCAATACCTGGTGACGGCGTATCTGGAGAAAGCGGGGTTGTCCAAAGATGAAATCGACAAGGTAGTGTTCGTCGCCGCGCCGCCGGTCAATCTCGCGCAGCTTCTCAAGCAGAAGCAGCTCGACGCGGTGTTCCTCGAAGACATCATCAAGGACAAGCAGCTCGCGCAAGGCGGCGCGACGCTGCTGGTCACCGACTATCAACTGTTCGGCTCGTTCGGCTACGCGAGTTATCTGTTCACGGATCGCTTCATCGCGCAGAACCCGAACACGGTGCGCAAGTTCGTCGATGGCACGGCGCGCGCGATCGAATGGGCGAAGACCACGCCGCGCGCCGAAGTGGTCGCGCGTCTGAAGAAGATCGTCGAAGCGCGCCATCGCAACGAGGACACGACGATCGTCGATTACTGGAAGTCGGCGGGCGTCGGCGGCAAGGGCGGCTTGATCGACGCGAACGATTTCACCACATACATCGACTGGTACGTGAAAAACGGCGTGCTGAAGCAGAACCAGGTGAAAGCCGAGAGCATCTACTCGAACCAGTTCAATCCGTTCAATCAGTCGGTGGCGTCCCACTAGGGCGCTATCGCGTCGACTTCCGAGGCCTGCGATGGGTGCTGCAATCGGCGTGCGCAACGTCACGAAAGGATTTCATCTGAAGCGGCGCGGACACTTCAGCGTGTTGGAGGACGTGTCGTTCAACGTGGTCGCTGGCGAGTTCGTGACGCTCGTCGGACCCAGCGGCTGCGGCAAGACTACGCTGCTCGATCTGATCGCGGGATTGGCGAAGCCCGACCGTGGACAGATTCTCGTCGATGGCCGCGCGGTCGAAGGGCCGGGTCTCAACCGGGGCGTGGTGTTTCAGCAGTACGCGCTGTTTCCGTGGCAAACCGCGCTCGGCAACATCGAGTTCGGCCTCGCGGCGAAAGGCGTGGCGAAACCGGAGCGCACGGAGAAGGCTCGCGCATTCCTTGGACTCGTGGGCCTGAGCGGTTTCGGCGACCGCTATCCGCATGAACTGTCGGGCGGGATGAAGCAGCGTGTTGCGATCGCGCGCGCGTTGTCATTCGAGCCCGACGTGCTGCTGATGGACGAGCCCTTTGCCGCACTCGACGCTCAGACCCGCGAGACACTGCAAGACGAACTGCTGCGGATCTGGCAACGCACCGGCACCACGATCGTGTTCATCACGCATTCGATCGATGAGGCGATTTATCTCGGGCAGCGCGTGCTGGTGATGGCGGCAGCGCCGGGACGTGTCACGCATGCGCTGGACGTGAATCTGGAGCGGCTCGACCTGAATGAAGACCTGCGCTCCAAACCTGAGTTCGTGCAGCTGAGACACGAGATCTGGCAACTGACGCATCAGCCCCGCGCGGTCTCGCGCGCGGCGGTCGCGTATGCGGCCTGAACCTGGAGCCCGAACGAAGATGAGTACGTTATCCACCCGCTTTTCGTCGGCTGGCTCGTGGGCCACTGGTCTCGTATCGACATTGTCGCGCGTACTGCGCGGCGGTGTCGCGATCGTCGCGTTCTGTGCGCTGTGGGAGATTTTGCCGCGTGCTGGCTGGATCGACGCGACGTTTCTGCCGCCTATTTCGACGGTGCTCGGCGCGCTGGTCGAGATGCTGCGTTCGGGCGAGCTTGAACAACACCTGTTCGCCAGCGCGTCGCGAGCGCTCGCCGGGTTCACGATCGCAGTCGCGATTGGCGTGCCGTTCGGTTTAATGATTGGCTGGTATCGAACGCTGGCCGAAATGCTCGATCCGCTGCTCGAACTGTTTCGCAATACCGCGCCGCTCGCGCTGCTTCCGGTGTTCGTGCTGGTGCTGGGAATGGGCGAGACCTCGAAGGTGTCGATGGTCGTCTATTCGTGCGTGTGGCCTGTCATGCTCAACACCGTGAGCGGCGTGCGCAACGTCGATCCGCTCCTGATCCGCTCGGCGTTGTCGATGGGACTCACGCCGTTGCAACTCTTTCGCAAAGTCGTATTGCCAGCATCGGTCCCGGCTGTGTTCACCGGCATACGCGTCGCGGCGGCCTATTCGATTCTCGTGCTGATCGCCGCGGAGATGGTCGGTGCGAAGGCGGGGCTCGGCTACCTCGTCAACTACTCGCAATTCACGTTCGAGATTCCGAAGATGTACGCGGGCATCGTCACGCTCGCGCTGCTCGGGCTCGTCTTCAATCACGCGGTGTTGCTTGCGGAGCGGCGGCTCACGGCCTGGAAGGGCGAGCGCTGAGCGCGCTTTGGCTTCGTGAGGGAACGGCAACGGTCATCACAGGAGACGCATTTTCATGACGGACAATCCGGCGAGAAGCGGTGCGCCCAAGGTCACTCACGCGGATAAGGGCACGCGACACGATGCCGACGTGCTCGTGATCGGCGGCGGTCCCGCCGGCACGTGGGCGGCGATCAGCGCGTCCGCGCGCGGCGCGCGAGTCGTGCTTGCGGACAAAGGCTTCTGCGGCACGTCGGGCGCGACCGCGCCTGCGGGCACCGGCGTCTGGTATGTGCCGCCGGACGGGGCATCGCGCGCTGCCGCGAAAGCGAGCCGCTTCAAGCTCGGCGGCGAACTCGCGGACCAGGCGTGGATGGATCGCGTGCTGGAGCAGACTTGGCTGAACGTGCAGCAACTGGCGGAGTGGGGCTATCCGTTTCCGTTCGACGAAGCCGGCACCGAGCGGCGCACGTCGCTGCAAGGGCCTGAATACATGCGGCTGATGCGCAAGCGCGTCAAGGAAGCAGGCGTGCGTATCTTGGACCAAAGCCCCGCGCTCGAACTGCTGATCGACGAGGACGGCACGGTGTCGGGTGCTGCGGGTGTCGATCGTCAGGCGGGGCAGCCGTGGCTCACGCGCGCGGGCGCAGTGGTGATCGCGACCGGCGGCTGCGCGTTTCTCAGCAACGCGCTCGGCTGCAACGTGTTGACGGGCGACGGCCAGCTGATGGCCGCCGAAGTGGGCGCGGTTCTGTCGGGCATGGAGTTCTCGAATGCGTATGGACTTGGGCCCGCGTTTTCGTCGGTGACCAAATCGCTGTTTTACAACTGGGCGACTTTCTACTACCGCGACGGATCGGCGATTCCCGGCGCGGGATCGTCTCATGGGCGCGGTGTGATCGCTCAGGTTCTGGAGAGCCAGCCGGTGTACGCGCGCCTCGATCGCGCCGACGAACAGATCCGCGCATGGATGCGCAAGGCGCAGTCCAATTTCTTTCTGCCGTTCGACCGTCAGGGCATCGACCCATTCGCGCAGCGGTTTCCCGTTACGCTGCGCCTCGAAGGCACGGTGCGTGGAACCGGTGGTCTGCATCTGATCGACGAGTCCTGCGCGACGTCCGCCGAGGGCTTGTATGCGGCGGGCGATGCGGCCACGCGCGAGTTCATCTGCGGCGGCTTTACCGGAGGCGGCAGCCATAACGCGGCGTGGGCGATGTCGTCCGGCCTTTGGGCTGGCGCGGGCGCGGCGGATTACGCGCGCTCACGAGGAGCTGCTGCGCGCTCAACATGCATCGTGCGCGCGGGAGGCGTCGCGCTACGCGACGGCGGAGGCAGTGCGCCTTACGACGTGGACGAAGTCATTCGCGGCGTGCAACAGGAGGTCTTTCCGACGCAACGCAACTGGACGCGCGACGGCGCGCTGCTCGAAGACTCGCTGACGCGTTTGGACACGCTGTGGCAGCGCGTACGCCGTGCGGCGCCCGCACGCAGCGCACTGGAGACCGTGCGTGCCCGCGAGGCCGCGGCGATGCTGGCGACCTCGCGCTGGATGTATCGCAGCGCGTTGCAACGCACCGAGACGCGCGGCATGCATCGGCGGAAGGAACATCCGTCGCTTGACCCGGCTCAGCGTGAACGCTTGTTGAGCAGCGGGCTGGACAGAGTGTGGGTCGAAAAACTGGATGCGCGACGCTCGGCGGATCTCGTCAAAGGAGTGGCCGCATGATCGAGATTGTCGATAGCGAGCGCTGCACCGGCTGCAAAATCTGCGTGCGCGTGTGTCCGATCAACGTGTTCGATGTCGTGCCGGACGGCCCGCCGCGTATCGCGCGTCAGAGCGATTGCCAGACGTGCTTCATCTGCGAGCTGTATTGCCCGGAGGATGCGCTCTTCGTCGCGCCGCAAGTCGAGCCGTTGCCTAAGGGGGAGATGCGTCCCGTCGAATTCGGTCAGTACCGTCGCGCGATCGGCTGGGGACGCGACCGGCAGCCTACCGCCGATCAGGACGCGAGTTTCGAATTGCTGGCTCGTGTTCATTGAACGGCATAAGGCTTCGAGGCGCTGTCACGTTGGCGGGGTGTTCGCGAGCTTTCGTACATGTCATGCAGGGCGCCGCTCACGCCACCGCACGGGCCTTTTCGCTGAGTTCCGCTTCAACGCCGAGACTCGCCAGGAGTCGTTCGCGTAATTCGACCACGCGCGCCTCGCGCCGCGGTTGCGTGGCGGGCAAGCCGACCGTCACGTCGACGACAAGCTTGCCCTGATCCAGCACCACGACGCGGTCGGCAAGATGAATGGCTTCATCGACGTCGTGCGTGACGAGTAGCACCGCGGGCCGATGCCGGTCGCACAGACGCCGCAGCAACGCATGCATGCGCAGACGGGTCAGCGCGTCGAGCGCGCCGAACGGTTCGTCGGCGAGCAGCAGTTCCGGCTCGCGCGCCAGTGCCCGCGCGAGCGCGACGCGCTGTTGCTCGCCGCCCGAGAGTTCCTGCGGCCAGGCCCGCTCGCGCCCGGCGAGACCCACTTCGGTCAGCGCCTCGCGCGCCCGTTCCTGCGGCCGTTCGACGGCAAGCCCGAACGTGACGTTCTCGACGAGCCGCTTCCACGGCAGCAGGCGCGCGTCCTGGAACACCACGGACAGCCTGTCCGGCACCGCGAGACTGCCGCCGCCCGCGACCTCATGATCGAGTCCCGCCAGCGCGCGCAGAAAGGTGCTCTTGCCCGAGCCGCTGCGGCCCAGCATGGCGACGAACTCGCCGCGCTGGATATTCAGATCGATACGATCGAGAATCGTGCGATCGCCGAAACGGCGCATGAGGCCACGCACGCTGACGACGCTCAAGTTCAGTCCGCCAGGGTTTTCCGCCATGTCAGCACTCTCCGTTGCAATAGCCGCACCAGGGCGTCCGAGGTCAGGCCCAGCAGAGCATACAGTGCGAGGCCGACAATGATCACTTCAGTCTGTCCGTAGGTGCGCGCAAGCTCGATCATGTAGCCAATGCCGCTCGTCGAATTGACCTGCTCGACCACCACGAGGGCGAGCCACGAATATGTGACTGCGAAGCGCAGCCCGAGCAGGAAGCCGGGCAGCGCGCCCGGCAGCACTACGTTGCGGATGAACGACCAGCGTCCGACGCCGAGCGTGAGCGCGAGTTCGAGATACCGATTGTCGATCGCGCGCAGGCAGTCGTGCGTCTGAATGTAGATGGGCACGAACACGATCAGCGCGATGGCCGTCACCTTCATGCTTTCGCCGATGCCGAGCCACAGCATCAGGAGCGGCACCAGCGCGAGACTCGGGATCGAACGCTTGATCTGCACGGGGCCGTCCAGCAGGTATTCGCCGATGCGGCTCAACCCCGACACCACGCCCAGCACACCGCCCGCCAGTACGCCCCAGAACAGGCCCTGCAACGCTCGCCACAGCGAAGTCGCGAAGTTCGACCACAGACGCCCCGACGCGATCAGGTCGCCGGCGGTCTGCGCGGCAACCCACGGTGGCGAGAGCGTGCGATGGTCGATCAAACCCGTCCACGAACCGACGCTCCAGATCACGAGCAGCAGGAGCGGGCCGATGGCCGCGCCATAGCGAATAGGCTTGCCCGGGCCGAGACGCGGCCGCCGCGCGCGCCGGACCGTTGTGGTTGGCACGCCGTCCGCGGAAGTGGAGAGATCGCTCATGGTGTCTGCAGGGCTTTGGCCGCGAGAAATTCGTAGCGTCGATCGAACAGGGAGGCGGCGTCGAGACGCGGCTTGCCGGTCTCCTTCGCGAGCAGATCGATGGTGGCCTGCTGGCGCTGGATCGCACCGTTCCAGTCGGCGGGAATGTCCGGCTCACCCGCCGACTGCGCCAGATAGCGGCCCGCATCGGCTTTGAGTCCTTGCTGCTCGACGTAATAGCCTTGCACCCACTGTTCCTGATGCAGGTAGATCCATTCGGTCGCGCGCGCCCACGCCTTGACATACTCGCGAACCGCTGCAGCCTTCGCCGGATCGTCGACGACGGATCGCAGACCGTAGATGTACCAAGGGTCGTCGCGCAGTCCGTGCGAAATGAGTTTCGCGCCGTTGTGCCCGTAATTCGCGAGGTAACGCGGCTGATTCGCCTCGCCGATGGGCGCCGCGTCGACGAGCCGGCTCGCCAGCGCGCTCACGTAGACATCGCCGGTGCTCGGCATCTCAACGAGCGTCACATCCTTCTGCGTGAGCCCGGCTTTCTGCAGGATGCGCAGCACCAGCGCGCCCTGCGCCTGTCCTGGGCTGTAGGCGATTTTTTTGCCCTTGAGATCGGCGAGCGTGTTGATGTTGGAACCCGGTGCGATGCCCAGCTTGTAGATCGGGTGATTGATCGGGTCCTTGCGGAACGACGCGGCGACGATCTTTACCGGCAGCCCCGTCCAGGTCGCGTGGATGGGCGGAATGTCGGCAACGGAGCCCAGATCGAGCGCTTTCGCCCGGAAGGCCTCGATAGTCTGCGGACCACCGCTTACGTTCGCCCAGATCACCTTGAACGGCAGCTTCTTGATCTCGCCCGAGAGTTCCAGCGCGCGCTGTGTGCGCGGATCGCCGATGGTGAGCGTTGTACCGGGCGGCACCGTGTCGGGGATCGCATCGCCCGGCGTCGCGTGCGCCGTCGCCGCGAGAAGCACACCGGCCGCGAAGAAGAGACGCGCTCTGTGGCGCGAGAACGATGACACCAGCGAGGCGAGGACGAACGTCATTACGGGAGATTCCGCGAAAGTGTTGGACAACTATTTTCGCGGCAGCAATCTCCACTCTCAAAACCCGTTTGCTCACATCGATATCACCGCGGCGCTTGATTAGATAGTTGCGGTCACGAACACACCACGTGGGGGCCGCGTCCCGGGCACCCGTGCACGCTGAGCGGCCCAGGCTATCGCGCCCGTTCACATTCATGTGCGATTTTCTTCGTTATAAAGCGAGCGAGGCCGCTTCGAGGTCCAGGCAAACAGGAGCGCAAGCAGAAGGGACCCGAACGACGGAATTTCTTCTGCGAGCGCGTGACGGCGGACAAGGTAGAGCTCGGCGGGGAGTTGATGAGCCGCGTTGATTATCAACCGTAGCTGTTTCTTGATGGGGATATACCCTTATCGAAAACCCGCCCGGCCTCGCCGATAGGGCCGGCATCGCCGTCGATGGCTGGTCGCCGGATGGCATGAGGAACCCAGTCTGACCGCATCCGCAAATCCCGTCGGCTTAGAGCAGCCTGAGTTGACGCGACGCGCTTGTTCCAACAGTCAGTGCCAGCCTGCACGGCGGCAAGGCGCGGAGCACGCCATCGTCGCGAGCGCACAGAACTCAGGACTTCCACGGCCACGTGGGATAGATACGTTGGCTGGTTTCAAAGTTTTCACCCGCTTTAGCGACCGGCTCGCCGTTACGCGCTGCTTCGCTGTCGACAACGACTTCCTTCGCGGCCAGGCGGTCTGGGAGCGCCGGCGTCGATGAGGAACGCGCGTCCTCGCTTTCTCTCAACAACCGCAAACCGACGCCAAACCACGGAACATCGGCCCTTAACCCGGCGACGTACGCGCGCCATCCCTCCGCGTTGCCATCAAACAGGTTGCGCTGGACCGAGGAGGCGAGACGCTTGCGATTTAACTCAGGCTCGAGCAATTCGCGCGGCCATTCAACAAAAGCGCTTGTGGCACGTCGCGCAAACTCCATCGACGTCATTTGCGCCGACACGTCTCGCAGCAGCGGAAAGCGCGTGAGTGGTCCGTTCGTTTCCGCAAGTTCGCGCAGTGTCTTGTCGTTGACATCGTGATTAATGGCCCAATTCACTGCCTCCAATACGTCTGCCAGGTGCAGCAACAGGGCACGGCGTTCGAACGCATCTTTCATCTGCATATTTCTCTGCTGAGGTGAGTCCTCAATTGTAACTTCCCCCCGAGCAGCAAGCAGTCCTCGGGGCGTTGAGCGCTCGAAGCCCGACGTGTGTTCTCCGCAGTAAGACGCTCGCGAGGCGCAATCGGAGAACGGTACGGGAGGACGCGGGGCGCTAGCAACGAAGCATTTTGCTGATTCTTGGCAGTGAGCGTGCAATGACGCCTGGCGCTCGCCATGCGGCGACGCCACGAGTTATTTCAACCCTGCCACTGCGCGGCGACGCGCCAACACCCTCACCGCAAGCAGACACCCGCCCATCACGGTCAACGACAACACTGTCGTCATCGTGCCGAGCGCATATATGACCGGCGTCGTCACCGACGTGGTGAGCCCCTGAAGCTCGAGCGGCAGCGTGTTCTGATCGCCGATCGCCTGCGAGGTGCGAGCGATCTCGTCCCATGACAGCGTGAAGCCGAACATCGCGACGCCGACCACCGACGGTCCGATGATCGGCAGCACGACATGCAGGAAACTCTGCCACGGCGTCGCGCCGAGATCGCGCGACGCCTCTTCATAGCCCGGATTGAAGCGGTTAAACACCGCGAACATCACCAACAAACCGAACGGCAGCGTCCACGTCAAATGCGCTCCGAGCGCGGAGGTGAACAGGCCCATCGACGTCGTATAGCTATCGGAAAACGATTGATACCCCCATGTCGACGCGAGGTACTTCACCCCATTATCGAGCAGCCGGAACGTCAAACCGATCCCAAGCGAAACAATAATGGACGGCATGATCAGACTCGCGACCGACACGTAGAACACCGCCGTGTCGCCGCGAAACTTTCGACGAAAGGCGAGGCCCGCCGCCACTGAAAACAACACCGTCAGCACCGTGACCGCCAGCGCGAGCCGCACGGATCGTCCGAACGCGCCCCAGATATCAACATCGCCGACGCCGTCGCGCAACGCGGCGAACCAATGCAGCGAGACACCGCGCATCGGAAAGGTCAGGCCGCCCTCGGGGCCCTGAAAGGACAGAATGAATATCGTAATCACCGGCCCATACAAGAACAGCACGAACAGGCCGAACAGCAGCGCAAGCCAGTAGAAACTGGCTGGACGGCGTTCCCGATGTTTGACGCGAATGGCCTGCATTTTCACAGCTCCTTGCGGATATCGACGACCCGCGTCAAACCCCACACGATCATCAGTACGACGGCGAGCAGAATGATCGCATTGGCTGCCGCGGCGGGAAATTGCAGGTAGCCGGTCTGCACCTGAATGACCTTGCCCACCGATGCAATCTGTTGCCCGCCCATCACGCCGACGGTCAGAAAATCGCCCATCACGATCGTGATCACGAAGATCGAGCCGATTACGATGCCCGTCTTCGACAACGGCAGGACCACGTCGCGTACCACCTGCCAGCCGCTCGCACCGGCATCGCGCGCGGCTTCGAGCAGCGACCGCTCGATGCGCATCATCGCGTTGAAGATCGGCACGATCATGAAGAACGTGTAGAGATGGACGAACGCGAGCACCACCGAGAAGTTAGAGTACAGCAGCCATTCGAGCGGCTGGTTGATCAGATGCGCGCCGAGTAGCACCTGATTGACGAGGCCATTGCGGCCGAGCAGCGGCATCCATGAAATCATCCGGATCACGTTGGAGGTCCAGAACGGAATCGTGCAGACGAGGAACAGCACCGTCTGCATGCTCGTCGTGCGCACGTGAAACGCGAGGAAGTAGGCGATCGAAAAGCCCAGCAGCAAGGTCATTGCCCACACGATCGCGCAGAACTTGAGTGTCGACCAGTACGTCTTGAAGGTCACGCAAACGTCCGTCATCGACGAACAGCCGTTGAAGATCGCCGCGTAGTTCTTCAGCGTGAACGCGGGAATGATCTGGTATTCGTTGAAGTCCCAGAAACTGACGATCAGCGTGATGACCAGCGGCACGATGAAAAACAGCAGGAAGGTCAACGACAGCGGCGTCGCCTGCAACCATGCCGGTGCGCGGCGATGTTTGACGGGCGTGTCCTGCGCGTGCGAGGGAAGGTCGATGGTTGCCATGGGCGGGAGTCTATCGAATGACTGTGCGGCGCATCGCTGCGCGAGAACGAGAAGTAACTACGCTGCTCATAGGAGCCGTGCTTGCCGGTGCGTCACACCTCGGCAAGCACGTCGAACCGCGGCGTCGATCAGGCCGCGATGAACTCGTTCCACTTCTGAACCATGTAGATGTTCTCGTCCATCACGGCGTTCCAGCAGGCAATCGCGCTCATGCGCTGGGTGTATGAACCGCCGTCCCGCACGGCGCCGGCCTTTTCGAGCAGTTGGCCGTCCGGCGCCTTGATGTCCTGCGCTGCCACTTTGCCTTCGATCCAGTAGTCCCATTCGTACGGCTGCATGTGCGTCTTCGCGGTCTCGATCACGCCGGGGTAGTAGCCCTGGCGCATCAGGTAGGCGCCGGCCCAGCCGTCCTGGAACCAGTTGACGAATTCGTACGCGGCGTCGAGCTTCTTGCCTTGCAGCGAGCGCGGAAAGCCGAAGCCCGAGGCCCACGAGCGATAGCCTTCCTTGAGCGGCTGAAATTTGCACGCGATGCCCATCGTGCGCACCTTCGTCACCGCCGGCGACCACATCGACTGGATCACCACTTCGCCCGACGCCATCAGGTTCACGCTTTCGTTGAAGTCCTTCCAGAACGCGCGAAATTGCCCAGCATGCTTGGCGTCGATCAGGATCTTGATGGTCTGGTCGATCTCGGCCTTGGTCATATTGCCTTTGTCGCCGTATTTCATGTGACCCATCGCCTCGATCGCCATCGCCGAATCCATGATGCCGATCGCGGGAATGTTCAGCAGCGCCGCCTTGCCTTTGAACTGCGGGTTGAGCAGCTCTGCCCAACTGTCGATCGGGCGCTTGATCAGGTCGGGACGAATGCCGAGCGTGTCCGCGTTATAGGTGGTGGGGATTAGCGTCATCCATTCGGTCGGCGTCGCTGAGAACTCGGTCGAGCGCGGGCCGGTCAGGAACATCACCTTCTTGGGCGCGGTGCCCTGGTCGCCGATCTTCTTGCCGTTGACTTCACCGCGCGTCAACACGGGCGTGATCTTGTCGGCGAGCTTGATGCGTTTGGCGTCCATGCCCGCGAGCGTGCCGGCCGGAATCAGCTTCTTGAGCGCGAAGTATTCGGTGTCGACGATATCGAACGAGTTGGGTTGCGTGATGATGCGCTTGGCGACGTCGTCGGTGGTCACTGGCACGTATTGAATCTCGATGCCGGTGTCTTCCTTGAATTTCTTCGCGATGTCGGCACTCTGATTGACCGCGGTGCCGAGGTAGCGCAACGTGATCTTTTCCTGCGCATGCACGTACGGAAAGCCGGCAATGCCGGCCGCCGCCACCGCGCCCTTGATGAACGTGCGGCGCGACAGGCCTTTTTCCTTCACATCGGTTGCGGCCACTGCCGGGCTCTCGTTCGTTTCACTCATTGCTTTCTCCTCAGTTGACGTTCAATTCCCGCTTATTCGACGTTCTGTTCACTGCAATGCGATCCGCTGCGATGCAAGCACTCAGGCTGCCAGCGGATGCGCGTCCCGCTCGTTCCACCAGATCACCACGCGCGCGTCGGGACCGAGCCGTGTCGCGTCGTAGTCGCCGTCGCTCACGAGCGAGATCAATTCGGGCGAGCCGTCGAGCGGGTCGAGCGTGATGCGCAGATGCGTGCCCTGGTATTCGGCTTCACGGACCCTGCAGGGCACGCCGCCAATGCGTGTCAGGCCGCTCTCGCCGCCGGCGTTCTGCACCGGCGTGACGCCGTGCGGCATCACGCGCAGATGGTCGGCGCGCACGGTAAACAGGCGGCCATTCGTATTGAAGACGTTATGGCCACCGAGGAAGCGGGCCACGAATTCGGTACGCGGACGATTGAATACTTCGTGCGGTGTGCCGCTCTGTTCGATACGGCCATGGCTCATCACCACGACGAGATCGGCCAGCGCCATCGCTTCTTCCTGCGAGTGCGTGACATGCACGAAGGTAATGCCGAGATCCTTCTGCCAACGCTTGAGTTCGGCGCGCATCTGCACACGCAGAAACGGGTCGAGCGCGGAGAGCGGTTCGTCGAGTAGCAGGCAGCCCGGTTGATTCAGCAACGCGCGCGCGAGCGCCACGCGTTGCTGCTGGCCGCCGGATAGCTGGGCCGGTTTGCGCTCGGCATACGCGGACATCGCGACCAGTTCGAGCAGTTCGGCGGCGCGCTTGCGCCGCACGTCCTTCGCGACGCCGCGCACCTTCAGGCTGAACGCGACGTTGTCGAGCGCGCTCAGATGCGGGAACAGCGCGTAGTTCTGAAACACCATTGCGGTGCCACGCGTGGCGGGTTCAGCGCGCGTGACGTTGCGGCCCGCGATCAGAATGTCACCTTCAGTGACGGATTCATGCCCGGCGATCATGCGCAAGGTCGAGGTCTTGCCGCATCCCGATGGGCCGAGCAGGCAACAGTACTGGCCGCCGGCGATGCGCAGGTCGATCGCGTCGACGGCCAGCGAATCGCCATATTGCTTTGACACGTGGACCAGTTCGATATCGGCGGCTTTGGTTTCGAGCACCGTTGAAGCAGGCTGAATCATGAAGGATGTGTCCTCGTGAACGGCGAACAGTGGGGCGCGCGTGAAAACCGATGCGCCGCCCATGCGAAGCCATGCAAACGCAAGACATGTGCCATCCATTGCATTGCGACGCTCGTCGATTGCCGACGTACCGTTGTGCTTAACGTCTACGAGTTGGCTCACATATTGCAAACGATCCGCGGCGTCGATCGTTTGCGATCAGAAGGATGGGATTGCGCGATCACGGTGCGTCTTCGATCCGTCTCGGGGCATGAACTGGCCAATCCGGTTCATCCATAACGTGTCGTGGCGCCTTTCGTCATCCACGATTTCTTGCTCATGAACGACACACGGAACATGCCCCTGGCAGAGAACCGCGCGCGTCAATCGCTTGCCACACATGGCCGCTTTGCCTACCGCCCGATCACCGATAGTGACGCGTTCCGCTGGCCTGGCGACACCGGACTCGCAGTCTATCTTGGCTTCAACATCGAGCACTTTGCGTTCGGCGAAGGCCTCGGTGCGGCACTCGGTCCGCTCTCGCCGCAACCGGATGTGCTGAACCATAGCTGGCGCGAGTACGGCAATCGCGTCGGCGCGTGGCGCTGCATCGAACTGTTCGATCAGCTCGCGCTGCCCGCGGGCACGCTGATCAATACCGCGCTCTACGATCACTGTCCTGAACTGATCGCGGCTTGCGTCGCGCGTGGCGATGAACTGATCGGCCACGGCCACACGAACGCGCACCGGCAGAGCGACCTCGACGAAAGCGGTGAACGCGAGCTGCTTTTGCATTGCTGCGAACGGATCGCGGAAGAATCCGGTACGCCGCCGCAAGGCTGGCTGTCGCCGTGGATTTCGGAGTCGCATCTGACGCCCGATCTGCTGGCCGAGACCGGCTATCGCTACACGTTGAACTGGTGTCACGACGACCGCCCCATACGGATGGCCACGCGTGGCGCGCCGCTGTGGTCGATTCCGTATCCGCAGGAACTCAACGATCTGCCGATGATGGTGGGCCGTCACATGGACGGCCGCGCGTTCGCCGACATGATCGTCGATCAGTTCGACGAGATGCTCGAACAGGCCAATCGCGGCGCGCAAGCGCAGGCGCTGGTGATGGGAATCGCGCTGCATCCGTATCTGGTCGGACAGCCGTACCGGTTGCGGCATCTGCGCCGCGCGCTCGAACATATCGCCACGGCGCGCGCACGAGGCGATGTGTGGATCACCACTCCAGGGGAGATCGCGAGTCATATGGACGATCTGGAGCGGGCCGGCATCGTGCGCCCGGCCGTCGCATGAGCGCGAAAGCCGGCGCGGCCACCGCGAAGAAAAATGCCGGTGACGACACGGATATCAATGCACGCATCTATCAGTCGATCTTCGACGGCGTGATGAATCATCGTTTGATTCCCGGCACGAAGTTACCGGAGCCCGAACTGTGCCAACTGTTCGGCGTGGGCCGCGCGGTCGTACGTCGTGTGCTGGAAAAGCTCGCCTATGACGGCATCGTCGTATTGCGGCCGAACAAGGGCGCGGTAATCGCCGAGCCCTCGCCCGAGGAAACGCGCGAGATATTCGAGGCGCGGCGCTCGGTCGAACGGATGCTGGTAGAGCTTGCCGTGCAGCGCGCGAGTGCGACGGACATCAAGGCGCTGCGGCAACAACTCGCGAGCGAGCATGACGCCATGCACCGCTACGACCAGCCTTCGTGGGCGACGCTCGCCAGCGGCTTTCATATGCGCATCGCCGCGCTGGCCGGCAATTCGATTCTGCAAAATTATCTGAAGGAACTGGTATCGCGCTGTTCGCTGATCGTCGGGGTGTACGAGCCGCCGGGGCATGCGCCGTGCGAGCACGCCGAGCATGCTGCGATTGTCGACTGCATCGAGGCGCGCGACTCGGCGGGCGCAATGGGGCATATGGAAGCGCATCTGCGCGATCTCGAAGAACGCATTGAAACCTCGCGAATGCGCGGCGAGAAAAGCCTCGGCCAATTGCTCGGCATCATTGAACACGCGACGACGAACCAGGCGGCCCGACATGGAAATTGATTTCGAAGCGATCACCGAATACCAGCGCTACAAGCTGATGGCGAGCCTGATCGTGCCGCGTCCGATCGCGCTCGTCACCACGCTCGGCGCCGACGGTACGATCAACGCCGCGCCGTTTTCGATGTTCAATATGCTCGGCGAAGAACCGCCGATCGTGATGATCAGCATTAACCGCGTGGCGGACGGCACGCTGAAGGACACGGCGGTCAACATCGTGCGGACCGGCGAGTTCGTCGTGCATCTCGCCGACGAGACGATCGCCGAAAAAATGCATCGTTGCGGGGAAAGGCTGCCGCCCAACGTTAGCGAACTTGTCGAGGTCGGCTTGACGCCGGTGCCGAGCTCGTGCGTTGCGCCGCCGCGCATTGCCGAAGCGCCGGTTGCGTTCGAGTGCACGATATGGGAGACGCTGGAGACCACCACCCGGCAGATCTTTATTGGCCGCGTACATCGGCTGCATGCGCGCGACGAGTTGATCGACACCGAAACGTGGCGCGTGCGTTTGCAGCACTACTTTCCGGTGGGCCGTTTCGGCGCGAGTGACTATGTGACGACGCGTGACCGCTTTACGTTGGGTTGACGTTGACGTTGACGCGTATGGACCACAAGCGTTAGCCCCTTCAGCGATCAACGCGCGTATAGACGCGCTTGTGTTAGCTGGCGAATCACTGCGTCTGGACCGTGTGCGTAGGCCGCCACGCAGGCGAACCTGAACGGCCCGCGTGAACCAGCATGCGGGAAAGAACCCACGCGCCGATCCATCACACGCTGAGCGCGCGGCCATCGCTGCGCGGATCGTGCGCGCCTGACACCGCGCCGTCCGCATCGATGCGTATCACACCAGGGTGACCCGCGAGCGGACTCTGCGTCGGGATCGCGCTCACCTCGTGGCCGCGCGCGGCGAGCGCCGCGAACACGTCGGCGCCTGCGTCTTCTTCGAGCTTCAGCGCATCGCGCGTGTCGGAGAACGTCTTGCCGAGCAGAAAACGCGGACGGGCGAGTGCGGTGAGCGGGTCCATCCCGTAGTCGATCAGCCGCGTGAGAATGGCGGCGAGCGTTTGCGGCTGACCGTCGGCGCCTTGTGTGCCGAACAGCAGGTACGGGCGGCCGTCTTTCAGGTACATGCCGGGGTTGAGCGTATGAAAAGGGCGCTTGCCCGGCCGCACCGCGTTGTGATGCGCGGGGTGCGTGCTGAACGACGCGCCGCGGTTGTGCCACAGAATTCCGGTATCGCCCGCGACTACGCCGCTGCCCCAGTCGAAGTAGACCGTTTGCAGCACGCTGACGCTGCGGCCCTGGCTATCCGTCGCGCCGATGAACACCGTGTCGCCCGGATGGAAGACGTGTGGCCACGCTCGCGCTCGATGTGGGTCGATCGAACGAGCATGGGCGTCGAGCGTCGCGGGCGACAGCATCTGCTCGACGGGCACGGTGTTGAACTCGGGATCCGATACGAAGCGGTCACGGTCGACGAACGCGCACTTCACCGCTTCCACCAGCAGGTGATAGTAATCGGCACTCCCTTCGCGAATCGCGCCGATGTCGAAGCGATCCAGCGTGCCCATGATTTGCAGTGTCGTCACGCCTTGGGTAGGCGGACGCAGGCTCACCAGTTCGCCGCCGCGATACCCGACCCGCAGCGGTGCTTCGTCGCGCGCGCGGGTTCTGGCGAGATCGCTCGAAGTGAGCGGCGAGCCGGCCTGCTGCAAACCGCGCGCGATGCGCTCCGCCAGTTCGCCTTGATAAAACTCGCGTGCGCCGAAACGGGCAATCCGCTCGATGCTCTTTGCCAACGCCGGTTGTGTGAAACGTTCGTCGACAGCGGGAATCCTGCCGTGCGGAGCGAAGGTTGCCGCAAAGCCCGGCAATGTATTCAGTTCGTCGGCACGTAGGCTTTGCCAGAAATGCTGCGACGGCGTGACGGGAAAGCCCTCGCCGGCATAGTTGAGCGCGCGGTCGAACAGCGACGACCACGACTGTGTGCCGCCCCATGCGCTTTTGCTGATCTCGTACGCGTGCTGCCATGCATCGACGGTCGCGGCGGTGGTGAGCGCGGACGCCGCGCCGCGCAACGGAATCGCCCCGTCGAACGCGGGCAGTTGCGCCGGGGCCTGGCCGATGCCCGACAGCGTGCGCAAGGTTCCCTCGCGGTCGCCGATTACCCAGAACGCGTCGCCGCCGAGTCCTGTGAAATGCGGATACGTCACGCACAGCGCGGCACCGATCGCGATAGCCGCTTCGATCGCGTTGCCGCCGGCGCGCAACACGTCGCAGCCGGCCTCGCTCGCCAACGCGTGGGGGCTGGTGACCATGCCGCCGGTCGGGCCGGCGAGTCGCGTGTCGCGCATCGATTGCTGCTCCGTTACAGGAGACGAGCGCGCGTGAGCTCGTCGGAGTACGGATTATATGTTCACGCAGCGCGTCGAAAAAAATCGACGCCGATCTTCGACGCGCAATCAACGCAGTGCACCCAGCGGGTTCAGGGCCGCCGCGACGTACTTGTTGCCCTCGCGCACGATCGCCTGTGCGAGCACGGTCGCAGTCGTGATGCCGTCGCCGGCGAGATCGCCGGTCTTCGAGGCCACTTCCTTGACGAGTTGCGCGCCGAGGTTCTGCAGTTTGTCGGCCAGCTCGATTTCATTTGCCACTGACACGCCGTCCTTGGTCACGACCGGCGCGCCGAAGCTACGCTCCAGCACGACGTTACGGCCCTTCGGACCAAGCGTGACCTTCACGACGTCGGCCAGAATATTGACGCCCTCGATGAGCTTCGAGCGGGCGTTGTCCGCGAATACGATGTCCTTTGCTGCCATTTGATTCGACTCCTTGAGCGTTCAGGTTCAGCGGTTCACGACCGCAACGATGTCTTCTTCGCGCAGCCCTGATCAGGCTTCTCGGGGCGCTGTCGGGAAGCACGATGCCCGAGGCGGTGCGGGTTTCCTGATCCAGTCGTTTGTCGATCACGCGATCGTGCAAGGGACGCAAACTGATTCGCTTTTTCCTCCAACCTATGCTTCAAACTGGCACTCCGTGGCTCGGAGTGCTACCTGAAATCGAGTATAAAAAAACAGCCCGATGACGCCCCAATAAGTGTTTTGCACATTGATAGCCTGGCGCAAGGAATGTGCTAGTCGTGTAGAGCGTCGGTGCACTCGACGCACCGACGCGCCACGCGCTTCGAACGGCCAGCCTGTGCAACGTCCAAACGCTGCAAAGCAATGCACAAATGCTTGTTTGTGCATTGCCACTTCACTGACTAGATTCAACCAAGGTTGCCATGAGCAGGAGGGCGCGTCATGTCGATGAGCCTCGCATCGTTTTACCGTCTGGCCGTGCTTCATCCGTTCGAATTCGTGCGTCAGCGCGCGCAGGCGCGGCCTGTGCCGTCTGTACCGGAGCATACGTGCAAGGACGATCCGGAGCGCCTCGAACGCATTGCCCGCTATGCGCGCGCCGGCTACTTCAACATCACAGTCACATCCGGTTCTTGTCAGATCATCGGCGAAATAGCGCCGGACTGAATTCGTCCACTCCCAGGCATGGAGCGTAACTCATGAGCGATGTCGTCATTGAACAGCCGGCCGTCGTCGAAGCCGCCTTGAACTATCTCGTCGCGACGGGGGAAAAGCCCGCTACCTACGCTTATGAGCCGCCTGCTGGCGTGCCGCAGCGCAGTGGCGTGTATCGGACGCAGCGTGTGAACATCGTCAATGCGCGGGTTTCGCCACCGCCGGGTGGTTTATCGTTGGACCGCAACGGTTTCGAGTTGCGGCAGCACGCGAGCGTGCTCAGCGATTTCACGGACCCTGCTGCGATAGAACGCATTTACTATCCGGAGTCGGAGGCGCTGCTAAGGGGCTGGACGGGCGCGAAGCGCGCCGTCATCTTTGATCACACGATTCGCGACGGCCATGCGGCGCGTCCAGGCACCGTGCGCGAGCCGGTCAAGTTCATTCACAACGACCAGACCTTCGTGTCGGGTCCGCGCCGCGTGCGCGATCACCTGCCGCCGCATGAAGCGGAAGAACTGCTCAAGGGCAGGGTGGCGATCGTCAACCTGTGGCGTCCCATCGGATCGACGGTCGAATCGTCGCCGTTGGCGTTGTGCGATGCGCGCAGTATTGCGCCGACCGATCTGGTGCCGTCGGATCTGATCTATCAGGACAAAGTCGGCGAGACCTATGCGTTCGTGTTCAACCCGAAGCATCGCTGGTACTACTTTCCGCTGATGAAGGCGGAAGAAGTCCTGCTGCTGAAAATCTACGATTCCGCTGGCGACGGTGTCGCGCGGCTGACAGCACATACGGCATTCGATGATCCGTCGTCGCCGCCGGACGCAAGACCGCGTCGGAGTATCGAACTGCGCACGCTATTGTTCTTCTGATGCTTGCCGAAGCGTGCACGAGCATATCCCGCCGAGATCCGGCAGGAACCGCGGCACGCCGATCACGGGCATGACGGCCGTCAATTCGGAATACGCGAGCCGGCCGCGTGCATCGAGAATCAGATAGTCGAGTCCCGCGCTCACGCCGAGCATTTCCGAAGGCCGCGAGCCCGCCCGATGCTTCGATGCTCTTCTTCGCGAAGCGGTCATCGACGAGTTCGGTTGCGACCTGTTTGACCTTGGTTGAGCATCTCGCGAAAGCTCCCGTGCATGCTCGACATCATTCAGGAAACACAGGCTCGTCGATACGCCGGGCTCCGTAGCAACAGCGCATTCAGGTGATTTACGCGTGTCATGGCAGCTTACGGCGCCATGCTTCTTTATGCATCGCGAAGCGACGCGCCAGGCGCAAGCCCGGCCTGCGACGATACGGGTCTTTCGTCTTCGGTACCCGCCAGCTCCGCTCAGATCTGGCGCAAACGATGCGGCGCGTACACGCGCAGCGCGACGGGCCATCCAAGTCCCGTCAGCAGCAGTGCGGCGAACACATAAGGCAAGATTGCATTAGCGCCTGGCGCGCTGCTGGATAGACGGAGGAATGTGAACAGCGGCATGACCGGCCGCAACGCGCTTACCTCACCGCTGCGGGTTCGGCATCGGGCGGTGTTGCCGTGACGTGCTGCGCCTGTTGCGACTCGCGCTTGATCCGCTCGATATCGCGAAAGCGGGTAGCCGGATGCGTCTGCGGCAGGCGCGCACCGTCGCCGAACAGCTTCTCGCGCAGCGTGCCGGGCGTGTACGCGGTCGGATAGACGCCGCGGCGCTGCAACTCGGGCACGAGGTAATGGACGACGTCTTCGAACGTTTCGTGCGCGATGGCATACGCAAGGTTGAATCCGTCAACGCCGGTTGCCTTGACCCATTGCTGCAGGATGTCCGCCACTGTCGAAGGCGATCCGACGAATACAGGCCCCATGCCGCCGACGCCGCCCCAGATCGCGAGTTCCTCGATGGTCCATGCCTTGTCGCCGCCTGACAGATGTTCGACGGCCGAGACGATGGCGTTGGTTTCGACGCGTCTCACGAGATCGGTGGGCGCGTACTGGCCGAAGTCGATACCCGTCCATCCCGACATGAACACGAGCGATCCGTCATACGACACATAGCGCTTGTACTCATCGAACTTCGCCTGCGCCTTCGCATCGGTTTCATCGACGATCACGGTGACGAGGTTGTAGATAAGCAGCTTGTCCGGATCGCGTCCTGCTTCCGCTGCCTGGCGTCGCACATCGCTGACGTAGTTTTTCAGGACGGCTTGCGTCGGCGCGGCGACGAACACGCATTCGGCGTGCTGCGCAGCGAATGCCTTACCCGGGCCCGATGCACCTGCCTGAAAGAGCACCGGCGTGCGCTGCGCAGAAGGCTCGCAAAGGTGATAGCCGGGCACTTCGAAGTACTTGCCCTTGTGGCCGATTTCGTGGACCTTCTCCGGATGCGTGAACACGCGCTTCTCGCGGTCGCGGACAACCGCGCCGTCTTCCCAGCTTCCTTCCAGAAGCTTATACAGAACTTCGACGTATTCCGTCGCGACTTCATAGCGATTGCCGTGATCGCGCAATCCGCCTTCGCTGATGTTCTTCGCGCCGCTCTCCAGATACGACGTGACGATATTCCACGCGAGCCGGCCCTTCGTCAGATGATCGGCGGTCGAGAGGCGGCGCGCGAAGGTGTACGGATGCTCGAAACTCGTCGACGCCGTGATGCCGATGCCAAGGTGCTCGGTGACCATCGCGATCGGCGCGGCGAGTTGCAGCGGATCGTTGACGGGAATCTGCGCGGCCTGATGCAGCGCGTGATAGTTGTTGCCCTTGTAGACGTCGTAATAGCCGATCACGTCGGCGATAAAGATGCCGTCGAAAATACCTTTCTCCAATACCTTCGCGAGATCCGTCCAGTATTCGAGATCCTTGTATTGCCACGAGCGGTCGCGCGGATGGGCCCACAAGCCCGGCGACTGATGACCGACGCAATTCATCTCGAATGCGTTGAAGCGAATGGGTTTGGTCATGACGCTCACTTGCTCCCCCGGCCGGGGCCGTTGCCGATGCTCCAGATAAACGGCGGCTCCTTGCCGTTAATCACCCAGTCGCCGACGATGCGCGCCTTGTAGACGAGGGGATTGTGCGACGACACGGTGCGCGCGTTGCGCCAGTGACGATCGAGCGCCTGCGTGGTGCTGGTCGCCGACGCACCGAGCGCATCGAACAGATGCGTCGCCGCGCGCAATACGAGTTCCGACACGACAAGCTGGCTCTGCGCCGATTCGAGTTCGGCATCGACGTTGGCGCGATGCTGCGCTTCGGCATCGTTGGAAAAACGGGCTTCGTACGCGCGTTGCAAAGGCTGCGCCGCCTGCCCTGTCAGCGCCTGTGCCGCATAGGCCCATGAGGCGATTTCGCCCGCCACCTGCTGGATCTGCGCGTCTTCGCTCACGTGCGGCGCATTGCCGTGACTATAGATGCGCTTGCGCTGCCGCACCAGCGTGCCGACGTCGCGCGTAATGGCCGCACCGATGCCCGCCAGTGTGGCGACATGCACCAACTGATAAAACGCAGTCTGATACTTGAAGCGCCGCTCGAACGCAATGATGTCATGCGCATCGACCGAGGCATTGATGAATACGGTCGTGCCGCTGCCCGTGGTTGTCTGGCCGAACCCGTCCCAGTCGTCCTTGCGCAACACACCGGGTTGATTCGTGCTGACGGCGGCGATTACGTCGGCGCCGTCTTCCTCGCGTTTCGCGAGCACGTCGATCCACTCGGCAAAGATGCTACCCGTGCTGTAGTACTTCGAGCCATTCACCACGTACTGGCCATCGCGTCGGGATACGCTGGTCGACAGCGTGCCGACGGCGACGTCACCCACCTCGGACCACGCGCTGCCCACCAGTTGTCCGCTCACGAAGCGGTCGAACCAGGTGTTGCGCTCGGTGCCGGGCGGCACATTCAGCCAGTCTTCGACGAAAGCGAAGTGCGCGCGCAACGCCTGCGGCAGATTCGAATCGGCCGCGGCGAGTTCGATCAGAAGACGAAACAGTTGCGGCAGCGATGCACCGGCACCGCCATGCGCGACCGGTATCCGCACTGCGCCGAAGCCCGCGTCCTTGAGCCAGCCAATCGCTTCATGCGGCAATTCGCGCGAACGGTCGCGCTGTGCCGCACCTTCGGCGATACGCGCGAAGATTGGGCGAAAGCGATTGGCGAGTGATTCGTAGTCGGTTCCGACGGAGAGATCGGCGGCGTGCGATGAGGTCATGCAGATCCTTTGAAAGGCGGTAGCGAAGCCCACGACGCGCATGGAGCGCTGGACAAAGGCGAGTATAAAAATCACCGCTCGCCGCGCGTAAATAACGGATTGGCAGATCGTTATCCGTATGGCGACTTATGTCGACGATAGCGGCGGTATGACTGCGGGGACAGAAAGTGCCATCAATCGGTTGAGAATACTAAGCATATGAATAGCGATTCGTTTGCGGCATGGACGAGCTTGTCTAGCATGAAAGGTCATGCATCCAGAAGCGATCCTCCCTGCAATGAATCAGCCTGTCCTGAAGGCGGTCTCCATCACGAAGCGATTCGGCGCGACGACTGCGCTGACCCATCTCGATCTCGACATCCGTGCGGGAGAGGTGGTGGCGTTGATGGGCGCGAACGGCGCGGGCAAATCGACGCTCGTCAAGATAATCAGCGGCGTCTACGGAGCGGATAGCGGTGCGCTGACGTTGCGCGGCGAACCCTTCGCGCCTTGGTCGCCGCAGCAGGCCAAACGGCTTGGCGTCGCGACCGTGCATCAAAGCACCGCTGATGCCGTGGTCCCGACGTTATCCATTGCGGATAACCTGCTGCTCGATCAGCTTTGCGATGCGGCGACTGCGTGGCGTATGACGCCAGCGGTGCGCGTCGATGCCGCACGGCCACTTGCGCTGCGCGTGGGACTCGAAGTCGACCTGTCTGCGCCGTTGCATACGCTGTCGCTGGCAGGGCAGCAACTTGTGACCCTGGCGCGTGCATTGGCCGGCAATCCGTCGTTGCTGATTCTCGATGAGCCTACGGCGAGTCTTTCTGCGCCGGAAGCGGAGCGGCTTTTCGCCTTGATCGAGCGTTTGCGTGCCGACGGCGCGGCGATATTGCTGGTGTCTCACCGGCTAGGTGACTTGCGCCGCATCGCGGACCGCGTGACCGTCATGCGCGATGGCCGCATCGTGGCGAATCTGCGTCCGCCCATCGATTTCGACGCCGCGGTAGAAACGATGATCGGCCATGCACTGCCCGCCGATCGCGCTGCGCCGCACGACAGCGGCACATCCAGCGACGTGGTGTTCAGCGCGCGCGATCTGAAGCTGACGCCAGCTTCGATACCTTTCGATCTGGACGTCGAAGAAGGCAAGATCGTGGCGATTGCAGGCCCCATCGGCGGCGGAAAATCGCGTCTCGCGCGCGTCATTTTTGGCGAAACGCGCGCCGTGCAAGGCGACATGCAGTTGCTCGGCAAGCCATGGCGACCGCGCTCGCCCGCTGACGCGATTCGCGCGGGTGTCTACCTCGCGGGAGAAGACCGCTGGCGCTCGTCGCTGTTTCCGGACAGCGTGCCGTTCGCATCGATCGCGGGCACACTCAGTTTTCCATTTCTGCCACGCTGGCATAAGGGCGGCTTCGTGCGTCGTGAGACGGAGCGGGCGGCGGCCGGCGAGGCGATTGCCGCATTCGGCGTGCGCTGCACGGGACCGGACGACCGGCTGTCGCGTCTGTCGGGCGGCAATCAGCAAAAGGTCGTGCTCGCGCGCTGGCACGCGGAACCATCGAAGCTGTTGCTGCTCGACGAACCGTTTCAGGGCGTCGATGCAGGCGCGCGCGCCGACATCGTGGCACTGCTGCGCAAGCGTGCGGCGGGGCGTGCCACGCTGGTGTTCGTCAGCGATCTCGAAGAAGCGTTCGAAATCGCCGATCGCGTCGTGCATTTCGATCGCGGTACGACACTCGAGCGCGCGGCTCCCGCCGATTCTCTTTCTTTTGTTGCTCTCCCTCATTCATGAAATCCACCACCCCGTCCGTGACGACGAACGTCCCTGCCGAATCGACGGCGCGCCCGCGCTCGGGCAGTCTGCGCGAGCATCTGGAACGCACGGGCATCCTGCTGGTGCTGGCCGTCCTGATCGTCGTGTTCGCGGTGCGCGAGCCAGCCTTTCTGAACGTCGACAATCTGCTGAGCATTCTGCAGGCCGTTTCGATCGTCGCGCTGCTGGGCATAGGCGTCACGATCACGCTGGCGGCAGGCGGCTTCGATCTCTCGGTAGGCAGCGTCGCTGCAACCGCGCAAATGGTCGCGAGCTATGTGCTGATCGTATGGCATGGCGGAGCGTGGAGCGCCGTGCTGGCCTGTCTGGCATTCGGCGTAGTCGCGGGCCTGTTCAATGGTGTGCTTATCACACGTCTGCGCGTGCCCGACCAGCTTGCCACGCTCGGCACGCTGTTCCTGCTGGCAGGTCTGCAATTGATTCCGACAGGCGGGCGTTCGCTTGCGACGGGCACCGTGCTGCCCGACGGCACGGAAGCGACGGGCAGCTTTCCCGATCTGTTTCTCGCGCTGGGGCGTTCGCGCCTGTTGGACATCGTGCCGCTGCCTGTTCTGCTGCTGGCGGCGTTGACGGCGGTGGCGTGCTTCGTCATGGAGGCGACGCGCTGGGGGCGGGTGATCTATGCGATCGGCGGCAACGAAACGGCCGCGCGCCTCGCCGGCGCGCCGACGGCTCGCTATCGCATCGCGGCCTATGTCGCGTCATCGACGATTGCCGCGTTGGGCGGTGTGCTGATTGCGGCACGCGTCGGCCGGGGCGATGTGAGCGCGGGGCATTCGTTGCTGCTCGACGCCGTCGCGGCGGCGCTGGTCGGCTACGCGGTATGGGGCGCGAAGCGGCCCAACGTGCTCGGCACGGTGGTGGGCGCGGTGTTCGTCGGCGTGCTGCTCAACGGCCTGACCATGCTGAACGCGCCGTACTACATGCAGGACTTCATCAAGGGCGTGCTGCTCGTGTTTGCATTGGCTTTCACATTCAGTGTCGGCTCGCGTTCGGGTGCGCGCGGGTGAGACGAGAAAACCATCTGCGCATCGACGTCATATCCATTTGCAAATCGCTCAGTTTGTGATCGTGACGAGCGTTGCTAGTCTGTGCCGATAGTCATCAAAGGGAGACATTCATGGCCGAAACCGACGTAGCCGATCAACAGCAGACGGACGCGCATGCCCGCGCGGTGCGGGTGATCGCCGACGATGCGCAAGCCATTGCCGTCGCGCATGAGCTGGCGCGGCGTATTGCGGCGGGTGCATCCGAGCGCGATCGCGAGCGCCGGTTGCCGCGCGAAGAGATCGAGTGGTTCTCGCAATCGGGGCTGTGGGGCATCACGGTGCCGAAGGCGTATGGCGGCGCGGGTGTGTCGTTCGTCACGCTGACGGAGGTCATCAAGATCGTCTCTGCGGCCGATCCGTCGCTTGGCCAGTTGCCGCAGAATCATTTCGGCCTGGTCGATGTGATTGTGTTGACAGGCACCGAAGAACAAAAGCGCTATTTCTTTGCGGAAATCCTGGCGGGCAAGCGCTTCGGCAACGGCTTCTCCGAAAAGGGCACGAAGAACGTGCTCGATCTCAGGACCACGGTGCGGCGCGATGGCGACGACTATGTGATTGACGGCACGAAGTTCTATTCGACAGGGGCACTATTCGCGCACTACGTGCCCGTGCTTGGGCTCGATGAAGAACGCAAAGCGTGGCTCGCGTATATCCCCAAGGGCACGGCGGGCCTTGAGGTCATCGACGACTGGTCCGGCTTTGGCCAGCGTACGACGGCAAGCGGTACGGTCACGCTGGAAGACGTGCGCGTGCCGGCGTCGCACGTGCTGCCTGCGCAGCGCGTTTCCGACGAACCAACACTCAATGGCCCCGTGTCGCAGATCATTCAGGCTGCCATCGATGCAGGCATCGCGAAAGCCGCCATCGCCGATACGCTCGAATTCGTTCGCACGCGCGCGCGACCGTGGGTCGACAGCGGCGTCGACAAGGCCGGCGACGATCCGCTCACGCTGCGTGAAATCGGCCGCCTGCATATCCAGCTGCATGCCGCCGAAGCGCTGCTCGAACGCGCTGCACGCGTGCTCGACGAATTGTCGGCCAAAGGCGCGACCACGGAAGACGATGTCGCGCGTGCCTCGGTCGCCGTCGGCGAGGCCAAGGTATTGACGACCGAAATCGCGCTGCTGGCCGGCGAAAAGCTCTTCGAACTCGCGGGCACGCAGTCGACCCTGAGCGAACAC
Organism: Paraburkholderia atlantica; assembly: GCF_009362785.1. GTDB lineage: Bacteria > Pseudomonadota > Gammaproteobacteria > Burkholderiales > Burkholderiaceae > Paraburkholderia > Paraburkholderia atlantica. The sequence goes on from NZ_WHNQ01000020.1 coordinate 85,340, forward strand.
AACTTCGACCGTCACTGGCGCAACGCGCGCACGCATACGCTGCACGATCCTGTCCGATGGAAGTATCACCTCGTCGGCAACTACTATGTGAACGGCGTGAAACCGGCACGTCACGCATGGAACTGACGCTGCCGGTAATCAGGCATCAAACAAGGGGACTTTCGATGAAATCGCTGTTTCAAAGCCGTTCGATCTGGGTGCGTGCGCTGGGCGCACTGACGTTGTGCTCGGCTGCCGTGCTGTCTGCGGTATCCGCACATTCCGAGCCGCTCAAAGGCGCACCGGCGCCGTTCGACAAGGGCGGTGTGCGGATCGCGCTCGTCAATTATCTGTCGACGGGTGACTTCTTCCAGGCTTACGAAGCGGGCGCGCAGAAGCAGGCCAGGGCGCTGGGTGTCGACTTGCGCATCTACGAGGGCCGCCAGGATGCGTCGGAGCAGCGCGAGCAGATCCAGCAGGCAATCAGCCTGGGTGTCTCGGCGATCATCGTCAATCACGGCTTGCCGGAGTCGCTGAAAGATGTCGTGCAGCGTGCGCTGGACAAGGGCGTCAAGGTCGTCGCGTTCGACGTGGATCTCGCCAATCCGAAGGTGCCGCAAATCGAGCAGAGCGATCGCGATCTCGCGTCACTGTTGCTCGATCAGGCTGTGAAGGACAACGGCGACGCGTTCGCAGCGGGTTACGTGTATGTCGCGGGCTTCGCGCCGCTCGACAGGCGTGACGCCGTGTGGCGCGACTTCAAGCGCGCGCATCCGAACGTGCAGGAAAAGGCGCGTTGGGGCACGGTGGATAACCCGATCGCGCAGTCCGTTGCGAATCAGGCGTCGGCCGCGTACCGCGCGCATCCGGAGATTCGCGTCGTGTTCGCACCATACGACGAGTTTGCGCGCGGCGCCAAACTGGCCGCTGACGAAGCCAGACTGTCGTCGAAACTGCGCATTTACAGCGCGGACATTTCGACTGCCGATATCGAAGCGATCCGCGCGCCAGGCAGCGCCTGGGTGGCGACAGCGGCGACCAATCCCGCCGTGGTCGGCGCCGTGTCGGTACGTGCGGCGGCCCTACTGGTGGCAGGACAGGACCCGGGTCATCACATCGTGGTGAAGCCGACGCTGATCACGCGCGACGATCTGTTGAAAAACGACATCAAAACGATTGCGGACCTTGGCGAGAAATTCCCTGCCTTCCGTTCGAGTGAGGCGGCCACCGCTGCGTGGATTCCTGCCTCGCAATAAGCCGCGAGAAACGTGGCACAGGCTGGCAGTGTCGAAGCGTCACTTCGAACCGCTGCAAAACGAAGGCCGCGTACAACGCGCGGTACTCACGCTCCAACGTACAGCTATCGTCGAAGCCGTAGCCGGTCGGCTGGACGATGACCGCGCGCGTGAGACCTAGCGCCTTTTGCACTTGCCGGCATGCGCTCAGTAGGCGGCGGAGCAGCGCTCGCGTGCGGCGCGAACGGATAGCCCTCTTCGTAGATATGGATGTGGCAATCGCTTGGGCCTGGGTGCATCGCTGCCAGAGTCGGATTCATAGGATGTCAGAGGCTGGTGGAGACCGACGACGGCGTGGCCGTGTTCCCACCGCTTGCGAATCGGCCTACGCGGCTCGCGCGGGCCGCATTGACCGCAACCTCCGGTATGGCTCCTCGCAGCATTGCTTCGACTTGCGACACTGTTTCGAGCGCCTGATGTTCGGTTGCCTGCGGCGTAAGACCGCCGATATACGGTGTCGCGATCACCTTCCGATGCCGCGCGAGAACCCGCGACGGCATCTGATCCGCTTCACTGCCGACATCCAGCGCGCAACCCGCCAGAGCGTGCCGAGCAATGCGGAACGCTAGGCCTGTTGCTCGCTCCGCGACGCGAAGCTGAACGCCAGCACCGCGAAGATCAGCACGCCCGTGGCGACCTGCTGCCAGTAGAAGTTCCAGCCGATCAGCAACAGCCCGTTTGCCACCAGGCTCAGCAGCAGCACGCCGAGTAGCGTGCCGGGCACATTGGGCCGCCGCGCGCGCGACAGCGTCGTACCGATGAAGGTCGCGCCGATGGCGTTGAGCAGATAGCCGTTGCCAGCTTGCGGCACATAGGCTTTCACCATCGATGACAGCAGCAGGCCCACCACGCCATAGATCAGCGCGCCCGCCACGAAAGTTGCCGCGACAATGACCGCAACCGGCAGGCCCGAATAACGAGCGACGCCGGGTTGCGTACCGAGTGCGGCACTGTAGCGGCCGAACACCGAATGCGCGAGCGACACGTGTACGACTAACGCGAGCGCCGCCACGATCCACAAGGGCACCGGTACGCCGGCGCACGTGCCGTGCGCGAGCGCGCCGAACAGCGGCGGCAACGGGAGGCCCAGCAGGTAGACGGGTTGGCCGCCATCGGTCGCAAGCTGCTGCAGAGTCTGGCCGATGAAGAGCGTGCCGAGCGTCGCCAGAAATGGTGCGATGCCGAGGGCCGCCACCAGCATGCCGTTGAACGCGCCCACCAGCAGCGCTGCGCCGAGCGCGGCCACGGCGGCCAGCGGTACCCCCACGTGATGTGCGCTCAAAAGGACGAAAACGAGGCTGCTAACGTCGATAGCCGTGCCAAGCGACAGGTCGACGGCGCCGATCGATAGGGCAAGGGTCATGCCGAGCGCAGCAATCGCCAGCAGCGCGAAATCGTTGAGCAGCACATTGCCTAGATTGCGGGGCTGCGCAAATCCTGGCGAGCACACCGCGAAGAATACGCTGACGGCGACCAGCGCGCCCGGCAGCGAAAAGCGCTGGATGCGCACGAGCCGATCAGTCATGAGCATGCGTTCCGAGGTGACGGCGACGCAGCAGCGCCGTGGTGGAGACGACGAACAGAATCAGCGCTCCTTCCACGCCGTTGACCCAGTAACTGGAGACGTTGTCGAGCTGAAACCCGTTGCTGACGACGCCGATGAAGAGCACGGCCAGCAGCGTGCCCGGCATCGTCGGCACCATGCGCCGCGAGAAAACCACGCCGAGCAGCGCCGCTGCCACTACGGCCAGCAGGTTTTCGCCCGCGCCGGGCGAACTGCCGCTCAGGAGCGCCGACGACGCCAGCGCGGCGAGCGCCGCCGCGAAGCCGCCGAGCAGATAGCTTGCGGCCGCATAAGCGCGCACATTCAATCCCGCCGCGCGGGCTGCCTGGGCGTCTTCGCCGCACGCGCGCAGGCGCAGCCCGAATGGCGTGTAGTGCACCAGCAGAGTGACGAGCACGGCGACGGCGAGCAACGCCGTCGCAAGATGCGGGATACCTGATGCGCCTTCGCCGATCAGGAAGGCGAGCAGTGGGGAAGTAGCCGGCACCGAGGTGTTCTGCGTGAGCACGAGTTCGAGGCCCGCGCAAAGGTTCATCGTTGTGAGCGTGGCAAGCAGCGGCAGGATGCGCAGGCCGAGCACCGCGAAGGCATTGAGCGCGCCGATCGTCACGCCCGCCGTGAGCGCGAGGCCGACCGCGCCCGCGCTCGACACACCCGCACGCAGTGCCACCGCATGAGCCGCGGCGCATAGACCCATGTTGGCGGCGATCGACAGATCCAGGCCACCTTTGATCGAGTCCGCGCCGCCGCCGATCAGCACTGCGGTGAGACCGAACCCGAGCGCGCCGAGCACCGCCGACTGCTGCACGATATTGGCGAGATTGGCGAGCGTGAGAAAGAGCGGGGAGGTCGCCGCGAAGACCGCGAACACCAGTGCAAAGGCCAGCACGGCGCCGCCGCGCAGCCAGAATTGCGCGCCAGGGGCGTCTGGCTGGGGCGTCGTCGAACCGGTGCGATCACTGGCGAGATCGTCGTTGCCGCGCAGCGCATCCAGGCGCTCGATCACCTTGCCGATCATGCTGCATTCTCCTGTTTCGGCGCGCTTTCTTCGGGCGACCGCGCGAGCGTGGCCCACGCGAGCAGGTCCTGGGCATGGGCAGCGTGCGAGGGCACGTTCTGGACGATTGCACCACGCGCAAGCACGAGTACGCGGTCGGTCACCTCGAGCAGTTCGTGCAGATCGCTGGAGAAAATCAGCACGGCCGCGCCTTCAGCCACGAGCGCATCGATGAGGCGATAGATGTCTGCTTTCGCGCCGACGTCCACGCCGACTGTCGGCTCGTCGAGGATATAGATGGCCGCGCCGTCGTCTGTCTTGCGGCTGAGCCACTTGCCGAGCGCAACTTTCTGCTGGTTACCGCCCGAGAGATGACGCACAGGCGCTTGCGGGCCAGGCGTGCGCACGCCGAGCGTGTCGATCAGTGCACATGCTGACGCGGTCTCGCGGCGCGTATTCAATACGCCAAAGCGGCTGAAGCGCGCGAGGCTCGGCAGTGAAAGGTTGTCGCGCACGGACAGTGCAGTCGCGACACCTTGGCGGCGTCGATCCTCAGGCACGAAAGCGATGCCCTGGCGCACTGCGTCGGCCGGTCGGCACAAGCGCACGGCCTTGCCGCGCACACGCAATTCGCCACGGACTCCGCGCTCCAGGCCGAACAGGCTGCGCACCAGAGGCTTGCCGCCCGAGCCGACCAGCCCCGTTACGCCCAGCACTTCGCCCCGCCTTAGCGCGAAGGACAACGGCCCGAAGCGTCCCGGGGCGCAGAGATCTCGTGCTTCAAGCACTACCTCCCGGGGCGATGCGTTTTCACGGCGCGAACGCGCCGCAGGCTGTGTGCCGATCATCGCCGAGACAAGCGCGTCGACAGTCGTGTCGCGCGCATCGACGTGCGCCACATCGACGCCATCGCGCAATACCGTCACGTGGTCGCACAGCGACGCTATCTCGTTCAGATAGTGCGAGACATAGAGGATCGTGAGGCCGCGTGCACGGAGGCGATCAATCGTCTGCAACAGGCGCTCGACCTCGCGGCTCACGAGCGCGGCGGTCGGCTCATCGAACACGAGGATGCGCGGCGTGCGCATGAGCGCGCGCGTGATCTGTACGATCTGCTGCTCTGCGACGCTCAATTCGCCGATCAGACGCTCCGGTGGCAACGCGATGTCGAAATGCTCGGCCAGCGCCTCGTTCGCGCGGCGGCGCATGCGGCGCAAATCGAGCGGCAGCAGGGCGCGCAGACGGCGCACGCCGGGCACGGCTACTGGCTCGTCGCCGAGCGCGAGCGCTTCGGCCACCGTGAATGTCGGTGAGAGCAGACGCTCCTGATGAATGAAGGCAATCTCGCTGCGCACTCCCGCGCCAATCTCAACGCCATCGACCTCAATCTCGCCCGCGTCCGCTCGCTCGAGCCCCGCGAGAATCTTGATGAGCGTAGATTTCCCGGCGCCGTTCTGGCCAATCAGTCCATGCACCGTGCCCCGCGCGGCGCTCAACGATGCGCCACGCAGCGCCTGCACGCCGCCGTACTGCTTCGAGAGAGCGCGCAGTTCGAGGGCGGGCGCAATGGCTGGGGCCCGCTTGCCGTTGAGCGGCTCACTCATTTCGAGGCGAGCTGGCCGGACTGCGCGGACTGACCGAGCGTCTTCTGCACTTCGGCAGCGTTGTCCTTGGTCACGAGAATCGACGGGACGTAAGTGTAGGGCGGCAGATTGCGCTCGCCACCGAGATAGCGCGCGACATTGTCGACGGCGGTCTTGCCGATCAGCGCGGGCTGCTGCGCCACCACAGCGGCAGCGCTCGACTTCGGATCCTTGACTAGCGACACCACGTCCGGACTGCCGTCGACGGCATAGGTGCGAATCTCGCTGCGATGCGCTGCATCGACGGCCTGGGTCGCCCCCACCTGCGGCACGTCCCACGCGGCCCAGATCGCCGAGATTTGCCCCTTGGGGTATTTCGTGAGCAACTGGCTCACCTGCGCATAGGCGCTCTGCACGGTGTTGGGAATCACATCGCGCAATTCCGGCTCGATGATGTGCACCTTCGGGTAATACTTGAGCACGGCCTTCAACTGGTCGTAACGGATCGCGCACACGGGCACGCCGTAGAAGCCGTTGAATACGAGTATGTTGCCTTCACCATGGATGTCGTTGACGAGTTTGAGCGCCAGTTGTTCGCCGATGAAAAAATTGTCCGATGTGGTGGCGTTGAGGCTCGACGGCGACGCCGTATCGATGGTGAACAGCGGGATGCCGGCCTGGCGAATTTTTTGCAACCACGGCTCCAGCACAGTCGCGGTACCGAGCTGCTCGATGATGGCGTCGGGCTTCTGTGCGATGAGCGTCTGTATCTGCGCGATCTGGCGATTGTCGTTACGGCCCGCGTCAAGCGCGATCGGCGTGCCGCCCAGACGCTTCACCTCGTCGATGGCGCCTTGATAGGCTTTCAGATCCCAGTAGTGGTCCGTGCCCACCGCCGTAATACCTATGCGCTTGCCTTTGAGCGAAGGTACATCGGCATCACCTTGGGCGTGGGCTACGGCGTTGAATCCTGTCAATACGCCGAGGGCGATGGCAAGCGCGGCAGCGGCGCGTTTGATCGGAGCGAAGGAGCGGGTTGTCTCGCGGTTCATGTCGTAGTCGATTCGTTGTCCAGGCTTTCGCCGTGTGAAGGGGGAAGTCGCACTGTGCTGCGAATCTAAACCGCATGGACGGAGAAGGTGAAACATCGAATTGAGCTAAAGATAGTTGGCACTGGATGGAATACTTTCCGGGGAATCGCTGTGGAAGCCGGGCGCCAGGTGTTGGGTGCTGAGCATCGCAAGTCGCGCGCTGTCGATGAGGAGCATCGATTCATGAACGCTGGATTGTCCAATGGAGCATAACGCGTATATCTCGCTCGATACGGGCAAGATCTGGCGGACTTCCCATTCGAGTGACGCGTTCGACGAGGAGCTCTCTGACAATCGTTATGTGGCGATACCGCATAAGAACGAGTTTGATCTCGGAGGACATCACGCCTTGCGCTTTGTCGCACAAGGAGTTGCGTGCGCGTTACGGGCAGGTCGAGGGATTCTTGCGGCGGCAGGGGGCCTGTGCGCGTTTCAAAGGTTTGCTCGAGCGTGAAGGCGTTCTCGAGCGTTGGTATTCGCTGGAGGCCGAGCCGGTCGGCGAAGTCCGTGACGGCGCTGCCGGCACGCGCATGCGCCGCCGTCTCGATCTGCATGGTCAGCACGCTGCGCGACCAGCCGCGCTCGAGCGATTTTTCTGCGTACCAGAGCCGCTGGGCGCCGTCGTCCAGCTTGTCGAGCAGCGTGACGACATGCGACCACGGTAATTGTGCAACGGGCTGTTGCACAAATTCCGGCTGCGGAAAGGCTTGCGCCAGGGCTCGCATGTACTTGAGGTTGCGCGAGGAGAATCCGCGCATGTCGGGAAAGGCTGCCCAGCCTTGCTGCTCCTGCCGCTCGAGAATGTCGCGGCCGATCTGCCAATACAGGGTGACCAGCTCGCGATTTGCGCTGACCACGGCGCGTTGTGACGCGCGCGCTCGACGCGCTGCTTGAGCTCGGCCATCGCATCGCATCAAAAATATTGATAAATTATGTTATGTCAAATAATGTTGACGGAAAGCTCGCGCGCGCCTTGCCAATGAGATTCACGGAGATGGACACCCGTACGCCAATGCTTTCGCGCTTTCGCGCTTTCGGGCTTTCCGCTCATCGCTCATCACGCGTATTGACCATACCAGTGCAATGAATCTCTGGTGCGGATTTTCTGGCGCTTGATAGTACTGCGCGACCTAAAGAATTGAGATCTGCCCTCCGTCTTGCTACTGCTGCAATGCGAGCGCAACGCGGTCGAGTACGTGCTGATTCAGTACCGGCATTGGCGAGAGTCGTTCGAGAAACGTTTTACCCTCGGGACTGGCAGGCCGTCAGCACCGACCAATTCATCGAGGTCGTTGACTCGTACATTCGCTGGTACAACGAGAAACGGATCAAGATCTCGCTTGGCGCACTCAGTCCGGTTGAATACCGGGAGAGTCTCCGGCTGACAATATAAACCAGTCCAAGAATTCCGCCGCACCCACTGTGCGGACATTTCAGAATGGCTTTGACATTTAGTGTAGGTCCCAAACCGCGGAGCTCAAAGGCATCGAGCGCAATCCGGTCGCCCAGGAGCTGGAAATGGAACTGGTGGGCCTTCCCCCTCGCAGTCAAACATCCGGATGGGGTCAAGCCGGACATTCTCGAAATCGGTGAATCCGGTCGACTCGGCTGTCCTGGCATTGAAGCACGAAGTGCAGAGCAATTCACAGGTGCCATCGCCGGAGCCACAGTGGATGATGTCCCAAGGCGGAGTCGAGTTACCGCATTGTTCGCATCGCTCGTGCACCGCCCGTTCACATCATTCCGACGGCTTCGAGAAACCCGCAAAACGTTCGTCGATTACACGCTTGAACTCTGCCGATCTGTACGCGGTCGCAATATCTTTCACATACGGCTTGTGCAGATCGGCCGTGCGCACCGCGACGAGGTTCAGATAGTACGGCGGGATTTTCTCGAGCAGCAGCGCATCGGTTAGCTTGAGGCCGGAGGCCAGCGCAAAGTTGCCGTTCACAAATGCGTAGTCGACGTCATCCAGAGAACGCGGCAACTGTGCGGCTTCCAGCGGCACCAGCTTGATCTTGTGCGGGTTGGCATCGATATCGCGCTCCGACGATTTGACGGGATCGATGCCGGGCTTGAGCGTCACCCAGCCAAGCTGCTGCAGCAGGATGATAGCGCGCGCCTGATTGGTGACATCATTCGGCAGCGACACCGTGGCACCGTCCGTCAGTTCATCGAGACGCTTGTGCTTGTGACTGTATAGTCCGATCGGCGCCGTGGGCACCTTTACCAGTTCCGACAGCGCGAGCTTATGATCCGCCGAGAACTTCTTCAGATACACCTCGTGCTGGAATGCGTTGGCATCGAGCGCGCCATCGGCGAGCGCGAGATTCGGCTGAACATAATCGCTGAATTCGACGATCGTCACCTTGTAGCCTTCCTTCTCCAGCTGCGGCTTGATGCCATAGCGGATCTGATCGGAATACGGCCCGGCCGTCGCGCCGAAACGGATTTCCTTCTTGTCGGGATCGGCGGCATGCGCGGTCACGCTGACTGCGATCAACGCGCCGAGAGCGATGACAGTCAAGGGCGACCATGCACGGCGGAAAGCTTTCATCGGGTTCTCCTCTGAGCCGTCGCGCCCGTGGGTTGGGCCCGGCGACCTTTTATCGGTTGTAGGCATGTGAGCTTACAAAAACGTCAGCCCTTGCCAAACCAACAAATCAATCTTTGGTTTCTTCTGGAAGTGAATACGGCTGACCGTCCATTCAACCGGCGCGGGCGTGACGCGCTTCATATGTTCTTCAGCATTCGTTCGTTGTCGAGTGCGCGATCAAACCGTAGCCTCGTGCATCAAGGCGCGACGCGTTACTCCGTCGCCCTCCGATGCCGCCCCATCCTGGTACGCCTCTTTAGCCACTAATATCAACACATCCGTGGGTCACGATCGCGAGTCAACTTCCCGAAGCCTTCAACGATGCCGTGCGCGCCCTCCTGCCCGATACGCAGGTGATCGGCATTCCGCCAGGTGTGCCGGCGCGTTTGCCGGATGATGCGTCGATTCTCGTCGCCGCGCCAATTGTCGTGAGGGGTGCGACGGCGCCCGAGCATTCCCACGCCGGGTTGTGGCTCCCGCCGCCCGTGAAGCGGCCGCAGATCAATTCGCGCGTCGCGGCCAGGATAGCGAATGATCTTGATGTGCTGATTCGGCGCGTCGCGATAGACAGATTCGAACGCATCTTCGGATTGGACATATGAACTTTCGCGATCAGATCGTCATTCGCTGATATCAGCCGCGAAGCGCACCAGCGGCCAGCTCATCCGCGAGCAACGAGATTGCTCAACGGTGGACGTTTTGCTCAATCTCTCTTCGCTCGTTCGATCCGACACGGAAATCCGACGCGGTGTGCTGCTCGGGCAAATGATCGCCGCGCCCAAACAGCTTGCCGCGCAGCGTTCCGTCCGCATAAGCAGTCTTGTAAAGACCCCGGCTCTGCAGTTCGGGCACGATGTGATCGATGAAGTCTTCGTAGCTCTCGGGCACGACCGTACGGCTCAGATTGAATCCATCGATACCGGTTTCTTCGATCCAGCCCTGCAGTTCATCCGCGACCTGCGCGGCACTCCCGACGATGGCGGGATACCGGCCACCCAGCTCGAACATCTCGAGCAGCTTGCGTCGCGTCCAGCCGTGTTGCTTTGCTGTGCGCGTGGCGGACTCGATGGCATTGGTGGGCGCGTAATCGACGGGGGCGTCAAGATCGTATTGTGCGTAGTCGATGCCCGTGCTGGCGGCAAAATGCGCAACCCCTGCGTCGCGGCTTGCATACCGAAGATAGTCCGCGTATTTCTCGCGAGCTTCGCGCTCCGTGGCCCCCGTCACGACTGCCGCGCCGGCGAACACCTTCACGTCATCTGGGCGTCGTCCCGCTTCAACCAGTTGCTCGCGCAGCGTCTTGACCGTCTCGCGTGCAACCGCTCGACTCGGGGGCGAAATGAACACGCATTCTGCGTGACGGGCGGCAAAACGTTGACCACGCCCCGAACTCCCCGCCTGAAACAAAACTGGCGTGCGCTGCGGCGACGGCTCCGCGAGGTGATAGCCGTCTACGTTGTAGTAGCGCCCCGCGTGCCGGATCTTGTGGACCTTCGCCGGATCGGCATACACACGCGCCGACTTGTCGCGAAGCACCGCATCCGCTTCCCAGCTCCCTTCCCAGAGCTTGTACAGCACGTCGAGGTATTCGTCCGCGCGGTCGTAGCGCTCGTCGTGGGGCAACTGCTCTTCAAGTCCCATCGCCCTTGCCGCACTGTCGAGATAGCCCGTCACGATGTTCCAGCCGACTCTGCCTTGCGTCAAATGATCGAGCGTCGAGAAACGCCGTGCAAGCAGATAGGGCTGCTCGTAGGTGAGATTGACCGTGACGCCGAACCCGAGATGCCTGGTAACGGCGGCCATCGCCGAAATCAGCAGCGTGGGATCGTTGACGGGAAGCTGGATCGATTCCCGCAACGTCACATCGACGTTGTGTTGATAAACGTCATACACGCCAACGATGTCGGCCAGAAACAGCCCGTCGAACAGTCCACGCTCGAGCGTGCGCGCCAGATCGGTCCAGTACGGCAGTGTCCGATAGTCTGCCGAGCGATCGCGCGGATGCGTCCATAACCCGTGGTTGATATGGCCGACGCAATTCATGTTGAATGCGTTCAGCAGGATCTGCTTTTTTGCCATCACAAGGCTCCGTGCCTGGGCGGATGTTTGTCGTTGAGATAGAAGTTGCCGACGGCGTGATACTTCCAGCGCACGGGATCATGCAGCGTGTGGGTGCGTGCATTGCGCCAGAACCGGTCGAGGCCGAGGCCGTCGAGCGTCGCGGCCGTGCCGGCGAGTTCGAACAGCCGCGAGCCGGCTTCAAGCGAGACCGTCGTGGTGAGCGCGCGCGCCTCAGCCACGGCGATCGACGCCTCAGCAACGGAGCGTTCGGCTGGCTTCGCCTGCGCTGCATCGACGAAGCGGCCCGCCCGGCGCAACAGCGCTTCCGCCGCGCTCAGGCGAACGGCAAGATCACCGAAGGCCGTGATGGTGAGCGGATCCTGCGACGCATGTTCCACCCTCGCGTCGATCCATGGCCGCGAATGCTCGCGCACGAACTGCAACGCTGCCTGAAATGCCCCGCGCGCCTGTCCCAGATCGATTGCCGCATGCATGATCTGCGCGAACGGGCCGATCGTCGTAGGCCGCTCGAACGAAGTCTGAAACGGCACGATCCATTCTGGCTCGACGCGCACCTGATCGAACTGCACGGAGCCGCTGCCCGTGATGCGTTGCCCGAAACCGTCCCAGTCGTCGATCACTTCGACACCCGGCGCGTCGCGCGGGATGAACACGAGGTAAGTGACATCGCGCCCATCTTCTTCGCTGACCGCCAGTGTGGGAATCCAGTGTGCGAACAGCGCGCCGGTGCAATAGAATTTTCGCCCTTCGACTTGCCACCCGGCCGCGCCGCGCGTGAGCCGCGTGCGCCGTTTGAAGTCCTTGTGGCCAGTCTCGGCGAGTGCGTTGCCGAATCGGTCTCCCGCCAGTACGCGATCATAGAAGAAGCGCTGTTGCTCAGGGCGCCCGCCGACACGCAGCACTTCCAGTGCATAGAAATGATTCTGCGGAATCTGGCCCAAAGAGCCATCAGCTGCCGCAATGATCGCCGTCACTTGCGCGAGCGTCTTGCTGCTGACGCCCGCGCCGCCATATTCGCGAGGCACCGTGATCGCCCATAGACCACTCGCCGCAAACGCGTCGAGTTCGGCCCATGGCAACCGGCGATCGCGATCGCGCGCCGCGGCTTCGGGGGCGAAAGCTGCGGCGAGCTGTCGAGCGGCGAGCAACGCGTGTGCGTCATCGGCGATTCGTGCCGGCCTCGCGCGCGTCGATTCGGCCGGCGTGGTGCGCTCAAGCGTACTGTCATGAATGTCTGTTGCCATTTTTCAGTTCCACGAATGCCGCACGGGCAGTACGTCATTCAGAAAATAGTTACCGACCAGATGCAACTTCCAGCGCACGGGATCGTGCAGCGTGTGGGTGCGTGCATTGCGCCAATGGCGATCGAGGCTGTGTGCCGCGCGCGTCGACGCGGACCCCGCCAGTTCGAACAGCTTCTCGCTGGCTTCAAGCGCGATGCGCGTCGTGAGCACTTTTGCCTGAGCCACGGCAACGGACGCACGCGCGCTCGCCGCGGCATCGACCGGCTGCGAAGCGATGGCGTCGAGCGTGTGGCCAGCCTCGATCAGCACTTCGTGCGCGGCGTGGAGATCGATTTGCAGGCGGCCGACGTCGGCGATGATGTAGGGATCATCGACGGCGCGCTCCAGCCCCGAATCGATCCACGGCCGGGAACGCTCGCGCACGAAATGGATTGCATCGGCCACGGCCGCCTCGGCGATTCCCTGGTCGATGGCGGCCTGTATCAGTTGAGAAGTCGGCCCGAACAGACCCGGACGGTCGCCAAGCTGCCAGATGGGCAATACATCGTCGGCATCGACGGACACCTGGTCGAAAATCACGGTTCCGCTCGCGGTTGTGCGCTGCCCGAACGAATTCCAGTCATCGATCACGCTCAGGCCAGCGGCATCGCGCGGCACCCAGACCTGAACGGCACGTCCTTCGTCGTCGGTCGCGCGGGCCGGGACGCGGTGCGCAAACAGCGCGCCCGTAGAATAGAAACGCTTGCCGTCTAGCCGCAGCCCATCTTGCGTCGCACGCAAGCGCGTCGTGCCTTGCAGGATCGTCGCGCTCGATGCGGAGCGGCGTTCCGGGCCGGCATTGCCGAGCCGCTGGCCCGCCAGCACTTCGCCATACAGGCGCGCTTTTTGGGCCGGTGTGCCGATCTCGCGAAGTACGCCCAGCACGCCGAAATGATTTTGCGGGATCTGACCCAACGCGGGATCGGCCGCGCAAAGAATCACGAAGACTTCCGCAAGCGTCGCGAACGAAACGTCGGCGCCGCCGTATTCCGCCGGTACGGTAATCCCTCCCAGCCCGCTTTCGGACCACCGGTCGAGTTCGGCCCATGGCAGGATGCGGTCGCGATCTCGTTCGGCGGCACCCGCTGCGAAGTCTGCCGCGAGGGTGCGCGCCGCATCGAGGGCTTCGGAATCGTCCTTGATGCGCTTGACGCGCGCAGGATCGGGACGTCGCGGCAACTGCGCCACGGCATCGGATTGAAATGTCGACATGATGTTGGCTCGAATGCAAAAGTGAAGCCCGTCGGCTCGCGGCGTCGCGTCACAAACGAAGGAGCAGACATTGCAATCCGCCGCAGACGAGGCCAATCACATATTGGATCAGTCGCGGCGCGCCACGCCTACTATCGAATCCGAGATTGCTTAGCAGGATTTACGGACAAGCCGGCACTCATGCGGGCAGGCCTGTGCCTCGAGAATCCGGACAAATCGCCCCGGAAAGAGCACGCGCTGCGATGTCGCTGCAGAAAGTCTGTACGAGGTGCGCCGTGCAGCGCCACGATTCGCTTCCGGCCGATCCAGCCGGACTTCACGCGCGTCGCGCGAGACGGCGAACAAGGCGGTCCCCGGCGACCTGCACCGCCGTGACAATCGCGATGAGCAACACAATCACCGTCACCATCACAGTCGTGTCGAAGCGCTGGTAGCCATAACGGATCGCGAGATCGCCAAGCCCGCCCGCACCGACGGCGCCCGCCATCGCGGACGAGCCGATCATCGCCACAATCGTGATCGTGAATCCGCCCAGGATGCCCGGCAGCGCTTCTGGCAGCAGTACATGCCAGATGATGTGGCGGCGCTGCGCACCCATCGCCTGGGCGGCCTCGATCAGACCGCGATCCACTTCGCGCAGACTGACTTCGGCAACGCGGGCAAAGAATGGAATCCCTGCGATAGAGAGCGGCACGATCGCAGCCCACACGCCGATCGTCGTGCCGACCAGAACACGCGTGAGCGGCAACAGCGCGACGAGCAAAATGATGAACGGCGTCGAGCGCAGCGCGTTGACGAGACCGCCGAGCGTCGAATTCACCGTGCGTCGCTCGTAGATACCACCCCGAGTGGTCGTGACGAGCACCAGCGCAAGCGGAATGCCGACGATCAACGCGATGCATGCCGAAATGCCGACCATCAGCAACGTGTCACGAATCGCACCCGTCAGTTCCGAGAGCCACAGTTCAGACATAGCCAAGCACCTCCACGTGATCCGCGTGTCGCCGCGCACGCTCAACCAGCACGGCGATGCGGCTCGCGAATGCGCCCTCTGACCTCTCATGCGCCGACAACCGCGCCGCCAGCACGAGACGCCCCTGTGCATGTCCCTGAATGCGGTCGATTCCGCCATGCACGAAGCGCACCGCGCCGCCGTCCACCGTCAACGACGAGCTCAATGCCGCAAGGTCCGGATCGTTTCCGCTGGCCCCCGTGTAGCGCACGTCAAGCAGAACATCGGCCGCCTCGCCAGGCAATGCAGGACTGCTCGCCGGCTTCAGGCGGGCGGCAAGATCGTCGGGAAGGGCGTGCACCAATGTGCGCAACAGCGCGCGCGTCGCGTCATGCTGTGGCTCGCCGAACACTCGCCACACGGGGCCTGTTTCGACTACGGCGCCCTGCTCGATGACAGCGACGGTGTCGCAGGCTTCGCGTATCACGCCCATTTCGTGCGTGATGAGAATGATCGTCAGACCGAGACGCCGGTTGATATCGCGTAACAGCGCGAGAATCGACTGTGTCGTCTCCGGGTCGAGCGCAGAGGTCGCTTCGTCGCACAGCAAAATGTCGGGATCGTGTACGAGCGCACGTGCAATGCCGACGCGCTGCTTCTGCCCGCCCGAAAGACTCGCCGGAAATGCGTCTCGCTTGGCCGACAACCCGACGAGATCGAGCAGGGCCGAGACTTTCTCTTCGATGGCCGCCCGGGACACGCCCGCGATCCTGAGCGGCAACGCGATATTGTCATAGACCGTTTTCGCCGACAGCAGGTTGAAGTGCTGGAAAACCATGCCGATGCGCCGACGCAATGTGACGAGTCCGCTCTCGCCGAGTTCGCCGACGCTCACGCCGTTCACGAGCACCGCTCCCGAGGACGGCTTTTCGAGTCCATTGACAAGGCGCAGCAAGGTCGACTTGCCCGCACCGCTGCGCCCGATGATGCCGAATATCTCGCCACGACGCACATTCAACCGTACGTTCGTCAACGCGACGGCGGGCTGACCGCGTGCCGGCTTGAATACCTTGCCTGCAGCGTCGAATACGACGGCAGGTGCGGTGCCGTGCTCCGGCGCTCCGACGGCGAATGCCGATTCTTCCTCGATGAAGCGCACAGCGTCGAGCAGATGGGTCATGTGGAATTCCTTGCCGATCCTCGTCTCACCACGCGACAGCGTACAGATTGCCGAACGCCTTATCGAGCGCAACTCGCACGGCATGCGAATGCTGGTAGATCGAAATGAACTTGAGGATGCGCGGGTCGTTGACGCTTTCCGGGCGCACCACCCATTGAATCGCAAAGTTCTTGTTTTCGAGGCCATCGAACAACAGCGCGCTATTCGGATCGGCCGTGCCCGCGAGTTTGATGAAGCTCGGATAGCCCTGCGCGAGATCGACGTCATCGAGCGAGCGTGCCAGTTGCGACGCCTCAAGGGCAACGATCTTCAGATGCTTCGGGTTATCGACGATATCCAGCGTGGTCGCGCGGTAGTCGGCGCCAGGCTTCAGCTTGATAAGTCCAGCGCGTTGCAGCAGTAGCAGTCCGCGACCACCGTTGACGGGATCGTTCGCGATCGCAACCGTGGCGCCATCCTTCAGATCCTCAAAGCGCTTTACCTTCTTCGAATAGAGGCCGATCTTCATGATCGTGCCGGGAGCAATCGCCACGAAGTCGTAACCACCCTGCTTCTTTGCGTTTTCGAGGAAGGGAATGTGCTGGAAATAGTTGACGTCGATATCCTTGTTCGCGAGGGCGGCGTTCGGCGTATTCCAGTCGGTGAATTCGATGATCTTGACGTCGAGCCCTTGCTGTTTGGCTTCCTGAGCCGCGGTCTTCAACGCTTCGATTTGCGGGCTGGTCGATGTGCCGATCTTGAGTGTCTGTGCGTCGCCCGCGAATGCGGATGACGTACTGAAGGCCAGCACAAAGAGGATAGCGTGGACTGCCGACGCGTTTCGAGCGAAAAAGAAACGCCGTAATGTGGACAAAGCTTGACTCATACTCGACTCTCGTCAATGGAATGTATTGATTCAAAGCGCTCGCGACTGCAAGAGGCTCAGATCACGCCTCCACGGACTTCCACGCGCGGGAATGGACTGGGAACCTATTTGGCCGTTAGATAAGACCTCGCCGCGCTCAGTCCTGGGAGAGCCGATAATAGAGTCACGCAAAAACCCGGTCTACGAAGAGATTTTCGAATGGAAATCGTAAAACGCGATATGAAAGGCGTTGCAGATCTCTTGCGCAACATGCGATCTCTATATGTTTATCTGAATTAACTATTTAGCCTTTGCATAACGTAGTGTTAGCCTCGTTTCGATCATCCGCAGGCGCTTCGTTCATCGTTGCGTCTGTTGTGACATGTATTTCATCATCAAAACGGATTTCCGCAGGGAACTAACATGAGCGTCGAATTCATCGGCATGATTCAACAGCGCAAGGTGTCGGAAACGCATCTTCCGCAAGGGCCCGCTATCGATACCGACTACGTACGCGCCTTTGCGCAGGCGCACGAGAACGCCGGCTTCGATCGCATTCTGGTCCCGCACAGTTCGACGAGCCCCGATGCGACGATCACGATCGCCTACGCGGCGAGCGCGACATCGAAAGTGCACTTCATGCTCGCGCATCGCCCGGGCTTTGTCGCGCCAACACTCGCGGCCCGGCAGATCGCCACGCTCGATCACTTCTCGGGCGGCCGGCTCGGTGTGCACTTCATCTCCGGCGGCAGCGACGAAGATCAACGGCGCGACGGCGACTTCCTGAGTCACGACGACCGTTACGCGCGCACCGACGAATACCTGCAGATTCTGCGTCGCGTGTGGACGGAAGATCAGCCGTTCGATCACGAAGGCCGCTTCTACCGCGTGGAAAAGGCGTTCTCCGAGGTCAAGCCGAAACAGTCGCCGCATGTGCCCATCTATTTCGGCGGTGCATCCGAGCCCGCGCTCGCCGTGGCCGGCAAACATGCCGACGTCTATGCACTGTGGGGCGAATCGAAACAGCAGGTGCATGAACAGGTGACGCGCGTGCGCGCCGAAGCCGCGAAACACGGCCGCAGCGTGCGCTTCTCCGTGTCGTTCCGGCCGATCCTTGCCGCGACGGAAAGTGCCGCATGGGAGCGCGCAGAACACATCCTCGAAGAGACACGTCGCTTGCGTGTCGAACAGGGCTTCTCGCGCGGCGGTCCGCAGCAAAGCGAAGGCGCGCGCCGCCTGCTCGCGGCATCCGGCGACGGCGTACGCGCGGACGAACGTCTCTGGACCGCCGTGGCAAAAGAAATCGGCGGACGCTCGAATTCCACTGCGCTTGTCGGCACGCCGGCGCAAGTCGCGCAGACGCTCGCCGAATATCATGAACTCGGCGTGACGACCTTCCTCATTCGCGGCTTCGATCCATTAGAAGACGCCATCGACTATGGGCGCGAACTGATTCCCGCGACCCGCGAACTCACGTCCCGCGCACGCCGCGCCGCCTGACCGGAGCGATCATGAGCACCCTTCTCGCCGCCGATCAACCGTCGCTCGTGCGGCATGACACACCTGTGCGCAAGTTCTGGTTCGACGAAGAACTGGAACCACAACGTACGCTTGCAGAAGAACGTCTGCATCGTCAGCAACGTCTTGCGGGCGCATTTCGACTGTTCGCGCAATATGGCTTCGCGCAAGGGCTCGCGGGTCATATCACCGCGCGCGATCCCGAATGGACGGACCACTTCTGGGTCAATCCGCTGGGCCGGCACTTCGGCCGCATGCGCGTGTCCGATCTCCTGCTGGTGAATCGCCACGGCGAGATCGTGGTGGGCGATGATCCTGTGAATCAGGCTGCGTTTGCCATTCACGCTGCCATTCACGAGGCGCGCCCCGATCTCACGCCACGGCCGATTCCGCACGATATGGCAGACCTCACGCATCAGCAGGTCGGCCGCGCGAACGGTGCGCGTCATGCATTCGACAGCCTGTACGAAGGGCTGATCGAAAACGAACGGGAGTTGCTCGACTGATGGCCATTCACAAACTTCGGCACTTTGTCGGCGAGATTGCGGAACTCGTTGATTCCGGAGTCGATGAAGCCGGATTGCTCCACCAAGGCGTCCTTGCGCTGCGCGAGTTGATCCGCGTCGACGACTGGCTGCCCGATGCTTATGCGCAGCCTTCCGTCGATCGCTATCAGCAGTTTCTGCTCTACGCCGATGCACGCCAACGCTTCAGCGTCGTCAGCTTCGTCTGGGGTCCGGGCCAGCAGACGCCGATTCACGATCACACCGTGTGGGGACTCATCGGTGTGCTGCGCGGCGCGGAACTTGCCGCGCCCTACGCGCGCAACGACGACGGCACGCTATGCGTGGCGGGCGCCGAAGTACGTCTCGAAGCGGGCGATGTCGAAGCGGTGTCGCCCGCCATCGGCGACATTCATCGCGTGCGCAATGCGTATGACGACCGCACGTCCGTCAGCATCCATGTTTATGGCGCGAACATCGGCGCGGTGCGCCGCTCCACGTACCCGCCAAACGAGCGGCCAAAGCCGTTTATTTCAGGCTATTCGAACGACACGCTCCCCAACCTGTGGGATCTCAGCAAGGAAATACCTCTTTCATGAAGTCATATTCCGTCCGCACGTATGAAGACGTGCGCGAAGCGCTGCTCGCGCGCCGTGAAATCGCGCTGCTCGACGTGCGCGAAGAAGACCCGCATGCACAGGCTCATCCGCTCTTCGCCGCGAATTTTCCGCTGTCGAAGATCGAACTGGACGCCTACACCCGTTTGCCCCGCCGCGACGTACCCATCGTGCTGTTCGACGCTGGCGAAGGACTTGCGACGCGCGCCGCCGACAAGCTCACGTCCCTCGGATACACACGGATCGCACTGCTGGCGGGCGGACTCGACGGATGGATTCGCGCCGGCGGCGAAGTGTTCCGCGACGTCAACGTGCCGAGCAAGGCTTTCGGCGAATTCGTCGAAGCGCAGCGGCACACGCCTTCGCTTTCCGCCGAGGCGGTCGGAATCTTGCTTGAAAACGGTGACGACGTCGTCGTGCTCGACGCGCGCCGCTTCGACGAATATCAGACGATGAACATTCCCGGCAGCATCAGCGTGCCCGGCGCGGAACTCGTGCTGCGCGCGCGAGCGCTCGCGCCGGATCCTAAGACGCGTGTGATCGTCAATTGCGCGGGGCGCACACGCAGCATCATCGGCACGCAATCGCTAGTCAATGCGGGGTTGCCGAATCCCGTCGCGGCGCTGCGCAACGGCACCATCGGCTGGACGCTCGCGGGGCAGACGCTGGAGCACGGCAGCAGCCGTCGGTTCGATGCCGAGGCCGGTCTCGATCAGACGAACCTCGCTGCATCGCGCAACGCAGCGCGCGCGCTCGCCGACCGCGCGGGCGTCCAACGCACGACGCTCGATGAAGCCGCTCGCTGGGCGTCCGATCCGTCGCGCACCACGTATCGCTTCGATGTGCGCACGCCTGCCGAATACGAACGCGCGCATGCACCGGGGTTTCAGGGCGCGCCGGGCGGCCAGCTCGTGCAGGAGACGGACATGTTCGCGCCCGTGCGCGGCGCGCGCGTCGTGCTGTTCGACGACGACGGCGTGCGCGCCAACATGACAGCATCTTGGCTCGCGCAGATGAACATCGACGTCTACGTGATCGATGACGCTGCCGGACAGGAACTCACGGCTAGTGGCCCCTGGCGCAGCACGAAGCCGGAGCCCGCGCACACCCCCGCCCTATCCGCGGAAGAACTCGCCGCGCTGCTCGCCGATCCATCGAGCCGCACCGTGGTGATCGACGTTACGTCGAGCGCGAACCACGTGAAGGCGCATATTCCGGGTGCGCACTGGATCGTGCGTTCGCGCCTGTCGAACGATGTCGACGATCTTCGCGCGCTGCCCGACGCGAAACGTTATGTCGTCACCTGCGCGACCAACGCGCTGGCACCGTTCGCCGCACCCGAAGTCGCCTCGCTAACAGGTAAGCCCGTGCATGTGCTGGAGGGCGGCACATCGGCGTGGATAAGTGCGGGCTTTCTGACCGAATCGGGAGACGCCCGGCTCGCTTCGCCGCGTATCGATCGCTATCGTCGTCCGTATGAAGGCACCGACAATGCGCGCGAAGCGATGAACGCCTATCTGGAATGGGAATACGGCCTCGTCGCGCAACTCGATCGCGACGGCACGCATGGCTTCTTCGTGGTCTGATCGGGATCAGGCGGCACGTGATAGACGTGCCGCCTTGAAGCTCTGTTCGACGCTTTCCGCGAGTACGGCGAGCGCCGACTGCATCTTGCCCAACGCGCGCGAACGTACGATCCACACGGCGATTTCCGGTTTGAAGTCGGTGATCGGAACCACGTCGAGTTGCGCTGCATGCACGCTGTTGTGCAGCAAGGGCAGCGGAACCAGCCCCAGGCCGACGCCGTCGGCGACAAGCCCGAGCTGCAACTCGGTGCCGAGCGTTTCGAGGTTGAGCTTCAGCGTGTAACCTTTCGCCGCGAGGGCCTGCTGCAAGCCCGCGCGAAAGCCGCAGCCATCCGGATTCAATACCCAGCCATACGATTGGCATTCCGCGAGCGTATACGCACGCTTCTTCAGGCTGCCCTTTTGCGCGACCACAGCGAGCTTCAGCTCGCCCAGCGTTTCGCCTGCGAGCGTTTCCTGTAACGCACGGTTCGTTGGCAGCAGCACGATCACCGCATCCAGTTCGGCCTCGTCGACCTTCTGCAGTAGCGGGTTACCCCATCCCGTCGTCACCCGCGCCCGCAACTCGGGATGCGCGCAGCGCAGCGCATGAAGCGCCTTGAGCATCGCCACATCGGCAACCGTCTGTGCGACGCCGAGGCGCAATACCCCCGCGAGTGGCGCGTCGTCCGCGACCAGATGTCCGAGCGCATCCACCTCGCGCACGATGGCACGGCATTGCTCATACACAACTCGGCCCATCGGCGTGGTCTTCAGCGGCTTCGTGTTGCGATCGAGCAGTTCGACGCCAAGCGCTTCTTCGAAGTTCTGGATGCGGCGCGTGACAGCAGGTTGCGTCAGTGCGAGAGAATCGGCGGCCTGACTCAGCGACTGGCTGCGCACGACGGCAACGAAGGCCTCGATTTCTTCGAGTTTCATGGATGGTCTTGTCTTCAAATGAAGCGTTGATGGAGCGACATTAGCCTGCAACCGCCCGTATGCTCAAGCGGCACTTCCAGCTTTCCGTTTTCCTCCAACGCATATTAACAAAGAAGAACAATGCGGTTGCCTTATAAAACCTGCGATCGTATCGTGTGTTTTTATCCAACTACCTGATGCTGCGCTCCCTCATGCCCTTCCTTCTCAATCGATTTCTGCAAAGATTGTCCGGCCTTCTGATTTGCGCGATCGTCGCAAGTGCATCGCCTGCCGCGCTGGCGGAGACGACGCTTAAAGTCGGCGATCAGCAGTTGCAGACGCGCGGCATACTCGAAGCGTCAGGCCAGTTGAAGGACGTGCCGTACAAGATCGAATGGTTCAACTTCCCTGCTGCGCAACCGCTGGGAGAAGCGCTCAACGCGGGGGCAATCGATGTCGGCGGCCTCGGCGATGCGCCGCTGATCTTCGCGTACGCAGCGGGCGCGCGAGTGCGTGCAGTAGCCGCAACGCGCTCGACGCCGACCGATCTCGCGATCATCGTGCCTGACGCATCGCCCATCAGGACGGCCGCCGATCTCAAGGGCAAGCGCATAGCGACCACGCGCGGGTCAATCGGCCATTACCTCGCGATTGCAACACTCGAACGCGCGGGCATCAAGCTCTCGGATGTATCGCTGCGCTTCATGCAGCCCGCCGATGCCAAGGCCGCGCTCACGTCCGGCAACGTCGACGCATGGTCCACGTGGGATCCGTATGTCGCGCTCGCCGAGCAGCGCGATCACGATCGCAGCATCGCGAATGGCGTCAATCTGTCTTCTGGCCTTAGCTTCCAGGCTGCGACCGAAACCTCCATCAAGGACAAGCATGCCGAAATCGCCGATTTTCTCAAGCGCGTCGCGGCCGGCCAGCGCTGGGCGCTCTCGCATCCGGACGAAGTGGCAGCCATGCAATCGAAAGTGACGGGCTTGCCGCCCGAAGTGCTGAAGACCGTATATCAGCGCGCGCAACTGCATCCCGTCGTCATCGACGATGGTCTCATCGCCGAACAGCAAAAGACGGCCGATCTCTATCACCGTGCGGATGTGATCAAGACACCGCTCGATGTCACGAAGAGTTTCGACCGGCAATTTCCGCTTGCCGCACAGTGAACCGACCGACCATGACCAGCCGTCAACCCGAAGGCGCGCTTGCCGATGTGGAGCGCGACGCCGATGCGCTTCAGGCACTCGCCGATCTCGACAGTCCGCAAGCCGATGCGTGGCTCGCCGCGCTGACAGCCGAATTCGGCGCAGGCGCCGCCGCGCTCGACGCCGGCCCGATCTTCCCGCACGAGAACCTCGCCCGTCTGCGTCGCGCGGGTCTGCTTTCGCTGACCGTGCCGCGTGCGCTCGGCGGACGCGAGGCCACACTTGCACAAGCGCTCAAGGTGATTCGCGCGGTAGCGCGCGGCGAACCTTCGACGGCGCTGATTCTTGTGATGCAATGCCTCTATCATCTGCGTCTGCAGGCCAATCCGAACTGGCCGGCAGCGCTGAAAGAACGCATTGCGCGCGATGCCGTCGAACGCGGCGCGCTGATCAACTCGTTGCGCGTCGAGCCCGAACTCGGCTCGCCGTCGCGTGGCGGCCTGCCCGCCACGGTTGGCCGCAGCGAAGGCAGTCACTGGATACTGAGCGGCCGCAAGCTGTATTCGACGGGCAGTCCCGGTCTGACCTGGTTCGCCGTGTGGGGACGCACGGACGAAGCGGCACCGCGAGTCGGCACGTGGCTCGTTCATCGCGACACGCCCGGTATCCGTTTTGGCGAGCCGTGGAATCATCTCGGCATGCGTGCGACGGGCAGCCATGAAGTGATCTTCGATAACGTACGCGTACCGTTCGACCAGGCCGTCGATCTTCAACCGCCCGGCCCGGCCAACGGCATGGACCCGGTGACGAGCCTGTGGATGAACGTGTTGCTGCCATCGATCTACGACGGCATCGCACGCGCCGCGCGCGACTGGTTCGTGCAGTGGGCGGCGCAACGCGTGCCTTCGGGACTGAACGCTCCGCTATCGACGCTCGACAGTTTTCAGCAGACGGTGGGGCGCATCGATGCGCTGCTGTTCAACAACTGCGTCCTGCTCGATGCA
This sequence comes from Paraburkholderia atlantica, assembly GCF_009362785.1. Classification (GTDB taxonomy): domain Bacteria; phylum Pseudomonadota; class Gammaproteobacteria; order Burkholderiales; family Burkholderiaceae; genus Paraburkholderia; species Paraburkholderia atlantica. Next base: position 109,271 of record NZ_WHNQ01000020.1, read on the forward strand.
GGCGCAGCCGGCCAGATCGATACGGTCGAAGCGCCGACCATCAAGTATCTCGTCAGCCAGCACGCTATCGATGCCGTCGAACTCGCACTCGAAGCGAGCAGCAATCCTGGCCTCAGTCGCAACAACGCACTGGAGCGCCACTACCGCGACGTGCTGTGCGCGCGCATTCACACACCGCAGAACGACACCGTGCTCGGCAATCTGGGCCGCGCCGCATTCGCCACCACTTCACCCACGAGGAGCGAACCCAGATGAGCGTCGAATTCATCGGCTATGTGAGCCATCAGGAATCGAGCGAGATTCATTTGCCGAAAGGACCTGCGGTCAATCCGCCGTACATTGCCGCCGTGGCGCAAGCGCATGAATATGGCGGCTTCGACCGTGTGCTGATTGCGCATTCGAGCGCGTCGCCCGACGGCTTTCAGATTGCGTCGTTCGTCGCGCAGCAGACGAAGCGCCTGGGCATCCTGCTCGCGCATCGGCCCGGCTTCGTCGCGCCGACGCTCGCCGCGCGGCAACTCGCGACACTCGATCACTTCAGCGCGGGACGCGCCGCCGTGCACATCATCTCGGGCGGCGACGACGCGGAGCAGCAGCGCGGTGGCGATTATCTGTCGCACGCTGACCGGTATCGGCGCACCGACGAATATCTCGATGTGGTCAAGCGCTCCTGGACCAGCGATCAACCGTTCGATCACGAAGGCGCGTTTTACCGCGTGACGGGCCACAAGTCGCAGATTCGCCCGTTGCAGCGGTCTCATTTGCCGGTGTATTTCGGCGGATCGTCCGAGGCGGCGATCGAGGTCGCGGGCAAGCACGCCGACGTCTACGCGCTGTGGGGCGAGTCGCTCGCGGCCGTCGAAGAGACCATCGCGAAGGTGCGCAAAGCCGCCGCGCGCTATGGCCGCGAACAGCACGTGCGTTTCAGCCTGTCTCTGCGTCCCATCATCGCGTCCACCGAAGACGCCGCATGGGCGCGCGCCGAATCCATTCTCGAGCGCGCGAAAGACATTGTCGCCACGTCGCCGAATTTCACGCGCCGGCCGAAGAACCCGCAGAACGTCGGCTCGCAACGGCTGCTCGCCGAAGCCGATAAGGGCAATGTCGTCGATACGCGGCTGTGGACCGGCATTACCGCGCTCACGCGTGCGGCGGGCAATTCGACGTCGCTGGTCGGCACGCCGCAACAGGTGGCTGACGCGCTGCTCGAATATCACAAGCTCGGCGTATCGACCTTCCTGATTCGCGGCTTCGATCCGCTCGAAGATGCGCTGGCGTATGGCCGGGATCTGTTACCTGTGGTGCGAGCCGCCGTCGCGCGCGAAACGGCGTCCGCTTGATTATTTCTCTCATGCAACCGACGCGCGCCTGCTAACCAGGCGCGCGTCGAGGCTTTTTGCACGTCAGGCAAGCACGTCCGAAAACACACGCGCCGCGAAACGGTCCGAATTCGTACCGTTGTTCAACACGCCGACCGATTTCAGATCGTCGGCATAGAGCGCGATTTCCTTCTTGAACGCATCGCCCACCGGATGATGGTGGTCCGTATGGCTCTTGAGCATCTCCGTCAGTTGCTCGACATTCGCGCCCGGCGCGTTCGGCGCGAAGATCGCGGCGGCCTGCGCGGGGTTGTTCGCGGTCCACTCGGTCGCTTCGAGCAAGGCCTGAGTCAGCGCTTGCGCCGTCGCGCGGTCCTTGCGGATCAGCGAGCCGCGCACGCCCAGCACGCAGCACACGCGGTTCGCGTACTCGCCGCACAGGTTGTTCGACACTTCCTGCAAATGGTCGCCTTCGCGCAAGGTCCAGATGGTCGGGTCGCCATCGGCGATCGCCTGCACTTCGCCCTTTTTCAATGCTTCGCCAAGCAGCGGAGCGGGATATTGACGCCAGTGCACATCGTTGTCCGGATCGACGCCGATCTTCTTTAGCGTGACCGCGAAGAAATTCTTCGCGGGGCTCGCCATGTCGCTCACGCCGACCGTGCGCCCCTTAAGCCCCTGAAGATCGACGATACCCGACGCCTTCGTCGCGAGCAGTCTCATGCAGCCGCCGTGAATGCCCGCGGTCAGTTTCACGTCGAAGCCCTGTTCAAGCGGTTTGATCCAGCGCAGCGCCATGCCGACGCCTGCATCCGATTTGCCGGTTGCGATCGCTTCGAGCAGCTGGTCGGTCGAGCCTGCGAAGTTGACCAGTTCAACTTGCAAGCCATGCTTGCGGAAAAAGCCCTGTTTCTCGGCGACCGGCACGGGCGCGGTGCAGATCGCCGACGCATTCCATGAGAGCTTGAGCGGCTTCAGCGCTTCGTCGGCCGATGCGCGCACGCCCGGCAGACCGAATGCCGCGCCGCCGAGCGCAGCCGCGCCGGCAGCCCACGCGGTGTTGCGCAGCCACACGCGGCGCGCGGCGTTCGATGGCTGATTGTCGTCAGTATGGTTCATCGTGTTGCTTCCCTGTGCTTGAGTGGATGGTCTGTGGCCGCGTCTGCGCGCGGGCTACGTTTCGAGGCCCAGCAGCCCCAGTACATCGCGGCGCAACGACACCAGCGCGGGATCGTCGCGATGGCGCGGATACGGCGCGTCGTTGCGCACCTCGGAAACGATGCGCGCCGGCCGTTCGCTCAGCACGATCACGCGGTTCGCGACGTACAGCGCTTCCTCGACGTCGTGCGTGACGAGCAGCACGGAAAACCCTTCCGCCTGCCACAGCCGCACGAGTTCCGCCTGCATGCGGATACGCGTCAGCGAATCGAGCTTGCCGAATGGTTCGTCGAGCACGAGAAGGCGCGGGTTATTGACCAGCGCGCGCGCGAGTGCCGCGCGCTGCGCCATCCCGCCCGACAGTTGATGCGGAAACGCGTTCGCAAACGCCGACAGGCCGACCGTCTGCAGCGCCGCGTCGATACGTTCCGCGGTTTCGCGCTTCGCCTGATCGCCCCGTGTTTTGCGCTGCGCCTGCGGACCGAGCCCGACGTTGTCGCGCACCGTCCGCCACGGAAACAGCGTCGGGTCCTGAAACACGACGACGCGCGACGGATCGGGACCAGCGACCGCTTCGCCGTCTGCATGGATCTCGCCGCGCGCGGGCGCATCGAGGCCCGCGACGAGCCTGAGCAACGTCGATTTGCCGCAGCCGCTAGCGCCGAGCAGCGCGACGAACTCGCCGGGCTCGACCGTGAGGCTGATGTTGTCGAGCACGGGCAGCGCCTCGCCGCGCAGCGTGAATTGATGGCTGACCTCGCGCACATCGACTCGCGTGCCTCTCCGTGCGTGAGCGGAAGACATCTGCCGAAACGACCCGGGAAACGATTGAGACAGAGAAGCGGCTACCATTTGAGCAATCCTTTTTGCCATGTCAGCAGACGATCGCGCACGCGAAACAGCAACGTGATGAGCCCCGAGCACATCAGCGCCATCACGAGCAGCGCGGCGTACATGTTCGAATAGGCGGCCCAGCCCTGCGCCCATTGCAGATACCAGCCGAGGCCCGCTTTCACGCCCATCATCTCCGCGACGATCAACACCGCGAACGACGCGCCCAGACCCATGAACAGCCCGACGAATACCGAAGGCAACGCAGCCGGAATGGCGACGCGAAGAATCAGGAACGATGGCCGCGCGCCGAGAGTGCGGGCCACGTCGTAATACGCGGAACTCACGCTCGCTACACCGGACCATGTGAGCACGGCGACCGGGAACGCGGCAGCGAGTGCGATCAGGAACACGCTTGCGCTGAAGCTCGACGGGAAAAAGAAGAAGGCGAGCGGCAGCCACGCGGTGGCGGGCAACGGACCCACGAGGCGCAGGACCGGATGAAGCCAATACCCCACCGCCTTCGACCAGCCGATGCTGACGCCGATCACGAAGCCCGCCAGCGCCCCGCACACGTAGCCGTACGCGAGCAACACGAACGAGTGACCGACGCTCGACGCGAGTCTCGGCAGATCGTCCGCATAGACGGCGAGCAATGCTTGCGGGGGCGCGAAGAACGGACGCGGCAGCCATTCGAGCTGCGCGGTGACCACTTCCCATGCCGTCAATCCGATAGACAGCGCCAACAGCCAGGGCGTCGCGTTGAGCCACGCCTGCACGCGCAGACGCTTTGCGCTTGCCGCTGGTGTCGAGGTATTCACTCGCCAGCCCGCCACGCCGATACCCGCCGATAACACCGCGAACAGCAGCTTGAGGATCAGCAGTTCACGCGTGTATGGCCAGTCGTCGAGTGCGGGCCACCACTGCGTGATCGCCGCGCCGCCGAGCCATCCAAGCGCGGCGAGCCCGGACACGATCAGCTTGGGGTCGTGTCGCGCAGTGCTCGCGGCATCGGCGGCAAGATTGGCCCGAGGGAAAGTTTGAGTTTGCGTGGACATGTCGCGCTCCGTCAGTCGAGGTCATGCGCTGGCAAGATGGGTTTCTGAAATCGCGCGCACGTCGATCCGGCGTGGCAGGATCGCGTCGCGGTTCGCGCTGTCGGCTACTTTTTGCAGCGCTTCGATGTCCGCGTCGGTGACGAAGTGCTGCTTCAGCGAAGCGCGCTGCGTGATCTGCTTCGCGGCGTCGAGTGGCGAGCGCGTGAGCGTCGCGTAGATCTGCGCATAGGCATCGGGGTTCGCAAGGGCCCAATCGCCGGCGCGTTGATAGCGCTTCAGGACATCGGCAATCGCCGCGCGTTTGCGCGGGTCCGTCAGCGAGTTGCCTGACGCAGTGATGAAGCCGAGGCCGCTGTTGATCCCGCTGCCATCGCGCAGCACCCGGCCGCCGCGCTGCACGGCGATTCCGTAGTACGGGTCGAAGGTCGCCCACACTTCGATCGAACCGGACGCGAAGGCGGCGAACGCGTCGACCGGCAGAATGAAGCGCACGTTGACGTCATCCTTCGATAAACCCGCTTCCGCCAACGCGCCATAAAGCTGGAACTGCGAAATGCTGCCGCGCGCCGACGAGACGAACACCGTGCGCCCCTTGAGGTCGGCCACGGTGCGAACAGTCGAATTCGGGCTCACCAGAATGCCGAGTTGCGCGCCGGACCCGACGCGGGTCGCCACGATTTTCAACGACGGGTCGCCCACCGCCGCGGCGAGAACAGGCAAGTCGCCCGCAGGCGCGAGATCGACGGCGCCCGCGCGTTGCGCTTCGAACAAGGGCGCGGCGCCCTGGAAGTTAGCCCAGCGGTATGCGTAAGGTGCGTCGTCCAGTACCTTCGATGCTTCGATCAGCGCCCGCGTTCCGCCGGCCTGATCGCCGAGCACGAGCGTTACACCGTCGCTTGCCGTGCTCGCGTTTGGACTGCCCGCGGACACGTTTTGCCCACGTGCCGCGGCGGCCACTGAGGCGAGCGGCGCTGCAGTGAGCGCACGCAACACGCGTCGCCGCGCGGAAAAAGACGTTGGAACGGAAGGGGTCATAAGTCCTCGCCGAAGATAGTCAACACAGCGTAGCGAGGAAGGACCCGCGTGAGAATTATTCGATTTCGATATGTTTATATTTATTCAATATTTATGTTTTGCATGTCAGCAACGCAGGTAAGCGCGCGGCTCTCGCCATGCGAGAGCCGTAGGATTCGCGGAGCTTAAGCCTTGCTCGCCGCGTCGCGTGCGACCCTGAACCGGTACTCCCGCACGAAACCATCAGGCTTGAAGATCAGCGCGAGGATCAGGCCCAGTCCAACCAGCATCAGCCGCAACGCCGCAAGCTGACTCGACGACAACCACGCCACATAGTCGTTGACGAAACGTGTGCCCTCCAGCAGCAGCACCACCGTGAACACACTCAGCAGCATGCCGCGATTGCTGCCCCGTCCGCCGATAATCACGCTCATGAACGCATAGGCGGTCAGGATCGGACCAAACTGCGTCGGGTCGATGTACTGGTAGTAGAACGCATGCAGACAGCCCGCGAGGCCGATCGCGCCGCCGCCCAGCGCGAACAGACGCAGGCGCAGCGTCAGCACGTTCTTGCCAAGCGTCGCGGCGACCAGCGGATCGTCGCGAACGGCACGGGCGGCGCGGCTGAGCGGTGCGCGCGCAACCAGTTCGAACAGCGCGAACACGCCCGCGAGCAACGCGAGCGTCAGCAGCAGCAAGGGCACGTCGCCGTTAAGAGGCCGCGCGATGTTCGAGATGCCGAGACTGCCGCGCGTCAGCCACTCCTCGTGGATCGCCACGAGCTTCAGACACTCCGCCGCGCCGAGCGTGACGATGGCGAGATAGTCGTCGGAGAGGCGGATGGAAATGAGGCTGACGCCTGCGCTCGCCAGCGCGGTGAGCGCGACTGCGACGAGCATCGCGAGCCACGGATCAAAGCCGCTCTTCGTCAGTTGCGCGCACAGATAAGCGGCGAGCATGTAGAAACCGAACAGCCCGAAATTGACGAGCCCTGTCAGGCCCCATTGCAGATTCAGCCCGAGCGCCGCGATGCCCGCAATCGCGACCAGCATCAGTAGTGAGATGAGATACGGTGTCATGTGCGAGACCTAGCGAGTGACGCGCGGCTGCCCGAACACGCCCCACGGGCGCACCAGCAGCAACGCGCTGAGCACGACGAAAGCGACCGCAGTGCGATAGTGCGGCGCGATCACGAGCGTCGAGAGTTCGGACGCCACGCCCATCACGAGCGCGCCGAACACGGCGGCCATCGGCTTATCGATGCCACCGAGAATCGCCGCGGCGAACACGGGCAGCAGATAGTTCCAGCCCATCTGTGGATCGAGCGTCGCATCGAGCCCGACTAGCAGCCCCGCTGCGCTCGCGAGCGCGCCGCTCACGAACCACATCGCGGACACCGTGCGGTCGCGCGAGATTCCGCGCACCGAAGCGAGCGCCGCGTTGTCGGCGACGGCGCGCATCGCGCGTCCGAGACGCGTGTGGCCGAACAGTGCCCAGACCACGGCAAGGCCCGCAAGACCGACCGCGACGATCAGCCATTGCTCGTGATTCACGCGCAATCCGCCGAGCGGTTCGAGCGCGGCGAAGCGCGTCGGCCGCGCGGGCTCCACGTCGTAGCCGAGCGGCGTGCTGCCCGCGACGAAGCGCACCGCGTTCTCCAGCACCAGTGCGACACCCATGCTCGCCACCAGCAGCGTCACGCCGGAGCGTTCGCGCAGCGGGCGATACACCAGCCAGTCGACCGCGACCGCGATCAGTCCGCCGAGCACCATCCCCGCGAGCGCAGCGAAAGCGATCGGCCATCCGAGCTTGACGTTGAAGAAGTAGATGATGTAAGCGCCGAGCGTGAGCATCGCGCCGATCGCGAAGTTGGCGAAGCGCAGGATGCTGAAGCTCAGCGCGAGCGCCAGCGCCGGCAGCGCGACGAGCAGGCCCGAGACCAGTCCGTTGAAAAGAATTTGCAGCATCGTGTACGCGAATCAGTGAGTCTCGGACGCGTCGAGCGGCGCGCCGAGGTAGAGGCGGTGCAAACGGTCATCGGCGAGAAGCTCTTGCGCCGGGGCGAGAAGGCGCACCTGTCCCGCAACGAGAACGAGCCCGCGATCCGCCGCCGACAAACCGAGCTTCACGTTCTGCTCGATCATCAGCAGCGTGATGCCCGCCGCACGAATCCGCGCGATCGATTCGAACAGCAGGCCCGCGTTGCGGGGCGAAAGGCCCGCGGAAGGCTCATCCAGCACCAGCAGCGAAGGCGTCTGCATTAGCGCGGCCGCAATCGCCACCATCTGCCGCTGACCGCCGCTCAGCAGACCCGCGCTCGCGGAAAGGCGGTCGCGGATCTCGGGGAAAAGCTGCAACACATAATCGAGCCGCTCGCGCCGCGCCGAGCCTTCCGTGCGCGGATGCAAAAACTCCCAGCCGAGCCGCAGGTTATCCGCCACCGAGAGATTGGCGAAAACATTGCGCTCCTGCGGTACGTACGCGAGACCAAGCCGCGCTCGCGCCGGTGCGTTGAGCGTTTCGACCTGGGTTCCCTGCAATGCGATCGACCCACGCGAAGTCCGCAAAAGCCCCACTACGGTTTTGAGCAGCGTGGACTTACCCGAACCGTTCGGCCCGACGACGGTAAGCGCGCCGCCCTGCTCCAGTTCGATATCGACGCCGTGCAGAATGTCTTTACCGGCGTAGCCCGCATGCACGCCATGCAACGTCAGCGCCGCGCTCATGCCGCTGCTCCGAGATAGGCTTCCTGCACACGCGCATCGGTGGTGACGGCATCGAACGTGCCCTGGGTCAGCACGCGGCCTTCGGCGAGCACATACACGTGATCGCACAGCGCAGCCATCATCTCCATGTTGTGTTCGACGATGCCGAAGGTCATGCCTTCATCGCGCAGTTCGAGAATGAACGCACTCAGTTCGTCGATCAGTGCGGGATTGACACCAGCAGCAGGCTCGTCGAGCAGCAGGATCGACGGTTCGAGCATCAATGCGCGGCATAACTCCAGCAGCTTTTTCTGACCGCCCGAGAGCACCCCGGCCGGTTCGTCGGCGAGATGAGTAAGGCGCACGCGAGCGAGCAGCGACAACGCCCGTTCGATCGCGCGTTCTTCCGCGCGCCGCACGCTGCGCCGCGAAAACAGCAAGCCGGTGATAGTTTCGCCGCGCTGCGCGGGTGCCGCGAGCAGCAGGTTCTCCAGCACCGAGAGACTGTCCAGTTCGCGCGAAATCTGGAACGTGCGGCCAATTCCCAGATGCGCGCGCGCATGAACCGCGAGCCGCGCGATGTCCCGACCACCAAGAGTCACCGCGCCGCGCTGCGGCCGCAGCGTGCCTGCAAGCACGTTGAATAGACTGGACTTGCCCGCGCCGTTCGGCCCGACCAGCCCCGTGATGCGGCCCGCGCGCAGACCGAGCGACGCATCGTCGAGCGCGCGCACGCCGCCGAAAGAGACGCTCACGTGCGCGACCGCCAACGAGAGGTCTTCCTTCATCGGAGCGTGTCGATCAACTGGTTCGCGCCGTTCTTGATCACGAAGTGGCCATATTCGCGGTTCAACTGATCGCCGGTCGGCGTGAAGCGGAAACTCGATCCCGCGCCGCTATACGAGATGGCCTGCTTCGCGCGGAGCGCCTTGAGGCCATCGACGGGATTCTCGACGCTCTTTGCGTTGGGCCCACTACCGTTGACGACTGGCAGAATCGACTTCGCAAACACGGCCGGATCGGCGCTGCCCGCATGTTCGATAGCGAGTGCCAGCACGGAGATTTCGTCCCACACGTTCGACGGGAAGATCGCGAGCGTATTCGCCGGAATGCCCGCGCGGTGCGCGAAGGTCTTGTATGCGGTCGAACTTGCGGGCGGAATCGATTGAATATGGTGAATGCCCTCGGCCACGCTCTTGCCGACGTTCTTGATGAACGCGCCTTCCGCATCCGCCGCCGACGAATTCGCATAGATGCGCGAATCGCTGAAGCCGCTGCGATAGACCTCGCGCGCGATCGCCGACAGGTCCGGCAGATAGCTCGGCAGGAACACCGCGTCCGGCTTTTTGCCGAACACCTTTTCGACTTCCGCGCGATACGACGGCTGATTCGGATTGTAGTACACCACGTCGAGAATCTTGCCGCCGCCCTTTTTGAAGGCATCGACGAAGGGGTTCACCATGCTCAGCGTGAACGGCGTCTGCAACGCAAGCACCGACGCCGTACGCGCGCCGTCCTTCAGCGCCGCGCGTGCGAATATCGCGCCCCAGTCAGTGCCGCGCGCCTGAAAGCGCCACACGAGCCCCTGATTGTCGCCTTGCGTGACTTCGTCGCCCGAACCGGTGACGAAGAGCGGCACGCCCTTCTCGATGGTGATCGGCTTGATCGCCATCGCGACTGCGCTGCTCCATACGCCGACAATCGCCGACACCTTCGACACGTCCAACAGCTTGCGCGCAGCGGCGACGCCAGCGGTCGGATTGCTCTCGTCATCCTCGACGACGATCTCGATCTTGCGGCCGCCCAGCACGCCGCCGCCTTCGCTATTGATGAAGTTCGCGGCCTGCTTCGCTGCGTTGACCATGCCTTCGCCATACGCGCCGCCCGCGCCGGTGAGCGGCGCGAGCAGACCGATACGGATCGGACCGTTGTCCTGTGAGAAGGCGAGACGCGGAACGGCAAGCGCGGCGAATGCGGCGCTCGCCACGCCGAGGAAGGCGCGGCGATCGAACGAAGAATCGGACATGTGCGAGGTTGAGAAGATGTGGTTAAGCCGGATGCACTGCCGTCGGGTCTTCGCCGATCTGCAATGCCTGATTGAAGCGATTGAAGAAGCCGCACAGCGAAATGCGCAGCGTCAGCTCGACGATTTGCGCCTCGCTGAAGTGCTCGCGCAGACGTTCGAACACGTTGTCGCGAATGCGTTGCGGCGCGTTGGTCACGGCGATTGCGTACTCCACTACGAGCTTATCGACGGCATCGAGCTCTGGATGATCCGCGTAGTCGAGCAGGTTGCGCGCGCCCGCCTCGCTCACGCCTTCAACCGCAAGACGCGGTGCGTGACTGCGCACGCAGTAGTCGCAATCGTTCAGCAGCGACACCACGACAATCGAGATTTCAATGTAGCGAAACGGCACCGCGTTGCGCGCTTTCAGTTCGAGCAGCATGCGAGGCAAATGCTCGACCGCCGGTCCTACATGCGAGAGCACGGAGAACTGATCGGCGAAATGCGCGCCGTTGCCGGTGAACGCGTTGAATAGCTGACGCAGTTCGGGCGAGAAAGAAGATGGATCCGGTTCGCTGACGCGAGGCATGGGCAATCCCGCCGTGAGAAAAGTGGATGACGGACGCACGCTCAGCGCGCGCCGGATTCGAAGCGAAAGCTCGCGCCTACGTGCGGTGGCTGGAGATGCGCGCCCTGCTCGAGCAGCTTGTCGCGCAAGGTGCCTTCCGTATAAGACGTCTTGTATGCGCCGCGCCGCTGCAATTCCGGCACGAGGTACTCCACCACGTCGTGGAAGGTGCGCGGCGATTCGACCCACGCGAGGTTGAAGCCGTCGATGCCGGTCTCTTCAACGAGCGCTTGCAGTTCGTCTGCGACCTGCGCCGCATCCCCGACCACCACCGCGCCGCGTCCGCCGATCGTCACGAATTCCACCGCGTCGCGCACGGTCCATTCGCGATCCGGGTCGAGCTTGCTGAACGACGCGAGCGCCGATTGGCCCGCATCCGTGTCGACGTAGGCCAAGGTATCGTCGGGCTGGTAGCGCGACAGGTCGATCCCCGTCCAGCCCGACAGCAGCGCCAGCGCGCCCTCGTAGCTCGCGCGCTGACGGTAGGCTTCGTAGCGCGCCTGCGCTTTTTCCGCGGTTTCATCGACGATCACGGTGAACATCGCGAACAGCAGCGCGCTGTCGGGCGCGCGTCCCGCTTCGACAAGCGCCGCGCGAATCGCCTGCGCCGACTTGCGCAGACCGTTGCGCGTGGGCGCGCCGAGGAAGATGCATTCGGCGTGCTTCGCGGCGAACTGCGTGCCGCGCGTGGAGCCGCCCGCCTGAAAAAGCAGCGGCGTGCGCTGCGGCGACGGCTCGCACTGGAAGATGCCTTCGCTTTTGAAATAATGGCCCTCGTGCTCGATGGGTCGCACGCGATCGTGATCGGCATAAATGCCGCGTTCGGTGTCGCGTTTAACCGCGCCGTCCTGCCAGCTTCCTTCCCACAGCTTGTAGCAGACTTCGAGAAATTCGTCGGCGCGGTCGTAGCGTTCGTCGTGCGCGCGCAGTTGCGTCTGGCCGAGACTGCGTGCGCCGCTTTGCAGATACGACGTCACGATGTTCCAGGCGACGCGGCCGCCGGTCAGATGATCGAGCGTGGTGAAGCGGCGCGCCAGCAGGTACGGCGCTTCATACGCGACAGAAACGGTCACGCCGAAGCCGAGATGCTTTGTCGCGTGCGCCATCAACGGGATCAGCGGCACAGGATCGTTCATCGGCACCTGCGCGGCGGTGCGCAACGCGGCGGCCGGGCTATCGCCGAGTACGTCGTAGATACCCGTCACATCGCCGAGAAAAAGGCCGTCGAACAGGCCGCGTTCCAGCGTCTGCGCGAGTTCGACCCAATAGTTCGTGTCGAGATAGCCGACCGAATTGTCGTCGGGCGCTGTCCACTGCCCGGGTGCGAGGTGCACCACGCAATTCATCATGAAGGCATTCAGTCGTATCTGGCGAGGCATGGCAGGGCTGGTGACGCTTGGGAACCGGTGATTCTATGTTTCGCATAAACGCCGCCCAACCATGCGATTCTGGTTTGCTTATCAGCGTATACATGGAATAAAAAGCACGCAGGCCGCTTACGTCGCCCGTCTCTCCCGTTGCGCGACCGGCGACGGCAGCGAGCAGTTCCGGATGGACCTGGTGCTATTCGGCATCATCGTCGTTGGACTGACGGGTTGGGCGCTCAACGCACTGGCGCGCGGCGTCGAGCGACGAGTGATCGCGCGCCGCAGCGGTGCGCCGCGCGAACGTGCCGTAGCTTGAAGCGGCTCAACAACAGGAAGCGGACTCATGACCACCACGGGTTCCGAAGGCATCCGCATCCGCGGCGTCAGCAACCGCTATGCGCGCCAACGTGATGCGGACGACGACCTGCTCGTGCTCGATGACATCTCACTCAATATCGCGGCCGGCGAATTCATTAGCGTGCTCGGCGCCAGCGGCTGCGGCAAGTCGACGCTGCTGCGGCTAGCCGCCGGACTCGACACTGACTATCGCGGCGAGATCAGCGTGGACGGCGAGCGGGTGCGCGATACGTCGCTCGAACGTGGCATCGTGTTTTCAGGATCAGCGGCTATTTCAGTGGCTTACAGCCTCGCAGAATATTCTCGCCGCGCTGCGCAACGCGCCGCTTTCGCCACAGCAGAAGCGCGACGCGGTGTCCGAGCACGTCGCACTCGTCGGCCTGCAAGGCTTCGAGCATAGCGAGCGCATCACGATAATGCTCGTCACGCATGACGTCGACGAAGCGATCCATCTTGGCGATCGCGTGGTGGCGATGGCGCCGCGCCCTGGCCCACTACGCGCAGCTCGCGCGCATGCCGCGCTGTCGGTCTTGACGGAGCGCATCGGGCTGCTGGCCGCGCAAACGGCCGAGGTGATTTTCGTCGCGCATCAGACGCTCGACGAAGCACGGCAGTTCTATCGCGACGTCAAGGGGCGGCTCGCCCGCTACGGACGCGCGCCCGAACACCTGAAGATCATACCGGGCATCTTCCCGGTGATCGGCAAGACGCAGCAGGAAGCGCGCGACAAGTTCGACGCGTTGCAGGAGTTCATCGATCCGGCGGTCCGTCTCGCGTTGCTATCGACGCGCGTTATACGTCATCGCCCGGCGGATATGGTCGAATATAGTCGTCGCATCTGGTCAGTAGCTGACGACCGTGTGCTTCGGATTCGCACTCGCGAACGTGCCCGCGCCGCCGACCAATTGATCGCCGCTCAACCCCTCGCCTTGCGCGCCATGGCAGGCCGCCCAATTAGCCGCGAAAATCCGGCCATCCGTTGCGACATCGTCGCTGCCACTGGCCAGGCCGCGTCCATCCGCCGCGACATCGACGTTCCATGCGCTGAGTTCGGCCCCGCTAGTGGGCTTGCCGATCGTGTCGATAGATAGGCGCCAGCGCACCGGTTCGGCGGAGGATTGCGCTTCACCGGTTGCGTTGACCGAAGAGGAGCAACTTCCGAGCAGGCCGCTGACCGCGACCACCGTCAGCAGAGCGCTCATCGTCTTCGATCTCGAAGCCACGAACCGGACCCGCTTACGCATTTTTCACGCTCCCATCGGCGTCGATGCGCCATTGCTGAATGCCGTTGCAGTGATAATTCGAGTTCAATCCGCGTACTGCGACGACAGAATCGGCGCGCCGACAAGCGCACCAGTATAAGTAGTGCGAGCGAGCCCATCAAAGCGGATTGCGACTAAGGTTATGACGACCGGCCCTATGCCGCGCAGGGACTCAGGAAAACAGCGCGAGCGCAATTCGATGCTGCGTCGTGACCGCGTCGTGACCGCGCGTCGCGCGGCGAGGACGGATCGACGAACACCTTATGGACGCTCGATCGCGCTGTGTCGTCGCCCGCTGAATTGTAGATGTTCAGCAGGAGCAGTTAGTCTGGCGTCACTAGCGGAAAACAATAGCCGCCGTGCCGCCGATCGAACACTAACGCGTAGGTTTCAGCCGCCCTGTCCGGATTTATTCAAACGTCCAGCCCATGTTGAAGTATCCCGCGCGCGTAAGTGGCGATGCGCTCGAGGCGCTCGGGATCGTCGCGCGGCTGTTCGCGTGCACTGCGCGCGCGGACAGCCGCGTGGCGCCGGTCGAGATGCATCCGCTGCCGCACGGCTTCGAGGAAGCCGGACACGGCCCGCCGATAGAACAATGCGAGGTCCAATGACATCGTGCGCTCCCCTGCTCGTGGCATTGATCGAATCTAGTCAGCGCCGCTCGCTTGCGCAAACAAGCATTTGTGCAATGCTCTGTGCCGCAAATGCAATGTCGGCAGGACGACATCGACTCAACGTATTCTCCCGTCATCTGCTTTTCTTATGCGCAAACATTGGTTGGATTCATGTTTGACCCGACTTACCGTCCTGACTCTGGCGGGCGTACACGCATAAGCATCGCCTCTCTCTCCTCAATGGCACAGACATGACCACCTCAAACTCCCGTACCGCCGAGTATCCGATCGACAGGCAATTTCTCGAACGCTGGTCGCCGCGCGCGTTCACGAAGGACACGATTCCAGAATCGACGTTGCTAACCTTTCTAGAAGCGGCCCGCTGGGCGCCCTCGTCGTATAACTCGCAGCCGTGGCGGTTCGTCTATGCGCGCCGCGACACGGAGCACTGGACGCGATTTCTGGGTTTCCTGAACGAGTTCAACCGCGGCTGGGCACAATATGCCGCCGCGATCCTGATCGTGCTGTCGAAGCGCACGTTCGCGCCACCGGGGGCCGCAACGGAAGTGCCGCTCGCGTCGCATTCGTTCGATACAGGCGCCGCGTGGGGTTATTTCGCGCTGCAGGCAAGCCTGTCGGGGTGGAAGGCACACGGCCTTGCCGGCATTGAACGCGAGCATATCCGCGCGGAACTGGCGATCCCCGAGGACTATGCGATCGAGGCGGCCGTTGCCATCGGTCGCGCTGGTGACAAAGCTTCGTTGCCTGAAGCCCTGCAAAAGCGCGAGGCGCCGAGCCCGCGCAATCCGCTACCGACATTCGTCGCGGAAGGCCGTTTCGCGCTCTGAGCGCGCCGCTTGCGGGGCGCGTCGCCGTCACCGGGCTTCGCGGCGCGCGCGTCGACGAACCGGACCGCCCGACGAGCGACCTGCGACTCAGTTCAGCGCAATCGCTGCGGCCGCTCCCATCGGCGAACCTTCGAGCGACACCGACGTCCTTCCGTCCGGCCCGACCGGTACGTCACCGACGAGCGTCGTGCGATACAACTGACGGTCGAAGTCGAGATCGAAGATGTCGGTCGGCGCGAGATGTGCAGTCGTGCGGTTGTCCCAGAACGCCACGCTGCCCGCTTCCCATTTGAAGCGCACGGTGAATTCCGGTCGTGTCACGTGCTCCCACAGCAGTTCGAGCAGCACCTGGCTTTCGCGTGGCGCCAGTCCGACGATCTGCTTGAGAAAGCCGGGGCTCACGTATAGCGCGCGCTCGCCGGTCTCCGGATGCACGCGCACGATCGGATGCTCGCTGACGAGCGTATGCTGCTCGACCGCCGATGCAAACGCGTCAGTGCCTTTCGCGCCTTGCGGCGGCGCAAAGCGATGCACGCCGCGCAAACCGTCGACGAAAGCGCGCAGCGGGGCAGAAAGCTTCTCATAGGCGACCACGAGATTGGTCCATTGCGTGTCCCCTCCGTATGGGGGGATCGTCACGCCCCGCAGGATCGACGCATAGGGTGGATTGACCGCCGCCGTGACATCGGTATGCCAGCCTGTCCACGGACGCCGGAGCGGCTCTCCCTCGAAACGCGTCTCCTTTCGAAACTTCGAAATCGAATAGATCTGCGGATGACCTTCGACATGGCCGAAGACAGGATGCCCAACAGTCAGCTCGCCGAATTGAGCTGAAAAAACCACATGCTGCTCATGACTGAGGAACTGGTCGCGAAAGAAGATCACGCGCCATTCAAGCAAGGCATTGCGGATCGCCTTGATCTGCGAGCGTGTCAGGGGTCGGGAAAGATCGACGCCGCTGATTTCGGCGCCGGTATGCGCAGAAAGCGGGCGCACAACGACCTGTGCGTCTTCTGAAACGACGGCTGTATTCATGATGGATTCCGGTTGATGTCGTAACGAACAGGCGCGCTGCAAAATCAGCCGCCCATGTTGCTTCGATTTACTTCGCCAATGCGACGTCGGTTTCCCGATAAACGCTCTGCGCATAGTGAGATTCGTCGAAGTCAGCAGGAACAGTGGCGCTCATACGCTCTTCGTGCACACCGAGGTCTTCGACGAACAGGTCCTGGCTGATGCGCCGGATCACCGCCGGGATGTCGCGCTTCATGCTGGGCACATCGCCGACAGGCAAGCCCCGGCTCACAAAAGCGGCGGGATTGAACACGTGGATGTTCGCGAGATACGGCGCCGTGCCCGGCGTTTTCTCCTGGTACTCCAATGCTTCGCCGAGCCATGGGTGGGCACCGAGCGCGTCGTCCCGCTCGGGCGGGGTGGGCACGTAGCGGTCCTGCCAGAGCAGCACCTGATCCGCGATTTCGGCCAGTTCGGGCCGCGCATGCAGGTCGACCGCGTAGCCCGTGCCGGCGATCACGAAGTCGAATGCGAACGTTGCGCCCCCTGCGCGCGCTCGTACACGCGTGCCCTCGACGGTGGCCTCGTGCCAAAGCGTGCCGAGATGCAGATGAAAGTTGGCAAAGCGCGTCGCGCGAGTCACGGCATCGGCCGGCGGCGTCGAACCCGCACGCCTGAAACGCCACGCCAAGTGCCAGCGCAGCGCATCGGGCAGTGCCGGATAGTTGTCGTAGGCACCCGGATACGAGCGCGCGCGAATCACGGGCTCCGCGGCGAGCGCCGCACGCCTTGCGAACAGATGTACGTCGGCGGCCCCGGCTTCCAGCGCCGTCGCCGCCGCATCGAATGCCGAGGCCGCTGCACCGACCACTGCGACCGACTTGCCGCTCAGCGAAGCGAAGTCGATCGCCTGGGATGTGTGTGCGCAGTGCGTGGACGGCAGCGTCGCCAGTGGCGCGACCAGGTTGGGCCTGCCGTTACCCGCTACGCCGTTGGCGAGAATGATTTTGCGCGCCGTCTCCATACGATGCTCGATACCATCGGCGCCCCGAATCGCAAGATGCAGCCGGAAGTGTCGTCCATGCGGCTCGATACGTTCGAGCGTCGTGCCGTACCGCACCGGAATGCCAAGAAAGTGGCGGTACCAGGCGAGATATTCACTCCACTGCTCGCGCCCGATCCGCTCGATCTCCGCGTAGGCGGTCTCGCCATGGCGCGCTTCGTACCAGGCCTGGAAGCTCAGTCCAGGCAGTCCCGCCTCGGGGCCTGCGAGCGACTTCGGCGTGCGCAACCGGTTCATACGTGCTCGCGTCGTCCAGACACCCGCGCCTCTTTCATCTGCTGCAGCGTCGATTACGCTGACTTTGCCAATGCCCGCTCGCCGCAGTGCGAAAGCAAACGCCGCACCGCTCTGTCCACCTCCTACGATCAGCACGTTGTGATCGATGCCCGACCGATCGGCGACCCAGTTCTCGGGATCGGGACCGATGAGGCGCAGCGTTTCGCGAGCGAGAGCATCTTGGGTCGAGGACGAAGTCATGAACGGGTATCCGGTCGAACGTGGCGGGCGATCGAGTATCGGCCCTATGCGGTCAGCCGGAAACGAAGCATTTGTGATTTTCATCTTCATGAAATGCGGGTCCCACGTTCCGGACTGCGCTACCCCATGCACGGTGTACCTCATGCCGTTTGCAGAAAAGCACTTAAGGTGCGCATTGATATCGATATCGCATTTGCATCGTTGCCGAATCGCCATTTGGCGCGCGATCATCCATCGCTCCGATGGCTACCGGCCGCAACTGCATCCGCGACGATTCTGCATTGTCGCCACTGTCCTACCATGCACACGATCTTGACTTTCCTTCGCGGATTCGCATTGGCGGCCGCCCTTTCCTGCACATTCGTCGCACCGTCCCACGCAACGAGCACCGCGCCCGCCGTCGATCGTGATACTGTCGTGATAGGCGTTGAAAAGGAGTTCTACAATCTCGACGGCCTCGTTGCCGTGAGCGGTGATTCGCTGCGCTATGGTTGGCAGATCTACGATACGCTCTACGGCTTCGATACCAGGGGCAATCTCGTCCCGCGTCTTGCAACGAGCCTGACCGTCTCGAACGACGCTCGCGTCTTCACTTACAAACTCCGCCCCAACGTCAAATTTCACAATGGCGCGACACTCACGTCGCGCGACGTGAAGGCATCGCTCGATCATATCCTCGACCCGCGCAGCAAAAGCACGCGCCGTCCGTTCTTCGCACCCGTTGTCGAATCAGTGGAAACGCCGGATCCGCTCACGGTCGTCTTCAAGTTGAAGGCGCCGGATGGCGCGTTCGCCAACAAGGTCGCCGGCTATCTGTACATCGTTCCCGCCGACTACCTCGCGAGCTTGCCGATTCCGGACGCGTTCGCGCAAAAACCTGTTTCGCTCGGACCGTACAAATTCAAGTCTCTTTCTCCGGGCGGCAATGAACTCGTATTGGAGCGCTTCGACGACTACTGGGGAGAAAGGCCACGCGTGAAAACGCTGATCTTCCGCGCAATCACCGACCCGTCGAGCCGCGTCAATGCGGTGCTGCGCGGTGAGGTCGACCTTTCGGTCGCGCTGCCCTTCTCTGACTACGCGCGCCTCAAGAAAGAAAGTGGGCTCGATGTCATTCAAAGCCGCGTCGCTTCACCGATCTATGTTCGCGTCTATACCAATGCGAAGGATTCGCCGCTTGCCAACGTAGGGGTCCGCCAGGCGCTCAGCTATGCGCTGGACACGAACGCCATCATCAAGAGCGTGCTGTACGGCGTGGGCGAGCCGCTCGGCACGATGATTTCGAACTACTACCCGTATGGAGCGGACCACTCGATCAAGCCTTATCCGTATGATCCAGTCAAAGCACGCGCGCTGCTCGCTGAAGCCGGTTATCCGAAGGGTTTCGAAACCACGCTCAATATTCAGGGAGACATGCCGCAAGGCGTAGCCGAAGCAATCGCGGCTTACTGGGGGCAGGTCGGCGTGAAGGTGAAGCTCAATCGGCTGACCTACGCAACGTTCCAGCGCCTGAACAATACGCACGCTTCCGGGCCGCTGGCGCTGAGCCAGTTCACCAATGCGCTCTACGACCCGGTCCATCCGGTCGCCGGTGCGTTCGCGTCAACCGGTAGCTGGTCGGACTATTCGAATCCGAAGGTAGACGCGTTGCTCGCCGACGTCTCGAAGGTCAGCGACAGGACGCAGCGCGGGCAGGTATTCCAGCAAATTGGGCGCGAACTGCACGACGACGCAGCGGCCATCTTCATTTCCGAGTTCACATACGTCTACGCGAAGAAAAAGACGCTGGAGTGGCAGCCGCAGCAAGGCGGCGGCTTCCTGAACTTCCGCACGATCGCGTGGGCGCCGCAGACGGTGGTCGGGAACTGACCCATGTGCGGCTATGTTCTGCGCCGCCTCGGCTCCACACTCGTCACGGTGTGGCTAATGTCGGTTGTGATATTCGTGCTGGTGCGCATGGTGGGCGACCCCGCCTATCTGCTGATGCCACCCGAAGCCACTGAAGCGGACCGCCAGCTCTTTCGGCAGCAGCTCGGTCTCGCCGACCCGCTCCCAGTGCAGTACGTGCACTTTCTGGCCGGGATTCTGCAAGGGGACATGGGCAATTCGTTTCACTTCGGCGCACCGGCGCTCAATATGGCGCTCGGTCGCCTTGGTGCGAGCCTCGTGCTCGTCGGCACATCGCTCGCGCTGGCGCTCTTCGTGGGGCTCGTGCTTGGTATCGGCGCGGCTGTTGCGCGCGGCTCGTGGGTGGATCGATTCGCGACCCTGTTCGCTGTGCTCGGCCAGGCAGGTCCTCCCTTCTTCGTCGCGCTGCTGCTGATCCGGCTCTTTTCCGTGCAGCTGGGGTGGCTGCCGACGGGTGGCCACGGTAGCTGGAAACAGCTCGTGCTGCCCGTCGTCTCGCTCGCGTGGTACTCAGCCGCCGGCATCGCACGCCTCACGCGCGCCAACATGTTGAGCGTACTCGACTCCGACTTCATTCGCATGGCGCGCATCAAGGGGTTGCCCGAGTATGTGGTGATCGGCACGCACGCACTGAGAAATGCTGCGTTACCGATCGTGGCGTACACCGCCTCGCAGTTCGGCATCCTGATCGGTGGCGCCGTGTCGATCGAAACGGTGTTCTCGTGGCCAGGTTTCGGCAGTCTCATGGTCGAGGCCATCAACACGCTCGATTTCACGGTCGTGCAGGCCGCAGTGATCGTTTCTGTGCTGCTGTTCGCCGTGATCCATCTTGCGGTCGATGTGCTGTGCGCACTCGTCGATCCGCGCATCCGGCATCATTCATGAGCGGGCGCCTGCTCTTCCCTGTTGCGCGCGGCGAAGCCATTCGAGCCGCATGGCGCCAGCGCGGCATGCTTGCCTACGCAATCATCTTTGTGCTGATCGTCGGCGCGTCCGCGCTCGCGCCGTGGCTCACGCGCATCGACCCGAACGCGATCGATCTCTCAGCCACGTTCCGGGCGCCATGCCACGCGCATTGGTTCGGCACCGACCAGATGGGCCGCGACGTCTTCGTGCGCACGCTCTACGGCGGACGCATCTCCCTGCTCATCGCGTTTTGCGCCGTGCTGCTCGCGGGCTTTTCGGGTGTGCTGGCCGGGCTGCTGTCCGCCTACATCGGCGGCCGCTTCGACACGGTCCTGATGGGCCTCGTCGACGCGCAGTACGCGCTGCCGCCCGTTTTCCTCGCCATGCTGATTGTCGGCATATGCGGCCCGAGCGTGACGAACATCATCATCGTCGTGACGCTCGCGAACTGGGGGCGCTTCGCGCGCATCATCCGCGCCGAGGCCCTCAGCCTCCGCGAGCGCGACTTCGTGCTGCTCGCGAGGCTCGCGGGCGCGTCGCCCCTCTACGTGGCGCTGCGCCACCTGTTGCCCAATGTGCGCAACACGTTCGTCGTGTTGCTCACGCTCGACATCGGTCTCGTGATCTTCATGGAGGCGGCGCTGAGCTTCGTAGGCCTCGGCGTGCAGCCGCCCGATCCGTCGTGGGGCGGCATGCTCGCCGAAGGCCGCAATTACCTCGATACGGCCTGGTGGCTGACCGCGCTGCCGGGACTCGTGCTCATCGCCACCGTGCTTTGCAGCAACCGGACCGGCGATGCGTTGCAGCGCGGCGAACGTAGCCAGGGAGGCTGAAAATGAACGGCAAGACCGAGGCGGCGCCGGTGCTCGCGGTTGAAGGCCTCATTGCTGAAGCCGCGCCGCCAGCCGGTTCGCCGCAGGCGCCGGTACGGCTCGTGGACGGCGTGAGCTTTTCTGTGCACGCGGGCCGCACGCTGGGACTCGTCGGCGAATCCGGCTCCGGCAAGAGCGTGACGTGTCTTTCCGTGTTGGGCCTGCCGCCCGCACGCGTGCGCGTGGCGGGTGGACGCATCCTGCTGCGCGGCGACGACCTGCGAAGCAAGACGCCTGCCGAGCTTCAGGCGCTGCGCGGCCGCGAGGTCGGCATGATCCTTCAGGACCCGATGACCTCGCTCAATCCGCTGCTGACGATAGGCCGGCAGATCACCGAGATGTTCCGCTACCGAGCGAACATCGAAAGCCGTACCGAGTGCGAGGCGCGGGCGGTCGATCTGCTGCGCCGCGTGCGCATTCCGGCGCCGGAGAGTCGCCTGAAGAGCTATCCGCACCAGTTCAGCGGCGGAATGCGCCAGCGCGTGGCCATCGCAATGAATCTCGCGTGCAACCCCGGCCTGCTGATCGCCGACGAACCGACAACCGCCCTCGACATTACCGTGCGGCTCCAGATCCTCGATCTGCTGCGCGAAATGCAAGCCGAGCGCGGCACCGCGATCGTGCTCGTCACGCACGACCTGCATCTCGTGCGCCGCTATTGCGACAACGTGGCCGTGATGTACGCCGGCCGCATCGTCGAACAGGGGCCGGTCGAGGCGGTCTTCGCGCAGCCGCGCCATCCCTATACGAGCGGGCTGCTTGGCGCCGTGCCGCGACTGCGGCAGCCGCAGCGGCGGCTCACCGTGATTCCGGGGCAGCCACCGCTGCCGGGCAGCATCGCGCAGGGATGCCGCTTCGCACCGCGCTGCCCGCGTGCCGACGCCGATTGCACGGCGCAGTATCCCGCAACAGTCGAGCCGCAGCCGGGACGCAGCGTGGCCTGCTGGCATCCCGAGCCTGCATCTGCGTCGGCCGCGGCGCCGAGCGCGGCTTCGCGTGCTGCTTCCGTCCCGCTCGAACGGCTTCCTCTCACTACGGCCTCGTGAATACGCAAGCATCGCCCGTCGCGGCCATCGAGGTGACCCATCTCGGACGCGTTTTCGCCGTTCGAAGCGGGCTGCTGTCACGCGCGACGGACTTGCACGCCGTCGCGGACGTCTCCTTCGTCCTGCCCAAGGGCGGGACATTCGGGCTGGTCGGCGAGTCCGGCTCGGGCAAGTCGACGCTCGCGAAGATCGTGCTAGGCGCCGAGACCGCGAGCCGGGGCGAGGTTTGCCTCGACGGAAGGACGTTCGGGAAAGACACGCGCGCCGAGGATCTTCGCTGGCGGCAACGCGCAGTCCAGGCTGTCCTCCAGGACCCGTCCGCTTCACTAGATCCACAGATGAAGGTTGCGGATATCGTGCTCGAACCGTTGCGCATCCAGCGCCGTGGTATTGCACGCGCCGCGTGCGAAGAGCGCCTCGACAGACTGCTCGCACAAGTAGGATTGTCCGCCGAATTCAGGCAACGCCGACCTGGCGAGCTGAGCGGCGGCCAACGCCAGCGCGTCGCCATCGCGCGTGCGCTCGTGCTCGAGCCGGAAATTCTCGTGCTCGACGAACCGGTCTCGGCGCTCGACGTCTCGATACAGGCGCAGGTGCTCAATCTGCTCAAAGACCTGCAGGAAACGCTGGACCTCAGCTTTCTGCTGATCTCGCACGATCTCGCCGTCGTCGCGTATATGAGCAGCCATATCGGCGTGCTCTACCTCGGGCGCCTCATGGAGCAAGGTACGCGAGAGGACATCGTCGAGCGCGCGGCGCATCCGTATACGCACGCGCTGATCGCCGCCTCCGACCCGGACGCGCTGCACGTGGAGGCCGTGGGCGGCGACATGCCCTCGCCACTCTCGCCGCCGCCCGGCTGCGTTTTCCACACGCGCTGCCCGGTCGCGCGCGCAGTGTGCCGCACGCAGGCGCCGCCCGCTCATCAATTCTCCGCGACGCACCGCGTGACCTGCCACTTCCCGGTTGCTTCGCACGTCCCCAATCTTCCAGCCTAGAGGACGCTTCGCATGTCCACGGAAATCCGCATCAACGCGTTTCTGGCTTTCGCGCCGACGCACCTCTCGCCCGGTCTTTGGGCCCACCCGCGCGACCGTTCGCTCGACTACAACACCTTGTCCGTCTGGACCGACCTTGCACGCACCGCCGAGCGCGGCGGCTACGACGCGCTTTTCTTCGCCGACGGCATCAGCCAGTACGACGTCTACGGCGGCTCCAACGCCACAGGCGTGCGGCTCGGCCTGCAGTTTCCTCGCCTCGATCCGCTGCTGCTCATTTCCGCAATGGCTCAGGTCACCGAGCATCTGGGCTTCGCCGTCACGAGCAGCGTGAGCTACGAGGCGCCGTTCCTGTTCGCGCGCCGGCTCTCGACGCTCGACCATCTGACGCGCGGCCGCATTGGCTGGAACATCGTGACGAGCTTTGGCGAAAGCGGCTCGCGCGCGGTCGGCCAGCAAGACGCGCGGCCGCATGACGAACGCTACGACCTTGCCGACGAATACATGGAACTCGTCTATCGCCTGTGGGAAGAAAGCTGGGAGCAAGGCGCGGCAGTGCGCGAGCGCGAAACGCTGACGTTCGCCGACCCGCAACGTGTGCACGAGATCCGCCACGAGGGCCGCTACTTTTCGATGCAGGGCACGCACTACGCCGAACCCTCGCCGCAGCGAACCCCGCTGCTCTACCAGGCGGGCACGTCGAATCGCGGCAAGGACTTCGCGGCTCGCCATGCCGAATGCGTGTTTCTCTCTTCGCCCACCGCGCATGTGGTGGCGCGCGACGTCGCCGACGTGCGCCGGCGCGCCGCCGCGCTCGGTCGCGACCCGACCTCCGTGCTCTTCTTCTCGCTCGCAACGGTCATCGTCGCGCCGACCTCCGCGCAGGCGCAGGCCAAATGGGAGGACATCCAGCGCCATGTGAGCCTCGAAGGCGCGCTCGCGCTGTTCTCGCGCTGGAGCGGCATCGATCTTTCGAAATACAGCCCCGACGATCCGCTGCGCTACGTGAAGAGCGAAGGCATGCAATCGGCCATCGAAGCCTTCACAGTGGCCGATCCCGAGCGCGTCTGGACCATTCGCGAGCTGGCGATCTTCAACGCGATCGGCGGCAAGGGGCCAGTGTTCATCGGCTCGCCGCAAGAGGTGGCGGACGCGCTCGAAAACTGGAAAGCCCAAACGGGCGTGGACGGTTTCAATCTGAGCCACGCGCTGCTGCCCGGCACACATGAGGATTTCGTCGATCTCGTGGTGCCGGAGCTGCGCCGCCGCGGCATCTACAAGGAGGCATACCGGAGCGGCACCTTGCGCGAAAAACTCTACGGCGAAGGCGCGGCGCTCATCGCGCCTCCGCATCCCGCAGCGCTTCATCGCGCTGTCCACTCACGCGGCGCCCAGGCAGGCCCGCAATTCGACACCGCACCCCATGTCTGAAACCGACCAACCGACCATCGCCGTGCAGCCCCTCACGCGCCATATCGGCGCGCAGATCGACGGCATTGACCTGACCCGTCCGCTTACCGGGTCGCAAGTAGCCGAACTGCGCCGCGCGCTGCTTGCGCACCAGGTCATCTTCTTCCGCAATCAGCCGATCAGTCTCGATCAACATCTCGCGCTCGGCCGCCATTTCGGGACGCTGCACGTGCATCCGAACACGCCGGGCCCCGAGGGCTACCCGGATATTCTCCAGATTCACGCGGACGAGAACACGCGCCGCGTAGCCGGCGACCGCTGGCATTCGGATGTGTC
This sequence comes from Paraburkholderia atlantica, assembly GCF_009362785.1. Classification (GTDB taxonomy): domain Bacteria; phylum Pseudomonadota; class Gammaproteobacteria; order Burkholderiales; family Burkholderiaceae; genus Paraburkholderia; species Paraburkholderia atlantica. Next base: position 134,467 of record NZ_WHNQ01000020.1, read on the forward strand.
GTGCGACGACGAGCCGCCGATGGGCAGCATCCTGCATCTGCACACGCTTCCCTCGCATGGTGGCGACACGCTCTTTTCGAGCGCCTATGCGGTGTACGAATCGCTCTCGCCGGGATTCCGGAGCTATCTCGAAGGGCTGAGCGCCACACACGACGGCGAACCGACATACCGGCAGCGCAACCGTCTGCGCGGCATCGACGACAGCGGCCGACGCTTTCCGAAGGCTTCGCACCCGGTCGTGCGAACTCATCCCGAGACCGGACGCAAAGGCATTTTCGTCAACGAGAACTTCACGACGCATATCGACAACGTGCCCGCCGCCGAGAGCGAAGGCATCCTGCGCCTGCTCTTCGAGCGCTTCGCCTCGCCCGAATTCCAGGTGCGCTGGCGCTGGGAGCCGCATTCGATCGCGTTCTGGGACAACCGCGCCTGCCAGCATCTGGCCGTGTGGGACTACTACCCCGAGGTGCGCTCCGGCTACCGCGTGACGATCAACGGAGACAAGCCCTACCTATGAGTTCCGCAACTGCTCATCAGAAGAAGGAAATCCGCGTGAACGCGTTCGCGCTGCACAGCCCGGTGCATCACTCGCCGGGCATGTGGCGGCATCCGCGCGACCGCTCGCTGCACTACAACACGCTCGAATACTGGGTCGAACTCGCGAAGACGCTGGAGCGCGGCCTCGTCGATTCGCTCTTCATGGCCGACAGCATCGGCGTGAACGACGTCCATGGCGGCAGCGTGGATACCGCCCTGCGGCACGGCGCGCAGGTGCCCAAGCAGGACCCGGTCATGGCGCTTTCGGCGATGGCGTACGTCACGCGCGATCTCGGCCTGTGCGTCACGAGCAACGCAAATCACGAGCCGCCTTATGTTTTCGCGCGCCGCATGTCGACGCTCGATCATCTGACGCGTGGACGCATCGGCTGGAACATCGTCACAGGCTTCGCGCAAAGCAGCGTGAAAGTGCTCGGCAAGGACGCGATCGCCTCGCGCGACGAGCGCTACGACATCGCCGACGAATACATGGACGTTGTCTACAAGCTTTGGGAAAGCAGCTGGGAAGACGATGCGCCCGTACGCGATACAGCCACCGGAGTTTTCGTCGATCCTTCGAAGGTCCATCGCGTCGATCATCAGGGCCGCTACTTCAAGGTTCAGGGCATCCATATGACCGAGCCTTCGCCGCAGCGCACGCCGGTACTGTTCCAGGCGGGGGCGTCGGCACGCGGCCAGCGTTTTGCCGGCCGTCACGCCGAGGGCATTTATTTGAGCGGACCGAGCAAGAAAGTGCTTACGCCCGTAGTGAACGCCACGCGCGCCGAAACCGTGAAGGCAGGACGCGCGGCACACGACATCAGGTTCTTCACCATGGCGACCATCATCACGGGCCGTACCTCTCGCGAGGCGCGTGAGAAATATGAGGACTACCGCCGCTACGTGACGCCCGAGGCCGCACTGGCGATGTTTTCTGGCTGGACCGGCATCGACTTCTCGACCTGGGACCCGGACGAGCCGATCCGCTACATGCAGCTCGATGCGGGCACGTCCTCGGCGCTCGAAGGTTTCACGCGGCTCGATCCGGAACGCGTCTGGACCGTGCGCGAGCTTGCGCTGCATAACGCGATCGGCGGCCGCGGCCCGGTTTTCATCGGCGCGCCCGGCGAAGTCGCCGATGCGCTCGAAGAATGGGTCGACGAAACAGGCATCGACGGCTTCAACCTGAGCTATGCCGTCACGCCGGAGGCGTACGAAGACTTCGCAGATCTCATCGTGCCAGAGCTGCAGGGGCGCGGACGCTACAAGACGCGTTACGCACCGGGCACGCTGCGCGAGAAATTGGGCGGCGACAGCAGCCGGCTCGATGAGCGACATCCCGGCGCGGCCTTCCGGCGTGCGCCACACTCCATCCAGGAACGTTGACCATGAGTAGCACCACCCTGCACGAATCTCCTTCCACCAGCCGTCTGCGCGACGCGCTCGCCGCACTGCCCGCGCTGGCCGCGGAAATCGGCGTCGACGCGGCTCAACGCGAAGTCCGCCGTGAGTTGCCGTTCGCGGCCTTCGATGCGTTTCGGCGCTCCGGCCTCGGCGCCCTGCGCATTCCCGCGGAGCGCGGCGGGCTGGGCGGCTCGCTCGAAGACGCCATCCACGTGGTCACGACGCTGGCCGCATCGGAATCGAACGTCGCGCATGCGCTGCGCGTGCATTTCGATGTCGTGGAATCGATGCGGCTCGCGCCGCACACACCGTTTCACGACCGCCAGATCCGCCGCATCATTGAAGGTGCCCTGTATGGCGGCGCGTCGGGCGAACAGGGCACCGCTCGCGCGGGCGAAATTGAGACCGTGCTGCGCCGCGAGGGCGATCACTTCCGCGTGTCGGGCAAGAAGTACTACACCACCGGCACCGCCTATGCGGACTTCGTGCGCACCAATCTCGTGGACGAGCACGGTAACGGCGTGACGGCGATCATCCCGGTGCGCGCCGAGGGCCTGGCCGTGCTCGACGACTGGGACGGCATGGGGCAGCGCATGACGGCGAGCGGAAGCGTCGTGTTCGAAGACGTCCGGGTCGATGCGACCGAAGTCATCAACAAGGGCTACTCATCGCTGATCGGACGGCATGGCGGCGCGTATCGTCAGCTGCATCTGGTTGCCGTGGCGGCCGGTATTGTGCGCAATATCCTCGCCGACGCCCGGTCGTATGTGACCGCGCATGGGCGCCCCGTGCTGCATTCCACTGCGTCCTCCGCGCGAGAGGATGTGTTCATCCAGCAGGTGGTGGGCGAGCTTTCGGCACTGAGCCACACCATCGATGTGCTCGTGAGCGAAAACGCGCGCACGCTCGGGCGCTCGTCTGACGCTATCCTGCACGCCGACCCGGCGGCGGACGAACTCGTGCTGGAAAGCGCACTCGCAACTGCGCGCACGCAGATCGTTGTCGGGCGGCTTGCACTGCAGGCGGGAGAGCGCCTATTCGATGCGGGAGGCGCTTCGGCGACTTCGCGAAAATATAATTTCGACCGCCACTGGCGTAACCTCCGCACCATTTTCAGCCACAACCCGCTGAATCATAAGGCCAAAGTCGTTGGCGACTATGTCCTTAACGGCGTCAAGACACACTTGGTCGAAGGGCGGACTTTCTAGCCATCGACGCGCAATCCGGCTCGCGGCTGTTTGCGCGCGAGCGCGGGATTCACGCGCGTCTCCAGTCGATGTCGGCAGGCACGCAGTCTTCAGGCGCGTCGCGCCCGCGCCGCCGGGTGGTCGTCGGGAAGACGAGCCTGCCCCGAACCGTAGATCTTTTCACGCAGCGTGCCGGGGGCATAGTCTTGCTTGTAGACGCCACGGCGTTGCAATTCAGGCACCACCAGGTCGACGAAATCCTGGAAGCTTTCATGGGCCACGGCATAACCCAGGTTGAATCCATCGATGCCGGTGTCATCGACCCATTCCTGCATCTGGTCTGCAATGGTGGTGGGCGAGCCAACCAGCAGGTTGGCGCTGCCGCCGCCGATGGCCACGCGGGCCAGGATTTCGCGGAACGTCCAGACTTTGTCTGGGTCCGCGCGGGTGTAGTTGTTGATCGCCGACTGCATGTGGTTGGAGTCCACATACTGGATCGGATCATCGAGGCCGTACTTGGCGAGGTCGATGCCGGTCCAGCGCGAGAAAAGCGCAGCCGCCCCTTCCGCGCTGGTGTATTGCAGGTAATCCTGGTACTTGGCCTGGGCCTGCTCGTCGGTCTCGGCGGGGATGGCCGTCAGTGACAGGAATACCTTGATACTGTCCGCAGGACGCCCTGCCTGCACGGCGCGCTGGCGTATGTCATCTACTGCGTTCTTGACCACTTTTTTGCTGGGAGCCGAGATAAACACGCATTCGGCGTGACGGGCCGCGAATGTTTTGCCGCGCTCCGAAGTGCCGGCCTGGAACAGCAGCGGGGTACGCTGCGGCGAGGGCTCGCAGATGTGGATGCCTTCGCTACGGAAGAACTCGCCCTCGTGCTCTACCTTGTGAATGCGCGCCGGGTCGGCAAATACACCCTGTTCTCGATCGCGCAAAACGGCACCGTCTTCCCAACTGCCTTCCCAGTATTGGTAGACCAGTGACATGTATTCGTCGGCTACATCGTAACGATCATCATGGGCACGGGCAGCCTGGCCATTGAGGGCCTTGGTGCCGCTGTCGCCAAAGCTGGTGACAATGTTCCAGCCGGCTCTCCCACCCGTGATGTGGTCCAACGTGCTCATGCGGCGCGCGAACATGTAGGGCGACTCGTAGCTGACGCTGCTGGTAATGCCAAAGCCCAGGTGCGTGGTCACATGCGCCATGGCCGACACCAGCAGCAGCGGATCCAGCCGGGGGAACTGCACTCCGTGACGGATGGCCGTGTCGGCGCTGCCTCGGTACACGTCATAGAGGCTGATTCCATCAGCCAGAAAGAGCGCGTCGAATTTGCCCTTCTCGGCGATCTGTGCGAGGTCGGTCCAGTAGGACAACTGGTTGTATTCCAGCGAACGATCGCGAGGGTGGCGCCAAAGGCCCATGGAAAGATGCGATGGCGCTGCCAGAGAGAACGCGTTGAGTCGGATTTCTTTGCTCATTTTTCGACCGTCTGGGGTGGCATGGATGTGTGGGCTGCGGTAGCCGCCGGGCATGATTTCAGGTCATCACATCATCGTGCGCCCGGCCGTGTTCCGCCAGCCAGCATTTCAGACTGGGGTGAAAGCCCATGATCTCGGCGCGGCGCGCCATCGTCAAGCGACGAATACTGAAAATGCGAGGGCCATGATAAGTAGCGAAGGAGGTTGGGCTAAATATGTTTTTCACCTTGCCATATGCCGACATAAACCATTTGCATATGCGAAATTAATGTTTGCCGTGTGCTTCGCTTGCTTATGACAATGCCGAGCTGTCAAGCAAGAGGTATTCATGTCGGCAGTGCTTAAGAACCTGCGGTTCATGCCTCTTCACCTGTCCTTATTGGATCATGAAGTGCACCCATCTTATCCCTTGGTTGCACGCCAACGAGTTCTGTCGAGGAGATAGGCTATGAAGCAGAAGCGGAGCGTTTGTGCCTCAGCTATGGTTGTTGCATTGTCCCTGATCGTGGGTGGCTGCGAACAGGCGACCGGCTCCCGGACTGGCGGCAACAATACTGCTCCGGTCGCCGGCGGCACATTGAAGTTTGGCCTCTCGGTGGAACCACCTTGCCTCGACCCGGCGTACACAGGCACGATCATTAACTATACAGTCTCGCGCAATGTTATCGACTCGCTTCTCTATCTCGAGGCCGATGGCACGCTCACGCCGTGGCTTGCGGAATCTTACAAAGTCTCCGACGACCATCTGACCTACACCTTCAAGATTCGCCAGGGCGTATCGTTTAGCAACGGGGTCGCGTTCAACGCCAAGGCGGCCAAGGCGAACCTCGACTTCGACCTCGATCCAGCCAACGCGACCAATGCGCTAGGCATTCTGAACAGCATCAAGTCAGTCGAGGCACCCGACGACGCCACGCTCGTGCTGCATCTTAAGCGGGTCGACGCCGGTTTGCTCCAGTCCCTGTCCAGCGTGCGTGCTGGTTTCATCGAGCCGAGCAAGCTCGCGCTCAAGGATAAGCTCTGCCAGGACGCCAAAAACATCATTGGCACTGGTCCCTTCATCTTCGAGAATTACCGCCCGGGTCAGAATATAACCCTGGTCCGGAACAAGAATTACAACTGGCCGAAGTCTGGGGAGAAACACAGGGGGCCTGCGTATCTCGACAAGATCGTTTACTCGTTCCTGCCCGACATTTCCTCGCGTACGAACGCGCTGCAGTCCAACCAGGTTGATGCGATCGACTCGGTCCAGTCCTACGATGTGCCGCTCTTTGCCGGTGACAAGGACTTCCAGCACATCGTCGGCTACGACACCAGCACCTCCTTCGGCTTCAACCTCAACGCTGGCAAAGCCCCGCTGGACGACATCAACGTCCGCAGAGCCCTTCGCGACGGCTTTGATGCCGACACCATCGTGACCTCGCTCTACAAAGGCACGCGCACCCGCGCCTGGAGCTGGGTCGGCTCCGACAGTCCTTACTACGACACATCCCTGAAAGGTTCGTGGGGCAACAAAATTGACGAGGCCAACAAGCTTCTCGACGCGTCGGGCTGGACCACACGCGACAGCGAAGGCTACCGCACCAAGGATGGCAAGCGCCTGACTGTCAACGTGGAGTACATCGCCGAGGCCGTCCGCGACCAGCGCGACACACTCATCCAATCGGTGGCCGCCGCCCTGAAGAAGAATATCGGCCTCGACCTCGAATTGCACACCCCGGCGTCCGGCCCGTTCTACGACGAACTCGGCAAGGGGGATTACGGCATCTACCCGAACATCTGGACCCGCGCCGACTATGGAAACAACATCACAACCTATATCGTGAACTGGCTTTACCGCTACACCGTCAAGAACTTGCCTGCCGACGTGGCTGACGTCGCGAAGCTCGGCCAGGAGGCCACGGCTACCACCGACCACGACGCGCGCAAGAACATCTTGTCGGAGGCGCAGCGAAAGCTTGTTGATGACTACGCGCTCTTCGTGCCGCTGACTTCCGGGGCATTCCAGCTCGCGGCCACCTCGAAGGTCCACAACATCGGCTTCGAACCCGAGTCCCTGACAGTCGGCAGCCTGTATAACGTATGGATCGCCAAATGACCGGCAGCGTGGCAACGCACCCCACCCAGCGAGGTGCCATTTTCCGACGCCTCGCAGGAGCCGTGGTGGTGCTATGGGCAGCGGTGACCCTCACTTTCATTTCGCTCCAGCTTATTCCGGGCGACATCGCTGCCATCATGGCTGGCCAAAACAGTTACGAAGGGCTTGAGGATGCGATCCGAAAGGAGTGGCAACTCGACCAGCCATGGTACGTGCAGTACGTCCACTACGTTGCCCGGCTCTTTGTCGGTGATTTCGGTCGCTCCTACGTCAAACGAGAAGACGTCAGTGTCATCCTTGGCGAGTCGATCGGTCCGACGATCCAACTGGCCCTGACCGCCGGTCTCATCGCCGTCGTCGCGGCAATAGCGGTCTCCCTGCTGACCGCGGGTCGCAATCGGGCGCTGCGCTCTTTCTTCATCGGCCTGGAGCTGCTCGTCAACTCGATCCCGGTTTTCTGGTCGGGACTGGTGCTCCTCGTCGCCTTTTCGGTGAAGATCCATCTCTTCCCCATCTCTGGCGCCGATGGCCTGTCCTCGCTGGTGCTCCCGGCGATCGTCCTGGCCCTGCCGACCTTCGGGCTGCTGAGCCCTGTCTTGCGCGAGGCGATGGAGCGCGCCCTCGATCAGCCCTTTTCACTCACCGCGCTGTCGCGTGGCATCGGCCCGCTGCGCCTGCGCACCCACCACGCGCTACGTCATGGCCTGGTCCCGACAATCACGCTTGCCGGATGGCTGATAGGTCAGCTCCTCGGCGGTACGGTCGTCACGGAGACGGTATTCAGCCGCCCCGGACTCGGGACGACCACCCTTCAGGCGGTGCTCGGCAAGGACGTCCCAGTGGTCTTCGCCGTTGTCCTCATCGTCGCTCTGGTGTACGTCGTCACCTCGACACTCGTCGATCTCTCGTACGCAATCATCGATCCAAGAACGAAGGGAACCTCATGAGCTTGAAGAAGAGCGCCGAAGCACTCGACTGCGCCATTCCCGCAAACTATGCTGAGGCGGCAAGGTCGTCGCATGACGTCCAACGCGCCCGACAGGAGCGCCGAATCCCACCGGTCACTGTCATCATTGCCCTCGCCTACGTCCTCGTGCTCCTGATCGCGGCCTTCACTCCCGGCCTGCTGGGTGCCGGGGACGCGACTGCCTCCTCCCCCGAGCACGCCCTCGAAGTGCCGTCGGCCGAGCACTGGTTCGGCACGGACCAACTCGGCCGCGACGTCTACAGCCGGGTCGTGGTCGGTACCAGGTGGTCGCTCAGCATAGCCCTGTCAGCCATGGTCATCGGTGTGGCTGGCGGTACTGTGCTCGGTCTGGTTGCCGGGCTGGCCCGCGGTTTGCTCGACGAGATTCTGAGTCGTGTTTTTGACCTGCTCTCATCCTTCCCCGGTGTTCTGCTGGCGTTGTTCATCGCGGTGCTGTGGGGCCGCGGTCCGCTCGGCACCGCGGTGGCCATCGGTGTGTCGAGCATTCCTAAGTTCGGCCGCATCATCCGCGGACGCACGAAACAGGTGGCGAACTCGGACTACGTCACCCATGCGGTGCTCTTTGGCCACAGCCAGACCCGCAACGTCTTCCGTCATGTGCTCCCGAACGTGATCGGCTCCGTCGGGCTCGTGGCCGCGCTGGACATCGGTACCGCGATCCTTGCCGTATCGGCGTTGAGTTTTCTTCAAATGGGCCCGCAGCCGCCCACCCCGGAGTGGGGTGTCATGGTCGCCGAAGGCCGCAACGTCTTGCGCATCGCCACCTGGCCCAGCCTCTTCCCCGGCAGTGCCATCGTGCTGGCCGTGGTCGCCTTCGCGATCCTTGGCCACTACGTCCAGGCTCGTTTCGAAGGAAGGCTGCGATGAGCGTCGAGACGAACGATGTGCTCGTCAAGGTCGAGAACCTCCGGATCGGCCTGCCCGGCGCCGACGCGATCGTCTCCAAAGGTGTTTCCTTCGAGTTGCGCCCTGGACGTTGCCTCGCCCTGGTTGGCGAGTCTGGTTCGGGCAAGAGCCTCACCGCCCGCAGCCTGGTCGGCCTGGCCGGAGAAGGACTCGTCGTCCGGGCGGACACGTTTGAGATCGGTGGCGAGAACGCGCTGGGCTTCTCCCGCGAGGACTGGCAACGGATCCGCGGCAAGGAGATCGGGCTCGTCCTCCAGGACGCCCTGACCAGCCTCGATCCGCTGCGTACTTTGCGCCGCGAGATCACCGAGACCCTGGAGGCTCACAAGATCGGCACCCGTGCCGAGCGGGCGTCCAAAGCCGTCGCGCTGCTCAAGGCCGTAGGCATTCGCGACGCCGAGCATCGGGTCGATTCCTACTCACACCAGCTTTCCGGCGGGCAGCGCCAGCGTGCCCTGATCGCCTCGGCCATATCCGCTGACGCGAAGGTGATCATCGCCGACGAGCCGACCACAGCCCTCGACGTCACGGTGCAAAAGCGCATCCTCAGCGTCCTCCAGCGGCGCCGCGACGACGGCGCCGCGTTGCTGCTGATCAGTCACGACCTGGCGATGGTCTCCGGGATCGCCGACGACGTCCTGATCCTGAAAGATGGTGTTGTCGTGGAGCGCGGCCCGATCGGCACTGTGCTCAGGTACCCTGAGCACCCGTACACGCGGCAGCTTCTGGCGGCGATCCCGGCCAGATCGTCGCGTGGCTACTATCTGTCCCAGTTCGCTGCGTCCCCGCAAGCCGGGCACGGCCTTAAGCGTATCGCCGCCCCAGTCCACACGCCCAGTACGGATGAACTGGTCCTCGAAGTGCGCAACCTGGCCAAGGTCTATGGGGGCGCGAAGGCGATCCGTCGCGGTGCGGGATTCACGGCGGTCTCGGATGTCAGCTTCCAGGTCCGTCGAGGTGAGACGCTCGGCATCGTGGGGGAGTCGGGATCAGGAAAGTCGACGATTCTGAAGATCGTTCTCGGTTTGCTGGCGCCAACCACCGGCGAGGTGCTGCTCAATGGCGAGCCGTGGAGTTCACTCAAGGAGGTCGACCGCCGGCCCCATCGGGCATATGCCCAGCTCATCTCCCAGGATCCCCTCAGTTCCTTCGACCCCCGCTCTCCGGTCGGACGGCTGATCGAAGAGCCGCTGCTGAACTCGGTTCCGAACGCAGTGGATCGGCAGCGACGCGTGCTGGAGGTGCTCGACCAGGTGCACCTACCCCGCTCCGTGTTGGAGCGCAACCCGCGCAGCATGTCGGGCGGCCAGCGTCAGCGAGTCGCGATCGCTCGCGCGTTGGCACCCACGCCATCCCTTATCGTCTGCGACGAACCGGTCTCCGCGTTAGATGTCGTCGTGCAAGCACAGGTGCTCGACCTTCTCGTCGAGCTCCGCGCCGAGCATGGTACGACAATCCTTTTTGTTTCCCACGACCTCGGTGTGGTTCACCATGTGGCCGATAGGGTTGTCGTCCTCAAGGATGGGCGAATCGTGGAAGAAGGCGAGACAGAGACCGTCTTCCGATCACCGCGGGACACCTACACCCAGGAACTGATCGGCTCCATCGCAAAGATCGCTTCGTGACCTGACGCACGCGCGAGCCGCCTCCATTTTGGCGGCGAGGACGATGGCGAGGATTAGATCGGGATTTTTAGCGACATGAACTATTCTTTGGCCGCTCATATGCGGGCAAGCCCGATCATCTGATCCGCGTGTTTGCGCGGGACGAGGTGGTCGTGGACCCGACACCCTGCCGATGACCGTGCCAATCCAACACGCTATCGACTACTGCGCGCACATGTTGGGGTAATCGTTCGAATCGTGAAAAATCTGGCCGAGATAGCGTGCAAAACGGCTTCACCAAGGCAGCGCGAGCTCGTGGAACTTGCGCTGCCGACGAACTTGCAAGTCGATGAGCAATCGGAAATCGACGTTCTCGGCATTGATCTCGCGAAACAGATCTTCCAACTCCACGGCGCTGATCGTCTCCGCGCGCACCCTGCGGCTTTTTCCGCGAGCAGTTCCTTCGGCGCCAATATGGGCTGAAAGCGGCCGGACAACGATCTGGGCTTCTTCTGGGACGACGTCTGTGCTCATGATGATTTCCGATTAAAAGCGCAATACGCGGTCCGAAGCGTCGACGATGCGTCCTTGTTGGGAATCGGAGGCGATGAGGCTCGGCGTTCCGTACGCGAGATGGCAAGCTCATCCAGCCTCCCAGCATAGAAAGCACTGCAGCGAAACGGCACCAACAATCAGTCAGATCGAAAGAAGCGCGACGAAGATTCCCACGAGCCGCATTGCCTCGAAAGCCGCGGAGTGAAGGGAATGGAACCAGGCGCGACCCGCCGGGTGCTCGGTCCGCGCCACCACCAGGGTTGCTGATCGACGGGAATCCAGGCCGCCGTCGCCACATCGCTGGCCCGGAACGCCGGGAACTTCCCCCCAGTTCCGCCTGCGTCAGCAGCAGCGAAGCCAGGTCATGGTCGCTCTGCTCGATTTGCGGGACCTTCGGATTGGCCAGATTGACGTCGAACGCGACGACCTTGATGCCCTTGTCGAGCGCCTGCTGCACGACATCCTTAAGCGACTCGGGCAAGCCGTGATTGACGATGATCGCCGACACGCCCAGATTGATGGCCTTATCTTAAGCCGGGGACTCTGTGTTACCCGACGTTGCCGGAGCTGTTAGCCGCCATGGGGCTTGCCCGAAGTTCATACTTCTATCACCGTGCACGTCTGTTGGTTGCTGACAGGCATGCTGGGGCGCGTCGCGTTATCGCGGACATCTTCGAACTCAATCACCGTTGCTATGGATATAGCCGAACCCGCGCGGCGTTGGGCAGGCAGCAGATCTTTATCTCGGAGAAGGTAGTGCGACGTTTGATGCGACAGGAAGGTCTGGCCGCTGCCACGACCAGGCGACGTCGCTAGGGCTCCTATCGCGGAGAAATAAGCCCCGTGCCGGAGAACATCATCAATCGTGACTTCTGTGCCGCCGCTCCAAATCAGAAATGGCTCACTGACATTACCGAATTCCAGATCCCGGACGGCAAGGTATATCTGCCGCCGGTGATCGACTGCTTCGACGGTCTCGTTGTGAGCTGGTCAATCGGCACGCGCCCGGATGCCGAACTCGTCAATACCATGCTGGATTCGGCGATTGAGTCGGTGGCTTGCTGCGAGCAGCGGCCCGTGGTTCCTATCGCTGGCCAGGATGGCTCTCACGGATGCAGGATGCCAGACTGATTCGTTCGATGTCGTCGCGCAAAGGATGTTCGCCGGATAATGCAGCCTGCGAAGGTTTCTTCGGGCGCCTCAAGACGGAGTTATTCTATCCTCGTGACTGGCGGGCCACGACCGTTGATCAATTCATCGAAGTCGTTGACTCGTACATCCGCTGGTACAACGCAAAGCGGATCAAGATCTCGCTCGGCTTCCTCAGCCCGGTCGAATACCGGCAGAGTCTTGGAATTGCGGCATAAATCAGTCCAAGAATTTGTCCGCCCCCCTGCGTCAGTTTTATCTGCGTATCAACAGACAGCTAATGGAGGGCGGCGCCTTAGCGCCTGTAAACCGCATACGTCACTACCAAAGATAGCCGCCGTCCGCGACGAATCGAGCCCGTTATGAGGCTGGCGGCATTGCTTTTCGGGTGAGCCGATACAAACCGGAGCGGAAGTTCCTCGTCGAGGCGAGAGTTAGCCCAAGAGATGCGATCGCGTATCGCGCGTTCCTGCGCCACCCGTCGCCGCGCCGATTCCCGTATGGATATGCAAACCCATGCGTGAACAATGTCAGCAACCGGGGTCGAGGAAAATCGATCAGTCTGCGAAGAACTCGAGCACCATACGGTTGAACTTCTCCGCATGCTCCCACTGGGCCCAGTGGCCACAGCGGTTGAATATGTGCAGTTCGGCGTTGGGCATACCCCACAACAGGCGCAGGCCAATATCGTACGGCACGAAGCGGTCGTCGCGGCCCCAGATGATCATCGCCACCGCCTGGATTTCACCGAGGCGCGGACCGTAGTCGCTGAACTGCTTCGGATTCGCGGCCAGACTCTTGACCCAGTTCTCGAGGTGATCGCGGCGCGACAGCATGTTGTCCACGCGCAGCTGCAGCAGTTCGTCGGTCAGCGAGCTCGGATCAAACACGAAGATGTTCATCATGCGCTTGACGTTCTCGAGCGTCGGCTCGCGGTAGACATGATTCAGCAGCTTGATGCCTTCGGTCGGCATCGGCACGAACTGGCTCGGGCCGCCGGTGCCTCCGCCCATCAGCACGAGCTTGCCGACGCGTGACGCATTCTCCAGCGCAAACGCCGTGGCGCTGTGGCCTCCCATCGAGTTGCCGATCAGGTGCGCGCGCTCGACGCCCAGGTGGTCGAGCAGGCCCTTGACGATGCGGCCGTTGAAGTCCGAGCGCGAACCCTTGGTGTTCACGAACGCATCGCTCCTTCCCCAGCCCGGGAAGTCGAGCAGGATCACGCGATAGCCGGCCGCCGCGAGCGGCTCGATGTTGCGGTGGAAGTTGGCCCAGCCGGTCGCGCCCGGGCCCGAGCCATGCAGCATCATCACGACTTGGCCCTCGGCCCGGCCCGCGTCGTTGTAATGCACCTTGTAATCGGTCTCGCCGTCGCGAATCGTCGCAAAGCGGCTGGTATTGGCTTCAGTGTAAGTAGCACTCATGTGCGAATTCCTTGCGTGATTGTTCGATCGGAATATGGGGCAGAAGAGCGCACGCAGCGCCAGCCTGCCCCTTGTCTCACTGCCGCTTGAGCAGATCGAGCGCGACGTCGACGATCATGTCTTCCTGACCGCCCACCATGCGGCGCTTGCCCAGCTCGACCAGAATGTCGACGGTCTTCAGGCCGTACTTCTTCGCGGCCACTTCCGAATGACGCAGGAAGCTCGAATACACGCCCGCATAACCGAGCGCGAGCGTTTCGCGATCGACGCGCACCGGCCGGTCCTGCAGCGGACGCACGATGTCGTCGGCGGCGTCCATCAGCGTGTAGAGGTCGGTGCCGTGATTCCAGCCCATGCGCTCGGCGGCCGCGATGAACACTTCGAGCGGCGCGTTGCCCGCACCCGCGCCCATGCCCGCGAGCGATG
>NZ_WHNQ01000191.1 GCF_009362785.1 Paraburkholderia atlantica
GGGCTACGCTGAACAAGCCGCTGAATTTGCGACGTGTCGGCGATGTTGAGGTGTTCAGGTCGTGAAGCCGACCGTCACCCTTTGGCTTTTGGCCCTTGCGGGCATTGCACGCGGGCGTTTTGCCCGCGTTTCGCCCATTACGGGCACACCTGTGCCATCAATCGCGTGCGCGACAGGTACACGTTGGCGAGCGCCAGAGCTACGAAGGCCCGGTTCGCATTCTTCGCCAACCCGCGGTAACGCACCTTCGTGAAGCCCCACAGTCGTTTGACCACCGCGAAGACATGCTCCACACGCGCACGGATCCTCGACTTGTGGCGGTTCTTGCCGCGCTGCACCTCATCGACTGCACCCGCGCGGCGCGTGCGCTGATTCGTGAAGTCGCGCGCCTTCGGCGCTTTGCTGTGGATCAGCGCTTTCTGGCTGGCGTATGCGCTGTCACCGTACACCCGCCGCTCCTGGCCGTGCAGCAATTGCGGCAGCGGATGCTTGTCATGCACATTGGCCGGCGTGAGCACTGCGCTGTGCGCCAAGCCGCTCTGGCTATCCACGCCGATATGCAGCTTCGCGCCGAAGTACCATTGCTTGCCTTTGCGCGTCTGATGCATCTCGGGGTCGCGCGACTTCTGTTCATTCTTCGTCGAACTCGGCGCACCGATGATCGTGGCATCCACGATTGTGCCGCTCTTGAGTTTCATGCCGCTCGCCTGAAGCACCCGGCCGACTTCGGCAAACAGCTTCTCGCCCAGTTTGTGGGTTTCGAGAAGACGACGAAATTTGAGCAGCGTGGTGGCGTCTGGTACCGCCTCGCAGCCCAGATCAATACCTGCAAAGCGACGCAGACTGACGCTATCGTAAAGCGCCTCTTCACACGCGAAATCGGCCAGGTTGAACCAGTGCTGGATGAAATGGATGCGCAGCATGCGCTCCAGACCAATCGGCGGGCGACCATTGCCGCGCTTCGGGTAATGCGGCTCGACCACCGCGCACAACTCAGCCCACGGCGTAATTGCATTCATCGTATCGAGAAACTCATCGCGCCGCGTCCGTTTGCGGTGCGTCTCGAAACCCGCACCTTCATCAGCTGCCATTGCCAGCGTCTGCTGCTTCATCCTGTTCTGCCTTCCTTATCCACTCCGAGCTATAACGCTCGGAGTAGCTCTGCGGTGGACTTGATCAGCTTTGCC
>NZ_WHNQ01000192.1 GCF_009362785.1 Paraburkholderia atlantica
GGCTTTGTTCAAGAGGGCCGCTTGCGCGGCGGCCGTGGGTCGGGTAGAAAGAGTCCGGAGATCTATCCGACGAGCGAGCTTTCATGCCTTACAAGGCAAGACTGAAGACGGGCGAACCGCGCAAACGAGCGAAGCCGGGCTATGCGGTAACAAACGCACACGAGTACAACGAAAGCCTGAAGCGGCGCGGGCAACTCAGCCTGTATTGTCCCGACGGAGACCTGAAGGCGCTGTTCATCAACGACACGCCCTACCAGAAGGGCGTGTCGGGTCAGTCCCGGACGTACAGCGATGCGTACCTCGAACTGATCTTCATCTTCTACCGGCTGTTCGGCTGGGGCATGCGGCAGATCACCGGCCACATGCACGAATTCCGGGCGCTGCGCGGACTCGACATCGGGGTACCGAGTTTCGGGCTTCTGAGCGAGCGGTTCCGTACGCTCGAGGTTCAGGTCAAACAACGCTGCGCTCGCGTGGCCGAACGCCTGCGCAACGGCGAAGCCATCAGCCTGATCGTCGACAGCAGCGGCATGAGCTTTGGCCGGGCCAGCGAATGGCATCGGCAAAAGTACGGGCGCGACGCGAGCCAGACGCCGTGGCGCAAGATGCATCTGTCGATCGACCCGGAGATGAATGTCCACCAGATCGCGATTACCGAGGACAACGTCTCCGACGAGGCGGGCCTGAATGCGATGCTGGCAGTCGACGCGAACGTCGACTGCGTGATCGCCGACGGCGCGTACTACAGTATTGCGCAGACCGAGGCGCGGTCAGCCTGCGGCGTGCTGCCGGTGATTCCCCCACCGGCCAATGCGGTCGGTCACA
This sequence comes from Paraburkholderia atlantica, assembly GCF_009362785.1. Classification (GTDB taxonomy): domain Bacteria; phylum Pseudomonadota; class Gammaproteobacteria; order Burkholderiales; family Burkholderiaceae; genus Paraburkholderia; species Paraburkholderia atlantica. Next base: position 826 of record NZ_WHNQ01000192.1, read on the forward strand.
ATCAGCCGGCGACGCGCTGGCACGACCATCTCGTTCGGTACATCAAGGACAAGGGCATCCATGCGTTCCGCAACAAATACGGGTACGGCCAGCGCGCGCTGGTCGAGGCGCAGATCTCGCGAATCAAGCGTTGCATCGGTGCGCGGCTACTGACGCGCAAAACCGAATCTCAGCAGCGCGAGGGCGTGATTATCGCGAACCTCGTGAATCTGTGGAACAGCTTCGGCAAGGCCGTTTGCGTCAAAAATGCCTAGTTGCGTCTGCAACCAACTGCAGCCATGCCCTGCTGAACAAAGCC
>NZ_WHNQ01000193.1 GCF_009362785.1 Paraburkholderia atlantica
GGGCATGTCCGCCTGCCGATGCAGCCGAACCCATTTATGCAGCTGGTTGGCGTTCACCCCGGCCTTCAGCGCCAGCCCAGACAAAGATGCACCCGGCTGCAGGCAGGCCTCCACCAGCCGTCGCTTGTCCATGGAATCGAAGCTGCGCTTGCCGCCCACTCCAACGCGGGTCACCCGCAACGGCAAAAATGCAAGGTCATCCTGGGTCATAAATTGCGTCCGCAAGTTGTGGTTGCGGACGCAATCGTGGATCTTGCCAGACGCAAAAGCTAGGTGGGGGAAATCGAGCGCTTACGATCATCGGGTACCCTTCACGAATAACCAAGCTGAGCGCGACATCCGTATGCCCAAGCTCAAGCAGAAAGTCTCGGGCTGTTTCCGCAGCCAGGACGGCCGCGACGCCTTCTGCACCATCCGCTCCTATCTGACCACTTTGCGTAAGCAATCCATATCACTCTTTGAAGCCCTGGCTCACGCGTTCGCCGCCAACGCGCTCTCGCCTATGCCGGCTGCTGAATAGTTTACAAACCAGCGTTGTTTGACGCAGCGCTAATGCATAGCAAATAAACCACGTGTAACCCTGCAAGTCCTTACTATGATGGAACGCACAATATCAAACTCCATCATAAAGGCCGGGGGGCTTTATGGCACAGCGTATTCAGGTTCTCTGCATCAGCAAGACGAATAGGCAGCGTAGGCACGAGGCCATTTCGCATATCGGCGGAAAGAATGCCGACGGGAGTCGGTGGAACATGAGGGAGAAAGACGCTATTAACGGGATTGAGACGGGTAAGTGGAACTTCTATGGCTCTTTTGAAATTTGAATGGGTTATGCCGCGTGCGGATTGATCGACGCGAAGTTGAGCTTGCCGGCGATCAGGAACAGCACGGTGCGCATAGTTTCGAGGTTTGCGTAGCCACGAGCGCGTCGCTTGGCGGCTTGAAACAGGCCGTTGAGTGCTTCCAGAAAGCCGTTGGTCTGGCGCGTCTGGGTCCATGCGACGATGCCGTCGAAATGCTTGCGTATCATGCGGGCGACCTCCTTCATCGGTTCAACCTTGGAGCGCATCACGTTGGTACACCACTGCTCGAGCATCGCAC
>NZ_WHNQ01000194.1 GCF_009362785.1 Paraburkholderia atlantica
GCCGCCTGTGCCGACACGCCACGAAGGATTGTCACCGATCAGTTGCGCAGCTATCCGGCCGCGAAAGCGGAGATCCCCGAACTGGCGAACGTCACGCATGTGTTCGTCAAAGCCAGCGCCCGCGTCAACAACCGCGCCGAGAATAGTCATCAGCCAACCCGGGAACGCGAACGGCGTATGCGGGGCTTCCGCCTGCCCGAGCGCACTCAAGCTTTCCTGTCGAACTTCGGCCCGATCCGACAGCACTTTGCCCTCAAGCGACATCGGCTACGGGCTTCACGCTATCGCCAACAACTCGTCTTGCGATTTGCTGCGTGGCATCGCTTCACCGAACTCACCCAAACTCCGTCTATCGCTTTTTGAGCAACTGATCGCCCCTGCCAGCATTGCCTTCTCTCCTCTCTAACGTGACAAAGCCAATTGATCAGCTCGGCCAGCCGTACAAGTGGATGCTTGAGATTGATCTGTTCGCGCAGTGGATGCCGGAACAAATCCTTCTCCGTTACAGGCGTCTTCGGGCCCATCTAAACCTCGTCAGAATTTGCAGGCTATACCCAGCAATATGCCAGGTCTCTGCAATTCCAACAACACGATTTCCGCCGGAAACCCCCAACGCTTAAGGCTCTACGGTTTGTTCAGGCTGGACTAGATAACAACAATCTCGTACAGACCGCCCATTTGCACCAGAGCCTCATCGAGTAGTTTGGCCATGGCCTCCTCGCCACCGAAACAATGACGAGGTTAATCTATGGTCACCCCCGTTTTTGCAATGCTGAATTTTTTGGCACGTTGGGTTTGCGTAAATCTATCCGGCGTCAGAGCGGGATGAGCCGTCGCGCCTCGATGAGAATCGCGCCTGATGGTCCTGATAACAGGGGCAGCTTCAGAAGCTGGTTAACCTCTCAGGGTTTCCGTCAGGCCGGTTTGCCGTTCACGTCATCAGTATTCAGCAATCGCAAAACCAGATGGATCGACTTCGGTAAAGCAGTTCGGCGGGAGGTGGCTCATCGAGGGGCGCTTCGCGTGCATGGGTCGAATACAGCGTCGCGACTCGCAATGGCCCAGGCTATTCGCGCGAACTTGTT
>NZ_WHNQ01000195.1 GCF_009362785.1 Paraburkholderia atlantica
GTAAGCGCCCGGCCATCCCGTCTTGAGTAGCGTTGAAGGTCTTGGGAGCATCGTGTGCACTTAAATAGGTGGACACGTGAACACTATCGAAGAAGAGGCACCGGTTGGAAGGCGTCGACGCCGGCGATATAGCGTCGAGTTCAAAGCCCAGGTGGTGGCAGCCTGCCGAAGACCGGGTGTATCGCTTGCGGCCATCGCCCTGGATCACAGGCTGAACGCAAACCTGCTCCGACGTTGGGTGGAACAAGCCGAAGGGAATGCTCGGGTGCCCGTCGCGAGCAGCGATGTGGCAGTGCCGTCGGCACAGGCACCGGCATTTGTGCCGGTACCGCTCGACACGATGAACGTTCGTCCGGCCGAGATCCGCGTCGAGGTGCGTCGCGCGAACCAGTCGATAACGATTAGCTGGCCGATATCAGAGGCAGCACAATGCGCCGCCTGGCTGCGTGAGTGGCTCGCATGATCCGCATTGATCAGGTGTGGCTGGCGGTCGAGCCGCTGGACATGCGGGCCGGCTTCGATACGGCACTTGGCCGGGTGATAACCGTATTCGGCGCCGCGCATCCACATCATGCTTATCTGTTTGCCAACCGGCGGGCCAACCGTCTGAAGGTACTGGTTCACGACTGGATTGGAATCTGGCTGGCAGCGCGACGGCTGAACGAGGGACAGTTTGTGTGGCCTCACCCTGGTAGCGAACCGAAGCATCATGCGCTCACGCAGGAACAGCTCGAAGGTCTGGTGGTGGGTTTGCCGTGGCAGCGCATCGGTCCTAACGGCGTGATTCGCGTCGTATGACGCCCGCAAGGACGTAAACGGTGGCGCTTTCCCGGTCTCCAAGGTTCTGGCAGACTCGTCTGCATGAACCTGCCCGCCGATCTTAACGCCCTCAGCCCGGAACAATTACGCGCGCTTGCCGCGCAGCTGATTGCCCAGGTCGAGGACAGGGAGCGGGAGATTAACGCCCACGCATTACAGTGATCTGCGTGCCGTGGTCTACGACTTCGCCGAGAGCCCGGGCAGGCGAACATGCCCGCGCGT
>NZ_WHNQ01000196.1 GCF_009362785.1 Paraburkholderia atlantica
TCCAAGGTAATACGCACCGAACCTTCTGCGTGAGGGAAGCAGAAAGCGCCTCTCCACTACACACGAGACGCTGCAGGGAGGTGCAGCGATCAACGCCCTTCGTGTCCATGAAGCTGGCCAGCATGGATGGTACAAAGTGTGCGGTGGTGATGCGTTGGCCGATTATCAGGTTTACAAGCGCATCCGGGTCTTTGTGTACACCAGGAACCGCCAGCACCAGGGTTGCCCCTTCAAGCAAGGTCCAGAAGAATTCCCAGGCAGAGACATCGAAGCTAAACGGGGTCTTCTGCAAGACGACATCAGTTGCCTTGAGTGCATAGGCCTTTTGCATCCAGATCAGGCGATTGATAACCGCTCGATGCTCATTCTGTACCCCCTTGGGCGTGCCGGTTGAGCCGGAGGTGTAGATCACATAGGCGAGATGGCGCGAGGTCAGGCCGAGCGCACGCGGGTCCGGATCGGAGAACGGCAGGTTCGCCCACTCCGGCGTCGCCGTCTCCAGATCGACCGCTATCACATTAGTCAGCACCTCGGGGCCAAGTGCGGCGCGGCCGGCCACATCGCAAAGCAGCAGCTGCGGAGCGGCATCGCCCAGCATCTGGCGCAACCGCGCCGACGGATAAGCCGGATCCAGCGGCAGATACGCGCCCCCCGCCTTGAGGATCGCCAAGAGCCCCACCACCATCGCCGGGCGGCGCTCCACGCAGATCCCCACCGGCTGATCCGGCCTGACTCCGAGTGCGATCAGATGATGGGCCAGCCGGTTGGCCCGCGCGTTGAGCTCGCCATAGCTCAGTCTCTCGTTCTCGTGGACCACCGCCACCGCCTCCGGCGCCTTCTGCACCTGCGCCTCGAACAGCTCATGGATGCACCGCTCCGACGGATACGCCGCTGCCGTCCGGTTCAGATCCTCCAGCAGATACGTGCGTTCGTCGTCCGGGAGAATGTTGATGCGGCCGACCGGCTGCCCCGCATCGGCCATCACACCATTTAACAAAGTCTGCAAATG
>NZ_WHNQ01000197.1 GCF_009362785.1 Paraburkholderia atlantica
ACTTGACCTGATCGAGCCCGTCGGCAGCCTCCACACTCAGCCCGGGAAGGTCGAACGACGGACCTGCGTGGTTCTCCCAAGCCAACATCACCTGGAACAATGGCGTGTGGTCAAGCGCCCGGGGCGGCCGCACGATCTCCACCACCTGCTCGAACGGCAGGTCCTGATGCTCCTGCGCAGCCAGCGTCGTGCGCCGCGTCCGCTCCAGAAGCTCCGACACGCTTGGCTCGCCCGACAGGTCCACCCGGAGCGCCAAGGTGTTGACGAAGAAGCCGATCAACTCTTCGATCTCCCGGCGCCCCCGATTGGCACTCGGCACACCGATCACAAGGTCGTTCTGCCCCGACAGCCGCGACAGCACCGCAGCCCATGCCGCCAGCACCGTCATGAACAACGTCGTGCCATGCTGCCGGCTCCGCCGCTTCAAGTCCCGCGTCAGATCCACATCGATGACAACAGGAACACTGGCTCCGGCAAACGACTGCTGGGCTGGCCGCGCACGGTCCGTCGGCAACGCGAGCATGGACGGCACGCCTGACAGGGCCTCGCGCCAGTACTGCGCCTGCTTCTGCAGCCGTTCCCCCGACAGCCATTGGCGTTGCCAGGCGGCATAATCCGGATACTGGACCGCCAGCGGCGGCAAAGGATCGTCCTGTCCGGCCACGAACGCCCGGTACAGGCTGCCCAGTTCCCGTACCAGCACCCCCATCGACCAGCCGTCCGAGATGATGTGATGCTGGGTCAGCAGGAAGACGTGTTCCTCATCCGACATCCGCACCAGACGCCCGCGGATCAGCGGCCCGCGCGCAAGATCAAACGGCGTGCGTTCCTCTTCATGGCATAGATCCGAAAGTGCCGCTTCCGTATCCGCCCTCTGCCGTAGATCGTGCTCAGACACCGGCAGTCCCGCATCCGGCGGCAGGATCTCAACCCGTGGCTTGGCCTGCGGCGCGACAAAGACACTGCGCAGCGCCTCGTGACGCGCAAACAAACGGTCAAGGC
>NZ_WHNQ01000198.1 GCF_009362785.1 Paraburkholderia atlantica
AGTAAAACTGCTGGGAAGCAGACGACGGGTATTTGCCGGCACATTTCATCTGTCCTTTCCTGATCATGTGCATTACCTCGATGCCGCCGAGAATGACCCTCGCACGGTGGAAGTTCTTGAATCCCTGCATCGGCCGGGTCCGGCGTTTGATAGCCCGATGGTCCTGTTCGACAATGTTGTTCAGGTACTTGATCTGACGGACCTTGATCGGCGTCTCGCGATCGGCATTCACCGCATCCAGTGCGGCCAGATTGGAGCCGCTTTTGTCGATGGTCACGGTCTCTGGCGTACCATTATGGGCGATCGCCTTTTCAAGGAACCGCCGGGCAGCGACCTTGTCCCGCCTGGCCCTGAGCAGGAATTCGACCGTGTCGCCCGCCTTGTCCACTGCCCGGTAAAGATATTTCCACTCGCCTTTGATCTTGATATAGCTCTCGTCCATTCGCCAGCTTTTCCCAACCGGACGCTTGTGCTTGCGGAAGCGCCTTTCGAAGAGCGGCAGCAGCTTGATCACCCAGCGGTACACCGTCGAATGATCCACCGCGATACCACGCTCGCCCATCATTTCCGCAAGATTGCGCAAACTCAGCGAATAGGCCACGTACCATCGCACGCACAGCAAAATCACTTCAAGCGGGTAGTGAAGGCGCTTCAGGACCTTGGCCAGGTCCGGCGCGAGTGTGGTTCGCGGTGTCTTCGCCTTCTTCATCGCACAGCTCAAAAATTCGCTACCCAATTTTAACGTGGGCCTTACTGCAACAGAACCATCCGATATGTTTGATCCTATCGCACATAGAACTTCGGGAAATGGCATGCGCGACAAGTACAGGCATCGAGCGGCGTTCGTTTCCATGTCAAACGAGGATGACCTTCCATCGTCCTGTCCCAATGCGCCGCGCGTCGATCCCCTCCGATCAACATTCCACTTGATTCCGCGGACAATTCGTCATGACTCGATTTCGAATCATACTAACAAACATTCATGATGTTCTA
>NZ_WHNQ01000199.1 GCF_009362785.1 Paraburkholderia atlantica
TAACCGCAAGGAGGACGGTCACCACGGTAGGATTCATGACTGGGGTGAAGTCGTAACAAGGTAGCCGTATCGGAAGGTGCGGCTGGATCACCTCCTTTCCAGAGCTATGCATTCATTGCACTCAAGTGCTCACGCTTATCGGCTGTAGTTTGGTAGAAGCAACGCAGACAGACTCAGGGGTCTGTAGCTCAGTCGGTTAGAGCACCGTCTTGATAAGGCGGGGGTCGATGGTTCGAATCCATCCAGACCCACCACGGTCTTGTCTGGTGAGCTGGTCGGGTGAAGCCTCTGGAGTGTGCGTTGTGGGACCGGGGGATTAGCTCAGCTGGGAGAGCACCTGCTTTGCAAGCAGGGGGTCGTCGGTTCGATCCCGTCATCCTCCACCAATCCTCAATGCGCAGGGTTCTGCATGAAGGCAGAGCGTTACGCATTGGCGATTGAGCCAGTCAGCGCGGTACACGATCAGATCGTGATATCGGCTGTCGTTCTTTAACAATCAGGAAGAAGTAGTAAAGAGATTCACGAAAGCGTACCTGGAGATGGGTGCGTGAGTAGGTGAATCAGGGTTGTGATTGTATCGATGTATTTTAAGGGAATCGAGAGATTGCCTTTGGAATACGGCGCAACACGAATACTCAACCTGTAGCGGAAATGTGATCTGCGGTGAGCAATCATTGAGACACACCCGTTATAGGGTCAAGCGAACAAGTGCATGTGGTGGATGCCTTGGCGATCACAGGCGATGAAGGACGCGGTAGCCTGCGAAAAGCTCCGGGGAGCTGGCAAACAAGCTTTGATCCGGAGATGTCCGAATGGGGAAACCCACTCCTAATGGAGTATCCGTAGCTGAATCCATAGGCTACGTGAAGCGAACGCGGTGAACTGAAACATCTAAGTAACCGCAGGAAAAGAAATCAACCGAGATTCCCAAAGTAGTGGCGAGCGAAATGGGATCAGCCTGTACTCTTTATTCT
>NZ_WHNQ01000200.1 GCF_009362785.1 Paraburkholderia atlantica
ATTGCGAAGCGCAGGCCTTCTTCCATTGCGATCGGGTTGATCAGCTTCACCGTGATCGACACGTTGTCGCCCGGCATCACCATTTCCTTGTCCTTCGGCAGCTCGATCGAGCCCGTCACGTCCGTCGTACGGAAGTAGAACTGCGGACGGTAGTTGTTGAAGAACGGCGTGTGACGGCCGCCTTCGTCCTTGCTCAGCACGTACACTTCAGCCGTGAAGTGCGTGTGCGGGTTGATCGAACCCGGCTTGGCCAGAACCTGACCACGCTCCACGTCTTCACGCTTCGTGCCGCGCAGCAGGATACCAACGTTGTCGCCTGCCTGACCCTGGTCGAGCAGCTTGCGGAACATTTCCACGCCCGTGCAGGTCGTCTTGGCCGTTGCACGGATACCGACGATCTCGATTTCCTCGCCGACCTTGATCACGCCACGCTCGACGCGACCCGTCACCACCGTGCCACGACCCGAGATCGAGAACACGTCTTCCACCGGCATCAGGAACGAACCGTCAACCGCGCGCTCCGGCGTCGGGATGTAGGTGTCCAGCGCGTCGGCCAGGTTCATGATCGCCACTTCGCCCAGCTCGCCCTTGTCGCCTTCCAGCGCCAGCTTGGCCGAACCCTTGATGATCGGCGTGTCGTCACCCGGGAAGTCGTACTTCGACAGAAGTTCGCGAACTTCCATCTCGACGAGCTCCAGCAGCTCGGCGTCGTCCACCATGTCGCACTTGTTCAGGAACACGATGATGTACGGAACGCCAACCTGACGCGCCAGCAGGATGTGCTCACGCGTTTGCGGCATCGGGCCGTCTGCAGCCGAGCACACCAGGATCGCGCCGTCCATCTGTGCCGCGCCCGTGATCATGTTCTTCACGTAGTCAGCGTGGCCCGGGCAGTCGACGTGTGCGTAGTGGCGGTTAGCCGTTTCGTACTCGACGTGCGCGGTGTTGATGGTAATGCCGCG
>NZ_WHNQ01000003.1 GCF_009362785.1 Paraburkholderia atlantica
GTGACGATCTGGCCGCCCTCCTCGATCATCCCGCGGAAGATCGCGCCCGGCACGCCAAGGCAGTCGCGCACGCGATCGAAGCGCTGCGCACAGCTCGCCCGCCAGAACCACAGATCACCGACGACGTCGCGCAGTGGCTCGCCCCGCGGGCCGTGCGTGTGCTGCACGCCGACGGCATCCGCACGCTCGCCGATCTGACCGTGCGCATCCCGCGTCGCCGCCAGTGGTGGAAAGCGGTGCCCGGCCTCGGCGTCGCCAGCGCCCGCGCCATCGAGACATTCTTCGCGGCCTGGCCCGCCCTCACGGAAAAGGCGCGGGCGCTCCTGCTCGCGAGCCGCCGCGCCGAACTCGTGCCGTGGGAATCGCTGCAGGTACCGCATGAAGTTGACGGCTCCCAGGGGACATTTCGGGCGCCGAAGGCCACCTGCGCGCTCGACGCCGGCAACGACTATGAAGCGGTGCAGACCTGGCTTGCCCTGCAGGAGTCCCCCGCCACACAGCGCACCTACCGCAAGGAGGCCGAGCGACTGATCCTGTGGGCGATCGTCGAGCGCGGCCGCGCGCTGTCCTCGCTCACAACGGAAGATGCGATCGCGTATCGCACGTTCTTGCGCCACCCATCGCCTCACGCACGCTGGGTCGGTCCGGTGCGTCCTCGCACATCACCCGACTGGCGGCCGTTCAACGGCAGCCTGTCGGCGCGCTCGGTCGCGCATGGGCTGTCGATTGTGGGCGCGCTGTTCCGCTGGCTGATCGAGCAGCGCTACGTGCTCGCCAATCCATTTGCCGGCGTGAAGGTGCGCGAAGCCTCCGGTGCCAACGTGCTCGATACCTCGCACGCGTTCACCGAAGGCGAATGGGCGCTCGTGCGCACGATCGCCGATGGACTCGAGTGGTCGTATGGCTGGTCAGCCCCGGCCGCACACAGGCTGCGCTTCCTGCTGGACTTCGGCTACGCGACGGGGCTGCGGGCGGGCGAACTGGTCGGCGCCACGCTCGGACACGTCGAGACCGATGCGCGCGGCGATCACTGGCTGCGCGTGACGGGCAAAGGCAGGAAACTGGCGCGCGTCGCGCTGCCGCCGCTCGCGTGGGACGCCCTCGCCCATTACCTCGCCGAACGCGAACTTCCGATCGCGCCGGTGCGCTGGCGCCCGGAAACGCCGGTCATCGGCAGCCTCGAGGCAGACAGCGGGTCGACAATCAGCAGCGTGCGGCTATGGGGTGTGCTGAGGCGCTTCTTCCTTGCGGCTGCGAAGAGTATCGAAGCCGATCATCCGCCGCTGGCAGAGAAGCTGCGGTGCGCAAGTCCGCACTGGATGCGCCACACCCACGCGACGCATGCGCTCGGACGCGGCGCGGAACTGACCACCGTGCGGGACAACCTGCGGCACGCTTCGGTGTCGACGACGTCGATCTATCTGCATAGCGATGAAGTGAAGCGGGCACGGCAGATGAGCGACGTGTTCGGGGCTCGCAAGTAAGGTCGGTTCGATAACGCGCTGTGTGCTATCCGGGCGCGGCATCCAATTGAACGCACTTTGGCTGGCCTGACGCTTCCGCTTCGGCTGCACGTTCGGCAGGTGGCTAAAGTGCCTTGCTAAAAGCCCCATCGTGCACTAAAAAACATCTACCTACCTCGCATGTCTACTGGCCGCCCAGCCAATGCGGTGGGCGCCTCTACCCCAGCGAACGCGACAGTCTATGAGTCTTCTCGAGCTCAGAGGCGTTTCCAGACATTTCGGCGCCATTCAGGCCCTGATCGACGTGACGCTCAGCCTGGAGCCAGGCCAGGTGGTCGGGCTCATGGGCGATAACGGGGCCGGGAAATCGACATTGGTGAAGATCGTCGCCGGCAACTTTCCGCCTTCGCACGGTGAAATGCTCATCGATGGAAATCCCGTGCATTTCAACAAGCCGATCGACGCCCGCGCGCGCGGCATCGAGGTCGTCTATCAGGACCTCGCGCTTTGCGACAATCTGACGGCAGCCGCCAACGTCTTCCTTGGTCGCGAACTGCGGATCGGGTTCGGACCTATCCGCGTGCTCGATCACGCGACCATGTATCGGCGTGCGGGTGATCTGTTCAAGCAACTGAAGTCCGAGACGCGCCCGCGCGACCTCGTCAGGCAAATGTCGGGAGGGCAGCGGCAAGCGGTGGCCATCGCCCGCACGCGACTCTCTGATGCGAGGCTCGTCCTGATGGACGAGCCGACCGCCGCGATCAGCGTCCGCCAGGTCGCCGAGGTGCTCGATCTCATCAAACGCCTGTCCGAACACGGTATCGCCGTCATCCTCATCAGCCACCGCATGCCTGACGTATTCGCGGTCGCCCACCGGGTGGTTGTCATGCGGCGCGGGCGCAAGGTCGCGGACAAGAAGACCGAAGAGTCCTCCCCGGAAGAGGTGACTGGCCTCATCACCGGCGCCATCGCCGCCGCCTGAAACTGCCTTGCATCGGAGCCCCAGATTGAACGACGCGTCGCGAAGGCCTCCCACAATGCCGCCATTGATCGATGATCCACAGTCCGCGAGGACGCATACTCGCTGGTCGGGACTACTCGCAAGCCAGGTGTTCTGGGTCGTGCTGGCAACGATCGTCGCCTGTATCGCCCTATCGATTGCGACCTCGACCTTCGCGACCTCCGAGAATCTTTTCAACGTTACGCGAAACTTCGCCTTCGTCGCCATCGTGGCGCTGGGAATGATGGCGGTGATCGTCACGGGCGGCATCGACATTTCGGTTGGCTCGACCATCGGCATCAGCGGTATCGTGCTCTCGGTCGTCATGAACGCGGGCTACCCGATCTGGGCCGGCATCGGCATGGGCCTACTGACCGCCGGGCTGGTCGGCCTCGTCAACGGCTTGCTGATCGCGTATCTCGGCATGCAGCCTTTCGTCGTGACGCTCGCCATGCTGAGCGTCGGCCGCAGTCTCGCACTCGTGATTTCCCGCAGCCGGACTATTTTCGATTTCGGCCCCGACGGGAGCAAACTTCTCGCGCTCGGCGGCGGCGCGACGCTCGGCGTCGCCAATCCGGTGTGGTTCCTGATCCTGCTTGGGCTGTTGTTCTGGTTCGCGTTCGGCTGGACGCGCTGGGGCCGCTACGTGTTCGCGATCGGCGGCAACCGTCATGCGGCGACCCTCACCGGCGTGCCGGTACGCCGTATCGTTTGTAGCGTCTACGTGCTCTGTGGCCTGATGGCGGGCGTCGCGGCGATTCTCGAAGTCGGCTGGCTAGGCGCAGTGACGACAGGCCTCGGCACCGGCGACGAGCTGCGCGTGATCGCTGCCACCGTGGTCGGCGGGACCAATCTGATCGGCGGGGTTGGCAGCGCCTTCGGCACGATCGTCGGCGCCGCACTCATCGAGGTCATCCGCAACAGTCTGATCCTGCTCGGCGTCGACGCGTTCTGGCAGGGCACGGTCGTCGGCAGCTTCATTGTCGTCGCGGTGCTCTTCAACCGGCTCGGTGGCGAGCGGCAAGGGGATTGACTGTCTGTGGACGCACCGGCCACTTCCGGGCCGGTGCCGCGGGAAGCGGGTGTGGTCGGATCAGACGCGGGACTGGCGCACGCAGGGGTTCACAACACCGCGAGGGTCCGCTCCACGACCGGGGTCCGATTTCGGGCCTGAAGTCGGATCGTTATGAAAACTGTGTAAGCCGACATGGGCACCGCAGAGCCGGCGCCGAACAGGAGGAAGCAATGAAAAAACTGTTGATGTGTCTTGCTGCGGCGGGAGGACTCGCGATGCTGGCGTCCCCGGGCTTTGCGGCCGATAAGACTCTTGCGCTGGTCGTGAAGGGTCTCGACAACCCGTACTTCGACCTCATGCATCAGGGATGCGAACGGGCGAACAAGGAACTCAACAAGCAAGGCTACAACTGCTATTACACCGGTCCCGCGACCGCGGCGGACGAGAGCGCGCAAGTGCAGATTATCGACGACTTGCTGACCAAGGGCGTCGCGAGCATGGCGATCTCGCCCGCGAACGCGCCGGCTGTGGCGGAGGTGCTGCGCCGCCGCGGCGGATCGGTGCCAGTGATCACCGCGGATGCCGATCTGCTGCCGAAGGATGCGTCACTGCGCAAGAGCTATGTCGGCACCGACAACTACGAGCTGGGCGCGAAGCTTGGCGAGCAGTTGAAGATGCTGATGCCGAAAGGCGGCAAGGTCTGCCTCGTGATGGGCAATCCGGCTGCGGAGAACATCAACCAGCGGGCCCAGGGCGCGCGCGATGTGCTTTCCGGGAAGAAGGGCATCACGAAGCTCGCCGGCGAGAACGGGTGGCAAGAGATCAGTGGCTGTCCGCTCTACGTGAACGACGACGCCGCGAAGGCGAACCAGATGATGCAAGACACGCTGACCGCCAACCCCACGGGTCTCGACGCCTTTCTGCTGGAGGGCGGCTGGCCGCTCTTTGCTCCGCAGGCCTTTTCGCAGGTCGTCGCCCCGATCATGGACAAGATCAAGAATGGCAAATTCGTGATCGTCTCGGCTGACACGCTCGGGCCCGAACTGCAGGCGCTCAAGGACCGCAAGGTGAATGTGCTCGTCGGCCAGCGGCCCGAGGAAATGGGCTACCGCGCCGCGATGGTCATGCGTGACCTCGCGGAAGGGAAGTCCGTGCCTCCAGTCATTCACACCGGACTCGACGTCTGCACCTGGAAGAACGCCGACACTTGCCTGAAGCATTGAAGGCCGTTCGCTGCGATGAGGCCAGTCCCGTACCGCACGGGACTGGCTTTCTTATTGCAGGAGTACTCTGTGACTTCAACCTTGTTGACTGTTCGACGCCTCCAGCACTACGGCCTTGATGGCATGGACATGCACACCGAGCCGTTTCCTGGCGACTGCCAGCCCGTAACTTGCCGCGTCCTCGTCGCTCTGTCGTAAGAAATTGGACGACAGATTTACGAGCAGCGTGCCGTCGTTGAGCAGGCGCACACGCATCTCGAGCAGTTCGCCATCGGCGCGTGCTACGACGCCACGGACGATTCCGCATGGATGCCGCAGGCATCTGAGGCTAGCGCAATGCCGCGACCGCTACCCGTTGCGCAGCGGTCTGCCGCCCGGCATTCACTTTTGCGTCCGCCCTACGTTCATCTGGCTGATGAGTAGCGGTTGATCTGCGTGTTGAGCCCCGTGTGGTACCGGCCTGACTGGACTTTCGCGATGGTTATTCCGAGGTGAACGCGACAGTACGCTTTTGCCTCTCGTCTACGGAAAGCGAAAAAACATCCGGACGGGAATAGTGGCCAACGACGTCAAAATCGTAGCGAGCCCGCGTGAGTTCGGCCGTGTCGATCTGCGCCACCACGAGCCCCGTTTCGCCTCGTAACGGCCCGGCCAGCACTTCGCCGAGCGGGCCGACGAGCAGGCTGCCACCGTTGATCAGGGGACGGTCTTTGTCCCAGCCCGGCACGTCGATGCCAAGTGCCGCCGGCGACGGCTGCACCTGGCAGGCGCTGATAACGAAGCACCGCCCTTCATGAGCGATGTGGCGCATCGAGCACTGCCAGATCTCACGCTCGTCTACCGTAGGAGCGCACCAGATCTGTACGCCTTTCGCATACATGGCCGTACGCAACAGCGGCATGTGATTCTCCCAGCAGATCGCCGCGCCGGCGACACCTGCGGAACTCTGAACTGCGGGCAGAGTTGAACCGTCGCCTTGCCCCCAGATGAGACGCTCGGTTCCGGTAGGCATCAGCTTGCGGTGCCGGGCGACCAGCCCTTCCCCCGGATTGAAGAACAGTGCGGTGCAGTAAAGCGTGCTGCGCTCACGCTCAATGACGCCGATTACCAGCGAAGCGCCGCACCGGTTGGACAGCTCGGCGAGCGCCTCGGTCTCCTCCCCGGGGACGTCGATCGCGTTGTCGAAATAGCGTGCAAAAGCTTCGCGCCCTTCCGGCAGTCGATAGCCGAGCCGAGTGCCGAAGATCTCGCCTTTCGGATAGCCTCCCAGTAACGCCTCAGGCATGACGACGAGCTTCGAGTCGGAAGCGCGGATCTGTTCTTCGAACGACAGGATCTGACGCAAGGTCTCCGCCTTGCCTGCAGCGGACGCGCCGATTTGCAATGCGGCGACTCTCGATCTGGACATGATGCGGTTCTCCACGGTGAGTTGATAAGTGCAATTGTTCCGTCGCGATAGAATCGCGAGAACACATATCAGCACTTAACGATATGAATAAATTTGATATCTCGACTATCGATTTGAACCTGCTGAAGATCTTCGAAGCGTTGTTTGAGGAGGGAGGGGCCAGCCGGGCTGCGATTCGACTGGATATGACCCAGTCCGCCGTCAGCGCTGCCTTGAAGCGCCTTCGTGAGCTCTATTCCGACACGCTATTCGTACGTACCGGCCGCGGCCTGGCGCCCACGTCGCGTGCGCGCGAACTCAAGCCCGTGATCAGCAGTGCGCTGGACAACTGCAGGCAAAGCCTGGCTATCGCTTCGCCCGATGCAACGACCTTTCATGGCCGCAGCGTAGCGATCGGACTTTCCGATGATTTCGAACTTGCCGCCGGGCAACGAATTATCGATATGGTAGGACGCCGTGCACCGGGGCTTAGGATCATTTTCCGGCAAACCTACAGCCAGATCGTGAGCGATGCATTGGCCAGACAGGATATGGATTTGGCTATCGCGGCAGGTGGCTTTGCCGCTCGGGGTCTCAGTCACAAAGTGCTTGGCACGGGAAGCTATGCGTGCCTGATAGACGATGTGCACGGTGGAAGCCAAGGCCTGACGCTCGACGAATATGTGTCGAGAGGCCACGTTCTGGTGTCATCGGGCGGAGTCGTGGGGATCGTTGACGAGGCACTGGCGGCTCTCGGGTTGAAGCGCGACGTCATAGTGTCGACGACGCATTTTGCCGCGTTACCTTTTCTTCTAAAAGGAACGCGAGCGGTGGCGACGATCCCCTCACATGCTGCCGAAACAATCGCAGCAGTGACGGGGCTGACGCTACTGGCGTGTCCATTGGCGTTGCCGGGGTACCCGATTGAGCTTGGATGGCGCGGCAACTCGTTGCGGGATACGGCCGTAGCTAAAGTTCATAACGCGATAATCGAGTGCTTCTCCTGACCTGCGAGTGACTCGTCCTGGCGGGTCGCACCTTTGGCAGCCTCTTCCCTGTCGTGCTGCCCATTGAACGGGCAGCGTCCGCGCGGTTTGCAACGGCGCGAGCATGCAGACATCGGCGGTTTATGGCGTCGGCAGATGCAACTGGCCGTCGTCGCCGAGCACGAGTCCCTGCCAGGTCGCGGGCTTGCCCGACAGTTCCCATGCCTGGATCTGAGGCGGCGTCCTGCCGATACCGCCGCTTACGCGCGCAAGCGCTGCATGGTCGAGGTCTTCGTTCATCGGCAGGTCTTTGATAGTCAGCATATTCATCGTCGTGCTCCTTCGGCGGCGTGGTCAGCTGGTGTGCGGACCCAGTCGGGGAAAAGCACGGAGCATGCCACTCAGGCGAAGGCCGTCGGGACGGGACAATGCCCGAAAGAGTGATGGACGCGGACCAACAATTGCTCACTGCATGTCGGCGCACGACCGTCTTTAAGGTGAGCGTTTTCACCAGCTTTTGCAGGGACGACGATCCGCTTGCTGTCCTGTCAAAGAACCACTCATCCATCGTCAGAACCCTGATGCCAGAACAGTATCTCTTCCTTGCGCCGCCTCCTTGATTTCAACTGCCGTACTGCTTCGTATTCGGCATTCGCACGATGTGAATCCCCTCCGGCAACGATATCTCCACCCTGCCGCCCAGATCATCCGCGAGCATCTGTGCTGTCGCTGCACAGAACGTTGCCGTTTGCTGCGCCGTCGGTTTGATAGCGGTGATGTAGGATTCGCTCGCGTCCAGATATTCCTGTTCTCTGTCCGCGCTGGTCATGGCGCTTGAGTTCATGCTGCCTTTCTCCAGTATTTGCGCATGGGCGATTTCGCCATGCAGTTCCTTTGCCGCTTCCAACATGCGGCGTATCCTCCTCTCGCGTCTTAAACGATCCACGGTGAATCTTCATTCCATTCACACTCTACGAGTAATGCAGAAGTTCTTTCTCTTGCTCCACATGACTCCCTTAAGACCGCAGGTGTTGTTCCTCTGCAATTTGTGATTTCATACGTTTTCCAAGAAATTGACGCGCGCATACGCACGCCGCGCATTGACGCGATTGCAACGGCCGTTCTTCATCGAACCGGTCTCTCGGCCAAAACAGCAATTGCTGCGGGTGGTCGGTCTGACGCTCTCCGTTAGCAGGTACAGATCGTCGGGTCGACCTCGGCAATATGGCGCACGATGGCCGCGTTGACCTTGTCGGCATGCGTGACAGGTCCCATGTGTCCCGCGCCCTCGACCACGGCGAGACGCGCTGCTGGCAACAGCATTGGCAAGCGCTCGGCAATCGCACGAGTCGGAACGGGCGCGTGCTGGCCACGCATGATTAGCGCCGGAATACGCAAAGCGGCGTATGCGCTTGCGGGCGTACCCTCATCAATCAGTGCACGAAAGTCGAGAGGCGCCTTGGGAGCCCAGCGCGTGAGCGCGGCCTGAACCGACGGACGCAGTGCATCCCACGCGCCCCGTCCGCTCCAGTAGTCAACGAATGATGCTGCGGCACCCCGATAGTCGCCACAACTCACGCCATCTGCGGTGCGTTTCGAAATCGCGATGATCTCGGCAAGCGCCTCCGCCCCGTACCTCCCCATCGTCTTGAGCAGATGAAACGCCGATGGTTCGTAAAGCGTCAGACTTGCTACGCGCTCCGGCCGCTCGAGCGCCGCACGCAACGCGACGCCACCGCCATAAGAGTGACCGACGAGATGCACCTTCACGCGCAAGGCGTCGATGATCCCGACGGTTCTCGCTGCCTCGTCGGCGAGTGTGAAGGCGCGCTCGCCGCTCCACGGGCCCGTGCTCTCGCAGCCGTAATGCTCAGGGGCGATGAACTTGTGACCCGAGGCAAGCGCATCGCTGAGCTTTCGCCATTGCGCCGAACCCGAGCCGGAGCAATGAAGTGCAATTACCGGCGCCGCAGATGAGAAGAGTTGCGCTAGGGGCATGGTCGTCATGTCGTTCATGGAGGCTGGGTCGCTGTGTGGCGCGGATGGCTCGCGATGACCGGGGCGTGTAAGGTTTCGGCCGCATTGACGACAACCTCGCCTTCACGCATTCAGCGTCGTTCAATCACGACTTCGAGATACTCGCTCGGCAGGACGAGTGTCGCGTCGTTCGAGCGGTTACGGTTCTCGATCAATGCCGTCAGATCGCGATGAAACGCCACCTGCGACTCACCATCGAGGGCAGCAAACGCCTTGTTCATCGGCCCATAAAACGTCCGAAACACGTCGATGAAATGCGCCGGCGACCGATAGCGGAACACGAAATCGCGGTTGATCGCCGTGATCCTCCGCGCACTGTCGCCGAACAACTCTTCCAGGCGCGCCTTCGCGCCCCAGAGCGCTGGTGACTTCACGCCTGCCGGTGGCGGAATGTACTTGCCGATCGTCTTGAATAGCTGCCCGATGAAACTTTCCGGCGTCCAGTTGGCGAGGCCGATCTGTCCGCCAGGCGTGCATACACGCACGAGTTCAGCTGCGGCTTTTTCCTGGTTGGGAGTGAACATCACGCCGAAGGTCGACATCACGATGTCGAATGTGGCATCCGCGAAGGGCAGCGCTTCGGCGTCCGCTTCCTGGAACTGCACGGTCAGTCCCTCAGCTTGCGCTCGCGCCCGGCCCGAATCGAGCAGCGAAGCAACGTAGTCAGTCGACGTCACGTCGCACCAGCGGCGCGCGGCGGCAAGCGTTGCGTTGCCGTTTCCTGCGGCGACGTCCAGCACGCGACTGCCGGCGCGCAGGTCCAGCGCTTCGCAGAGGTTCTCGCCGACGATCTGCAACGTGGTGCCGACCACGGCATAGTTGCCTGTCGACCAGGCGACCTGGTGACGGGCCTTGATGGCGGCGAAGTCTGGAATCGATGCGGAAGCGAAATCTACAGTGGACATAGAGAACTCCTCAAAGGCCCTAAGTGCGAGGCGCGAACGCGGGTCGCGCTGCATATCTGACAGCGCCGCGAATTCTTGATGAGCGTGCCCGCGCGGCGATCTGGCAACGCAAACGGACGAAAATTGCCGATGCTTTGTTGACGTTCGATTGGCGCTTGATCGTTCGTTGTTGCAGCGGCGTGGGTGCTAGTATCAGCACGCATGTCGTATTGAGGAATGACTGGGCGTCCAGAATTTTTGCGCAAGACGCCGAAACTGATCGGCAGTCTCCTGGATGCTGTGTCGGATGTTCTTCGTGTCCTGTACGTCGCAGGCGCGGTTTATCTAAACACCGTCTTAACTGTGCCATGTGTCTAGTCGGAGGCTCAGCACAGAGGAAAGCTGCTGGGCAACGCAAGACAAACCGCGTCCGCCGTCAGCTCATCGCACTGCGACCTGGCCAAATGGTGCCGTCTGCGTGCGCGCGCGCCGACTACGGGACACCGAAGACGCCGGGCCAACTTCAATCAATGCGGCAGACACTCCGTTTGGAACCAATAGTCGACCAGGCGCTGGGCCGCTTGCAGATCATCCGGATAGTACGGGTCGTCATTCCATGGCGACGGGTCGTAACCTGCTTTCCTCAGGGCCGCGAGTTCGTTCTGGTGCTGCGCCATCGTAGGAGGCGCGTTGGTTTTGAGCGCTGCCAGGTCGCGGCACTCTGCGGGGCTGAGATGCGGCCCGGTATATGGCATGCCGCCGACGATACAGCCGGCGAGCAAAAGCACCGCGGCGGGAAGTGTCAATCCTGTCTTGAGCGACTTGGTCATAGTAGGTGGACTTCCATTCGATCGCTTGATTGCACGGGGTCGCGACGGGCGCCTTGTCGTGAAGTCGTTCCTTCCTACAGGTCTTCCTATCGCGAGGAGCGGTCAAGGCAACGCCCGCCTTCAACTCCCCGTTGAACGTGGCCTTGAATGACGCGTTTTTTGTCGCCACGCCTTTCCATTTTGAGCGCCTTCTATACGGGTATGTGTAAGCAATCGCTTCTGCTGATCACCCGGATGCGAACTTTACATCCACTGCAAGTCTCGCTGCTTTGTACCTAATCGCGATTTGCCTGCAACACCGTGAGCGCGGCCATATTGATGATTCGACGAACCGTCGAACTGGACGTCAGTATGTTGACCGGTGCATTGACGCCTAGCAGGAACGGCCCCACAGCGACATTACTTCCTGCCTCCGTCTTAAGCAGGTTATACGCAATATTTGCCGAATCGACGTTCGGACAGACCAGCAGATTGGCGGCGCCCTTCAGTCGCGACGTGGGTAAAACGCGCTGACGCAGCGCCTCATCCAGCGCGCAATCTCCGTGCATTTCGCCGTCGATCTCGAGGTCGGGCGCCTTTTCGCTAGCGAGTGCGAGTACGTTCCGCATCTTCTCGCCCGACGCAGAACTGCCCGAGCCAAAGTTCGAACGCGATAACAACGCCACTTTGGGCGACAGATTCAACCATGCCATTTGCGCCGCGGCCGCAATCGTGAACTCCGCAATCTGTTCGGCCGTGGGGTTATCGTTGACGTGTGTGTCGACGAGTGCCAGCGTGCGTTTGTCGAGCAGCAGGATATTCATTGCCGCATAAGTTTGTGCGTCGTGTTTTCTGCCGATCACTTCGTCGATGAAACGCAGATGCTTGTGATAAGCGCCGACAGTGCCACATATCATCCCGTCCGCGTCGCCCAGTCGTACCATCATGGCACCGATCAGTGTCAGGCGGCGGCGCATTTCAACCCGCGCCATTTCCTTCGTAATCCCATCACGGCATCGCAGTTCCCAATACGTCGTCCAGTATTGGTGAAAGCGTTCGTCGTTTTCCGGATTCGTGACCTCGACGTCCTCGCCGAGCTTCAACCGCAGCCCGAATTTCTCTATTCTCGACAGCAGCACTTCCGGCCGGCCAACAAGAATCGGCCGCGCCAGCTTCTCGTCGACGATCACCTGAACCGCCCTCAGAACACGCTCCTCTTCGCCCTCCGTGAAGACGATGCGCGAGTTGCCACCCTCGCGCACGAATTGCTTCGCGGCGGCGAACAGCGGTTTCATGAACGCGCCGGAGTGATAGACGAACTGCTGAAGCTGATCCGCGTAGGCATCGAAATCAGTAATCGGGCGCGTAGCCACGCCGTCCTCCATCGCGGCCTTTGCGACGGCGGGTGCGATGCGAACGATAAGCCGGGAATCGAACGGCTTGGGAATCAGATATTGCGGTCCGAAGGAAAGATCGTACGCACCATATGCGGCGGCGACGGAGTCGTTCGGTTCCTCCTGCGCGAGACCTGCGATTGCGTGAACGGCGGCCACTTCCATGTTCCGCGTGATGGTGGTCGCACCAACGTCCAGCGCACCGCGGAACACATAGGGAAAGCACAGGACATTGTTGACCTGATTCGGATAGTCCGATCGGCCCGTCGCGATCACCGCGTCATCACGGGCCTCGCGCACTTTCTCCGGAAAGATCTCCGGCGTCGGATTGGCGAGCGCGAGAATCAGCGGACGTGGCGCCATCTGCTTCACCATTTCGGCCTTCAGCACGCCACCGACCGAAAGCCCAAGGAATACGTCGGCGCCTTCGATGACGTCGGACAGCACCCGCGCCGAAGTGGCCTGTGCAAAGCGCGCCTTGTCGGGGTCCATCGCTGCCGTGCGTCCTTGATAGACCACACCTTCGATGTCGGTCACCCAGACGTTTTCGCGCGGCAGTCCGAGATCGACCATCAGTTCTAGACACGCGAGCGCCGCGGCACCTGCGCCCGAAGTGACGACCTTCACCTTCGAAATGTCCTTGCCCACCACTTTCAGACCGTTGAGAAACGCGGCGGACACGGTGATCGCGGTGCCGTGCTGATCGTCATGAAAAACGGGAATCTTCATACGTTCGCGCAGCTTTTGCTCGACGATGAAGCAATCGGGCGCCTTGATGTCCTCCAGATTGATGCCGCCAAATGTCGCTTCGAGACTCGCGATGATATCCACGAGCTTGTTGGGATCGCTCTCGGTAATTTCGATGTCGAAGACGTCAATGCCCGCGAACTTCTTGAACAGGACGGCCTTGCCCTCCATCACCGGCTTGGAGGCAAGCGCACCGATATTGCCGAGACCCAGCACCGCCGAGCCGTTGGTGATCACGCCGACCAGGTTTCCTCGGCTTGTATAACGGAAGGCCTCGCGTGGGTCCGCCGCGATTTCCTCGCATGCGACCGCCACTCCGGGCGTGTAGGCGAGTGCGAGATCGCGCTGCGTGACGAGCGGTTTGCTTGCGCTCACCGATATCTTCCCCCGCGTAGGAAACTCGTGATACTGCAGGGCTGCCTCGCGTTCGGTCCTGTCCATATGTGCCGTGCTCCTATGTGTACACCGGGACCATCCCGGCTGATCGTCATTGGAGACATTCTAGGAACGAGGCATTCGGGGCTTATTTTGTTTTATTATCGGGGCATCACCTTTTGGTTATGTCTGGATTCCCACTATCGTGTCATTCAACACGGACGAAGTGATAAGGCGCCTGGGCGCACGCCTGAAGATGCGCCATCTCATGTTGCTGCTGCAGATACGGCAGCATGGCTCTCTTACTCGCGTAGCCGAGCACATGGCAAGCAGTCAGCCAGCCATCACGAATGCCCTCGCTGAACTGGAAGATATGTTCGGTGGCTCGCTGTTCGAGCGTTCCTCGCGCGGCATGATTCCGACGCCGCTCGGCACCACCGTCCTCGCGCGCGCTGAGTCGATGCTGCACGATCTCGACCACCTCGCATCCGATGTCGGCGCACTGATCTCGGGCCACGCGACGCGGTTTCACATTGGCGTGATTTCCTTCATTTCGGGAAAGACTCTGGCGTCGGCAATCCGTCATACGCAGTCGCAGATTTCGCAGCGGCTCACTTTTTCCATCCACGAAGACACGAGCGAAGGACTAATGTCCCAATTGCGCGACCATACGCTCGACATTGTGATCGGACGGGCATCGTCGAGCGTCGATCTCGACAATCTGCATTTCGAGGTAATTCATCAGCAAAAACCCCGTCTGATTGCTTCGCGACGCCTCGCCGCCAGACTCTCACGCAGCGCAATGAACTGGCGAAAACTCGCCGAACTCGACTGGATTCTCGGTGCATCGCAAACCCCGATGCGCGACCAGATATCCGATCTGTTCCTGCACGCCGGTGTTACACCGCCCTTTCCTGTTGTGGAAAGTCTTTCGCCGCGGCTGATCGGCGAGACGGTCGCATTGAACGAGAACGCCGTGTCCATCATGCCGGCAGACATCGCGGAAGAACTCGTACGAATAGCGGGCGTGGCGATTGTCCCCTATGCGTTCGACTGGACGTTGCCACCCGTTACGCTGTTCACCCGCCCGGGCATTCCGCGCGAGATCGACACGATTTTCGCCGCATCATTGCGTGCGCAATATCAGAACAAGGTAGTGAACGATCCAGCGTCGCTCGGCTAGGGTGGCCGATGGTCCTGCTTGAGAAACATCAGCGGTTTCTATTGCGCCCGCATGATCGTATGCTTGCGCCCACCACACCGAATTCGGCGCGTATCGCGCTGCCGTTAAGGAGCAGCAAATGCTGGATCTGGACGACCTACGTCTGATACGCGCTGTGGGCGTCTCTCGCTCACTGGCCTCAGCGGCGCAATTGCTGAATCTCACTCCCCCTGCGGTCACGATCCGTTTGCAGCGGATGGAGGAGCGACTACGTATCCGCCTCGCCGTACGGAAGGCCAAGGGCATTTCACTCACAGAGGAAGGACAGCGCCTACACCAGGAAGCGGTTGAAATTCTTGAACGAGTCGAAGCATTGCCGGCACATATCTCCGGAGAGCACGGCGAGGTAACGGGCTCTCTGCGCGTCGTCGCTCCGTTCGGATTCGGGCGAATCCACGTATCGCAGATCGTGCGAAAACTCCACCTGTCGCATCCCGGGCTTGAAGTGTCGCTCCACCTGTCAGAAAGTCCATTGGTCAACGCTGCCAGTGCGGACGTGGTGATACATATAGGCGAGCTCAAGTCCTCATCCTGGGTTGGCTATCCACTCGCACCGAATGATCGGCTTCTGTGTGCAAGCCCCGCATACGCGAAAAGCATCAAGGGATTGAATCAGCCAGCGGATCTGGTCAACTATCACTGTATATGCTTGCGGGAAAACGATGAAGACCTGCCCCGCTGGCGCTTTTCCCTGAAGAGCGACCCAAAGCGGACCACGGTCCTGCGCGTGTCTGGCAAGTTGTCCGCAAACGACGGGACGGTGATTACCGATTGGGCATTGGCCGGGCTCGGCATTGTCGAGCGTTCCGAGTGGGATGTCGCCCCCTTGCTCGCGACCGGAAAACTCGTCCGCTTGCTGCCGGACTGGAATCTACCCCCTGCTCCGGTAACAGCGCTGCTGCCCTCACGAACGGGCATGTCCATCAGACAGCGCATCTTTCTGGAGACCGCGAGGGCCTTCCTTAACCCAGCGCCATGGAGAAGCCGCGGATAATTGTCACGGATTTATCTGTGCTTAATTCCGCATTATCCGTTCGTTAAACAACGGAGAACGCACTGCGCATATAGTTGTCACATAGGCCCCACTGTGAGACAGCAACATGAGCATTGACACCCTGAACACCCCTGCCGCCCTGATCGATGTGGCTCGAATGCGCCACAACATCGACAACATGCAAGCGCGACTCGACAAGCTCGGAGTCAGATTTCGCCCCCACGTCAAAACGACAAAATGCAAGCAGGTCGTAGATGCACAAGTCGCAGCGGGCGCTTGCGGCATCACCGTTTCGACGCTCAAGGAAGCGGAGCAGCTTTTTGCCAGCGGCGTTCGCGACATCGTCTACGCGGTCGGCATGGTGCCGACGAAACTCCCGCAAGCGCTTGCGCTGCGCCAACGAGGCTGTGACCTGAAGATTGTCGTCGATAGCCTTCAGGTCGCACGCGCTGTTGCCGATTTTGGGCGCGAACATGATGAGCGCTTCGAAGTCTGGGTGGAAATCGATGTCGACGGACATCGGTCAGGCATACAGCCCGATGATGATCTGCTGGTCGAGGTGGGCCGGACACTGGTCGCGGGTGGTATGACTCTCGGTGGGGTCCTCGCACACGCTGGCTCGAGCTACGAGTACAGTACACGTGCCGCGCTCGTGCAAATTGCGGAGCAGGAGCGCAGCCGTACCGTGCGCGCGGCAGAACGCCTTCGTGCCGCCGGCCTTCCCTGCCCCGTCGTCAGTATCGGCTCTACGCCGACCGCACTCTCCGCGGAACGTCTTGAAGGCGTCACCGAGGTTCGCGCCGGCGTTTACGTGATGTTCGACCTCGTCATGCACAACGTCGGTGTTTGTGATATCGAAAATATCGCACTCTCTGTGCTGACCACGGTAATCGGCCACCAGGAGGACAAGGGCTGGGCAATCGTCGATGCGGGCTGGATGGCACTGAGCCGGGACCGCGGCACGCAAAAACAGGCTCACGACTTCGGCTACGGGCAGGTTTGCACTGAAGACGGGCGAGTGCTCGGCGACTATCTGGTCAGCGGAGCAAACCAGGAACACGGCATCGTTGCCCGCGTCTCCAGCCCCGACGCCAATATCGCGGAGACGTTGCCGATTGGCACGCGGCTGCGCATCTTGCCCAATCACGCCTGCGCCACCGGCGCGCAGCATCCCGAATATCAGGCGGTGAATACCGACGGTTCCACTGAAGCCTGGCCGCGTTTCTACGGCTGGTAAGCCTTCACGAGTCCAGACATCCATCTGGTATCTGTCAGCAGCGAGTACGCGGTTTCGTGTGGCTCGCTTCATCCAGGATTTCGAAATGTCCACCGAATCTCACACTTCGACCATTACTTGTTCGAACGCGCCTGCTATGCCGCCCCCCGCTGGTCACTACTCGCACGTTTGCGTCGCGAACGGGTTCGTCTTCGTCTCCGGACAATTGCCCATTGATTCGGCAGGAAAGCCCTTGAGTGACGAACCGTTCGAAGCGCAAGTCGGCCAGGTCCTCCGCAATGTCGATGCCTGCCTAAACGCCGTGGGTACTACTCGCAATCGGCTGGTTCAGGTCCGGGTGTTCGTTTCGGATATTAAAAATTGGCCGGCTTTCAACAAACTCTACGCGGAATGGATTGGCACCCATAGGCCAGCGCGAGCCGTTGCGCAATCGACTTCCCTCCATTACGGCGCCGCCGTCGAAGTGGAAGGCGTCGCCTTGGCCACTGCGGCCTGAAAACCAGCAGAGGAGACGTCATCATGAAAAGACTAAAACTCGCCCATTGGATTATGTTCGGTATGGTACTGGGGGTCCTTGTCGGATACGCCTGCAACCGGTATGCGGGAAATGAAGCAACCGCAAAAGCCATCGCCGCCGACTTTGGCGTGGTGACGGGCATCTTTCTTCGACTGGTCAAAATGATTATCGCGCCACTAGTCTTCGCTACGCTCGTCTCCGGCATTTCGAGCATGGATAGCGGCAAGTCGATTGGTCGCATCGGCGCGAAAACGATTGGATGGTTCGTCGTCGCGTCGCTGATCTCTCTCACCATTGGACTGCTGTTCGTCAATATCGCGCGACCCGGCGCACATCTGAATCTGCCGCTACCTGCAGCGGATGTTCACCCCAACCTGCAAACGAGCGCGCTGAACTTCAAGGACTTTCTGACCCACATGTTTCCAAGCAGCGTTATCGAAGCAATGGCAAACAACCAGATCATGCAGATCCTGGTGTTCTCGCTGTTCTTCGGCATCGCACTTGGCAAAGTTCCCGGTCTGCCCGGTGAGTTCCTCAAGCGCTCGATCGACGGTCTCATGGACGTCATGCTTCGCGCGACGAATGCGGTCATGCTCTTCGCACCTGTCGGCGTTTTCGCCGCAATCGCGGGCGCGGTCACCTCACAAGGTCTGGGAATCATCTTTACGTACGGCAAGCTCATCGGATGGTTCTACGTTGCCCTGTTCACTCTGTGGGGCGCGCTGTATTTCGCGGGCCGCGCGGCCCTCGGTTGCCGCATGGGTCAACTGTTCAGGAGCATCCGCGAACCGATGATCATTGCCTTCTCCACTGCCAGCAGCGAAGCCGCCTACCCGAAGCTGACCGAAGTCCTGCAGGAATTTGGCGTACGAAAGCGCCTCGTCGGCTTCGTTCTACCGCTCGGCTATTCGTTCAACCTGGACGGCTCCATGGTCTACCAGGCGTTCGCGGCCATCTTCATTGCGCAGGCGTTTGGCGTAGATATGCCCATCGGCATCCAGATAACGATGCTTCTCATCCTCATGGTCAGCAGCAAGGGCATGGCTGCCGTACCACGCGGCTCGCTGGTGGTCGTGGCCGCAATTCTCCCGATGTTCCACTTGCCGGAAGCTGGCTTGCTGCTCGTCATGGGCATCGACCAGATTCTGGATATGGGGCGCACGGCGACCAACGTGCTGGGCAACAGTATCGCGACCGCCGTCGTTGCAAAATGGGAGGGTGAACTCGCTGCTGCTGGCACGCCCGAAAACGAAGAGGCCGTCATCGGCACCAGCTCCAATGAGCACGCGGCGCAGTACCTGCATTTAACGAAACCTCCGGGACGAACCATATGAAACTCGACGAAAGTGTAAAAGCAGCCGGCCTGACGCCGACAGCTGAGTTGCTGCAGGACGCCGGTCAACGTGCGCTCGCTTATGTTCAGTCTGTGCATGACAGGCCCGTCAACGTTTCTACCCAGGCATTGCAAGGCCTGAATGCATTCCGGCACTCACTGCCAGACGCCGGGCTGGATGCACGTGAAGTGTTGCGCCGCCTCGACGAGGCTGGGTCACCTGCTACCGTCGCGACAACAGGCGGACGGTACTTCGGTTTGGTCATCGGCGGCGCGCTGCCTGCAACCATCGCTGCGAACTGGCTTACGACTGCCTGGGATCAGAACGCATGCTTTCGGTGGACTTCGCCAATTGCGGCAACGCTCGAAGACGTTGCGTTACGCTGGATCGGCGATCTGTTCGGCTTGCCGGACGACATTGGAGGAGCCTTCGTTACAGGTGCCTCGATGGCGAACTTCGCGGCGCTGGCGGCAGCACGCCACGCTCTGCTATCCCGCCTGGGCTGGGACGTGGAGGCGAAGGGACTCTACGGCGCTCCGGAACTCCGGGTAGTTGTCAGTAAAGAGACTCACGTTACCGTGTCCAAGGCATTGTCGATGTTAGGACTCGGACGCGAGCGGGTCATCGTCGTGCCGACGGATCACCAGGGCCGGATGCGAGTCAGCGAGCTTCCGGAACTCGATGAGCAAACCATCGTGTGCATCCAGGCAGGCAACGTGAATACCGGCGACTTCGATCCTGCGCGTGAAATATGCCGACTTGCGAGGAAAGCCGGGGCCTGGGTCCATGTCGATGGTGCATTCGGCCTATGGGCGCTTGCAAACCGTCAGTTCGACACCCTGACGGATGGCTTCGCCGAAGCCGACTCCTGGGCGACGGATGGGCATAAATGGCTCAACGTCCCGTATGACAATGGCATCGTTCTGGTGCGCAGAGCTGCCACTCTGCGTGCGGCAATGTCGTTGAACGCCGCATACCTGGCAGAGGGTGATGCGACTGAGCGGGAACCGTCGCACTACACGCCGGAATCGTCACGGCGGGCGCGTGGCGTGGATATCTGGGCCGCGCTTCTCAATCTCGGTAGAGATGGCGTTGCGGCGCTAGTCGAACGTACTTGCCGTTATGCCGGAATGTTCGCCCAAGGTCTCGAGGCCAGTGGCTATGAAATCCTGAATCATGTCGCACTCAACCAGGTGCTCGTCTCA
Source organism: Paraburkholderia atlantica (assembly GCF_009362785.1). Lineage (GTDB taxonomy): Bacteria > Pseudomonadota > Gammaproteobacteria > Burkholderiales > Burkholderiaceae > Paraburkholderia > Paraburkholderia atlantica. The sequence continues at coordinate 19,830 of NZ_WHNQ01000003.1, forward strand.
TTTGGTACGCCGGAGATGACGCGGGCCGTGATTAACCGTCTTCAAGCCGAGGGGATTTGCTGGTGTGGCGGCACAGTATGGCAGGGCCGCGTCGCCATGCGAATCAGCGTCTCCAGTTGGGCCACCACCGACGCCGATGTGCAGACGAGCCTCCGGGCAATGATTCGTGCCGCGGAGACCTGTGCGCCGTGATGCGTTCTAAGGATCGATGGGCTTTTTCATGATCTTACAAAGCGTTATTGACTTTTCTGGACTGCCCGGTTTATAAATTGACAATGCGCAACGTAAACACCATCACCGACCGGCAGCGAGGACGTCCCCGCGAGTTCGACGTCGACCACACTATCGAGCGTGCAATGCAGGTCTTCTGGACGCTCGGTTATCAAGGCACGTCTTTGCCGGACCTCATGCAAGCGACCGGGCTTTCCCGAGGGAGCCTGTACGCAGCCTTCGGCGACAAACACGGTCTTTTCCTGCTCGCCCTCGATCACTACATCGTGCAGGCACTCAAGCGTCTCGACTTCGAGCTTGCGTCGGGCCAGAAAGCCCTGGCGGGGCTAAAGGCGTGTATGGACGGCTATGTCGAGCGTACCAATGGTGCTGCCGGCAAGCGAGGCTGCCTGGTTGTGGCTACAGCCATGGAATTGGCGGCACATGACCACGAGGTTTCAAACCGGATCGCCTATTTTTTCAGGGCAATGGAAACCCGGTTGGCCAACGCGTTGAAGCGCGCCCAGAAAGAAGGCGATCTGGGCAGGAACGTTAGCCCTGAGGCGGCGGCTCACGTGCTTGTTTGCTTTCTCGAAGGGCTGCGTGTCGTTCGCAAAACAGGAATCGAATCCGACAGGGCAAAGGATGCCGTGCAGACACTTATCCGCAGCCTGGCAGGTTAACCGCTGACGATGGGACGCGATGCATTCCTGCATCTTTTTTTAGACTGATTGGTTTAGATATCAATGGAAGCTATCCATATAGCAGCGGCCCTGCTTGTTCCCTTGCTGTGGGGATTTCAGTTTGCGGTCGTAAAAGCGGGGCTCACGGTGTTGCCACCGCTATTCTTCGCTGGCCTGCGATTTGCCGTGATTGCCGCGATTCTCATACCCTTCGTGGCACGAATTCGGGGCCCCGAGATTTGGCCGATCTTCCTTATTTCCTGCTTCATGGGAGGGGTAAATTTCGCGTGTTCCTACATAGGGTTGACGCAATCGCCGGTCGGAATTGCCGGGATTGCCAACCAGCTGTGGACCCCGTTCACCCTGATGCTTGCCTGGCCAATGCTCGGAGAAAAATCCTCTGCCCGAATGGTGATCGGCGTCGGCTTAGCGCTATGTGGTGTAGTCCTTTCAATCGCAGATCCGGGCTTGAAGATCTCGACCATTCCGACTTTGTTTTTGATCGCGTCTGCCTTCGGATTGGCTATGGGCAACGTACTGGCCAGGAAATTCGGCCCTTTCGACCCGGTGAAGCTCTTCGCCTGGCTGTCGTTCTTCACGGCATTCCAGCTGCTTGGACTTTCGATGATCGTGGAGGGTGGGCAGATCGAGGCGCTTCAGCGGGCGTCGAGTTCTGAGTGGCTGGCTTTCGCCTTTACCGTGATACTCGGCGGTATCGCCGCATTTACCATCTGGTTCTGGCTTATAGCCCGATTCTCGATGGCTCGGGTAGCCCCCTACGCCTTGCTTCAATCATTCTTCGCGATTGGCGCTGGCGTCGCTTTCAGGCATGAACCCATTACCCCTACGCTGATTTTGGGCGCCATTATCTGCGTTTCGGGAGTCGCGCTCAGCCAGTGGCCGATCTCCACCCGTCTTCGTAATGAAGACGGGGTGCAGTGAATCGCTCGCAAAGGCTCCGCAAATTCTTTATCGAAAAAATCGAGGAACAAATAGTCATGGCGAAATTCGTTCTTGTTCATGGTGCTTTTCAGGGCGGCTGGGTGTACGCGAGAGTCGCCCGCAAGCTTCGCGAGGCGGGACATGATGTCTACACTCCCACGCTGACCGGCCTCGGGGAACGCTCTCACCTGGCTGACCGGGCGATCAACCTGGACACGCACATTCAGGATGTTGTCAACGTCTTCAAGTACGAGGACATCACCGACGCAATCTTGTGCGGTCACTCGTATGGCGGCCTGGTCATCACTGGCGTAGCGCATGAAATCGGGGAGCGCATCCGCACGCTCTTCTATCTTGACGCCTATGCGCCAGCCGATGGGCAGTCACTTGTCGATATCACCGGCGCCGAGACCGCGCTGGCCTTCCTTGCGCAGGCGGGCCAAAACGACGGAATGATTCCGCCTATTCCAGCCGCCATATTCAATGTGAACAATGCGGACGCCGCGTGGGTCGACAGCATGTCAGGGCCGCAGCCGCTGGCCACGTTCATTCAAGGCGTTCGGGCAGGAGTGGATTCGGCCCCCGTTGCCAATCGCACCTATGTATTCGCGAGCGACAACGGAGGAGACTGGTTTGTCGACACGTATGCCCGATTGAAGGACGCCTCCCGGTGGAAGGTCCACGCTATTCCATGCGGACACTCCATCATGCTCGACCGTCCGGCGGACCTGGCTGCGCTACTGCTGGCAGAAGCCACGCATTGAGGTTGCGCTGTTCAGACTGCCCCAACGTCTTAAGGACGGCGCTATCGCCGGCAAAAAATGAACCTGGTACCCGCATCGAGCAGTCAACTTTCCGAATCGCCGCACACGGATGAGTCAACCCGCTATATGTTGCTGACCGGTGCCAGTCGCGGAATCGGACATGCGACCGTCAAACTGTTCCAGCAGCACAACTGGGATGTTTTCACTGTTTCGCGGCAGCCCTTCTCCAAAGACTGCAAGTGGCCGGCCGCACGGGAGTCGCATATCCAGGCAGACCTTGCCGATCTGAATTCCGTCGAGGAGATTGCCGACGAGGTGCGGCGGCGACTTCCGCACGGCAAACTGCACGCGCTCGTGAACAATGCAGGAATCTCACCTAAGGGCAAGAACCGAACGCGACTTGGCGTACTCGACAGCGACATCCACACGTGGTCGTCCGTCCTCAACGTCAATCTCATCTCCAACGCCTTGCTCGCCAGGGCTCTGTTTCCTGAACTTGCACGTGGCAAGGGCGCAATTGTCAATGTCACGTCTATTGCCGGTTTCAAGGTCCATCCATTTGCGGGTACCGCTTATGCAGCGTCCAAAGCAGCACTTTTCGCTCTGACGCGGGAGATGGCTCACGAATTTGGGCCCCACGGGATACGTGTCAATGCGATCGCTCCCGGCGAGATCGATACCTCGATTCTGTCTCCAGGTACCGAAAATATAGTCAACAACGAAATTCCGCTTCATCGTTTGGGCGACCCTCGTGAGGTGGCGGAGACGATCCACTTCCTTTGTGGGCCGGCTTCGTCTTACATCAATGGCACCGAGATTCACATCGACGGAGGCCAGCACGTCTGACTTACCGGACACCCGTATCGTCGCGTTTGCGCAATCGGTGCACTCACGCAACCGGTTTCCGGCGACGAGGTGAAGGGCACGGCGATGCCGACAACGAAATATCGGCCAGCCGCTTCACTATTGCCTTGCATGCCCCATCATGGGCTTGCGCCGACATGCCTTGCACAACCGCCCCGTAAAGGCGGGCGAGAGCTTCGGTGTCGGTCTCAGTGGCAAGCTCACCCTCGGCGACGGCACGGTCGAAGCGTGCCTTGACGGTCTGGAACCAGGACTCCCGCCGCTCGGCGACCGTCTGCCCGGTAAATCGATCAGGCGCGCCAGTACCAACTGCTGCGCTCCAATTGACACCATCTGCTGCTTCATTTTCATCGCCTCGCGATCAACAATGGCATCAGCGTGGGCCGGGACTCTCCATTGTTCGACTTCAACGACCGGACCGCGTTGGGCACGCTGCATTGATCCCGGGATTAAGCACCCCGAAGTGCAGAACTTGCGGCGACGTCGCAGCGCGCGGCAAGTACGACCCCGGCGGTTCCCTGCCGGGGTCTCCTCAAGCAGGTTGTCCTATCTCGCGTGTCAGCAAGACACCCCAATGACAAAAGCATACGGGCGCAGCAACAGCGGGCGAGCAAGTGCTCCCGATGTACTCCCGCACATGTCGCCCGCCGCTCGCACCGTCTCCTCGCCGCTGATGAACGCGTCGCGAGGCATACCAGGCCCACGAAGTGTCAGTCGGACTGTACGCGTGCGGTCAGTCAGATCGGCTACCGCGACTCGAATGCGCCCTTGCGCGTCTCGCGCGGCGATACATGCGATCGCTGACATCTGCGAGACCCCGCTCTCCCGTCCACGCACCTAGCATCAATTGTCTCGATCCGCGCCCCTTCCGGCGCCGCCGTCTAACCGGCGAACCACGCGCCCCCGGACAGCGCGGTCTGGCGCGGACAGAAGCCGGCCATCGCAATGCGTTCGTGTGTCTGCTAACCCGGTTTGGGACGCCGAAGCCTGAGTCGCAATGGTCGCCTGGGCTTACTGCGATTCCGGCGTCTCCGACGCGAGCCGCCACGTGAGATTCCCGCGAGCACGCATCTCGCATCTCGCGTGGAAATAGTCCGTGAAATAGATGCGAGGTCGTGCAAGCAGGCCGCCGAGAAACTTTCGCTCCTGCAAGTCATACGCCAGGTCGTCGAGGTCCGAGCGCTCCCTGCGTACGCGCACTCCTTCCGCGAGAAACCGGGATCTCGCGGCGCCTAGCACAGCGAGGTCGATGTCGCACGTAAAGCGCTCGTCGGGCTCTTCCGGCGCGCCGGTATGTCGGGTGGCGAGGATCATTTCGCAGATGTGCTCACACATCATGATGCGATCGTCGGCCGAGCGTCGAAGCCAGTCCGCGCTGCGCTGCTCGTTGTCGCCTGCGCCTGGAACATAGACGACGTCGTGGCACCACAGCGCAAGTTCCACGAGATCCGGATGCGGAATGGCGCTGCACGCGAAATCGAAATAGCGCAGACAGCGGCGAACGTGACGCAACGTGTGATAGTGACGAATGGGTTCGCTGTAACGTTGCGCGAGATCGGCATAGACAGCCTCGGCGCGTGCGCCCCCGCAGCGCGTCCATAACTCGACGAAGCGTTCCTGCAAGTGGCTCATCTCTGCTCCTTTGCGCACTTCGGCTCACTACGACTGCCCGCCGCTTTCTTCAGCAGGCTGCTCAGAGAAACTCCGCGCGAATGTCGATGCTGGAGCGTCGACCGAGATCCGCGTAGTGCCGCGCGAGCCACGCATCGGCCCAGTTTGTGCAGCGCATACAACCTCGTCGCGGCACGACCCATAGAAACTCATTATGCGCCCGATGCACCTAGGAGCAGTCCGGTCATTCACCTGGTATTGCGGCCGCCGAATCGTCCGAAAACGTGTACTCCCCCCAAGTATTCGCCTATACTGCCCCCTAGTATCCATACATCGTTGCTGTCATGCCTTATTCCGCCGAAGAAAAGAAACGCGTCCTGACACGCGTGCGCAGGGTTCGCGGGCAGTTGGACGCGCTCGAGCGCGCGCTGGAGGAAGGCGCCGATTGCGCTCCGGTGCTCCAGCAACTGGCGGCCATCCGCGGCGCGATCAACGGTGTGATGGCCGGTGTGCTCGAAAGCCATCTGCGCGAGGAGTTCACGCACCTTGCGGGGTCCGCGGATGCCTCTTCCGGGTCCATCGACGATGTCGTGACCCTCGTTCGAACCTATTTACGCTAGTACCATGCGGGAATTCCACCCCGCAGTTGGCCGCCCCTTTAAAGGACCACTATGAAATCGCGTGCTGCAGTTGCGTTTGCGCCAGGTAAGCCCCTCGAGATCGTCGAGATCGACGTCGAACCGCCTCGCAAGGGCGAGGTGCTGATCAAGATTACCCATACTGGTGTTTGCCACACCGATGCCTTCACACTCTCGGGGGACGATCCCGAAGGCCTCTTCCCCGTCGTGCTCGGTCACGAGGGCGCCGGCATCGTCGTCGAAGTGGGTGAAGGCGTGACGAGCGTAAAACCCGGCGATCACGTGATCCCCCTCTACACCGCGGAATGTGGCGAGTGTCTGTTCTGCAAGAGCGGCAAGACCAATCTGTGCGTGTCCGTGCGCGCCACTCAGGGCAAAGGGGTGATGCCCGACGGCACGACCCGCTTCAGCTACAACGGCCAGCCCATCTATCACTACATGGGCTGCTCCACGTTCAGCGAGTACACCGTGGTGGCCGAGGTGTCGCTCGCCAGAATCAACCCGCAGGCCAATCCCGAGCAGGTATGCCTACTCGGCTGCGGCGTAACCACGGGTCTGGGCGCGGTGAAGAACACCGCCAAGGTGCAGGAAGGCGATACCGTCGCCGTCTTCGGGTTGGGCGGCATCGGCCTCGCCGTGATCCAGGGCGCCAAGCTCGCCAAGGCTGGCCGCATCATCGCGATCGACACCAATCCGGGCAAGTTCGACCTGGCGCGCGCCTTTGGAGCGACCGACTGCCTCAACCCCAAGGATTACGCAAAGCCGATCCAGCAGGTGATCGTCGAAATGACAGACTGGGGCGTGGACCACAGCTTCGAATGCATCGGCAACGTCAACGTGATGCGTGCGGCGCTCGAATGCGCGCACCGTGGCTGGGGCCAGTCGGTCGTCATTGGCGTGGCCGGAGCAGGTCAGGAAATCTCTACCCGTCCGTTCCAGCTCGTGACCGGCCGCCGCTGGCTGGGCACCGCCTTTGGCGGCGTGAAGGGCCGCTCGGAACTGCCCGGCATGGTCGAAGACGCGATGGAGGGCAAGATCCAGCTCGCGCCGTTCGTCACCCACACCAAGCCGCTCTCTGGCATCAATGAAGCCTTCGATTTGATGCACGAGGGCAAATCGATCCGGACCGTGGTGCATTACTGACACTGAAGGACGGCGAGAGACCATGGTCTCGGCAGGCTGAGCGCGGCATCGGGAACGGCGCCGGGAACTTCGCGGGCGCCGCATCCACCGATCAGGTATGCGTTCGCCCGCGCTTCATGGGCAATCGCGGATGATCCGGGCCGTGGGTCATTCCGGAGTGGGAAAGGCTACAGATCGAGAATCAGATCCGAAGTCGGTCGGCTGCAGCACATCAAGCGCATGCCCTTGTCAATTTCACGCGGGCGGATGCCTCCGTTGTGCTTCATGTCCACTGAGCCTTCGAGCACTTTCGTCTTGCAGGTCCCGCAGATGCCCTGGCTGCATGACGACGGCAAGGGCACACCGGCCTTGCGCGCGGCGACGAGCACGGTCTGGGACCCGTCCATCGTGAACGTGCGACCCGAGCGCGCGAGCTGCACCGTGTAGCCAATCCGTCCGCTCGGTTCTGCGCTGGGCTCCGCGCCCGGCCCTTGGGCGCACTCCACAGTTTCCGCGAAGTTGAAGCTTTCCTGATGATATCGGGAAGGGTCGTGCCCACCTTCTTCGAGCATTTTTCTGGAAGCGTCCATATAGCCGCCCGGGCCACAGATGAACACTTCACGATCGCGGTAGTCCGGCACATGCCGGTTCAATAGTTCAAGACTCAGACGCCCCACGGGGCCTGGCCAATCCGGCTCATTCCCGGGCGCCTCGCACACGTGCACGACCCGGAGCTTGTCCGAGAGCGCGCACAAGCACGCAAGCTCGTTGCGAAAGATGATGTCTTCCGGCGTCCGGGCGCTATGAATAAACACGATGTCGCGATTCAGGCCGAGGTCGAGCGCCGCCCGCGTCATCGACATCAATGGTGTCACGCCCGATCCCGCCGAAAGATAAAGACTCTTCGCAGCGGGGCCCGAAGAAGGTGTGAATACGCCCGAGGGCCCGAAGACTTTCAGTTCGACACCCTCCCTCATGTTCTCGTGCAGCCAGTTCGACACGACGCCACCCGCCGTGCGTTTGACCGTAATGGAAAGCGTATGGGGGCGTGTAGGCGGCGAAGAGATCGTGTAGCAACGGCTAATCTCCTTGCCAGCGATCTCGGCGGACACCGTAATGAACTGCCCCGGTTCAAAGCTGAAGAGCCGGCCATCCCGGGCGCTAAACACGAATGTCCGGACATCGTGCGTTTCAGCGGACACCCGCGTGCACGTGAGCGTGCGCTGTTCGTGACTCGGCCACTGCGTGTCCGCACGTTCCCACGTGCTCGCACTGCAAAAGCGATCAGGCATTTCCTGACCCGGCTCGATGAAACATGAATCCGCGGCTACGTTCATGGCGGCCTCAAACTCCGTGCGCTCTCAGCTTCGCGTCGTACCAGCGCGAAAACTGATCCAACGCTGCCTCTGTATAGTTCGAAAAAGGCCCCGGGATATAAGCCGGATCCTGTGTTCCTGCGTGCGCGTTCGCGACGAGTTCCGCGTCCTGGTTCGTCGTCGCGATCCAGACTTCGGTGAGCCGCTTCAGGTCATAGTCCACTCCTTCGACTGCGTCCGCGTGGACGAGCCAAACCGTGCGCACCAGCGTTTTGTCCGGCGCGAGCGGCAAAAGATAGGCGATCACTGCGTGGTCGCTCATCACGTGGGTCCACGAATGATGGCCCCACATGTGGACGTCACCCAGATCGCGCCGCTCGACCCCGCCGAGCAGTTTCGTGCATGCCACTTTGGTGTCCAGCGTCTGCGATTCGTTGGCCCCCGAGATGACGAGACGCTGGGTCCGGAAGTTGGTATCCACACCCTCGTCGACCGATTCGAACGTGGCGCAGACATAGCCGTCCTGTTCCCAGTTCTCCCGGCAAGCCGCGTTGCGTTTCAGGTACTCATCGTAGCTTTGCAGCGATTCTTCACTCTGGCCGTCCGGACAGAAGCCGAAGTCTTCTGCAAGGAACGAGTTGGTCAGCTCCGGATGGGTGCCCGCGCAGTGGTAGCACTCGCGGTTGTTTTCCACCACGAGCTTCCAGTTGCCGTTTTCGACGATCTCCATCTGATGGGCGATCTTCGTTCGCGCCAGATCGTACGGCGCGAAGCGAGGGGCCATCACGGTCTCGAGCTTCTCGAAGTCAGCGGGCGGATCGTCGGCGAGACAAACGAAAATATGCGCGCCCACCGTCTTCACATGGACTGGAATCAGACTGTGGCAGCTTGCGTCGAAGTCCTTGCCCATATGCGTCGAATGCCTGAGGCTACCGTCGAGATCATAGGTCCACTGATGGTAGGGGCACACGAGCATCCCGACGCTGGCCTTGCCAGCTTTCTTTATGATTCGCGAGCCGCGATGGCGACAAACGTTGCGAAAGGCACGCACGTTCTCGTCGTCGTCCCGCACGATCATAATCGATGCCTTGCCGATGTCGACCGTGTGCACGTCACCCGCTTCCGGTACATCGGCAGTCACGCCAACGACAATCCAGAGCCTGTGAAAGAACACCTCGACGTCCGTCTCGAAGACGTCCTGACGCCCAAACAACTCGCCGGGCATGCCGTGTCCCTTCCTGCGGCTTTCGATTAGTTCGCGATGCGTTTGAAGCTGAACTTCGGACATGATTGGCCTCGTGGTGAGAACGTCTCGCAGTGCTGGCGGCACTGATATGGCGTTGAGTATTGGACCGTCAAAACGCACCGTCAACGTCCTTTATAAGCCGGTTCACATTCCTTTAAATCATGTGAGAATGCATGTGGAACCGGACTGCCGAACCGGGCATCGAGGCTCTGCTCTCGAACCAGGCAAACCAGGGTTTGGGATGAGAAAGAGGCGGATCACCGCAGGCTCAGACTCACCGTTGTACCCGTCGACAGATGTGACTCGAATGAAAACCACCAAAGCAACGAAAGGCTATCGTCGGATCGTTCCGTCGCTTACGGCGCTTGTCGAGTTCGAAGCCGTGGCTCGGCTCGGGAGTTTCACCTATGCCGCGAATGAATTGGGCGTCACGCAGTCCGCGGTGAGTCGACAGGTCAGATTCCTCGAAGAGACGCTCGGCGTTCAGCTTTTTCACCGGCTGCACCGTTCGATTGATCTGACAAGCGAGGGCGAAGCGTTGTACATGGTCGTCGCCGAGTCCATGCAGAAAATCGCCGGCGTATTCGATCGTCTGGTTACGGGCACCGAATTGCGGGAACTGGTGCTGGTGTCGACGGCCGCCTTTTCGCAATTCCGGCTCCTGCCGCGGCTCGCGAAGCTAAAGAAGCTCGTCCCCCCTTTGCAACTGCGGCTGTCCACCGACATGTTCACCGCGGACCTTCGGCATGTCGAAGTCGATGTCGCTGTGCGCTATGGCGACGGCAACTGGCCGGACGGAACCTCGACTTTGCTGTTCGACGTGGAAGTCTTCCCTGTATGTTCCGCGGAGTTCCTTCGGGAATACGGCACGCCTCGCTCACTCGATGAACTGGCGAAGATGGCGCTCGTCGAGTCCGATGCTACGACCGAAGGTTGGATGGGCTGGAACGAATGGTTTCGCGCGGTCGGGTACCGGCCTGGGCGACTCAACAAGGTGCTGCGGTGCAGTCTCTACACCGATGCGATTCAAGCCGCGAGATATGGCCAGGGAATTGCGTTGGGGTGGAGCCGCCTGGTCGATGACCTGTTGCGCTCAGGAGAACTGATCCGGATGGATGTGGCGACGTTCCGGCCGAGCGACGCCTATTTCGTCGTGGTTCCCCATGGCCGGACCATCACGCCGGTCATTACGCAGCTTATCGAGTGGCTGCGGGAAGATCCGGCGCCCCGCTGACTTCTCGCGCAGCGCATCGTTTGTTGTCGCTCAGACCCACATACCACCCATCGTGAAGCCGTTGACGAAAGGAACGTCAGGATCGAGAACCGCTCGATACACGAATTACTAAAAGGAATGCCAGCATGAAAATAAAGCGCGTTGACGCGCTTTCGTCGCGCTTCAATACTCAGGGTGAAGACCAACCGGAGCACTAGCCGCCCCTGCTTTTGCTTTTTATAAGCGCAGTTGAGATTCACGCGGGCCGGATGACGCCCGGTACGCTGAGCGCGCGCTCTTCCTCGTGGCCACCAACCCTATTGGGATCGTACCTTGATACGGACCTATACCGCCTTCTTTCTCCTCGGACTCTTCTGGGGATCGAATTACATCTACATGAAATGGGCGGCTCCGTTGATCAGCCCAGCTCAGATATCGCTGTTGCGGGTATTCTTCGGCTTCGTCCCTCTCGCGATTCTCGCGAGACGCCGGGATGTACTGAGGCTGGACCAGGTGCGCTACCTGCATCACTTCCTGGTGATGGCTGCGCTCGCAACAGCCTTCTGCTACTTTTCGATGGCAAAGGGAACCGCCCTGCTTCCGTCGGGTATTGCCGGCGTGCTCGGAGGCTCGCCGGCCATCTTTACGTCGATTGCGTCGACGCTGTTTCTGCGCAACGAGAAGATGAACCGCTCGATGGTCTGCGGTGTCGCGTTGGGGATGGCGGGCATCACGCTGATTGCACGACCATGGTCTGCCCTCAGCAGCGACGATGCCATCAGTCTCGCGGGCGTCGCGTGGATGATCGCGGGCGCGATCGTTTTTGGTCTGTCGTATATCTACGTCCGGCGCTTTCTCTCTCCAATCAACCTAGCCCCATTGGTCATCGTGACATGGCAGATGGGCCTTGCATTGCTGATACTCTTTGTCTTGACCGACCTCCACGGTACGGGCCAGATACTGCAGGACTGGCGCGCCACGGCAGGCGTGGTGATCGGTTTGGGATTTTTGGGCACAGGCGCATCGTTCCTGCTTTACTACTTCATGCTGCAGGATCTGGGCGCCGTCGTCGCCTCTGGGGCGGTCTATATCACGCCCGTCATTGCGCTTCTGATAGGTTGGGCTGCGGGTGAGCAGATCGGTCAGCTCGAAATCGCGGCGATGTTTCTGATACTCGGCAGCCTCGCGATACTTGAGATCGGGCGACAGCGCACCGTTCAAAGCCAAGCGGTACCTGTTCCGAGCGCCGTGACTCTTGATTGATCAGCGCGATACCTGGGCAACAGACTCACGGAAACATCCATGTACCGGCGACCTGCCAACCTCGAGCTTTTCATCCGCATTGCCCGCGATCTGTTTCAGGCGGAGGCGCTGCCGGAAGCGGGCCGCCAGTTGGCCGTGAAGGTGTTCCAGCGTCTCGATCAACCATCCGACGATGGAAAGCGAAACAGCGAACGCTATCCCGCCTGTGATCTCCTCGCTTCGGCCCTTGCACCGCTTCTTAACGACACTTCCGATCTCGGTGACGCCGCACGCGCTATCAATGTGCTCGAACCTGCGATCGGTTGGCAGCGGCGGACTTCCGGACTGAATGGCAGCAAAGACTATGTCGAGAAGCACGTGAACGGCATGATTTGCGGCCCTGGCGGCATGGAGAGCCGCTACGATGTTCAGTTGGGTTTTTCATTGCTCGCTCCACACACCCGATACCCCGATCATCACCATCCGCCGGAAGAGGCTTACGTGCTGCTCACTGCTGGGGAATTCCGGCAACGTAACGGAGACTGGTTCGATCCGGGCATCGGCGGCGGCCTGCACAACACCCGCAACGGCGTGCACGCGATGCGCTCGGGAACAACTCCGCTCCTCGCGCTGTGGTGTCTGCTGGTATAAAGGCGCTTCGATGACGGTTACCGGCATCCGCCGAGTTGAACCCGTTATCGCTGCGCAACGACAAGAGTCTGTTGTTAGCTAACCGTCGTCCGGCAATTCAGTTGGCGCCGAGGGTTGTCACCGGCAGCCACTTGCCGCCTTTCACCTGATAGAGCGTCGACGTCGGGTGCTTCAGATCACCGTACGAATCGAATTCGATCTTTCCCGTGATGCCGTCGTACTGAATAGTTCGCAACGCAGGCGTAAATACCTCCGGTTTTGAGGAATTCGCCTGTTTCATCGCAGTGATAGCCAACCACGCGCAGTCATAGGCGAATGGCGCGTAAGTCAAGGTATCCGCGCCAAACCGCTTTTTGAATTTTTCCGCGAAGGCCTTGCCTTGGGGAAGAGACTCGACCGGCCGTCCGTACTCCCACGCCATTGCGCCCTCGGCTGCACTGCCAGCAACGCTGATGAAGATGCTGTCGGCGATGCCACCGCTCCCTACGAACTGCGTCCGCATGCCGAGTTGTTTCATTCGCCTGGTAAGAAGGGCCGCCTGGTTATCAAGGCCGGCAAAGTAAAGGAGGTCCGCGTTCGCGGCCTTGATATTCGTGAGCTGTGCGTTGAATTCAACGGCCTTGTCGTTGGTGTATTCCGACGCGACGATATGGCCGCCGGCCGCGATGACGGCCTTCTTGAATTCATCGGCGGCTCCCTGGCCAAATGCCGTGCGGTCGTCCATGACTGCAATGCGCTGCGCTTTGGTGACCGTTACCGCGTACCCTCCTGCATTGCCGGAGTTCTGTGCGTCGGTGGCGATAATACGGAAAACGTTCTTTAGCCCTTGTCGGGTTATGGCCGGGTTCGTCGCGGCAGGGTCTATCAACGGAATGCCGGCCTTGGCGAATATCGGCGACGAGGGCAACGCTACTCCGGAGTTGTAATAGCCCACCACGGCAACTACGCCATCATCGACGAGCTTCTGCGCGACTTGCACGCCAATGCGCGGATCGCCCTGATCGTCGACGGAGTCCAGCTCGAAGCGCACCTCCTGCCCGCCCAACTTCGTGTGCTGGGCGTTGGCTTCTTCGACGGCGAGGCGAACGCCATTCTCGATGTCCTTGCCGTTGGCGGCTGCGGCGCCGCTCAGCGGGGCTGATACGCCGATCTTCACGACCTGCTGTGCGAACGGTTGGCTGCTCGCGAGCAAAAAGGCGACGGCAGCCAGCCCAGCCGTAAAGCATTTTCTGGCGGCGTCGAGCATCTGTTCACTCCGGGACGTGCGAAAGGGCGCGCGAACTGCAGTTCCGAGGGCGCGCACGCTACTCAGTATTGTGCAACCTGGTTGAACGAATTCGGCAAACGCGCTTCGCTCTTCTTTCGTGAAGTTGCCGCGCGGCGCGCGGGCAACGTCGACACGCTGTCGAGCTGGGTTTCGGCGCATCGAGTACGACGTTCAGGGCGTCGGCGCATCTGGCCGAATCAGTTACCTACGCCGGAGCTCAACCCAGAATTCGGGAGGAAAATCGCCCTCGAATGTCCGCAGGTTTTCATCGACTTGCGCGAGACTCTCGGGCGACGCGGTACGCTGGAGTCCATCCCTGATCAGCAACATCAACATCACGAACGTGAACGCGAGCAACGTGTCGGGCACGGTGGCGTACTCGATGTCTGCGGGCTTCGTCGCCGGTTCGAACTCGTGCTTCCAGGCGCTCTTGATGCAGGGCTCCGAGGGGGTCGACTACAACGGTCCGCGTCCGGTGTTCGTGAGCAATGTGAGCGGCGTTACGCTGAGCAACGTGGTGATCGCGGGCACCACGTACAACACGTCGCTGACCGCACCGGCAACCTGATGCGAGGGCACATGGACGCGGGCAACCGCATGCAAACGGAAGTACGACTACCCCGCCTTGTACTTTGGCGCCTGGCGCAGTCGTCGGGTCCTATTGCCACTTCGCGTTCTTATGACGATTGCGACCGACTACGTCCCACTGCTTTCTCGCTTCTTTTTGCGCCGACTTGCTGTGATCATGCTGGTGTTCTCCGTCGGCTGATTGACCGACCTTGGCGCCCCGCTTTGCGAACCTGAACATTTCGGCGAATTTCATCTCGATCTCCTTGTGCGGTGACGACGCCGCAAATCCAGTGTACTCCGGCTGCCAGGCCAAAAATCGCGACTCGAACCAGCTTGCCTCCAAGGTCCTCAACGGTTTTGGCTGTTCCCGGGAAACACAATGATCAACGCGTCAATTCAAATAAGCGGTTTCGTTCTTATTGCCTCGATCGCTGTCGCGCCGGGGTGGGCATTTTTCTGAATCTCAGCGTTGCAGCGTCTGGCGTAGATGAATGTCAGATCCGAAGCGTCTCGATGCAGGACCTGGAAAGTACCCCAATCCTCGCTCGGTTCGCTGAGGCGGTCACATAACAGTTCGATAACTGCATTCGGAGCGGGCGCGCAGTTCATCTGCGGCTTATGCGACATCAGAAACGTCCGCATTGTCTCTGGTTGTTCCAGGTTGAGCGGAACGTGCCACGGCAGCCGGCCAGATGTTCCATCGAACTGCACGTACAAGACCGGCGGAGCCTTGAAGTGCACGTGGAACAGCCCATGCACATGGATCGCGAAACGCTCGAAATAGTCCTCCATGCGCGCCTGCAAGCTCGAGTGGGAATAAAGGAGGGTCGCGCTCGCGGTGGCTTCCAGACAAAAGGTGACAAACCTCGCCTCCCCTTCCTGGGAAACCACCCCAACCCCGTACTGCCCTATCACCTGAAACGGGGTCGCGCGAGGCGGGGTATAAAAGTATCGATCGACGTACGAGACGGGTTCCCCATCGTCATCATCATCGCGGAAGCTGCCCGCTCGAGAACTCGCCGAAGCTGGATTGTCGGGATTCAATTGAGTGGATCGATTGTCCCTATCGCTTTTGCTCGACATAGTGGTGCCTCCGCATCTGGTTCTGGGAGAAGCAGCATATGCGTCCAACCCGGCGGGCCCGGTCTTGCGTCCAGCTTGCGAAAATCACCCTTTCGGATCTTTACGTACCACGTCGTTATGGGGTCCGTGTGTCGTGCGCCTCCAGGCCTCGTCCGCCCTTTGCTGAGCCGATTTCACGGTATGTTCGATCCGGTGCTTGCTATTCGGCGCATGCGTAATTGCCGAAGTCAGACTGGAAAGTGTCCGTCGGACAGTCCTGGTGACCATAACTCGCTCCGCGTTCTTGTCCATATCCATATGTTAAGTCTAGGCCGTTACATGAACTGCGCGCTACTGTACGTTTGAACAGCACCTTGGCGAGTTCATGATGGATATCGTCTCGTTTCATCGGAGCAATGAGCCCCGGGCTAAGGCAGCTTTGATTTACAACTGCCCTGAACGAATCGCGCGATTCAGTCGGGGCTTCAGGACTCTGGCCTGGCGCTCCTACCTGCGGCGAAGCGGCGTTGTATCCCGACGAGCTGGTCGTCCGTGGTCGCTACCAGCCACAGGCGTGCGTGCTCCTCGATCTTTCGGTTGTGGTCCTTCAGCGGCCCCATCGAGGTCGCGGCCTTCCAGACCACCGGGCCAATCCGGCTGCTCCTGCCCGACGGCGCGCCCACCAGCAGGCAATAAGGTCCAAGAGGAAGCGATACGAACGGTACCGCTGGACTCCCTCGCACGCGCCAGTCGATGAAGGGCGTCTCGCTGATGAGCAGCGGCATGGCCAAGCCGTAAAGCACGCTGAAATCGTACAGCGCCAGTTGCTTGCGCATGCCCGCGTAGGCGCGTCGGATATCAGCGATGACTGCCGCGCGGATTTCATCCTCGAACATGGGCTCGTTCGCATAGCGCGCGAATGCCTCCCGGGCGTCCGACTGATATGCGCTGAACACGCCCAGCTCCACGCAGTCCTGAACCGCGCGGTGGATCTCCGCAACCGAGCCGGCCTCGTCTGGCTTGCCCAATTGCGCTGCCCGCAAGAACCGGGCAAGTCCCGCTTCCTGGATAGGAGGGCCATCCGCAGCCGTATCGTCTGCAGCGTCCGTATCGAGCGGCACGTAGACATACTTTTCGGCCGCAAAGCGCGATTTCTTACCTTCATCAAACTTGATCTCGCCATCGATGCAGTCCAGATAGCGAGTACCGATTCGTCCATGCTCCCAAACCCAATTCTTCAGGAGCGGGCGTAGTGGATGCAATGTGTCATGGTCAGCAGCCATTCAAGCCTCCCAATGCCTTCGGATAGTTGCGCGTGGTCGTCTGTTTCGTCGAGGTTCCCCATCAGCGATGGTAACGGAGACGCGGCCTGCGACTTCCATCCACTCAAAGTGTGCGGGCAACGCCAACAGGTATCGCATGTATGTTGGGCGACGGGCGTCACGGAGCGTTTGCGGCACCCGATCCGCAAAGCTCATTTCCTTTTTTAATCAATGGACTAGAGAAATATGACGAATTGGCACGTCGCGTGCAATGTTGGTTTTAAGCCAGCGTTGCCTTGCTCCGAATGGCGTACGACGCCATCGGAGGGACTTCGAAACACCGTCGCGCATCGGCGCCCGGTGTGGCTTTTTGGAGTCTACCTATGCCGCTCGCTCGACTGCTACTCTGCTTTCTCCAGTGCTCGCTCGCAGCCGCGGTGCTGTTGCCCGTCGTCGCCGGCGCCGCGAACCTGCCAGAGGCATCGCAACGCTATGCATCCGACACGCGCGACGCGGCTCCCAGCGATTCGGCGACGCCTCACGAGCTGAAAGCTGGCATCGAGCGCCTGCGCACCGGGACGTGGTGGGAAGCCAACCGCAAGATCCGCCCGGAACTCGCGCAAGTCGGCGACCTGATGTTCCTGCTGCCGCTTGCCGACAGGCAGCTCGAACCATCGTCGGATGCTATCGGCCGCGTGCAGCGCCTGCGCGAGGCGCTGCGCGGCCACCTGATGCGCGAACCCGCCGGCTGGACCCGCCTCGTTGCGCAGGTGCGGGCAGAGCGCGCGAAGGCCGGCGATGCGTCAGCCGTGCTGCTCGCTGACGCGCTCGTCAACGAGGTCCGCTACCGCGACGGAACCGACGGCAGCTACTACGCGCCGGCACGCTTCTTCGCCGAAAGCGGCGTGTGCAAGGACTTCGCCGTCGCCAAATACCTGCTGCTGCGCGACGCGGGTTTCGACATCGAGCGGCTGCGTCTCGTGTCGCTCGCGCCGCGCTACAACAACACGCCCGACGACTGGCACGTGATCCTCGTCGTGCGGATCGATGGCGCGAGCGAACCTCTGGCACTCGATTCACCGAGCGCGCCGGGCGCGAAGCGCGCCGCTGATTCCGCCAACGAAGCATCGGCTTCGAGCGGTCCGTCCGCGCTGCTGGGCGCGATCCTCGCCGGCCGCGAGCCGGCCGACGCGGTGCTGCGCGCGCCCGCCGGCCCGCTCGCCACGCCGCTCAGCCGGTCGGGCCAGGCGCGGCGGCCGCTGGCGACGGTGTTTAACGAACTGGGCAGCCGGTCGTTCGAACGCGCCGCGCCGGGCGCGCCGCGGCGCGCGTCGGCGGCCGGGCGAAGCGCGAATGCAAAGTATGTCGACGAAATGGGCGAGTCGTGGACAGTCGACGGCTCCGGCACGTTTCCGAAGTGGCGCGTCGCCGTTGACCAGGCAGACCTGCCGGCGAAACCCGGTCCGGCGGCAAGATTGATACGCGTGGCGGCACGCTGACTGATGTGCGCATCTCGCGCGCCCGACGCGAATCGACCAAAACGCACCGCCGCGCGACCGCACTGCTGCTATCGGTTCTCGAGTTCCGCGAGCAGGGCTCGCGCCGCACGCACGTCGGTCAGTCCGCTTCCTTCACTAATGGCCTCGCAGGCGGGCTGCAACACGGCGCAGGCATGATTGAAATCGCCCGTTGACGCCAACCCGCGGGCAAGGCTGGTTGCAGCACGAAGACCCGGAAAGCACGCGCCCTGCCTTTGTGCCACGGCGAGCGCTTCGCGGATCAACGCGAGCCCTTCTTCGGATCGCGCGGTTCGCTGGGCCGCGAGCAATTCGCCTTTGAGCTGCAGCATCTCGGAGAGCTGGAAACGGCCGCCATGCTCATCCACAGCCGCGAGCGCCCGGTCGATCGCGACGAGCCCCGCCTCACCCCTGCCGGCTCGGCCAAGCGCTTCGCCGAGCAGCGCGTTGAAGTACGGCAAGCCCATTTCCGCACCTGTCGCGCTGATTGCCGCAATGCCCTCACGCATCCGTTCGATGCCTTCGTCGAGGTCGCCGCATTGCGCCAATGTCCAGCCCAGTTGAAATGCCCCCTGCGACAGCAGCAACGGCAACGCGTATTCCTCGCACACCGCGATCTCACGTACCGCCCACTGCCGCGCCAATTCCGGCTCGCCACGCAGGATATGCGCGAAGCTGCGCGTCCAGTACGCGAGAGCCGTCGTCAGCGGATGATCGAGTTCGCGCGCGAGTTCGAGGGTCCGGTCGGAAATCGACAGCGACTTGTCCGGATAGCCGCGCAGGCACTGCACGAGCGCGGTGAAGCAGCGGCAGCAGACACCGGGATCATGCCCGGAGTACTTGAATGTCAGCGCATGGTCCCGTTCGCGCTCGTAGAGGGCAATCCCCTTTGCACAGTGGAATCCGGCCGCGGCGTATTCCCCCATGAAAAAGCTGTTGGTCCAGAACAGATGATGCGTTTCTATGCGCATTGCAGGGTCGTGCGAGTCCGCCGTTAGTGCGGCGCAGCGGTTGCCAAGTTCACGGGCGACTTCCGACTCGCCCCGGATCATCCGATATTGTCCTTCGCCTCGCAGAACCGTGAACAACTCGCTGTCGTCGGCTAGCTCCTCGCACAGCGAACGGGCCCGCGTATAGGCGTCGAGCACTTCTTTGGCAGCCCAGCCCTTCGCCGCCATCATCGTCACGCCCAGAACCTTTTGGTAATCGAGTTCATGCCTGAGCAGCGCCGGCGTGCGAGGTAAGGTCCGGATGATGTCGAGTCCCCGGTTCAGATACTCGACCGCCTGCTGATACGCGGATCGCTGCAGCGCCTTGCACGCCGAGCGGTACAGGTATTCGACAGCCTTCTCCCACAACTCGCCCGCCAGCGCGTGATGCGCGAGGCGCTCGACATGCTCATCGAGACGTTGCTCATGAAGCCGCTCGATCACCTCCACGAGTTGCACGTGCACCGCTCGCCGCCGCTCTTTGAGCACGCTTGCATAAGCGACGCGATGCGTAAGCGCATGCTTGAACGTGTACTGCTGGTGAGGCAGCAAGCGCGTCTGATAGAGGAATTCGGCCGCCTGCAACTCGCCCAGCAGATCGAGCAGCCGTTCGTGCTCGAGTTGAGCCACCGGCTGCAGAAGATCGACCGCAAACTCCTGGCCGATCACGGCTGCCGTCTGCAGCAAACCTTTTTGCTGCGCGGACAGTCGATCGATCCGCGATGCCAGGACGGCGTGCACGGTCGATGGGATCTCGAACGTGTCGACGGATCGAACCATCTGGTACGCACCTGTCTGACCGACCAGCGCACCGGCATCGACCAGAGCACGGACCGACTCTTCGAGAAAGAGTGGCGTGCGGCCCGTGCGCTCGATCAGCCGTCTGCGCAGAGCCAATACCCCGGCGTCGTCGCCGAGCAGCGAGCGCAGCAGCAGGTCCGCGCTTTCAGCGGCAAGACTGTCCACACGGATCTGCGAGAAATAGCTTTTGCCGAACCAGGCGTGCCGGTATTCCGGCCGATGAGTGACGAGCAGCAACACGCGCGCGGCGCCCATGCAATCGACGAGATGATCGAGCACTGCTTGCGTGCCATCGTCGTTCCAATGCAGATCCTCGACGACGACGACCAGCGGATGGCTCTCACTCGCACGGATGATGAGAGAAGCCACGGCTTCGAGGGTGCGCTTGCGCTTTTGCGGCGGACTTGCGATCTCCCACTGCGGATCGTCGGTCGGCAAGTCCAGCAGTGCAGCCAGCGGGGGACGCGTCACGGCGAGTTGCGGGTCGACTGCGCCGATGCCCTGACTCAGCCTGTCAGCCGCTTCAGCCAGCGTGTCGCGCTCGCCGATGCCGAACCACGTCCGCAGCAGATCGGCGATCGGAAGATAAATTGCGCTGTTGTCGTGCGAGCTCGTACCCGTTTCGAGTGTCGTCCATCCAGCCGCGCGTGCCGCGCTGACGAATTCGTGCACCAGACGGGACTTGCCCACCCCGGCTTCCCCGACGATCGCGCACACCTGGCCAGTGCCGTATGCGGCGCGCTCGAGCAGCCCCTGCAAAGTAGCCATTTCCGTGTCGCGCCCGACAAACCGCGAAAGGCCGCGTGCCGCGCGAGCGTCCCAACGAAGCCGCAGCCCAGACCTGGCGCGCAATATGAAGATCTCGACCGGCGGCGCCGGGCCTGGCAGCACTCGCGACCGACGATCCGCGAGTTCGATGAATCCTTCCGCGCACCGCACCGTGTCGGCGCTTACGCCGATCTCATCGACGCGCAGCACGGAATCGATCAGGTTCGCCAGTTGCGGTACGGCGCCTAGCGCGTCGTAGTGCTGCGCCCGGTCGCTGCCGATCGTTCGGACGATCGCGTCACCGGAATGAATGCCAATTCGCACGTCCAGGGGCCGTCCAACGACCGCCGGCATCGCTTCGCGCATCGCGAGCGCGGCGTAACAGGCCCGCACCGCGTGGTCCTCCTGGGAGACGGGCGCCCCGAACAGCGCCGTCACTCCATCGCTGCGAAGCTGCGTCGTGAGCCCGCCGAACCGGTGGACGGCGTCGACCATGGTCTTCAGCACGGCGTCGACCTGCTCCACACCAAGCTCAGGGTCGGTGTCGCCGATCGGCTCGCGCACGCGCGTGCAGAGCACGCTGACCTGTTTGCGCTCCGCCGGCGATAGCGCTGCATGGACGGCTTCATGCGCGTCGCGCGACGCTGCGCCAGGCTGCTCTGCTCGTACCCCAGCAATCAGCTCCGCCGCGGCGGGCACGCCATACCCATCCTGCTGAATTTCGGCGGCCAGACGTTGAGTCGCTTCCGTGGGCACGATGCCGAGTTCGGCATTGAGCACGCGCACGCATTCCTGATACTGACGCATCGCAGCATCCCGGCGCCCCGCTCTCGCATACAGCCTCATCAGTGCCGCATGCGCCCATTCCAGCAATGGGTCCAATGCCAGGATTCTGCTGGCCGTCGCTATCGCGTCACTGGATGCGCCGGATTGCTCATAAAGGCTGACGAGCTCGCCGAACACTTCCACTGCGCGCTCATGAAACCAGCGACGCTCAATCGCCATCCATTGTTCGAAGGGTTCTTCACGCAGGCCGAAGCCATCGAGCAGCGCGCCTCGATAGAGCGCGACAGCCTTTGCCAGTGAAGCGGCAGACCGCTCGCCCGAGAAGTGCGTGAATTGCAGCGCGTCGACGTCGACAAGGTGGGCGTCGAGCCAAATCGCGTCTGGCCCTGCCTTCAACAGCGGCGCGGCGTACGACAACATCCGGCGCAGGCTCGACAGCGTCTGCCGCAAGCTCGCTCTCGCCTGCTCTTCGGCGCTGCGTTCCCAGAACACGCTTGCCAGTTGCTCGCGTGAACGCAGCATGCCCGGCGACAAGGCGAGGTAAGCCAGGATCGCCTTGCTCTTGCGGGTCGGAAAGTCCAGCGGCATGCGCTCCCCAGCAAGGCGGATGTGCAAGCCCCCAAAGACTTCGATCGTGAGCCGGGTCATGACGTGCGGAAAAAGAAACGTTGCCCTACAAACAGTTTACTTCGCGGCGCACGACATTCACGCATCGCGGCCGGACTTTGCCCAGGCTTGTTTCCTCTTCATTCGATCTTTTTTTACGACGAATTTACGCGGCCCCGCGCGCTGTTCACGGATCGATGACGTCCCGCAACGATAGTTGGATCGTGACGATGCGCTTCGGCCACGATGGCTGACACACTCGAACGGACATCCCGGCGGGCATCGGCACTTTGAGTATCGATGAATCGCAATTGAAGGAGATGTTTCAATGGAACTCACCACTGCTATGAACCCGATCGACACCAGCCGCTACGCAAAATGTATCGCCGCATCGAAACGCGTCCGCTGGGACATCGACCGCGACGTGATTCGCGGCCGATCTTTCGATTTTTCGAAGAAATTCCTGCCGGACGCGCTGTCGAAGATCGATTCCCTCGACTTCCTCGGCCCCGACGAACAGCGCATGCTCAGTCAGATTCAGGGCCGCACGTATGCAAACATGTTCGGCCTCGTCGAACGCTTCATTGCGGCCAAGGTACTGGAGATGAGCGGTCCCTACCGCCTCGGCGACCAGGACGCACTCGAAGCGCTGGTCCGGTTCAGCGATGAAGAAATCAAGCATCAGGAACTGTTTCGCCGGATCGAACACATGTGCGCTGAAGGCATGCCCGCCGGCTACGCGTTCTTGCCGGAAGCCAACAGCGTCGCTTCGTTCGTGCTTTCGAAATCCACCTGGGCGGTGCTCGCGCTGACCTGTCACATCGAGCTTTTCGTGCTGGCGCACTATCGCGGCAGCATCGGCGACGACCCGAATTCATCGGAGCTGTGGAAGGACGTCTTTCTCTACCATTGGCGCGAGGAATCACAACACGCAATCCTCGACGAACTCGAATGGCAACGCGAAGACGCCCGACTTTCGCCTGAGGAGCGCGACAAGGCGGTCGACGAACTGATCGAACTGGTCGCTGCCGTCGATGGCATGCTGCAAACCCAGGCCCGCGCGGACGCCGACTACTTTGCAAGGATCTGCGGACGGCCTCTGCCGATGGCAGAAAAAGAGGCCGTGCATGCGGGTCTGCTCGGCGCGTACCGCTGGCAATACATCATTTCCGGCGTGCAGGAACCGCGCTTTAGTCATGCGCTCGGCAGCATGATTACCGCGAACCAGGTGTCGCGGATCGAAACTGCGATGGCGCCAATCATGAGTTAGCGCGCGCGACGGGCCGCTGCGGAAATTCGCGCGGTCCGTCAAATTGCACGCTCTCGATCTCCTGACGCAAATCCCTCATCCAAACCGAACACAATAAACAGGCGGCAAATGCGCTGAAATCAATTGCCAGCTTTCGCCGCCGTCGTCGGACGTCCAGAGCGAGCCGGTGGTCGACCCCATCGCGAGGCGCATGCCGGAGTCATCTACCGCGAGCCCGTGCCGGTAGACAAGGTCATACGCCGGGCTCCGCGGCAGCCCGTTCGAGAAACGCTCGAACGTGCGCCCGCCGTCGCGTGTGCGCGTGACAACGAATTGGCCGTCCACCGGAATGCGGCACGCGTCTTTCACGGCAGGCACGAACCACGCGGTGTCGGGGTCGCGCGGATGGACGGCAACCGCGAAGCCGAAACTCGATGGCTGCGCTTCGATCCGCTGCCAGTGGGCCGCACCGTCGATCGAGCGGAAGATGGCGCAGTGATGCTGAGTCCACAACGCATCGGGGTTTGCCGGGCATTGCACGACGCGGTGCGGGTCTTGCACGTTGGCGTCGCCGCGCCGCTCCGGCGGCATGTAGTCGGCCTCCATGCCCTCGGCACTCACGCGCCAGCTCGCGCCGCCGTCGTCGGTTTGCCAGACGCCGCCGCAAGACACGCCGATCGTCACGTGCCGGCTGTCGCGCGGATCGACCATCACCGAATGGATTCCCGCCGCGTCGTAGCCGCCACCGAACCATTCACGGCGCTCCGGGCGATCCCACAGCGCGCGGTTGAGCACCCACGTGTCGCCGCCATCGCCGGAACGGAAAAGCCCGCCTGGAATCGTGCCGGCCCACAAGACACCCGGCTCGTCCGGGCCGCCTGTTTCGAGCGACCAGATCTGCTGAAGCGTCCACGGAGTGGCCGGCCGGCTGGGCGCGGCATCGTTATCGCTGTCGGCGCCTGCGCTCGCGTGCGCGCCGTCTCCGGCATGCGTCTCGTCGGCGGGCTGCGGCGGGTAGACCGGAACAGCGCACTCTTCCCAATCCGCCATGCCTTCGCGCCGGCGATGCAGCTTCACGCCGAAGTGGCCGAGATTGAGCGCCGCATACAGCGAGCTGTCGCGCGGATCAGGCAGCACCATACTGACTGGCTCGCCGGCGAAATGCAGATCGCCGAAGTTCCAGCCGCCCTCACCATCGGCTCGGACATCGAACAGGCCCTTGCGGGTCGCGACAAGCAATCGATCGCTCATATCGAGTGACTCCTCGAGTACTGATGACCCTCTCACCCCCCCGACAGCGCCTGAACGACGTAAACCCGGCTTTGCTCGCCGAGCGCGTCGGACAGATGCTCACGGTCGTGCACCCGCCGGCCGTCGACGAACACCGCGAGATGCGGCCGCAGCGAGCCCTGATCGTCAAGAATGTAGCCGCGCAGTCGAGGTTGCGCGACAAATACGGCTTCGAGCGCTTCGCCGAGGGTGCGCGCGTCGATCTCGCGCTCGGGCGTTGCGACATGTCGCTGAATCGAAGCTGCGAAAAAGATGTGCGCCATGGCCGGAGAGAGTCGCGGGGATGACAGTGCCGTCGGTTCTGTAGTCTAGGCGATTCCCCGCATTCGGTTGAGTCGCGCAATGAACGCAATTCAACGCCTGGCTGCGCGCCCCGTGCCGCATCGTCCCGGCCAATGCGGAGCCTCGCTCAGCGCCAGCTTGAGACCCATGACGACGATCGCTATCGAAACGAGCAACGTCATCGAAGGCGGCCGCCGCGCGATGAACAGTTCGATGGCCGCCGCCGTAACCGGCCCGAGCGCCTGAAACGCGACGACGCGGCTCGCATCGATCCGCGCGAGCGCCCACAGCAGACAAAAATATCCGATGCCGCTCGATAAGCCGATCACGCCGACGTTCGCCCATTGCGATACCGTCAAGCCTGGCACGAGCGGCTGCGATGCGACAACGCACCATACGGCGAGAAAAACGACCGCGGCGGTCATTGCCAATGCGCTGGTGGGCAATGCCGGATAGCGTTGCACATAAGGCCGGTACATGATGCTGCACACCGCGCCGATCACCGTTGCGCCGAACAGGGCGGCGAATGCAGGGGCCGTGCTCGGATGCGCGCCGCCAGATGAAGCCGACGCAGCCAACAGCAACGCGATGCCGCAAACCGCAAGCGCGAGGCCGGCGAGCTTGGTCCAGCGAAAGACCTCGCGGCCAACCATGATCGCGAAAGTCATCGTAAGAAGCGGCATGGTCGAGAACACGAGCGCACAGATGGCGGCGGACAATGTTCGCAACGCTTCATTGATCAGCACGATCAGCAGCGCAAACTGAAAAACGCCAAGCACCGCGATCGCGAGGGCGTCTTTCAGCGTGAAGCGCGGGCGCGGGCCGCACAGCACCGGGACAGCGAGTACGACGGTGCCGATCAGATAGCGAAGAAAGGCGAGCGTTGGTGGCGATGCATGGCTCGACACCGCGCGCGTCGACACCATTGCCACGCCGACCAGCACACCGGTGATCGCGGCGGCCGACGACGCCTTGCCATCTGCCTTCACAAATCGAGCGCCCAGTTCTGACCGATCAGGTCTTGGCCGAAGCTGTGATGCGGCTGCTCCTCTACCAGCGTGAAACCCGCCCTTTCATAGATGCGGCGTGCGTCGGTGAGCACGCTGTTGGTCCACAGCACGAGTTTCCGGTAGCCGGCGTAGCGCGCGAAGCGGATGCACTCGTCGACGAGACGGTGGCCGATGCCGAGGCCACGTGCGCTTGCTTCGACGGCAAGCAGCCGCAGCTTCGCGGTCGCGTCGTCCTGCCGTACCACGAACACCGAGCCGACCGGCTTGCCGTCTTTCTCGGCGATCCAGCAGCGTTCGCGCTTCGGATCGAATTCGCGAACGAACTTCGCGACGATTTCTGCGACCAGCGCCTCGTACTCTGCGTTCCAGCCGAACTCCCGCGCGTACAGCACGGCTTGCCGATGCACGATCCAGCCCATGTCGCCCGGTTGCGGCTCGCGCAGAATGAAGCCCGGCTCCGGATCGCTCAGCAGCGTGCGAATTTGCTCCATCGCGTCGACCAGTTGCTGCTGGGCGGTCTGCGGCAGCCGCTCGAGCATCGCGATGACCTCCCGCTGCGACGCTTGATCGAGCGGCGCAAAGCTCGCGCGGCCGTGGTCCGTCAACTCGAGATGCGCGACGCGAGCGTCCGTCGCCGAGCGCGATTTGACGACGAGGCCCTTCTTTTCGAAGCCAGAGATCACGCGGCTCAGATAGCCAGCATTCAGGCCCAGTTCGCGGCACAGATCCGACGTCGTCAGATCAGCGCGGTGTGCAAGCTCATACAGGATGCGGACCTCGGTCAGTGAGAACTCGCTCTCGAGCAGATGCTCGTGCAGCACGCCGATCTGGCGCGTATAGAAACGGTTGAAGCTGCGAACTGTGTGCGCGCGCTGGTCGACGGTGAGATCTGACATGATTGCACCTGTATATTTGCCTTAGGCAAATTATTATATGCCTGAGGCAAATATGTCAACGCCCGAGCAACTGAGTGAACGAAAGACGACGGCTATCTGCCGTCGTGGGCACGAAGCACCATCGATAGAATGTACGAATGTCCATTCAGAGCTTATTGGGGAAATCGACTTCAATGCGAAACGCGCCCTACATCCAAGGCCGGTTACTGATCGTCGCGATGTTCGCGTTGCCCGCGTTCGTCTTCACCAACGGCTGTAAGTCGACGGCGACGGCGACACCGTCCGCGAATGCGTCGGGGGCAATCGCCACTGACGACGCCACGCTCGCCAACCGGGTGAAGCAGGCGCTTGCCGCGGACCCCGCGCTACGATCGCTGCCGATGAGCGTGGCGACGTATCGAGGCGTCGTGCAGTTGTCGGGATACGTGGATTCAGAGGCTCAGATTCTGAAAGCGCTTGCGGTGACCCACGGCGTGCCCGGGGTGCAATCCGTGAGCAATGATCTGCACCTCAAGCCGCAATGACATGCGTTCGCCGGTAGACGGATGACACGAGAGTCACGCGGTACAGCACACGCCCTCGTTCTCAATATGTCGCAACGTGATATGTCGACCAACAGGCCGGCTTCGAAACCGGTGTTCGACAATCGAAAGGAATGTCGATTGCTCATGTCATGACGAGGCGGTTCGCGATTGAGCGGTTCACCGTCACTTTGCGGCCGCCTGTTTGTGTTCGAAAGGAGTTTCGATCGTGTCGCTCTCTCGCCGTCATTTCATGATACTTGCCGCATCCGTTGCCTCGACGACCGTCCTCTCGACGAAGTCAAACGCGGACGCGCCGGTGCTGGCCGAAAACGATCCGACCGCGCAGGCGCTCGGATACAAGATGGACGCGTCCAAGGTCGACAAGACAAAATTCCCTCGGTATCAGACCGGGCAGACCTGCGCAAATTGCCAACTGTATCAAGGCAAACCCGGTTCTACGAATGGGCCGTGCCCGACCTATGGGGGCAAGCTGGTCGAAGCAAAAGGATGGTGTAACGCCTACGTGAAAAAGGCGTAATTTACAACCTGCGGGCTTTGAACGAGAACCGTCACGCACGACAACGAACAACAAGCCCGCGTGCGTTCAGCACCATGTCACCTGGTCATATCCAACCGTGCGCCGGTAGACGTGCGTGGCATTCCAGTTGCACGTCGTGTATTCCATGTACGCATTGGTAAGAACAACGATCCAGTGTGACAGCGTTTGCATCACGATCTCCAGAGTTCGGAAAATGCCCTCAAGGCTCCTGCGGCGCAACAATTCGATGATTGTTGAGCCGTAGTTTTGTCGTCGGATAAGACGACCGCACAGTCCAGCTTCGGGATTTCGATTTCGTCGCGAATGCCTGGCCAGATCGTGCGGTTCATCATCGCCTTCTGCGGCAGCAACCGATTCTTCGAGGATCTGAATCGACCCAGGGCCAAAAACCGCCAATGAAAATGGCGAACCGTTGTCGCGATGCAGCACTGAAGCGACCCCGGCAACGGAGAGCGATGCATGATGTGACTCCATGCTGCCGGTTGTGTCTCGACGCGGCAATTGCGAAATCCGCCACCGCGATTGCTGATTCTTGCCGTCGAGCGCGACATAGCCGATCTTCGCTGCTCAGCGCTGAAAGTAGGTCAAGCCCAGCGCGCCTCTGACCTCTGACAATGTTTCTCCAGCCACTTCCCGCGCGCGCATCGTACCGCGACGCAGGATCGCAAGCACCTCGGCCGGGTCTTCCTCCAACTCGCGACGTCGTGCGCGAATCGGTTCAATCAGCGACTGGAGCCGCTCGTTCAGCACGCGCTTGATCACGCTGTCGCCAAGTCCCCCACGCCGATAGTGGGATTTCAGTTCGTCGACTTTCTGCACGTCGGGCTCGAACGCATCGAGAAACGCGAACACGACATTGCCTTCCACCTGACCAGGATCGCTGACTCGCAAGTGGTTCTGGTCGGTATACATGTTGTTGACTGCCTTGGTGATTTCGTCCGGCGTGGCGCCTAATGCGATCGCGTTGCCGAGGGACTTGCTCATCTTGGCTTTGCCATCGATGCCGGGCAATCGCGTGACCTGTGACAGCACCGCCTCGCATTCGACCAGTACAGATCGGTCGACGGTGTTGTTGAAGCGCCGAACCAATTCGTTGGTCTGCTCGATCATCGGTAGCTGGTCATCGCCCACGGGTACGTGCGTTGCCTTGAACGCGGTGATGTCAGCCGCCTGACTGATCGGATACGTGAGGAAGCCTGCCGGGATGTCGCGCTCGAAACCGCGCAGGCGAATCTCTTCCTTGATGGTCGGGTTTCGTTCGAGACGCGCGACCGTCACGACGTTCAGCAGATATTGAAACAGCTCGGCCAGCTCTGGCACCTGGGACTGGATGAAGATCGTCGACTTCGCTGGGTCGATGCCCACCGCAAGATAGTCGAGCGCTACTTCGATGACGTTCTGGGTAACTTTCTGATGCCGGCCGACGTTGTCGGTCAGCGCCTGCGTGTCAGCGAGAAGCAGGAACTGCTGCGCCTCATGCTGAAGTTGGACGCGCGCACGCAGCGAGCCGATATAGTGGCCGAGGTGAAGCGGGCCGGTGGTGCGGTCACCGGTCAAGATCGTGGGGCGGTTTGTGTGTGTCATGGACAGGAGGCTCATAATTTCGATGCCACCAGCCATGAGCGCGCTGAAACGAAAATGCCGCCAGGACTGGCGGCATCACGTTTGCGAATATGCGTGTGTGTGGAAACGGGCCGCCGGATTCAGGCGTGCCACCAACGATGCGGTTTCAGCGAGGTCGGGTTCGTATCCATAAATTTGAGTATAACGCAGCCTCGAACGAATTTGCCTGATGTCGGCGACGCGTACGAGGGTGACGCGCTACGTGCAGGCGCGAAAAAGGGAAAGTGATACGATTGTCCGGCGTTCGATCAGGAGACGAATATGCCCATCTATCAGATCACTCGCAGTGTTCTGGAGCGCGTCGCCCAGGCGGTATCGCGCTCCTTCCACGATGACGCTATCTACAGCGAAGAGGCTGCGGCGGATGGTCGGTTGAACGTGCTGCTAGTCCGCAACCCGGCCGGACCCGACACTCCCTATATTTCGCTTCGCTTCCCCGGTGACCTGCTGGGTCGCCTCGAAACGCTGGGGCCCAAGCAAACCGCCATTGTCGGAAATCACATTCGAAACATTGTTTCGGCCCGTCTTGCCGACTACCGGAACGCGGCCGACGCCGGAACGCTGAGCCGGAACGACCCCTTCCCGATCGAATTCGACGAGCGCATCTTCGACGCCACCGCTGGTGGAGATGAGACTACTTGAGCTCGTCGGAAGGAAATGCGGTGAGGAAATCGAAGTCGCACCCTGCCGCGGCGGATAGCACGTGATCGTGATAAAGCCGCTGGTAACCGCGCGCATACATCGCTTCCGCCGGACGAATCTCAGTGGCACGACGCGCCAGCTCGGCCTCGTCAACCAGTAGATCGATCCGCTTGTTCCGCGCCGAGAGCCTGATCCGGTCGCCGTTGCGCACCAGCGCCAACGGGCCGCCGAGCGCCGCCTCCGGCGTCACGTGCAGCACGATGGTCCCGTAGGCGGTGCCCGACATGCGCGCATCGGAAATCCGCACCATGTCCTTCACCCCCGCCCGCGCAAGTTTCTGCGGAATCGGCAGATAGCCGGCCTCGGGCATGCCTGAAGCACTGCGCGGCCCCGCGTTCTGCAGTACGAGAATGTCGTCCGCGCGGACGTCCAGATCGGGGTCGTCGATGCGGGCGGCCAGATCTTCGAGCGAGGTAAATACCACCGCGCGCCCTTCGTGTTCGAGCAGTTCGGCGGTAGCGGCGGCGCGCTTCAGAACCGCACCGCCGGGCGCCAGGCTACCGTTCAGAACGATCAGCCCGCCCTCGGCGCTGACCGGTTGCTCCGTCGAGCGGATCACGGCCGGATCGATCGGATCGGCAAGCGGCTTGTTCAAACGCTCCTCGAGACTCTGCCCGGCGATGTCGCGGCAAGTCAGATCGAGTTGAGGCATCAAGCCGCGCAGAACACCCTCCAGCCCGCCGGCTGCATGAAAATCCTCCATGTAGCCGTTGCCTACCGGCTTCAGATCCACGAGCACGGGCGTTTCATCGGACAGCCGGTTGAACTCGTCGTAATCGATCTTCAGTCCGATTCGACCGGCGATCGCCGCCAGATGAATCACGGCATTGGTCGAACCGGAGACCGCCAACAGCACGCGCAACGCGTTGCGCACCGATGCGGGCGTCACGATCTCGGCCGGTTTCGGTCCGCCATCGAGGGCCATGCGCGCAACCAGCGCTCCGGTCTCCTCGCAATTGCGCAGACGATCCGCGTGCACGGCCGGAATCGCCGCCGACCCCGGTAGCATCATGCCCAGCGTTTCCGCGATCAGCGCCATGGTCGACGCGGTGCCCATGACCGCACACGTGCCCGCGGTGACGGCCAGACGTCCCTCCACCTGCCGGATCTCCTGCTCCGGGACTTTCCCCGCGCGGAAATTGGACCAGAAACGGCGGCAGTCCGTGCACGCGCCGAGCCGCTCGCCGCGATGTCGCCCGGTCATCATCGGACCGGCCACCACCATGGCGGCAGGCCGCCCCGCGGAGATCGCGCCCATCAACATCGCCGGCACGGTTTTGTCGCATCCGCCGAGCATCACCACCGCATCCATCGGCTGGGCGCGAATCATTTCCTCGACGGCCATCGCCATCAGGTTGCGATAGACCAGCGAAGTCGGCGAAAGGAATACCTCGCCCAGCGAAATCACCGGAAACACCACCGGCAACGCGCCCGCTGCCAGCACACCGCGTTCGACCGCCTTGATCATTTCGGGGAAGTGGCGATGGCAGTTATTGAAGCCACTCTCCGAGGTGCAGATTCCGACGATCGGCTTGTCGAGCGATTCGCCGGTGTACCCCATCGATTTGGCAAACGACCGGCGCAGATAGCGCGCGAAGTCGTGATCACCGTAGTTCGTCAGGCCATTGTCCAGGCCACGCGGTTTTTGATTCATGTCCCATTCCTTACGATCAGGCGATGACGAATGTATTTGGGCGTCAGGTAATCAAGTATGCCGAGGCTGCCGCCCTCGCGGCCAAAGCCCGATTCCTTGATACCACCGAAAGGCGCCTCGGCCGTCGCCAACAGCGTTTCATTGATGCCGACCATGCCCGCCTCGAGCGCTTCGGCGGTCATCGCGGCCAGTGCCGAATCGTGCGTGAAGACGTAGGCCGCCAGACCGAACTCGGTTGCATTGGCGCGCGTGATCGCGTCCGTGACGTCATCGAAAGCCGCAATCGGCGCAACGGGTGCAAACGGCTCCTCGCACATGATCCTCGCGTCGTCGGGAACGTCAACCAGCACGGTCGGCTCGATGAAATGCCCTCGTTCGAGATGGGACGGCCGTTGGCCGCCAGCCAATACTCGCGCACCACGGGCGCGGGCATCCTCGATCAGCGACAGTGCGCTCTCCACCGCGCGGGCGCGAATCATCGGACCGAGGGTGGTTGCAGGATCACGTCCATCCCCGATCCTGAGTTCCCTCGCGACGGCCGCAAACGTCTCGGCAAACGGCGCCAGGATCGAGCGGTGCACATAGAAACGCGACGGCGAGATACAGACCTGGCCACAATTGCGGAACTTGGTCGTAGCCAGCTTTTTCGCGCTTTCCACGGGGTCCGCGTCGGCATGGACGATCACGGGTGCATGCCCGCCCAGCTCCATCGTAACCTTCTTCACATGATCGGCGGCGAGCCGCAGGATCTCCTTGCCGACCGGCACCGACCCCGTCAGCGACACCTTGCGAATCACCTTCGATTGAACCAGCCGGGCCACCATCGGTTTGGCGTGACCGGTCAGGATGCCAAGCACCCCGGCCGGCAAGCCCGCATCGAGCAGAACCTGCCCGAGCGCCATGCAGCTGCCTGGCGCTTCCGAAGCCGGACGCGCGACCACGCTGCAGCCGGCCGCCAGCGCCGCGGCAATCTTGCGCGACGGCAGCAACATCGGGAAATTCCATGCCGACAGCGCGAGGCACGGCCCCACTGGCTGATACCCGACAGCAAGCCGTTCGTCGGCATGGCGCCCGGCAATAGTGTGTCCGTAGATGCGCTTGGCCTCCTCCGCATACCACTCGAACTGGTCCGCGCTCGCGTTGATCTCGCCGCGCGCCTCGAGCAACGGTTTGCCGGTCTCGCCGCTCATCAGGAGGGCATACGTGTCATTCCGGGCTCTCAGAAGGTCCGCTGCGCGGCGCAGCACCACGGCTCGCTCCCACGCCGGCGTCTTGGACCATCGCGCGAAACCGCGCTCGGCCGCCGCGAGCGCAGCCTCTTCGTCGGCTTCTGTCGCGGCGGGCACGCTACCAACCGGCTCGCCGGTCGCCGGACTTCTGACCACGATACATTCACCGTCGGACGCACCGCGCCACGCGCCGTCGATCAGCAGGCCACCAGATTCGTACATGCTCTCCCCTTCAGATTCGCGTCTTCGTATAAGCGTCCTGCACGCCGTCGGACCACGGGCCGACGTTCCATCGGCCATACGCACCCATGCCGCCTGCGGGATCGGCACCGTAATAGACCGGCACGTGAATCAGACTCAGGCCAGGGTGCGCGTGCGCCTTCGCGAGCGCATCGCGCAGACCCCGCTCCGTATCGCCGGCCGACAATGCCATCACACCCGCCACCGCTCCCGCCATCGCCACATAATCGACGGCGACCGAATCGTTGGTGCGGTAATCGGTATCGAACTGCGCTTCCTGCAAGCTGCTGATCGCCGCCATGCGGCGGTTGTCCAGCAGCAGGATGGTGCCGTGCACGCCATGCTCGATACCGTCGATCAGGATCTGCGGATTCATCATGAACGAGCCGTCGCCGGTGAACGCGATGCCGTAGCACCCTTGCCGCGCGATCGCCTGAGAGAGCAGCGCGGATACCGCGAAACCCATATACGACGCGCCGGACTCGGTATACGTTTCGCCGGGCGAGTCGTCGCGGATCACCTGGAAGCCGTTAGCCTGCACGTCGCCGGCATCGAAAAACTTCAGCGCACCGATCTCGCGGCAAAAACGCTCGGCGATGGCGATGGCCTGCGGTTGCGTCAGCACCTCGCGCCGCCACACCGCATCGAAACACCGCGGGCCGCCGGCGCGCGCGTCGCGCAAGGCCGTCCACTCGGCTTTCTTGCGCGCGGCCTGTTCGAGCCATGCCGATTTCGCCGGCGTCAACGGCCCCGCCAGCGCCGCCGCGAGCCGCTCGCAGATGGCCGCTGCATCTCCAAGCAACGCGGTGCTTTCGTTGTAGTGCTGGACGTCGGTCGGATCGGCGTTGATGTTGATCACATGACGAACTTTCGGCCAGCCGATCCCCGAGCAGTCCGACTGACACACCGCGCGGCTGCCGATCACGATCAGCAGCTCGGCCTCCTGCATGGCCCAGTTGCCGCTGATCGATCCTTTCGAGCCCGCCACGTGCAGGTTCTGCGGATGCGCGTCGGGCAGCACGCCAACCGTTCCGGGGCTCAGGACCGCGACCGCACCGCTGGCTTCGGCCAGCCGCCGCACGGCCACCGGCGCATGACGCGCGCCAGCGCCGACCTTGATCGCCACCCGCTCCGCGCCCGCGATCAACTTCGCAGCCACGGCCAGGGACGCCTCGTCCGGTATCGGTAGACGCGGCCAAACGGGTCGGGCCGCGAGCGCATCGAGTCTCAGCGACACCCGCGCCAGTTGCGTGTTCAGCGGCAGATTCAGATAGAACGGCGCGGGCCGCCACGGATGAAACACGGCCGCACTGCCATTGCGCAACGCGTCGCGCAATGCAGCGGGCGTGTGCAACGTATAGGACGCCCCCATCCGTTCTGTCAGTGAGCCAAACAATCCCTGCCCCGGCCGAGGAATCTGCTGCATGTTG
This sequence comes from Paraburkholderia atlantica, assembly GCF_009362785.1. Taxonomy (GTDB): domain Bacteria; phylum Pseudomonadota; class Gammaproteobacteria; order Burkholderiales; family Burkholderiaceae; genus Paraburkholderia; species Paraburkholderia atlantica. The sequence goes on from NZ_WHNQ01000003.1 coordinate 54,648, forward strand.
TAGCCCTCGCCGTGCGTCGTCTCGTCGCCATACAGATGGTAGACGCCGACCCCGTTCGACGCCGCGGCCAGCGAACCGGCGAGCGCCTGCAAAGCGCCCGGCCCGATCGACGTGAGTACCGCGGGAACTTCGCCGTAGACCCACGAAAGCGCGGTGGCCGCGTGCGCCATTTCCACTTCGTTGCGGAACTGCCAGCATTTCACGAGACCGTGCGCCTCGTAGATACGCAGAATCTCGGCAATCGCGGTGTTGCCGTGCCCGAAGATCGCCAGATACTTGGTCACGCCCTGCTTCATCAAACCCAGCACGAGCGCTTCGGCCAAAGGCAGTTCGACGACATCGGAAAGCAGGCCGTCCGCGAACGCCGCGCTCAGCCCGCCCGCCTCGCGCAACCAGGCGGCGCGGCTTTCTGTCGTGACCGGAAGCTGCTTCGACGGACTAACGAGATCAGACATGGTGGTGCCCTCTCGGGATCAAAATGCCAGGCGAATCGCCTTGCCTTCACGGGCCGACTGCTCGGCCGCCGACGAGAAGCGCAGCACCTGACGGGCCTCCCTCGCCGTCAGCACCGGCGCCCCACCCGTTTGCAGCGCATTCAGAAAATGCCGCGTCGACAGCACGAAGCTCTGCTCCCAGCCGCTCGGCACGTCGTAGGTCGTGATCTGGCCGTCCCGGTACAGGGTCACGGGCGGCGTCGCCCCGAGCCGTCCATGGCCGCCGTTGATGAAAAGCACCCCCGCCGTGCCGGTGATCTCGACGCGATCGTCCTGCGCATAGTGGCGCGTCACGAGTTCCATGTCCGGCGAATAGACGATCTCCAGATTGCCGACGCGATTGCCGGGAAACCGGAATGAGATGATCGACTGTGCATCGAAACGCATGCCGCCCGGACCTTCGGTATCGCCGATGAACGCATGCACCTCTTCCGGATCGCCCATGAAATGCCAGGCGAGCGCGAACTTGTGATGTCCGTCGTCGAATACGAGCGGCCCGCCGCCCGCGTGAGACTTCTCACTGCGCCATGCCGATGCGGACGGCGGCACTTCCCACGCCGTCGCGCTGCGCGCCGGGTTCGACTTGATGCGGATCGACAGCGGCGTGCCGATCGCGCCCTGATCGATCAGCTCGCGCGCCTTCAGAACGGGGGGATAAAAGATGAAATTCTCGAAGACCTTGAATGGCCGGTCGTAGGCCTCGGCGGCCGCCACCAGTTGGTCTGCCTCGGCGAGATCGACGCACATCGGCTTTTGCAGCGACACGATCTTGCCCGCAGCCATCGCCTTCAACGCCACCGGCAAATGCAGATGATGCGGCAACAGAATTTCGACCAGATCGATGTCCTCACGTGCGAGGAAGCGATCCACGTCCTCCTCGACCGCGACGTCGGGAATGCCCCAGGCCGCGAGCTTGCTGCGCGCCTGCGCCGCATCCCGGTCGCAGACGCCGACGATGCGTGCCAGCGGATTCTGCAGGTATTCGATGGCGTGCAGATCGGAGATGCGGCCCGCACCGATGATCCCCACGCGAAAACGAGATCCCGTCATTTTTCTTCCTCTATTTGAATAGTCTCTGTTGGCGATGGTTTGCGTTCATCGCTTCGCTTGGCGTGATTCCCGATCGCGATCCCGGCCGGGTCGAAGCGATGCAGCTTCGACCTGTCTACATTCAGACCGACTTCGTCTCCGCGGCGCACGGCGTGCGCGAGGGGCGAGCGCACCGTGAGCGTGGGTAGCCCATTGCCGATGGCGAGGTAATACAGCGTCTCCGCGCCAAGCTGCTCGACGAGTTCGATGCGCCCGCCAACACTCGCCTGCCCGCGTGCGCAAAGCGTGATGTGCTCGGGCCGGACACCGATACAGTCGACGCCGTCCGGCGCGCTGCGAGGTCCGGCATCATCCGGGCTCATGAGATGCGGCCAGGCCGACGCCGGGAGCACGTTCATCGCAGGCGCGCCGATAAAGCGCGCGACGAACAGATTCGCGGGCCGTTCATAGAGCTCCATCGGCGTGCCAACCTGCTCGATCTTGCCGCCGTTGAACACCACGATCCGGTCCGCCAGCGTCATCGCCTCGACCTGGTCGTGCGTGACGTACACCATCGTCGCGCGCAATTCGGCGTGCAGTCGCGCGATCTCGAGGCGCATCTGCACGCGCAACGCGGCATCGAGATTCGAAAGCGGTTCATCGAACAGAAAGATCTTCGGATGGCGAATGATGGCGCGCCCGATCGCGACACGCTGCCGCTGGCCGCCCGACAACTCTCTCGGCGTGCGTTCCAGCAGATGATCGAGCTGCAGCGTCTTGCCGACCTCGGCCACCTGCCGTCTGATCTCGCGCTTGTCGACACCCGCCAGGCGCAATCCGAAGCCGATGTTTTCAGCCACCGTCATGTGCGGAAACAACGCATAGGACTGAAACACCATCGCTATTTCGCGCTTCGACGGATGCACCTGCGTCACGTCCCGTCCATCGATATGGATCGTCCCGCTCGACACATCTTCGAGGCCGGCGATCATTCTCAGCATCGTCGATTTGCCGCAGCCCGACGGGCCGACGAACACCACGAACTCGCCGTCGGCGATGTGCAGATCGACGCCATGGATCACCTCATGGCCAGCGAACGATTTGCGTATTCCCTGCAGACTCAATTGCGCCATTCGATCACCCTTTTACCGCGCCCATGGTCATGCCCTTGATGAAGTAGCGCTGGAAGAACAGAAACACCAGCAGCGTCGGCAAGCTCGCCAGAATCGACAACGCCCCCTGCACGCCCCAGGCGACGGAATACTGGCCATTCAGGTTCACGATGCCGAGCATGATGGTGCGTTTGTCGTCGGATTGCGTGAATACCAGCGGCCACAGAAAGTCATTCCAGATCCACGTGAACTGCAGCGTCGCCAGCACCGCGAGCGCCGGCAAACTGAGCGGCAGCACCACCGATAGCAGCACGCGCGGCTCCGATGCGCCTTCCATGATCGCGGCTTCACGCAGCGTGGTCGGCACGGTTGCGAAGAAGTTGCGCATCAGCAGCGAGCAGATCGGAATGCCCAGCGCGGTATGCACGAGGAAAACCGGCCACAGTGTGTCGATCAGGCCGAGAAAATTGAAAAGCCGGAACAGCGGAATCAGAATCACCTGCGGCGGAAAGAACATGCCGGACACCAGCACCAGGAACAGACCATTCGAGCCGCGAAAAGGCAGCTTGGCGAATACGTAACCGGCGAGCACGCCAAGCGCGGTCGACACGATCGTGGCGGGCACGGTGACGATCAGCGTGTTCACGAAATACTGGTGCACCGCGGGCTTGGACAGCACCTCGATGAAATTGCCGAGGTACAGCCTGACCGGCAAGCTCCAGAGATCGCCCAGCGCAATGTCGCGCTGCTCCTTCACCGACGACAGCAACACGCCGACAGTGGGCAACAGGAACAGCACCGCCAGCACCACGAGAATCGTGAATGTGGCCGCTCTCGCCGGATTGAAGCGGGCATACGGACGCTCATCCATAGATGCGGTCCACCTTGCGCAGCTGACGGAAATACAAGCCGATCACGGAGACGGCGATCAGGAACAGCACCACCGAAATCGCACTGCCATAGCCCATGTGATATTTCTTGAAGCTCTCGTTGTACATGTGCATGGCCAGCGTATCGGAACTGTTGAACGGCCCACCGCCGGTCATGATGTAGAGAATGTCGAAACCCTTCAGTGAGTTGATCACCGACAGCGCCACCGCGACCACGGTGGAGGGCGTCAGCAACGGCAGGATCACGAGGCGGATGCGCTGCCAGCGGCTCGCGCCTTCGATATGGCAGACCTCCTGCAGGTCTTCGGGAATCGCGGTGAGCCCGGCGAGATAGATCACCATCGACAGCCCGGTCTGTTGCCACGACCACGCCACGATCACGGACCACAGCGCCGTATTGGGTTTAGCGAGCCACGCAAAGTCGTGAGGGGTTCTTGTCGCGTGAGACAGAAACAGGTTGAGCAGCCCCCAGTCGGGCTGATAGATCCAGATCCAGATCTGGCCGACGATCACGGCCGACAGACAGATCGGCAGATAGAAGATGCTCTTGAACACGCGGGAACCGGGCACCTTCGAATCGAGCAGCAGCGCGAGACCCAACCCCAGCAGCGTCGGCAACCCGATAGCGGCAACGATCCACAGCGCGGTATTGAGCGCCGCATGCGAAAACAGATGATCGTCGCGAATCCGCGTGAAATTGGACAACCCGACAAAATCATAGTCGGACGAAAAGCCATTCCAGTCGGTAAAGCTGTAATAGAACGACGACAGCAGGGGTCCCACCACCAGTATTCCGAAAACGCCCAGGGGCAGCGCCAGAAATACCACGCGCCATAGCCGATCGTGTGTCCTCATCTCGCGTCTCTACCGGAAAACAAGGCGGGCCGCCGCCGGGCGACCCGCCTTCGTGGAGGTATCACTGCTTCTTGAACGCGGCCTGCGCATCCGTCTGGGTCTGACTCAGCAGGCCCTTGATATCGCCCGGCTGGTCGATGAACTTCGCAAACATCGACAGACCGACTTCCGACACCGGCGGCGGCGTGGCGAGGTCATAGTTGAAGGCGAAGCTGTTGGACTTCTCGACCGCGGCGGCGGCTTTCTGCATCACCGGGCTGTAGTGGGACTGATCGACCTTCACGTTGGCCGACAGCGCGCCTTGGGACGACGTCCAGGCCGACTGCACGTCGGTGTTGCTGACCATGTAGTCGAGCAGTTTTTCGCTACCCGCCACGTTCTTCGCGTTGGAGGAGATCACGAGGCCGTCCACCGGACCCAGCGCGACATTCGGCACGCCCGCCTGCATCTGCGGGAATACCGCAACGTCGTAGTCCTTGCCCGCCACCAGATGGTTGTTGTTCCAGTAGCCCGTGATCCACGTGCCCATCAGCGTCATCGCGGCATCGCCCTTTGCGACCTTGTCGGCGGCGTCGGTCCAGTCGATCGCGTTGGCGTTATTGTTGAAATAGCCTGCATCGAACATGGACTTCCATTGGCCCATCACCGAGCTCACCTGCGGATCGTCGTAGCGGGCATGCCCCGTCATCAGCTTCGCGCGATAGTCCGGCCCCGCGGTACGCAACAGCATGTAGTCGAACCAGAACTGCGCGGGCCAGCGATTCTTCGACCCCATCGCAATCGGCGTGATGCCTTGCGACTTGAGTTGCTTGCACATGGCGAGGAAGCCGTCCCACGTCGTCGGCATTGCCGTGATGCCCGCCTTGCCCATCACCTTCGGGTTATAGAAAATGCCGACGAAGTGATAGTCGACCGGCACCAGATAGCGATGCCCGCTGTAGCTCGTCGCAGCCGCCGCGATCGGTTTGGAGATCACGGAATCCAGCCCCGCGGACTTCCACATGCCGTCGATCGGATGCAGGCTCTTCGAATCGGCGATGAATTGCGTCTTGGCGCCCGCCCAGAAACTGAAAACGTCGGGCAGGCTATGCCCGGCCGCGCGTACCAGGATCACCGACTTGAAATCCTCGTGTCCCACCGGGCTTTGCTTGATTGCGATCCCGGTCGCCGTGGTGAATTTGGCGAGCTGTTCGTTGAACGCCTTCTCCCCCATGTCGCCCGTGAAATAGTCGCTGATCGACACCTCTCCCGAATCCGCGAAGGCCGGGGTGGTGAATCCCGCGGCCGAGGCCAGCAGTGCAGCCAGCACAAGCGCGCGACGCTTTACTCCGTGTCTCCCCAACATGCCTTCCTCCGTAAAGTTGACGCATGCAAAACAACTTGGATTAAAAACTGCACTCACTGCTCCGACCGACCTGGTTCATCTGTGCTTAATTTGCATATGCACAACATTACTTGACATCTTGCGTAAAAAAATCCGTGTAATTCCCTACATTGAACGATTTTTCGGCTACAGTTTTCCTATGTAAAACTTTTGCGTGTTTTACATAGGAAAACTCCTTAATGGCGTGGAGAGATATTCATGCGACTGCTCCAGTCCCTGACTCGTGGCCTCGAAGCCCTGACGTATCTGCGGACTCATCACGGCCCCGTCCGGCTAACGGAACTGGCGAGCGAACTCGAAATGGACAAATCCATGGCCGCACATCTTCTGAAGACGCTGGTTGCCGCCGGCTATGCGGCGCAGGATTCCAATCGGCGCTATCTGGCCTCGAACGGCAGTCAACCGGGCAAGCCGGTACAACGCACGCTCGAAGAAGTCGTCGCGATCAAGGAAGCATGGCGCCCGGCGCTGGAAAGGCTCGCCGCCTCCACCGGGGAATGCACGCATCTGGCGGTGCTGGTCGGCTCGCGCGTCTGGTATATCGACAAGGTCGACTCGACCTTGCCGCTGAAGGTCGATCATCCGATTGGCGCTCTGTCGCCGCTGCACTGCACGGCGCTCGGCAAAGCGTTTCTGGCCTTCGGCCATGCCGAAACGCCGGCGGAACTGGTCACCTACACATTGCGCACCCTGACCTCGGAGCCGGCTCTCGCGCAGGAGTTGGAGCTGACGCGTCAGCGCGGCTATGCCATCGATGACGAGGAATTCACCGATGGCATCCGCTGCGTGGCTCGTCCCATTTACGACGCGCACGACGAGATGATCGCCGCCATGGGCATCTCCTGCCCGAGCGTGCGCGTCGACGCCGCCCGCCTCGCCGAGCTGGGCGACATCGTGCTGCGCGAATCGGGTAGTTGAACGGGGCTGATATCGTCCGCGGCGATTCCAGCAGCGGCGCCCGCACGCGACGATGCGTTGACGGCAGCCGCAGCGCATTAAAACTCCGGGCGCGCAGAGCGTAGACGCATAGAGAGTCACGCAAATAGGCGCCGCGAGGATTGCTTTGTCGAGACGCTACGCAAACCGACCGCTAGCGACATTCTGCGTTAGGAGCGACGCGACACGGATTGAGCCAGCAGTCTGCTGGCTACAACTTATGAGGCCCAGTGTATTTCGACGGTCAAAACGGCAAACTTCAAATTGTCCGTCTTAAGACAACGGGCTTTCCACCCATCGTCTGTTTGGTCATCCATGCGGCAAGCGCGGAATCGAGGTAGTCGGCGTGTCCGGGAAACCAGTTGTACAGATGCATGCCGATGTCCTGCACCAGCGCGGAACCGGCCTGCCCTGCTTCGACCGCTGCCTTAACGTCCCGGACCGACTTCAGCACGGCTTCGTGCTCTTCGATGTGGCAGTCGCGCGGGGGAAAGTTTGTCGTGCGCATCCATTCGTCTTCCTGCTCGAAATGGCTGACGGCGTGTTTTTCGAATTCCTCGATCGCGGCTAGGGCGCTCGCATCGGTGCAGGTCACGAGCCGTAGCGCGACTTCGTAGAATTCCTTATGCACGTCATCCATCGGCGTGAAGCCGAGTAGCCGTGCGTCCGACCACAGAAGGCTATTGTCACTTTCCCGCACAGGGGCTTCGACATCTTTCAATACAGAGTCTGTCATGTCCGTTCAATCCGGCTTTATCAAGAGCTATATCATAGCCGTCGAACATAGAACGCCGCGAATTTCCCAGCATTTCACCATCAGCGTGGCTTAAATCCTTCAGTCTTTCGAGGCTTGCCGGGCCAAACCATCCGGCCCGGCATTCATGCACGCCGAGGCGCTTTCCCTTCAGTTCTCCAGCACTGGTCGCCGCTTGCGTTGCGCGCCCGTTTCGCGCCGCTGACTTCTCTGGCCGTCTTTGAGTATTACCGTTTCGCAAGCTGGTTCTGATTCAGGAAGTCCTGACGGCTGAAATCAGCGCTTCCTGAGACGACATTCCGCCGGCGCCGATTGGCCGCACGCACCGATCTCCATAGCATCGATTCATCGCATATCGAAGGGAAAATCATGGCGGGCAACAGGTCACTGCGTTCTGAGGTCGAAAAACTCGTTGGCCCGACGCGGGGCCACGGGGCGTGCGTGCGGTTGGTGGACCGCTCCCGCTCGGGTGGAACATGCCGCGTGTGCATTCAGATCGATCGGCCGTCCGGCACGTTCTCACTCTTCTTCTTTCGCCATGCCGACGGCACGTGGCACGTGTTTCCGCCGGGCCTGCGCCGTCCGGAAATGGGGATAGGCGGGCTGGCTGCCTGACCGTTCATGAATCGATGAAACGTCACGTTGTGGGGCGCTATCGCGGGTTCGTTATCGAAGCGCACATGGAGCCACGCACGGCCCGTTTGTCCGATGGAATCGCGCTGACCTATCGCGTCACGTGGTCGTTACGCAGAAGGACGCGAAAACAACACGTCACCGGTGACTTCGCCGATCCCGTTACATACGAGTCGGAGAGTGTTGCCCTCACGTGCATCGACCGCGAGGCTCGCGCTCTTATCGATGCGATGCTGGCGAATCGCGCCTAACACACGCGAACCGCGATCACGCGTTCTGCAGATCCGCGATCGTCGCCGCCAGGAAGCGCGCCGCCTCGCCGCCTGTCACGACGCGATGATCGAACGTCAGGCTGAGCGGCAAAATCCGGTGCACGGCAGGCGCGCCGCCTGTCGCGACCACCTGTTCATGGATGCGCCCCGCGCCGAGGATCGCGACGGTCGGCGGCACGACGATCGGCGCTGCGTACTTCCCCGAAATCATCCCGAAGTTCGACAGCGTGATCGTGTTGCCGCGCATTTCTTCCGGCGGAATCTTGCGCGCGCGGATGTCGGCGCGCATCCGGTCGAGACCGCCGCGCAGATCCGCCGCATCGCGATGCGCGACGTCGCGCAGCACCGGCACGAAGAGTCCATCGGGCAGATCGACGGCGATGCCGAGATCGATCTTTTCCAGTACGTGGCGTCGCCCAGTATGTCCGTCGAACCATGCGTTCAGTGCCGGCTCAGCACGGCAACCCGCGACCAGCGCGCGGATCAGACGGATCGTCACGTCGGTGTGCGGCGGCCATGCGTGAATGTCGGCATCGTCGATCACGGTCGCGGCCGCCACTTCGCTTTGCGCGCGCGCCATGTTGTGCGCCATCGCACGCCGTACGCCGCGCAGCACCTCCGGCGGACCGACTTCACCGAGTATCTTCGCGACACGCTGCACGTCAGCCGCCGTGATGACGCCTTCCGGGCCGGACGGCGTCACCATCGAGAGATCGACATCCAGCTTGCGCGCCAGCGCGCGCGCCGCCGGAATTGCCTTGATCACCCCGCCGCCCGCGCCGACGCCACCGCCCGTACCGAGCGCCGCAGGCGCGTCCTGCACGACATGCTGGCCAACTTCCATATGGCCGACGACGGTGCCCGCGTCTGCATCGTCGCCCTCGCCTTCGAACGCGACAAGCGGCGCGCCCAGATGCACGATATCGCCCGTCCGTCCAAACAGCTTCGTGATGCGGCCGGATTGCGGTGCCGGAATCTCGACGATCGCCTTCGCCGTCTCGACCGACAGCAACGGTTGATCCGCGCGCACTTCGTCGCCATCGCTCACATGCCATTCGACGATTTCCGCTTCCTGCAAGCCTTCGCCGAGGTCGGGAAGTTTGAAGATTTTCATGGCTTTATGACGCCTCCATAGCCTGCCTCACCGCGGCGACGATGCGCGACGCACCCGGCATGTATTGATTCTCGAGCCGGTACAGCGGCACCACGACGTCGTAGCCGGTCACGCGCTGCACAGGCGCGAGCAGCGAATAGAGTCCGCGCTCGGCGATATTGGCGGCGATCTCCGCGCCGATGCCGCCCGTGCGCGAGCCCTCGTGCACGATCACGCAGCGGCCCGTCTTCGCCACCGAGGCCAGGATCGTGTTCATGTCGATCGGCTTGAGCGTCGCGACGTCGATCACTTCGGCCATCACGCCTTCCTGCGCGAGCAGATCGGCGGCGCCTTGTGCGTCCTGCACGGCACCGCCCCAGCACACCAGCGTCACATCCGAGCCCTCGCGCAGCGTAAAGCAGGTGTCGAGCGGCAGCCCTTCGCCGTTGTCATCCACGGTCTGCCGGTACAGCCGATAAAGTCGCGTCGGCTCGAAGAAGATCACCGGGTCGGGATCGCGAATCGCGGCCAGCAACAGCCCGTATGCGCGCGCCGGCGACGAAGGCGTAACGACGCGCAAGCCGGGAATGTGCGCGAACAGGGCTTCGGGGTTTTCGGAATGATGCTCGGGGGCATGGATGCCTGCGCCGCACGGCGTGCGGATCACGAGCGGACAGGTGAGGCGTCCGCGCGTCCGATGCCGCAGACGGGACGCATGATTGAGCACGTGATCGATCGCGGGATACAGAAACCCGCTGAACTGGATCTCGGCGACGGGCTTCAGCCCCATCGCCGCCATGCCGATTGCGGTGCCCGCGATCGCTGCCTCGGCGAGCGGCGTATCGAGCACGCGTTGCGCGCCGAAGCGTGCCTGCAGGCCGACCGTCGCGCGAAACACGCCCCCGTTCACGCCGATGTCCTCGCCGAGCAGCACGACGGCGGGATCATGTTCGAGTTCGTATGCGAGCGCCAGATTGAGCGCATCGATCATGTTCAGATCAGCCATGGCCGTTGCCTCCGTTCCGACCAGGCCGACCATTGCCCGCTATTGGCGCGAATCGCTGCGCGCTTTCCAGTTGCTCGCGCATGGCATGCGGCAGCGCCTCGTACAGGTGATCGAACATCGCGGAGGTATCGGGGGGCGGCACGGCCAGATATGCCTCTACGGCTGCTTCGACCTGCGCGTGACACGCCCGGCCGAGTTGCTCATCCTGCGCCTTGTCCCAGAAGTTCATCCGCATCAGATACTTGCGCAATCGCAGCAGCGGCTCGTATTCCCATTGCTTCTGAATCTCATCCGAGTCGCGATAGCGCGTTGCATCGTCGGCCGTCGTGTGGTCGCCGAGTCGATAGCTGAGCGCTTCGATCAGTGTCGGGCCGTCGCCTCGCCGCGCTTTCGCGAGCGCCGCATGCATCACCTGATGCACGGCGATGACATCGTTGCCGTCGACCTGCAAACCGTCGATGCCCGCCGCGATTGCCTTCTGCGCGAGCGTCTGCGCCGCGCTCTGCGTGCTGCGCGGCACCGAAATCGCCCACTGGTTGTTGTTGACGACGAGCACGAGCGGCGCCTGCCAGACGCCCGCCATGTTCATCGCTTCGTAGAAATCGCCCTTCGATGTGCTGCCGTCGCCGCAGATCGTCACGGCGACGCGCGGTTCGCCGCGCAGCTTGAACGCGTAGGCCGCACCGGCGGCATGACACACCTGTGTGCCGATGGGAACGCAATTTGGAAAGTCGAACCGCGGCACGCTGAAGTCGCTGCCGCGTTCGTCACCGCCCCAATACAGCAGGCTTTCCGTCATCGTGACGCCGCGCAGCAATTGCGCCGCATGGTCGCGATACGAAGGGAACAGCACGTCATCGGCCTGCATCGCGCTCGCGACGCCCACCCCGATCGCCTCCTGCCCCACCGACGATGCGAACGTGCCGAGCTTGCCGGTGCGCTGCAGCGCGACCGCTTTGGTATCGAATGCGCGGGTCAGCACCATCGCGCGATAGAGGGAAATCAGCGTCTCGGGTTCCCGCGCGAACGCCGGCAATGGCTGTACGGGCTCGCTTTCGGGGCCCAGATATCGCGTATATCCGATGTGAAAACTGGCAGTCGTGGTCATGACCGCCCTCCTTGCTGTTCGGATGTCGAATGCGTGCAGGAGATCACGTGCACAACCCGTGCCTGTAGGCCCAGGGGTGCCGGCGCGCTGAACGACGGTTCGGGCGGCTTATCGTTTGACAGGGAAAGCGGGGATAAGGTGCGAAATTTTGTGCTGCGAAGTGCGCGTCAATGCAGGTGGAGAAGCATGCGCGGAGGGATGTGCCCGCAAATTCTTCATCCCTTGCCGAGCGGCGGCCGACTCGGAAATCCCGCCATATTGCTCAACTGGGCCAGTTCATTCGTTGCGTCGCGCAGCAGTATCGAGTACTCGTGAATCTTCCCGGTCGTCAACCGCACCCGCGGACCGGCCAAACTGATGACGCCGACGCAGCGCGAGCCGCTCACCACGGGCACCGCCACCGCAGACATACGCGGGGCAAACACCTCGTCGATCATCGCATAGCCACGCACGCGCGCAGCGTGCAGGAAGCCCAGCAGCGCTTTGAGCGTCGTCGGCGCATTGGGTCCAAACTCGTTCGGCTGTCCGAAACCCTGCTTCAATACCAGCGCGGCCGCCTGCTCGTCGGTCATTGTCATCAGCCATGCGTGTCCGGTCGACGTGCATGAAAGTCGTGCTGCCTGGCCCATGTCAGGATCGTAGCGAAAGCCGATGCGCTGTCCGTCCGCTTTCCCCACCCAGATGATTGCTTCGCCGTCCACCAGCGACAGCCGCGCCAGCTCGCCTGTCTGCGCAGCGACGCGTTCGATGATTGGCTGGGCGATATCCGCGATACCCGTCAGGCTCAAAAATTCCAGCCCGTTCGACGTCATGCGCATGGTCAGAATATAGCGGCTGTGATCGACCAGTTGCCTGACATAGCCGCCTTCGATGAGCTCGGCGAGCAGCCGGTGGCAGGTGCTGCGTGGCAGGGACAAAGCGTCGGCAATGGCCAGAAGGCCCGCGCCTTCGGGTTGCGACGCCAGGAAATCAAGAACTCTCAGGCCGTTTTTGAGCGACATTTTCGCGCGATTTCACTATGTGCAATGCAGTTCCGGTGCGGAACGTCCCGCTTTCAGAGCGCAAACAATAGCACTTGTTCGTCGCAGAAACGAACGGTTCAACAAATCAGGCATTCAGGAGACGACATGTCATTTTTTGCTGATTCAGACCTTGCCGCGGAGGAACACTCCGCGCAGGCCCACTTGATGGCGCGCCGGGCGGTGGCAGGCGCGACCGTCGGAACGGCGCTCGAATGGTTCGACTTCGCGCTGTATGGCGTGGTCGCGGCCACGATCTTTCCAAAGCTGTTTTTCCCGTCGCTGGACCCCACCGCCTCGCTGCTCGCGTCGCTGGCCAGTTTCTGGGCAGGGCTCGCCGCCCGCCCGCTAGGCGCGGTGATCTGCGGGATGCTCGGGGACCGTTGGGGACGCCGCAAACTGATGCTCATCACCGTGTCGGTAATGGGAGTTTCATCGTTCCTGATGGGGCTGCTGCCCACTTACCACCAGGTTGGCATCCTCGCGCCGACGTTGCTGGTGACACTGCGCATCATCCAGGGTTTCGCGCTTGGCGGCGAGTCGACAGGCGCGCAACTGATGGCGGTCGAGCATGCATCTGCGAACCGACGTGGTTTGTATTCGGGCCTGCTTGGCATCTGCTCGCCACTCAGCCAGATTCTCGCCAACTTCTCGCTCTTTACGCTGGCCGCGCTGCTTTCCTCGGACGACTTCGATGCCTGGGGATGGCGAGTCCCGTTCCTCGCAAGCTTCGTGCTGGTGCTGCTGGGCATCTACATCCGCAGGAAGGTGAGCGAGACACCCGCGTTCGAGGCGCTCAAGAAGACTGGCGCTCGCACACGCGCCACCAATCCGCTAGGCACCGTCTTCAAATATCACTGGCGCACCGCGCTTCGCCTGACGCTGTTCTTCTGTGGCCCGGCGGCGCTGTTTTATCTGATCGTGGTGTTCTCGCTCAGCTATCTGACCAAACACCTCGGCGTACCCAAGCAGACCGGTTTCATGCTGTTGATGGTTGCGAATGTCTGCGCCATCGCGGGCGCGCTGGTCGGCGGTTATCTGAGCGATCGGATCGGACGCAAACGTGCGCTGATGATCGGTTCGTTCTGCACGCTGATCTGCTGCCTGATCTATTTTCCGATTCTCAATCAGAACTCGATCGCGATGACGATGGCCGTGATGGGCGCCTTCCTCGGCTTCACCCAATTCCAGAGCGGCATCCAGCCGGTGTGGTTCGCCGAGTCATTTCCGACCGAGGCGCGCTACACGGGGTCCGCACTGTCGTACTCGGGAGCCAACCTGCTCACCGGCGGTCCGATGCCCATCGTCGCGGTTGCGCTGCTCAATGCCTTCAACGGTTCACCGTGGGCCATCGTAGCCGTTTGCGGCTCGTTGAACCTGATCTCCTTCCTGATGATCGCAATCTCCCGGGAAACCAAAGACACGGCTCTCGAACGCTCTTCTACACATTGACACCATGACTCGCAAACTCTACATCCTCAATGGCTCCAACCTGAACATGCTGGGCATGAGGGAGCCACATCTTTACGGCAGCACGACGCTGAAGGACATCGAACGGAACTGCCTCGCACTGGCCGACGCCCTGAAGTTCGACTGCGTATTCCGTCAAACGAACAGCGAAAGCGAGTTGATCGACTGGATCCAGGAAGCGTTCCTGCAGGACGCCGCGCTGGTCATCAATCCGGCCGGCTTTTCATTCGGTCGGATTCCGGTGCTCGACGCGGTCAAGCTGATCCGCCGGCCGGTCGTGGAATTGCACATCACCAACATCCACCGACGCTCGGAGGAATATCGTCACTCGACGATTTCGGTGGCGGCTACCGCGGTAATTTGCGGGGCTGGTGCGAACGGATACTTGCTGGCGATCCGCGCGATCGACGATCTGTGGGGCAACCAGACCTGAGCCGCCTCTTCTGTGAGAGAAGCACGCGGGCTCCGCGATGGAGCCCGCTTCGGCCGACAGCTTGGGCTTACTTTGCGACACTATCCAGCGCGGTGGCCCGAATGAGCCGTGTCTCCTGAGCCGTGATCAGATGCCCCGATGCCTTCAGATAGACGGGGAAATCGGGATGCGTATCGCGTGCCAGGCACCGTCGTTCGTAGTCGGCCAGATCGTCATACCCCCACAGGTGGGTGAACTGGTTCTGCGGCCCGACCATACTCGTCCAAAAACCGAGCGGATGTCCAAGCGTCTCGAGCAGGATTGGCATCGCGAGCCTGTCAAACACGTCGAGAAACTCGGGCATCTTGCGCAGCGCGATCGTGTAGACCCGGAAATCCAACAGGGGCTTTGCCAGATACATGGCGCGAGTGTTCATGCGCACACCTCCTGTTTGGAGGTCGTGGCTTTGGCGGCGATCGCGTTACCGGTGACGAAGCCGAACGTCATATTCGGCCCGTGGGTGATGCCTGCGCCCGGATAGTTGCCGCCCATCACACTGCGGCGGTCATTGCCGACCGCGTAAAGGCCCTCGATCTCGCTGCCGTCAGCCCGCAGAACCTCGCCAGTGACGCTGGTCTTGAGGCCGTCGAACGTGCCCAGATCACCCATCACCACCTTCACCGCATAGAAGGGGCCGGTCGCAATAGGCGCAACGCAAGGATTAGGCTTGTGGTCCGGATCGGCGAGATAACGGTTGAACGAGGTGCGACCGCGATGGAACGCCGGGTCCTCTCCGCGCTCGGCATCGCGATTGTAGGCATGGACCGTCATTTCGAGCGCATCGGGAGCAATGCCGCAATTGCGCGCCAGCTCGCCGATCGTGTCGCCCTTGACCAGGTAGCCTTTGCGCAGCAGCGGCCCCACCGGCATCGGCGCGGGCTTGGCATAGCCCAGTCCATACTTGCCCAGCGCGACCTTATCGCAGATCAGCCACATCGCCGTCTCGCGTTCACCCTCGCAGGCGCGCATCAACGCGGCGCCAACGTCGTGGTAGGAGTTCGATTCATTGGTGAAGCGCTGACCGCTGCGCAGCACGCCGATCACGCCGGGCTTATACCGGTCGAGCAGATGCGGGAACACGCCAGTGCGGCCCTTGCCGAAGGGCACCTTCGACACAGGCATCCAGGCCGCCGCATCGGCGAAGCCGAGCTTCACGGCACCACCCACCTGCTGCGCCATGGTCAGCCCGTCGCCGGTATTGCCGACGGGCGTGGGCGACAGATGCTCACCCCCACGCTTCACATGCGGATAGACCTGCGCGATGCGCTTCAGATCGTGCGGGAAGCCGCCACAAGCCAGCACGACGCCGTGCCGGGCGGTGATCCGCAGCTCACCGTCCGCTGCGGCCGCGCGCACACCGATCACCTTGTCGTCGTCGCTCAGCAGTTCCTTCACGGGCGTCGACGTGAGGATCGGAATGTCGATCGCCAGCGCCGACTTCGCGAGCCTCGCGGCGAGCGCGTTGCCGCTCGTCACGTTGATCCCGCGCCGGTAGAGCGCCAGCTCCTTGATGTGCGTAGCCAGACGGCGGGCCACATACATGAATGAAACGATGGACTTGGTCGCGCGGAAGAAGTGCTTGAGGTCCGCGTTCGAGGAATTGAACATCATCCCCATGAAAGTGATCGTCTCGAGCGGCAGCTTGAGGCGGCGCATGTCCTTGCCCAGCCCGCGAATGTCATAGGGTGCGGCGAGGATCGAGCGGCCGATGTCGACGCCGCCCGGCGCATCCGGGTGATAGTCCGGATAGAGCGTCGGCACGAACTTCATCTCGGTCTCGCGCTCGAAGAACTCGACCATTTTCGGCCCGTTCTCGATGAAGCACTGGACCGCGGCCGCATCGAAGTTGTCGCCCGTCTCGCTCATCATGTATTCGCGCACGCGCTCGACGGTGTCAGCCGGGTTCTGCTGTCGGCCGAATTTGCTCAGCGGAATCCACAGGACCCCGCCCGACAGCGCGGTCGTACCACCGAACACGGGCTCCTTCTCGAGCACGATGACATCGAGGCCGCGCTTGCGTGCCGTGATCGCAGTGGCGAGGCCCGCGGCACCCGATCCGACCACGACCAGATCGCAGGTGATCTCCTTGGTCATATCCAATCTCCTTCGTTATGGTGTGATGGCGCTCACGCGGCCGCGGTAGCGTTGAAACCGGGGCGAGGAACCATGTCCATCAGCATGCAATCCAGACCGCCATCGACGAGCACCTCCGCGCCATTGACGTAGGCAGCCATATCAGAGGCAAGGAACAGAGCCGGGCCGGCGAGGTCTTCCGGCTCGCCGATGCGGCGGCTCGCGGTGGCGGCGGCGCGGCGCGCCTCGAAGCCGGGCTCCTCGTAGAACTTCGCGGACAGCGCGGTGCGGATCATGCCGGGCAGCACGCAGTTGCTGCGCACGCCGCGTGGGCCCCACTCCGCCGCCAACTGCCGCGAAAGCAGCAGCACGCCCGCTTTGCTTGGGCTATAGGAGCCGCTATTGGTCTGCGGATTGAGAGACGCAATCGAGGCAACGTGCACGATACTGCCCTTGCCCGCCGCCAGCATGTCGCGCCCGAAAGCTCGAGCACACAGCAGATAGCCGGTCAGGTTGACGGCGATCGCCTGGTTCCAGTCTTCGATCGAGACCGTCTCGAGCGCTCCGGCGCGCAGAAGCCCTGCATTGTTGACGAGCGCGCTGACCGGCCCGAGCTCCGCGCGAACCTTGTCGGCAGCCGCGGCAACCGAGGCTTCGTCCGACACGTCGCAGCCGATCGCCTGCGCCACCGCACCGGCCTTGCGAAGTTCGGCGGCGACAGCTTCAGCGCCGGCAAGATTCCGATCCACGAGCGCCACATGTGCGCCGACAACTGCAAAGGCGCGCGCGATGCCGGCACCAATGCCACTTCCCGCACCCGTGACCACGCAGACCTTTCCGTCCAAATTCAGCGCGTACGGGGTCGAAGCCGCTGCGCGATTTTCAAGTTCCTGTCTCATGTAATTACCTTCCTGAAATTTGTATGCGATTACGCTTCCCGAAATCCGTATCGCCATTGAACGCCTCGAGCGCCTGTGGAACAATGGACAGAGTCGACATTGAGCAGGACATAACGTGCATCATGGCCTCTGACCCACAGCGCCGTCGCACCGTGCTGCATTTCGCGCTTTATGGCGCGGAGGCAGACCAGCCTTGGGTCGACATGGTCCATTACGAACGCATTCCGCTGCGTGCCGGCCGCTTCCACTTCGACATCGAACCGCACGTCCACGACGCGCTGATCCAGGTGCTCTATGTCACCGCCGGCGGCGGCGAGACCTTCATCGACGGCAAGACCTGGGCCGTCCAGGCGCCATGCCTGATCGTCGTGCCGGCGCGCTCGGTCCACGGCTTTCACTTCCGCAGCGACATCGACGGGCACGTCATCACCGCAGCGCAGTCGGCGCTGGAATCGCTGGCAATGACGGCCGCGCCCGAACTGCTGGAATTCATCCGCACACCGACCGTGCTGTCGATCGATCCCGACGTCGAGCGCGGCACATCGCTGGACACCCTGTTTCAGTCGATCGGGCACGAGGCCGAGAGTCACGAGCGCTGGCAGTTCACCGCGGGCGCCGCACTCACTATCACACTGTTCGTCAAGATCGGGCGCCTCAGCGAGAGTGCCCGGCTTTCGGCCAATTCCGAGCAGCGCACCATGGCCGCGCGGATCGAGCGGTTCCGCGCCCTGCTCGACCGCCATTGCCGTGAGCGCCGGCCGGTCGCCAGCTATGCCGGCGAGATGGGCGTGACCACCGGCCAGCTCTCCCGGATCTGCCGCGCTACGTTCGGGGTCTCGGCAATCGAGGCGATCGATGCACGTTCGATCCATGAGGCCAAGCGGCTGCTCGGTTATTCGACGCTCAGCGTGAAGCAGATCGCCAGTGAACTGGGCTTTCAGGACGAGGCCTATTTCGGACGCTTCTTCCGCAAGCAGACGGGGCTGCGGCCAACCGAATACCGCTCTGCGGCCCACGATCGATCCTTGCCGCCTGAACAAGCGAGAGCGGACTGACTCGCTCTCGCCCTTGCTCCGCTTCAGGCCGACAACGCCCCCAGCTTCACATACAGGTGCTCCGGCCCGGAGTTGGTCAGATTGTTGCCCCGCACATACTGGATCGGCCTTGCCGGATCGAGCGCAATCTCGCCGATCTTGCGGGCCAGAGCCTTCGTCGCGATCAGCGTCTCCAGCTTGGCGAGCGGCGCGCCAAGGCATTTGTGCATGCCGTTGCCGAAACCCAGATGGCCGCTGGAATCGCGGTCGATGTCGAAGGTCTCGCCATCGGCGAACTTGCGGCTGTCGCGGTTCGCAGCCGACAGCAGCAATCGCACCACCGCGCCCTTGGGCAGATCGACGCCCGCGATGGTGGTCGCCTCGGTGGTGATGCGGCTCACGCGCTGGACGGTGCCACGATAGCGCGCCACCTCCTCGACATAACGCTCAGCGTCGGCGGGGTTTTCGCGGATACGTCGCAGCAGGTTCGGCTGTTCGGCAAACATGCGAAACGCGTTGGCGACAAGGATGGTGGTCGTGTCGTGCCCGGCGATGAAGACGAACGCGCACAGCTCCTTCGCTTCCTTTTCCGAAAGCAGCCCGTCCTTCCACATGCGCGCGATATGTCCGCCGATCGACTGGCTGTCGGTATAAGCGAGCCGCTCCATCGCTTCCTTCAGGTAAGCGAAGAACGCCTTCGCGCTCTGCTCGTCGGTGCCGGTCCCCGGCGCATTGCGGGCGAGGCGCCCGAAATAGCTAAAGGTCTCGTCCGACCAGAACTTCATCTTTTCCTCATCCTCGTTCGGCACGTCGATCATCGTGGAGATCGTCGAGATGCTGAGCGGGATCGCGAAATCGTTGACGACATCACCGCCGCCTTTGGCGATCATCGCGTCGAGCAGGTTCTCCGCCCTTTGCGCGATCTGATCGATAAAAGGATCGAGCGCCAGCGGCAGGAACGACGGCTGGACGACCTTGCGCAGGCGCGAATGGTCGGGTGCGTCGAACAGCGTCAGGAACGTCAGCGGCGGCGGGCTGACGACCTCGGAGGAAAACAGCTTCGGGTTGCGGATCGCCTGGTAGACGTCGTCATAGCGCGACAGGAACCACACGTCCGAAGTCGCCGACTGGCAACGCAGCACCGGCGCATGCTCCCGCATCCAGCGGTAGTGCTCGTAAGGGTCGCCTTGCGAGCCGTCATCGACCACCTTGAATGGCTCCAACCCATCGGGCCAGTCCAGTTCGTGTGAATAGGCCGGAAGCGTGCTGCCCGAGAATGGGCAGACCTGCGGCGCGCTCTGGGGCACAGCAGCCGGGAGAACGGGGGCCGGGGCCGCTGCGGCCACGGGTGCCGTCTTGCCCGTCGCCATACGCTCCAGCGCCCGGCTCATCGTGGCCTTGGAATGGAGCGCATGCAGCGCAATCACGTCCCGCGCCGCGTTCAGGTCGCCCAGTTCGAAGGCGGCGACGATGTCCCGATGCTGCTGGACGATATCGCCGACGATCTCGATCTGGTCGGACAGCGCGCGAGCGATGTAGTCCTGCACGGCCAACTGCCGGTAGAGCGCGATCAACTGGGCGTTCCCGGAGGCTTCGATCGTGAACATGTGGAACGCGTGATTCGCCTCGATGTAGCGTGGCACATCGGTAAAGCGCCGCCCGCGCACGAACGGCGCCGTCGCCTCGGCGAGCTGGCGAAAGGCGATCAGTTGCTCGCTCGACAGCCGGCCCATGGTCAGCTGAGCCGCCCCCAGTTCGAGCGCCATGCGCAGGTCGAAGGCTTCATCGACATCGACAGGAGCGATGCGCTCCTCGCCGGTCTGGACCACGAGGCCGGTGCCGGCGAACTTCTCGTAATAGAAGTTGCGCGGCGTCAGCCCTTCGGACGACAGAAAATCGCGCACCGCATCGACCATCGGCGGCGGGCCGCACAGGTAGACATCCGCATCGCCACCGTTGAGCTGGGAGGCGCCGATGTGGTGGGTCACATAGCCCTTGTTGGGATAGGCACTGTCGGCGTTGGAGACGGTGCACGCATAGGTGAAGTTCGGCAGGCGCTGCGCATAGGTTTCGAGCCGGTCGATGCCAACCAGATCCTCATCGCTGTTGACACCGAGGATCATGTGGATCGGATACGGGCTGCCGCCGTCCTCGACGATCTTGTCCAGCATCGACAGGAACGGCGCGAGGCCCGTGCCACCCGCCAGAAACAGCACCGGCCGCTCGATGGCGCGCAGGTAGAAGCTTCCCATCGGGCCGCGAAGCTCGATCGGGTCGCCTACTTTGGCGGTTTCGCACAGCCAGCTCGACATCACGCCTTGACGCACATTGCGCACAAGGAAGGACACGTGCGGCTCGGACGGCCCCGAGCTGAACGAGTAGGACCGAGTCTGATCGGTGCCGGGCACCTGGACGTTGACGTACTGCCCGGGAAGAAAGCTGAGATCCGCGCGGTCCTCGAGCTCGACCGAAAAGGCGATCGTAGTGTCCGACGCTCGTTGGCAGGCGATGATCCGCCCCTTGTGGGAAGCTGGGCCGGTACCTGAGACATTGGAGTTCGTGGCGATCTGGATCACGCAGTCGGAACGCGGGCTCATCTGGCAGGTGAGAACCTTGCGGGCGCTCACCTCGTCCGGGCTCAGCGCATCTTCCACGCAGTCGCCAAGAACGTACTCGCCGGACTCGCAGACCGCCTTACAGGTGCCACACACACCATCACGGCAATCGAGCGGGATATTGATCCTGGCGCGAATGGCGGCATCGGTGACGCGCTCGCCCTCCTCGCAGTCGATGAAGCGGGTCACTCCGTCCTCAAAACGGAGGGTTATCTGGTGGGCCATGCCGGTGTCTCCTCTGGAGCCGCCCGAACAGTCCGCTTCACTGGCGGTGTATGTTCGGGCGGGTGGCGCGCGAGTTGATCTTGTTTCTCGCAAGCGCCAGGTGGGCTTAATGGCGCCAATTTAGAGCCTCAGCCGCGTCGCTCTCAATGGACAGAGATGACGTTTGCCCGGACAAAACGTGCATCGTGACGGATGCCCGATGTCGGTGGTAACCCGCACCTCACCCGCTTTCCGAGGCCAGAAACCACACGTCGACCGCGTCAAATTCGCTGCGCTTCGGAGCCGAACGCAATATGGCCCAAACGACGCCTATCATCCAGATACCGCCCGGCAACGAAGTCGATCCCGGTTTGGGAGGTCACATGTCATCGCTACGCGCAAACGATCTGCTCCGTTCGAAGGAAGGAAGCCGTCTGCATGGCCCGGATCTCGATTGCTGGCGCCGCTGGGGGCCTTATCTGAGTGACCGGCAGTGGGGCACCGTTCGCGAGGACTACAGCGACTACGGAACCGCATGGGAGTATTTCCCCCACGATCAGGCGCGCAGCCGCATGTACCGCTGGGGCGAGGACGGCATTGCCGGATTCGGCAACGATCCACTCGACTGGTGCGTGTCGCTCGCGCTCTGGAACGGGCGCGACCCCATCCTGAAGGAGCGGCTGTTTGGCTTGACCAATGCGCAAGGCAATCACGGCGAGGACGTGAAGGAACTGTACTTCTACGTCGACGGCACGCCGACGCATTCATACATGAAGATGCTGTACAAGTACCCGCACGATGCGTATCCGTATCAGGACCTGGTCGACGAAAACGGCCGGCGGGGCGCCGACCAGCCCGAATACGAAATCCTCGATACGGGCGTGTTCGACAACAATCGCTATTTCGACGTCTGGGTCGAGTACGCGAAGCACACACCCGACGACATCGTGATGCGCGTCACCGTCGAAAATCGCGCGGATCAGCACGCGCCACTCCATGTGCTGCCGCTGTTCTGGGCGCGCAACCGCTGGGCGTGGTCAGGCAAGCCCGGCAGGCCGTCGCTGACGCTCGAACCGGCGTCCGTCGAAGGCGCGCGCGTGATCGCGCACAACCCCGCGCTGGGCACGATGATCGTCACGGCTTCGGCGCCGCAGCCGATCGAATGGCTGTTCTGCGAAAACGAAACCAATGTGCGCCGCATTTTCGGCATTGCGGGCGCGGGCCCGTTCAAGGATGGCTTCAACGATTACCTCGTCGATGGCGACGAGCAGGCGATACGCCGCGACGCGGGCACCCGTGCCGCCGCGCATGTGGCGCTGTCGCTCGCGCCGCACGAGCGCGCGGTGCTGTATCTGCGCTGGCGCCCGGCCGCACTGCCGGGCATCACGCGCGACGACGCGCCGCTCGACTTCGAAGCACTGTTCGCGCGCCGGATCGCGGAGGCCGACGAGTTCTACGCGGCGCTCCAGCATGACATCGCCGACGCCGATGCGCGGCTCGTGCAACGCCAGGCGCTCGCCGGCATGCTATGGACGAAGCAGTATTACCAGTTCGACGTGACGCGCTGGCACGACGGCGACCCCGGTCAGCCGAAGCCACCGAAAGGACGCCGGCACGGGCGCAATGCGGACTGGCGGCATATGTGCAATGGCGACGTCGTATCGATGCCGGACAAGTGGGAATACCCGTGGTACGCGTCGTGGGATCTCGCGTTTCATGCCGCCGCGTTCGCGATGATCGATCCCGACTTCGCGAAGAAGCAGTTGCTGCTGCTCGTGAAAGAACGGTACATGCATCCGAACGGGCAGTTGCCCGCCTACGAATGGGCGTTCGGCGACGCGAACCCGCCCGTCCATGCATGGGCGACATGGCGCGTGTACGAACTCGACCGTGAAGTCACGGGCGTCGGCGACCACCAGTTTCTCGAAGTGATGTTCCACAAGCTGCTGCTGAATTTTTCGTGGTGGGTCAACCGCAAGGACGCGGAGGACCGCAACATCTTCCAGGGTGGCTTTCTCGGGCTCGACAACGTCGGGATCTTCGACCGCTCTTCCCCGCTGCCGACGGGCGGCCGTATCGACCAGGCCGACGGCACCGCGTGGATGGCCTCGTATGCGCTCGACCTGATGCAGATCGGACTCGAGCTTGCGATGACGAACAACGCCTACGTCGAAATCGCGGTGAAGTTTTTCGAGCATTTCCTGTATATCGCGGAAGCGGTCGGTTGCAGCGAGGGATGCAGAACAGGTCTGTGGGACGGCCGCGACGAATTCTTCTATGACGTGCTGCATCTTCCGGACGGAACCCGTGTGCCGATGCGCGTTCGCTCGATCGTCGGCCTGATTCCGCTGTTCGCCGTGCATGTGCTCGAAGAGCGGATATACGGCCACCTGCCTGGCCTGCGAGAACGGCTCGCGTGGTTTCTCGATCATCGTCCGAACCTGGCCAAGCTGGTGTCGCGTTGGACCGAACCCGGCAAGGGCAACACCACGCTGCTGTCGCTGCTGCGCGGATACCGGATGACGGCGCTGCTGCGCCGAGCGCTCGACGAAAACGAATTTCTGTCCGATCACGGCGTGCGTGCGCTGTCACGCGTGCATCGCGATACACCGTACGAGTTCGATTATGGCGGCGCGCATGTCTGCATCGAGTATCAGCCGGCCGAATCGGATTCGCGCGTGTTCGGCGGCAATTCGAATTGGCGCGGGCCTGTGTGGATGCCCGTCAACTATCTGCTGATCGAATCGCTGTATGAATTCCATCGCTACTACGGCGACGAGTTCCGCATCGAATATCCGACGGGATCGGGCAAGCGGTGCTCGCTCAGCGAGATCGCCGACGGTCTCGCGCGGCGTGTCACTACCCTCTTTCTGAAGGACGAGCACGGCATGCGACCGGTGATGGCGGCTTATCCGCAGTTGCAGGCCGACCCGCGTTCGTCCGATCTCGTGCTTTTCCACGAGTACTTTCACGGCGACAGCGGGCGTGGCGTCGGCGCTTCGCATCAAACGGGCTGGAGCGGTCTCGTCGCGCTGCTGCTGCAGCCGCGTCTGATGAAGCTGGCCCACCTGGCGTCCGATACCGCCGCCGCTGCCGCCGCCGAAGATGTGCGGACGGGCGCGCCAGCCGCCGAAGACGCACTGCCCACGATGGCACGCTAGACGATGCTCTCCTGCGGCCATTCTTCATAACGATGTCTCGTCATCTTCGTCGCGAGGTTTCGCACGTCCTCAGGCGTCGACCTGTCGGACCAAAGTCTCATTGACCGACCTGAAGGTCGCGTGTCTTATTGGTTCGGGAGAGTCCACGTGCCCGAGGAGTCTCCTTTTCATCGTCCGAGGCGAACCGCGACGCAGGAAGAGCGAACATGGACTGGAACCGCTGGTACAGCCTAAAGAGTTACCTCAGGTCTTCCCTGTGGACGGTGCCGCTCGTCGCAGTAGCGATCTATGCGGTGGTAAAGCCGCTCACTGAAATGCTGGGAAGGTGGTTGATCGGACACGACATCCTCGATCCGAAAACCGGCCTGTTTGGGCTATCCATGACTGGAGCGCGGTCGCTTGTCGGCGACATCGTTTCCGCAGACCTGGCGTTTCTGGTGTTTACCTTCGGTTCGCTGCTCGTCGCGATCCAGGTGGCTGGCGGTCAATATACGCCGCGGATCATCGCGACCACGTTGCTGCGCGATAACGTAATCCGCAACATCTCGGGATTGTTCGTTTTCACACTCCTGTTCGCCAACAGAACCCTGGGCTGGATGGGTGACAGTCAGGTGCACCAGCTTCAGGTATTCATTGCAGCGCTATTCGGATTCGCTTCCGTCGTCGCATTCCTTTTCCTGATTGACTATGCGGCGAAATTCCTGCGTCCAGTGAGCCTCGTGGCGCGAGTTGGGGAACTTGGGATAGCGGTCATCGAAGGCGTTTATCCCGCGCCGGCGACCGGCCGGATCGCCCCGCCGTGCATTGACCGCAAGCGAGGCGCACCTGATCGCATCGTTCGCCACAGCGGCATATCCGGCATCGTTCTGGCCGTGAATCTCGAAAGGCTGGTTGCCAAGGCGAGACGCACGAACTCGGTTATCGAATTCGTGCCGCAAGTCGGCGATTTCGTCGCGGTGGACGAACCCTTGTTTTATCTGTACGGAGACTCGGGTGCAATCGATGAAAACCGGCTGCGTACACTGGTCGCCTTTGGGACTGAACGCACGATGGAACAGGACCCAATGTTCGCGTTCCGCATCCTCGTCGATATTGCGCTGAAGGCGTTATCGGCCGCGATCAACGATCCCACTACGGCCGTGCTGGCTATCGATCAGTTGCAGCGGCTATTGCGCGTAGTCGGAAAACGGTCTTTGTACACCGAAGAGATCACGGATAAGTCTGGGCGTGTGTGCGTCATCTTCCGAACGCCGAACTGGGAAGATTTCGTGCATATCAGTTTCCGCGAGATACGTCAGTACGGCGCGGGCAGCATCCAGATCGCGCGCCGTCAGCGCGCGGCGATAGAGAATCTCCTCCATTGCTTGCCGGAGCATCGTCACGACGCGTTACGTGTCGAGCTGACCCTGCTGGACCGTGAGATCGGTGCGCGGCATCCATTTCCGGAGGACCTGGCGTTGGCCCGTATCCCGGACTCGCAAGGGCTTGGAGGCTCGGACACCTCGGCAGCAAGGCAACCCGTCCTTTGAGGGGCGATCATGCGAAAACTCATCATGGGCATCGTCGAGTTCCGGGAGAAGATGCTGCCGCAATACGCGCAGCAGTTCAGCAAACTGGCGCTCGCTCAAACACCCGATGCGCTATTCATCACGTGCTCGGACAGCCGGGTTGTGCCGGATCTGCTTGCATCGACGCATCCCGGCGATCTCTTTACGATGCGCAACGTGGGCAATCTGATTCCACCGGCGACTTCGGAGGGCGTCTCTACCGGAGATCTTTCCGAGGCAAGCGCGATCGAATATGCGGTGCTGGTGCTGAAAGTCGCGAATATCGTCGTGTGCGGGCATTCGGAGTGCGGCGCGATGAAGTCCGTGTTCTCACGAAACGCCAAGCTGAAATCGCCAAACCTGGATAAATGGCTATGCCACGCCAACAACGCGGCGTTTCGCCTCGAACAGGAAGGTCCGCTCGATGACAGGCTTAAAGCGCACGATCAATTGTCGCAACTCAATGTACTCGTCCAGCTCGAGCACCTGATGACCTACCCGATCGTCCGCCAGCAAGTCATTGCCGGGGCACTCGTATTGAGCGGCTGGTGGTTCGATATCGCGACTGGCGCCATGTATGCCTATGAGCGCACGAGCCGCTCATTCGAAGTGATCGATCGCGCAATGGCTGAGCGGATGATTGCGCGCCTTGCGGCGCGGGCGAGGCGCGCATGAAATTAAACGACAGATATCAGAGTCAATCAGTCGGTCGGTGCCGCCGCTCGATAACAAAAGTTAGACGCTTCTCTCTAATCTGCCAATAAGCCCGGTATAGCACCACGCGGGTAATTCCGAATATTACATATAGATTAACAATTCCATACTCCGTCACGACGGGCGCTCAGGCTCCCTGAGAACGTCCAGTCGGCGTGCATGGAAGCCGCTTCCAGGCTCCCGTGCAAAAAAAGACATGCTACGGAGACAGTATGGGAATTCGCTTGAAGAGCGTCGTGAGCGCGCTCGCGTTGTGTGCCCTCATTGACGTCAGTTACGCCGCCGACCCGATCAAGATCGGTGTCGACGGACCTTTCACCGGCGGTTCGTCTTCGATGGGCGTGAGCATGCGCGACGGCGTGCGGCTCGCCACCGCGGAAATCAACAAGGCCGGTGGCGTGCTTGGCCGTCAGATCGTGCTGGTCGAGCGCGACGACGAAGCAAAAAATGAACGCGGCGTACAGATCGCGCAAGAGCTGATCAACAAGGAAAAAGTGGCTGCGGTGGTGGGCTACATCAATACCGGCGTGGCACTCGCGTCTCAACGCTTCTTCCAGGAAGCGAAGATCCCAGTGTTCAACAACGTCGCGACTGGCAGTGTCCTGACGAAGCAGTTCACCGATCAACCGGATAACTACGTCTTCCGCAACGCCGCCGCCGACCGCATTCAGGCGCCGATGATCGTTGAAGAAGCAATCGTCAAGCGCGGTTTCAAGAAGGTCGCGATTCTCGCGGACTCGACCAACTACGGTCAGCTCGGCCGCGAAGACCTCGAAAAGGCGCTGGGCACGAAAGGCGTCAAGCCGGTTGCCGTAGAAAAATTCAACATCAAGGACGTCGACATGACCGCGCAGCTGCTCAAGGCCAAGGAGGCCGGCGCTGAAGCGGTGCTGACCTACGGCATTGGGCCGGAACTCGCGCAGATCGCCAACGGCATGGCCAAGCTCGGCTGGAAAGTGCCGCTGGTCGGCAGTTGGACCCTGTCGATGGCGAACTACATCGACAACGCGAGCACCAACGGTGAAGGCGCCCGTATGCCGCAGACGTTCATTCAGGAAGCGAACACGCCTAAGCGCAAGGCGTTCATCGACGCGTACCTCAAGGAGTTCAAGCCGAAGAACAACCGCATCGAATCGGCGGTGTCAGCCGCGCAAGGGTACGACTCGGTCTATCTGCTGGCCGCGGCGATGACCCAGGCGGGTTCGATTGAAGGTCCGAAGGTGCGCGCCGCGCTGGAAAACCTCAACGGCAAGGTGGAAGGCGTCGTGATGGTTTACGACAAGCCGTTCACTCACGACGACCACGAGGCGATCAGCCCGAACGTGCCGGTGGTTGGCGAGGTCAAGGGCGGCCGCGTGATCTATGCGTATGACGCTGATCGCAAGGACGGCAACCAGTTGCGCGCCAAGCAGGCGTCGACGAACTAAGCGCGGATACAAGCGCAAATCCAGCGCGGCAGCATGCTCCAAAGCCGCACCCGCCCGCCAGCGGGGGCGGCTTTGTTTTATAGATGGTGAACTCTAAGGCGCTCGACGATGACCATTCTTTTACAGCTCATCTATAGCGGAATCGCACTCGGCATGATCTACGCCGTGATCGCATTCGGCTACCAACTCACATTCGCGACTTCCGGCACGCTGAACTTCGGCCAGGGCGACGCGCTGATGCTCGGCGCGTTGGTCGGCCTCACGCTGGTTTCGCTCGGCGTCAACTACTGGCTCATGATCCCGCTCGTCTGCGCGTTCGGTCTGTTGCAGGGCGCGTTCGTCGAACGGATCGGGGTGCGGCCCGCGATCAAGATCAAATCCGAATTCGGCTGGATCATGTCGACGATTGCGCTGGGCATCATCTTCAAGAACGTCGCGGAAAACGTCTGGGGCCGCGACGATCTGCGCTTCCCGTCGCCGCTGCCGGAAGCGCCGCTCAAGGTGTTCGGCGCGAACGTTCTGCCGATGGAACTTCTGGTGGTCGGCGGCGCGCTCGCAATGATGCTCGCCGTCGAGTTCTTCAATCGCAAGACGATCTTCGGCAAGGCCGTCGTGGCCACCGCGAACGACCGCGACGCCGCCGCGCTGATGGGCATCAACACCGGCCTCGTGATCACGTTTTCGTATGCCCTCTCGTCGCTGACCGCCGCGTTCGCCGGCGTGCTGATCGCTCCGCTCACGCTGACCGGCGCGACGATGGGCGCGGTGCTCGGCCTCAAGGCGTTCGCGGTGGCGATCATCGGCGGACTCACGAGCGGTTTGGGCATCCTCGTCGGCGGCGTCATTCTCGGCATCGCCGAGACCACTACGGGCTTCTATATCTCCACCGGCTATAAGGACGTGCCGGGGCTGGTCCTGCTGCTCATCGTGCTGGCGATGAAACCCGCCGGTCTGTTCGGCAAGACTTCAATCAAGAAAGTGTGAGGGCCGCCGTGAATCTGAAGAAACTCGTTGCGACGGCACTTGTGCTGATCGCGCTTGCGGTGTTCCCGGTGCTGTCGGGCAATCCGTACTACATCCATCTGGTCGAGACCATCATGATCTACGCGATCCTGCTGTTCGGTCTCGACATCGTGGTCGGCTACACCGGCCAGGTTTCGCTCGGGCATGCGGGGCTGTTCGGGGTTGGCGCCTACACGGCGGGCGTGCTGTTCATGAAGCTCGGCTTGCCGATTTTCGTGACCGCGCCGCTCGCGATTCTCGTCACGGCCGGCTTCGGCGCGATCCTTGCGCTGCCCGCATTGCGCGTGTCCGGCCCCTACCTCGCGATGGTGACGCTCGCGTTCGGCACGATCCTTCAGATTCTCATCAACGAGATGGATTTTCTGACCAACGGGCCGATGGGCGTCAAGATTCCCAAGCCGTCGCTCGGCGCGCGGCCGATGAACGAAGTCGAATACTACTGGCTCGTCGCGGCCCTGCTGGTGGCCTCGCTGATCGTCGTGCACCGGGTGCTCAAGTCGCATCTGGGCCGGGCCTTCGAAGCGCTGCGAGACAGTCCGATCGCGTCGGACTGTATGGGCGTGTCGGTGTACCGTTACAAGGTCTACGCGTTCGTGATCAGCGCGGGCTTTGCGGGTCTGGCCGGCTGCCTCTACTCGTATTCGGAGCAGTACATCTCACCGAATACCTACAACTTCGAGCTGACCATCCTGTTCCTGCTCGCGATCATCATGGGCGGGCGCAAGACGCGCACCGGCGCGGTGCTCGGATCGGCGATCATCGTGCTCTTGCCCAAGCTGCTCGATGACATCGATATGTTCCGCATCGTCGCATCGGTGCTGGCGGCCGCGGTCGTGATCGGCGCAGGCGTGGCGCTCGCGCGCAAGGTGTCGACGGCACGCAAGGTGGCGATTCCGGTGCTCGGTACGGTGGGACTCGCCGCGTTCTCGTACGGCATCGACACGCTCGCCGACTGGCGGCTGACCATCTTCGGCCTGATGATCCTGCTCGTCGTGTACTACCTGCAGGACGGCGTGATCGGATTCGTGCGCAAGAGCATGATGGGCGGCGTGGTGCGCGCGAGCACCGTCGACACTCAACAACCCGCGACGATCGGCGCAGACGCGGTCGCAGCCGTGCACGCAGGCGACGCGGAAGAGATCCTGCAACTACGCGGCATCCTGATGCAGTTCAGCGGGCTCAAGGCGCTCAATCAGGTCGACCTGACCGTGCGGCGTGGCACGGTCCACGGACTGATCGGCCCTAATGGCTCCGGCAAGAGCACGATGATGAACGTGTTGACCGGCATCTACGTGCCGACCGCGGGCTCGATCGAGTATCGCGGCATGTCGCTCGCGGGCAAGACTTCGTCGCAGATCGCGTTGGCGGGCATCGCGCGCACCTTCCAGAACGTGCAGCTGTTCGGCGAGATGACCGCACTCGAAAACGTGCTGGTCGGCTTGCATCACACGTTTCGGGCACATATCGCGGACGTCGGACTGATGTCCCCGCGTTACCGACGCGAGGAGCGCGCCGCCCGCGAGCGCGCGTTGGGCATGCTGCGCTTTGTCGGGCTAGAACATGCCGCCGGCGAAGAAGCGCGCAACCTGCCCTACGGCAAGCAACGGCTGCTGGAAATCGCGCGGGCGCTCGCGCTCGATCCGCAAGTGCTGCTGCTCGACGAACCGGCGGCCGGCCTGACCGCGCCTGACATCAAGGAACTGGTCGCAATCATCCGCAAGGTGCGCGATCACGGCATCACCGTCGTGCTGATCGAACATCACATGGACGTCGTGATGAGCGTCTGCGACCGGGTGTCGGTGCTCGACTTCGGGCAGAAGATCGCGGAAGGCAATCCGGCCGACATCCAGTCGAACGAAAATGTCATCGAGGCTTATCTCGGCGGCGAGGCGGCGGGGCAAGCGGCCTGAGCCGCGCCCCTAACTCGACCCACGAGACACACAGGAACACACATGCTATCGGTCAAGAATCTGCATGCAGGATACGGCAAGGTGAAAGTGCTGCACGGCATTTCGATCGACGTGCCCAAGGGCTCGGTCGTCACGCTGATCGGCTCGAACGGCGCGGGCAAAACCACCACCATGCGCGCGATCTCCGGAATGATCCGCCCTAGCGACGGCGAGATCACGATGGGTGTGGGCGCGAGCGCGAAGCGGATCGACGCACTCGATTCGCATCGCATCGCTCGCCTCGGACTCGCGCATTCGCCGGAAGGACGGCGCGTGTTCGCGACGATGAGCGTGCACGACAACCTGATCCTGGGCGCCTTTCCACGCCTCACGTGGGCGCGGCCGCGCGGCGATGTGAACGCCGATCTGGAACGCGCGATCGAACTCTTTCCGCGTTTGAAAGAGCGGCGCCATCAACTGGCCGGCACCCTCTCCGGAGGCGAGCAGCAGATGCTGGCGATGGCGCGCGCGATCATGCTGAACCCGGAACTCGTGCTGCTCGACGAACCTTCGATGGGGCTCGCACCGATACTCGTCGAAGAGGTCTTCCGCATCATCGAGAATCTGAAGGGCCAGGGCGTGACGATGCTGCTTGTCGAGCAGTTCGCCGCGGCCGCGCTCAATGTGGCCGATTACGGTTACGTATTGGAAAACGGCCGGATCGCCGCGCATGGGCCGGCGCTGCAATTGCGCAACGATCCGTCAGTGAAGGCGGCCTATCTGGGAACGAGTCATTGACGTAATGCAGGGGGCATCGCCTGGGTCTGTAACGCCTGGGGGCTTCTTTCAGTCCACGCCCGCTCTCTTTCGAGAGCGGGCTTTTTTTTCTGTCGCCGACCCCGACGTCTGTTTGCGGGCCAAGCCGTCACGCAGCTAGCAGCGTGAGTCCTCGCCATGGATTTCAAACGCCACGTTTCTGCAGCGGATACATTCTTCGACCGCATTGTGTGATCCGCTGCAATCACCATGCCATGCCCGCAATGCCGGGGATATCAAGTGTTGAAATAGCATACCCAAAGATTTATTCACACAGATTCGGCCACCGCGACCTAGTGTGTTTCGGTAGATACATGCGTTGCTGCATGTCGTTGGCGGACGGTAGCAAGCATCGTTTCTGCGCTGGGAAAAGACGTTTTCACATGTATCCGAAGGTTGGAAGTGATGGCGCCGGCGATGGAAAGCCGGCAATTCACAGGCGTTTTCCCCTTTTTCGCGAGGCCCAGAATGAAAATCAATTTTAGTTGCCTATCCCGGTCTATGTTGCGGGGCATTGCAGGTGGGGGCGTCGTCGCGCTCGCATGTTCGATCGGCCCAGGCGCGCACGCGCAAACGCTGGGATCGCTCGTCCAGGTAGCCGCGGGCGACCCATTTAGCGGTTGCACTGCCGACCAGCTGAACGCGCAGGAATCGGCATTCGGCAGCGTCCTGTTTCCCGCCACCTCGATCGAGCCCTGGGTTGCGGTGGACCCGACGGACCCGTCTCGCCTCCTCGCCGGCCACCAGCAGGATCGCTGGAACGACGGCGGCTCACGCGGGCTCGTCGGCGTCGTCTCCAATGATGCGGGCGGCACCTGGTCCAACTCAATTCCGTCCGGCGTGACTAACTGCACTGGCGGCAAATTCCGCCGTGCATCCGATCCATGGGTGGACTTTGCGCGAGACGGAACGGCCTTCTTCTTCTCTCTGGTGCTGGACCCCGCGAAACCGACGACGCCGTTTGGCGCGCGCAATAGCGCGATGCTGGTCAGCCGCTCCACTGACCACGGCGCAACGTGGCAGACTCCCGTCACGCTGATCCGCAGCAACTCGCCGCACGTGCTCAATGACAAGAACTCGCTCACTGCGGATCCGACTGCGAGCGACTACGTGTATGCGGTTTGGGACCAGTTGAGCGTGTTCCCGCAAACGAAGGAAGGCGCCCAGTTGCTCGCGCAGAACGATGGCGTTCTGATCGCGCGACAATTGCGTAACGGTGCGGCATCCGCGGCGGGCGGCGCCCCCTTGTTCAAGTTCAATTTCACCGGCCCGAGCTTCTTCTCGCGATCCACTGACAAAGGCGTGACCTGGAGCACCGCCGCGCCGATCTACCAGCCGGGGACGAACGCACAGACGATCGACAACATCGTGCGCGTGTTGCCTGATGGAACCTTGCTTGATTTCTTTACGGCGATCAACGCTACGCCGTCGGGCCTGAGCATCGGCTATATCAAGTCTGGGGATAGAGGCGGGAACTGGTCGGCGCCGACATTCATCAACGACATTTCGGTGGTCGGAGTGGTCTCGCCTGACAGCGGCCAGTCGATACGCGATGCATCCATTCTTTACAGTGTCGCCGTGAACCCGATGTCGGGGGCAATCTATCTCACCTGGCAGGACGATCGCTTTTCGTCCGCAACCTGCACCACGCCCACCGGATCGATCCCGATCGACGGGATCGCCTTCAGCCAATCGACAGATGGCGGTTCTACGTGGTCAACGCCAGTGATGATCAACAAGACGCCGCCGAACGGAACCAACCCCTGCCGTCAGCAGGCTTTCATTCCGGCGGTGGTGGCGTCGGGCGACGGCAATACGATCGTGGTGACCTACTACGACTTTCGTAACGACACGAACTCGCCCGCCGGCTTCGAGGGAACCGACTATTTCGCGGTGTTCTGTTCGACTGCTACTGCGTGTACCAATCCCGCGAATTGGAGTAATGAACGGAAGCTGACCGACACCTCGTTCAACATCCTTAACGCTCCCGTGGCAGGCGGCCATTTCCTCGGCGACTACATGGGCCTGGCTGCCAGCGGTTCGAAAATCGTCTACCCGGTGTTCGGTGTAGCCACGGGTCCCAACGTGACGGCCGAAGTCACCCGCAAGATCACTCTGCCGTGAGCGCAGATGGCGGCGACGAGGGTCGCCGCCCAGCCCTTCCTTCATCGCTCGCAGGCTTTGATTTTCAGGCACTTTCGCGACGCTACAACTCTGGTAAGGCGCGCTATGTCGCCGATTCACCGCCCCCTTGCACCCGGACCGGATCTCCGACACGTACGCCAAGCTGCGTCGCGGCGCTGCCGCGATTCACGGCGATCTCGACGAGCCCGATCGAGTTCTCGTACCAGAAAGCTTGACCGGCCGTTACATCGGAAAAGACCCGGGCATATTCGACATCGGCATCTCCGATGCTAAGCCGTGCAGACCTCGGCACGGTTCCAGCCCGCAGCCCTGTCAGCGCATTGCCGTAGTGATCGACGTAGATGACCTGGGCGAAATCGCCCGCATCCAGCTGCACGCTCAAGCCTGTCGTCTCAAAGAGTTTGTCGGAGGGCAACTCGCCGCGGCTGACCCATGCTGCCATCGGGGCGAACAGGTCGCGACCATGAAACGAAGCGGAGAGCGCTGCGGGACGCCATGTAATGCGCCAGGTCCTGGTATGCGCCGCGCGCGCCGCCACGACCGAGAGCAGCCCGTTGTCCGGCCCGACGAACCGCTGCCCGTCGGCTTGCAGCACGACGGCATCCCGTTCGCTACCCACGCCGGGATCGACCACGGCAAGGAAGACACAATCCGGCGGGTACCACTGCGCTAGCGCCGCGAGTAGATGCGCGCCTGCCTGCGCGTTGTAGTTCGGCGCAGTATGCAGCACATCGATAATGGGGGTGCCGGCTGCCGCATGCCGCAGCAAAGCGACCCTCACCTGCCCGACATAGATGTCGTCGGCTCCGAAATCGGTAAAGAGTGCGAGCATCGCAAAGCCTCCTTGGGTCCTGTGCCGCCTCGTCGGTCAGCGTTCGACAAATATTTGAAATCTCACCTATCAGCGCGACCGAGACTGCGAGCGCTTCAAGCCAGATCGGCTCCGCTTCGCTTGCTGCGAGGTCGCAGACCCATTTGGCGCGATCTGGGTATCAACGCAGAACGAAATGAACGCCTGCACCTTTGCAGCCAGGTGCCGCCGCGACGGATAGAGCGCATATAGAGGGAAACGTTCATCCGGCCAGTCCGGAAACAGATCGACAAGGTCTTGCTGGGCGATCAGTGTTTCCGTTCCGATCGACATGACCTGGGCGATTCCTGCGCCCGCTACGCAAGCGTTCAACATCGTGCCGACATCGGAGACCAGCAGCCGCCCGTAGACCGGGATGCCGACGACTTCC
This sequence comes from Paraburkholderia atlantica, assembly GCF_009362785.1. Taxonomy (GTDB): domain Bacteria; phylum Pseudomonadota; class Gammaproteobacteria; order Burkholderiales; family Burkholderiaceae; genus Paraburkholderia; species Paraburkholderia atlantica. The sequence goes on from NZ_WHNQ01000003.1 coordinate 89,963, forward strand.
TTGCCTCGATGAAACTCCCATTCGAAAGGGCGTCCCGACAAGGGATTGTAGAAAAGGATGCGTTCGTGATCGACGACGTCATCAGGACAACTGGGCCGGCCGTTGCTTTCGAGGTAAGCCGGAGACGCAACCGTGATGATTCGCGCTTCCAGCAGCTTGCGGGCAACCAGCGTACCAACGGGTGGCGGCCCGAAACGTATCGCAAGGTCGAAGCCATCCGCAACGAGATCGCCCACGTCATCGCGCATGATCAATTCCACCGAAAGCTCTGGAAACTGCTGCAGCAGTGCGGGCAGCTTCGACGCCAGGACGGTCCGCGAAAAGAACGGGTCCACGTTGACGCGTAACTTGCCTTGGACCACGCCGGCCGAACCCGATGCTGTACTTGCCGCGCACTCGATGCCGACCAGATGCGGGCTGACCGTCTCGTAGAGACGCCTGCCTTCGTCCGTCAAGGTTTGCGATCGGGTCGTACGGTCGAGCAAGCGGACTCCGATCTGCTTTTCCAGCCGGCTTATCGCTCTGCTTACGCCGGACGGAGACACGCCGAGCGCCTCCGCGGCGCGAACGAAACTCCCGCTCTCCGCGACAGCAACAAGCACCGTTATCCCCGCAAACAATCGACCGTCGAAGGTCATGATGCGCCTCGAACACTGATGGATTCATGATTTTAATCATTTCAGATTTGATTGAACCATACTTTATTCATCAATTGGCGCGTGAGACATTGGACGCCTCGCCAACACGGAGAAAAATCAATGGAAACGATCAAACGAGGAGAGCTTGCAATACCGCGCCTGGGCTTCGGCACGTTCCGGATGCCCGGCAACGACTGTCAGCCGGTCGTAGAAAGCGCGCTGGAAGTCGGCTATCGGCATATCGATACCGCCGAGATGTACCAGAATGAAGAATCGGTGGGTGCCGCCATCGCCGGCTCGGGTATCGCGCGCGACGAGCTATTTGTGACGACCAAGGTATGGCACGAGAACCTCGACCCCAATGCCCTGCGCCGCGCATTTGCGACGAGCCTCGAGAAGCTGCGGCTGGATTTCGTCGACCTCTACATGATCCATTGGCCGTCCCGCGACATGAATCTTGGGGCTGTCTTGGAGACTCTCGTGCATCTCAAGGAGGCGGGACTTGCGCGCGGCATTGGTGTGTGCAATTTCAATATGCCGCTGATCAAAGCGGCCGTGGAGGATATCGGAGCGCCGATCGCCTGTCATCAACTCGAATATCATCCGTTCCTGGATCAGACCGCGATGCTTGCCTATCTGCGCTCGAAAAACATCCCGTTGGTGGCGTATGCGCCGCTCGCACAGGGACGTGCGGCAAGCGATTCGACATTGGCACGGATCGGCAGCAAGCACGGTGCGACTGCCGCACAGATCGCCATTGCCTGGCTGCTCGATCAGGACGGCGTTATCGCAATACCCAAGGCACAGCGACGCGAAAGCCAGCAAGCAAATCTCGATGCACTAGCTGTTCGACTCGACGACGATGACCGCCAAGCAATCGCTGCGCTTCGCAAGGATCAGCGTTACGTCGTTCCCCCCTTCGCTCCGCAATGGGACGCGTGACTGAGCGCAACGGCTGCTGAAGTGTCCGCGGCAAACGACCCTGCGACTGTTCCTCGATGGTCGCAGCGCCGTCGCCGCGGCAGGTCATGGGGATGGCTCGCGCAGGAGGCTTAGGTGCTCGGGTGACGCGCACACTCATCCAGCGCAGAGTTCGGACGATGCGCGTGCGCGCCCAATCCGAACGCGACGACGCTGAGCAGCGCCAAAGCCCATACACCGATCACCGCGTACAGCATCACGAGACCAAAGCCGTGCACGAGCGCCGCATGAACGATCACGCCGTGCGGATCGGCGGTTGCGAGTTTCGCGCTGTCCTGCGTCAGATGCGCAAAATTGCCTGCGGCCACCTTCTGCGCGAGAAAACGCAGCGATAAGGTTTCGGAAGAGCCGGGAAGCGCGCGAGCGAGATAAGAAAGCACGCCTTCGAAAAGTATGTAACCCATCAGCGCGATATTGATGGCCAGGCTGATCAGTCTCGCGCTCATATCGATACCCGAGGCCATACCCGCGCGGTTCGACGAGACCGAGCCGGTCGCAGTATTGGTGACCGGCGTGTTGGTCATCCCCAGCCCGGTTCCGCACAACAGGCATCCCGGCAGCATCGTGAGCCAACTCGCGTGCTCCACGCCGGCTCCGCACCTCATCAGGATGAAGCCGAGACCGATGATGAACAGTCCGAGCGGAATGACCCTGCGCGCATCGAAGCGCAGCGCAAGCCGCTCGGCAAATGGCGGCACGATAAGAGTCGGCAGTGTATAGGCGAGCAAGGACAGTCCGGTCTTCACATTCGGGTAGCCGAGCGCGCCCTGAAAATAGATCGGTAGATAGATCATGAACGGCCAGTAGCTGAAGTTCATGCCCATCGATCCGAATATCGCGCCTGAAAACCGCCGGATGCGGAATACGGAAAAGTCGAACATCGGCCGACGACTACGCTTCTCGACAACGATGAACGCAATAAAACTCAACGCCGTCGCCGCGACGATGCTTAGCGCGGCGGGGCTATCCAACCCGAGGTCCGGTCCTTGCGTAATGAAATAGACGAGGCCGAAACACGCTGCGGAAAGCGTGAGGATGCCGGCAACGTCCAGGGTTTGCGCATGTGGGTCGCGGGACTCCTGAACACCCGCAAAGACGAGACCTAGCGCCACGATCGAGATCCACGCGTGGACGAGGAACACCCACTGCCAGTTGGCGATTGCGACGATCATGCCGCCGATGATCGGACCAAAACCGAGTCCGATGCCGAAGATGATTCCCCACGCGCCAAACGCTTTGCTGCGGTCGCGCCCTTCTTGAAACTGATGCGACAGCACCGCCACCTGGCAGATCAGCATCGCTCCGCCGCCCATGCCCTGAAAAAAGCGGCTGACGATCAGGACCGACGCACTCTGTGCGAGTCCGCAGATGAGGGACGTGATCCCGAACATCACGATGCTGGCAACGTAGATGCGTTTGCGTCCAAAACGGTCTGCCAGCGCCCCGGTGCCCATCAGCACGGCGGTGCACGCGAGCGTGTAGGCATTCATGATCCATTGAATCTCCTTGAAATCCGCGTGCAGCACGTCTTCAAGGGTGGAGAGCACCGTCGGCACACTGGAAATTTCGAGGCCGAACATCAGCGACGTCAGGCATACCGCGGCGAGCGCCACGGCATTTTTCGGAGGGGTGGCGAGTGTCATCGGATATCGCAAGGAAAGGTGCGTTTGCGCGTACACGTCGGCGTACACGGAGGGAGCTACTCGAACAGCATCACGTGCGATGTACTATAACGGGAACCACCGTCCCTATTGACGCAGTTTTTTCCCACAACTTATTCCCCCAAGGACCCAATTCGATGGATCAACTCGATGGCGTAGCGGTCTTTGTCAAGGTGATCGAAGCCGGTAGCTTTACCGTTGCGGCGGAACGCCTGCATCTCACACGGTCGGCCATCGGCAAAGTGATTGCGAAGCTCGAGGCTCGCCTCGGCGTACGCCTGCTCCAGCGCACGACGCGTAGCCAGACACTGACGGAGGCGGGGCGCAGCTATTACGATCGATGCGTCCGCGCGCTCGCCGAGCTGGACGCCGCCGAGGCCGAACTGGAGACCGGATACAGCGAGCCACGCGGGCGCCTGCGGGTCAGCGCGCCGCTCGCCTTCGGCCACCACTGCGTCGCTCCAGTGTTGTTCGGACTGGCACGCAAGCACCCCCAACTACAGATCGACATCTCGTTTACGGACCGGGCAGTCGATCTCGTCGAAGAAAACATCGATCTTGCGGTGCGCATCGGCGATTTGCGCGACAGCACGAGTCTGGCCGCACGGCACCTCGGGGTTCAGGAAACGAGCATCGGAGCCGCCCCGGCGTATCTTGCGCGGCATGGGACGCCCGTCGATATCGGCGATTTCGGAAAGCATGCGGGCATCGCTTACTCGCGCGCCGGCGTGGTGTCGCCATGGCGCGTACTCGATACGGACGGGGCTGAACGGGAATTGCTGATCAAGCCGCAACTGAGCCTGGACGACATCCAGGCGATTGCCGGAGCAGGTGTCGCCGGTCTGGGGCTCGTGCAGTTGCCGTGCTGGTTGCTGACTCGATATGTGATGACGGGCGAACTCGTCGCGGTGAGGGAGCGTTGCGGCGTGCGACCACAGGATATCCACGCGGTGTGGCCGAACACGCGATATCTTCCGTTGAAGACTCGTTGTGCCATCGATGCACTGGTTGCGGAGATCCCGCCGATGATTCTCCGTTGACGTGCGGATCCCGCCGCCGGTACGCGAGGAATGTCAGCTCGTCTCGCAACGCCACCTCGCGCACGCCGCGCTCCATGCACCGGTCCTTCACGCCGCCGCCCATTTCGTTTTCGCGATCAGCGGAAAGCCGACCGACAGCTTCATGGTCGCGGCGACGCTCGGCACCGAGAACAGGCAGTTGTCACCCGACGCGACCCGGAAGTACATCCTGTCTTTGTGCGGTGCATGGCTGAATGGATGCCACGGCTGTCCCATGTTGTTCAGGCCGAGATCGACCGATTCGGTCATGCAGCGAGACTACCGACGAATTGTCTGATGCTGGCGAGGACTGCTCGCTGGTCGCCCGCAAAAACCCAGTGATCGGCGCCGTCGAGTTCGACGTATCGCGCGTGCGCGATATGGCTGGCGAGATGCCGGCCAGCGCCGACCCGAACGGCGTGGTCGTCGTGACGGTGCAGCACCAGAGTCGGCGCGGAGACCCGGCCCAATAGATCGCGCACATCCATATCGCGTAACGCCTCGAGCACGCCCTTGATCGCTCCTGGGCTCGACGCAGCCCGGAGCAAGCCCGCCCACCACGCTCGCGCCTGAGGATCGCGAGCCAGGCTCGGCGCGAACGTTTCGATGCCCGCCGGCCCGCCCCATGCTGCGACGAGTTGCTGGAGCCACGCGTCATACTGGCTAGCCCGCAGCGCGTGCGGATAGTCGGGTGTCGCGCTTCCCTTCGCCAGCGAGCCGAACAGAACGAGGCCGGTGACTCGACCGGGGTGATCGGCTGCAAATCTGATGCATGCCGGTCCGCCCTCGGACGCGCCGAACAGCACCACCCGGCGGCTCCCGGCGGCGTCGAGCACCGTGCCGAGGTCCTGCGCGGTCGCGTCGACGCCGGGGTTGAAGCCGACACGATCGGAAAGCCCGATACCGCGACGATCGAGCAGTATGAGCCGGCCCATCTCAGCGAGAGCAGAGAGGAACGCGCGGCAGCGCGGCTCCTCCCAGATCCGTTCGACGTGGGACACGAAACCGGGCAGCAGCAACACATCGATACCGCCGGCACCGTAGGTCTGGAACGCGAGATGGACGCCGCCGCCGAGTACATAGCGCGTCGGCGGCGGGGCCTCGATCGGCAACGTGGGGACGGCGTTCAGCAGCGCACGGGTCTCGGCTTCGGGCGCCACATCGAGCGCGTCGCGAAGGCGCTGGGTCATGGCGTCGAAGTGACGCTCGGCCGTAGCCCGGTCTCCGGCGAGCAGCAGATTGCGGATCAGGTGCCGGGCGTACGCTTCGCTCAGCGGATCCAGTTGAACGAGTCGGCCGGCGTGCGCAGCCGCTGTCGCGTAGTCGCCTGCCGCATGCCTGTCTTGCACCACCCGTTCCAGCGCGTGGATCGCCCTGCCCCGCAGAGCCTCACGGCGAAAGAAAGCCCATTCGTCGAACTGCGGGCAATCGCCAGCCGAAAACCCGTCGAGAAAGTCGCCGGAATATTGACGGCATGCCCGCTCGAACTCGCCCACATCACAGGCTTGCTCGAACAGTTGCGAATCAATTTGCAGGCCGATCGCTAATGACCATCGAAGCGTCGACCGGTCGGTGGTGAGGACGTCGTCGCCCAGCGTCAACTGGAGGCGGTACATCAGGCGCCGCAGCCGCACCCGTACGACATCTTCGCTGCTATCCGGCCACAACATGGTCGCGACGGTGTCGCGTCCGACCGGCCCCTTCGCTTCCGCCAGATAGACCAGCAGCGCCAGGCCTTTGCGCAAGCCTATCGGACACGGCTGGTCGTCCCGACGGATCTCCGGAAAACCAAGCGTCCTTACGTTGAACAGAGCCATCGTCATGCAAGCCTCCATGACGGCGTCGAGGGGACGCTCAGGGGACGCGTCGATCCTACCATGCACGCCAGACGATCATCGCTGCACTCATTGCGGCGGATCGCACTGGAGGATTTGCCATGAAGAACCTGGGTAAGCATGCGATCGTGATAGGCGCCGGAATGGGTGGGCTGCTGGCCGCACGCGCGCTATCGGATTTCTATTCCACCGTGACCGTGCTCGAACGCGATGCGTTTCCGGCAGAGGACAGCTGGCGCAAAGGCGTCCCGCAGGGTCGTCACACGCATGGGCTTCTTGCCCGCGGCAGCGCGGTGCTCGAGGAGTTCTTTCCCGGATATAACAACGAGGTCGTCACGCAAAGCGGCGGATTGCTCGGCGATGTCGCGAACGATCTGCTGTGGATCGGCCGCAACGTCACGCTTGCCAATGGCAACAGCGATTTGACCGGGCTTCTGGCGAGCCGTCCCGTGCTCGAAGGCCATCTGCGACGGCGGCTGCTGGCACTGCCGAACGTGCGCGCCATCGAGAATTGCGCTGTGCGAGGGCTCGCCAGCGACTCCGCCCGCGAGCGCGTGACGGGTGTGCGCATACGCGCCGAAGGCAGGCCGGAAGAGACCCTCGACGCGGACCTCGTCGTCGATGCGACTGGACGTAACTCGTCCAGCGCGACGTGGCTCGAAGCGCTCGGCTACCAAGCTCCGGTCAGCGAGAAGGTCGAGGTCGGCATCGGCTACACGACCCGCACCTATCGACGTCGCCCGAGCGATCTCGACGGCAAGCTCGGCATCATCGTCGCCGGCAGTGCGCCGAACTGGCGGAACGGCGTGATCCTCGCGCAGGAGAACGACAGCTGGATCGTCAGTACCGGCGGCTCTCTCGGCGACGAGGCCCCCGATAACGACGAGGGCTTTCTCGCGTATCTGGCGACGCTGCCGACGATGGAAATTCATGACATCGTCGCCGCAGCGGAGCCGTTGAGCGGCTACCGGCGCTACCGCTACGTCCACAGTTTGCGTCGTCGATACGAGACGCTTGCACGCTTTCCCGGGAACTACCTGGTTTTCGGTGACGCTATCTGCAGCTTCAACCCGGTCTACGGTCAGGGCATGACGGTCGCGGCGCAGGAGGCGCTGACGCTGCAACGCTGCCTGCTGCGCGCAGGTTCGAACGATCTTGCTCGGCGGTTCTTCAGGGAGGCCGCAAAAATCGTCGACATCGCATGGGACATCGCGGTCGGCAACGACCTTCGCAATCCGCTGATCGAGGGCCGACGGCCGCCGATGCTACGTTTCATCAACCGGTACATCGGCTGGCTTCACGTTGCCGCGACCCGCGACAGCACACTGGCCACCGCGTTTCTGAAGGTAGTCAACCTGATGGTCCCGCCGCCGTCGCTGCTGAGGCCTGCCATTGCCTGGCGCGTCTGGCGAGGCAACCGGCGCTCTGCGTTACCGCTTTCTCACCCGCAATCGGGCGAGTCCCCTGCTAACAAGCGTATTGAACTAACCTAGTTCGGGTAAGCCCAGCCATACCTGCATTCGCGAGTCCGAGCGGGTGCAGTTCCTGCCAAGACGGACGCTTCCGTCGAAGCTTCCATTGATGACGGCGTCGAAAGGAGTACGACATGATCGGTGTATTCGTTACGTTTCGCTACGGCGACAACTTCGATGAACGAGCCGTGCGCACGATTGCTGAGACCGCCCGCGCAAGGTTCGAGGGAATGCCGGGGCTACGTTCAAAGGCTTTCACACTCAATTCCGCAAAGCGTGAAGCCACCAACTTCTATGTTTGGGAATCGGAGGACGCAGCCAAAGCGTTCTTCACCGATGAACTCCGCGATCGGGTAACCGGTCTTTACGGTGTACGCCCTGACGTCGAATTCGTGCAGATTGCCGCGCTGGTGGAAAACGCTCGAACGTGATGTCGTCCAGCACCGTGGATAGACAAACACGAGCTTGTCTACACCATGATGAATCCGTGTCGCATGCCGAGCATCACCGCCTCGGTGCGATTGGTCGCACCGAGTTTGCCGAAGATGGACGACAGGTGGAATTTCACCGTGTTGTCCGAGATGTCGAGTTGCCGCGCGATCTCCTTGTTGCCGAGTCCATCGGCGAGCATTGCCAGCACTTCGATCTCTCGTGACGTCAACGCTTCGAACGATTCGGCGGGCGACTTCTGGCGCGACGGTCTCGTTTCGGCGAGCAGCCTTGCGAGGATGTCTGGCGTCAGCACGCAAAGGCCCGCGGCGACGGCTTCGATCGACGCGACGATTTCAGCTGGCATCGCGTTGCGCGGCAGGATGGCCACCGCATCGGCGGGCAACGCATCGAGCATCCAGTCGCTGTCCGGGTCGTCGCTCAACAGCACGAGCGACGGTGACGCGTGCGAGAGTTCGAATAGTGTCTTGAGCGCGTCGCTTGGCTCCGGCGCGATGTCGGTGACGATCACGTCCGGCACCGATCCCGCGAGACAATCGACGAGCTTTTCGGCGTCGGCTGCGCTTGCCAGGAACTCGAGTGCCGGGTTCGCCTCGACAAGCGCTTGCAGACTTGCGCACTCCTGCCACGATGCCGCCATCACTGCGACCCGCCAAGGCGCCGTCTGTCTCGTCTGTCCATCCGACATTTCGTCGTTTCCCGGAGCTCACCTGCACGAATTCCGTTGGGGCCGTTCGCCCACTGTTACCGAACAAGCGTGGCGCTCGCCACCTCGGATCACGGCGATTTGCAGCTGCTGCCCAACGCTTGCGGAGCCCAGCGCGGCAGCTACGTCGCCCATGTCGCGGCAAGGCTTGCCGTCCAGTTCGATCAGTACATCGCCTATCAGCACGCCCGCCTGCTCCGCAGGGCCGCCCGGCGCAAGCGAATTGATCAGCAAGCCACTGCTGAACGACAGGTTCATTTCCTTGACCCAGGCGTCCGGCAGGCCGACCCGCTGCGTGCCGACACCAAGGTAGCCCCGCGACACGCGCCCTTTCGCCAACAGTTCATCGGTGATGCGCTCCACGCTCGTCCCCGGAATCACGATGCCGGCGCCGCGCATCAGCGCCGAGGTGCAGATGCCGACCACCTGCCCGCGCATATCCGCGAGGGCCGCCCCCGAGAAACCGGGGCGCAGACCGCCGTCCAGTCGCACGAACGCATCGAGTTGTCCGCCTCTCCACGTGCGCCAGGCCCCCCCTACGCCGCCGATCACACCAAAATCAGCGCTGACGCCGGAATCGTCCGCACGTGCGACGGCGAGCGCAAGATGGCCCGGCTTCAGTGAATGGGCATCGCCGGAATCGATCGGGTCGAGATCGACGCCGTCCAGTTTCAGCACGCCGACGTCGGAGCCCGGGTCCTGGCCCGCGAGGACTGCGGCGACCGTACGGCCGTCGGTCAATGTGACTTCGATCCCTTCCTCCCGCCTGATCGTATGTGCAGCCGTCACGACGACGCCACGTCGCCAGATTACGCCGCTCGACGGCATGCGATGCCGGCCGTGTACCGCCACGACACTCCGCCCGACTCGCTCGACGATGTCCGCCAGATTGTCCGAGAGATCCATCAAAGGATTGCCGCTCGAGGATGTGGTTTCCATTTCAAGCCCCCTGCCCATTGCGTAATGACGACGGATTCACAATGACAGAACGACGGGGGACGCACACCACCCGAATGGGTAGCCGGGTAAATGAAGTGCGGACTTCACGATGCAACGAGTCCGGCTCGCGACGCGGTTAGCGCCGCCCGCTACGACCCCACACATAGCGCACCCATCGCTGCCAGCGGCTTTGCGGTGGAGCGGGCGCGTGGCGTGCAGTCTGCGCTTCGCGGTCGCGCTGGACGGACTTCTGCACCTGTTCGTGGATCTGCCTCAAGCTCATGCCGCCCGGGCCTTTCAGCTTGTCGGGATCGGCAGCGGGATCGCTATCGGGATCGTCTGTCATCAGAGTCGCCTGTTTGTGAAGAGGCGACTTGATCTTGATACAGATGCCCAGCAGCGGCAAGTTGGACGCCGCTCGCCGATCGGCGCGGAGTTCAACGGTCCTTGCCCGCGTGCCGTTCGTGAAGTAGATTTTTCTAATGAGGTTCAAGCCGGGAGGGACGGCCATGGAACTGAGTGTGGAACGTGTCGAGGTTTGGGCAGCTACCATCGACGACAAACCGGGAGGTCTTGCGAAAGTTTTAAGCGTCTTGCGGGATGCTGGTGCCGACTTGCAGTTCATCGTGGCACGTCGCACGCCAGAGGCATCGGGCAAGGGAGTCGTGTTCGTCGCTCCGCTACAGGGAGACACTGCGACCCGTGCCGCCACGCAGGCGGGGTTCAGCGTCACCCCGAGCCTGCACTCCATCCGTGTAATGGGTCTGGACCAGTTGGGCATCATCGCGCAATTGAGCCAGATGTTGGCGGATGGCGGGATCAATCTCCGCGGCGTCTCGGCCGCTGTACTTGGCACGCAGTTCATCGCTTATCTCGCGCTCGACTCGTTGGACGATGCCGAAAAGGCGATTGACCTTCTACAAAGGGCCTGAAGTGCGCGTGCCGGGCTGCGAACCGGCTTGGCTCTTGCTGGCAGCAAATCCCAATGCCGGTAGGGAGGTCGGCAGGGATGAAGACACCGACGACCACAAGGCGGGTGCTGTGGGCGCTTTCGCTTTGCATTATTGCGACTTGCATGGCCGTTGGCGCGGTATTGCTGTTCGAGCTGTTGGTGGTCGGTCGTGCCGTCAGCGATTTCCGCCGGGACGCGGCCATAGCGCAAGCGGACACCGAACGAGGCGAGCCGGCCACGCTCGAGGAGCGCATCAACCCGCCCTATCTGAAGCGGTACGGCTTGGACCGCAACCTGTATAAGGACATTCGCGGAAACTTTTCGCCAACCGGCGCTGACTGGCGGCAATGGGGCTTGCGAACCAAGGTCGCAGCCACTGTGATGTGGCTGGGTCACGATCCACCGGGAACGTGGTGGACCTACGTTCAGATCCAGTGCGTTGACCGTTTTCCTGAAGCTCATGCCGACAGCGAGCCGATCGTCGATGTTGCCGACGCTTGCCTCGGCGAACCGCATTGATCGACGCCCGGGCGTCCAACCACCTCCTCCGTGTCCCATGGGTCATTTCTGATCATCGGAACGGCCAGCACCGAGTGCCTCGAGCAACGGCCGCAGAGCATTCAGTTCCGCGCCGAAGCCGCTCCAGTCTCCCGTCTTCAGGCGCTCGATCGCGCGGTCATAGTGGGCAAGCGCTTCTCTCGCGCGAGCGTCCATTGCGCCTCGGGGCGATGATGCCGCTTGTGTGGTCTCCTGGAACAGCGCCGCCAGCGCTTGATCCAGGGTGTCCTCCATCACCACACGGTCACCATAGGCGGCAATTACCCGCTTCAACTCCGGCAACTGACCGGACGCCGCGCGCAAGTAGAGCGGAGAAACGTAGAGGAGCGAGTTCTCGATCGGTACCACCACAAGATGACCGCGTATCACGCGTGAGCCCATCTGGTTCCACAACGAGATCTGCTGCGAGATCTCGGTATTCTGCTGAATGCGCGCTTCGATCTGAAACGGCCCGTAGACCAGCTTGTCCTTCGGAAAGGTATACACGATGAGCTTGCCGTACCCGGGCTGATCGCAACGCGCCGCGAGCCAGGCAATCATGTTCTCCCGTTGGCTCGGCACCATCGGCAGCATCAGGATGAACTCGGCGCGCGGGTCGCCGGGGAGTCGCATGATCGTGTAGTACGGCGGCATCGTGCTGGCGGAGCTTCCGCCATCCATGCCGATCAGCTCCTGAGGAAACTGCCACAGATCCTCGCGGTTGTAGAACACTTCCGGCGCATCCATGTGATACGCGCGGTAGAGCTGCGCCTGGATCAGGAACAGATCTTCGGGGTAACGGATATGCTGCCGTTGCCCCGCTGGCATCGCGTCCAAAGGCTTGAACATACCGGGGAAGATGCGCGCGTAGGTGCGCAGCAGCGGATCGGCGGGATCGCTGACGTAGAAATCGACCGTGCCGTTATAAGCGTCGACCACCACCTTGACCGCGTTTCTGATGTAGTTGGCGTTGTCGCCGAAACCCGGGCGGGAGTAAGGAAACCACTGGCTGACGGTGTAGGCGTCCTGTATCCAGAACAGCCGCCCATTGCTCGCGACGACATAGGGATCGTGGTCGAGAGTCAGGAACGGCGCAATCGTACGCACCCGGTCCTGAATGTTGCGATGAAGCAGGACCCGGCTCTGATCCGTGATATAGCCGCTCAGCAGGATGTTCGGATCGTCGAGCTGCCAGGCAAACAGACTGCGGCGCCCCACACCGCCGAGCGTGACGCCGTCGCGCCCGCTATAGGTCGTGTACGCATTGGTCGGCCTGCGGGGATAGTCGAACTCGGCTACATTGCCGTTCACGATCACATAGTCCTGCCGGCCTTCACCGAAATAGAGACGTGGTTCGCGAATGGCCGGACCGCCGCTGGAGACGGGCGGAATATCGTGCAGATAGAAAGACGGTAAGCCTTCAGTGGATTTCTCTGTGACTGGCGACATCACGACGCCGATGCCGTGAGTAAAGATAAGGTGCAGGTTCACCCAGGTTTGAGCGTTGGACGGAAGCATCGCCGGTTCCAGTTCGCGCGCCGACAGCACCACCTGCCTGTATCCGCTATCGAGCTGATAGCGGTCGATGTCCACTGAAAGAAACTTGTAGTAAGTCCTGATCTCCTGCAACTGTGCGTAGGTATCCATCAGCGGTTGTACGTCCCATAGCCGGATGTTGTCGATGGTCGCCCGATTGGCCTGCAGCGAGTCGAGAGTCAGTCCCTGCTCGGCCTCGAACGGTTTAACCTCGATCTTGGCGAGGCCGTAAGCCTGTCGCGTTAGCGCGATAGTGTGTTCGATATAGGGTGTTTCCAGTGTCAGCTCGCTCGGTTTGACATAGAAGCGCTGAAACAGCGATGGATAGATCTCGGCGAACACAATCGAACTGCCGAATACGAGCAGCGCGAGAACGACGGGCTGCAGATGGCTGCGCCGGCGCATGTTGATCCAAAGAGCAACGGATGAGGCCGCCCCAAGGCCGACAAGCATCCACAGGACCGGCAACTCGACGTGGACATCGGTATAGCTGGCGCCGACCACGACGCCGTTGTCGCCATAGAGCAGCAGAAAGCGGTCGAGCCACCACGACCAGGCCTTCACCGCAAAGAACAAACCGAGCAGTGCGGAGCCATGAGTGATGGCGGCGGCCGACAGTGTGCGTGGCGGCCGCTCCAGCGCGATGTCGCCGCGCAATGCGTAGACCGCACCTGCTACGATCGCGCTCCAGAAGACCAGTTGCAGCAGCCAGTTCTTCAGTGCGATATACGCGGGGAGCGAGAACAGATAAAAGCCGATGTCCCGGTCGAAGATCGGATCGCGCTCGCCAACGGGCACCTGATAAATGAAGCGCAGCGCGACGTCCCAGTTCGAGACCTCGCCGGCGGCGATAACCAGGCCCAAGACAGCCGCGGCGCAGGCAATACTGGCGCGCCAGGGAACGTGCGGCGCGATCAGTTCGGACAGCTCGACGGCAACCTCGCTCGCATGCGACGGATCGGCTGCTTGCGCTCGCAACACATCGACGCGCCTCGCGTAACGATGCGCCAACATCCCCGACAGCCAGATCGCGCACGCCGAGACTGCGAACACCGTCGCAAACAGCAGCACCCGCGCGGAAAAGATGGTCCAGAAAACGCCACCATAGCCGACCGAAGAGAACCAGAGCCAGTCGACGAGGATGCCGGTGATGCGTCCGACGACGATCAGAGCAACGACGACGGCCGCCACCGTGATTGCATAGCGTCTCAGGCGCACGCCGGACTTCACTCCCGACCGCATGGTTCCTCCTGTGCTGGCCGTCGCCGATGCCCTGCTGCGGTTGCGATCCTGGTTCGGATGGAGCCGGTTCAGACAGCTTGAATCATTGTAGTTCGGTGCGGCTATTGACATTGGCACCACCGGTAAGTGGCTACTCGTCCGGGGGCTTGCTTTTCCCGCTCGCGGAGCCACAGTCAGAATACTCGTGGCCCTACTTTCTGCATGCGATCGAGTTTACCGGACCGTTCCATGGCGGCGGCACACCCTTTGCTGCGATGAAACGGTTTGGTTCATTTCACGAAAAGGGGACCTCTACCATGAAGCTCTACTATTCACCTGGTGCCTGCAGCCTCGCCGACCATATCGCTATGCATGAGGCCGACCTCACTTTCGACAGGGTTCGCGTCGATTTGAAGTCGAAGGAGACCGAAACGGGGGAGCAGTTCAATCAGATCAATCCAAAGAGTTACGTCCCAACCCTCGAGATGGATGATGGTCAGCGGCTTACCGAGAATATCGCGATTCTTTCGTGGCTCGCACAGCGCAAACCTGCGCTTGCGCCCAATAGCGAACCGGGCAACCTGCGCCTGCTCGAGATGCTCGCGTTCATTTCGACCGAAATCCACAAGCAGTTCGGCCGTGTTTTCAAGCCCACTTCGGACGCTGAAGCAACGGCAGCGCGCGAGAAGCTCGGCCAACGCTTTCAGTTGATCGCGACCATGTTCAAGGGCGATTACCTGTTCGGCAGCGAAGCGAGTGTAGCGGACGCGTATTTGTTCACCATGCTGCTCTGGGCCAAGAAGGTGGGTATCGAAGTGCCTGAAAAATTGGGAGCCTTTGCCGAACTGATGCGCGCACGTCCGGCCGTCCAGCTTGCGATGAAGCACGAGGGACTGGAATGATGAAGCGCCGATCGTCGCCGCGCCCGCGGACAATCGTCTTCACCGCCCGATAAGGTCCACGCCAGGCAAACGCGGCGCGACGAAAACCATCCGGTCCTCGCCGCGCGCGTCACGCCTTGCGATTCACTCGACCACGAGCGTCGCTTTCAACACAACCGCATTCGCCGGGTTGTAGACGTTCGGAGACGTCGCCCACCGTCATGCACGCGTTCAACGCCGCAATCAGATGTTTCTGAGGATTGGCAATCCGGTTCGAATCGCCCGAGTTCGCAAGGCTCGTCGATATCTATCGTGAAACGGCGCGGCACGCGCTCGCTCAATGCATCGCGTCGAGTAGCGCCCGGATGCGCGTCCCCTGCTCTTCGGAGACGAGCCCATCGAGCACTTCCGCGAAATGAGGATGATGCATACCGGAATGGAGGTACTGCCACCTGTAAGCGTGATGGAAATTCGCCTCGATCGACCTGACCTCGGCTTCGACGACGGCACGCCCGCAGTTCGCGATGAAATAGCGCGAGTCCGCTGCCGCCTGCACGCGCAAAATGCCGTCGAACGCAGTCAGCAGTTCCATGAAGTCATTGACCGCGTGATCGCGCGCCGCATCCGTCAGCGTAGCGTCGTGCCGCTTCCATTCGAGCTCGTCGAGAATCGCGTGCTGACTTTCTTCCTTCCAGTGGTAAAGAAATACATTCTTGAACAGCTCGGATAGCTGTTCGTCGGGATGAATGCTCTGGCGGTAGTGAATCTGCGAGAACAGTTCGATATGCAGCGTCATGGCCAGCACCGCCCACGTGCTCTTGCCGAGCACCACGGCGGCCAGCGCATCGGGATCGACGTCGAAGTGGTAACCCGCGGGCAGCGTTTCGCCGATCATTTGTTCGATGCGGCGAAACAGCGCCTGGTGTTTGAGCTCTTCGTCGCTGAAGCGCACGAGCGCTTCGAGCGCCACCTGATCGCCGAGCCAGTAGTCGCGACTCACTTCCAGCACCTTGGCGTTGATGAAGCGCTCGACCAGCCCGAACACGTTAGCGTAGGTGCGCCCCTGAATCTGGCTGACGAATCGCTTCTCGCCCTCCGAGAGCGTGATGAAATCCGGCACCAGCGAGAGTCCGTCCGGCAAATACTTCTGGGACATATCGAAGGTACGGTCTCCAATCACATCACGGTCGATGTCCCAATTGACCATCTTCGAAGCGCGAATGCATCGGGCGTAGCGAGCGCGATCGGATAGCCGCAATACTGCGTTCATAGAAGTTCTCCCCATATTGACCGCCACGCGGTCTGGCGTTGAGCGTCGGTTCACCGGACAAAGCCAGTCGAATGATCTGGCTTTCCGGCACGCTCAATTTACGATTGGGAGTCTTGGGGTTCTATGATCGAGTCGCCGCGCGATATGACTGAAACGCCGTTTCTTGTTGTTTGCCTGCACAGATCGACAGACGAGGTTGTCGAGCCGGCACGGCGCCTCGTGGCAGGCATCACTGGTCCGGCATTGCGGCAACGCCACTAGTATGTTGCGAGAGCTGCGCTGATGTTGCCGCGCCGTCGGCCTGTCCTTTGCTCTTGCGCCAACCGGCAGGCGGCATGCCGAATTCGCGTCTGAACGCGCGACTGAATGCGGCTTCCGACTCATAGCCAATCTGTTCCGCCACTGCGTTGAGCGGCTTGCTCCCGATCCGAAGTTCGTGCGCCGCAATCTGCATGCGCCACCTCGCGAGATATTGCATCGGCGGCTGCCCCAGAAGATCGGTAAACCGTTGCGCCAACGCGGAACGCGACAGGCCCACTTTGCGCGCAAGCTCCTCGACGGTCCACGCATGCGCCGCCTGCGCATGAAGCAGCGAAAGCGCGCGTCCAACGTAGCGGTCACGCACGCCGGCAAGCCACCCGATCTGGTTCTCAGGCAGCGCTTCAATACAGCTACGGATCGCTTCGACAAACAGCAGTTCCGATAGCCTGGCAAGCACGATCGTGCCGCCCGCGCGCGACTCGGCCGCTTCGGCGGCGGCAAGTTTGAGAGACGACTCGAGCCATGCCGCGCGCGGGTCCTGGCGCATGTCGATCTTGAAGAGCCGTGGCAGCGCTGACAGCAGCGGATTGTTCAGAGTATCGTCGCAGGCCAGAAAGCCGCACACGATGCGCGTCACAGCGCCCCCGCCGCCATGGGACAGCGTCATCACTTCACCGGGTGCTGTCGCCATCTGTTCGGCCAGCAGCGAGTCCGACGGCACCGGGGATAAATCGATCGCGCTGCCCATGATGTGCGTTTCACCCTGAGGCACCACGATCAGTTCGCCGGCATGGACGTGAATAGCCGAACCGGGATCGCCGGCCAACTTCGCCCAGCAACTCCCCTCTATGATCAGATGATAGGAAATGACGCGCTCGGAAGGCGGCAAATAAGCGCCGGAGAGCGATGCATCGGTGCGACCGATCAGACACCACGGTGCGGTGAATGTCCCGTTCAGAAATACGGCGCCGCTCAGACGAACGGCGCGCAGAACATCAGAGACTGCATCCATGGATAGCTCGCGTGAATTGCGATTTCCCGGGCGATAAACCTGGCCGCCGCTCAATCGTCAGGATGGCCAAGGGCTACATCTTATACCCGCAACCTCACTCGATGACAAATCCCTTACTGATGTTTGTCGCGAGGCTTATGAAGCATTTTGCGGGTCCGCTGGAGACTCGCGCAAAGCGTCGGCAAGAAGTGGACGATCGGTCAAGAAACAACGACGCATGGGCAGGACGGCCGCGGCTTGCCACAGGCACAGTTCACGACAGGAAGGAACATCACGGATCGACGTCATCCGCACTTCGCAGTCAAGCCTTCCTCGGACTTCAAAAACCTCGCGCGTCGCCCAACTGACCGCTTCGCGCGAACACAACAGCGTGAGATACCGATGAAAAGCCTGATAAGCCGTGCGATCTACCACCCGTTCATTGCGCTTTCCATTTTCTATCTGGTCGACGTTATGCATCACGTCGACTACAGCGTCGGCGGCGCGTTGCTGGTGCTGGCCACGAAGACGGTCTCGCGTGTTTTAAGTCTTTTCAACAAGGGATAGCGTTTGGGATGCGAAGCGACGACGCTATTCAGCGGCGACATAAAAACGCTGGCTGCGACCGGCAAATCAGCGAAAAGAGGCCAGAAAAAAGGCCTGTTCGCGATGCAAATGCGCGGAGTTGATCGATAGAATTTTCCGTAGCGCGTTACGCACCATGACGCGTCCGATATCTGTGGGATCGCTTTCCCACATCGGATTTCCGGTTAATTCAGCATGACACGGCTCGCACGGCACTACGTCCCCGAACAACCGCAACACGTAATCTTGCAGGGAATCGCGGGCCCTGCATTTCTGGACGAAGGAGACTACCTGTACTTCCTCGCCTGTCTGGCAGATGCCGCGCGCGTCGCTGATCTGGCAGTCCACGCGTGGGTACTCATGCCTGACGCGGTCCAGTTCCTCGTCACGCCTTCATACGAATCGAGCGTTGCCATGGCGATGCAGGCGGTTAGCCGTCGCTACGTCGAGACCTTCAACCGCCGCCATGGACGCCGTGGTGCGGTGTGGCGTGGCGGGTACCGGGCGACGGTGATCGAGCCCGACCGGTATTTCCTGCTCGCGAGCCAGGTCATCGATCAGGCGCCGGTGCGCAACCGCCTTGTGGCCGAACCGGCAAACTACCAGTGGTCGAGTTGCGCGCACCACATCGGGCTGCGTGTCGATAGCTTCATCAAGGATCACCCACTGTACCGGGCGCTCGGCAATACACCGTTCGAGCGCCAGCAAGCTTACCGCGATCTGGGTGCACAGCCGCTTGACGGACGCGATGTCGATAACCTGATGCAGTCGACGCTCAACGGCTGGGTGCTCGGCAGCGCCGCGTATTGCGAGTGGGCGGCGCGGACAGCCAATCGGCGCTTGATGCCACTACTGCTGCGCGACCGGCCGTCCGCGGTTCGCACGCCACGCGCGCTCTCACACGTGGGCTAAGCAAAGGAGAAACAAAACGGATTCAGTCTTTCTGCTGTCCAGCCATTTCTGCGGCCACGTGAAGTCCATTGTCCAACGCAGTTTCCTCCAGCGCGTAAGCGATACCCGGTTGGTGGCGCACTTCCTTGATTACGTCCCGAGAACGGTCGATGTGGATGATTTCAAATGTGTACCCACCTTCCGCTACCCCAATCGTTACGATCCGGTATGTATGTTTGCCTTTAGTGATCGTTTTAGTGGGCATCGATTCCTCCCGTCCGCGTCATTTTTCTCCGCCACCCGAGAAGCCATTTCATTCCGAAGTCGATTTGGTCGAAAAAGCCTCCGACCAAAATCAGCCAGGCTTCCCGCACTCGTCGAATTGAAGTGAGCTAGCGGATGGATCTTTGGCTCATTGAAAGTCCGGCAGGCCTGGCCAGCTTTCAATTTATGAAGTGAGCATTAAAACAGGCTTAAACATCTCCGCGCATTGGCGGGAGGGTTACCCCTATTCGTCCTTGCACTCCGACAAGTCTTCCCCGCCGTCCATGTCGATTCGCAAATTGCGCGAATCGACGCATGCCAACGCAATACCCGTGCTGCCCCTTACATACAATAGCGAGGCCATCTTCTACGATCAGGTGGTGACTGAATGCACGGCTTTTTTCAAGGCGACAGGCAGTCGGTCCCGGAGGAGTCAACGCAATTGGCAAGTGTCGGTGGAATACATCCCTTCAACCATTGCAGCATCACGGGTTCGACCGTGAACCACGATGGAGGCAGCCATGCGCAGAAGAAGCTTCTTACAAACAGGTGCCGCGGTTCTGACAGTCGCGGGTGTGGCGCTGAGCGGGTCCGTGGCGACGATGAGTAACGCCGTTGCCGCCGAATCCAACGCATCGAAGCGGCAGGTCATCGATGCCAAGGTCGACGAAACCCTGTCGCGGCTGTTCGAGACGGTCAAAGGTTCAAGAGAACTCGTCGGCAAGGCGAACGGCGTACTCGTGTTCCCGTCCGTACTCAAGGTCGGCTTCATCGCGGGTGGGCAATACGGTGAAGGCGCTTTGCGGGTGCACGGGAAATCGGTCGGCTACTTCAAGACGATATCGGGATCATTCGGCTTGCAGGCGGGCGCACAGTCGAAAGCCATGGTCTTTCTGTTCATGACGCAAGAGGCGCTCGACAGCTTTCGCAAATCCAACGGATGGTCGGTCGGTGGTGAAGGTTCGGTCGCGCTCGTGAAGGTCGGAGCAAACGGCACGATCGATACGACAACGGCCACCGAACCCGTCCAGGCGATCGTGCTGACAAATGCAGGTCTGATGGGCGACGTGTCGCTGGCCGGCACGAAGGTTTCTCGACTGAAAATCTGACCGCATTGCTAGCAGCGTTTGTCCGCCAGGGCTTTGCGCTCGTCGCGCAAGGCCCCGCAGTTCAAGTGGAACACATCGCCGCTCGCATCTGCGCGAACCCCTCCCGATAGCGAGTGGCGAGGGATGTGGCCGTCCGCCCCAGCAACGCCCGGTCGATCGTCAGCGCATCGAGCATTGCTTCCGAAAGCGCCTCGATCCTGACGCTGCCCGGCACGCACGCAGGCTCCCACGTCGCGGCAAACGCGGACTGCTTCGTCGTGTCATGCGCGCGCGCCGGATGGACGAAATTCACCCGCGGCAAACCGAACGCCATCGCGACGATCCGTCCGTGCAGGCTGCTTCCGGCATAGGCCGTGGCATCCGCGATCAGTGCGCAGATGTCCCATATCTGCAGCGAACCGAAGAGTTGCGTACGTGAGACCTTCATCCGTGACGCTATGCGTTCGTAGCACGCCAAATCGTCATGCCAAGGCGCTGCACCCGCCCGGAAAAAGACAATACCAAGCCCGGTCTCGCTCGACACGCGATCGAGCTCGCTAGCTAGCACACCGAGAGTTTGATCGTCGCCGAAGTCCGCACTGAACTGCACGGCGACATATCCATCGGGAAACGCCCGCTGCAAATCCGCCACGCCGCTCCGCTCCCTGTGCGCGCGAATATTCGCGCCGAACAACTCGGCCACCAGCACCGCCGGGTCCGGCACGAGCCGCGCGAAAATGCCTGCCGCGGCAAGACCGTTTTGCGTGTGGACGTCGCGCACGCTGATGTCGTCGGCTTGCGTGAGCTTCGACAGGACTTCTGCTCGCATGCAGGGGTCCAGCCGCGCGACATCGACGCCGCCGACCGCTTGATACATGACGCTCGACGCACAGGGAAACATCTCACGAGACGCCATGTAAGGGGCAAGCGCATCGAGACCCGTCAGCGCACGTGCCCACGCGCGTCGCTGATCGTGATGTGTATCTAGTCGCGTGATGATCTTCTGTGCCTGGTCCCGCGGCAGCAGCATCACCGCCGCCTCCCAGTCGCCGCAAGTCAGGATCTCGCCGCCCGCGTGCACGATATGCAAGCGGTCTTTGCCGCGTTCGGCTGCCAATTGCGCGAGCGCCTGTACAGCGTGGCCGCCGTAGACGCGCAGGTCGCGCTGCGCGAGCCCGGCGAAGATCACCTCGTCGCACGCAAGCAGTCTCGCGACGACGTGAGGGAACAGCAGGTCACCCAGGTTGTGGCGATCGAAGGCGCCGAACACCACTACCGCATCATGTTTTCCAGTGTCTCGCATCATGATTTGCGACCGGCCCTCTGCTAAGGGCGGCTACGGTGCTCACCGGGGTCCGCTGCGGCGCCACCTGCCTTCGCATCGGCCGGAGCCTGCCGCTTGTCGCGCCATTCCTCCACCTGCCAGGCAAGCAGCCCTGGCAGAAAGACGATGATGTCACGAAAACGGCGCGCACCCGCGAGCGCGAGGCAAAGCTGCGGAGGAAAACCAAGCACCGTACCGATCAGCAGAAATCCACCTTCCTGAACGCCGAGCGCGCCCGGCACAAAGAACGCGACGCTGCTGAGCGCCTGGATCAGCGACTCGAGCACGAGTGCCTGCAGGAAACTTGCTTTTGCCGATAGAAAATAGAGCGCGAGCCACAGCTCGAGCGCAGTCGCGATGCATTGGAGTGATTGCCAGATGACCAGGTAACGGATGATCACGCCGGGCTGATGCCACAGGTCACTGATCGACTGATCGATGCGCACCGACTCGCCGACGAGCGAGCGGAACTTGCCGCTGGTGATGCGATTGAACAGCTTCGTCAGACGGGCGAACGGACTCGCTCGCTGCACGAACGAAAACGCCAGAAGCAGAACCGCCAGAATGGCGATACCGCCCCCGAGCCTGGCTGCAAGGTGCAACGCGCTAGCGCCGGCATGGGCGATCAGATAGCCGATCGCCGCGATGGCGAACAGCATTTGGCTGATCAGCGTCAGTTGGAGGTCGACGACGAGGCTCGCCATGGCAGGGGCCGGCTGCATGCCCCATTTGCGCATCATGCGAAACGTCACGACTTCACCGCCCACTCGGGCAACGGGCAACATGCCGTTCACGGATTCCCGTATCCAGACGAGGCGCAATACGGCGAACAGATTCGGGCGTATCGGGCCGCGCATCAGCATCTGCCAATTCCTCGCGTTAGCGAGCATCGGCAGAACATGGACCAACCCTGCAAGCGCGAGCCCAGCACCGGCTGCGCGCATCAAACCGAGCACCTTCTGCGCGTCGACGTGCCAGACGAGCCAGACCGCGATTGCCAGGCCGGCAAGGGCGGCAACCCGGGCGAGATATTTCATAAGCTGGTGGCATCGTAGTGTCGGTTGTTTTCAGGTATCGAACCGCGAGCCTCGATTCGAGCTGCCGCATAATTCGTTCCCCGCGCCCATCGACCACGGGCCACACCGCCTGGCTTCGATTCGAATGGCCATACTTCGACGATCCTCTCGGATTGACGGTGCGTGCGACTTCTGTGCGCTGATCGAGCGCAGCCTGGGATAAACGTACCGAGATCGTGAATGCGCCTGGATCTGCTCAGCGAGACGTTCGAGTCACGTTCGTGGCTTCAGGCAAGGAAGCGCGTTGGACGCGCGATGACAGGTCCGTCGCGCGCAGCAGATTCACGCGCGGCGGCACGCCCAACATGTATCGATCGTATTGGGCACCAGTCAACGGACTCTTGCGAACGCACGCAGCACGGCGTCACCACGCGGCGTCACGTGAGGAAGCCGGAATCCCGAATCAGCTGGCTCATTCGCGATCAACTGCAGTTCGCGCAGCGCGCCAAGCTCTGCCCGATCCGAATCGATTCGTTCAGGCGCATCCTTCAATAGAAGCAGCGTGGCGACTTCGTGGGGACTCAACATATCGTGTACCTCACGGCGGGAACGAACAACGGGTGACCAGATCCGGCCGCGGCTGCATCGGCAGCACGCGAGAACCGGGCCCGGCAGGATTGGTGGAAGCTTGTCGCCTATCGGGTCGACGAGCGACGTGCGCGAGGCGGACTTCGGCGTTCCGGCGTGTCAGGGGTCGGCTTTGCAACGCGCTCGAGAATGGCACGGACCATTTCGCCTACGTTCGCCTCGGTGACGGACTCGCCGTCCCGTTGCTCCTCCGGCGGCACGATGTCCTCGCTTAACGTCGTGTCGACGCCCGTTGCGCAGGCCGGCTGCTCAGCTGACATGGTGCCTTCGTGCAGTTCACGCCCGTCGTCGTGATTGGTGTCGGGGTGGCACGGTCTGATGGTTTCCGCCGCGATGTCCATCCAGCCGCGCGTGTAATCGGCGAACTGCAGGACGAGCCAGGGCATCACATCGGCCTGGCGTCTGATCAACTGTTCAGGTGTCTGGGCGCGCAATACGCTTTCCCAGTGCAGCGCGGCACCTGTGACCGCGGACCTGCACGTATCCACGTTCAACCGCATCAACGCGCAAAAACCGGCGACGAGCTGGTTCGGCAGTTGCGACACGTCGGTCGAAACGGATAGGAGGAATGGCATCTGTTTTTGGCTGCTCACGGGATATCTCTCAGGTTCTCGCGGACACGGTGATCGCTGCCACTGCGATTCGTGAAGGTCGTTCCCACGCCGGGCCCGTCGGTAGGGCAGACGGTCTGAAGCCGTCTTAGAGCAGCCATTCTAACTTTGTTAAGTCGGATTCCAATTTTCGAGAGCCAGGGAGTTTCCCCAATATGTGGGAAATGTGCGCCTATGATGAGCGGGCGAGACGCGAGCGAGTCAACCGGAACCGCGGCCGACGGGCGGCCGGGCGGGTGCCAGATGCTTGCGCCTGGCACCGAACTTCGAAGGTAGTTAGCGGTCGATGAACCGCCAGGCGCTGCGCGGTTTAATGCACGGTTCCGAAGAACAGTTGCGCGCCTTCTTCCGGCGTCAACCCCGCGGCGAAATAGGCCTGAAGGCGCGTGGCCTTTGCGTCGTCGAGCAGAAAAGGCGGCCGTACGAGGCCCGCTGCGACGGCATGGTCATACCATCGGCTTATCCACGCGCGCAATTCGATTTCACTCGCCGACAGCACTTCCATGCGATGTTCTCCTACATCAGGTTGACCCGCGCGACGGGTTCGTTCGAATGCGTTGGTCCAGCTTCATCGACTACTCGCTGATCAAGCCGTGCCGGATCGCATAACGAATCACCTCCGCGTTATTCGAAAGGCCCAGCTTTTGCATCAACCGCATCTTGTGGGTGCTGATCGTCTTCGCGCTGAGCGAACACGCTTCGGCGATGTCATTGATGCTCTGGCCGCTGGCGATCAGCTGTAGCACCTGAAATTCGCGGTCCGTCAGGACTTCGTGCGGCGGCACGTCTCCCGCATGCTTTTCAAAGACCATCGCGTCGACCAGTTTCGGGTCGATGAAACGTCCGCCGTCGGCGAGCTTACGAATTGCCGCCAGCAACACATCGGGATCGCTGTCCTTGGTCACGTAACCGGTGGCGCCTGCCCTCAGTGCGCGGGACGCCACCTGCGCCTCGTTGTGAATGCTGAGCACGAGCAGCGGCAACCCGGGTCGGTCGGAGCGCACGCGGCGGATCAGATCGACGCCGCTGATGCCGGGCATCGTCATGTCAAGCAACAGCAGATCAATGTCACAGCTGCGAAGTTTGTCGATTACCTCGGAGCCGTGGCCGGCCTCCTCCACCACGATCATGTCGGCCGTAGTCGCGATGATCTGCTTGAGGCCGCCGCGCACGATCGCGTGATCGTCGGCGATGAGGATCTTGATCATGTCCCGAATCCGAACTCGTGCGTGAGGCGCCCGATTGATGAAGCCATTGTCCGTTCATCTCGCATTCGCAGGATTCGCGGCGGACAAGTTGCGCCCGGCTAGGTGACCAGCGAAAACTTCACCGGGATTTCCGCCCGATCGATCAGTTCGTCGAGCCGGTCGACGAGCTGATCGAGCGCCACGAACGTGCCCGCATCGAAGCCTTCCGCATGATCGCGGCGCAGTTCCTTCAACGTCTGCTGCAAACGTCGTATCGCGACAGGACGCGTGTCGCGCAAGGGCCAGCAAAACAGCAGGTATGTCAGCGGTGTCAGGCTGCGCGCCTCGCACCACGTTTCGAACAGGCGCTGGCAAATTCTGTCGATCTCTTGCAAGCGCCTGCGTCGGTCCAGAAAGTCCGCAATCATTTTGCACGTCGCCTTTCGATCTTCGCAAGCCCCACCGATGATGGATGAACAGCCGATAGCGCGCAGTCGTCGGCGGCTGCAAATGACGACGGCAAAGCCTGATCCGGAGGTCAGGAAATCCTGAATCCCGCGAGCCGGCAACGGTCGCGGAGGACTTTCAGACGCTCTGACGCCGCGTGGGCCGCCCCTTCCCGCACGTACGCGGCCGCGGAAATATCGCCAGCGCCGGCCATTACAATGGTGGCTATCCAAAAGACGAACTCGACCGCCATGCACCTTCCCTCGAGCCGCCGAGCGCAAAAACGAACCGCACAGCCAGCCTGGATCGCCGCATGTGTCGCGCTCCTGTTGTTGCCGCCCCCCCTTCTTGCGCAGGACCATAAGCCCGGTATCGCCTTTTCCACGATCGAGCCCGGCGCATCGCTGCCCGCTGGCTGGAAGAATCTGCCGGTGGTGCGCGGCAAGCCGATCACGCAATACACGCTGGTTCACGACGACCACACCACCGTGCTGCAGGCGGACGCGAACCGCTCGGCTTCTGCGCTGATGCACGAGGGCGATATCGACCTCGCGCGCACACCCGTGGTGGCATGGCGCTGGAAAGCAGATGGGCCGATCGAGGGCGCCGATAACCGGGTCGCGTCGAAGGAAGACGCGCCAGCGCGGCTGATGTTCATGTTCGACGGCGACAAGAGCAAGCTGTCGATGTTCGACCGGGCGAAGATGGGGCTGGCCAGGCAACTGAGCGGCGAAGAGCTGCCCTATGCCACGTTGATGTACGTCTGGTCGACCAACGCCGCGCCGGGCACCGTCATTGCCAACCCCCGCACGAACCGCGTACAGATGATCGTGGTCTCCGGTCAGCCAGGCGATGCGGGTCAGTGGCAAAGTCTGCGCCGCAATATCGTGCAAGACTACGAGCGGGTCTTTCACGAACCGCCAGGACGAATCACTGGTTACGGGCTGCTGACCGATACCGACAATACCGCTACCACGACGCGCGCCTGGTACGGGGACGTCCAGTTCCTTCCCGCGCCCTGATAACCCGGTGCCGTCAAACGGATCGAGCCAGTCGGCGTGACGCGGCTGGCTCGGTGCCGAGCGGCTCAGGGGCGTTCGTGAACTGACTTCCCGACCCTGCCCCAAGTGTGGCATAACACGTGCTACGAGATCATATTCCCCAGGATCGCATAGCATGAAAATTCCGAAACCCGGCGACTACCGAGCACCTGACGGCGCGCAAGGCGAACCATCAAT
This sequence comes from Paraburkholderia atlantica, assembly GCF_009362785.1. GTDB lineage: Bacteria > Pseudomonadota > Gammaproteobacteria > Burkholderiales > Burkholderiaceae > Paraburkholderia > Paraburkholderia atlantica. The sequence goes on from NZ_WHNQ01000003.1 coordinate 116,651, forward strand.
GCCTGACGACTGGGCCCAGCGGTGGATCGACTCCGTCATAGACTACGCGGTCATCGGACTTTCGCCGGGAGGCATCATTCGTACCTGGAATGTCGGCGGCGAGAAAATTCATGGCTTTCTGGCGGACGAAGTCATCGGGCAGCGGTTCGACATATTCCACACGCAGGACGATCGCGACAAAGGCAGCGCCGCAGCGTTGCTCGATATCGCCCGAAGCACCGGCCGCTCGGAGTCCGAGGGCTGGCGCATCCGCAAGGACGGATCACGGTTCTGGGCCAATGTCGTGATCACCGCTCTGACCGACGACACTGGGCATGTGCTCGGCTTCGGCAAGATCGTGCGCGACATGACGGACAAGAAGACCGCGCACGATGCCGTCGTCGAGAGCGAACGGCGCTTTCGCATGCTCGTGAACGGAGTGACGGACTACGCGGTCTTCATGCTTTCTCCCGACGGGATCGTCACGAACTGGAACGCCGGCGCTCGCCGGATCAAGGGATACAGCGCCGAGGAAATCATCGGCTCGCACCTGTCGCGTTTCTACACGCCCGAGGATGCCGCGGCGGGCCTGCCGCAACGGGGGCTGTCGATCGCGGCCAGGGAGGGCCGGTTCGAAGCCGAGGGCTGGCGGGTGCGTAAGGACGGCCAGCGCTTCTGGGCGCACGTGGTGATCGATGCAATCCGCGACGAAGATGGGACGCTAGCCGGCTTTGCGAAAATCACGCGCGACATCACCGAGCGGATGGAAGCCAGCCGGATGCTGGAGGACACGCGCAAGGCGCTGTTCCAGTCGCAAAAGATGGAAGCAGTCGGCAAACTGACCGGCGGTGTTGCTCACGATTTCAACAATGTGCTGCAAATCCTGCGCGGCAATCTGGAATTGCTCGACAGCCGGCATTACCGCGACGAATGGACTCGCGAACGCGTGGCAAAGGCGATAACAGCCGTCGAGCGCGGCTCGAAACTCGCGTCGCAACTGCTCGCGTTCGGACGGCGGCAGCCGCTACAGCCGGTCGTTATCAACCTGGCCTCCGCTCTTCGCGGCATGGACGATCTGCTGCGCCGGGCTCTCGACGAAACGATCGACGTGGAAACGGTCGTCGCCGGCGGCTTGTGGAACACGCTCGTCGATATTCACCAGCTGGAAAACGTGATCCTCAATCTCGCGATCAACGCACGAGACGCGATGGCCGAGGGCGGCAAGCTGACGATGGAGCTCTCCAATGCGATGCTGGACGACGAGTACGTCGCTTCGGTACCGGACATCCAGGCCGGCCAGTACGTGCTGCTTGCCGTCACCGACACCGGCACAGGCATGTCGCCGGACGTGGTGGATCGCGCCTTCGATCCTTTCTTTACGACGAAACCGGAAGGCAGAGGGACGGGTCTCGGGCTCAGCATGGCATACGGCTTCGTCAAGCAGAGCGGCGGCCATATCAAGATTTACAGCGAGGTCGGGCACGGCACGACGGTCAAACTGTATCTGCCCCGCTCCAGCCGGCCGGCAGTCGAGCTGCCGCCACGCGTCACACCGGCTCCCAAGGGAGGATCGGAAACGATCCTCGTGGTGGAAGACGACAGGAACGTGCAGTCGACTGCCCTCGACACGCTGTCGGACCTCGGTTACCGGGTCCTGAAAGCCGACGCCGCGGAGGAAGCGCTCGCCGTATTGCGCAGCGGCGTCCATATCGATCTGGTTTTCTCCGATGTCGTGATGCCGGGTCCGCTTCGCAGCACGGACATGGTCGCGCAAGGTCTACGGCTGCTGCCGCATCTGAAGGTTCTTTTCACGTCGGGGTATACACAGAACGCGATCGTCCATGGCGGCAGGCTCGACCCGGGCGTCGACCTGCTCAGCAAACCGTACAGCCGCGAGCAGCTTGCGCATAAGATCCGTCAGGTGCTCGATGGTGGCGCCCCCGCGCGTAGTAAAACTTCGCGCGATACGGTGCTCGGCGGCCCTCTCGACCCTTTGCGCATCTTGCTGGTCGACGACGACATGAATCTGGCCCAAGCGACCAACGAACTGATCGGCTTGCTCGGGCATTCGGGGAAATTCACCACGTCGCCGCGTGAGGCGCTCCAGTGGCTGGCAAATGGACCCTTCGACGTGCTGATCACGGACCTGCGGATGCCGGATATCGACGGTATAGAACTGGCGAAGCAGGCGACCGCGCGAGCGCCTTCACTGCATGTCGTGTTTTCGTCGGGATACGCCAACCCGCAATTGCCAGCGCTGCCATTTCGCTGGACCGCATTGAGCAAACCGTTCACCATCGACGAACTCGCGACGGTGCTGGCCGGCGTTCGTAGGCGGAAATGACGTGCATTGCCGCTCACCGGCGCGTCGCCGGGAGCTTCGCGCTATCTGACCTGTGCGCCCCGCCGGTCAACAGCGTAGCGCCCGGCAGTGCTCCAGATATTCCGCTTCGGCGGTCAATTCAGCCATGCTGCCCTGTTTTCAGCGGGCCGCCGCATCGATGCACAGTCATGCTACTGACCGACGAAGCGCCCATGTCCGCTGCCGCGCCGATAGCCGCGATCATCAAGCCGAATGAACAGACCGACGATCGCCCGGGTGGGTATGCTGGCTGACAAGGTCTCGATCTTGATCGGAGTAAACCATCGGCACTGGGCGATCTCATTGCCGGGCTCAGGTGATATGTCGCGCGCGAACTCGGCGAGGAAAACATGATGCCGCTTGTTCAGTCCGCCAAACTGGAACAGATACGTCAGGTGGACCTCGACGACGTTCGTTTCTTCTTCCAGTTCGCGTCGGGCAGCGTCCAGCGGGGTTTCGAGCCGCTTTATCGTGCCGCCGGGCAGCGACCAGCGCGAGCGCGAGCGAGCGACCAGCAGCAGCTTGCTGTCGCGCACGCATAGGATTGTGGATCGATCTTTCATTTTTAAGTGGCGGGTATTACGTCGTGGGAGCCGATCGCAGCACGACGAGCAAGCAGCGTGCGCGCTGGCTCGGTAGCGTCACTGGCAGGCCACGAGATTGTTCGACGCAGAGAAAGCTAAATACAATGCGATGCATGGCCCGAAGCACCGTCTAAATCAGCACTCGTGTCTTCGACTCCTTTGCGGATGACCCGCGGGAACGAGGTGCGAGTTGCGCCAATCTGAGCGAGCACGCATGCGGAATTCCCACGAGCCAATAGCTGCCGGGCTCCGAGGCGCAGTTCGGACGCCGACGCTCAGCGGCTCGTTGCTCGCGCTCGTGTTCTGGTGGCAGTCACTGACGCCAACGCTAATTCCGCGGTCGTGGCTAACGCAAACCGTGGTCGGCGCGTTTTGTCTGGCCATCGGCTACGGGATAGGCACATTGGCCGGCCGCGGCGTGCATCGGCTGCTGCAGCGATGGGGGCGCGTGCCCGGCAGCGAGATCCGCCGGCGCATCGGGATCGTTCTGGCAGCGGCGTGGCTCATTGCACTATTCGATGGCGCCAAGCTATGGCTCGACTGGCAGAACGAGCAACGTGGTTTCATGGGGATGGCATCCATCGGCTGGGTGGACGGCGTGCTGATGAGCGCGGTGTCGTCGTTGGCCGCGGTGCTGCTGGTGGTCATCGGGCGAATGACGGCTCGTGGCGTCGCCGCAGTCAACCGGGTGATCCGGCGCCACGTGCCGTCGATCGTGTCGGTGCCGGCATCAGCGCTGCTCATCATCGCGATTGGCGCAGCGCTCGGTCGCGGAGTGGCTTTTCCCGCCCTCGCCACGGGCTCCGATCTCGTCCACGAGCCGAGGAACGAGAACACGACCGAGGGAACCCTGTCCCCCACGTCGCCCACGGTGTCCGGCAGCAGCATGTCGTTGGTCGCATGGGACAGCTTGGGACGCATGGGGCGCGACTTCGTTGCGACCGCGGCAAGCAGGCAAGAGCTTGCGAAGTTCCACGGGGCGGATGCGAGGCTGGTCGATCCGGTGAGGGTCTACGTGGGGGTGCGTTCCGCGGACTCGCTCGAACAGCGGGCGCGGATTGCGGTCCGCGAGCTCGAGCGCGCGGGCGGGTTCGACCGGAAAGTGCTGGTCGTGTGGATACCCACCGGCACGGGCTGGATCGTGCCCAAAGCCGCCGCCTCGCTGGAGGAACTGCACCGCGGCGACACGGCCATCGTGGCGATTCAATACTCTTTCCTGCCTAGCCGCTACGCCATCTTCATCGACGCCGGGCTCGCGGACGAGGCGGGCATCACGCTCTTCAACGCGGTTCGCGCCCGCTGGTCGACGCTCCCACCGCAAAAGCGGCCGAAGCTCGTTCTGTTCGGCAAGAGCCTCGGCGCCGCGGGAGTGGAAGCGCCTTTCGTGGGAGCGGACGCATCCGCGTCGGTGGCCAATATGGTGGCCGCGACTGATGGCGTGCTGATCGCCGGCGCCAAACAAAGCAACCTCATCCATGCGCAACTCACCCGCGAGCGCGATCGCGGGTCGCCCTTCTGGCAGCCGATCTTCAATGGGGGGCGTGTCGTACGGTTCCTCAATCGCGACCCGCATCAGGTGGCATTAAGTGCCGACTGGCCGGCCCCGCGAATCGTGTACCTTCAGCATCCGGCCGATCCGGCTGTGTTCTGGAGTGTCAGGGCGTTCTGGTGGCCGCCGGAATGGATGGCTCCGCCTCGCGGCTTCGACATGCCTCGCGCGATGCACTGGTTTCCGATCGTCTCGGGCGTGCAGGCGGTGGGCGATATGATTCACCAGCTCGCGGTGCCGCCGGGGTTCGGCCACAACTACTCTGCGGAGGACTACGTCAACGGTTGGGCCAGCGTGATGCCGCCCGAGGGCTGGACGAAGGCCGACACCAAACGACTGGCCCGGTTCCTCGACAACGTTGCCGGCGACGAGACAGAGCCGTGACGGAGCAGGTCGCGCGCCGCCACATGGGCTAACGCCACGCCTGTGTGAATTCGCCGATGACCCGCGTCAGATGCGCCTGCATCGCCGTGCGCGCTGCGCTCGCATCTCGCGCCATGATCGCCGCGAAGATGCGCTGATGCTCATCCTGCGAAGCCGCCCGCAATTCGGGAGTATGGAAGTGCTCCTCGATCTTTTTCCACAACGGGTCGGCGCGCGAGTTGTCCCACATCGCGGTCACCACGAGCCGGAGCATTTCGTTTCCCGTCGCGCGTGCAATCGCCAGATGGAAATCACGGTCAGCGGCCTCGTTCGCCGCCTTGTCGTGCATGTTTTCGCGCATCGCGCGCAACGCGGCGAACAGCCGGTCGAGGTCCGAATCTTTGCGTTCGGTAGCGGCTAACGCGGCGATCCCGCTTTCGATTACCACCCGCGCGCGCAGCGTCTCGATTGGGCCTAGCCCGCGCGGCAGTTTGAACATGGCGGAGCGCGCGTCCGGCGCGTCTGCCACATAGATACCCGACCCGACACGAACCTCGACCACGCCCTGCACTTCCAGCGCGATGATCGCCTCCCTCACCTGCGTGCGGCTCACGCCAAAGCGGTCGGCCAGCGTGCGCTCGGAAGGTAGGCGCGCACGCGGCCCGACGTCGCCGGCGGCGATCAGATCGTGGATCTGCTTCGCGAGCCCGACATAGGAACGGTCGGTCGCGTCCTCGTCGGCGCCGCGGCCGTTTGGCGTGTGTGAAAGCTCGTCCATCAGGATTCCAGAAAGCTTCGAAGCGGCCAAAGGATCGGTTCGAGTTCGACAAAATGGTACACCAATTGACGAACGAGGCCGCCTCGGGCCGAGCGCCACCCTTGTTGGCCCTCGAACCGATTCAGCAGGGGTTTCAGACCGTTCGAGGCCGCCGCGACGCCGTGGTAAACCACTATCGCGCGCGGATTGGTATGCCAGTACTGTCAGACGTGACTGAGTTCGCGCCGTCCCTTCGTTTTGCTTCGTAGGCGACGCCTTTGAAGAAGTCGTTCCGCTGCTTCGGCGAGTCCGAGTCAGCCCCGCTGCAGCACATTCCGCAAGATTCCCTGCTTCACGCATAGAATTCGGCGGCGATTCATGACCGCCATGTTCGCCGGCAATCGGCAAGTTCAATCCAACAAAAAGGAGACGACATGCTTTCAGGAATCCAGGTGCTTCGAGCGGCGGCGACCGCGGCATTCACGCTGTGCGCAAGCGCGGCCTTCGCGCAGGCAACGATCGTTTCCGGGCCGTCCAGCGACCCCACATGCATGGTCCCCTGGAAGAGCGACACGAAGTACATCAAATATCCGAAGAAGAACGGACCCTACCGGATCGCCCTCGTGAACGGCTATATCGCGAACACCTGGCGCATCCAGATGATCAAGACGGCCAAAGCCTATGCGGCACAGCCGGCCGTCGCCGCGAAGCTCAAGGAGTTCAAGGTCGTCTCGACCGGCGAGGACGTGCCGGCGCAGATCTCGGCCGTCAACAACTTCATCGATGCGGGCTACGACGCGATCATCGTGGACGCGCAGAATCCCACCTCGTTCGGCCCCGCGATCCGCCGCGCGAAGAACGCCGGTGTCGTGCTGATCGCGTTCGACAACATCCTCGACAGCGAAGACGCAATCAACGTCAACGTCGACCAGTACGGGCTCGGCGTGCTGTGGGCCAAGTGGCTCGCGAACCACCTGTCGAACGGCGGCAAGGTGCTCGAGGTTCGCGGAGTGGCGGGCACGTCGGTCGACACGGACCGGCACAATGGTTTCATGAAAACCTTGGACGACACCGGCAAGAAGTGGAACGTCGTGCAGGTCTACGGCAAGTGGGACGACGGGGTCGCGCAAAAGGCCGCCGCCGACGCGATCGCCGTGCAGGGTCATTTCGATGGAATCTCGGCGCAAGGCGGCGACACGGGCGTCGTGCGCGCGATGATCGATGCGAAGCATCCGTTCGTGCCCTTCGGCGGCGAGACGGAGAATGGCTTTCGCAAGTTCTGCGCGCAGTACGGGGGCCAGGGCCTGAAGTGCACGTCGGCGGGCACCGGTCCCGCGCAGGTGGCGGTGGCGATCAAGACTGCGCTCGCCGCGCTGGACGGCCAGACGGTCCCGGTCTCGATCAAGCTGCCGCTCGACGTCACCGACGATTCGAAGCTGAAGTCTGGCGTCAACTATTTCCCGAACGACTCCGACAACTTTTTCGTCGGCAACTCGTTTCCGACTTGCGGCATCAATTTCTCCGCGCAGGAGATCATGAAGCAGACCCAGGGCAACCAGTGATCGGATGATGGCCGGAATGTGACGGGAGACGAAGCATGCCGCAGGATGCAGCGCAGCCGTTCTTTCAGATGTCTGGCGTGTCGAAAAGCTACGGCGGCGCGGTCGCGCTGGATCACGCCGAGCTCACGGTGAAGAGGGGCCGCATTCACGCGATCCTCGGCGAAAACGGCGCGGGCAAGTCCACGTTGCTGAAGGCGATGTCCGGCGTCGTGCAGCCGGACGAGGGCACGATGCACTTCGAGGGCCGGCAGGTCTCGTTCGCTTCGCCGGCCGAGGCGAACGCGGCCGGCATCGTGTGCGTGTATCAGGAGCTGTCGCTGATCCCCGACTTGAGCGTGGCGGACAACATCTTCGCGTCGAACCCGCCGCGACGTTTCGGCATGATCGACCGCCGGGCCCAGCGCCGCCAGGCCGAGGAGGCGCTCGCCCGAGCGGGCGCTGCCGACATCAATCCGCTTGCGAAAGTCCGCGATCTGCCGCTGTCGCGCCAGCAGATGGTCGAGCTTGCCAAGGGGCTGGCGCACGAGCCTCGCATCCTGATTCTCGACGAAGCGACGTCGGCGCTGACCGCGGCCGACGTCGCGCGGGTGATCGAGGTGCTCAAGCGCCTGCGCGACGAGGGGCTCGCGCTGCTGTTCATCTCGCACCGGATGCACGAGGTGAAGGCGCTCGCGGACGAATGCACGGTCTACCGGAACGGCCGTCATGTGATGAGCTTCGAGGCCGGCACGCGCACCGACAACGAGGTCGTCGAAATGATGATCGGCCGCAAGTACCAGCATGTGTTTCCGGACAAACCCGCCAACCGCCGCGCCGCCGCTCCGATTCTCGCGTGTCGTGATCTCGCGTGGAACGACACGCTGCAAGGCATCAGCTTTTCGTTGAAGCCCGGTGAAATTCTCGGGCTGGGCGGACTCGACGGACAAGGCCAGCGCGAACTGCTGCTCGCGCTGTTCGGCGTGTTGCGCGGTTGCGCGGGCACAATCGAGGTCGACGGCAGAGCCGTGTCGATCGGCAGCCCGATGGCCGCGCGCGCCAACGGCATCGGCATGGCGCTGATCCCGGAGGACCGCAAGACCGAAGGCCTGATGCTGCCGATGTCGGTACGCGAGAACCTGTCGTTTGCCGCGCTCGATCGCATGTCCAGCGCCGGCGTCATCGATCGCGACCGCCAGCAGTCGCTGGTCGACCGGATGATGGAGCTGCTGGCGATCAAGTCGTTCAGCGTCGACGCGCCCGTGGGCTCGCTATCGGGCGGCAACCAGCAGAAGGTGGTCATCGCGAAGTGGCTGATCCGCCAGCCGCGAATACTGCTGCTCAGCGACCCGACGCGCGGTATCGACGTCGGCACCAAGCAGGAGCTGTATCAGCTGCTCAGACGCCTCGCCGACGAAGGCGCGGCAATCGTGTTCTATTCGACCGACTACGACGAGCTGATCGGCTGCTGCGACCGCGTGCTCGTGCTGTACGAAGGCAGGATCAAGAAGGAACTCGTCGGCTCGGCGATCACCGAGCAGAACCTGATTGCCAGCGCCCTGGACCTGCCCGTCGGACAGATTTCGCCTTCCACGGGAGTCGCGCTATGAGCGGACTGCGTTACTGGTATGCGGAGAATCGCGGGGCGGTGTTCGCGTTCGGCCTGTTCGTGCTGATGTTCGCGATCTATCTGTTCAACTATCCGTCGGCGTTGTCGGCCAACGTGTTTCAGACGGCGGCGAACAAGGCGGTGCTGCTCGCGCTCGTTTCGATGGGGCAAGCGCTCGTCGTGCTGACGGCCGGCATCGACCTGTCGATCGGCATGACGCTGGTGCTGACGAATTGCATCGGTTCGTGGATCGTCACCGGCGACGCGCTGCACAGCGCGCTCGGCATCGTCGGCGTGCTCGCGGCGGGCGCGCTGTGCGGCGCGCTGAACGCCGTGATCATCATTTTCGGCCGGCTGCAGCCGATCGTGACGACGATCGCGACCAGCGCGGTCTTCTACGGACTCGCACTGCTGCTGCGCCCCGTACCCGGCGGCTCGATCAACGAGGCCCTCGCCGACGCACTGACCGGCAAGGTCGCCGGCGTGCTGCCGGCGAGCCTGCTGATTCTGCTCGCAGCCACACTGCTCGTCTGGGTTCCGTTCAAACGCTCGGCAATCGGGCGCGCGGCGTACGCGACCGGTTCGTCCGAACCCGCGGCGTTTCTGTCCGCCATGCCGATCCGCCGCGCGAAGTTCGCGAGCTATACGCTAGCCGGCCTGCTCGCCGCGATCGGCGGCCTGTTTCTGACGTTCTTCACCGACACCGGCGAAGCGAGCCTCGGCAGCGCCAACTCGTACACGCTGTTTTCGATCGCCGCGGTGGTGATAGGCGGCGTGTCGCTGCTCGGCGGCAAGGGCAGCGCGATCGGCGCGATCTTCGGCGCATTCGCGTTCCGCTCGATCGGTGACCTGCTGTTCGTGTTCAACGTCGATGCGCTGTGGCAGCCGCTATTCCAGGGTGTGATTCTTCTGCTTGCCGTCGCGATCGGCGCATGCGGGCTGTTCAGGGTACGCAACCGTCTGGAGTGGTTTCAATGAGCCACGTCTCGGCAACCGGCCGCACCACGTTCGTATCGAGGCTCACGCGCAGAATCGACAAACCGATCGTGATCGCGTTCGCGTGCATCGTCGCGCTGCTGCTCGTCGGCGGAATGTTTTCGCGAAGCTTCACGTCGCCGGAGTACATCCTGCTGCAACTGAAGGTCGGCGCATTCCTCGGCATCATCGCGACCGGCCTGATGATGGTGATCCTGCTCGGCCACATCGACTTGTCACTGCCGTGGACGATCACGGTCGGCGCAATGATGGCGTGCGCGGTAGCGGGACACGGCGAACTCGGACAGATCCTCGCGATTCCGGTTGGGATCGGTTGCGGCGTGCTGATCGGCGTCGTCAACGGCATCCTGGTTGCGCTGCTGCGCATTCCGTCGATGATCGCCACGCTCGCGACCAATGCGGTCGCGCAGGGCATCATGATCGTCTATACCGGCGGATCGTCGCCGCAGGACTCCGCACCACAGGTGATGCGATGGCTCGCGGCGGGCTGGCTCGTACCGGGCGTGCCGAATGCCGTTGCGCTGTGGGTGGTGATCGGCGGCGCCACGGTGTTTCTGCTGTCGCGTACGACTTTCGGCCGCACGCTGTACGCGATCGGCAATACCGAGCGCGCGGCGTATCTGTCCGGCATCAATACGCGGCTCGTGACCGTGGCCGCATTTGCGGTGTGCAGCGGATTCGCGGCATTCGGTGGCGTTTTGCTCGCCGGTTATGCATCGAAGGCGGCACAGTCGATGGGCGATGCCTACCTGCTGCCGGCGATCGCGGCAGTCGTGCTCGGCGGCACGTCGATTCTGGGGGGAAGAGGCTCATACCTCGGCACGGTGGCGGGCGCGATTCTGATCACGCTGCTGCAGTCGATCCTTTCAGTCGCGCAGATGCCGGAGGCCGGACGTCAGATCATCTACGGCGTGGTGATAGCGGCGATGTTGCTGCTGTATGGACGCAGCAAGCGGGAAACGTAGGCCACGGTCACGCTCATCCATGCGCATCCACCCACGCGCGCGCCCAATCGAGGCCTGCATGGTGGGCTTCTTCCTCGCTATCGAATAGTCCGAGAATGCCCGATGCTTCGATCAGCTTTCCGCCCCGGGTAATGGTTCCGCTCGCCGCATAGCGCTCCGGTTGCAGGATGCCCTCGCCTTCCTGCTGAAGGATGGCATGCCCCCACAACGTGTACCCGTCGTAGTCGCTCGTTTCCATTAGCGCACGACCCTGACGGTTGCGGCGCGCGTAGTCACGCGATGCACGTTCTCTTCAAGTGTCATTAATGGCGAAATATCCGACACGGCGGGCTTTACCGTCGACGTGGTCTGCTGCATGTGGCGCGAGATGGGAAGAATCATTGAAGACGCAAAAAATATAGCACCGGTCAGCGCTTCGGTGGTGTCGACGACGGTTCGCTAACGATTCTGTTCGCGTTGAGACTTCGCTGTGAAGCTCTTGATCATGTCGATATCGTGCCGCGCCCGCGCCGCGACCTCGGGACATGCAACTGCTTTCAGACGCCGCCAATACGCTTCAGCCTGCCGATAATCGTGCCGGTCGAGCGCGGCCCCTTGCGAAGCCATGTGCGCGTTTGCCTCGGCTCCATCGAGGCCATCGATCGCCGCGACGACTGTCGTGACGCCAGCGCGCTGAATGTTGGGCTGCAGCCGGGATCGGTTCGTGGCTTGGGCGGGGCAGCAACGAGCTCTGGCCCTTTTGACCGCGCACGGTGCTGGTGAAGAGTAGCGACGGAAAATCGCCTCTGATATGAGACTTTGGTCTGATGCTTGTCGTGGTATCGACCTGAACCGCCGAAGACCCGCGGCAACCGGCGTGGGTCAATACGACCAAAGTCCTTCATCGCCGACCTGCGCCTGGGAGGAAACCGTCGCGCAAACGCTCGTATACGCGAGCCGCGAAACGATTCGACGAAGGAACGTTTCGTGCGAGCGCTACAGCATCTCCGGTTTCCCGACGATCAGCCGCATGCACTCTCCCCCCGACAGACGCACCGCGTCCCCCGCCGCACAAGGTGGTACGCCCACTTCGTCGTCGCAGCCTGCCCGCTCATGGGCCGCCGATCTCGGGCCGGGGTTGGCAAGTCTCGGCTGCGATAACGATCCCAGCGGCATTGCCACCTATTCACTCGCGGGCGCGTGGTACGGCTACGACATGCTGTGGACCTGCGTGCTGTCGTATCCGTCGATGGTTGCGCTGCAACTGGTCTCGGCGCGGGTCGCCGCCGTCACCGGACATGGCCTGACGGCGAACATGCGCGCGCACTATTCGCCAGTGTTCTTCTATTTCGCGGTGGCGCGCTTCGTGATTGCGAACACGCTGAACATCGCCGTCAATGTGATGGCGATGGCCGCAGTCATCCAACGCTTCACGCATGGGCCGCTATGGTTGCTCGCGCTCGCGTGCGGTTGCACGTCGATCGCACTGCAGTGGTTTATCCCGTATGCGCGTTATGCGCAGGTGCTCAAATGGTTGATGCTGCCGATGTTCGCGTACGTCGGCGTGCTGCTGATCGTCGATGTGCCGTGGCACACGGTCGTGCTGCGCTCTCTCGTGCCACACGTCGAGTGGAAGGAAGATTTCGTGACCATGCTGATGGCCGTGCTCGGTACGACGATGAGTCCCTATCTGCTTTTTTCGCAGGCCGAGCAGGAAGCTCAGGAGGAACATCGGCAGCACGAACAGCACGCCGCGCGGGGCGATCGACGTTCGTCGGAGCAGCTGCGCAGAGTGCGCAAGCAGACCTTGGTGCGCACAGCGTTATCGAGCGTGGCCGCGTTATGCATGATGATTGCGGCTGCGGCGACGCTGCATGTCGCACAAACGCAGCCTGGTGAACCTGCGGAACTTTCGCGGGCGCTCGAGCCGCTCCTGAAGGGCTACGCCGGCCCACTGCTCGGGCTTGCGCTGATCGGCTCGGCGCTGCTCGCATTACCTTCGCTTGCCGGTTCCGCCGCGCAAGCGGTCGCGAGTTCGTTCGACTGGCCCCGCGGCAAACAACGTGATCGGCGCATTGCCGCTTTGCTCGTTGCGCTCGCGGGATTCGGAACGCTGCTCGGTCTCGCACTCGGCCTATGGCACGTCGATCCTGTCAAGGCGCTGTACTGGAGCGCCGTCGTCAACGGTATGACGATAACGCCCGTGCTGGTGCTTCTGGTGCTATTGAGTGCGAAACGCGAAGCGGTCGGCGAACTCGTCGCGCACTGGTCACTACGCGCGCTTTGCTGGCTCGCGACCCTGACCACCGGCGTGGTCGTGGTCGCGCACTTCGTGCTCGAAGTGGTAGATCGTGTCTCGCGATGAGCCTGGGCTACTTCACGCTCCCTAGATGTTCAGCGAGGCGCGCGAACATCGCGTCGCACCGGTTCAGTTGTTCGACCGTGATGAACTCATCCGGCTTGTGGCCCTGATCCATGCTGCCGGGTCCACAAACCACGGTTGGAATGCCCGCCTGCGTGAAGAGTCCGCCTTCCGTGCCAAAGGCGACCGTTTCGAATTCCTTCGATCCGCTCAACATCGCGAGCAGGCGTGCCGCGTCGCTATCGGGCGAAGTCGCCAGCCCGGGATAGGCGTTCAGCATCTGCACGCGGACATCGGTATCGGGCTGCACTGCGCGCATCTTCGGCAGTAGTTCGGCTGCCGCGTAGGTTTGCAGTTGGTCCACCACCCTGCTGGGATCGAAGCCCGGCACGCCGCGTACTTCGAAATCGAACTCGCATTCGGCGGGAACGATATTCAGCGCGCGTCCGCCGTTGATGACACCGGTCTGCACCGTCGAGAACGGCGGATCGAAACGCGCGTCATGGTGTTCCGGCTGTGCGAGTTCGTCGCCAATCTGCTCCAGCCTGTTGATCAGCCGCGCCGCGTATTGAATCGCGTTGACGCCCTGCGGCGCGTACGCGGAATGACATGCCGCGCCCTTCACGTGGCAGCGCATCGCAAGCTTGCTCTTGTGGCCGAGCACAGGTTTCAATTCGGTCGGCTCGCCAATCAGACACATGTGCGGCTTGTGCGCGCGCTTTTCGAGTTCGGCCAGCATCGGCCGCACGCCGAGACAGCCCACTTCCTCGTCGTATGAAAACGCGAGATGCACCGGCACTTCGAGCTTCATCCTCAGGAAAGCGGGCACTGCCGCCAGCACGGACGCGATGTAGCCTTTCATATCGGCCGTGCCGCGTCCGTACAGGCGACCTTCTTTCTCGGTGAGAAGAAACGGCTCCACGGTCCATGCCTGACCGTCGACCGGCACCACATCGGTATGCCCGGACAGCACGATGCCACCACGGTCTCGCGGCCCGATGGTGGCGAACAGATTTGCCTTGGTGCGCTCGTCGTTATGGAACAGCTCGCTTTGCACACCTAGATCCGCGAGGTATTGCTGCACGAAGCCGATCAACTCCAGATTGGAGTCGCGGCTGACGGTCGCGAAACCGATCAGCCGTTCGAGCAGCGCACGGCTGGACAGCTCACTCATCGCCGGGCACTCCGTAGCTCGGCGCCGCGGTCGGATTCAATGCGCGCGCGATGTAGTCCCGCATCTGCGGCCGATACGCTTGCCATAGCGCGTCGAGTTTGCCGATCGGGTCGTCATCCGCCCAATCGACACGCAGATCGACGACCGGCCACACGTGTGTATCGACGATCTTCAGAGCCGCCGAATGCACGGGCCCGGCTTCTCCGCCGGCTTCGACGGCAGCATGCATCGCGTGCAGCAGCCGATCGGCGAGCGCGCCTTGTGCGCTCTCGAACGCTTTCACCATCGCGTCGATCACCGGTTTGCCGGCGAGCAGATTACCCGCTGCCACGCACTGATTTCCCGCGACGGCGTGATGTACGCCGAGGGCTTCCTTGCCGGTGAAAAGCGCGGTTCGACCTTCACTGTCGACCACCGTCACCTGCCGGTATTCGCTCCATTCGCTCGCGCCTAGCGCCCGTTCGAGCGCGGCGTCCGGCGCGATACGCTCGCTTTCCAGCAGATCGAGAATCTGCGGCCCGAGCGCGGGCAGCGTCACGTTCTGCGTTGCCACCACACCGACGCCAGCGCGCGCCCATGGACACCTGGCACCCACCGCAATGCTCGACGAACTGATCGCGATACCGAGCTGGCCGGTGTTTCCACAACGTCCGACGATCGAGAATGTCATGGGAATCCTTTAAGCCTGCACGGGCGTCCAGTTGTCCGGAATCACGGCGATCACGTCGATTTCCATCAGCCATTGCGGCTGGCCGAGCGCACAGACGCATAGCCCGGTCGAAATCGGATACACGCCCTTCAGCCACTTGCCGACTTCCTGATATACCGGCTCGCGATAACGAGGATCGGTGATGTAAGTCGTCGTCTTGACGATATGCGACAGGTCGCTGCCCGCTTCCTCGAGAAGCTGCTTGACGTTCTTCATCGCCTGCTCGGCCTGCGCGCGCGGGTCGCCGAGACCGACCAGGTTGCCGTCGAAATCGGTACCGACCTGGCCGCGCACATAGACCGTATTGCCCGCGCGAACCGCCTGGCAAAGATCGTTATCGAGCGACTGGTTCGGGTACGTGTCCTTCGTATTGAACATGCGGATGCGGGTATGCGTAGGCATCAGTTCACTCCCACTTCTTTGGTCTTCGGCGCGTGCGGTTCGTCGCACGCGGTATCGGGTGTATTCGCGCCATGCACGCCGCGCGCGTCCTGCTGACGCTGCGACGCGTCGCGATAGGCGAGGTATTTGCGCTGCGTGACGATGTGATCGGCGATGTGCTTTGCGTCGTGCCAGACGCCCCAGATAAACGACGACGCGCGCCGCGACAACCACGGCAGACCGAGGAAATACACGCCAGGTTCCTTCGATACGCCTCGTTGATGCTGCGGCTTACCCTTATCGTCGAACGCATTCACGTGCAGCCAGCTGAAATCGACCGCATAGCCGGTGGCCCAGATGATCGTGCTTACGCCCGCCTTCCGTAGATCCAGTTCCGGCAGAGGATGCGTGACGCACTCCGGGTCCGGTGGAATCAGCCGTGCGTCGGGGTCCTGCGGCAGGTCGATGCCGTTGCGCTCGATGTAGTCGTCGGCGGCGGCGAGTAGCGACATCAGGTATTCGTCGCCCCGCTTCAGATTGGCGGCGAGGTCCTGTTCGAAGCTCGCAACGCGATTCGCGAACGATTTCGTCGTGCCGACGAGCGTCATGCCCCGATGCGCGAGCCGGCGAAAATCGATGGTCTGGCCACCGTATGCGCCGCTGACGGCGATGGTCACATGCTCGCGGCCCGGCACGGCGACTTCCTTGTCCCATTCGCCGAGCACACCCAGCCACCAGCAGAAATCGCGACCGCGATAGGCGCGCGGCGGACGGTCATGCGCACCGACGGACAGATATACCTTGCGGCCCGCGCGTTGCAGTTCGTCGGCGATCTGCACGCCGGACGACCCCGCGCCGACCACCAGCACCGCGCCTTCGGGCAGTTGCTCGGGGTTCCGATAGTGGGCCGAATGAAGCTGCGTGAGCTCCGCGTCCTGCGGCGCGATGGGGGGAATGACGGGGCGCTGGAACGGCCCCGTCGCAACGACGACGCGACGGGCTTCGATCGCGCCATCGGAGGTTGTGACCGCGAATCCTGCCCGGCCCTTCAGGCGCTCGACGCTCGTCACTTCGACCCCTGTGCGGATCGGCGCATTGAACTTGCGCGCATAGGCCTCGAAGTAATCGGCCACCTGATCCTTGCCGGCGAAACCATCGGGATCGAGTCCTTCGAACTCCATATTGGGGAAGCGGTCGTGCCAGGCGGGGCCATTGGCGACCAGTGAATCCCAGCGACAGGTACGCCAGCGTTCGGCGATCCTCTCGCGCTCCAGCACGAGATGGGGCACGCCGAGTTTGCTCAGATGTTCGCTCATTGCCACGCCAGCCTGACCCGCGCCTATGACTAGCGTGTCGATCGACAATTCTTCAGCCGCCATGGGCCTTCTCCTTATGAAATACGCTCTGGATTCGGGTCTCTCGGTCGGACAGAATGTACGCCGCGCGGCGGGCAACAAAAACTATATTTTAAAAATGCTTTGCATCGTTTTTCGCTATGCAAGCGACAATTGTCGAGCGACAATCGGTTCGACCGAACACGGAGCAACTGATGGACGGCACTTCGATCCGCTACTCGTTGCGTCAGCTCAGGTATTTTGTCGTCACGGCCGAGACGCTTTCCTTCACCGCCGCGGCGAAGCGGCTGCACATCTCGCAGCCGTCTATCTCGACGTCGCTCGCGGATCTGGAAGAATCGTTCGGCGTCCAACTGTTCATCCGCCATCACGCGAGCGGGCTTTCGCTCACGCAACCGGGCCGCGATCTGCTAGGCCACGCTCGCAATCTGCTTCAGAACGCCGAAGAATTACAGCTGACCGCAACCGAAATCGACGGCGGCATGTCGGGCTCCATTTCGCTCGGCTGCATGGTGTCGCTGGCGCCGCCGCTGATGCCCGGCATCATCAGCCGCTTCGTGCAGGATTATTCGGCGATCACCTTCCGTACGACGGAAGCGCATCAGGACACGCTTTTGAGCGGCCTGCACGACGGCTCGCTCGATATCGCGCTCACCTACAGCCTCGATATCACCGATGGAATCGCGTTTACCCCGCTGCTTTCGCTGCCACCGTATGTCATCCTGCCCAAAACACACAGGCTTGCACGGGCGCGCCACGTGTCGCTGGCCGATCTGCTGCCCGAGCCCTATGTGATGCTGGATCTTCCGCATAGCCGCGAGTACTTCTCCGCGCTGTTCGACGCGGTCGGCAGCCGCCCTACCGCGGCTTTCCGCTCGTCACAGCCTGAAGTGGTGCGTGGCATGGTCGCCAACGGCTTGGGTTACAGCATACTCAACTTCCCGCTGAAGTCGACCCGGACTGTGGACGGCGAAGACTTCGTGATTAAACATTTCAGGGAAAGTGTCAATGCGACGACGCTTGGCATTGCGCTATCGGCCGCCGTCAAGCCGCGCGAGGTTGTGAAACGCTTTTCGGCATTCTGTGAAACGTATATCCGGCGTCTGCACATCGGTTAGCAGCCCGGAAAGCTGCACTGCATAGGCATGAGCTATGCGTTGCATGCAAAAACAATATTTTACCTAGCAATTTGGATTGTTAGATTGGTGCTCATCGGATGCAAACACTGATGGGGGGCCCCTATGTCAGCCATGCTTCAGTCGACGGACACTGAGCTCGACATCGTTCACGCGTTGCGCGAGAACTGCGAGCGTCCGTTCGAGGATGCACACGCGATGCCGCCGGCCGTCTACACGTCGGAGGCGTTTCTCGCGCTCGAACAGCGCGACGTGTTTCGCAACGAGTGGTTGTGCGTGGGCCGCGCCAGCGCGCTGGCACAGACCGGCGATTACCTGACCGCGCAGATCGACGACCAGCCGGTGTTCGTGCTGCGCGATGCGAGCGGCGCGTTGCGCGCATTCTCGAATGTTTGCCTGCACCGGATGTCGGTCTTGCTCGAAGGGCGCGGCAACGTGCGCCGGATCGTGTGTCCGTATCACGCATGGAACTACACGCTCGATGGCTCGCTCGCGGGCGCGCCGTTGATGGATCAGCAGCCGGGCTTTTGCAAGGACCAATACAGGCTGCCTGCCGTGCGCTGCGAAACGTGGCAAGGGTGGATCTACGTCACGCTCAACGAGCACGCGCCTTCGGTGGAATCGCATCTGTCCGGGCTGACGCAGCTGATCGCGCCGTACGGCATGGGCAACTATGTCGAGACCTTCCACGAAGAGCACGTGTGGGACACCAACTGGAAGATCCTCGCGGAAAATTTCATGGAGAGCTACCACCTGCCGATGCTGCATCGCGCAACGGTCGGACCGCACTCGAAGCTCGAAGAGATGGAATGTCCGCCGGGTTTGCCCGCGTTCAACTATCACTGGATCACCAAGGAAGCATCGCTGCCGATCGGCAACGCGCATCCCGCCAACACGCGTTTGCAAGGGCACTGGCGCCGCACCACCGCGCTGCTGGCGATCTACCCGACCCACCTGATCACGCTGACGCCCGGCTACTTCTGGTATCTGATCCTGCAGCCGCGGGGCGTCGGTCGCGTGCATATCCGCTTCGGCGGGGGCCTCGCGCCGGAATTCGTCGACGACCCACGCGCCGCCGATTACATGGCCACGCTGAAAACGCTGCTCGACGAGGTCAACGCCGAGGACCGGCGGGGCGTCGAGGCCGTGTTTCGCGGCGTGCACGCGCCACTCGCGAAGCCCGGCCATCTGAGCCCTCTCGAACGGCCGAATTACGACTTCGCCCGCTATCTGGCGGGGCGCGTGGGCGCGACGTGATCCGCCGCCCGACGTAGCCCGCCAACACTCTGCCGAGATGCCCATGTCAAGCCAACCATTTATCTCGTTCGACGGCGTCAGCAAGTCATACGACGGCGTGCATAGCGTCGTCGAGGGACTCGATCTCGACGTCCGGCACGGTGAATTCGTTTCGCTGCTGGGTCCGTCCGGCTCCGGCAAGACCACGACACTGATGATGCTGGCGGGATTCGAATCGCCAACCCGCGGCGAAATCCGCCTCGCCGGCAAGCGTCTGGACGACAAGCCGCCGCATCGGCGCGATATCGGCATGGTGTTTCAGAACTATGCGCTGTTCCCGCACATGACAATTGCCGAGAACGTCGCGTTTCCGCTGTCCGTGCGCAAGGTGAGCCGCACCGAACAGAAAGCGCGCGTGACGCGCGTGCTCGACATGGTGGAGTTATCGCATCTGGCGGGGCGGCGTCCGTCGCAGCTATCGGGCGGCCAGCAGCAGCGTGTCGCGCTGGCCCGCGCGCTGGTCTTCGAGCCGAGCGTGGTGCTGATGGACGAGCCGCTCGGCGCGCTCGACAAGCGCCTGCGCGAAACCATGCAATACGAAATCATGCGGCTGCATCGCGAGCTGTCGCTGACGATCGTCTACGTGACCCACGACCAGA
Organism: Paraburkholderia atlantica; assembly: GCF_009362785.1. Lineage (GTDB taxonomy): Bacteria > Pseudomonadota > Gammaproteobacteria > Burkholderiales > Burkholderiaceae > Paraburkholderia > Paraburkholderia atlantica. The sequence continues at coordinate 136,344 of NZ_WHNQ01000003.1, forward strand.
ACGAAGCACTGACGATGTCGGACCGCGTCGCCGTGTTTTCCGATGGACGCATCCAGCAGGCCGCCACGCCGACCGAACTCTATGAAAACGCGGCGAATGCATTCGTTGCCAATTTCGTCGGCGAGAACAACGGACTGACCGGCCGCGTCAATTCCGACGGCGGGGAATGGGCCGCGATGCAGCTGGCCGACGGCAGCACGGTGCGCGGACGCCCTGGCGCCGGGCTCGCGTCAGGCGACGCGGCGATGCTGGCGCTGCGACCCGAGCGCGCGCACATCGCCGCGACGCCGGAAGCCGTGCAGGAAGCGACCCGGCAGAACATGAACGTCGTGCATGCGCTGGTCGAGGAACTCGTCTACTGCGGCGATCATCATCGGGTGCATCTGAAGCTCGGCCATGGCGAAAGCATGGTCGTCAAGGTGCCGAACACACAGCACCATGATCTGCCCGCACTCGGCCGTCAGACCGCCGTGACCTGGCGATGCGACGACTGCAAGGTGCTGCCCGCGATGGCGGCCGCGCCGAAATCCTCCGCCGCGTCCGGCGGCGCCGACTATTCCACTGTTGCCGTTCCCTCGTCCGCTTCGCCACTTATCGCAGGAGCCAACTAGAAATGAAGACCACGTTCTCGTCATTCCGGACCACCCTCGGGGCATGCGCGCTCGGGCTGTTTGCCACAGCCACGGTTCACGCGGCCGATACGATTTCCGTCGTCACCTTCGGCGGTGCGTATGAAGCGGCCGCGAAAAAAGCATGGTTCGAACCGTTCACCGCGAAGACCGGCAACCAGTTCTCCACCGAGTCCTACGATGGCGGCCTCGCCAAGCTGCAGGCAATGGAACAGTCGAAAAACCCGACCTGGGATCTGATCGACCTCGAAACCAACGACGCGATCACCGCCTGCGACGAAGGCCTGATCGCCAAGTTCGACAAAAAAGCCCTCGGCAACACCAGCGACTTCCTGCCGGGCTCGATCAGTGATTGCGCCGTCAGCGCGATGGTGTGGTCCACCGTCTATGCGTACGACAGCAGCAAGCTGAAAACCGCGCCGACCACCATCAACGATTTCTTCGACCTGAACAAGTACCCCGGCAAGCGCGGCATGCGCAAGTCGCCGAAGGTCGCGATGGAATGGGCGCTGATCGCCGATGGCGTGGCGCCCAAGGACGTCTACAAGACGCTCTCCACGCCGGCCGGCGTCGACCGCGCGTTCAAGAAGCTCGACACGATCAAGCCGAGCATCGTCTGGTGGGAGGCGGGTGCGCAGGCGCCACAGCTGCTCGCCGATGGTGCGGTCGTGATGACGCAGGCGTACAACGGCCGCATCGACGACGCGGTGCACAAGGACAAGAAGCCCTTCAAGATCGTCTGGGATGCGCAGGTGTACGACTACGAATGGTGGGCGGTGGTCAACGGCGCGAAGCATGCCGACGCGGCGCAGAAGTTCATCATCGCGTCCTCGACGCCGCAGGCCTATGCGGACCTGTCGAAGTACATCGCGTATGCGCCGCCGCGCAAGGACGCCATTCCGCTGATCGACAAGGCGCGTCTGAACGATCTGCCGACGGCGCCGGAGAACTTCAAGCGTCCGCTGCAAATCAACGCGACGTTCTGGGCCGACAACGCGGATGCGATCAACAAGCGATTCCAGAACTGGCTCACGCAGTAACGCCGGATCGTACGAACGTCACCCGAGAGATCGAGCACGATGAACACGCCGCTGCCATCCACCGCCCCGTTCGGCCGCGGCCCGCAGGCCGCGAACCGCGAGTCGTTCCGGGCTGCGCGCCGCAAAGCCGCGATGCGCGCATTGCTGCTGGCTTTGCCGTTGCTGATCTTTCTGCTGGTGACGTTCGTCGCACCGATCGCAAGCCTGCTCGCGCGCAGTGTGCGAAACCCTGAAGTGCGCACCGGTATGCCGCAGTTGAGCGCAGCACTGGCCGGATGGGACGGCGCGGGCTTGCCCGGCGAACCGGCCTTCGCCGCCCTCGCGCACGATCTGAAGGACGCCAGCGAATCCGGCCAGCTCGGCAATATCGCGCGGCGCATGAACTTCTATCAACCGGAGTTCCGCAGCCTGCTGTTCAAGACGGCGCGTGCCACACGTTCGGAAACGCCCGCGCAATGGAAACCCGCGCTGATCGATCTCGATGAACGCTGGAACACGCCGGAAACCTGGCGTCTGCTCAGGCGTGCGTCGATCTCGCCCACCCCCGACTATTTGCTGAACGCCGTCGACGCGCAAGTCGCGCCTGACGGCTCGGTGACGTCCGTCGCGGCGGACAGTGCCATCTTCCGCGCGGCCTTCGGGCGCACGGTCACCATCAGTGCGACGGTCACGCTGCTGTGCCTGGTGCTGGGCTACCCGGTGGCGTATCTGCTCGCGACGCTGCCGGAGAACCAGAGCAACCGGCTGATTCTGTTCGTGATCGTGCCGTTCTGGACCTCGCTGCTGGTGCGCACCACCGCGTGGTATGTGCTGCTGCAACCCGGTGGCGTGATCAATAGCGCGTTGCTCCGCTTCGGCATCATCAATCATCCGCTGCCGCTGATTTTCAATCGCACGGGTGTGCTGATCGGCATGACGCACATCCTGCTGCCCTACATGATCCTCGCGATCTTTTCGGTCATGAAAGGCGTCCCGTCCGTTTACATGCGCGCGGCGAAATCGCTCGGCGCGCATCCGGCCGTGGCCTTCGTGCGCGTCTATATTCCGCAGACGCTGCCGGGTGTCGGCGCGGGATGTTTTCTCGTGTTCGTGCTCGCGCTCGGTTATTACATCACCCCCGCCCTGCTAGGCGGCGCCGGCGACGAAATGATCAGCCAGCTGATCGCGTCGCAGACCAACGATCAGCTCAACTGGGGACTCGCGGGTGCGCTGTCGTGCTATCTGATCGCATTTACAGCGGTGTTCTATTTCATCTTCAACCGGCTGGTCGGTATCGACCGCTTGCGCTTCGGCTAGCGCGCCGCGCAAGCGCCGCCAGGTAGTTGGCGCTCATTCGGATAGTTGATCAACAGGCAGACTCAGATGAAAGACGCACGAACCCGGCTAGTCTCGGAACGCATCGCGGGCGCGGGACTACGCGTGCATTGCGCGCTGATTTTCTTTTTCCTCGTCGCGCCGATCCTCGCAATCGTGCCGCTGTCGTTCAACTCCGGCTCGTTCTTCTCGTACCCGATGCAAGGCTTCTCGCTGCGCTGGTACGCACAGGCGCTGAGTTCGCCGGACTGGCAACGCGCGTTTGCCAACAGCATCGGCATCGGCGCGGCGTCGACGCTGATCGCGACGGTGCTCGGCACGCTGGCCGCGCTCGGCTTGAGCCGCGCGCAGTTCCCTTACCGCTCCATCATCATGCCGATCCTCGTGTCGCCGATGATCGTGCCGATCGTCGTCGTCGCGGCGGGGTTTTATCTGGTCTTCTCGCCGCTCGGGCTGGTCAATTCGTATACCGGCGTCGTGCTTGCGCATGCCGCGCTCGGTACGCCCTTCGTGGTGATCACCGTGACGGCTTCGCTGCTGTCGTTCGATCAAAGCCTGCTTCGCGCTGCGTCGGGTTTGGGCGCGCAGCCGTGGGTCGCGTTTCGTCGCGTCACCCTCCCGCTGATCACGCCCGCCGTCGCAACGGGCAGCGTGTTCGCATTCGCGACGTCGTTCGACGAAGTGATCGTCATTCTGTTCATTGGCGGCCCCGCGCAGCGCACCGTGCCTCGGCAGATGTGGAGCGGCATCCGTGACCAGATCGACCCGTCGATCCTCGCCGTGGCCACACTGCTGATGGCGTTCGCGATCGCCCTGTTCGCCTGCATGAACTGGCTGCGCAAGCGCGCGGCCGCGGCTAGCCGCTCGTTTGCCTGAGCCGACTGTTGCGCCAGTGTAATAGCGTGGACATGCGACTTGATGGCTTCCCTCTGAGCGTCGAGCGTTGCTAGCCTCTTTGCGGCGAAGCCGGAACGCCTGGCGTGGCGGCCCTTGACAGTTAGTTGCAGTTTTATGAAGAAAAATATTGAGCGCGTGAGTGCGTGGCGATATGCTTCGCATCGCCGCTAAACCACATGCAACGACCGAGGGTCGCGAAGGAAACGACAACATGCGATTGCGACGCATCACCGCACGACGCTCACCCGTGCATGGCATGGGATTGTTCGCGCTGCAGCCGATCGCCGCGGGCGAACGGGTCATCGAGTACAAGGGGGAAGTGACCAGCTGGCGGCGCGCCGCCGCCCGTCAGCGAGCCGACGCTGGCCACACGTTCGTGTTCGGGCTGTCCAACGGACGAGTGATCGACGGCAGCCGCGGCGGCAACAGCGCCCGCTACCTGAACCATGCATGCGCGCCCAACTGCGAGGCCATCGAGACGGGCGACCGGGTGTTCATCCATGCGCTCGCCACGATCGCTCCCGGGGAGGAGCTTTTCATCAACTACGGTCTGTCAGTGGACGGTGCGGTCACCGACGACATTCGCGCCCAGTACGCGTGTCATTGCGGCGCGCCGGCATGTCGTCGAACCATGCTGGGAATCGGCGGGCAGTCGTTGTAGCGCCGCGCGCCTTTCATCGTTTTGCACGCCATTGGAAAGGCAAGTTTTCCGCCCCGGTGCTGGGCAGAAAGACTGCGAAATCCTGGTTGCGAACGTCGGACCTTGCGCAGCCAACCGATCTCGACGCGCTGCTGGTACCCGGCTTCTGGGCGGAATCGCCGGAGCATGTGCAAAGCGTCGTGGGAGCGAATGACCGGCTGGTCGCGATGCTCGCGCGCCTACCGAAAACCACGCTTGTGTGGAGCTATTGCACCGGGGTGTGCCTGCTCGCCGCGGCGGGCAAACTGAATCGGCAACCCGCGACCGTGACCTGGTGGAAAATCAAGCTGGATCAGGTCAGCGAACGGCTCATCATGACGTCCGCACCCGCAAGCACCATCAGCGCGGAACTTGGATTCAGCAGCGACTCGGGTATGCGAAGAATGTTCAAGGATCTGACGGCGCTGACGCCCTCGCAGTATCGCAAGATGTTCGGCCGGAGCTGACTGCCTCGGCGGTCTAGTCGACGACGTGACATAGATCGTTGAAAATACGCACTCAAAGCCACCAATAGCAAAAAACCGAAGGAAGGTAACAATGTCTATAGCGAACACGAGAGCCACTCCCTATTACGCGGTGATCTTCACGTCCATCCGAACCCCCGGGGACAACGGCTACGGAGACATGGCCGACGCGATGGTCGAAGCGGCCGCAAAACAGCCCGGTTTCCTGGGCGTCGAGTCTGCGCGGGAAGAACTCGGAATTACGGTTTCCTATTGGGATAGCCTCGAATCCATCGCCGCCTGGAAACAGGATTCAATGCATCTGGTAGCGCAACAGGCCGGACGGGAAAAATGGTACGAATCCTACAAAACTCGTATTTGCCTTGTTGAGCGAGACTACGACTTCTCGAGGATTTAGTTTCCCGCGCCTTGTCTGTTGACTGCACGGCCCACGCTCCGCCGTGCAGCGATCGGATTAGCCGTTCACGGCTCCCGTCGCGCCGGCTTGTTTGCTCTTGCGGCGCAGTTCTTCGGTCGTTTCGCCTCCGCCGTCCGGTAGCCAGCCCGGCGGCTGGATCACGTGATTGATCGCGATCCACGGGCTCTTCGCCTTGACGACATCGCGAATCAGCGTGGCCCAGTGTTCGAACTCGACGACGAGCGGATTGCGCGACGTGGTCGGCGTCACGAGACCGTAGCGACACGGTTCGTCAGCGCGTTCTTCCACGTAGGTGCCGAACAGCCGGTCAAAGATGATCAGCACGCCACCGTAGTTCGCGTCCAGGTAATCGACATTCGATGCATGGTGCACACGGTGCGCGGATGGCGTATTGAACACATATTCGAACCAGCCCAGCTTGGGAATGTACGTGGTATGCAACCAGCCCTGGTACATAAGATTGAGGAACAGCGTGAACAGCACGACCTCGGGCTTGACCCCCAGCCATACGAGCGGCGCGAAGAACAACGTCGAGCCAGTCAGTTTGCCGGTCAGACCGAGGCGATAGGCCGTGGAAAGCGTCAACTGGTTCGGTGAATGGTGCACGGCATGCGTGGCCCAGAAAAAGCGCACCCGATGCGACGCACGGTGGTACCAGTAATAGCAGAACTCCATGCCGATGAAGAGCGCAAACACCATGAGCGCGCTATTGATGTCGACCGTAAAGATGCGATGGTCGTAGACGAAGCTGAAAATCGGCGTCGCAACCGAGATCGGCAGCAGTGACATCAGCCTGCGCGCGGCCAGGTCGAACAGTGAAATCCACACCTCGTACCACGCAAATGGTGAAGATGCACTTTTCCTGCGACTCAGCACGACTGCTTCGATCAGCGAAACGACAACGACGACACCGGTGACGAAAAGAAGAAGTTTTGTGAAGGATTCCATGACGATGCCATATGGTGTGGTGGCGGGAGGTATCGTCTGCGGTGGTGAGCGGTCAGTGCAGCGCATCCGATACGCGCACTTTAGACAGGGTTCTCATGCCTGGCTACGCAAAAGGTATTTCACCGTGTGTCATCGGATTGGGGCTGGCTTCTGGCGGGGCTTCGGCGGATTTTTTTCTCTGTTTCCAACGTTCAGCGCTCGTTCGCGCTTGCGGGGTCTGGCGGCCAACGCTCCATCCTTCGAGCTCTTCAAGCTGCCCTGCGCGCCTGCCGCGCAGCGGCCAGCGTGCTGCGCAAGCCTTCGAACGAGTAGAGAGCGAGTGCTGCCCAGATCGCGCCATAGCCGATCGCGCGCACGGACCCGAACGGCTCGCCGTAGATCAGCACGCCAGCGAGGAGCTGAAGCGTGGGCGTCACGTATTGGATCAGGCCGAGCATCGAGAGCGGGATGCGCCGCGCCGCAGCCGCGAAGAGCAGCAGCGGCACGGCCGTGATAGGTCCGGCGGCGGCCAGCAGCAGTTGCAGCCCGAGCGACGCATGCGTGAAATGGCTCGCGCCGGCCAGTCCGATGATCATCAGATAGACGATCGCCACGGGAAACAGCAGCACCGTTTCGAGCGCGAGGCCTTCGAGCGCGCCAAGCTTTGCAGTCTTGCGCAACAGGCCATAGCCGCCGAACGTCAGCGCGAGCGCAAGGCTGATCCACGGCGGCGCGCCGTTTTGCCAGGTGAGCCAGGCCACGCCCAGCGCCGCAAGCGCTACCGCGCACCATTGCAGCCAGCGCATCCGCTCATGCAGGAAGACGAAGCCGAACAACACGTTGATCAGCGGATTGATGAAGTAGCCGAGGCTCGCCTCGACGATATGGCCCGCGTTCACAGCCCAGATGTAGATGCCCCAGTTGGCCGAGAGCAGCGCGGCGCTCGCAGAGAAGCGTCCGATGAGGCGCCTGTCGCGCAACGCGGGCCGCAGCCACGCCCAGTGGTGTCGCGCGACGAGCACGGCGAGGATGAACACGAGCGACCACGCCATGCGGTGGGCGAGCATCTCGAGCGCGGGAATCTGGTGGAGCGTCTTGAAGTAGACGGGAAAGAGACCCCAGATGACGAAGGCGGAAAAGGCGTAGACGATGCCGGGATTCATGGTTCGTTGTAGTTGGCCGGTGCGCTAAGCGCATCGTCGTCAAGAACGGAGCTTGCGCATGGCAGAGAGTACCAGTTCCGTGGACGTTTCATAGAGCTGACGTTGGAGTCTTCACCGGCGGCTCTCCCTCGGCGTGGGTGAACGCGTACTGCCGGCCAGAAGCGGCCCATTGGCCTATTGGTTCATTGGATGGAGCGTTCCCATGCGGATTCTCGTGGCTGTCCTGCTGTCGTTGGTCAGCGAGCTTTGCTGTTACTGCCTACGATGTAGATATCACTTTCGCAGAGTGACAGAGCGACCTTGGCGGCGACAACGAGGTCGGGCTCGTCCTACGCGACGACGGTTAAGGGCAATCGTTTGGAGAGAGCCATGCATTTCGACTACCAGCAGTTCCACATCGACGCGTCGCCCCTTGATGAAGGCGGCCGCTATTACGCTCGCGCAAAGATCTACCGGCGCGCGTCGGCGAGTGGCGATGCCGTCGAGGTCAAGTATTCGGGCGACCTCGGCGATTATCCCTCCGACGTGGATGCCATGGAGGCGGCGCAGCGTTGGGCGATTCAGTGGTGCGACGAGAACTCCGCTTAGGCTTCGCGATCCAGCGTCAGGCTGTTCCTGGGTCCCGCTGATCCCCGGCAAAATAAGCGGCGCATAATGCAAACATCCCTTTGTCAGGACGATGGAGGTGAATGTGACAACCTTTGCTATCGACGCCGTTCGCATCAATCCGACGAACGACAGGTTTACCCATGTGCGTTGGGCTCCCGTCGATCCGTCGACGCGTGAATGGCTGTCCCCCCCTGCAATCGTGGAGGTGGTCGAAGTCGTCGCCGCGATCCGCCGGGGAGATGTTGTTTGGTCCCTTTTTACACTTGGTGGCACACGGTATTTCGGGCCAAAAATTGTGTCTGTCGCTCACACCGACGGACCCGCCGGGATCGACACGGATGTCCCTGGCGATCATGTCGAAAAATGCATTGACGATTTGCCCCACCTTTGACGGCATACCTTTGAGCCCGTCGGGCAACCGCTAGAATTGCGGTTTTAGCCCGGAATACGCCGATGTCTTTTGCCTCGCTTGGCCTGATCGATCCCTTGCTGCGTAATGTGCAGGACCTCAATTACCAGATACCTACGCCGGTGCAGGCCAAGGCGATTCCTGCCGTGCTCGGTGGCAAGGACGTCATGGCTGCCGCACAGACCGGCACTGGCAAAACGGCCGGCTTTGCGCTGCCGCTGTTGCAACGGCTGGTGCAACGCGGCCCGGCGGTGTCCAGCAATCGCGCGCGCGTTCTGGTGCTGGTGCCCACGCGTGAACTGGCTGAACAGGTCCTGCAAAGCTTTATCGCTTACGGCAGAGGCCTCGACTTACGATTTCTGGCCGCCTACGGCGGTGTGAGCATCAATCCGCAGATGATGAAATTGCGCAAAGGCGTGGATGTGCTGGTTGCCACGCCGGGCCGATTGCTCGATCTCAATCGCCAGAACGCAGTGCAGTTTGATCAGGTACAAACGCTGGTGCTGGACGAAGCCGATCGCATGCTGGATCTGGGCTTTGCGCGCGAACTCAACGCCGTCTTCGCTGCCTTGCCCGCGCAGCGCCAGACCCTGCTGTTCTCCGCCACGTTTACCGATGATATCCGCGCCATGGCGGCGAACATTCTGCGCGGCCCGGTCAATATCAGCGTCAGCCCGCCCAACGCCACCGCCAGCAGGATCAAGCAGTGGGTGGTGCCGGTGGATAAAAAGAACAAGCCTGACCTCTTCATGCACCTCGTGGCTGAGAACAGCTGGCAGCACGCGCTGGTGTTCGTCAAAACCCGCAATGGCGTGGATTACCTGGCGGCCATGCTGGATGAAGCGGGCTATGCGGTCGACACCATCCACGGCGACAAACCCCAACCCGCGCGCCTGCGTGCGCTGGAGCGCTTCAAGGCGGGCGAAGTGCAAATGCTGGTAGCCACCGATGTGGCTGCTCGCGGGCTGGATATCGACGACCTGCCGCTGGTGATCAACGTGGATCTGCCGATCGTGGCGCAAGACTATGTGCACCGTATCGGCCGAACCGGCCGCGCGGGCGCCAGCGGCGTGGCGGTGTCTCTTGTGTGTGCCGATGAAGCGCCGCAACTGGCCGCGATCGAAGCGCTGATCCGACAAACGCTGCCCCGCAAAGAAGAGCCGGGCTTCGAGGCCGAACACCGCGTGCCGCAAACCAGCGCGACGGGCCAGATCATCAAGAAACCCAAAAAGCCTAAGACACCCAAAGTGCAGCACGCCGCACCGGGCGCGATGCGGCCGCTCGGCAAAAAAACGGGCTCGCAAAGCGGCGAAAACAAACGCAAGCCTGCGGCGCAGCGCGCCGTGGCCGCGGGTAAAGGCGCACGCTCGTCCGGCGGTAACTCAATGAGCGTGCAAAAGCCACGCAGCAAGCCCGCCGGCAAGCCCGCCGCGGGTTCACGTAAGCCGGCCGGCAAGCCCGCTGGTGGCCGCGGCAAACGCCAACCCTGAGCCGTTGCCGGGGCGACTGCGCGCTAAACTGCGTGCTATCGAAAAGTTCGGTGGGTCGAGCGCAAGACGATGAAATTCACCCGAATGATGGTCGGCCTCGTCGTCACGTACATGATCGTGTTAGCCGGAGTCGCCATCTTGCAGGATCGTTTTCTCTACTTCCCTCAGAAGGCCACCATCGAGGAGGTCACCTCCGGCGGACTGCGCGCCTGGCCGACACCTGAGGCATACCGGGGCCTCGTGGCGGAGCCGGACGGTTCCGCGCGCGCCACGGTCATCGTCTTTCATGGCAATGCCGGGCATGCCGGCCATCGCGCGTTCTATGCCGCGGCGCTCACCCGGCTCGGGCTGCGCGTGATTCTCGCCGAATATCCGGGCTACGGGCCGCGCACCGGTGCATTAGGCGAAGCGAGTCTGGTCGACGATGCTCAACAAACCATCGCGCTCGCGCATCGCCTCTATGGAGCGCCGCTGCTGCTCATCGGCGAATCGCTTGGGGCCGGCGTGGCGGCTGCGGCCGGCTCGCGTGAACGCGACAAGATCGCAGGCATGATGCTCATCACGCCATGGGATCGGCTCGAGCACGTCGCCGCTCATCACTTTCCGTGGCTGCCCGTGAGGTGGCTGCTGCGCGACCGATACGACAGCGTGACCCACCTGGCGTCGTTCGACCGCCCGATTCTCGTGATGGTTGCGGAACGCGACAGCATCGTCCCCGCGCGCTTCGGCGAGGCACTTTACAACTCGCTGTCCGCACCGAGAAAACTGATGGTGGTGAAGGCGGCTGACCATAACGACTGGATTGGCCACGTCGACGAAACCTGGTGGCGGGAGGCGACCGACTTCCTGCTCACGCCTTTGCATTGAAATATGAAGACGCCACCGGCCCCGTCCAGTTCGGAACGCATCTTCGTTCTCGATGCGAAGAACAGGCCTGTCGAGGTGTTCGACCACGACGCGTGGTCGCGCTGGATGACGGAAAACGAACTGATCTTCCGCCGCACACTGCTGGACGACTACGGTGTGACGGTCACGACCCGCTTCCGTGGCGTGTCTAAACCGAAAAACGGAGAAGTTTTGCTGTTCGTGACGCGCGTCGCCGGAATGCAGGCGCAAGACAACAGGAGCTACGGAGCACGTACGCTCGCTGACGCGCTGGAACAGCATGAGCGCATCGTGCAGAAAATCCTCCGGATGATGACGGGGCGGTGATCTTCACAGCACGACGATCCCGCGGAGCGGTAACCGCAGGAAGTCGCCAAGAACGTGTGTCGAATAGCATCGGCGATCATTCGCGCTGATGCCGCCCGCGGCTCATATGAAGCTCACGCCGCCATTGACGGGGATCGTTTGGCCGGTAACGAAGCCGTTGCCGACCACCATTAGCACGACCTGCGCGACCTCGTCGGCTTCACCGAGGCGTCCAACGGGAAGCCGTTCCGCGACGTTGGCAGCCTTCAGCGGCGCGGCCATTTCCGTGTCGATCGGTCCCGGGGCTACGGCGTTCACGGTGATTCCTTCGCGGGCCAGCCGCGCCGCGTAACCGCGTGTCAACCCTTCGAGGCCTGCTTTCGAGGCGTTGTAGTGAACGCCTACCAGCCCAGCACCGCGGGCAGCGGCCGACGAGAGGTTGACGATGCGACCCCAGCGCTGTGCGCGCATTCCGGGCAACACCGCCTGCGTGCACAGAAACGCCGATTTCAGATTGACCGCAAGCGTCCGATCGAATTCGGCTTCCGTCAGAATATCGATGTCGACGATCGTACCGGTGCCCGCGTTGTTGACGAGAACATCGACGACGCCGAGGCGGTTTGCCACCTGATCGATCATTGCCTTGACGTCGGATGCAACCGAAACGTCGGCCTGTACCGCGATCGCACGGCCTCCCGCATTTTCGATTTGCTCGACGATCTGAGCAGCCTCGCTCTCGCGTTGCCGATAGTTGACCGCCACCGCTGCGCCAGCGGACGCAAGCGACAGACAAACGGCGCGGCCGATTCCTCGTGATCCGCCGGTCACGAGGGCGACACGATCGTTCAGATCGGGCGAATGGGCTGGCATGGAAGTCCTCCTCTGCTGTGAAACGATCAAAGCGGTTGTGCTCGCGCCCGCAGCGTGCCGCTGCGTCGCGTTTCAAGCTACCAGATCACAGCGCAAACAGCCGCCCAAGATGCGGTTCGGAGTCCCCCACCCCGGCGAGCCGCAACGCGTGCCACGCCATCGCGTAGTTGCTCGATATCACCGGCTTGCCGATCGCCGCCTCCAGTTCCGGAATCAACCCGGCGATCCGCAGGCTCGTGCACGATACGAAAATCGCGTCGACGTCTCGATTGCGCGCAAGTCGCTCGACGCCAGTGCGCAACGACACCGCATCGATGCGCGCCACTTCGTTATCGTTCGCATGCTCGAACGACGCCATGCGCGTAATGCGGTGACCACGCGACTCGATATAGTCGCGCATGTATTCGTTGATCGAACGCACGTAGGGTGTGAGCAAGGCCGTACGTTGGACGCCTAGCGCACGAAGCGCCGCCAGCGCCGCGGTAATCGGCGTGGTGCACGCGGCGTCCGCACGCGCTTCGCGAATCCGCGCGAATACCTTTTCTTCCCCGATCACCATCGACGCGGACGTGCAGCCAAACGCCACCACATCGATACGCTCGGCCGGCCGGATCAGCGCGACCGCCGGTGCGATACGGTCCTCCATTTCCGCCAGCCGTTCAGGCGTGATGTCCGCCGAGTTATAGACACGGCTTTCGTAGAACGCCACGCCCTCCTGCGTCATCAAGCCCCGCCACTCATGCTCAATCGTATGATCGGTGGCGAGCACCACGAGCCCAATCGCGGCACGACGGCAGATGCCGTCGTCCAGCGTGAAATCGAGCTTCGTGTACACGTCGTCATGCTGGGAAATCGCACTCATTTGGTAGTCGTCCTGTCTTGTCGCGTTCGGGTCGCGAGTCTTAACCGTCACTGCCTCTTAAAGGTAGAGGATCGAAGGCGCCTGTGTATAACGGTTTATACGCAAATACCCTATACCGTCCCATCGAACCCGGCTCCTATCATGAAAGCAGCGCTTTTGTGTCAGCGCTCCGGTGCAAGCCAGCCGTCACGCCGTTGACCTGGTGGGTATGAATCACTCGCAATCGCGCCATTTCCGTCCGCTTCTCGATGTCACCGGTATGCCCGTGTGGCGGATCGTCCGATCCCTCTCACAACAAGGAGTCGCTAACATGTTTGCTAAGACGATTGGCTGGTCCGGTGCAGAGCGGGGCTCGCGGCGAACGACTATCGCGGGCATGGCGGCCGCCGCGGCCCTGCTTGCCGGCATGGCTCCCGGTTCGGCGCTGAGCCAGGGCGCCACCATCAAGATCGGCGTGCCGGTTCCGCTGTCGGGTAGCAGTGCCAATGCCGGCACGGATATCGTCAATGGCGCGAAGCTCGCCGCCGCCAGAATCAATGCGGCCGGCGGCGTGCTCGGCAAGCAGATCGAACTGGTGCCCGAGGACGACGCCTGCGATGCGCAGACCGCGGTGCAGGCGGCGCAGAAACTCGTCGATGCGGGCGTTGTCGCGGTAGCGGGCGGCTATTGCTCCAGCGCGGCGCTGCCGGAATCGACGACTTTTCATCGCGCCGGGATTCCCTACGTGCTGGATGCGTCCACGAATCCGCAACTGACCGAGATGGGGTACGACAACGTGTTCCGCACGATCGGCCGTGACGACCAGCAGGGCCCGTTCGCGGCGAGCTTCATCAAAGACGTGCTGCACGCGAAGCACGTGGCGGTGATCGACGACAACACGACCTATTCCAAAGGCCTCGCCCAGAACACCGTGCAAGCCCTGAAGAAGGACGGTGTCGATGTCGTGTACGCCAATTCGATTACGCCCGGGCAAATGGACTATTCGCCGACGCTCACGCGGGTCTCTTCACTGAAGCCCGACGTGATCTACTACACAGGCTATTTCTCCGAGGCCGGCCTGCTCGTCAAGGAGGCGCGGCAACTGGGTCTGAAAATGACCTTCATGGGCGGCGACGCCACCAATGACCCCACGCTGATGAAGACCGCCGGTCCCGCCGCCGACGGCATGATCATCACGACCGCCCCGCTCGCGCAGTTCCTGAGCGGCGCGCACGCCTACGTCGATGACTATACGAAGGCTTACGGGCAAGGGCCGGGACCGTACTCGGTCTATGAATACGATGCGGTCGGGGTCACGGCGAAAGCCATCGCGGACGCCAAATCGACACAGCCTGCCGCGATCACCGCTGCTCTGCACAAGATCCAGAACTACCCGGGCGCGACCGGAACGATTGCCTTCAATCCGAAGGGAGACCGCAGCAAAGCCGTGTACATCACCATCGTCGTGCACGACGACAAGTTCGAGCCCTACCAGAGGCAGGATGCGAACGGACATTGGGCGGCGATGAAGTAGCGCGATTGCACAGCCCGCGCCGCCATGAGCGACTTCTTCCAGTTCGTCATCGAAGGGCTGACGACCGGCTCGTTCTACGCGCTCGTCGCCCTCGGCTACACGATGGTCTACGGAATCATCCGGCTGATCAACTTCGCTCATGGCGACCTGTTCATGGTCGGCGCGTTCATCGGCTGGACCGGCCTGATGGTGCTGGCGTCCGCGCATCTGCCGCTTGCCCTCGCACTGCTGATCGCCGTGGTGGCCGCCATGACGGTCACAGGCGCGCTCGGCCTGCTGATCGAGCGGCTCGCGTATCAGCCGTTGCTGCGCGCGCCGCGGCTGTCGATTCTGATCACGGCGCTGGGCGTCTCGCTGGCGCTGCAAAATGGGGTGCTGCTGATCTACGGCGCGGGCTTTCGCACCTATCCGCATGTGCTCAGCCAGGCGGGCTTCGAACTCCACGGGGTGCAGATCACCTTCGCGCAAATCGGCATCATCGTCGCAAGCCTGGCCCTGATGCTGGCACTGTACTTCTTCGTTCATCACACGTTCCTTGGAACCGCGATGCGCGCGCTGGCCATCGATCAGGACGCCGCGCGTCTGATGGGCATCGACGTCGAACGCCTGATCCAGCTCACCTTTCTGCTCGGCTCGGTGCTGGCCGCCGTGGCTGGCGTGATGGAAGGGCTTTACTACACGCAGATCAATTTCTTCATGGGTTTCGTGCTAGGCCTGCGCGCGTTCACCGCCGCCGTGCTCGGCGGCATCGGCAACATCCCGGGCGCGATGGCGGGCGGCATCCTGATCGGCCTGCTCGAAGCCTTCGGCGCGGGCTATGTCTCTTCGCAATGGACCGACGTGTTCGTGTTCGGCGTGCTGATCGCCGTGCTGGTGATCAAGCCGACCGGGCTGTTCGGCGAACGCGTCGTCGAGAGAATGTAGCCCATGAGCGCCCGTCAGGCTTCCGCGCGTTGGGCCAGGCCAGTCGGCGCGGCGCTACTGGCCGCCGCCGTGGCGCTGCCCGCCGTCGCCAGCAACTATGTCATCGATGTCGGCCTGACCATCGTCACCTATTCGATCCTGGGTCTTGGGCTGAACATCGTGGTCGGTTATGCGGGCCTGCTCGATCTGGGCTACGCGGCCTTCTTCGCGATCGGCGCGTACACGACAGCGTTGCTGGAAACCCTGCTGCAGTTCTCGTTCTGGGAAACGCTGCCGTTCAGTCTGGCGTTCGCCGCGGTATCGGGCATCGTCATCGGCTATCCCACGCTGCGCCTGCGCAGCGACTACCTGGCGATCGTCACGCTGGGGTTCGGCGAAATTACGCGTATCGTCGCCACCAATCTCGACATCACGGGCGGCCCGAACGGCATCTTCGGCATCGCGAGTCCGAGCCTGTTCGGCTTCGAGATCAGTTCGCCGCAAGCGCTCTACGAACTGGGCATGGCGTTCCTCGTGGTGGTGCTGGTGTTCGCGATCCGGCTCGGGCGGTCACGGCTGGGCCGCGCCTGGACCAGCATCCGCGAGGACGAGGCGGCTGCCGAGGCCGTCGGCGTGCCGACGCTGCGCGTCAAGCTGCTCGCCTATGTGATGGGCGCGTTGATCGGCGGCCTGGGCGGCAGCCTGTTCGCCGCCCGTTTCGGCACCATCGATCCAACCGGCTTCACGTATCTGCAGTCCGTCACGATTTTGATCGTCGTCGTGCTCGGCGGCCGCGGCAGCATTCCCGGCGTGATCCTCGGCGCCATCATCGTCGCCGGCCTGCCGGAGATACTGCGTTTTCTAAACCTGTGGCGCATCTTCGCTTTCGCGATCGGGCTCGTGATCCTGATGCTGCTAAGGCCGCAGGGCTTGTGGCCAGCGCCGTTGCGCCGCGTCGCGCCGGCGCGCAAGGGCGCTGACGCCGATCGGGCTCCTGTGCCCAGCCACGCCGTCACCGATGAGACCCTGCTGGAGGTGCGCGACATGCAGCGCCGCTTCGGCGGCGTGCTGGCGGTCGGCGGTGTCAGCTTCACGGTGCGCAGCGGCGAGATCGTCAGCCTGATCGGTCCGAACGGCGCCGGCAAGACGACCGTGTTCAACTGCCTGACCGGCGTGATCCGCCCGACTGGCGGCCAGATCGTCTGGTGCGGGGAACGGCTTGCCGGCGGCGCGCCTCATCGCATCGTCCATCAAGGCATGGCGCGCACCTTCCAGGGCATCCGCCTGTTCGGCCATATGACTGCCTTCGAAAACGTGCTGACCGGCATGGATCATCGGCTTCGGACACCGCTCGCAGCCGAGCTTCTGGCGTTGCCGTCCGCGCGTGCCGAGGCGGCCGACCATTCCACCGAGGGCCTGCGCTGGCTCGCCTTCGTCGGTCTTGCCGGCAGGTCCGGCGAGCGCGCCGCCGACCTGCCCTACGGCGACCAACGCAGACTGGAGATCGCCCGGGCGCTCGCCAGCAGCCCTCGCCTGCTGCTGCTCGACGAGCCGGCGGCGGGCATGAACCCGACAGAGAAACGCGCGCTGATGGAACTGATCCGGCGAATCCGGGATCACGGCGTGACGGTGCTGTTGATCGAGCACGACATGATGCTGGTAATGGGCGTGTCGAACCGGATCATCGTGATGGATCACGGCGTCATCATCGCCGAGGGCCCGCCCGCCGCGATCCAGGCGGACCCGCGTGTGATCGATGCCTATCTCGGCACAGCCGAAAAGGACGAGGCGAGCGACGATACCGCCGGGGAGAAATCGCTGTGGGACTCCTAGAAATCCGCGATCTACGTGTCAGCTATGGGACTGTCGAAGTGCTGCACGGCATCTCGCTGGACGTCGCACAGGGCGAGGTCGTCGCGCTGCTCGGCAGCAACGGCGCGGGAAAAACCACCACCCTGCGGGCGATTTCCGGATTGATCCGTCCGCGCGCGGGCGACATCACGATGGATGGCCAGCGCCTGACGGGATTGCGCGCACACCAGATCGTGGCGCTGGGCCTCGGTCATGTGCCGGAGGGGCGGCGCATTTTCGGGGCGCTGACGGTGGAGGAAAACCTGCATCTCGGCGGCTATCTGATCCGAAGCGACAGTGCGGCATTGCAACAGCGAAGGGATCAGCTCTATGCGACTTTTCCGCGGCTCGGCGAGCGACGCAGCCAGCTCGCAGGCACGCTCAGCGGCGGCGAACAGCAGATGCTGGCGATTGCCCGAGCCCTGATGCTGCGCCCCCGTATCGTCGTACTGGACGAACCGTCGATGGGACTCGCGCCGAAGCTGGTCCGCGCGATCTTCGGCATGGTCGCCGACATCTGCCGGGAAGGCACTTCGATACTTCTGGTCGAGCAGAACGCCCGCCAGGCGCTGCGAATCGCGCATCGGGCTTACGTGCTGGAAAGTGGGCGCATTGCGCTCGCGGGGTCCGCCCGCGAGCTGGCTCAGGATAGCCGGGTCCGCGCTGCCTATCTGGGAGGCAGTGCTATCGCGGCAGAGTAACCCGCCAACCGGGCAGCGCGAGGAGGTCTTAATACAGGCTCAGGCCTGAATTCGAGGGAGAATGCATGATGCTGAATTACCCTGCTGCCTATCAGTCCACCAAAGGCTCGGCGCTCGACGTCGACAAGACGTTCTATCAGCGCATCGCCTCACAGCACGACACCCGCACGCTGGTCGAATCGATCGTCGTGCCGATCCGCTCGGGGCGAGCGTGGACCGTGCCAGCCGGCCACGTGTTTCGCATTGTCACGCTCGAAGGCCCGCAGGTTGCCGACCTGAACATGTGGAACCGGCACAATCCACGCGAGCGCATGTGGGCATCGCGCACGCGCCAGTTGCAGCAGGCGCACGTGAGCACGTTCGACCGTCTGTGGTCGACGCTGCCATTCCTGCGTCCGATGGTGACCATCACCGATGACAGTCTCGCCGGCTACGGCGTCGACGAGCACGGCGGCCGTGTCCACGATCTGCTCGGCACGCGCTGCGACCCCTACGTGAACCGCATGCTGACCGGCGAGGATTTTCATTTTCACTGCCACTCCAACCTGACGCGCGCCATCGCCCCGTATGGCTTGACCGAGTACGACGTTCACGACGTGCTCAACGTGTTCCAGTGCACCGGCCTGAATCTCGACGACAAATACTTCATGAAGGCGTGTCCGGCAAAGAAAGGCGATTACCTCGAATTCTTCGCGGAGATCGACTTGCTGTGCGCACTGTCGACCTGTCCGGGCGGCGATCTGTCGGTGCCGATGTGGGGACCGGACGCCCGCGATCCGCTGGATGTGTGCCGGCCGCTCGGCATCGAGGTCTGGCAACTCGCGCCACAGATGCTGGACGGATGGACGCCGCCGGCCGTGGCTGCCTACAAGGGGCAGCACGGCATGGTGCTGAATCAGCCGCAATGGAAGTGACAGCGCCGCAGCGCCCTTGTATCTCAGGACATTATGAAAATCATCGTGCTCGGTGGCGGGGTCGTCGGTGTGACGACCGCGTACCAGTTGCAGAAAGATGGCCATGAGGTCGTCATCGTCGAGCGACAGCCCTTGGTCGCGGCGGAAACCAGCTGGGGTAACGCGGGCATGATCGCGCCCGGGCATTCCTTTGTCTGGTCCTCGCCGAAAGCGCCAATGATTCTGCTCAAATCGCTGGTGCTGAAAGATCAGGCGTTGCGCTTCAAGTTCTCGGCGGACCCGAGGCTTTACAGCTGGTCGTGGCGATTCCTGATGGAATGCACATCGGAGAAGGCACGCCGCAATACCCTGCTCAAGCATCGGCTTGCCGCGTACTCGCAACGGGTCCTACAGGGTGTGATCGCCGACGAGGCCATCGAATACGATCGAAACGACCGCGGAATTCTGTATCTCCATCGGACCCGGGAATCGCAGGACCGCGGCGTCGAGCACATGAAGCTGCTGGAATCGGATGGGCAAGTCATCAGGGTCCTCAGCCCCGATGAGGTCGTCGCACTCGACCCGTCGCTAGCTTCGGCAAAAGACCGGATAGCGGGCGCCATTTACTGCCCGACCGATGAGACCGGAGACCCTGCGAAGTTCACCCGCGCCCTTGCGAAAAAGATCGTCGCGCGCGGCGGTACGCTTCTGACGGACACCACGATCGCCGGTTTCGAAACCGCCGGGCAGGACATAGTGGCCACCAGAACGAGTCGAGGCCTTATAAAAGGCGACGCGTATGTGCTCGCCCTCGGCCCCTATAGTCCTGTTCTCGCCCGACAGATCGGCATCGATCTTCCGATCTATCCGATCAAGGGGTACTCGCTGACGATTCCCATCGAGGGCCGGCCCTTGCCACCCGCCATTGCAGCGGTCGACGAGCACAACCTGGTCGCAATCTCGCGCTTCGGCGACCGTATCCGGGTCACCGCAACGGCGGAGTTTGCTGGCTACGACACGAGCCACAAGCCCTCTGATTTTGCGTTTATGAAGAGCGTGACACAGGAACTCTACCCGGCCGGCGCCAACTACGATCGCGCCGAAATGTGGGCCGGGCTCAGGCCGATGACGCCGACGAACTTGCCGTTCTTTGGGCGCAAGAAGTACCGCAATCTTTATCTAAATACCGGTCACGGTCATATCGGCTGGACGATGTCACACGGGTCGGCTCGAATCACGGCCGACCTGATCGCGGGACGAACTCCGGCGATTCCGATGGTAGGGCTGCTTTGCGACTGATGGCGACGCCCCCCGGGCCCCGCCTCAGGCCCGGCCGCTGCCCAACCCTCGCATCCGCCGTGCGAAATGCGCGCGCTCCGCATCGCCCATCAGCGCGAGAAACTGATCGGCTTCCATATGAATCAGTTCTTCGTGATCGCCCGCCTCGAAGTAGACGTCGGGCTGGCCTGCCAGGCTCGATTCCAGGTAAGTTTTCATGCCATACGCCATACAAATCGGCGGCACCGCTCCCGCATCGCAGTCCTTGAACAATTCGCGCAGTTCGACTTCCGTGGCGAGAGCAAGCCGGCGCCCGGTCTTGCTCCAGAACTCGGAAAGCTGCACGGCGTAAGTCGATGGCAGCACGGCGGCCACATAGCCGTGTTCGTCTTCGAGGAGCACGGTCTTGGCAAGGCGGTCACCCGGAATGTGCGCCGCGGCAGCCGTTTCGATACTCGAGTGGCTGTATGGATGACGCACGACTTCGTAGCGGGAACCCTTGCTGCGCAGGCACTCCTGCAAGGTTGGCGACATCGCCATGGCACACCTCCTGTCGAATATCTGAAAACGAATGAACACTTGCGATCTATTCAGAATAGTTCACGCACTGGCAAACCGCACGCCAGCCGAGCGCGCGGAAATGAGCGGCGGATCAGTCCGACGCAAGCGGAGTGCAGCCGGCATCGGTGAGCGGCGCCGCAACTTCGGGTGACAAGTGGCGCAAAGGCCTAGAATGAAAGCACGGTTTGTACCTTATAAGGGGCCGGCTATGTCTCGATCGATCACGGGTTTTTCGGCGAGACTGAGCCCAAAGGAGGCGCCCAATGTCAGTGATCGCACCCGACGAAAGGGCTGATTTTCTCGCCGTCCTGCGTCGGCACCACCTCGCCGAGTCCGACTTCGTCCTTCAGGAGACCGGGGCGACCGATATCGTGGACGAGGTCTACCCGCTTAGGGGGAGTGTCACCGTCGTTCGCACGTCGTCACTGCGGGAACGGGAGTACCAGACCGGACACGGCACCGCGTGGACAGTCGAATTCGAGAAAGACGTGATCCGGGGCGTATTCGGATAAGCGCCGACAGGCGACGGTTTCCCCACTGCTGCGTCTCGTTCGCGGTCCGGCCGCGAGCCTCGGGACCTATTGCGCCCGCGTCGAATCGATAAGCTCGTCGGCCTCGCGTTCCAATGCGTCGCCTTCCGCCGAACGTTGCGTGTGGCTGAGCAGCGTGGCCAGATTCCGCAACGTGCGTGCTTCATCCTGCCGCCAGGTCAACGGATCATCGTGTGCGAGTTTGCGGTACAGATCCAGCGCTCGGCGCCACGCGTCTTCCGCTTCCCGCGGCCTGCCCGTGCGGCTGTAGAGCACGCCAAGATTGTTCAGTATCCGTGCCTCGTCAGGCTGGTACTTGACCGGCGCATCGCGCGACAGCGCGTGAACGATCCGCAGCGCGTCCCGGTACGTCTGCAGCGCCTTGGCCGGCTGCCCTTGGAGACGGTACAGCACGCCCAGATTGCCCAGCGTATGCGCCAGATCGGGCTCGTAAATCGCGGGGTTTTCGCGGGCGAGCTGTTGTCGGACCTTTAGAGCCTGCCGGTAGGCGTGCTCCGCTTCCGGCAGGCGCTCGCTTGCGCTATAGAAGTTCCCGAGGTTATTCAGCGTGCGCGCAAGCGCCGGACGCCAGGCGGCGGGATTGTCGTGTTCGAGTGCGCGCTGGATGCTGAGCGCTTCGAGATAGGCGAGTTCCGCGTCGTGCGTGCGCTGTGTCGCACTGTAAAGAATGCCGAGGTCGTTGAGCGTCATCGCGACCGCCGGTCGGTACTTTGCCGGGTCCTGTCGGGCCAGCGCACGGTCGAGGGCGAGAGCTTCGCGCCATGCGTCTGCCGCATCCTGCAGACGCTGCGTGTCGCGGTACAACGTTGCGAGACTATCAAAGGTGTTCGCCACTGCGGGACCATAGGCCGAAGGGTCCACGCGCGCGAGCGCCCAGTACATTTCGAGCGCGTGCAGCCATGCGGCTTCGGCTTCCTTCTGCTGCTGCCGCATCACATACAGACTGCCGAGCTTGCCGAGCGTACGCGCGATGGACGGCTGCCATGCGGCGGGCCGCTGTTTCGCGAGCCCCCGATACTGGACCAGCAGCGCCCGATACACCGGCTCGGCGCGCTCGGGCTCGTGCTGCACGAGCAGCGTGTCGGCAAATGCGGTGGCGATGTCCCTGTCGTCGGGTTGCAGCGTATGGGCATGCTCCAGGTAGGGCAGCGCGTTCCATGGCATGAAGCGAAGCAGTTCGACGCTCGCCGCTTCGTAGTTGCGCACGGCGCTTAGCTGGGCGGTACCGGGTGCCTCGGCCATGAGCCGCATCAGCAGCGCAGAAGCGTGGTCCAGATCGAGACGCCTGACGGCGGCAGCGGCCTGCAGTTCGGCGGAGTCCGTGCTGCGCGTGATGGACAACCTGCGCAGCAGCTCTTGATAACGCGCGCTCCATTCCGAAGCCTCGGCGATAAGGTCGATGTCGGAGCGCGTCCTGATCTGCGATGCAAGGCTTTCGAGGATCGGTTCGAAGTTGGCGAGTGCGGCGTCCTTGGTGGCTTCGTCTTGATCTGTCCGCGAGAAGACAGCATGCAGCATCGTGTTGGCCGCTGCCGCCAGCGCGGCACGTTGCTCGGCGGAGAGCCCGTCGCTCTTCACGGCGCGGTTCAGGCGTTCCGTCACGCGTGCGAGCGCGGGCGCGGAGACAACGCAGCGGGTCCGCACTTCGAGTCCATCCTTGACGGCGACCTCGGAGAACGACGGCACACACGCACCGGCCGCACCCGCAGCGGCGCATGCAGTGGACAGCGCGGCCATCGCGATGCCGGACAAAACCTTGCCCGTACTCATTTCCAATCCGGCCTACAGAATTACCGCTACAGCGTTGCGCGACGCATCGCCTCGCCCGGAACGCCGCAATGCCATCGCGTGTATTTATTCTATCGAATACAGTTGAGCCATTACCGTGCGAGGCAGGCGCGCCGCCGATTTACAAGTAGCCTACATTCGCCAACTTGACGACGCCCATCGTGAACCTCGAACGCGGCCACACCTTCTCCTTTAGCCCCGACGGCGAACATTTCCTGCTCGACGGCATGCCATTCCAGATTCGCAGCGGCGAGATGCATCCAGCGCGCATCCCGCGCGAGTACTGGCAACACCGAATCCGCATGGCGAGGGCGATGGGGATGAACTGCATCGCGTTGTACGTCATGTGGAATTACCACGAGATGCACAGAGGCGTGTTCGACTTCGGCAGCGGTAACCGCGATATCGAGGCCTTCATCCGCCTATGCCAATCCGAGCAGATGTGGGTGCTGTTGCGCCCCGGGCCTTATGTTTGCGCAGAGTGGGATCTGGGCGGCCTGCCTTGCTGGCTGTTGCGCGATCCGGACATCCAGTTGCGGACCGACTCGGCCACCGATCCTCGCTACATGGCGGCGGTGGCCCGCTATATCGACGAACTGGTTCCGCGTATCAAGCCATTGATGAGCGAGCACGGCGGACCGATCCTGATGATCCAGATCGAGAACGAATTCGGTTCGTATGCGAGCAATCCGTCTTACCTCGAAGAGCTCAGGCAGCTTTGGCTCAGAGGAGGCATAAGCGGGCCGTTCTACACCGAAGACGGTCTCGCGCAACTCGAACGCAACCACACCACGGTGACGGGCGGCGCGATCGCGCTGAGCAATGGCAACGCAGCGCAAATCGCAACGGTGCGCCGCAGATTCCCCTCGGTGCCCGCGATGGCTGGCGAGGTGTACCCGGGGTGGCTCACGCATTGGGGCGAAGCGGGCTTCGCGGGCGTGGACTACGATCTCTCCGGCACCTTGGACACGTTCATGCAGGCACGACTGTCGTTCAACCTGTATGTGATTCACGGCGGCACGAGCTTTGGCTTTTTTGCCGGCGCGAACGTCGACGATGCAGGCAACTATCAGCCCGACATCACGAGCTACGACTATTCCGCGCCGATCAACGAGCAAGGCATGGCGACACCGAAGTACCTCAAGTATCGAAACCTGATCGCCAGCTATCTGCCCGAATCGTTGCCAGCCATACCCGATGCCATCGCCACGCTTGACTGCACAGGCGTTGGGGCCTTGATGCCAACGCTGTACGCGTCGATCTGGGACAACCTGCCCGCAGCACTGCCGCGCGAGCATGGCGTCGGTCCGAAGTCGTTTGAACACTACGGTCAGGCGTTTGGCTTCGTGCTGTATCGCACGCCATTACCGGCGCACGCGAACGGTGTGCTGGATATCAGCGGCGTTCACGACTATGCGACCGTTTTCCTTGGGGAACAGTACGCGGGCGGCGTATCGAGAGCGCAACTGCCGCGGAAGTACGCGCAGTCGCTCCACATGATGCATCGCGCGCCACTTGTCCTGCCTCCGGCGCGGCGGAATCAAGGGGCGAACACGGACGGCCCGGTAGCGCTGGAGATACTCGTCGAGGCCATGGGGCGCGTCAACTTCGGACCCGCGCTCATTGACCGCAAAGGTCTGCTCGATCCGGTCACGATGAAACACGCAGACGGCTCAGTCTCGTTGCTCGATGAATGGGACGTCTACCTGCTGCCGATGGATGAAGCATTCATCGCCGCCCTCAACGAAGACTGCACGAACCCGCGCAAACCCGGTCTTTTTTTCAAGGCGAATGTGCTGCTGACCGAAGTCGGCGACACGTGGCTCGACATGAGCAACTGGACCAAGGGTATCGTCTGGGTCAACGGACACAACCTCGGACGCTACTGGAACATCGGCCCGCAAAGGCGTCTGTACTGCCCCGCGCCGTGGCTCGCGCAAGGTAACAACGAGGTGCTGGTCTTCGACCTTCATCAGATCGAGGCAAAGCCGATTCCCGTGGCCGACAGGCTGTACTAGCGCGTACGCCTCCTGCCCTTCACCGCTTCGCGGCGGCAACCGGCAGCAGTTCGAGCGTGAGTACTTCGAACGGCGCAAGGTGCACTGCTCGCGGCACATCGGCGTCCAGTCGAGCGGGAATACCGGAAGCCCCTGCATGCCCAACGCTGCGCAATTCGAATCGTGCCACCGCCCCATCCGGCAACTCCAGTTGGCGCCGCAGGTCGAGTGTGAAGCGTTGCGTGCGACTGGCAGGATTGCGCAGCGTCACGATCGCCTTGTGCGACGCCCACGCGGCCCAACCGTACGCCGCCCGTTCGTCCGGCGCCCCGCCAATCCAATGGCTGTCGCGCAGAATGTCGCCGTTTTCGCGCGCCCATAGCGCGGCGCGCGCAAGCACATCCCAGTCGTGCTGGCCCAGCAGCGCCGGCGTGATGTACAACTCCTGCAACTGCGTGCCGGTCCCGAAGTACGACCATACTTCGTGGGCGAATGCGTCGCCCGCCGACGTATTGAGCCGTGGATTGCACTGCGCGTACAGGATGCCGTGCAGCATCAGCGAACTGAGCGGAAAGAGCGGACTGCGCTCCACGACGTTGTGATACGTCTGCGTGTCGCGGTAAGTGATCCAGCGCTCGCGGTTCGTGCCGCTGCCCGCGAGGCCATCGTCGCTGCCGCCGCGCCAGATGGAATCGACATGGAGCAGCCAGAAAGGCGACGGATGCGTGCCTGTCGAGAGATTGATGAAGGTTTCGGGTTTGGCCGCGCGGATGTCCCCGATCAGTTGAATCGCCGCGTCCCAATCGCTATCGAACAGGCTGCCGGGAAACACCCTGTCGGCATTGCCTGTGCCGTCGAACTTGAATTGATTGACGCCGCCCTTGCCGAGCAAGTCCATCACGACTTGATGAAAGCGCCGGTAATACGCCGGCCCCGATAATGCGAGACCGTTGTCGATGACCTCGTAACCAGCGGCCCGTCCTCGCGCTACGCGTTCCTGTTTCGGCGTACCGTAGCCGCCCCACGGCGATAGCCATATGCCGGGAGCGGCGCCGAATCGCGCGGCAGCGTCGCGCAGCGGAACGAAGCCATGTGGAAATGCGTTGCTGAATTGCCAGCCGCCGCCAAGGTCGTCCCAGCCATCGTCGAACAGAAGCGAATCGATTTGCACCCCGCGCGCCGTGTGCAACTCGCGGCCGATCGTGTCGATGCGTTCGAGTGCCTGTTCCTGCGTATATGGCGTCAGGTAGCCGATATCGCCCCAGCTGTTGTAGTGCAGAAACGGGCGATACGGACGAGCGCGTTCCCGCTCCAGATAGATGCCGAAGTCGCGCCGAATCTGGCCGTCGCAGGCTACACCTGCCACAGCGGAGTAGACCAGTGTCCTGTTTTTCGGCAGCGGCAACGCCCGATGCAGCGTAAAGCCGAGGCTGTCGCCATCTATTTGACTCGTCGCCAGCGGATGCTCGAAGCCCAGATAGAAGTTGCCCGCAATGACCGGCGTGCCCTTCCGCTCACTACTGGCCTTGGCGCCAGCAGCGCGCGTCTGCAGCAATGACACGGCGGTGATCGCTTCATCCTGAAGAAGCGCCGTAACCGCCAGTTGGACGCGCAGATATCGTGACCCTTCGCGTTGCTCGACGCTCCATTGCACCTTGAGGCGTCCATCAGTATCGACCAGCGAGACGCTCGCGCGGCGCCCTGCGATTCGTTCGCCGAGGCGGGACGCATCGGGGTTGGGTTCGAGCGCAACGTCGCTCACGGGCGCAACGACCCTCAGCCCGGACAGGTCCGTGGTGGTTCCGTCAGCAAGCGTGAGTGTGAACGGCGCGACGATCAGCAGCGTGCGTTTGCGCTCGCAATCGATCAGCGAGAAACCGGCGAGACGCTCGTTCTCGTGCGTCCAGCGCAATGCAATTGCGTCGTTGCCGAATGACGCGATATGGCCCGACGTCTGGAAAACGGGCATGCCAGTTTGCGTAGGCAAAGCATGGTCGGCGCGCATGGAGAGACCTGTCTCGGGCCACAGCAGCACATAGGGTAACGGCAACGGACCCACGTGTTCAAGGCGCAGCGAGCGCGGATCGCCGCGCCGTCCTGCGCCGGCGGCATCCCATGCGAACGACGGACCCGTCACCCGCGAAGTGCGCGTGGACTAAAGCGACCTTGCTGGCCTGCGCGGCGTGCAGCAGCTATCAAATCCGCGCACGCGGGCGAGTCGGAGCGAGGAAACGCGTAGAAACGAACAACCGGCAACGCGGGCAATCCTTCGTTGCGACCCACGAGCCGCAAACCTTCGACTCGCTGACTATCGGCAACGACTGTGACAGCAAAACCCGCACGCGCCGCCGACAGGCAGCCCGCCATGCTGCTGCTCTCGAACACGACGCGCCACGCGTGCCCTGCCTTGTTGAGCGCCGTGATCGCCGATTCTCGATAGATGCAGGGATCGGGAAAGACGGCCAGCGGCAGCGGCCGGTCGAGATCCAGCGGTTCATTCTCCGCGTAGGCCCAGACTAGCGGCTCTTCCCACAGCAATTCACCGCCCTTTCCGACGCGGCTGCATTGCTTGCCGAACACCAGATCCAGACGACCGCGCTCTTGTTGGCGCAACAGATCGGCTGTGATGCCGACTTTCAGGTCGATCGTCGCCTCGGGATGTCGCTGTCGAAAACGCTGTAGCACTTGGGGTAGCCAGGCGCCCGCAAAATCTTCCGATGCACCGACGCGCAGTAACCCACGCAGCGGCGCGCCGCGTAGTTTCGCGCGGGCCTCGCGTTCCAGATCGAGAATGTTGCGGCCGTACGCATACAGGGTGTCGCCGCCCTGCGTCAACGACAGGTGACGAGTCGTGCGTGTCAGCAGATCGACGCCGACCATTTGTTCCAGACGCTTGATATGGCCGCTCACGGCCGAAGGAGTCAGCGCCAGACGCTCGGCGGCCGTGGCAAAGCTGCCGCTGTCCACGACTTCGAGAAAAGTGCGGAGCAGGACGGTATCGAGCGGAACACCATCGGCAGTGGGCAGTATGTCCATCAAATTCGATTAAGTTATTCAACACGAACGATCATCAATAGATCGTGATTATTCACCAATCGCAACGAGACGTCGAGCTATCGTGGTACTTCCCTGTTTGCACGAGGAAAACCATGAACACCTACCGCCACGCCGATACCGGGCGGCTCGACATTGCCTATCTCGAATGGAACCCGCAGGGCGCGCGAACAGCGGTGCTGCTGCATGGCTGGCCGGACAGCCCGCAGTGCTGGAAGAGCGTCGCGCGCATTCTGGCCGATTCGGGTTATCGCGTGCTCGCACCCGCGCTGCGGGGCTTCGCGCCCACACGGTTTCTCGATGCGAGCACGCCTCGCAGCGGCCAGTTGTCCGCGCTGGGCCGCGATCTTCTGGATTTCATCGACGTGTTGGAAGTCGAGCGGCCGATCCTGGTCGGACATGATTGGGGCGCACGCGCGGTCGCGAATGCGTGCGGCCTGCGAGACGGCGTGGCTTCACATCTGGTCATGCTATCGGTGGGATACGGCACCAATGCCCCGGACCAGATACTGACCCTGCAGCAGGTGCGCAATTATTGGTACCACTGGTTTATGGCCACGCCGCGCGGCGCACGCGTGGTACGGGACGACCGCGAGGCCTTCGCTCGGCAGATGTGGGATAGCTGGGCGCCGGCCGGCTGGTATGCGCCGGCCGACTTCGACGAAGCGGCGCAGGCATTCGCGGGCGACGACTGGGCCGAAATCGTGCTCCATTCCTACCGCCACCGTTGGGGCTTCGTCGACGGCGACCCCGCCTATGCCGACGATGAAGCGCGTCTGAATCCCGCACCGGCGCTATCGGTCGCAACGCTGGTGCTGCACGGCGGTGCGGACACCTGCAACCATCCCGATAGTTCGAGCGGACGGGAGTCTTACTTCCTTGGGCGCTATCAGCGGAAGGTTCTCGATGGTGTAGGCCACTTCCCGCAGCGCGAAGCGCCTCAGGAGGTTGCCGATTCCATCTTGCAGTTCTGTCGATGAGACTGGGCGCGCTCACGAGGCCTCAATGGTCGTCGTCAGCGTCACCGTCGTCGCGGTGAAGACCGTAACGACGGTCGTCGCGGCAATCCCAGCGGTGGTGGCCCGGGAGCCCGGAAATTCTGCGAATCCGGAACCCATCGGCAACATACAGCGCACCGTCACGCGCGAACGCGAGGCCCCGTGGCTGCATCAGCATGGCCTGAATGGCGAGACCTCCGTCACCCGAATAGCCCGCCGCACCTGTGCCGGCGATAGTCTCAATGACCCCTGTCTGCCGGTCAACCTGCCGCACGCGGTAATTAGCGCTATCGCTGATGGTGAGATTGCCTGCGCAATCGGTCGCAATATGCGACGGATAGTTGAGCAGCGCCTGCGTCGCAGGCTGGCCATCGCCGTTGTAGCCCGCCTCGAAAGCAACCCCTGTCGTGCCGGGATAGACACCTGCCACCGTCGTAAATGTGCGGCCCTGTCTGTCAAGTTCGCGAACGGTGCTCAGAACAGAGTCGGCAAAGAACATGCTATTGCGACGGTCAAACGCGATAGTGATGAAGTAGAGGAAGCCGGCTGCGGCCGCGGGGCCGCTGGCCGGACCTGCTCCGTGGGTGCCGTTGCCCACCACCGTCGTGATGATCCCGGTGCGACGGTCGACGCGGCGAATGCGCTCGTTGCCAGAATCGCTGATGAAGAGGTTTCCATAGCGGTCGAAGGCGATGTCCGTCGCGTTGATCAACGCAGCACTTGCCGGCCCTCCGTCCCCGGAAAACCCGCGTTCGCTTCCGCCGACAACCGTGTGCATCGTCAGTGTGTGATGATCCATACGCCAGATCCGGCTGGTGGCCCCGTAGTCGGCAACGTACACATCGTCGTCGGGTCCGACGGCGACGCCTGTCGGATAGCCGAGATTTGTCGCCGTTGCCTCCAGTCCTTCACCGTTGTAGACGGTTTGACCGGTGCCCGCGTAGGTGGTGATGATCCCTGTCGCGCGATCGATACGCCGGACAACGTGGTTCACCGGTTCGGCCACAAACAGGTTGCCGTCGTGGTCGAGACAGAGGCCCTCAGGCGCGAGCAGCGCTGACGCAGCCGGCCCTCCGTCGCCAGCGTACCCTTGCGCCCCGTGCCGGCGACCGTATCGATTGTTTGCGATTGCGCCCATGCTACACAGGGCGCGGCCAGAATGACGATCCAGGCAAACTGGATAAGCCTCGCACGAATGGAGCAATTCATCGCTAGTCTCCCGGAGTTCTCGTGCGGATGCCGGCGCGCAAGGACGACGGTCACCGGCCCAGTTCGGTTCCCTGGTCTCCTGCCTTCCAGGAGGCCCGCCGCCGATGGGCCCGTCCACGAATTCGGCTGGATGAGTCGCGATTCAAGCGTCTGACGAAGCAATAGAAGATCCATGGATGGATCTTGAGCATGGTCATGACGACGGAAGGCTTCGGCCGGCCCTTGGCACAGATGCCAATCAGGTCCTGAAGCGTCTGGAAATTGCCGATTCGCGGAACATGTAACGATCGCCTCGGCTTCGGACTTCGACGTCCACTTCTGCCGCGTTTCTATTCGCACTCGTGAGCTGGTAGGTATTCCGGAGTTCTCACGTTGATGCTTTATCAGTGCGGAGAAAGTCGACGGTGAATATCGAACCGATTTCTCGTTCAGGCCGACATACGGCACGTATGGCGTACTTCAACATATATATTCGCGGCACAAATGACAGCAATCGGCCCAAATTGTTGATGAGTTGTCGCGATTAACGGTGTTCGAGGTCTTCGTGGATCAAAAGGCTGGTTTGGCGCCGTTGCAATTCTAAAGTTCATACCAGTGATGCCGATAAATGGCTTGCTGGTCCCTGATTGCACGGGATGGCCATTATTCAAAGGCGCTGGGCTGTTGCGCGTCGACGCTCTCAATCCACAAATAAAGAATCATGAAGACCAAAGCACTTTCAAAGTCCGTGCTCGCCGCGGGTTTTGTCGTTACAGCACTGCTCACGGGTTGTGCTTCGCTTCCGAAAACCGACCTTGCCGCCAGCAATCGGCAAAAGCTACATACGATCGGCATGCTGGACGTCAAGGAACCGCGCGGAGAGAGCGTGGTCAACTTCGGCGGCGCTGCCGGAGCATTTGGATTGATTGGTGGATTGGTGCAAGCCGGGGTCAACGCCAATCATACGAGTACGTACACGCAGCGTGTGGCGAGCGAAAAAATCGTTTTCGCCCCTGTTGTTGACGATGGCCTTACAGCGAGACTCTCCAACGCCGGGTATCAGGTCGTTGCGTTGCACGGCCAGAGCGTCAAGCTCGCAAGCGATGGCAAGTCCGACGACTTCTCAGACGTCAAGACCGACGCGGATGCCATCTTGAACGTGTGGATTACTTCGTTTGGCTATGCATCCCCACCGGATACAAGCGACTTCATTCCATGGGTCGTTATCCGTGCGCGCCTGCTCGATTCGAAGTCGAAGCAGGACATGTACTTTAAGACATTCGCTTGCGGCTGGGACATCAAGGCCAATTCGGTTCATATCGAAGCAGACGCCAAATATCGTTATGGCAGCTTCGGCACGCTGACCGACCAGTTCGATCAGTCGGTGACAGGCCTCAAGGATTGCGAACAGGCGGTTGTCGCAGCAATTGGGCAGGATTTGACCAAGCCGCAGTAAGGGTTGATCTCAGGATTGACAGCCCTCCCCGCCCCAAGAACCGGCAGGTCTTGCCGACTTCACGCGTCAATTTTCGCCGCCAACGTCGTTCCTCCATCAAGCCTTTTTAGTTTGATCGGCGCCAGGGGTTGCCGGGTGGTCTGTCAGGTTCGCCGACTTCCTACATAAGCTCATATTACAATGCCGGGCTAAAAACGCCGCCCGGTACGGCGGCACACAGATCAAAACGCTCAATGTCGACCCAGCTTTCGAATCCTACGTCGCTCGCCTCGGCCTCCGACAAACCTGCCGCCGCAGGCATCGCATCACTCGGTTGGCTGCTCCCCTTCCACGCACTCGTCTGGACCCTGGCCGCCTGGCTCGCGCGCGGCAACCTGGACATCCAGGGCGACATGGTCGAGACCTATGTCTGGGGCCTCGAGTGGCAGGCCGGTTACGCGAAGCACCCGCCGCTTTCGTCGTGGGTCGCAGCGGCCTGGTTCAGCGTGTTCCCGCATACCGATCTCGCGTATTTCGCGCTGTCGGCGGTGAACGTGCTGGTCGGCCTCGTCGGGATCGTCGCGCTCGCCGGGCGCTTCGTACCGCGCCAGATCGCGATCTTCGCCGGGCTTGCGATGGCGGTATCGCCGCTTTACTCGAATCTCGCCATCAAGTTCAATCCGAACTCGATCCTGTTGTCGGTCTGGCCGTGGACCGCCTACTTTTTCGTCCGCTACGTGCAGCCGGGCAGCCGCCTCGCGCGCGGCGGCGCGGCGCTCGGTCTCGGGGCGTGCGCGGCGCTTGCCGTGCTGGGCAAGTACTTCACGGTCGTGCTGCTGCTCGGGCTGTTGCTGGCATTGCTCGCGCGTCCCGCATGGCGTGCGCGCCTCGTCAGCGTCGATTCGCTGCTCGCGGTGGCGGCGGGTGTCGCCGTGCTGGCCCCGCACGTGCACTGGATGATGGTCAATCATTTCCCGACGCTGGAGTACGCCGCGCAACGCACCGGCGGCACGCTGGTCGCCGCGGTCGGGCGCTTTGGCATCTACACGCTCGCGCAGATCGGCTATCTCGCGCTCAGCTTCATTTTCGTGCTGTTGATGGTGCGCACGCGCGGGGCCGCGCGGCTGATGGTGCTGAGCGTGGTTCGGCGCGGGTCGCACCCGGATCTGTGGTGGCTCGCGCTGGGGCCGCTGTTCGCCGTGGGCGTGCTGTCGGTGATCGGCAAGACGCAGATGGCCTCGGTCTGGGGCATGGCGCAATGGTTCGCGATCGTGCCGCTCTGGCTTGCCGTGCTCACGCAAGCCCGCGTCGAGTTCGCGCCGCAGCGTGCCATACGCGCCATGGCGGTGTACTGGGCGCTGGTGCTGGTGGTGTCGGCAGTGGTCGGCTACATGGGGGCGCGGCGCAATACCGACGACGCGGCCGAGCCGCGCGCGGAACTCGCGGCAGCGGCGCAGGCGGTGTGGCACGAACACACCCGCCGGCCGCTGTCGATCGTGGGGGGCTCGACGCATGAAGCCGCTTCGATGGTGTTCTATGACGGCGGCGGCGCCCGCTTCTGGGATCTCCACTGGCCGGCCGCAACGCCCTGGTTTACACCCGCCGATTTCGCGCGCCAGGGCGCGCTGATCGTGTGCCGTGGCGACGACTCGGACTGCATCACGACGGCATCGTCGCTAAGTCATGCAGCACCGGTTGCGTTCGAGGTGGGCAAGACCGCATGGGGACGGGAGTTGCCCGCGCGTCCCTACCAACTGTTCGTGATCGTGCCGCAGTCGTGAGCCACGCGCCGATCACGCCGGACCGCGGCCGGCCGCTCGTCGTCGATCTCGATGGCACGCTGTTGCGCTCCGACGTTCTGATCGAGTGCGTGTGGGCGTTTCTGAAGACTTCGCCGCTGCGTTGCTGGCAACTGCTGGTCTGGCTGCTGCGTGGCGGCAAAGCGGGCCTGAAGGCGCGGCTCGCGGCCGCCACGAATCTCGATGTCACCGGATTGCCGTATGACGCGTCCCTGCTCGCGCAGTTGGCGGCCGAGCGTGCGGCCGGCCGTGCGCTCGTGCTCGCGACCGCCACTCACCAGCGCTATGCGCAGGCTATCGCGGATCATCTGGGCTGCTTCGACGAGGTCCATGCAACCGACGGCGAGGTCAACCTGTCCGCAACGCGCAAGCGTGACCGCCTGATCGCCGCCTTCGGGGAGCGCGGTTTCGACTACGCGGGCAATTCACGCGACGACGTGCCGGTCTGGGCCAGCGCCGCGCGAGCGTGGGTGGTGAACCCCGGGCGCGGCGTCGAGCGCGTGGCGCTCGCGCAGGGCAATGTCGATCGCGTGATCGAGACCCGGCGGGGGCGCCTGAAGGTGCTGAGTAGAGCGCTGCGCCTGCACCAGTGGCTCAAGAATCTGTTGATTTTCGTGCCGCTGCTCACCGCGCACCACTTCGGTCAGCCGGCGACAACGCTCGCGGCGGGGCTCGCATTCGTCGCCTTCGGGCTGTGTGCGTCGAGCGTCTATCTGCTCAACGATCTGATCGATCTCGAGGACGACCGCCATCATCCTTCCAAGCGCAATCGGCCGCTCGCATCCGGTGCGTTACCGCTTCGCTGGGGCGTCGCGTTGTGTCCGGTATTGCTTGCAGGCGGCGCGCTACTCGCATTCGGCTGCCTGCCGCTGCGCTTCGGGCTCGCACTGCTCGCCTACTACGCGCTCACGCTCGCTTACTCGCTCTACCTGAAGCGGCTGGTGATGGTCGACGTGGTGGTGCTTGCCGCGCTTTACACCGCGCGCATCGTGGCCGGTGCGGCCGCGATCGGGGCACCTCTGAGCTTCTGGCTGCTCGCGTTTTCGATGGTCATGTTCCTGAGCCTCGCCTTGATCAAGCGTTATGCGGAACTGCACGCATTGCAGGCGCGCGGGCTGACGAAGACGCGCGGGCGCGGCTACCAGTCCGACGACCTGGCGCTGATCTCATCGCTCGGCGCCGCATCCGGCTATCTCGCGGTGCTGGTGCTCGCACTCTATATCCAGGACCGTAATACCGCGCTGCTTTATCGTCACCCGCCGATGATCTGGCCGGTGTGCGCGATCCTGCTGTACTGGGTCAGCCGCATCTGGCTGATCGCCCATCGCGGACAGATGCACGACGATCCAGTGCTGTTTGCCGCGAAGGACCGCGCGAGCTGGCTGATGATCGCATTTTGCGCGGCATCTTTCTGGATGGCGCTCTAGAGGGGCGATCATGTGTCGGATGGCCTGTGCTGATGTGCCGCCCTCCCACCTTCTGCAATGCGCTCGCAAGCTAACCGAGCGAGTGGAAAGGGGTACCATGAGCACACCATCCGACGCCAGGCTGATCCGTGCCTGCGCGTGTAACGTCTCCCTCGCCAGAGGTCCTGCCATGATCGCGTATCACACCGTGCCCGGTTCACCGGTCATCGAAATATCCGTCGAAGGCAAAATCACCGACCACGAACTGCGCGAAGCCATCGAGCGCATGCGTGGTGATCTCGAGCTGAACGGTAAGAGCCGCGTACTCGAACGCATCGAGCATTTCAGCGGCATCGAACCGAAGGCGCTGTGGACCGACCTGACGCTCGGCGTCGCCGTCGCCCGCAAGGTCACGCGCGCCGCCGTGGTGGCCGACGCGGGCTGGATTCACGCGTCGATGCATTTGGCGCGGTTCTTTACAAAGGCTGAAATCAAGGCGTTTCGCGTCAACGAACTGGAACAGGCGCGGGCCTGGATCAACGCCTGAACGTCGTCTTCAGCCGAACGCATTGAGCAGAGACCGGTACTGCCGCATCAGCGACGCGCAGTGCCGCCCACACAAGAAGCACAACAGGAGAAGAGGAGCACATGACGAAGCGAGTGATTGTGACCGGCGGCAGCGGCCTGGCCGGAAAATGGGTCGTCGAGGACCTGGTCGAGCACGGCTACGAGGTGATGAATGTCGATCGCGTGCCGATGGCCGCGCGCACGGCGCGCACGTTGATTACGGACATCACCGATGCGGGCCAGGTATTCAATGCGCTTGCATCGAGCACGGCGCCGGGAGAATTCGCTAACGACCTCGAACCAAAGCCGATCGACGCAATCGTGCATTTCGCGGCGATCCCTCGCATCATGATCACGCCCGACAACGAGGTGTACCGGATCAACGTGATGGGCACGTACAACATTCTCGATGCAGCGTCGAAGCTTGGCATTCGCAAGGTGATCGTGGCATCGAGCGAAACGACCTACGGCATCGTGTTCGCGCACCGCGACCGCAGTCCTGAATACTTCCCGCTCGACGAGGAATATCCGGTGGACCCGATGGACAGCTACGCGACGTCGAAGGTGATCAACGAAGTGACGGCGAAAGCGTTTCACGCACGCACCGGCTCCGACATTTACTGCTTTCGGATCGGCAACGTGCTCGAACCCAGCGACTACGCGAAGTTTCCGCAGTGGCTCAAAGATCCGGCACTGCGCAAGAGGATTGCGTGGAGCTATATCGACGGCCGCGATCTCGCGAGCGCGTGCCGGCTCGCTATCGAAAAGGACGGCCTCGGCTTTCAGGTGATGAACGTCGCGGCCGACGACGTATCGTCCGACGTACCCACGGCGGAACTGCTCCGGCGCTACTACCCGGGCGTGCCGCTCAGGAAGCAGTTCGGCGAGTTCGAAACCCTGCTCAGCAACGAAAAGCTCAAGCGCCTTCTTGGTTGGAAACAGCAACACTACTGGCGCGACGAGGCGAAGAAGGTCGTCTAGCAGGCATGGCGGGCCGGCGCCCTGCCGGCCCAATCATGCCCTGCGGGTCTTGATGGACTGCCTTGCAACGACGCAGACCCGTGCAATAGCGTCGTTGCCGATCCCACGCAGATCAGTGCTTGTGCACCTTCTCCAGACTGTCCGCGCGATGCACCGCGTGCTGGCCGCTCTTCTCGCTTTCGACCTCGTAACGGGGGTCGTCCTTCGACGCGCTGACAACCTGACCGTCCAGTTCCGTATCCCTGATGATCCTGCGGACGACCGTGCCTGTCGTCACGCCTTGCGGGGTGTTCCACGTGACGCGATCACCTGTTTTCAGTCGATGGGACATGATTGTGCCCTCCAGGGGTTGAATCCATAGGATCGCAGCATTCTTCGTTCCTGAGGCCAGATCCGGAATGTCTTACTTATCGATAAAGACGCCGCCGCCGTAAGGCGTCTCGCCGCTTTCCGCATTGGTCGATGTGATGCCGTGATTCATCAGCACGCCATCTTCGGCGAGCAGTCCTTCTACGTGTGCGAAGTATTCGGCCAGGTTTTGGCGCCCCACATGCTCGAACATCCAGTTCTCCTTCATGGACCGCAAGTAAAGCGACATCGTCGATGCAGACCGTGCAATACGCCGGATCAACGGTTGAAATCGCGGCCCGAGGTCACGGCGTCGACATAACCTGTGCGAATGACGAAGTCACCGAAGTGCTCGTGCTCGACACGTTCGCTGGCGAAATGGCCTAGCGTCGTGTCGAGCGACTCGAGGATCGTCTGTTCGCCGACGTTCTCGCGATACAGGCGATTGAGTCTTTCCCCGTGAAAGCCGCCACCCAGATAAAGGTTGTACTTGCCAGGCGCCCGTCCCGACAGTCCGATCTCTGCGATGTAGGGCCGCGAGCAGCCGTTCGGGCAACCGCTCATGCGCATCGTGATCGGGACATCCGTCAGTCCATGCTTTTCGAGCAAGGCTTCGATCTTCGTCACGAGAGACGGCAGGTAGCGCTCGCTTTCGGCCATCGCCAGTCCACATGTCGGCATCGCGACGCAGGCCATCGAGTTCAGGCGCAACGCGCTGTCACGCACGTGAGCGAGCAGGCCGTGTTCTTCGGCGAGCCGCTCGATCTGCTCGCGGTTCGTGTCGGGTACCTGAGCGATCACGATGTTCTGATTAGGCGTCAGGCGAAACGTGCCGACGTGCACGCGTGCGATTGCACGCAGACCGTCGAGCAGCGCATGGTCCGGCCCGTGGCTCAGGCGGCCGTTCTCGATGAACAGCGTCAGGTGATGCGCGCCGTCGTCGCCGGTCTGCCAGCCCAGTGCGTCGCCGTTCGTCGTAAAGGCAAACCGGTGCGCATCTCCGAGCGCGAAGCCCAGCCGCCGTTCGATCTCGGCTTTGACCCAGTCAAGACCGAGATCGTCGATCGTGTACTTGAAGCGCGCGTGCGCGCGTTCCTTGCGGTCGCCGTAATCGCGCTGAACGCTCATCACGGCTTCGCAGGTGGCCAGCACCTGATCCGGCGTGACGAAGCCGATCACGTCGGCGAGCCGCGGATAGGTCGCCGCCGATTGATCGCTGCGCCCCATTCCGCCGCCGATCGCGACGTTGAATCCCTTCAGTTCGCCGTGCTCGGCAATGGCGATGAATCCGAGGTCCTGTGTGTAGACATCGATGTCGTTGACGGGCGGAACCGCGAAGCCGATCTTGAACTTGCGCGGCATATAGGTCTTGCCGTAGAACGGCTCCTCGGGTTCCGGGCCCTCGATGCGTGTCTCGCCATACCAGGTCTCGTGATAAGCGTGCATGCGTGGAATGGCCTGGTCGCTGGCGCGGCGTGCGAGGTCATAGACCGCGGCATGGAGTGACGACAGATGCGGATTGATCGAACACATCACGCCGCGTGCGTCGTCGCCGCAGGCAGAGATCGTATCGAGCTGCACTTCGCGCAGGCCCTGGATGACGGGTCGCAGGTCGTGTTTGAGCACCCAATGGAATTGGACCGTTTGCCGCGTCGTCAGCCGCAATGTCTCGCCGCCGTTCGCGCGCGCGAGCTCGTCGAGTTTGAGCCATTGCGCGGGGGTGCAGACGCCGCCTGGCATCCGCACGCGAATCATGAACTGAAACGCCGGTTCCAGCTTTTGCCGCCGGCGCTCGTCGCGCAGATCGCGGTCGTCCTGTTGATAGATGCCATGGAATTTCAGCAGCTTCGTGTCGGTATCGGCTACGGCGCCCGTCAGCGGGTCGGCCAGGCTTGCGCCAATCGTGCCGCGCAACTGGTCGCTCGCGGCCTTCAGACGTTCGTCCGCGCTCAAGCGTTCGACGGGCTGTGACAAGTCGCGGCTGCGATCCGGTTCGGTAGGTGGATTGCTCATCATGTCGCTCAGTAGACGTCGCGCTGGTAGCGCCCGTCGCGTTGAAGCTGTTGAAGGTACGCTTGCGCGCATTCGGTATCGAGCGCGCCCTCGCTGCCGATGATCTCGAGAAGCGTGTGATGAACGTCGGGCGCGAGGCGGCTTGCATCGCCGCAGACGTACAGGTGCGCGCCTTCTTCCAGCCACGCGAACAGGTCGTGACCCTGCGCCTGCATCCGGTGCTGCACGTAGGTCTTCCCTTCGCCGTTCGCGCGCCGGTCGCGCGAGAATGCAACGTCCATCCGCGTCAGCGCGTTGTCCTTCAGCAGCCGTTGCCACTCTGTCTGATAGAGAAAGTCGGTGCGGAAGTTGCGTTCACCGAAGAAAAGCCACGACCGTCCGTTGGCCCCACGTGCTTCGCGTTCCTGCATGAAGGCACGGAATGGCGCAATGCCGGTGCCGGCGCCGATCATGATGATCGGCACGTCGCCTGCGGGCAGCCGGAAGTTCGAATTCCGGTGTATGTACACCGGCAATTGAGCATCGAGCTCGATGCGCTCGGACAATTGGCCCGACGCCACGCCCGCGCGCGGTTCGCCGTGCAGTTCGTAGCGCAGCGCCGAAACGGTCAGGTGCACTTCATCGGGCGCCGCGGCGAGGCTCGATGCAATCGAGTAAAGGCGCGGCTGCAAAGGTCTTAGCGCGGCGAGGAAGTGCTGCGCGTCGATTCCCTTGACGGGAAACCGCCGTACCACGTCGATGATGTGATGGCCGCGCATGTAGGCGGTTCGCTCGCCAGCGTGCGCGTTGTCGACGAGACGTTCGAGCTCTGCCGCACCGGAAAGCCGTGCCCAGTGCTCGAGAAAGCGTGGCGTGAGCGCAGTGACTTCGAAGCCGGCACCGAGCGCATCGCCGAGTGTCGTGTCGTTGCCCTTTACGTCGACGGCCTGCGAGTCATCGAGATCGAGTTCCTGCAGTACCGCGCGAACCACTGAAGGGTCATTCGTCGGCACCACGCCCAAAGCGTCGCCCGGTTCGAAGCTGAGACCCGAGCCTTCGAGCGACAGTTCGATATGCCGGGTTTCCTTCGATGATCCACGTCCCGTCAGCGCGATGTTTTCAATGACGCGGGCGTGAAAAGGATGTTGCCTGTCGATCGCCGCCCGCCGCCGCGGCAAAGCGCCTGCGGGCGCGCGCGGCCCGGCGCTGGGCGGATGACCGGCTGCGGATGCATCGCTGACCAGAAGCGCAAGGGTCTGTTCGATCCAGGCGTTTGCCGGTTGTTCGTAATCGACGTCGCAATCGACTCTCTGCGCGAGTCGCTCGGCGCCGAGTTCCTCGAAACGGCGGTCGAGCCGCTTGCCCGCCTCGCAATAGTGTTCATAGGTCGAGTCGCCCAACGCCAGCACGGCAAAACGCACGCCGCTGAGCTTCGGCGCCTTGCGTCCTTCGATGAACTCGAAGAAGTCGGTGGCCGATTGCGGCGGATCGCCCTCGCCATAGGTGCTCGCGACGACGAGGACGTCCTGCTCGTCCTTCAACTGTCGAACCTTGTAGCTGGCCATGTCATGCAGCGATGCGACGAGGCCGCGTTGCGCCGCCTGCTCGGCGAGCGTGCGGGCGAGCGCCGCGCTGTTGCCGGTTTCGCTGCCGTAGAGCACGCTGAGCCGGCGTGCCGAAGTGCCGCCGAGATCGGCTTCAGCAGCCGGTGCGCGCGCTTCGGCTCGGAGTGTGCTGGCTTGATCGAACCCCGCGAGATATCCGCTGACCCAGACGAGTTGCCGGGAGTCGAGCGAGGTCGTGAGGGCCTTGATGTGTTCCCACTGGGCCTCCGTAAGCACGGGGTCCCGAAATTCCGCAACAGCCATCTCTCTATCGACTCCAGACGTACGCTGTCCCGGGGCGCCCGCGGGAGCGTGTCGCGCGGGCCTCGACAAGTCAGCTTGGTGATGCACCAACAGCCATTTTCCGGCACCGGTTATCCGCAGGCAAATGGATAATCATTGCAATTGATAGCAAAAATTTTGATATGAAACGATGGATATCACGCCGCCCCGTACCTTTCTCGAAGTCTCGGCAAGTGGCAGCTTCATATCGGCTGCGGAGCGTTTGCACCTGACGCAGACGGCGGTGAGCGCGCGCATCCGCACGCTGGAGGAGCAGCTGGGACGCCGGCTGTTCGTCCGCAACAAGGCTGGCGCGCGTCTGACGACGGCCGGGGAACGCTTCGTCGGGCATGCAACGACCCTCGTGCAGGTGTGGGAACAAGCACGTCAGCATGTGGCGCTCCCGCCCGGTCGCGAGGAGGGTGTCAGTCTGGGCGGCGAACTCAGTCTGTGGCATCCGCTTCTCGCCGACTGGCTCATCAGGATGCATCGCGAATGCCCGCAGATCGCACTGCGCGCGGAGGTCGACTGCCCGATGCGCTTGCTCGACCGCGTGCATGAAGGCTCGCTCGACATCGCCGTTCTTTACAACCCTGTCAGTCGGCGGATCGGGCTACTTTCGCATCGGCACCGCCGAGCCGTTTTTGCGGGACGGCCGCCTGCGCCTCGTCACGGGCGCGCCGGAATTCTCATGGTCGGCCTACGTGGTGTACGCCAGACGACAGGAAGCCAACGTTATCGACCGCGTCCGGCAGGGGCTGCGGGCCGCGCCACTGCTGATGACGAACCGCGCGCGGACCACGCGGTGGGCTCACGGCCGACAGTTCGCGGCAGCAGGCGGCGCACGGATCGGGGCGAATCCGTCTCGCAGCGGTGACGGCGCTTGTACGTTTTACCGACATGTTCATCCGGAATGTCTGCTCCGGTCAGGTGATCATCGAGAGGAGCCGACCGTTATCAGAAGCGTGACGTCTTTCGGAATGTCCACCGGGTCCGGCCCGAACACACCCGCGGGAATATGAATGTTGCCGCCATAGTGAATCTTGTGTGAGCCGGCGGATAGCGGCTCTAGTAGCAGGAAGTAGCCGTCGCCTACGGCCGTACCGTTACCGCCGGTACCCGTAGGGTTAAAAACCCAAGGAGTAGGAGCGGTAAACGGGAACTGGTCAGTCATCGTCCGATATGCGCTGACGTTGGCGATTGGGACATCGTCGACACTCACAAACACGTTCTGGATGTAGTTGGCGAACTGATTGGCAATCGCCCGTTGACCGGCCGCCGTCGCTGCATAGAAAGGCTCGGGGTCGAGCGACGAAGCCTCTACGTCAAGCGTGGTCAAAAAGATCGCCGTCCCTGCGGGAATAACGTTTGCAGACTGATTGCAGATTTGGTCCGGGAGATCGGGCGCCGACCAATACCAAACATTGCCCGTTTGCCCCGCTGAGATAGGACGGTTGGTGCAGTCATTAAAAGGATGTGGAAGCGGACCGAGAGGCAACGCTAACGCCCACTGCCAGAACGACGCCTCCCACTGCGCGTAGGTCTTGCCTCCAAAGCGCGCATTGAGCGGCACCACGTGAGGGCTCGCAGCCGCCGCGGGCGGCGCAGCTTTATGCGCTACTGCCGACTCGCCAGCACTATCACTGCCTCCTCCACCGCA
Source organism: Paraburkholderia atlantica (assembly GCF_009362785.1). Classification (GTDB taxonomy): domain Bacteria; phylum Pseudomonadota; class Gammaproteobacteria; order Burkholderiales; family Burkholderiaceae; genus Paraburkholderia; species Paraburkholderia atlantica. Next base: position 178,677 of record NZ_WHNQ01000003.1, read on the forward strand.
TGCGGTCAATGCCGCTGCAATCGATATCACAATCGCGGTTGCCTGCAATCCTCTATTGAGTCGTGGAATGAAGGTCGCGATATCTGTTCCTGCATCTTGATCATTCATGACGCTCTCCAACGTATTTGTGCTTCTTTAACTGGGAGCCATCGACTCGGTCGATGGTAACGTTGACGAGCCACCCGGATTTGCAAACCAACCAACGACAAAAGACAGCTTCTCTAATCGCTATGACGTCGCTATCGCGGTCGCGAGCGAACTCAATAGCAATATCGAGCGAAACTCCGCGAGTCTATTTGCCGCCAATCATTCGCAAAAACCGAAAGGCAATAAAGGTCCCACCGACATTCACCTGATCGGGCGAATGTGAAAATGGGCGCATCGTTGAGCGCGCGGAGCCACGCATTCGCTGTGACGCAAACCATCCGCGACCGGAACCAACATATAGGGAGGACTACTTCGTCACTGAGCCAACGCAATGAGCTGAGTGGTGGCAGATGCGTGCAGAAGTTTTGCACGGAAGTCTGCTCGTGGTGACTTCATGAGTCGTGCAACGCCAATAAGATTTGCATTGCATGACGTCGTTATAGCAGGGGTGAAAACTACTACAAGGCGATAAATCAGCCGGGATAAGACTTCGGTTAGACGCCATGAGCCATGCAGGTGCGCGTCGGCTCAATTCGACACATTGGCCGATCGTCATCGGACGCGCGCGCGCAATTCGTCCCGCCACGGGCCCGCGTGTGGCGCGCGGCACCGCTCGTTCCCCGTCAATCAGTACGCGAGCAGCGAATTCCACGCCCGCTTCCCTCAATGCGGCTCACTCTTCCACATTGAACCGGACCGGAAAATGTTCGTTCGGCACAGACCAGGCGACCTACACTGCAATTCAACGAAGACAAAAAAGATCGCCAGACTTAGCTGGACCTGGACGATCGCATTCCGATTTCGCTTTGATCAGGCGGAGTCCGTACATGCTCCCCTTTCTGTCTGGAGGCGCTCATGAAAAAGGAGAGGAAGACAGCACGGCAAATTCTGTCCGGGAACCCTCGGGAGGTTGTTTCGGTCGGCCCCGACGACACGGTGCTCAGCGCGCTGCAACTGATGGCCGACAAGGATGTGACGACGGTGCTGGTGCTGCAAAGCAGCAATCTGGTTGGCGTGCTGTCTCAGCGCGACTACGCGCGCAAGGTCGACGTGCTCGGCCGCAACGCTGCCGGCACCAGGGTTGGCGACATCATGACCACTCAGGTTTTTTATGTGACGCCCGAGCATACCTGCGATCAATGCCTCGCGTCGATGCATACGAAGCGGGTCCGGCACCTGCCTGTTATCGAATCCGGGCGCGTCATCGGCGTGCTTTCCAACAGTGACGTGCTGGAGGAACTCCTGCAGGAGGACGAGCGTTTCATCCGGGTTCTCGAGGACGACATGCTCCATCTGACCATTGATACCGGCGGCGCCTATTAGACAGTCGCGCTCGAATCAGACGAGGTGAAACATGAGCACGCAATCAACCGCGGGGACGCCTGCACCGGCCATCCTTTCCCGCTCGTCCGGCAAAGTCGCATCGGCGCGCGATGCCGTGCGCCTGATCCGCGCCGGCGATACGGTCGCGACAGGTGGCTTCGTCGGCATCGGCTTCGCCGAAGACATCGCTATTGCCCTCGAGGAACTCTGTACGACGCGTGACGAGGATGCGTTAGTGACCCTCCCAAAGCCCCGCGACCTCACGCTGGTCTATGCGGCCGGCCAGGGAGACGGCAAGGACCGGGGACTGAACCATCTGGCGACGCCGGGACTCGTCAAGCGCGTGATCGGCGGACACTGGGGTCTGGTGCCGAAGCTACAGCGGCTTGCGGTAAATAACCAGATCGAAGCCTATAACCTGCCGCAGGGCGTGATCAGCCACCTGTTTCGCGACATTGCGGCCGGAAAACCCGGCCATCTGTCACGAGTGGGCCTAGGTACCTTCGTCGATCCGCGCTTCGGTGGCGGCAAACTGAACGAACGCACCACCGAGAACCTGGTCGAGTTGATGCAGATCGGCGGCGAGGAATATCTGTTCTACAAGTCGTTCCCGATCAACGTCGCGATCGTGCGCGGCACCACCGCCGATCCCGACGGCAATGTGACGATGGAGCGCGAAGCGCTGACCCTGGAGGCGCTGGCGATCGCCATGGCCGCGCACAACTGCCACGGTCTGGTGATCGTCCAGGTGGAGCGCATCGCCGAAAGCGGCTCGCTCAATCCGCGTCAGGTCAAGATCCCCGGCGTGCTGGTCGATTGCGTCGTGCTGGCGCCGCCAGAGAACCATCAGCAGACCTTTGCCACACCCTACAGCGCGGCGTTCGCCGGCGAAATCCGGGTCCCCGCGAGCAGTGTGGCGCCGATGCCGATGAGTGAGCGCAAGGTGGTCGCGCGGCGCGCGGCAATGGAACTCCAGCCGAACAGCGTGGTGAATCTCGGAATCGGCATGCCCGAGGGCATCGCCAGCGTCGCCAACGAGGAAAGAATCCTCGACCTGCTGACGCTGACCACCGAGCCCGGCGTGATCGGCGGCATTCCAGCGGGAGGCTTGAACTTCGGCGCGGCGACCAACCCGCAGGCGATCATCGATCAGCCCGCGCAATTCGATTTCTATGACGGCGGCGGGCTCGACATCGCGTTTCTCGGCCTCGCGCAGGCCGATCGGATGGGAAACCTCAACGTGTCGAGATTCGGGCCGCGCCTGGCCGGTGCCGGAGGCTTCATCAACATCAGCCAGAATGCCAGGAAGGTCGTGTTCGTCGGCACTTTCATGGCGGGCCAAAGCCAGATTTCAGTCGTCGACGGCAAGCTGCGTATCCACCGTGACGGCACGGCCAGGAAGTTCATCGAGGAAGTCGAGCATCGCACGTTTTCTGGCCCGTATGCGGCGGCAGCGGGACAACCGGTCCTCTACGTCACCGAGCGTTGCGTGTTCGAACTCGGCGCCGAGGGCATGGAACTCATCGAGATCGCGCCTGGCGTCGATCTGGAGCGCGATATTCTGGCCAGGATGGACTTCGCACCGATCCTGCGTTCGCCGAAGCAGATGGACGAGCGGATTTTCCTGCCGGAACCGATGGGCCTGCGCTCGAATGTTTTGCGACTGCCGCTGGAAGCGCGCTTCATCTACGACGACGACAAAAACATCATGTTTCTCAATTTCTCGCGTCTCGAGGTGAAGCGTCCCGACGACATCGCCGCGATCCGAACTCAGGTATGCCGCATCTGCGAACCACTGGACCACAAGGTTTATGCGGTGGTGAACTACGAGGGCTTCGTGTTGGACCCCGCGCTGGAAGACGCGTATGTCGAAATGGTCGAGGATATGGTGCAGCGCTACTACCTCGGCGTAACGCGCTTTACGACCAGCGCTTTCATGCGCGCCAAGCTGGGTGGCGCCCTGACGCGGCGCGGGCTGTCACCGTATGTCTATGAGACGGAGGCGGAAGCGCAGGCGTTCCTGCGCGAGCAGTCGCCGAACCGCTAGCGAAGCTGAAATCGCCACGCGTGATGTCATCGAGCCGGCAGCCCTCACATCGGCTTGTTGTCGCCGCCCTGCAAGTGCAGCGGGTCCGGGCTCTTCTGGGTTGAGCGCAACACGCCGGTGTCGTCGAAATAGAAATTGAACAGCAGGTACCACACGTTGTCTTCCAGATAGCGATAGCTCCATACCTCGCGTTTCAACATTGGAAAGTATGTCGTGTCCTCCGGGCGGCCGAAGTTGGTTAGAACGTCGTTCTTCGTCCACTTGTCAGGCTCCGCGCGGTAAAACTCGTTCGGCTGCAGCACTTGCCGGACGCGGATCAGTTTGCCGGTTGGGTCGATGTCCGCGGCGACGGTGAGTTCCCCCATGGGCTGCGTCGGCCACATCAGCCGCCTGGAACCGTCGGGCAGCTCGTAGACCTCGCGCGGCTGCCCCAATCTGGCGACGACGGCGGATTCCGGTTCGCCTGCATGGAACGCCTCCCACGGCTGCGCGCAGGCCCCGAGCGCGAAGACCGCCGCGCAGAGCAGCGCGGCGCGTGTGTGACAGGCAAGACCCAAGGCCGATCGGGATGGGTTCGATCGCCGGGATGTCATTTGGGACTCTACCCGCCAAGATCCGGAGTCAGTGCCTGTGATGTAGCCAACCCATGTGATGCGCGTCGAGCCACTGGCTCATTGTCTCTTCCGGATGCGCGTGCCTGTATCGCCGCGCGAACACGTACGCGAGGACCAGCAGCGCTGCCAACGCCACTACCAGGCCCATCATTGACTGAGTCATGGCAGCCTCCCTTCTAGGTTGCGACCATGGTTATATGGTAGGCGATGCGCTCGATGTCAGGGCCCTGCCCGCCAGCGCAACTCCGGCCCCGGATAGCTCGCGAGCCATGTGCCGTTCGCGTCCATCGGCTTCCACGTTGATAACGGTTTCAAGGCAAGTTTGAAATACTGTTATTACGAGAGGTTATTAAGCGGCAGACGACCAGGCGCCGTCGATTTCCGCAAAAACCCCGTGCGGTGGGCCCTGCAGGCTCGCGACACCGCCCGCGCCTGGACTCGCCATCGAGCAGCGCGACCCCGGCCGGCAGCGGCCCCGATCCGACATTTCGGTATACTCCCGGGCTTTCCCGAAACGATTATTCGCGGCCCCTCCCGCGCAGCGACCGCCGCTTGACCGGCGCGCCGCCTTCGCGCGACAAGCGCGTCCGCTCCACTCATCATGTCCGATCTCTCCACGCCATTCGGCGCGCCTCGCCGTGCCGTCAACATCAATCCAAAGCCGCTCACCGTCGCGCTCGCGCTGGTCGTGCTCGGCGCGGTCTATCTCGCGCAAACCGTCAGCGTGAAGCAGGCCGCGCTGTACGTCCTCGGCGCGCTGCTCGGCATCACGCTCTATCACGCCGCGTTCGGCTTCACGTCCGCATGGCGCGTGTTCATCGCCGACGGCCGCGGCGCCGGTCTGCGCGCGCAGATGCTGATGCTCGCGGTCGGCGTGCTGCTGTTCTTCCCGGCGCTTTCCGCCGGCACGCTGTTCGGTCATCCGGTGGTCGGCGAAGTGTCGCCCGTCGGCACCTCGGTCGTGGTCGGCGCGTTCATGTTCGGCATCGGCATGCAGCTCGGCGGCGGCTGCGCGTCCGGCACGCTGTACACGGTCGGCGGCGGCAGCACGCGGATGGTGGTCACGCTGATCGCGTTCATCATCGGCTCGGTGATCGGCACCGCGCATATGCCGTTCTGGTCCGCGATGCCGCATCTGCCGCCGATCTCGCTCGTGCAGACGCTCGGCGTCGTCCCGGGCATCGCGCTGAACCTCGTGGTGTTCGCGGCCATCGCCGCGCTGACCGTTCTAATCGAGAAACGCCGTCACGGCCGTCTCGTCAGCGAGGTGGAACGCGCACCGAACGCATCGCCGTGGCTGCATGGCCCGTGGCCGCTCCTCGCCGGCGGCGTCGTGCTCGCGATCCTCAACTTCGTGACGCTCGCGCTGTCGGGTCGTCCGTGGGGCATCACGTCGGCGTTCGCGCTGTGGGGCGCCAAGGCGTTCTCCGCAATGGGCGTCGACGTCGCGAGCTGGCCGGTGTGGAGCACCGGCCCGAACGCAGCCGCCCTCGCCGCACCGATCAGCCACGACATGAAGTCGGTGATGGACATCGGCATCGTGATCGGCGCGATGGTCGCCGCTTCGCTGGCCGGCCGCTATGCGCCGGTGTGGCGTCTGCCGCTGCGCTCGCTGCTCGCGGCGATCGTCGGCGGTCTGATTCTCGGCTACGGCGCGCGTCTCGCGTACGGCTGCAATATCGGCGCCTACTTCAGCGGCATCGTGTCGGGCAGCCTGCACGGCTGGCTGTGGCTCGTCGCGGCATTTTTCGGCAACGTGGTCGGCACGAAGCTGCGTCCGCTGTTCGGCCTCCCGGTCGAGCGCGTCAAGCAGACGGGCTGCTGATCGGGCGGCTTCGGCCGCCTATCGGGCGGGGGCTGCGCTGCTGCCCCGCCCGCGCAATTCCGGGTGGAAGTCGTCGCAACGAAGCCGAGTCTTCTATCTGGCGCCAGTCTGAAGCCGTCGCGCGAGTTCGTCGGCTATCTGCTGCGCGCTGTTCCTGACCGCCGTCTTTTCATCGCGGCCGGAAAGAACGACCTTCGCGGCGATCACGTACGGATTGAGCTTGATCACCGCGCCCGGCATATCCCTGCTCTTCCCCTCTTCAACGCTTTCATACAGCGGCGGCAACTCCGGCGAAGCCAGGTTATCGCAGGAGACCGCGACCTGAAACTGGCTTTGGCCCGCGCCCATTCCCACCATCGCGCGACGCAGCCGGTTACCCTCATCGACGCTGAGAAAAACGCCGCGCACCTGCCAGCCGTCGTGAGGCAGCGGCTCACCCGGCGCGACACGGCGCGCGTCTACTCCGGCCTTTTTCAGATCGTCCGTCAAGGATTGCGCCATCAGCGCAACGATCTCGCGCGCCCGCGCCTGCGGGTCCTGCTGCTGACGCAGCGGACCCGCCGGCACCAGATTGCCCACGATGCCTCGCGCGCGGTGGCCTGGTCCGCTGTCAGGGGCGATATTCGCGGCGTCGAGATCGAAATCGGCGACATAGACGACCGGCGATGCAACAGGAGCCGCGAGCGCTGCCGACGCATCCGCCGCCAGACATCCTTGCGCGCCGGCGCACACATACGTCGCCAGACCGACAATTCGCATCCATCGAAACACCATTGCGCACCTCCGCGCTGATCGCCTGGTACTGGTCGCATCGCAAGCGACGAAATACGGCACTCGCATCAAGGCTCTTTATCCATCTTAGGACTTTCGATCGTCTGCATCGCGATCCGAAAATCCTATACTTGGTCGATGCGGTTGGTGGCTACGCGCGTTGTCCGCGTATGCCTTGGCGCGAGTCCGACAAACGGAAAACAAAGCCATGCTGACGATCGACGACATTCGCGCCGTGCCGCTGTTCTCGACCCTGCCCGACAGCGAACTGGAAAACCTCGCGCACACGGCCGCCGACCTGCATCTATGCGCGGGCGAGTTCGCGGTTCATGAAGGCGGCGAGCGCGCGTTGTACGCGGTGCTGTCGGGCAAGATGGAAGTCATCAAGACATTCGACGGCATCGAGCGGACCTTGGGCTGGCGTCTGCCCGGCACGATCTTCGGCGAAGTGCCGCTTGCGCTGAGTTCGCCGTTTCCGGGCGCCTATCGAGCGGCCGAGCCTTCGCGCGTGATGCGCGTCGACGCGCCGCAATACTATGCGCTCGCGGCGGCGTCGCCCGAGGTGGCGTTCAAGATGGGGGCGCTCGCGCGCGAACGCATCGGCGGGCTGCAAAGCCTTTCTGCCGAGCCGCCGAAAGCGCGTGTGACGATCGTCGGCAACCGTTGGGACGATGCGTGCACGCTGCTGCGCCAGTTTCTCGCGCGCAATCAGATCAGCGCCGACTGGCTGGCGCCGGATGCGCCGGAACTGGCCGCGCGCTGGCCTGGCACCTGTCCAACGGAACGCGAGTGCCCCGCGTTGCGCCTCGTCGACGGCACGGTGCTGAGCCGGCCCGCGACCCGCGAACTGGCGGGACTGCTCGGCCTTCAGACGCAGCCGCGTCTGGACGGATACGACACGGCGATCATCGGCGGCGGCCCCGCGGGGCTGGCTGCCGCGGTGTACGGCGCGTCGGAAGGTCTGCGCACGCTGGTGCTGGAGCGCGAGGCGCCGGGCGGACAGGCGGGCACGTCCTCGCGCATCGAGAATTACCTCGGCTTTCCCAATGGCGTTTCCGGCGACGAACTCGCGAGCCGCGCGCTGCAACAGGCACGGCGGCTCGGCGCGGAAATCCTCGTGACGCGCTCGGTCGAGCGCATCGATGTAAAGACGCGGCGGATTCATCTCGATGGCGGCGACGCCGTGCACGCTCGATCCATCATTCTCGCGACGGGCGTCACGTGGCGGCGGCTTGCCATCGACGGCTTCGACCGCTTTATCGGCAAGGGGATCTACTACGGCGCGGCGCGCAGCGAGGCGAGCGCGACCCACGGCCTCGATGTCCATCTGATCGGCGGCGGCAATTCGGCCGGCCAGGCGGCGTTATTCTTCGCCAATCATGCGCGCAGCGTGACGCTCGTCGTGCGCGGCGATTCGCTCGAAAAGGGCATGTCGCGCTATCTGGTCGAACAGCTTGCGGGCAAATCGAATGTCGCGGTGCGCTTGCGCTCGGATGTCGTCGGCGCGCATGGCGATACGCATCTGACGGCCATCGACATTCGCGATTCGACGACGGGCTCAGTAAGCCGGCACGACTGCGGCGGTCTGTTCGTCTTCATCGGCGCGGATGCGCAAACGGAGTGGCTACCGTCCGAAATCGCGCGCGACGTACGCGGCTATGTTCTGACCGGTGACGACGTCGTCAAGGCCGCACGCTGGCCGCATCATCACCGCGATCCTTATCTGCTCGAATCGAGCGTGCCGGGTGTGTTCGCGTGCGGAGATGTGAGACTGAGCCCTGTGAAGCGCGTCGCTTCGGCCGTCGGCGAGGGCAGCATGGCGATTGCTTTCGCGCACAGGTTTTTGCAGTCGGACGGTGCGTGAGGTCGTCGCTCGGTCCTTATGTATTCGCAGGCAGCGCGGCGCGTTCCAATACCGTCATCGGTCCGAGCCTTTCGATCACGTCCAGTTGAGCCGGGTCACGCACGAACAGCGAACCCGCAAATCCGAGCGCGTTGACCGACACGCCTTCGACACGCTCTTGCGATCTCGGCACGAGCAACATCCAGCGCCGCGTGACCAGCAGGTTGTAGGGCGCCGCATGACACCACACGCGATCGATTTCGAGCGCGCCGATCCCCGCCGCTTCCAGTAGCGTGCGATAGCGGGACAGCGCCAGCTTCGGCGCATCCGCGCGCGTCAGATCATCCGCGTCGAAGCGCGCGAACGCATGCCAAAACGGCAGCTCCGGCAAGCGGTCCTGCGCGCCCAACAAGGGCTCGATAGGCACGGGCGGATCGGTTTGCCCGAGCGGCAGCGGCACGATCTGCAAATGCTTGTGCGGCTGGCTCGCGCCCGCCTCCGTGCCGGCGTTGTAAAAGCCGATGCCGTCGAATTCGGCCATGCACGCGAGCAGCGCTTCGAAATCGGCAAGATCGAGCAGCGCTTCCTGCGGTACGAATTCACGCGTGACGATCAGCAGATGATGATCGATCACGTTGAACTTGTTCAGCAACGCGAGATGCGTATCGGAGATATCGGCGACGAACAGATCTGGATCGGGGGGAAGAAATGGGTTCTGTGGGCGCATTGCCGTCTGCAGCTTGTGCGCTTGCTCGCGCTGTTGTTCCTTGTGCATCAGGCTCGACACCCGACGCACGAGAAAGCGGATGCCACCGCTGTCGATCATGGACTGTTGCGTGTCGATCGGTCGCAGCGCACCGCAACCGAGCGCATGTTCGGTCTGTCGCAGAATGGCGGGCCACAGCGTGCCCGGAATCAGGCGTCGTTGTCGTTCCATAGCATGTCGGCAGGTATGGCGGCGCGTGTGAAGCGAGTCAAAGCGCAGCAGCCGCTACAGCTTGTAGCCTATCGTGCGCAAAAGATCCTTGCGCCATTGAACGTCTTCCGCGCTTTCGGTGCCGACGGGCGGAAAGCCATCGATCACGCCGACGATGCCTCGCCCCTGATCCGTTTCAGCGACCAACACTTCGACGGGATTCGCCGTGGCGCAGAAGATGCGGCAGACCTCGGGCACGGCCTTGATCGTGTTCAGCACGTTGACGGGGAAAAAGCCGTCGCCGAGAAACACGAAGAAGCTATGGCCCGCGCCGACGTTGGTGGCGTTCTGGCATGCCATCTCGACGAGACTCTCGTCCGTGCCGGAGCGCCGCACGAGGCGCTTGCCGGAGGCCTCGCAAAACGCGAGGCCGAACTTGATGCCGGGCACCGTGCCGACCATCGCTTCGTGAATATCCTCGACGGATTTGATGAAGTGGCTTTGCCCGAGGATGAAGTTGGTCGCTTCGGGCTTGACGACCTTGACGGCGGACAATTGCATGGGGGACCTCGCTCCATTGCGGCAACGCCGAAAACACGTCGAACACAGGCCAACCCGACTGCGGATGGTTCGCGCGTCAGCCGGTCTTCGTCGATCCGGCTTCTAGCCTAGTACGAAAACCGGGCCTCTGGCGAACGACGCCACGAATTCCCGAATTCCGGAGCCCGTCGCGTACCGCACGTGGCTCGTTGCGGCTCTATCCTGAAGCGATCCCGGCATCCAGGAAACCTGCGTCGTCGCGGCGCACGATCCGCTCCGCGGCGAAACCGTCAAGGACGTCGAACAGGCAGAGAAAGCCTGACTTATGGCGGCGTCGATCGACCGAAAGTCGCGTCTCCGTCATAGCGTTTCGACCCGCTTTAAACCTGATCGCGCCGAAGCAGCCGCTCCGAGTCAACAAGGTCAAGCGCCGGTTTACGCCCCCGACCGAGTGTGCAAGTATCTTCACCAAGCCGCATCCCGCACACTCTTGCGAGGTCCACGATGGCCTGGAAACTTTGGAAGACCGACAAGCAGAACGACGAGACGCGAAGCTGGCCGAGCGGGACGCATGAGTCGTTGAAGCAACTTCTGGACATGTACCTGGTCAGCGACTCGCCACCGTTCGCGAACTGGGCCGCGCCTGGGATCACGTTCACGCCCGAACTCGAAACGCTCGCCCGAAACGGCGTGCGGGGCTATCAGCTTGCCCTTTGGCTGTGGCTTTTCGCCGAGAAGCACGGCACCATCGCGGCAAAAATGGTGCGCGAATCTTTTTGCCTGCTCGCCGACGCGATGCAGCCGTCGTCCGGCGACAAGATCGACTCGCTGCTCGACCTCGAAAATCGCCTCGCGCATTCTGTCGAAGACCTTTCCGCTCAACAGCGAACCTTCCGTCTGGAGGGTCTGTCCGTCGAGCTGCCGATGGAGTTTTTCCTCGCTACCGCCTTCCTGCGGCTCGCGCCGGATTCTCCATATGCGGGGACCGAAGGCACTCACCTGCAAGGCAATGACTTCAAGCTGGCCGACTGTTTTCGCCATGCAACCGAAGAGGGACTGGCGGTATTCCGGCCGATGGTAGACGCGGTCGACTTCGACGCGAAATCGCTGCCGAACTGGAAATGGAGCGCTCATCCCGGCGCTGCCGAGCGACACCTGCAACGCCGCGACAAGAATCCGCTGTTCGCCCTTCATCGTCAGATGGTGACGGCTCATGAAGTGTATGAGGCGCGGCTGGCCGACGCTCGGGCCATCGAGGAGGTCAGGAGCGAGCTCAATGAGATCAGCCGGTCGTTCTCCGAGACGACCGAATTGCCGCTGAACTGGCAGCCCTTCCTCGAAGGATATCGGGACCACGTCGACCGGCTCGATGAACGCCGGCTCGTCGTTGGCGGACAGAGCACGTCCCTCGGCAATGCAATTGCGGAGTTGCGCGCCGACATACTTGCAACCTGGCGGGCGTCGATTCACAAGAACCGGCACAGTCTCGCGACCCTGGAGCAGGACGAAGCAAAACGGACCGAGCGACGCACGCTGCTGTATGGATGCGACTGGACGGCTCAGCTTTTGAGCCACGGGTCGCTGATTCCGCCAGAAGAGGTGGTGCCCGCCCTGCTGAGCGAGCCCCCCTCCGAGCTGGAAAAGGTGGTGACAGGTCTGCGGGGCGACCCGCGACTGCACGAGACGCTTGCGCAGTGCCGTGCAACTGCGCATCGGCTCGTCAACGAGCTTCGCGCCGCCGGCCATCAGCTTCCCGATCTCGACGACAAGCTTCGCATTCTGGATGGTGCGCCCGGGCAGTTGCCGGACTGAACATCTTGCTGGTATGCGATGTCTTGTTACCTGTGGATGCCACGCTCGACCACAAAGGCCACTTATGAATTCTTCCTCTCGCGCCCCGCTCGATGTAGCGACTGAGGCGGCATCCACGCTTTCGGAGTACCTGGAGCTGTCGCTAGACAAAGGACAGAGCCTGATTTTCGTGCTCTCTCAAGGCGAAAACAGCGAAGTCTATCTTGGGGACCCCGGCGAGCCAGACGCGGACTGGACAAGCTGCGCGGCCATTCCGAACACGATCGTCCACGCGCTTCTGGAGACCACCCGGTCGGGATTCAACCAGTTGGTCATCGAAGGACAGGCCTACCGCTTCGCCCGGACTTTCGCGCAAGTTGCCGGGCATGGTGCTGTCGTCTTCACGCCTGCGTAGACGTCGTAGCCAATCACGTTGCTGCATTTGAGCATGGATGATCATAGCGATTTCGTGGTGCGCAACATGTCTTCCAGCGAGGTCGATCTGGCGATCGAATGGGCTGCGGCGGAGGGATGGAATCCGGGCCTCGACGACGCGCGATGCTTCTGGGATGCCGACCCCAACGGCTTTTTCGTCGGTACCTGGCGCGGCGAGCCGGTGGCATGCATCTCGGCGGTCGCCTACGACGAGCGTTTCAGTTTCATCGGCCTGTACATCGTCAAGCCAGCGTTTCGCGCCAGGGGTTTCGGTTTGCGCACCTGGCAGCACGCGATGCGCTATCTGGGAGATCGCACGATCGGCCTCGATGGTGTCGTTGCCCAGCAGCGGAACTATAAGAAATCCGGCTTCCAGCTCGCGTATCGCAACATCCGCTTCGAGGGCGCCGTGCAAGCTGCGTCGACGCCGACGCTGACGAACGCGCGGGAGGTGCCCTTCGCGCAACTGCTCGCCTACGACAGCGCATGTTTTTCGACCGCCCGTTCCGGCTTCCTCGCGGACTGGATCGCGCAACCACAGGCGCTGGCTCTGGCGGATGTGCGCAACGCTCAGATACGAGGGTACGGTGTGCTGCGCCGTTGCAGGAGCGGCTACAAGATCGGTCCGCTCTTTGCCGACGACGCACGCATCGCCAACGATCTGTTCGACGGACTGGTCGCGAGCGCCGCGGGCGAAGTCATCGCGTTCGACGTCCCGGAAGTCAACAAGGCTGCCGTAGCGCTCGCTGAACGCTACGGCATGGTGAGCGCGTTCGAAACGGCGCGCATGTACACGCGCGCCGCGCCGGCCGTTCCCGTGCAGCGCGTGTTCGGGGTCAGTACGTTCGAACTCGGTTGACTGCAACGCAACAGAACGATCATCGAGCGGCCGTGAGCGACGCCTCACGCTGACCGGCAATCGTGAAAAGGCGCACCGTCTCATCGAGCACTTGAGCGGAGTCGATCAGCCGTTGCGCGGTGGCCGTCGCTTGCTCCACCAGCGCGGCGTTTTGCTGGGTCGCGCTGTCGAGGTGCGTGATTGCCTGATTCACCTGCATGATGCCTTTGGCCTGCTCGTCGCTTGCATGGGAGACATCGTCGATGATGGTCAGCACGCGTCTGACCGTCTCGTCGATCACTTTCATCTGCGACGCGGTACGGTCGATCAGCTCCGTTCCCTGCGAGACTTCCGCGACGGTCAGATCCACCACGGACTTGATTTGCCTTGCTGACTCCGCGCAACGTTGCGCCAGCATCCGCACTTCGGTGGCGACGACCGCGAACGAACGGCCGGCGTCGCCGGCACGGGCGGCTTCGACCGCCGCGTTCAATGCAATGATGTTGGTCTGAAAGGCGATCCCATCGATCACCCCGGTAATATCGGCGATACGCTGCGACGCCGACGTGATGCCGGACATGGTCCGCTCAACGTGACCGACGATCTCGCCGCCAAGCGCCGCGGCATCCTGTGCTTCCCGGGCAAGTCCGAGCGCGGACGCGGCGGCGTCTGCATTGGCCTTCACGCTGGTGGTGAATTGCTCCATGGTCGCAGCCGTTTCCTCCAGCGACGCCGCTTGCGATTCGGTGCGGCGCGCCAGATCCTCATTGCCGCTCGACATTTCACGAGCGGAGTCGACCACCCCGCCGATCTGGCCACGCACGTCCAGCACGATCGCGCCGAGGTTCGCCTTCAGTTGATTCAGCGCGCTCAGTACGTCGCCGAAATCGCCGTTCCTCGAGATGCTCATTTCGGCGGTCAGGTCACCGGCAGCCATTCGGGTAGCGAAACTGGACAGCCCCGCCAGCGGCGCACCCAATTGCTTTCTCACCGCCAACCAGGCCAAGCCGGCCAGCACCGCGGAGACGGCAGCCGCGGTCCAGAACGGCAACGGCGGCATCCCGCCGTACTGCACCGCACCGACGAGCGGGAAGACCAGCGGCGCGATCACATAGCCCATACCGATACGCGCCACCACCGACAAGCGTGTCAGTGCCTGCAGCTTGCCGGCGATCCCGGTACGCACCAGCTTGCCGCGGCGCAACTTGTGCGAGCGCAACGTGCCTTCGCGCATCCGCGCATAGGTTGACTCGGCAAGCCTCACTTCGTTGCGAGATGGCTTGGTACGAACACTCAGATAACCGACGGTCTGACCGCTTTCGATCACCGGCGTGACGTTCGCGCATACCCAGTAATGGTCGCCATTCTTGCGGCGGTTTTTCACCAGCGCTGTCCACGGTTGACCCGCGCGGATCGTGTCCCACATGTCGGCGTACGCGTCGGCCGGCATGTCGGGATGCCGGACGATGTTATGTGCCGCGCCCAGCAACTCTTCTCGCGTGAAGCCTGATATCGCGATGAAAGCGGGGTTGCAGTACTGAATCCTTCCTTTCAGATCGGTCGCCGAGACGAGCATCTCAGAGGCGGGGAAATCGAGTTCGCGTTGTGTTACGGGCTGGTTATTGCGCATGAAGGTCGTTAGCGAGGCACCGCGCTCTGCTGAAGGCGCCGGAATGTCGGTCAATGGACGTTCTAACGGCAATACCTCCTAAATATTGAGGTTATCTGAGTAGCTTAGTCGGGTAATCGAAAGCCTGGTGCCGTCAAGTGCTATGCACCTGTCGCGGCGACGCCAGGCGACATGGACGTCACTTTCGCGAGCCCCTCTTCTTCCTTTCCGGAGCCTCGACGGTCGTATCGACCGGCGTGAACGGTGCCTGAAAATGATCGACGAGGAAATCGATGAAGGCTCGCGCCCGCGCCGTCTGATTGCGCTGCCTCGGGTAATAGACGAACAGGTCCGCCGACGGCAGCACGGTATTCGGCAGCACCAGCTTGAGGCGTCCGCTCTGTACGTACTTGGCCAGATCCCATTCGGAGCGAATCAGAATCCCGTGACCGTCGAGCGCCCATCGAAGCGCAATGTCGCCGTCATTGCTCGATAGCACGCCTTTGACCTTGATCGCCTCGATGTGGTCGTTCACGATGTAGCGCCACACGCCATAAGCGTCATCGTTCTGCCGATGAATGATGCAGCGATGCTGATGCAGGTCCTCCACGCGCTCCGGCGTTCCGAAACGCTCCAGATATTTCGGCGACGCGCAAAGAAAACGGCGATTGCTCATGATGCGCCTCGCGCTCAGCCGACTGTCCGGCAGCTCGCCGAACCGTATCGCCATATCGAAGGCGCCTTCGACGAGATCGACCGGCCGGTCCGTCACCTCGAATTGCACTTCGACATTCGGAAAACGCTTGGCGAAGTCGGACACGAGCGGTGCGATGGTCGTCCTGCCGAAACCTAGCGTCGCGTTGATGCGCAACGGCCCATGCGGATCGCGTCTGGCCCCGGAGATGGCCTCCTCCATCTCGCGGACCTGCCCGACGATCTGGGACGCGTAGCGCAGATAGGTCTCTCCCTCGGGCGTCAGGCTGACGCTGCGCGTGGTCCTGTTGACCAGACGCGCGCCGAGCCGTTGCTCGATGATCCCGAGCCGCTTGGTCGCCGCTGGCGGACTGAGATCGAGCGCCCGGGCGGCGCCGGACATGCTCCTGAGTTTCGCAAGGAGAATGAAGAACTCGAAGTCGGATGCGGGTGCAGTACTCACTTTTGGTGAAATATATAGTGAACGCAAGTGAATTCTAGCAAGCTCTTTCGCGGCTAAGCTATGCCCCACATTGCAGCCAGGGTGGCGCAATAACTGTTCAAATCTCTGGAGACAGTGGCGTGAGAATCGTTGAAATCCGCGAAAAGACCGTTCCGATCAGTTCCCCGATCCGGAACGCCTACATCGACTTCAGCAAAATGACCTCGAGTCTCGTCGCGGTCGTGACGGACGTGATCCGCGACGGCAAGCCGGTGATCGGCTACGGCTTCAACTCGAACGGCCGCTATGGTCAAGGCAAGCTGATGCGCGAGCGTTTCATCCCGCGCCTGCTCGAGGCCGACCCTGCGTCGCTCGTCGACGACTCCGGCGACAACCTCGATCCCCACAAGATCTGGGCGACGATGTTCATCAACGAGAAGCCCGGTGGCCACGGTGAGCGTTCCGTCGCGATCGGCACGATCGATATGGCCGTCTGGGATGCGGTGGCGAAAATCGCCGGCAAACCGCTGTTCCAGTTGCTCGCCGAGCGGTACGGCAATGGCGAGGCCAACCGCAGGATCTTCGTCTACGCGGCGGGCGGCTACTACTATCCGGGCCAGGACCACGAAAAGCTCAAGGATGAGATGCGCAGCTACCTCGACCGGGGCTATACGGTCGTGAAGAAGAAAATCGGCGGTGCATCGCTCGACGAAGACCTGCGACGCATCGACTCGATCCTGAGCGTGCTGCAGGACGGCCAGAAGCTCGCGGTCGATGCCAACGGCCGCTTCGATCTCGATACCGCGATCAGCTATGCGAAGGCGCTGTCGCAGTACGACCTGTTCTGGTACGAAGAGGCGGGCGACCCGCTCGACTTCGAGTTGCAGGCGACGCTGCGCAACTACTATGACAAGCCGATGGCGACCGGCGAAAACCTGTTCTCGATGCAGGATGCCCGCAACCTGATCCGCTACGGCGGTATGCGCCCCGATCGCGACTGGCTGCAATTCGATTGCGCGTTGAGCTACGGCCTCGTCGAATATCTGCGAACGCTAGACATGCTGCATCAGCATGGCTGGTCGAGCAGCCGTTGCATTCCCCACGGCGGACACCAGATGTCGCTGAACATCGCGGCGGGTCTCGGACTTGGCGGCAACGAATCGTACCCGGACCTGTTCCAGCCTTACGGCGGCTTCCCGGACGGCGTACGCGTCGAGAACGGATATATCACGATGCCGGAGCTGCCCGGCATCGGCTTCGAAGGCAAGTCCGACCTCATCGCCGAGATGCGCAAGCTGGCTGAATAACGCGCGCTCGCAACGGCACCGACAAACATTCCCGCTTGAATGGTTCATAAAAAGACGGAACGAAGCCGGCTCGATGCGGCCTTCCCACGCTGCTCGCGTGGCAGGGCCGCGTTTCCCTTTGAAGACGCCATGCACAGGAGACAGGCATGCCAGTATCGAAAGTAAGAAGAGCACTTTCCAGGCTGTACGTTCAGGTCATCATCGGCATCGTGGCCGGTGTCCTGCTGGGCCACTTCTACCCCGATATCGCGTCGCAGATGAAGCCGCTGGGCGACCTGTTCATCAAGCTGATCCGGATGCTGCTTGCGCCGATCATCTTCGCGTCGGTGGTGGTCGGGATTGCGCGCATGAACGACCTCCATCAGGCGGGCCGGGTAGGCGTGAAAGCCCTGCTCTATTTCGAACTGGCATCGACGGTCGCGCTGATCGCGGGGATGGTGGTCGTCAACGTCATCAAACCCGGCAGCGGCATGAACATCGATCCGTCGCAGATCGATGCCGCGGCGATTTCGACCTATACGCACGCGGCGCAGCAACACGGCATGCTCGACTTCTTCATGAGCATCGTTCCGAATAGCATCGTCGGGGCATTCGCGACGGGCGAGATGCTTCCGATCATTTTCTTTTCAGTTCTGCTCGCCATCTCGCTGGCAAAGCTCGGACCCCGTACCGCGCCATTCGTCGACATGCTCGACATGTTCCTTCAAGGGATGTTCGGCGTCGTGCGGATCGTCATGTACGTTGCTCCGATCGGCGCGTTCGGCGGCATGGCCTTCACGATCGGCAAATACGGCATCGGCACGTTGGCATCGTTCGGCGAGTTGATGCTTTGTCTGTATCTGACTTCGTTCTTCTTCGTGTTCGTCGTGCTTGGCCTCGTCATGAAAATGTGCGGGCTCTCACTATGGAAATTTCTCCGCTACATCAGGGACGAGATTCTGATTACGCTCGGCACCGCGTCGACGGAAGCGGTGTTGCCGCAGATGCTGATCAAGATGGAGGCGATGGGCTGCGCACGCCCCGTGGTCGGCATGGTCTTGCCCACCGGCTACACGTTCAATGCCGACGGAACCGCGATTTATCTGACGATGGCGGCGTTGTTCATCGCCCAGGCGATGAACGTCCACCTGAGTATCTGGGACCAGCTGCTCGTGCTCGGCGTGCTGCTGCTCACATCGAAGGGTTCCGCCGGCGTGGCCGGGGCGGGATTCGTCGCACTGGCCGCGACGCTGGCCTCGATGCACAAGATTCCCGTGGAAGGCCTCGTGCTGCTGCTCGGTGTGGACCGCTTTCTGAACGAGGCGCGCGCAGTCACGAACCTGATCGGTAATGGCGTTGCGACCGTCGTCGTCGCTCGCTGGGAGGGGCAACTCGATAGGAACCTCGCGCGCGCGGTGCTGGATCGCGACAACCCGGCTCGCTTCAAAACCCCTGGTTCTGCCGCGCAACCGGCGGTCACGTCCGCATCGACGACCGAAGCGGACGCGATCCTCGATGGCTCACCGAATCATCAATAGAGCTGAACTTTTCGGAACGGGTGCCGTTAACTCAAAGGTATCTCACTCTTCCGAATCCAGCATGAAACTGACCATCAAGTTCCGTCTTCTCGCCACACTCATCTTGCTCGGGTTCCTGCTGACGGTGACCGGCGTACTGGGTATCGCCGGCATGCGTGGTTCGAACCATGCGGTTGCGCAGGCGTACACCAACGACGTGGCTGCCGCGACCGCGCTCGGCAAGTCCAACCTGAACCTGACGGTAGTGCGCACCACGCTCGATCGCGTGCTGCTGCACCCGGAGGCGGCGGATCGAGCCGCACTCATCGATAAGGCGCGCAACTATCTTGCGGTCTCCGACAAGGCCTGGAAAGAGTACCGCGCACTACCCGTCTCCGATGCGGAGGCGGCCTTGTCGAAGGCCGTGTCCGACGCCCGCGAAGCGATGCTGCATGGCGCACTCGAACCGATGATGGACGCGATGAGCCGTGGCGATCATGAAGCCGCAGACCACGATGCGATGGTCGTGATGCCACCGCTTTCGGCCGCTCTGACGCAAAAATCCGCGGATCTGGACAAGTTTCGCAACGAGCAGGGCAATGCGCGTTACCAGACTGCTCAGGACCGCTATGACACCCTCGTGACCATTACCGCAATCGCGATCGCCGTTGGTCTTCTGACCTGCGTCACCTGCGGCTTCACGCTGCTTCGTGCGATCGCGCGCCCGATCGATATGACGGTGCGCCATGTCGAGCGGCTCGCTCAGGGTGACCTGTCGCAGCAATTGCGGTTTGACAGCAATGACGAAATGGGTCGCCTCGTCCGAAGCGTTGGGCAGATGCAGAAAGACATCGGCACGATGATCGAGCAGATCGCGCGCGGCAGCGAGTCGATCGCGTCGGCGACCCAGCAGATCTCGGCCGGCAACGCGGACCTGTCGGCACGCACCGAGGCGCAGGCGGCGTCGATCGAGGAAACGGCGGCGAGCATGGAACAACTGACCAACGCTGTCACGGAGAACGCGGCGCACGCGCGTGAAGCGCGCGAGCTGGCCGATGCGACGAAGGCGACCGCCGGTGCGGGCGCGGACGTGGTGCGCCAGGTCATCGACGCGATGAGCGACATCCACGACGGCGCGAAGAGGATGGGCGAGATCATTGGCGTGATCGAAGGCATCGCGTTCCAGACCAACATCCTCGCTTTGAATGCGGCTGTCGAGGCCGCTCGCGCCGGAGAGGAAGGACGCGGCTTTGCCGTCGTCGCCGGGGAGGTACGCAATCTCGCTCAGCGCTCGGCGACCGCGGCGAAGGAAATCAAGGAGCTGATCGACGCGTCGACCGCGCGCGTCGCCGACGGTTCGCGCCTCGTCGGCCGTGCCGGTGAGACGATGGGCGAAGTACAGGCGGCCGTCGGTCGCGTCACGTCGATCATGAGCGACATCGCGACGGCTTCGGCCGAACAGAGCGATGGCATCGAGGAAGTCAATCGCGCGATTACGCAGATGGATCAGATGTCGCAGCAAAATGCCGCGCTGGTCGAGCAGGCGGCTGCCGCTGCCGCGTCGCTAACCGAGCAGACTGGCCTGTTGACGCAGGCGGCTGGCCGATTCCGCTTTGCCTCCGTGGCTTGATGCCACGCTAGAGGCTCGTCTGCCGCTCTGCGCTTTAGGTCCTCGAGGCGCCGGAGGCCGTGGTGTCGGTCTCATTGGTAGGCACCGCCTCGAGAAAGCCGCGTCCCATCTCCGCCTCGAAACGCGCAGCGCTGCCCTCCCAGATGATTCGCGCGTGTTCGAGCACGTAGACGCGGTCGGCATGCGGCAGCGCAAACCTGACGTTTTGCTCGCCCAGCAACACGGTAATGGGCGTGGACTTCTGCAGCGAATCCAGTGCCTTCGACAATTGCTCGAGAATCACGGGCGCGAGGCCGAGTGTCGGCTCGTCGAGAATCAGCAGTTTCGGCTGGGTCATCAGCGCGCGCGCGATCGCGAGCATTTGCTGCTCGCCGCCGGACAGCGTGCGCGCGGTTTGGCCCTGGCGCGACTTCAGGATCGGAAACAGATCGAAGAGCCACGACAGCTGCTTTGCGCGCACCGTGTCGGCGAGATGATATCCGCCGAGTTCGAGATTCTCGCGTACCGTCATGTCGCCGAATAGCTCGCGCGTTTCCGGGCATTGCACGAGACCGGCGCGCGAGACCGCGGCACCGCTGATACCGCGCAGATCGCGCCCATCGAAGCGAATCGTCCCCTTGTACGGCACGAGGCCCGACAGCGCGTTGAAAAGCGTCGTCTTGCCCGCGCCGTTCAGACCGACAACCGAGACGAATTCGCCCTCGCGCACTTGCAGACTGACGTCGTCGAGTGCGCACGCCTTGTCGTAGAGTACGCGCACACCGCTCACCTCGAGGATCGTGGGCTTCGCATCGCTCGCGGCTCCGTTACGCTGGCGCAGCTCCAGCTTGCCGCCCAGATAGACGCGGCGCACCGTCTCGTTCTGCATCACCTGTTCGGCGGTGCCTTCGGCGACACGCTCGCCAAGGTACATCGCGAGCACACGGTCGGCGAGCGCGGACAGACTCTTGACGTTGTGATCGACCAGCAGGACCGCGCGCCCTTCGGCGCGAAAGCCGCGAATCAGCTCGGAAAACGCGTGCGATTCGGCCACCGTCAGCCCCGCGAACGGCTCGTCCACCAGCACGACCTGCGGGTCGCGCGCAATCGCCTTGGCCATCTCCATGCGGCGCAGGTCGGCGAACGGCAGCGTCGCGGGATGCCGATGCATGACGCCGGCAAGGCCCACACGCTCGGCGATTTCCTGCGCGCGCTGGTGCACGTGGGGTTCGGCAGCGAGCTTGACGAGTGAGTCTGGCAGCAGCGCGAGCTTGATATGTTCCAGCACCGTTTGCCGATGCAGCGGCCGCGAATGTTGAAACACGATGCCCACGCCCGCGCGCGCGATCCGGTGCGGCGCCCAGCCGGCCATTTCCACGCCGTTCACCTTGACCGACCCCGCATTGGGCCGCTCGATGCCCATGATCAGCTTCATGACCGTGGACTTGCCCGAGCCGTTCGGGCCAATCAGACCGAGGATCTCGCCGGGCCGGATGTCGAAGCCGATATCCTTGACGGCGACGAGACCGCCGAAGCGCTTGGTCAGCCCGCGTACGGACAGCAGCGGCGTGTCGTTCATTGGCGCTCCCTCGCGCGCAGCAGGTTGCCGAGCAGACCGTCTGGAAAGAACAGCAGCGCGGCCAGCGCAACCGCCGCGACGACGAATGTGTTGAGCTGACCGAGCGGACGCAGGAACTCGCCCGCGACGATCAGGAAGATCGAGCCGAGCACCGCGCCGAGTATCGTGCGGCGTCCGCCGAGCACGGCCGCGATAATGATCTGCACGCCCACGCTGAGATCCACCACCGTGCTCACCGAGGCCGTGCCCTGGTAGAACACCAGCATCGCGCCGGCCACGCCCGAGAACACGGCGCTGATGCAGAAGGCCACGAGCTTGTGCCGCGTGACATTGAAACCCAACGCCTGCGCGCCGGTCGCGTCTTGGCCGCTGGCCTGAAGAATCAGACCGACTGCCGAACGCGACAGGCCGAACAGCAGGATCGCGCAAATGATCAGGAACGCGAGCGCGATCCAATAGTTATGGTTCGCATCGACCGACATCACGTCCGGCACCGTCATGCCGATCTCCCCTCCGGTTATGCCCGCGAAGATCACGATGGCGTTCTGCAGCAGCAGCACGGCCACGAGCGTAACCAGACCGAAGTAAGGACCGCGCAGCCGCAGCGCGGGCACCGCGAGCAGCAGACCTCCAACGAGCGCGAAGCCGCCGCCCGCGAGCACGCAAACGGGTATGGGCAGGCCCCATCTGGCGTTGAGGATCGCAGCGGAATAGGCGCCGAGTCCGATCAGAAACGTCGGCCCGAAGTTGACCTCGCCGGCAAAGCCGAACAACAGGTCCCACGACATCGCGAACACGCCGAAGTAAAACGCCACCGTGAGTACGCCGAGGATGTAGCCAGAAAGCCACCAAGGCAACGTCGCGGCGATCACGGCGAGCGCAACGGCGATCCATGCACCACGCGAACGGACAAGAACGGACATAGAGGTACGCTCCATTCGCACTATTAGCGGCGTCCCAGGAAGCCCTGGGGCCGTACATACACGACGAGCACCAGCAGCAGCAACGCGGGCAGCGGGCGCAGCGTCGGCGCGATCAGATAGGCCGTGACGGTTTCCAGATAACCCACGACATACGCGGCCATCAACGAGCCCGATACACTGCCGAGCCCGCCCAGCACGACGATCGAGAACGCGCTGGCCGTGAGCTGCCCCGCATTGTTCGTGCTCACGCCAAGGAACGAAGCGAGCAGCACGCCCGCAATGCCGGCCAGCACGCCGTAGATGCTCCACGCGAGAAGATAGATCCGGGAGAGTTCGAAGCCGAGCAGCGTGAGACCGCGCGGATTCATCGAAGCCGCGAGCAGCGCCTTTCCTGCCCGCGTGCGATTCACGAACAGCCACAACATGCCGATCACGGCCCAGCAGACCACCGCGATCATGATTTCGTTGTACGGCACGCGCACGCTGCCCACCATCGCCACACCGCTGATCAGCGGGCGCATCGTCACCGGGTTGTCGGTAAAGAGCCACGCCATGCCCTGCTGGATCATGATGCCCCACAGCAGCGTGCCGGTGAGCACGAAGATCTCCTCCTCTTCGCCGGGAATCGCGGCCGAGCGTTGAATGGGCCGCACCACCAACAGGTAGGTGATGAAGGCCGTCACGAGACCCGCCAACACGCCGAGCAGCGTGCCGAGATAGGTGCCAAGACCCGCCTCGCCCGCGAGCATCCAGCCCATCAGCGCCGCGACCAGCATCACGCCGCCGTGCGCGAGATTCAGGATGCCGGAGACGCCGAAGATCAACGTGAAGCCGATCGCGCCCAGCGCATAGAGGGAACTGATTGCAAAGCCGTCGATGAGAATCTGCAGTAGCAACATGCGCGGCCTTTCATGCTGGTTAGGGTGTCGATTCTTGCGCTGTCCGGATCTTCGCTAAGCGCAGATCCGGACAGTGGCGATCGTCGCGCGGCTAGTTCGCGCTTGCCTGCTGCACCTTGATGAAGGTCGGGAACTTGACCGTGCCGTTGGCAATCGACTTGGGCCAGATCGCGACCTGCTTGCCGTTCTGCCACTGCAGGTTGATGCCCGTGATATAGCCGGGGCCGTACTTCAGCGCATGCGTGAACTGATCGCTCTTGCCGTAGAACTGCCAGCGTCCGATCGTGCCCACGTAGTCGGTTTTCTCGAGCGCGTCGACCATCTGGTCCGGATCGGTCGAGCCCTTGTTGCGCCTGATCGCGTCCGCGATGATGTAGACGAGGTCGTAGCTCGTGAAGCCGCAATACGCCGGAGAAACGCCGAACTTCTTCTGGTACGCATCCGTGAACGGCACCGTTTTCGGCGTGATCGCCACGCCCGGCGCCGCGGCCGAGGCCGTGATCACGCCTTCGGTCGCGCCGTTCGTGTCCTTCCAGAAGCTCGTGGTCGTGGCCTGCGAGCTTTGGCCCGACATCGGGATCGGCACTTGCTGGTCGTGCCATTGCACGGTCGGTTGCACGCCGACGTGGCTGATACCGGTGGTGATCGTATCCGGGTGCTTCGCCTCGATCTGGTTGAAGATCGGCGTGAAGTCGGAGGTATCAGGATTGAAGCGGATGTGATCGAGCACCTGAAGTCCCGCTTTGGGCAGGCATTCGAGGTAGCGTTCGTCGAGCGGCTTGGTCCACGCCGCGTCCTCGCTCATGACGACCGTCGTTTTCATCTTGAACTGGCCGACGAGAACGTCGTGCGAGAAATCGCAGATAGACTGTGCGATGAACGCCGACGTCATCCAGCCGTGGAACGTGTACTTGTAGTGGTCGTAGTCGTCGTGAACGTGCTTCGAAATATCGTTGCTAGCTGCGCCGGGGGTGATGAACGGCACCTTCAGGCGTCCCGACCACGGTTCCATCGCGAGCGCCACTTCGCTGATGTAGCTGCCGATCACGGCGACCACCTTGTCCTGGGTCGCCGCGCGCTGGAAGGCGCGCACGCCGTCAGAGGCCGATGAATGGTCGTCGTACGCGACGATTTGGATGGGCCGCCCATCGACGCCGCCGCTCGCGTTGATCTGGTCCGCGGCGAGCTGCGCCGCCTTGCTGATCGAAGCGCCCGCTACCGAGGATTCTTCGCTGATCACGCCGATCTTGATCGGCTCGGCCGCCGCATGGGCGCCTGCCGCCAGACCTAGCCCCGCCGCCACCATCCCCGTCGCGACGACGCAATGAAGGTTTCGCCACACATTGTTACTGGACATCATGCATCTCCGATTCGAATGGATCGTTGAGCAACAATTGCCCGCCACATTGCAGCATCTTAAGAATGCGCACACAACAATATTCACCCGTTTTGCGGCGCTCAATCGGTACAAACGATGACCGGGTCCCTACGGACTTCATGGTGCACAGCGGAAAAAATTCTGCCGCTCGCGCTGCCGGAAGCGGTCTTTTCTGTGTGAGAGCTATCGCTATGTAGCGTGAAATTAGCGGCCTTCTCCTTCTCCCTTATTCGTCATCCGAAGCATTGCGAACTTCGTGCGACGGTTCAATGGACCAACGTCCTGCCACCTCGCAATCGCTCGCGACGCAGCGCATCAACTCGCATCGCGATCAGCCTGAAGATGGCAAGCGTGCCTGCGTGCGGGTCCGAACATTACGCGGCAACCCTGCTTGCTGACATATGTACGTCATGATAGGTTGCTGCAATTCCCGCTGCCGCATCTGGCATCTATTTTCGCAACGCTACGCGCGCGATAAAAACAAGCGGGATGGGTTGATCTGGACTCATCGTACGCATACGCCTTTCCCCAAGAGGAATTCAAGAGCCATGGCTTCAATGATCCAGCGAACGACCCTGTTCGCCTGTCTGCGCGCGGCTTCCGTCGCGGCTTGCCTGTCCATCGCCGCACTTGGCGCGCACGCCGCCGATCTGGTGATCGCAGGCCGGGACGACATCTACGGCCGCGGACTCGCGCAGGCGGTGGACGGCTACAAGAAACAGCACCCGGGCGTCGATATCGAGTTGCTGAAGCTGCCGAACAACGACCTGTATCAGAAGCTGAAGCTGTCGTTACGCGAAAACACGCACGCCTATGACCTGGTGATGATGGACGACACCTGGTCCCCCGAATTCATCGCCAACGGATGGCTTCAGCCGCTGCCCGCCGCGCTCGCGGACGCCGATATGGTGACGTCGACGGTCTCCCTCGGACGCGCGCCGACGGGGACCTTGTACGCGATGCCGGTCGTCGGCAATGCCGAGATGTTCGCCTATCGCAAGGATCTGCTCGCGAGTCGCGGCCTGCAGCCGCCGCGCAACTGGGACGAGGTACTGAAGATCGCACAGACCATCGGTACCGCCGACAAGGACGTGTCGGCTGTCGTGTTTCGCGGCGTGAAGGGCAACCCCGTCGTCACCGGTTTTCTGCCGATCCTTTGGGCCTATGGCGGAGAAGTCGTCGACACGAACGGCAAGGTCACGATCGATTCGCCCGAAGCACTGGCCGCGCTGAAAATGCTGCTCGCGCTGAAGAAGTGGGCACCGAAAGACGTCGACGTGTATGGCGCCGGTGAAGTGCGCGACGCATTGCAGGGCGGCACGGCCGCGCAAGCCATCGAAGTGTGGCCCGCCTGGCTGCCCGCGCTCGACGATCCGGCGAAATCGCGCGTCGTCGGCCAGGTCGCGCTGCAACCGCCGCCCGGACAGGTCAAGGGACCGGCGCCGATGCTCGGCATCTGGCAAATGGGCATCGCGAAAGATGCCGCGCATGCGAAAGTAGCGGCGGATTTCCTCGCTTACCTGACTTCGTCGGCGACGCAAACACAACTGGCCGTGCTCGGCATTCCGCCGACGCGCAAGAGCGTCTTCGTCAATCCGGCACTCGTCAAGCAATATCGTTGGTATCCGGACCAGCTGAAGGCGCTCGAAGCGGGCCGGGCGCGGCCCCGCGTTAAGGATTGGCAGCAGATCGAGGCGATTCTCGGCGACGCGTTGCAACTCGCGCTGACGGGGCAGGCCGCGCCCGACGCAGCGTTGCATCAGGCCGCGCAGAAAATCGCCCAGGCCAACGCCGCAGTGCAGTGATAGCGGCAGTGACAGCGCAGGCAAGCGTGGAAACGAGTCGATGAGCCGGTTGCGACGTTATCTGCCGCTGCTCGTCCTGATGAGCCCAGCCGCGCTCGTGCTCTGCGTGCTAGCGCTCTACCCGGTCGCGCGCGTGCTGATCGATTCGTTTTTCTCGGTGGATTACGCGTCGGGGCATCGCTCGTACATCGGGCTCGCCAACTATCGATCGGTCATCGCTGACGGCGAATTCGGCATGAGTTTCGTCAATACGATCCAGTTCATGATCGTGGCCTCGCTCGCCGAAGTGCTGTTCGGACTCGCGCTCGCGCTGCTGTTCGTCCGCGCGTTTGCGGGCCGGCGCATCGCGTTGCCGCTCGCCGTGCTGCCGATGATGCTCTCGACGCTCGTGTGCTCCGCCATCTGGCGCAACTGGCTCAATTACCGCGGCTTTCTGAATGCGCTGCTCAAGACGGTAGGTCTGCCGGCGGTGCCCTGGCTATCCGATCCGCACCTCGCGCTGTGGTCGCTGATGCTGGTCGATGTCTGGCAGTGGACGCCGATGGCATTCCTGATCATTCTCGCGGGGCTACAGTCGATTCCGCCTGAAATCGCCGAGGCGGCACGCACCGACGGCGCGAACGAATGGCAGTGCCTGCGCTACATCACGCTGCCGCTCGTTGCACCTCACGTCGCCCTCGCGATGCTGTTGCGCTCGATCGATACCTTCAAGCTGTTCGACAAAGTGTACGCGTTGACGGGCGGCGGTCCCGGCAATGCCACGCAGACGCTATCGACGTACATCTACGACACGGGTTTCCGCTTCTTCAACGTCGGACCTGCCAGCGCGGCTTCGGTATTGATGCTGCTCACGTGCGCGGTGCTGGTCTCGGGATACATATGGAAATCGGCAGTCAAGCGCGACCGTTGATGCCGCTCGCCCGGTTGCGCGGTTTCGCGCGACGCTCGTCCGGTGCCGCGCTGCGAGGACTGTTGCGGGTCGCTGCGCTGGCGGTGTTGCTGCTGCCGTGCATATGGATGTCTGGCGCGGCCTTTACGCCGACGCTGGAACGCCTCGCCCATCCGCTTTCGTTGTGGCCTTCGGC
This sequence comes from Paraburkholderia atlantica, assembly GCF_009362785.1. Taxonomy (GTDB): domain Bacteria; phylum Pseudomonadota; class Gammaproteobacteria; order Burkholderiales; family Burkholderiaceae; genus Paraburkholderia; species Paraburkholderia atlantica. The sequence goes on from NZ_WHNQ01000003.1 coordinate 206,592, forward strand.
GCCCACGCTCGAGCATTTCGCGGCGGTGTGGGAAAGCGGCATGGCCCAGTCGGTGCTGAACTCCGTGTGGGTCGCGGTGGGCGCCACGTTGCTCGCACTCGCGCTCGCTTTTCCGGCGGCCTATGCGCTCGCGCGACTGGCGTTTCCGGCGCGACTCGATCTGCTGTTCCTGATGCTCGTGCTGGCACTGAAGCTGATGCCGCCTATCACCGTGGCCGTACCGCTGTTTTCGCTGGCCAAGTGGCTTCATCTGCTCGATTCGCTATTTGGGCTGGTACTCGCCTATCAGCTGTACGCGTTACCGATGGCGATCTGGATGTTGCTGCCGTTCGTGCGCGACGTGCCGATCGAATTCGAGGAGGCCGCGGCGCTCGACGGCGCGAACCTCGCGCAGCGGATCGTCTTCATCGTCATGCCGCTGTGCGCGCCAGGTCTCGTTGCCACCGCGATCTTCGTGTTCATCATCGCGTGGAACGAGTTTCTGCTGGCGCTGTTGTTCGTCTCGTCGCCGAGTCATTTCACACTGCCGCTCACGATGGCGGGTTACGTGACCGAGAACGGCATCGACTGGGGCGAACTGATGAGCGCGGGGTTGATTTCGTCGGTGCCGACGCTTCTGCTCGCGGGCTATGTGCAGCGCTATCTGCTGCAGGGCTTTTCGGGCGGATTGAAGTAACGCGCTCCAACTTCGCGTCGCCGTTGCAGCAGACGCTTTGCTTATCCAGAGGTTTTCTTGCGCCCTGTCCTGAGCCATCCCACCGTTTCGCCCGCTGACTGGATGTCGACCATCGATGGCAGCCGCTTGCTGTCTGCACTGACCTTGCCGGGCAGCCATGACACCTGCGCCTACACGGTCGATGACCGGCTCGCGCGCACACAACATGCTGCGCTCGACGATCAGTTTCACCATGGCGTGCGAGTCCTCGACATCCGCTGCCGCCATGACCGCGATCGGTTTGCGATTCATCACGGCGGCATCTCGCTGGGTCTGAGTTTCGACGATGTGATACGGACATGCGCTCAGTTTCTCGCGCGTCACCCGAGCGAATCCATCGTCATGTCGGTCAAGGACGAATGGCCCGCGAGTGACTGCGTCCGCGCGTTCGCCGCGACCTTCGAATGGTATGTGGAGCGACACGCTGCGGTGCGCTGGCACCTTGCTTCCGAACTGCCGCTGCTGGAGGCGGTGCGCGGGAGCATCGTGCTACTGCGGCGCTTTGCGAGTGACAAGCCGCTCGGCATAGACCTGACTGCCTGGCCTGACAACGCGACGTTCGATATCGACGACGTGCCGGCTCCGTTCACCATTCAGGATGAGTTTCGCGTGCCAGTGCCGGCATCGATCGCTTACAAATGGCGTGCCATCGATTCGCTTCTAGATCTCGCGCCTGGCCTGTGCGACGAGCGTTGGGTCATCAACTTTTGCAGCGGCACAGGGATGGCGGCACCACCGGTCGTCGTGGCGTGTGGCGATACACAGCATCGCGGTATTCACGACCAGCTTGCCGAGCGGCTCGCGACTCGTCCGGGACCAAGCGGCACCCTACTGCTCGACTTTTGCGACTGGCAGGACTGGCGCCTCGTTGATGCGTTGATCGATTGCAACGGAAGCCGATAACGCCTCGCTGCGAGCGTAACGTTGCCGGCAAATCTCAGCGTGATTCCTTTGCTCGCGGCTGCCGCGGTGGCGGCCTCGATTCTGGTCCGCGCCTCACCGGTTCACGCGTACAGGCGTCCGGCGGCGTGACATAGGGAACGTCGTCGCGACAACACGCATAGATCGGAAATCCATACGCGTTCGTGCCGACGATGGTCGTTGGGCCGTGCAGCGGGCACACCGCCTTCATGACGCCTCCTCCAGACGCATCGATCAATCGCTTCCATCCTACGCTCGCACGGGATAGATGTTCTATGTGCGCCTGCATTCGCCTTCGCACCGCATGGTCCCGCGCACCACCAAGACGCGCATTCACCTACCGTGTCGCGCCGCAGCATTCCTCATCCCCCGAGCTGAAGGCCCGGTAATGTACTGATTAGCGTATTTGCGCTTACATTCGCGAGCGATTTTGGCGACTTGGTCGGGCGGCAGCCGCGTTGCAAGGAAGCGTCGGCGGAATTGTCATTTCTTGCACGTCATGCAATGATTCATCCCGGTGCGGGGTGGTGTCATTCCGGCCGTTGCTGACATTTTGGGATGCCTTGGGAATCAGTCGAAGCGCCCACTCCTCGCCCCCGGCTGTTCCAGTCCGTTGTTTCGACGCACAAAACATCGACCTGGCCCGGCAACCATCTGCGATGGCGGCGATTGCTGAATCAGGGTATTCACCTACCCCTTCTTCCCGAAAATTTAACATTTTGAAGTTAGAATGAACCCTCTAAAATCGATTGTTTATCTCATCTGATGACAGTTGAATTAGAGATCGAACCGTCGGAGCAGCCGTACGACCTACCGGCGCGGGTCCGGGCTAATTGGTCGGCTGTGACTCGATGGAAAAACAGCATGTCGTATTTCGACTGATGAATACAGACATGAAAATGCGATTCGGCACAATTCATTTTCAGTGTTTATTTAGTCTTACTAATAAGACTTTTACTCCGGGATCCTCACCGACGATATTCCGCATACTGATTGCGGATATGGTTTCCGGGGCAGGCGGGTTCGAAATTCAATCCAGGAGAAGCAATGAAAGACCTTTCGTCCGAAGATTTACTGAAATTCTGCCGAACGAAAGTGTCGACGTTCTTTTCTCCCGCCACCGAAGCGTTTGAAGGAACACAGAAACTCGCTGGCCCGGACCGGCAGGCGGGGAGCACCATTCGGGGCATCTGGAATCTTTGAGCAGTGCGCTGGCGCGGCGTGTCGCTGCTAGCCGACGCACTGAGCTCCATTCGCGCAATACCACAAGCCTATAAAAACCCGCGCAGTTCAATCAATGCCGAAGCCGTTCCTCCCATGACGCTGGAGGCGGCAACGCGTTGTGGCAAAACAATGGCGGGTTGTGCGAGACGGCCATTGGGTATTCACGAACCTCGCAGACATATCGATCACGGATGGAAAGGATGACAAAACGAGTCGTAGTAGTAACGGGCGGCATGGGCGGCCTTGGAGAAGCGATCAGTACGAAACTGCACGACGCAGGGTATGCGGTGGTAGTCACGCACTCGCCGAGCAACACTGGTGCAGACAAATGGTTGGCGGACATGGAAACTCAGGGTCGGAGCTTTCGCGCTTACCCGGTCGACGTGGCCGACTACGACTCATGCCAGCGTTGCGCGGACAAGATTCGGGCGGAAGTCGGCCCGGTGGACATCCTGATCAACAACGCAGGCATCACCCAGGACATGACCCTCAGGAAGATGGACAAGGTGAACTGGGATGCGGTGATTCGCACCAACCTCGACTCGGTCTTCAACATGACCAAGCCGCTGTGCGAGGAGATGGTCGCACGAGGCTGGGGACGCATCGTCAATATCTCGTCCGTCAATGGCTCGAAAGGCTCGGTCGGCCAGACCAACTATGCCGCGGCCAAGGCCGGCATGCACGGCTTTACGAAGTCACTGGCGCTGGAAGTGGCGCGCAAAGGCGTCACCGTCAACACGATTTCGCCGGGCTACCTGGCCACCAAGATGGTCACCGCGATTCCGCAGGAGATCCTCGACACGAAGGTCCTGCCGCATATCCCGATGGGACGTCTCGGCAAGCCCGACGAAGTCGCGGCGCTCGTGCTCTATCTGTGCTCGGAAGATGCCGGCTTCGTGACCGGCTCCAATATCGCGATCAACGGCGGCCAGCACATGCAGTGACGCGACATACCGCGCCGGTGCGCGCCGGAACACCGGACGAATCGGCGTTAACCATTCACGCAACACCCCTGTGCTTCCATGAGAGAGGAACGTGTCATGAGTGAGACCTGGATGGGCCTGATCATTGGGGGCTCGGCCCTCAGCATCGCAATGCTCATGGTGATCGATCACTATCGCCGTGAGCGCATACGGGCAAGACTGCTACGCCACCTGGATCATCATGAGTGGTGGCATCAACCGCGCGGGCGAATGTAAGTGCGTCGACCGCGTCAATAAAAAATCGGATACATCGAGAGGGCTGAAGAATGACACCGGAAATCACCGGACAACAAAAGGCCACAGGCCATCAGATCACGGTTCGTACGAGGCGCGGCGGCATGCGGGTCGCCGCAGTGTGGCAGGTATTGATGCCGGTCGCCGATGCCATCGAGGACGTACGGATCACGAGCAACCGCAAACGTGATGTCGAAGACATGACGATCGCGTTTGCCGACAGGTTCTCCGGATCGCTGCACACCGTTCTCAGGCAGTTCGAGACGATGCCGTGGGTGGCCGCCGCGGAGCTTTGCTGAACACCGAGGGCCGTGCCGCTTGCGATGGGTCGCGTCGCTACGAGGACCAGCGCGCGTCACGCTACCTGGCTCGCCAGGTAGCTGGCGGGCGCACGCGCCTCGCAAGCGTTGTTTGGCACAAACTGGCCGATTGAAGTCGGACGTACACGACCAGACCCAGCCGGTCACCACCTGAGAGAGAAGTGGATGAACACAACAATCAAGAAAGGGCCCCCGGACAGGGAGAGCCCCTATACCCCCCTGACTGCTGGAGATGCGATTTCCCATCTCGAACGGATCCTGTCTCACGATGGCGTGGATTCGTTGTTCAGCCGGACCTACTGGCGCGCGCGTGTCCAGCAGGTGAGTGCGACTCAAGGACTGACTCCGCACCAGCAGGCAAGGCTGGTTAAGCTGCTCGAGTCGCTGCATCCCCCGGTCGGGAGCGCAGAGTCGTGCTAGTCACTTGTCGACGCGGACGTACACCGTCCGCGACGGATCAGAGCTGATCGTCGACATCCAGCAGCCGATCCTCCACGTGCAGATCTTCGGCGCACTCTCCCTGCAAGGGCAGTTCCTTGCCTTGCGCACGGAGGCGATCGCGGACCATCTGGCACAGGCGTTCGCGCACGAGGATACGTTGTGCCGTGTCCATCTGCGCGTAACGCTGAATCTGCGAAGCCGAAAAGCGCAGTGTGAGCACGCATCGCGCGTCCAGCGTCGTGTCGCCATGTGACTCGATCACCCAGGAGGCCTGGATGAAGAAGGTCCGGCCGTCGTCGTAGCCGCTGATCGCCGGCGCTTTCGGCGACTCGAATAGCGTGGAAAGAGCCAGTTCGATTTCTTCGATGCGCTGGTTCAAATCGATGTCTTTCATTGAAAGTCCTCCTTGTGGTCGAGGCCCCGGCCCCGCTTTTACGCGAGCAAAATCCGTGTCCGGCCGTCGCTGGCTGCCAGTGTTTCGAGTGGAGCCGGACTCGCAATCCCGTTGCCGCTCACGAGGCAATTTGTACCGATGCCGCCCGTCAGCAGATATTCGCCGGCGTAACAGGCGATTCGCACGCTTCACGCAGCGACGATACGACGCCGTCCGACGCCGTCGCGCGCGTATCGCCAGCTCAAATCGCGCTTCAGTTCTTCAAACAGAAGCCGACATAAGGAATAGGCCCAACAAGCATCTGGCTCGCTTGCCCAGCCTGGTCGTCGCACAGACGACTCCCCTATTCCAGCCGGACACAGAACTGAGCAATAACAACCATGCAGTTTTCCAACATGAAGATCGGTAACAGAATCGGAGCAGGCTTCCTGGTAGTACTGTTACTTTCCGCAATGACGGTGGGCATCGGAATCCTGATGCTTCAACGTCTGAACGATCAGGCCACCGCTGTCGACAAGACCAACCTGCCGCGTCTATTGAACGTGAACGCGGCCGGACATCAGCTGGACGCGATCGCGGTCGCCGTCCGGAACCTGCTTCTCAACGACGATCCGGACGTTCAAAAGAAATCGCTGGATACGATCGCCGCCAGCAGATCCACGCTGCACGAAACGATCGCAACGTTGTCGAAATCGCTCGCGCGTCCCGAAGTGGGCGAGCGGCTCGTGAAGCAAAGCGCGGACTACGATCACGGCATCGAAAAGATCGTCGGCTTGCACGCCGAAGGACTGCGCACCCAGGCTATCCAATCCCTGAACAAAGACCTGCTGCCGGTCTACGTCGGTTACACGGCGACACTCGACGACATACACCAATTTCAGGTCTCCGGGACGACCAAAGCCACCGCCGCCATCACGGACATCGCGCAGAAGAGCTGCCTGATATTGGCCGCTCTGGGCGCGGCGGTCCTTGCCATGAGCGTTGGTTTTGGCTGGGTCATCACACGCAGCATCACCCGCCCGCTCGCGGAAGCCGTCAATATTGCGTCGACTGTCGCGAAGGGCAACCTGACCCAGAAGATCGAGGTCACCAGCAAAGACGAAACCGGCCATCTGCTCAACGCGCTGAAGGACATGAACGACAGCTTGAGTAGAGTGGTTCTCGACGTACGCAAGGGCTCCGACGCGATCGCTACGGCAACCAAAGAGATCGCCGCAGGCAACCTCGACCTCAGTGCGCGGACCGAGCAGCAGGCTGCGTCGCTGGAAGAAACCGCTTCGAGCATGGAAGAGCTGACCGCCACGGTCCGCCGCAACGCCGAAAGCGCCGAACAGGGCAACGTTCTGGCCGCCAATGCGTCGGAGGTTGCGGCGCGCAGCGGCGAGGTGATGGAGCGTGTCGTCCAGACCATGCACCAGATCTCGAACAGTTCAGGCAAGGTGGCCGACATCATCGGCACGATCGAAGGCATTGCGTTCCAGACGAACATTCTTGCCTTGAATGCGTCGGTCGAAGCAGCTCGAGCCGGAGAACAAGGCCGGGGCTTCGCCGTCGTGGCCAATGAAGTGCGCATCCTGGCGCAGCGCTCCGCAGCCGCCGCCAAGGAGATCAAGGAACTGATCGACGAGTCGGTCGCTCGCGTCAAGACCGGTCAAGCCCAGGTCGACGAATCGGGCCGCACGATCGACGAAGTCGTGTCCGCCGTGCGTCGCCTGACCGACCTGATGGGCGAGATTACCGCTGCGTCCCGTGAACAGCATCAGGGCATCGAGCAGGTCAATCAGGCGATCGTGCAGATGGACAAGGTCACTCAACAGAACGCCGCGCTGGTCGAGCAGGCAGCCGCCGCGGCGAGCTCGCTCCAGGAGCAATCAGGCACGCTGGTGCAACAGGTAGCAGTATTCGCTGTCGACTGATACGGCAACGTCGGTTCCAGGTCACGGATCGCTTCATCACCATCGCGGCCCGATACGACCGCGCAGCGGGCAGCGCGAGAAAGCTCCATTCGGGCATCCGATTTAGAGGCATCAGTCGATTGACATTCGCTGCCGCGGCGTTCCGGCCGAGAGGACGAAGTCTCCCGGCGGCACGCTTTCAAGGGTTGCGATTTCCTTCAGAGGGCATCTAATCCATTTATCGCGCTCGACGCGAGACCACGCCAGACAAGGCCTGGATGCTTCACTCGCGATGTTCGTCGAGGCCTACCGGGGGCGAGGCTCCGCGCACCACAGATCACCACCACCCGCAGACGGGCCCGGCAATGCGCGATGCATACAGAACAATGCGTATGTGGTTAACCCGCTCTTTCAACCCGCGCCGCGCGTGCTTATCGTGCTGGGTGCGAACGGCAGGCCAACAAGATCAAGCAGCATGCCGTCATTGGTTGGATCGGGATGTCGACGGCGGACGTAGTCAGCGCAGCTTCGCGAGCCGCCAGCCGCTACCATCGCACACGCGCGTAAGACAGCGCATAACGTCTTCTGCGGCGCCGGGGCGACCGCCACATCGGCGAGTCGAAAAGCGCACTCAGAAAACGAACAGATACCTGCACCGCCGGCATGGCCGGACGCGTTCGCAGCCGAGCGGGCCACGATCGAGAGGCCTCCATAGAGGGGACAAAAGATGTTCGGATGCAAGCTGATTGACGTCAACGCATTATCCGCCCGACCCGCCCGAGCGCCGGTCCAGCGGCGCACGCGCCGATCGCATCGCGGCCACGTCCATCTCGTGCCCACTCCCCACGACACGACACAGTACGGTCATTAGCCACTGGCAGGCTCACTGCCGCATTTCATGACCGCCGCCACTCCCAACCGATCAATCAATCCCTCGGCTTCGGGTGCGCAAACCGTTACGCCGGACCCCGCTCACAGCGCTCTCCCAGCAATGAACAAGGGGTCCGATTTTCAACGTTGTTACGTGGTTCGTTAGCAAGGAAATCGAATGCAAAACAAGAAGCGCACTTTGCTTAAGGCCGCCGCCGCGCTGGTACTGGCAGGTTCGAGCGTGGTCGCCCATGCGGACGATGTGGTCAAGGTCGGGCTCATCGTTCCGATGAGCGGTCCGTTCGCGTCCACGGGTCGTCAGGTCGACGCGGCGGTCAAGCTGTATATGGCCCAGCATGGCGACACGGTCGCGGGCAAGAAAATCCAGGTCATCCTGAAGGACGACACCAACGTCCCGGACACCACCAAGCGCCTCGCGCAGGAGCTGATCGTCAAGGATCACGTGTCGGTGCTGGCCGGCTTCGGGCTCACGCCGCTGGCGCTCGCCGCCGCGCCGCTCGCGACCCAGGCGAAGGTGCCGATGATCGTGATGAACGCGGCCACCGCGATGATCACGGAACAGTCGCCTTACATCGTGCGCACGGGCTTCACGCTGCCGCAGAACACCCTGGGCATCGCGCGTTGGGCGCCCAGGAACGGCATCAAGAAGGTGGTCACGCTGGTGGCCGACTACGGTCCCGGCATCGACGCGCAGAACTCCTTCAAGAAGGTGTTCGAAGCGGAGGGCGGCAACGTCGTCGAGCAACTGCGCGTGCCGGTCGCCAACCCGGACTTTTCGCCGTTCCTGCAAAAAGTCGCCGACCTGAAGCCTGACGCACTGTTCATCTTCGTGCCGTCGGGCGCTGGCGCCGTGTTCATGAAGCAGTTCGCCGAGCGCGGCCTGAGCAAACAGGGCATCAAACTGATCGGTACCGGCGACGTGGTCGATGACGACATCCTGAACGCCATGGGGGACGTCGCGCTGGGCACGGTGACATCGATGCACTACTCGGCGGCTCTCGACAATCCCGAGAACCGCGCCTATGTGGCCGCCTTCGAAAAAGCCAACCCCAGCATGCGCCCGAACTTCCACAGCGTCGGCGCGTATGACGGCATGCACCTGATCTACGCGGCGCTGCAAGCCACCAAGGGCGACACCAACGGCGACAAGCTGCTGGCCGCGATGAAGGGCCAGAAATGGAACAGCCCGCGCGGCCCGGTGGAACTCGATCCGCAGACGCGTGAAATGGTCCAGAACGTGTACATCACCCGGACCGAACGCGTGAATGGCCAGCTGTTCAACGTGTCGTTCGACAAGGTCGACGCCGTCAAGGACCCGGCCAAGATCAAATAAGCTCGCGAAAGCGAGGCAAGCCGTATCTGGATCGCTTCGATTTGCCCGCCGCGCCCCTGGCACTGCCAGGGTCGCGGCGTTTTGGCGTTAAAAACTCATGCTAACCATTCTCTTCGACGGTATTGCCTACGGTATGCTTCTGTTCGTGCTGGCGAGCGGTCTGGCCATCACGCTGGGATTGATGAACTTCGTCAATCTCGCTCACGGCGCCTTCGCCATGGTAGGCGGCTATGCCACCGTGCTGGCGATGTCGCGTCTGGGCATCCCCTTCCTGTGCGCATTGCCGATCGCGTTCGTCGCGTCCGCGGTGCTTGGCGGCATTCTCGAACGCACGCTGTACAAGCGCGTGTACGGGCAGTCCGAACTCAACCAGGTGCTGTTTACGATCGGCCTGACCTTCATGGCCATCGCGACGGTCGACTACTTCATGGGCTCGACCCAGCAGTTCCTGACCTTGCCGCAATGGCTGCAGGGCCGCACGGTGTTCGCCGGCATCGGCATCGGCTACTACCGGCTGTTCGTGATCCTCGTCTGCGTGGTACTCGTCATCGCGCTGCAGCTGATTCTGACCCGGACCCGCTTCGGCAGCCGCCTGCGGGCATCGGTGGATGATCCGCGCGCGGCGAGCGGTCTCGGCATCAACATCAACTTCGTGTTTCTGACCACCTTCGCGTTCGGCTCGGGCCTCGCCGGCCTCGGCGGCGCGCTCGGCGCGAACATGCTCGGCCTCGATCCGATCTTCCCGCTCAAGTTCATGATCTATTTCCTGGTCGTGGTCGCGGTCGGCGGGACGACCTCGCTGACCGGTCCGCTGCTGGCTTCGCTGCTGCTCGGCATCGCGGACGTGGCGGGCAAATACTACATCCCCGATCTCGGGGCGTTCATCATCTACGGCGTCATGATCATCACCCTGATGTGGCGACCACAGGGTCTATTCGTCAGGGCGGGGGGCAAATGAAGTCGGCAACTTCTAACGAAATGAGCACATCGACGATCGTGCCAGAGGTCCGCAGCATGGGCAGGCAATGGTCGCGCTGGCGCCCCGTGGAAATCGTCTTCTGGATCGCGGCGCTGGGCGTCTGCGTGATGCCGCTGAATAACTACCTGCTGCTCAACGAGATGGCGATCCTCGCGTTGTTCGCGGTATCGCTGGACCTGATCCTCGGCTACACCGGCATCGTGTCGCTGGGCCATGCGGCCTTTTTCGGTCTCGGTGCTTACTCGGCTGCATTGCTGGCCAAGCACTTCAATGTCGATCCGCTGCTGGGCATGCTGCTCTCGTGCGGGGTCGCGGCGCTGGCGGGCCTCGTCACCAGCGTGCTGGTGATGCGCGGTTCGGACCTCACGCGCCTGATGGTGACGCTCGGCGTGGCCTCGATCCTGCACGAACTGGCCAACAAGCTCGGCTGGCTCACCGGCGGGGCCGACGGCATGACGGGTGTGCCGATGGTGCCGCTCTTCGGTCACATCGAGTTCGATCTGTTCGGCAAGGTGGCCTACACGTATTCGATCGTCACGCTGTTCGTGCTGTTCGTGATCGGCCGCGCGGTGGTCAAGTCGCCGTTCGGCATGTCGCTGCAGGCGATCCGCCAGAATCCGCTTCGCGCCGCGGCGATGGGCGTGCCGGTCAACCTGCGCCGCACTGCCGTCTACACGTTGAGCGCGGCCTACGCGGGCGTGGCCGGCGCTCTGCTCGCGCAGACCACCGGCTTCGCGTCGCTCGACGTGCTCGACTTCCACCGCTCGGCCGACGTGCTGCTGATGCTGATGATCGGCGCCGCGGGTTATTTGTATGGCGGCATCATCGGCGCGGTCGTATTCCGGTTCATGCAGGACCGGCTGGCGGACATCACGCCGCAATACTGGCAGTTCTGGATCGGCCTGCTGCTGGTGATCATCGTGATCGTCGGTCACGAGCGGCTCGTGCGTCCGTGGACATGGTTCCGTCGCAGCGGAGGTAACGCATGACGATCGCACTGCAAACATTCAATCTGATCAAGCGCTTCGGCGGCCTCGTCGCCACCAATGACGTGTCGATCAGCGTCGAGAAAGGCGCCCGCCAGGCGCTGATCGGCCCCAACGGCGCCGGCAAGACCACGCTGATCAATCAGCTGACGGGCGTGCTGTCGCCGACTTCGGGCCGCATCGAGCTCGAAGGCCACGACATCACGTCGCTGTCCGTGCACAAGCGGGCTCGCGCCGGGCTCGTCCGCACGTTCCAGATCAACCAGCTGTTCAAGCACATGACGCCGGCCGAATCGCTGTCCGTCGCGATCTCCGAGCGCGACGGTCTGGGCGCGCGCTTCTGGCGTGCGCTCGGCCGGCGCGGCGAAATCATGGACGAAGTCGCTTCACTGCTCGAACAGTGCAAGCTGCTCGACGTGATGAGTCGCGAAACGCGCGTACTGCCCTACGGCAAGCAGCGCCTGCTCGAAATCGCGTTGGCGCTGGCGGCAAAGCCGCGCGTACTGCTGCTGGATGAGCCCGTGGCCGGTGTTCCCGACGGCGAGCGTCGCGAGATTCTCAATACGGTCGCCGCATTGCCCGACGACGTGACCATTCTGCTGATCGAGCACGACATGGACCTGGTGTTCAGCTTCGCCAACCGCATCTCGGTGCTGGTGAGCGGCGGTCTGCTCACCGAGGGCGCATGCGCCGACATCGCCCGCGATCCTCGCGTGAAGGCCGTGTATCTGGGCGAGGAGCTGGTTGGAGGTGAATATGTCTGAATTGCTGAAACTGGAAGGAGTCGTAGCGGGCTACGGCGAAGCCAGGATCCTGACGGGGATCGATCTGGCCTTGGATCAAGGCCAGGCTCTCGCGCTGCTTGGCCGCAACGGCACGGGTAAAACCACGCTGATCAACAGCATCGTCGGTCACACGCGTCGGTTTAGCGGGCGGATCTGGCTCGATGGCAAGGACGTCACCGGATTCAAGCCGCACCAGCGCGCGCTGGCCGGCATCGGCTGGGTGCCGCAGGAACGCAATATCTTCAAGTCGTTGACGGTCGAAGAGAACCTGACCGCGATCGCGGTGCCCGGTCCGTGGGACCTGGCGCGCATCTACAGGATGTTCCCGCGCCTGCAGGAGCGCCGCGCCAATATGGGCAACCAGCTTTCCGGCGGCGAGCAGCAGATGCTGGCCATCGGCCGCGCGCTGATGCTCAATCCGAGGGTGCTGCTGCTCGACGAACCGCTAGAAGGGCTCGCGCCGATCATCGTGCAGGACTTGATGCGCATCCTGTCGGAGATCATTCGCGACGAAGGCCTGTCCGTGATTCTGGTCGAGCAGAACGCGCGCAAGGCGCTGAGCATCACGCACAACGCCGTGGTGCTGGAGCGCGGTTCGGTCATTCATTCGAGCACGGCGGCCGAACTGCTGGCCCAGGATCACAAGATCGATACCTTGCTGGCCGTGTCTCAACACTGAGCGGCTCGCGATGCGTGGGCGGTCTACGCGGCGAAAGTCGCGACCGCCCGGTTGAACGCATCGGGTCTTGCGACATTCATCCCATGCGACGCACCGTCGATCGTTTCGCGTTCGGCAAACTCGATCCACTGTTCGAGCTTGTCGACCGTATTGCGGAACATGCGGGGACTTCTCTGGCCGTCGATCAACAACGTCCGACACTTGATATCGCGCGCGGCTTCCGGCGTATAGGCGGGAAGCGGATCGAGCAACTGCTTCGGCAGCGTGAGCGCGTTGTCGAGCGCCATACGACGAAAGCTCTCCGGGCTTTTGTTCCAATACCCCGGCATGCTCACGGAGTCGACGAACATCGACAAGCCGGCGTCGAACTCGCCCCGCTCGATCAGTTCCGCGACCCGGGCGCGCAACACGTTGGTCGCCGGCGGCATGAACGCGGGCTGCCCCCTCGGTTCGGTTTGCAGCGGGCCGCCAGGGTCGGCTAGCGTCAGCGTTTTGACGAGGCGCGGATATTCGCGCGCGAGATGGAAAGCCACGCACCCACCCCGTGAATGACCGACCAGATGAACAGGAGCCAGGTCGAGCGCGGTGATGAATCCGGCCATTTCCTCGACGTGCGTCTCCCAGCTGAAGTCGCTGTGTCCAAACGCATCGATCTCGGGCCAGTAATGGCTCAAGCTCGGCGCGAAGCAGCGAAACCGGCCAGACAGCGAGGCCACCTGGGCGTCCCAGTAGCGATAGTCGCAAAGCGAGCCGTGCACGAACACCATCGGCTCACCGCGCCCGGACTCGACATACGGTATGGCAACACTCGATGCGGTGGTCACGAACGATGGCGCGGCCGCGCCATAGGCCGAGGCCAGAATCGATGGGCTGGTACGTGCATTCATCAATGGGCTCCTTTGGCGACACTATCGATGGTGTATTGACAAAAGAAAATCGCATAATATTGATGGAATCGATCTACTTTTCTGATATCAATCATCATGGCAACGGAAATGAAAGCGCTCGATCTGGACGTGCTGTCGATGATCATCGCGGTGGCAGACGCCGGCACGATCAGTCGCGCGGCGCAGGTCGTGCATCGCTCGCAATCGGCGGTGAGCATGCAGATCAAGACGCTCGAGACGGCGCTCGGCAAGGCGCTGTTCGTGCGCAAGCCTCGCAGCGTGGTGCCGACGCAAGACGGCGAAATGCTGTTGACCTACGCACGACGGATGATCGCGCTGCGCGATGAAGCGTGGGCAGCGGTGGTTCGGCCCGACGTGACCGGGCGCGTGGTGATCGGCGTGCCGGACGACTATGCGACGTCACTGTTCCCGCCGATCCTCAAGAAATTTTCGGCGACCTATCCGAAGGTGGAGATTCAGGTGGTGGGGCTGCCAAGCGTCGCGCTCGAGCCGATGTTGAAGGACGGCACGGTCGATCTCGTCTGCGCGACCCGCGTGAAAGGATTGCACGGCGAGTTCCTGCGTCACGAACCGATGGTGTGGGCCGCCGCCCCGGGCGCGACCGAGATCTGGCGCGAAAGGCCCTTGCCCATCGCCGTGTTTTTGCCTGGCAGCGTCGCGCGAGAGAAAGCCATCCGGAGTCTGGAGCGTGCGCGCATCACGTATCGAACGTCGTATGAGAGTCCGAGTCTGCTGGGTCTGCTGACGATGGCCGAGGCCGGACTCGCGGTGACCCCTTTGGCCAAGTGCGCGGTACCGGCTCACTTCTCGCTGCTGGGGGCCGCGAATGGCCTGCCGGAAATCGGCACGCTCGAAGTCGTGCTGGCGCGAAGCGCGGCTTCGAAGCGGCCTGTGTGTGACTTTCTCGCGGAACGTATTCTCGCCGACCTGAAGAATTAACCCGGAAGACTTCAGGAAGACTCCTCCGCGCCGGCTCGGCACGACGCACACATCCGCCACGCAGCCTTCGGCGCAGCGACCGTTTCCGCCACCTCGCGCCACCAGCGTTCGCCGCGATGCACCGCGGTCAGATCGAGGCGCTCGCCCATGCGCGGTGTCGACAGCGCGACGCCGCGCGCGAGCGCCAGCCCCGTCACCCTCTCGAACGGTTCCTGCCAGCGATGCATCGCGAGGTCGAAGGTGCCGTTGTGAATCGGCACGAGCCAGCGGCCGCGCAGGTCGATATGCGCCTGCACGGTTTCTTCAGGCTGCATATGAACGTATGGCCACATCGCGTCGTACGCGCCGGTCTCGATCAACGTCACGTCGAAGGGTCCGAGGCGCTCGCCGATCGCGCTGAAACCATCGAAGTAGCCGGTGTCGCCGCTGAAGAACACGCGCAGATCGTTATCGACGATCACCCACGACGCCCACAACGTGCGGTTGCCGTCGAACAGGCTGCGCCCCGAGAAGTGCTGCGCGGGTGTCGCGGTGAACTCGATGCCTTCGACCACCGTGCCCTGCCACCAGTCGAACTGCCGGACCTTCGCCGCGTCGATACCCCATTCGATGAGCCGGTCGCCGACCCCGAGCGGCGTCAGGAACACCTCAGTCCGCTGCGCCAGGATCAGGACGGTCTCGCGGTCCAGATGGTCGTAGTGATCGTGCGACAAGATCACGCCGTGCAGCGGCGGCAAATCGTCGAGCGAGATCGGCGGCGCATGAAAGCGCTTCGGACCGAGATTGCGAAACGGCGACGCCCGCTCGGCGAATACGGGATCGGTCAGCCAGAACTTGCCGCGCAACTTCAGCAGCATCGTCGAGTGACCGAGCCGGTACAGGCTGCGATCGGGCGCCGCCTCGAGTTGCGCGCGTGTCAGCGTTTCGACGGGCAATGCGTCGGCCGGCACGGTGCCACGCGGCTTGTTGAATAGCACCGTCCACGCGAGGCCGAGCGTTTTGCGCAGGCTTTCCGCCGGACGCGGCTTGACGTTGCGAAAGCGCTCGCCGTCGTGCTGCGGCGACAGGCCGAACCTCGCGCGGCTGCGTTGCGCGGCGTTCACGCCGAGCATTCGGCGGACATAGGCGGGAAGCGACGTCATCAAGTTGACCTTTCGAAGAAAATGTACACCCGGCAGTGTAGTTTATTTTCAAGAAAAGTAAACTGACCAGTGTAAAATTAAGGAATGGAATCCCCTGCCCGCCCGCAACGTCTGACTGACCGCAAGCGCGTCGCGATCGTCGCCGCCGCGATCGAGGAGTTCCTCGCGGCCGGATACGACGCAACCAGCATGGACCGCATCGCCTCTCGCGCGAGCGTCTCGAAGCGCACGGTCTATAACCATTTCCCGAGCAAGGAAGCACTTTTCGCGGCGATCCTCCAGCAGCTATGGGACGCGAGCCACGACGGCGATGCGCCCTCCTACCTCGCCGATCAACCGTTGCGCGGGCAGTTGCTCGATTTGCTGGAGCGCAAGCTGAGGCTGCTTCACGACGAATCCTTTTTGTCGCTGGCACGGGTGGCGATCGCGGCTGGCATCCATTCGCCGGAGCGCGCGCGCGATATGGTCGCCCGCATGGGGGAGCGCGAGGAGGATCTGACGGCATGGGTCCGCGCGGCTGCCGCGGACGGCCGCATCAAGACCGAGGACCCCGTCTTCGCCGCACTGCAGTTGCAGGGGCTCGTGAAGGCTTTCGCCTTCTGGCCGCAAGTGGCGATGGGTCAAGTGCCGCTCGATGCCAGCGAGCAGAAGCGGATCGCGGAAGCGGCGGCGGATATGTTCCTCGCGCGTTATGCGTGAGGTTTGTCGGGTTGGGTTTGCTGTGGCTCCGACCCGTCAACGCAAGAAGTTCTTTGCTCGAAGGCGGCGGTGCGCGCAGTGACTTTCCGCGAAGCGGGCGCCGCGAGAGCGAACTCTTTCTTTTTCGCAAACGTTTGCCCTCGGGTATCAAGTCTCAGCTTCCGAAGCCGAAAACGCGTACATCGCCTCGAAACTTTGGAGACCCGATGTGACGCGCGTTGTGCTCTTACTTGCCGTAATGTTCATAACAGGCTGCGCACAAGTGCAGCAGCCCACTACGGCACAAGCCGAGAAGCCTGCGGTGTCGAACGTGATCATGAAGTTCGACATTCCCGCCGATGCCCTCGGCGCGCGCGATCCGCAACTGGCCACGGTGCTCGCCAAGGCGGGCGCGCTCGCCGCCGCACAGAAGCGACCCACGGTGATCCGCGTGACGGCGCTGGGCCAGGACTTCAAGTACATCAACGAGGCGATCTGGCGGGGCGTGCCGCAGCAGGGGCTCAAACCCGCACTAGAGAACCTGACGACCGGCGCGAACCAGACGTACAGCGTCTCGATCCAGCCGCTACGTGCGGGGAGCTGACACGATGCGCCTGATTGCTTTCGTCGCGGCATCGGTATGCTGGTGTTCGTCCGCGTGGGCGGGCCAGCCCGCCGCCGGCGCGCCTGCAACCGCGGCCACCTCTGCCAGCCTGGCCTCCGCGGACAAGGTCTACCCGCCGCTGCCCACGCTCGCGATGCTGCCGCCCTCCACCGGCGACGATGACGACCTTCCCGCGGCGCGCTCGACGTCGCGCAACAAGAAGAAGACGCAAAAGCGCGATTGCCACTGTGCGATGCCGACGCCGCGCCTCGTCGTCTCCGATGAATCACGCGCCTATCTGAAGGACATCGAGCGGCAGCTCGATTCCGCGCTGGCGCAGTAAAGCAGGACCTGGAGCGCCGACCCATGGACCAGCACAAGACCAACGCCTTCGGCCCTTTGCGCTCGTGGGCCATCTGCGCCTGGGCGGCGCTGGTGGTCCTCGGCAGTTCGGCCGCGCACGCCGCCCCGACCGCCGATGACTGCTTCGACAAGGCCGGCGCCTACCAAGGTGTCAATCCGCACGTACTGCGCGCCGTGGCATGGCGCGAATCGAAAGGCGACGCGACCGCCATCAACCGCAACGCCAACGGTTCGATCGACGTGGGCCAATTGCAGATCAATTCGATCCACTTTCCGGAACTCGCGAGCCAGGGCATTCCGCACCGCGCGCTCACGGACCCGTGCGTGAATATCTTCGTGGCCGCCTGGCTGCTCAAGCAGAAGATGGTGCGCCACGGCAACACATGGCGCGCCATCGGCGCGTATCACTCGGAATCGCCGCGTGAACGTGACGCCTACGCGCGCAGCATCCAGGCGATTCTCGTCAGCTGGGGGCTGTTGCAGCGGGAGCGCTGAGACCCAGGCGCGCGCCGCGCGGGTCGTTGCCAGCAGATCGCGCTCCGCTAACTACTCCCCGATCCAAGCTCCATTCGCTTGCGCTGCAGGAAGCGGCGCACGGCCGGGTCACGCTCGAGGCCGATCGCCAGATCGTACGCACCGAGCGCTTGCGCGGTCGCGCCGGCACGCGCGAGCAGATTGGCGCGTGCGGCCCAGTAGGGCTGGTAGTCGGCCAGCCGCGGATCGTCCGCATACGGCGCCAGCGCATCGAGCGCCGCCTGCGGGCCGTCACGCTCCGCCACCGCGAGCGCGCGGTTCACGGCGACTACCGGCGACGCTGCAATCGAAAGCAGCCCATCGTAGAGCTGCACGATTTCGTCCCAGTTCGGGCGCCCCGTCCGGCAGCGATCCACATGCGCCGATTGCAGCGCGGCCTCGAGCTGAAAGCGCCCGATTGCGTTGAACGCGTTCGCACGCCGCAATAGTGCGTTCGCCGTGTCGATCATCGGTGCATTCCATGTTGCTGGGTCTTGTGCCGACAGCGGCACGTAGTCGCCAGCCGCATCGCGTCGCGCATCACGCCGTGCCTGTGCGAACAGCATCAGCGCGAGCAGGCCTAGCGTCTCCGGTTCTCCGGGAAGCAGCTCGACGAGCAGTTGCGCGAGATACAGCGCCTCGTCGGCAAGGTCGCGCCGCTCCGTGTCGCCGCCGATGGGGTCCGTCCAACCTTCCGCATACGCCGCATAGACCGCTTCGAGCACCGCGTCGAGCCGGCCGGGCAGTTCCTCGCGCTCGGGCACGCTGAACGGAATGCCTGCTTCGCGGATCTTGGTCTTTGCCCGCACGAGGCGCTTGCTCATCGCGGCGGGCGACATCAGGAACGCCGACGCAATCGTCTTCGCTTCCAGCCCCAACACCACTTGCAGCATCAGCGGCGTGCGAATCGGGGCCTCGAGCGCGGGGTGCGTGCACGCGAACAGCAGCGCCAGCCGCCGGTCGGGCAACGCGTCTGTCGCGCACTCGTCGATTTCGTCGGCGAGAATCAGCAGCTGGTTCGCCACGTCGTCGCCGACCTGGCGATGACGCGCGCCGTCGATCGCCCGGCGGCGCGCAACCGTCATCAGCCAAGCTTCGGGACTCGCCGGACAGCCGTGCTCCGGCCAGTCCGCGAGCGCCGCCGCGAATGCGTCGGCGAGCGCGTCCTCGGCCGCGGCGACGTCGCGCGTGCGCATCGCCAGCAGCGCGACGAGCTTGCCGTAGCTGCGGCGAGCGACCGCCTCGGCGATCGAACGCGCGACGCCGTCATCGCCACGGGCGTCGCCGGACCAGCTCATGCAGACGGCGCTTCGTACGGAGCGGTCCAGACCGGGCGCACCTCCATGACGCCGTGCGCCGCGCCGGGACAGCGCGACGCCCACGCCATCGCCGCATCGAGGTTAGGCACGTCGATCAGGTAGTAGCCGGCCAGTTGCTCCTTCGAATCGGAAAACGGGCCATCGAGCACCTGCGGCTTGCCGTCGACGAGCCGCACCGTGGTGGCCGTGTTCGAGTGCTGCAACCGGTTGGCGCCCACCAGAGCCCCGGATTTCTTCAACGATTCGGTGTACGCGTGATAGGCGGCAACGCCTTGCTGCCGCTCGCTGTCGGTCATCTTGTTCCAGCTGTTTTCTTCCGAGTAGATCATCAACAGGTATTCCATTTGAGCCTCCGTCATGGGGTTGAGGCGGATGAATTGCATCGGCCGCCATATCAATGACGCGCGGGCCGCATGCGGACGGACAGGTGGCGTCAAAAAAATTCGCGCACGGCCAGCTGGGACCCACGCTGCATTGGAAAAAGACGTTTGGATCGCAGCCGGTTCGAGCGTGTTTCGCAAAACATTTTCGGACGGGTTAGCTGCGTTGTCGACCTGGGATTGGCTGCGGCGCGGCGAGGCCGGGATCGGGATCTGCGAAACGAACCCGACAAAAAAAATGGCGCCGCAGGCATTCAGCCCGAGGCGCCATTTCGTGGCGCTACGACGCGAACGACACGCCGTAGCCCGACAACAGACTTACATCGTCACGCCGTCGGCGACTTCCTTGAAGTCTTCGATCTGATCGAAGTTCATGTATTGATAGATCTTGTCGCCGTTGGCGTTGAGCACGCCCATGTCGGCCATGTACTCTTCCTTGGTCGGGATCTTGCCGAGACGCGAGCAGATCGCGGCCAGTTCCGCCGAGCCGAGGTACACGTTCGTGTTCTTGCCGAGGCGGTTCGGGAAGTTGCGGGTCGACGTCGACATGACCGTCGCGCCTTCGCGCACCTGTGCCTGGTTACCCATGCACAGCGAGCAGCCCGGCATTTCGGTACGCGCGCCAGCCGTGCCGAACACGCCGTAGTGGCCTTCCTCGGTCAGCTGCTTCTGATCCATCTTGGTCGGCGGAGCCACCCACAGCTTGACCGGGATGTCGCGCTTACCTTCCAGCAGCTTCGACGCGGCGCGGAAGTGACCGATGTTGGTCATGCACGAGCCGATGAACACTTCGTCGATCTTCGCGCCGGCCACGTCCGACAGCGTCTTCACGTCGTCCGGATCGTTCGGGCAGGCCACGATCGGCTCGTGGATGTCGGCGAGGTCGATCTCGATGACGGCTGCGTACTCGGCGTCGGCATCCGGCGACAGCAGTTGCGGGTCGGCCAGCCACTGCTCCATCGCCTTGATGCGGCGCTGCAGGCTGCGCGGGTCCTGGTAGCCCTGGGCGATCATCCACTTCAGCAGCGTGACGTTGCTGTTCAGGTATTCGATGATCGGTTCCTTGTTCAGGTGCACCGTGCAACCGGCGGCCGAACGTTCGGCGGAAGCATCCGACAGTTCGAACGCTTGCTCGACCTTCAGATCGGGCAGGCCTTCGATTTCGAGAATGCGGCCGGAGAAGATGTTCTTCTTGCCTTGCTTGGCAACCGTCAACGTGCCTTGCTTGATCGCGTACAGCGGAATCGCGTTGACCAGGTCACGCAGGGTCACGCCCGGCTGCATCTTGCCCTTGAAGCGGACCAGCACCGATTCCGGCATGTCCAGCGGCATCGTGCCGGTGGCGGCCGCGAAGGCGACCAGACCCGAACCTGCCGGGAAGCTGATACCGATCGGGAAGCGCGTGTGCGAGTCGCCGCCGGTGCCGACGGTGTCGGGCAGCAGCATGCGGTTCAGCCACGAGTGGATCACGCCGTCGCCCGGGCGCAGCGCGATGCCGCCACGGTTGCTGATGAAGTTCGGCAGCGTCTGGTGGGTCTTCACGTCCACCGGCTTCGGATAAGCGGCGGTGTGGCAGAACGACTGCATCACGAGATCGGCCGAGAAGCCGAGGCACGCCAGGTCCTTCAGTTCGTCGCGGGTCATCGGGCCCGTGGTGTCCTGCGAGCCGACCGAGGTCATCTTCGGTTCGCAGTACGTGCCCGGACGGACGCCCTGGCCTTCCGGCAGACCGCAAGCACGGCCGACCATCTTCTGCGCCAGCGAGAAGCCCTTGCCGCTGTTGGCCGGCTGTTGCGGCAGGCGGAACAGCGTCGACGGAGCGAGACCCAGCGCCTCACGCGCCTTGGCGGTCAGGCCGCGGCCGACGATCAGCGGAATGCGGCCGCCGGCGCGCACTTCGTCGAACAGCACCTCGGACTTCACCTGGAACTCGGCGATCACTTCGCCGTTCTTCAGTGCTTTGCCTTCGTACGGGCGCAGTTCGACCACGTCGCCCATTTCCATCTTCGACACGTCGAGTTCGATCGGCAGCGCGCCGGCGTCTTCCATCGTGTTGTAGAAGATCGGGGCGATCTTGCCGCCGAGGCACACACCGCCGAAGCGCTTGTTCGGGATGAAGGGGATGTCTTCGCCCGTGAACCACAGCACCGAGTTGGTGGCCGACTTGCGCGAGGAGCCGGTGCCGACCACGTCGCCCACGTACGCGACCAGGTGGCCCTTTTCCTTCAGCGACTCGATGAACTTGACCGGGCCACGCTTGCCGTCTTCTTCCGGAGTGATGCCGGGGCGCGCGTTCTTCAGCATCGCCAGCGCGTGCAGCGGGATGTCCGGACGGGTGGTTGCGTCCGGAGCCGGCGACAGGTCGTCGGTATTGGTTTCGCCCGTCACCTTGAACACGGTGATGGTCAGGCTTTGCGGCACTTCCGGACGGCTCGTGAACCATTCGGCGTCGGCCCAGCTTTGCATCACGGCCTTCGCATTGGCGTTGCCCTTGTCGGCCAGTTCCTTGACGTCGTGGAACTGGTCGAACATCAGCAGGGTCTTCTTCAGCGCGTCGGCGGCCACGGTGCCCACTTCGGCGTCGGACAGCAGTTCGATCAGCGGCTGGATGTTGTAGCCGCCCAGCATCGTGCCGAGCAGTTCGGTGGCGCGGGCGCGCGAGATCAGCGCGCAGACGGTCTCGCCCTTGGCGACGGCGGCGAGGAAGCCAGCCTTGACGCGGGCGGCTTCGTCCACGCCGGCGGGCACGCGGTTGGTGATCAGGTCGAGCAGCGTCTGCTCTTCGCCAGCGGGCGGGTTCGTCAGGAGTTCGACCAGCTCGGCGGTCTGCTGAGCCGTCAGCGGCAGGGGAGGAATGCCGAGCGCGGCGCGTGCGGCCACGTGAGCGCGAAAGTTTTCAAGCATGGGGGACCTGCTGGTATTTGCGTTTCAGGGAAAGGCTTTTTAGGCACTCCAAGCTGTGCCGGGCACTGCTTTGATCGCGATTTTAATTGCAATACCCCTCCACGGTCAAATGTCTTATGTCTTATATAAGAGTCGGTCTGCGGAAACCGGCGATGCGTGATGCGCTTCGGGCGCTGGGCGCACGCTTCCCCGCCATCGCAAAAGCACCGACTGTGTAAGCCGTTTCAATCATTCGCCGTCGCTCGAATGCTTTGCTTACTGCCCGCTTAACGCCTACAACAGAGGATGTCCGGCGATGTTCTTCCCGGCCGGATTCAACCGGCAGCGGAGGTGCAAATGAGCTATCAACTGATGGGCAGCATCCTCGAAGTGTGTGAATGCAAGGTGCTGTGTCCTTGCTGGATCGGAGAAGACCCCGATAACGGCTCGTGCCGCAGTGCGATGGCTTACCACTACGAGCGAGGCACGATCGACGGCGTCGATGTATCGGGCCTGACGATCGCCTTCGCGGCGTTCATTCCCGGCAATGTGCTCAAAGGCGGCTGGCGCGTCGCGATGTTCGTTGACGAGCGCGCGAGCGACGCTCAGTTCGACGCTCTGGTGAGCGTGCACCGTGGCGAGCGCGGCGGCCCCCTCGCGGATCTCGTGCAGTTGATCGGCGAAGTCGTGTCCGTGGAACGCGTGCCGATCGAATATACGGTCGTCGATGGCAAGGGCAGGATGAAAGTCGGCGAAGCTATCGATGCCGAGTTGGAGCCCTATCGCGGCCCGACCGGCGAGCCGACCAAACTGGTCGAAAGCATCTTTTCGACGATACCGGGCTCCCCTGCTTTCGTCGGCAAGGCGAACTCTTTCCGCCTGCGGCACGAAAAGCTCGATCTCGACCTCGCGTTGAGCGGACATAACGCCATTCAGGGATCGTTCAATTTCGCGTCGTGAAGATGCTCGCACGCTCGCGGCTGTTCGCGCCGCTCTTCGTCGCATTGACGAGCAGCGCGTGGCTGGCACTATGGGTGTGGGACGCGGGACCCTATGCGCGTTATCTGCGTCACGCGAGCTGGGCCGAACTGCCGCTCGTCGGCACGATATGCCGCGAGGTGCCGGGCGCGAGCCTCACGATCGCGGCGCTGCTGCACAGCGTCGCATGGCTGCTGATGATCGCGGCGATGATGCTGCCGAGCGCCTTCCCGCTGTTCGATACCTTCCGGCGGATGACCGTCGCGCGCGACAACCGGCGCACGCTGATGGCGCTTCTGATCGTCGGTTATGCGACGACATGGGCGCTGTTCGGCGTGGTCGCGCACGGTTTCGATGCGGCGCTCCATCTGGTCGCCGACAAAGTTCCGAGCTTGCTTGTGAACGGCTGGCTGATCGGTGCCGCGATCGTCGCGCTCGCGGGCCTCTATCAGTTCAGCAGCCTCAAACATCGATGTCTCGACAAATGCCGCTCGCCGCTGATGTTCATCGCCGAGCATTGGCGGGGCAAAAGCGCGCGCCGCGAGAGCTTCGTGCTCGGCATCAGTCACGGCGCGTTCTGCATCGGCTGCTGTTGGGCGCTGATGCTGCTGATGTTCGCGATCGGCACAGGCAGCGTCGGGTGGATGCTGGCGCTGGGCGCGATCATGTCGGCCGAGAAGAATTTCCGTTGGGGCAGGTCGATCGGCAAGCCGCTCGGCGTCGCGTTGCTTGCGTGGTCCGCGTGGATCGTCGTACAGCACGCCCGCATCGTCTGAGCCGTGCGCGGCAGCCTGCGCGCACCTGCCCCGTTACCCCCTTTCGCTTCCAAAGAACGCCGTGAGTTCTTCGGCGACCGCGCGCGGTTGTTCTTCTGGAATGAAATGCCCGCAGTGACTAATGGTGCGGCCTTGGACGTCGGCGAAAAAGGCTCGCAGCGGGGTCGCCATATCGGCGATGGACCCTTGATCGGAACCGAGCGTCAGCAGTGGCAAATCGAGCATGCCTCGTTGCTTCAATTCCGCGTTCTGCCGGGCGGACACGTGCGCGGCGCGGTAATACGCGAGGCCGGCGCGCAAGCCGCCGTCTTTCTTCAGAATCCGCAGGTATTCATCGATATCGGCGTCAGTGAACGTGTCGGGATTGGCCGTCTTTCGCCGCAAAAACCAGTCGAGGTATTCGCGTTCCTTGCCGGCTAGCAGCACTTCCGGCAGATCCGGTAGGACGTGAAACGCAAAATGCCAGGTACGCCATGCACGCTCGGGCGCGATCGGCAACGCATCGGGCAACGTCACGCCGGGGATCCCCGCATCCAGCAGCGCGACGCGACGGACCTCGTCGGCGAACATCACCGCGTAAGGAAAAGCCACCCACGCTCCAATGTCGTGTCCGGCGAGAAAGTACCGGCTCACTCCGAGTTGCTGGAGCAAACCGTGGACATGGCTCGCAAGGGTCTGTGTGTCGTAGCCGTCCATCGGACGATCCGAATCACCTTGTCCGGGAAGGTCCGGCGCGACGATTCGATAGGTCTTCGCAAGCAGCGCCATCACGTTGCGCCACGCGAACCAGCTCTGCGGAAAGCCCGCGAGCAACACGATCACGTCGCCCTGTGGGTTTCCCCCGGTGACGTAGTGCAGTCTTAATCCGTCTACGGTCGCGAACTTGTGCTCGAATCCTTCCAGCCCCCGAACGGGCCTTGATGCTGGCAGCGTGCTTACGATTTCGGAACTCACAGATGGCATGGGCGAGTTAAGTGCTTTCACGAACGAGACTCCTTAGGGTTGAGTGATTACATCGTTGAACCGCTGTTTCTCATCGGCGGGTCAGGTTGGGAAATGCTCATTTCCTAATTTGGCGAGCAGCACACGAAGGCGATGCGCTGTTATGTCGTGCTGTGCTTAGTCCAGCAGACGCATGGCCTGCTCCGCCGCCGCCATTATGTGTGCCCGGGGCCGCCCGACTTTGCCGACGACCCTCAAACCTTGCGTCAAACTCAGCAGGGCGCGGCCGGTAGCGTCCGCATCCACGGCGGACGCGATCGAACCGTCTGTCTGGCCCAGCCGGATCAGACGGCACAACAGACGCTCCGTTCGCTGCAAAGAAGCGGCGACATGACCGGCGACCTCATCATCAAAAGCGAGCAGATCGATTGCGCTTCCGACTACGAGACAGCCCCGCTTGCCCTCGTCGCCAACTGCGGACTCGGCATAAAACCGCAGAACGGCCCGCACCTTGTCGCGGCCGGTTTGCTCCGCGTCGAGCAGGCTTTGCAACTGGCCATTCCGTAGATGGATGTAGCGCTCCAGTGCGGCAAGGAACACCGCTCGCTTATCGGTGAACGCCTTGTAGATACTGCCGGCCGTGAGGCCCATCGCGGAACCGAGATCGCCAAGAGATGTCCCTTGATAGCCGCGTTCGCGAAAAATCTGGATTGCGCCGTCCAGCGCGACGTCCATGTCGAATTCGCGAGGACGGCCTGGAGCTCGAGGCTGTCTGGCAGGATGGTGGCGTGTGGTCATGGCGCGATTATAGGAAATGATCATTTCCTAATCAAGATGTCCCGGTGTGTACGGTTGTGAGAATCGCGAACTTTGGGTGCGTCGAGCCGAGCAAACCCTAGGGCAAGGCGCTGCCTACGGGCGAGTTTTGTACGGCATTCTTACTGCATGGCACGAGGTGAGACCTTATCGACCGCAGGCCGCAATGACTCCCATTGGCGGTCACTCCCCGGGCGACGCGCTTCGCGCTTCCGATACGCGTTGGCTGTCCCACACGCCTAGCTCAATCGCACGCTGCAGCATTCCGACTGTAATTGGCTCTTTATTTTTGTAGTCTTTCACGCCTCTGAGTTTTAGAAGATACCGGGTAAGAATCGAAAAGGGCCAAACGCTGAATCCTTCCATATTAAAATATCTAAGAAATTCGAAATCGCCGGGTTGAACGTTAAATGTTATTGCGAACGTGTTGATGAGCTTGCTCGCATCGTCGCCCGTGACGCCAAAATCGTCTTCTAAAGAACTGGATGGCCTTATTGCTATTTTTGGCGGAATTCCGATTTTCCCCCGC
Organism: Paraburkholderia atlantica; assembly: GCF_009362785.1. Taxonomy (GTDB): domain Bacteria; phylum Pseudomonadota; class Gammaproteobacteria; order Burkholderiales; family Burkholderiaceae; genus Paraburkholderia; species Paraburkholderia atlantica. Next base: position 233,142 of record NZ_WHNQ01000003.1, read on the forward strand.
GAGAATTCCTCCAGCTCAGCCGAAACTTCCGGTGGTGGCATCATTTATACGATCCTCGTTTTTTACCAGTTTATTGTAGTGCATGACAGATGAGGCGGAGATCCTTATAACGTCATAAGCTGCTAATGTAATACCTAGCTGCGGAATCCAGCGCCCTACGAATGCACCTTGATTCTTCGGTTGCGATGCAAATGAAAAGTGTTTCGTTATCGACGGCCCTTCCGCCATAGATATATGTATTGATCTTCTTTGTTGAATCATTGCTTATGAGCTGCTCATACTCGTTCACCTGTTTGGTGCTCCGCTTGCGTTACGTGCATCGCCTGGTGGCGCGTTGCATCACATCGATTAATGTCGTTACCGCGCCATGAGAGTGATCGTTTTTACTCTGTGCGGCATATGATTCCCCTACTCTTTCGAAGGATTGGGGTAACGTGCTCCGGCGTCATTTCCAAAAATATTTTTGGGCCCGACTTCTGGGAGTTTCTTGAGTCTTGTCGACCAGAAATGCGGGCCGTTAGCCTGGCGGTTTCAACATGTCGGTCCATAGTTGCGCATACCGTTTTCCCCATTTACTTTGGGAACACTCGCTATTTGTCGTTGTGAGCTTGTATCGGGTCGACGTGCATCACCGTTTTAAGCACGACGAAAGTTGTGCAAAGAGGTGGCTAAGACGGTGGACAAGTTTTGCACGAATGCCTGCTTGCGCTGCTAACCCACCCCGTCTCCAGGAAACGTTGGGTGCGGAGCGGCCACGTGGGACGATCGGCTGCGACGCAGCCCAGCGAATCCGGTGTAGTCTGAAGGTATCGTGCTCATTTCGGAGGCGGCATGGAACGGGAGCTAAAGCTGCGCGTTGCGAACGAAGATCTCGGCAAGTTGCGTAACGCGTCGATACTTGCGCAATCGGAAGCCACAGCAGGAACGCCTCGCCTGCTGACGAGCACCTATTTCGATACGCCCGAGTTTTCGTTTCACTGGTGCGGGGCTTCGCTGCGCGTGCGCAGCATCGGCAAGGAGAAGATCCAGACGCTGAAGCTCGAAGGATCGGCCAAGGCGGGGCTGTTCGACAGGGACGAGTTCGAGATGCCCGTGAATAGCGACACCCCCGATCTGAAGCTGCTGTGCGACCCGATCCCCGACGACAGCGACTGCGGCAAGCTGATTCGCGACGAGACCGTTGCCGCCCAACTGAAGCCAGTGTTCGTCACGCGGATCAACCGCTCGGCGTTTGAGCTGCGCCAGCCGTCCGGAGACGAACTCGAGCTTGCGCTCGACGAAGGAACCATCGAGGCGGAGTCGGGTTCGGTGCAAATCGCCGCCGTGGAACTGGAATTGAAACAGGGCGATCCGGACATGCTGTACCGCGTCGCGCTGGAAATGCTCGAAACCGTGCCGCTGCGTATCGATCATCGCAGCAAGGCCGATATCGGGTATGCACTGCTGGTAGCCGAGCACAGCGAGGCAGTGAAAGCGCAACCGGTGCGACTGGACAAGCGCGATTCGATCGAGGATGCATTCTGCGTCATCGTGCGCAACTGTCTGGACCAGGTCCACGCGAACGAACTGGGCGTCGTGTCGGGCCATGATCCATCGAGCGTCCATCAGATGCGCGTGGGGCTTCGCCGCTTGCGTTCGGCACTCGATCTGTTTGCGAAGGTCATCCCCGCCGCGCCCGGTTTCGACGAGGAGTTGCGCTGGATTGCCTCGGAACTCGGCGCAGCGCGCGACTGGGAAGTGCTTGCGGGATCGACGCTCGAACATGCCGGCGCCAACGGCAATACGGACGAGATCCGCCCGGTCAGAGAAGCGTGCGAGCAGATTGCGGTCAACAACCGGCAGCGCGCGGCTGCCGCCGTCGAATCGGTTCGCTATACACGGCTCGCGCTCCAGTTGGCGCTCTGGTTGAGCCGCAAGGGTTGGCGAGATGAGATGTCCGACGAACAGCGCAACGCGATCGGCAGCCCAGTGAAGCCATTCGCCGCCGATGTTCTGCGCCGTCGGCACAAGAAGCTGATCAAACGGGGCAAGGATTTGGCCGATCTCGACGATCACAGCCGTCACCGCGCCCGCATCGCGGCGAAGAAGGTTCGATACGCCACCGAGTTCTTCGCGTCGCTATGCCCGCGGCGGGTCGTGCGCCACTATGTCGAGGCGCTCACCGCGCTTCAGGATGATCTCGGCTGGCGCAACGATGCCGTCGTCGCCGATCAGTTGCTGAAGTCGCTGCTGACGAAGGCGCCCGAGGCGGCCTCGGGCGCGGCCTTCGCACGTGGCTTCCTCGCGTCACGCGTCGCTGCCGATCATCAGACATTGAAGAAGCTGTGGAAGCGCTTCAAGCTGCTTTCGTCACCGCACTGATTGTCCGAACAAGCGGGACCATACCGCGCGCACGCGGCGCGCGCGATCCTCGAACAGATACGATGCAGCGAGCGCAAACAGGCCAGACATGACCCCCGTCGCGATGTGTTCGAGCGCATGAAAGCGGTAATGGCTCAAGTGAGAGTAAGCATCGCCGATCGCGGTCAGGCAACCGACGAGCAGTGCGTTGCTATAGCGGTTGCCGTACCACTTCGCCGCCGGCGTGAAGGTGAGCAGCAGCGCCAGAACACCGGTGAGCAGACCGGTCTTGAATGCGATCGCCCAGTGCGTGAGGCTCATGACGTTGCCCCAGCTCCCCGGCATACAGGTCATGCACGCGCTGGTTGGCTGCCAGAAACGCTGGACAAGCAGTTTGAAGCGGCGTTTCCATGCGCTTCCCATGATGTACTCCACGATGTCCGGTGCGAAATCACGCGGAAATGGTACATCGCGAGCGCGCCGTAGCGTACCTGAGCGCGGTGGCGCACGAGGGAACTTCGCTATGACGACCGATCTCGATTTCTCGCTCGCGTGGCGCCGGTAATCACCGCGATACCTAGCAGTATCACGGCCACGATGGCGATGATGTGCTGCGCGACGTGCAGCGCCATCAATCCCCACGCGACGCCGCCAATGAAAATGATCCATCCGACCAGATAGATGAGCAGGGTCATCGTTGTTCTCCATGATCCACGGGCCTATCTCCAAGCACATTGCGCGCCTGATGCCATCTCCATTGTGTCTGGCATAGTCTGTGCGCCCGACACCACCGTTTGCGCAGTCCTCCAGGCAGCGCCCTCAGCTATTACCGATCGCGATGGGCGCTCCCCCCACCCCGCTCCAACGCGCCGCCGTCCGGCGGTCGCACCGGCTTCGTATGCGGCCGCGTATCTGCGGCAACACCTCGTGGCTTGAGCTTGTCGACGATCCGGTGATTCACCGCAAACGCCGAACCCGTCCGCCGCCTTCCCGAAGATCGCGCCTACTGGCCCGGTTGCCAGCGCAGGATGGGATGCGTCGCGCCGGCAGGCATGACCCACGCGCCGGTTGGACTGAAATCCCACGATGCGTCGAAGCTCGCCGGGTTGCCCATTTGAGTGGTCGTGAGGCCATTCGACGTGGGCAGTTGTGCGCCGCTCCCGGCGCTGACGGTTTGATTCGTTGTCTGTGCATCCCAGTAGACGTTGGTTGCGATCGTCGCGGTGGCGGCCGAGTTATCGGCTGCGATGCCGCCGAAACTGATCGGAGTACCCGGAGGCGCGCAGCAAAAGCCTCGAACCAGCCCCGTCGCAAACGACTGCTCGATCACGCCGGAGTTGGCATATACGAGGCCGCCCGCGCTCAAGTCGCCAAGCGCCTCGCCCGTCGCATAGGATTGCGACACCGTACCGGAGTTAGCGCCAACAAGGCCCCCCGGAAAGATACGGACGCCCCCTTCGACATTTCCGGTCGCGAAAGACTGAACGATCCGTCCAGAGTTGATGCCGACGAGCCCACCCGCGATGCCGGCATCGCCCACAGAAACGCTGCTCCACGAACGCTCGATGAGCCCGTCGTTAGTGCCCACTAAACCGCCGACCGGAGCGCCGCCATAGTGCGGGGAGCCCCGCCCGCCGGTCGTGTACGCATAGGTGATCAATCCCAGGTTACGGCCGGCCAGTACGCCGTACGTGTAAGTAAGGGACCCATTGTCGATGACGTCGTCATTGAGCGCGAACAGTGCGCTGTTGGTCATACCGACGTTGCGCACCACGCCAGCGGTGCCGATCACGCCGAACAGGCCGAGCGACAACGTCCGCGACGGCGAGTACGTGTCATTCTCACCGAACCGGTCGATTACATGCCCCATGCCGTCGAACTGGCCGGAGAACGGTGTCGCCGCATTGCCCAGCGGAATGAAGTCGACCCCGCCCGACGAAGATGACGTGAGATTCGTCGCACTCGCGTCGATATCCTTGCCGAGCGCGTAATTGCCGGAAAGGTCGAGCGACACGTTCTGCAGATCGGTCAGCGAATTGACGAGCTTGTAGGCAGTCACTTGCGTCACGAGACCGCTGTAGGGCGCTGCCGTCCATGCGCTGTTCGCGACGATCGTCCCGGGGCTGTAGCTGCCGTTCATGTCGTAGAACGCACTCACCAAACCGGTACTGCCGGACCAGTCGATCTTGCCCTGGTTGGCCACGCTGCCGCTGTTGTCGATGCCCGCCCCATCGGCACGCAAGCTCAGGTTGCCGCTGCCGCTGTTCGACAGTGTCGCTCCTGACGCAATCGTCACGTTGTGAGCAGCCACGAGCGATAACGACGCCGGGCCTTTCCAGCGAAGATTCGACGCCACGTTCATATCGCCGGTTGCGCCATTCGTGCCGGTCGCGGTCGCATCGACGGATGTGCCGGCGTTCAGGCTGCGCATGAAAGCGTGGGCCGTGGCGCGATCGATGGTGAAGGCTGGCGTCGAGACGTTCCAGCGCCCCGCTTGAACCGCTGCGTCGTGCGCAAAGCTGAGCGTGTTGGCGAGCGTATCGACGGTGCCGCCGCTGCCATCGACATTCGTTGCGGCAATAGTCCCTCGTTGCGTCACGTGTCCCGTGTCGGCTACGAGCCAGACGTGGCCGTCGCGCATCGCCGTGCCCGTCGCGCGGACCCGCGAGCCACCACCTGCAAGCGCGTAGATATTTCCGTCGGCCGCTTCGAGATTGATCTGCGCGGCTTGCGTGGCACCGCGATCGATCACGGTGCCTTTGCTGCCTATCTGCACGAAAACCTGCCTGCTGCCGGACGAATCGAGCAACGCCACCTGCTGCCCCGTGACGAATTCCGCGGTGCCGTTCGGCGCGCTGACCGAGCCCGCATTGATCACGACATCGCGTGCGATCAGGAAAACATCGCCTCCGCTGGAACTGATCTTGCCGAGATTGAGCACGTTGCCGTTCGATGTACCCGCGAGCGTGAGCGTCCCGCCATTGATGAACGCGGTATTCGGCAGATCGAGTGTCGAAGCGACGAATCGTCCGCCAGTCGCGACAATCCCGCTGCGACCCACGACGATGCCTTGCGGGTTGATCAGATAAACACTGCCGGTTGCCTTCAGGCTGCCGAGAATCGCGGAAGGCGCGCCGGCCGTCACGCGATTGAGCGTTGCGCCCGAACCGTTGTCGAAGGTGACCGTGTTGCACTTGCCGATCGAGAAGCTGTTCCAGTCGATCACGCCGCGAGTCGAGTTGGGTTGCGTGACGGTGATCGCGTTGCCCTGACCGGCGATGGTTCCCGTGCCGGCCACATAGTGGCCGCCTTGCGGAAGCACGCCGCCGGCAGACACCACATGCGGCAATGACAATCCAGCAAGAAAGACAGCGATGAGGGATGAGATGTGTTGAGACGGATGTCGGCGATAGCGCGCACGCAGTGTCGGACGACTCAATGACAGAGGTGTCATATGTCCCCCTTCCGCGGAGGGTGAACGCCATCGGCCCGCAATCCGACCGGAGTCGCGTGAACCCTGGCTAGTCCGCACGCTGAATACTAGTCAGCTTGTTCGCGTAATGCCAATGAATCTCACCCGCCCCTTCGGGCGGCAGCACTGACCTCGCCCGACGGCAAGGAACGCACTGCACTCGCATGCATAAGCCAGATCAGTGTTCTATTCTTTCTCTGCAGCCCCGTCAGGTGGGAAGCATTGAGCGGGCAGCAAAACGCGCGACGCCTATGGACCTCTGACATGCCTCTATCCAGTCCAGCCCGGAATGGGTCGACCAGACCGCCCGCCCCTCGCCTGACGACGCTCAGCCACATACAGATCGCGTCGCTGTGGTTTGCGCTGTTTACCCAATGGATGACCGTCGTGCCGGTGCTGGTGCCGTCACAGGTCGCCGAGATGCTCGGACCCGATGCCGCGTTGAAGGAAGGGGTGGCCGGCTCCGTCATTGCGTCCGGCGCATTCGTTGCAATGATCGTGGCGCCACTGGCCGGCGCGCTGTCAGATCGCTCCTCCGCAAAACATGGACGTCGCCGATCGTTTCTCGTCACCGGCGTGTTCGGCACTGCGATTGCACTGGTATGGCTTGCTTCATTCACCAGAGGGGCGAGCCTCTGGCTGTATGCACTCGCGTTTCTGAATCTGCAGTTCTGGTGGAACTGGGCGGCGGGTCCGTATGCCGGGCTGGTGCCCGATGTCGTGCCAAAACGGGAAACCAACCGCGCGAGCGCGTGGCTCAACGTGATGTCCGTGCTCGGCACCATCAGTGGCAACGTGGTGCTCGTCGTGCTCTATTCGCCGGGCCGCCTGTATCCGACGGTGGCCACGTTCATTGCGATCATGCTGCTCTGCCTTTGGCTGACGATTCGCGGCTCGCGCGAGCCGACGCCTGTCAGATCCCATGAACGGTTCGAGTTCCGCGCGTTCATGCGCTCGTTCTATCTCGATCCGCGCCTGCACCAAAACTTTTACTGGGTGCTGGTAACCCGTCTGTTCGGCAACATGGGCATCTGGTCGATCTTCACCTTCATGCTGTACTACCTGCAGGACGTAATCGGCATTCGTCATCCGACCGGTGTGATGAACGGGCTTCTTGGTGTCGGCGTGGTGCTGGCGATCCCGGCGAGCCTGCTGGGCGCACGGCTCGCCGACCACCACGGCGCCGTCCCGGTCGTCCGCCTGACAAGCTGGATCATGGCCGGAGCCGCAATCGGCTTCGTCCTGCTGGCGTTGCATCCGAACCTGTTGCTGGTGATCGCAGTCGGACTCGTTTTTTGCGCCGCTTACGGGACCTATCAAGCCGTCGACTGGGCGCTCGCGCTGCAAGTGTTGCCGGACGATGCATCCAGCGGCAAGGACATGGGCATCTGGCAAGTGTCGATGGTGCTGCCGCAGATCCTCGGCCCTGCCGCGACCGGGTGGATGCTGTCGTGGGTCAAGGCGCTTGCCGGTGCGGGAGCCGCCTACGTCGTCGCGTTCGTCGTCGCAGCGGGGTGGTTCGTGCTCGCGGCGTGGTTCGTCTCGCACATCAGGCTTGCTTCGCAGCAACACGTATCCACCGGGCTCGCCGGGCGATCGTCATAGGGCGACCGCTCCCCCTGTTGCAGGTTAATCCGGCCGTAACGGAGGCAGAAATGGCTCTCGCAGACGTCGATGTCACGGAACAAAAACGCTTGAACGACGCGCATGCGGCACAGGTGCCGTGGAAGAAGTGGGGGCCGTACCTGAGCGAGCGGCAATGGGGAACCGTCCGCGAGGACTACAGCGAGGATGGCGACGCCTGGAACTATTTCACTCACGATCAGGCGCGCTCGCGCGCCTACAGGTGGGGAGAGGACGGGCTCGGCGGACTATGCGACGACCAGCAGCGACTCTGCTTCGCGCTCGCACTCTGGAACGGGCGCGACCCGATTCTGAAGGAACGCCTTTTCGGGCTCACCAATAGCGAGGGCAACCATGGCGAGGACGTGAAGGAATATTACTTCTATGTCGACAGCACGCCGACGCACTCGTACATGAAGTATCTGTACAAGTACCCGCAGCGGGAATATCCGTACCTCGATTTGATCGAGACGAACCGGAAGCGGTCGCGAGAGGAACTCGAGTACGAACTGCTCGATACCGGCGTATTCGATGACGACCGGTATTTCGATGTGTTCGTCGAATACGCGAAGCGCGATCCACAAGATATCTTCGTGCGCATTTCCGTGCACAACCGCGGGCGGGACGCGGCACAGCTTCGAATCCTGCCAACGCTATGGTTTCGCAATGCATGGTCGGAGAACCACGACGATCCCAGGCCGTCGCTGTGCGAAGAGGCTCCGGGCGTCATTCGAGCGAGCCATCATGAACTGGGCAACTACTGGCTCTATTGCGAAGGCGCGACCGAACTGCTGTTCACGGAAAACGAAAGCAATGCACGGCGTCTTTGGAATCGACCCAATGCTTCGCCCTATGTGAAGGATGCATTCCACGCGTACGTGATCAGCGGGCAACGCGAGGCGGTGAATCCCGCCAGAACGGGAACCAAGGCGGCGGCTCATTACGAATGCGACGTACCCGGCGGCGACAGCGTGACGATCCGGCTGCGCCTGAGCGCAGCGAGCCGCGACAACGCGTTCGACGGTTTCGAGAACACCTTCAACGAACGCATTGCCGATGCGGACGAGTTCTACGAGCGCATCGCACCGAAATCGCTGACCGAAGACCAGCGCCGGGTGCACCGTCAGGCGCTGGCGGGCATGTTGTGGGGCAAGCAGTACTACTACTTCGATCTCGAACTGTGGCTGCGCGAGCATGGCAGTCATCCGTTGCTCGACGGCGAGCGGCTCGATGTGCGGAACACCGGGTGGTTCCACATGCTGAACGCGGACGTGATCTCGATGCCGGACAAATGGGAGTATCCGTGGTACGCGGCCTGGGATCTGGCGTTCCACACGATCTCTCTGGCGCTCGTCGACTTCGATTTCGCGCAGGAGCAATTGCTGCTGATGTTGCGCACCCTGTATGTCCATCCGAGCGGCCAGATCCCGGCCTACGAGTGGAACTTCAGCGACGTCAATCCTCCCGTGCATGCCGCCGCCACGCTTTGGCTCTACCGGTACGGCAAAGAGCTGGGACGGGCCGACCCGCGCTTTCTCGAGCGCTCGTTTCAGGGGCTGATGCTCAATTTCAACTGGTGGGTGAATCGCAAGGACCCGTCGGGACGCAACGTGTTCGCCGGCGGCTTTCTGGGTCTGGATAACATCGGGGTGTTCGATCGCAGCGCGCAATTGCCGACCGGTGGATCGCTGGAACAGGCGGACGGAACCGCGTGGATGGCGTTTTATTGCCAGTGCATGCTGGAGATGGCGATCATCCTGACGGAATACGATCCGATGTACGAGGAGATCGCCTTCAGGTTCGTCCAGCACTTCATGTGGATCGCCTACGCGATGGATCGGCGCGGCGAACATCCGGACGACATGTGGGACGAGCATGACGGCTTCTTCTATGATCTGCTGCGGCTTCCCGACGGCCAGACCATGCGGCTGAAGATCAGGTCGATGGTGGGGCTACTGCCGCTGTGCGCGACCACGGTGTTCGAAGCCGATTCGGTGACGCGCTATCCGAAACTGATGGAACTGATCGCCCAATTCCGCAAACGCTACCCGGAGCTGCTCGCCCACGTGGCGCCGACAGATACGGGCTTCATCGGCCATCGGGAGCGCAGGCTCCTGTCGATCCTGAACAGGCGCAAGCTCGAACGCGTGCTCGGATACCTGCTCGACGAAAACGAGTTCCTCGGACCGCATGGCATCCGTTCGCTCTCTCGCTATCACCTCGAGCATCCGTATGTGCTGAACGTCGGCGGGACCGATTACAAAGTGGAGTACCTGCCGGCCGAATCGAATACGGGCATGTTCGGCGGGAATTCCAACTGGCGAGGTCCGGTATGGATGCCGGTGAACATGCTCGTAGTCAGGGCCCTGATGAATCTCTACAGCTTTTTCGGCGACGAGTTCAAGGTGCAATGCCCGACCGGGTCCGGGCAGTACATGACGCTGTTCGAGGTGACACAGGAAATCGTCCGGCGACTGACGGGTACGTTCTTGCGCGATGCTGATGGCAGACGTCCCGTCTACGGCGGGACCAGCAAGTTTCAGGACGATCCGCACTGGCGCGACCTGATCCTGTTCTACGAGTATTTCCACGGCGACAATGGTGCGGGACTCGGGGCCAGTCATCAGACAGGCTGGACGGGCCTCGTCGCACCTCTGTTGGACATGTTCGGGCGGATCGATGCTCGAACCGTACTCGAAAGCGACCGCTGGCGCGTGATGGCCGGCACTGCCGCGCAACAGTCGGGCAGCAGCGACAACGCTCTCAACGCGCGCCGTCCGTGACCATCGATCCGGCTGTCTTGAGGCCCGTGACTATGCTCAGGAGGCTCAAAAGCGTCACCAAAGCTGCCAGCATCGCCGCCCGATGCAGCCCTTCGGCAAGATGGCCGAACTCCGGCCGCACCAGCGAACCGAACAACCCCACGCCGAGCACGCCGCCAATCTGACGCGCGGTGTTTAAGACGCCCGATGCAATACCCATGTATGACGGTTCCACGTGCGCCAGCACCGCGGTGTTGATCGACGGCACCGCGAGCGCGACACCGACGCCAACACTGAGCAGCGGCAACGCGACTGCTAGCGCGCTGTTATCCACCCGCACGAACGCAAGCGCAACATAGCCGAGCGCCGCCACTGCCTGGCCGACAAGCATCGGCAGGCGATAACCGAAACGCGCGGTCAGCGAGCCCGACGCGACGTTTGCGACTGCGACCACCGCCGTCATCGGCAGGAACGCGAGGCCGGTTTCGAGCGGCGTGTCGTGACGCGCGTTCTGGAAAAACAGACTCATCGCGAACATCAGTCCGTAGTAGCCAAAATTCAGCGACAGCCCCGTTAGAGCGCTGACACTCACCGCGGCATGACGGAACAGCGCGAGCGGTAAAAGCGGTTGCGCCTGCCGCGCCTCGACGATGACGAACAGCCCGCCCGCAGCGGCCGCGACGGCAAGTCCCGTCAACACGGTCATGCTGGTCCAGCCCAGCCTGCCGCTTTCGACAACCGCATACGTCAGTCCGACCAACGCAACGACGGCAAGCGTCTGGCCGGCCAGGTCGACGCGACGCGCCGCGTGCCCCTTCGTCTTCGGCGCATGAGCGATGGTCAGCCAGATGCCGACGACGCCGATCGGCACGTTGATCAGAAAAATGGCCGGCCAGCCGAAGCGGTCGACGAGCACGCCGCCGACCAGCGGACCCGCCCCCAGCGCGAGCGCCGCCGTGCCAGCCCAGACACTGACCGCCCTGGCTCGCGCATGCGGCTCCGGAAACGCCGCGCCGAGCAGCGCCAGCGACGACGGCACGCACAGCGCCGCGCCGATGCCCTGCACCACTCGCGCCCCGACCAGCAGCGCCGCGCCATCCGACAGCCCGCACCCCACCGATGCGCAGGTAAACACCACGAACCCGGCGAGAAAAATGCGCCGCGCGCCGAACCGGTCGGCCAATGCGCCAGCGGACAGCAGCAGACTCGCGAACGCCAGCGTGTACGCGTTGACGACCCATTCCAGCGCCGTCGAATCGAGGCCGAGGCTATCGCGCATTCGTGCGAGCGCGACGTTCACCACCGTGACGTCGAGACAGATGATGACGAAGCCGAGGCTCGTCGCGAGCAGGGCAAGACGTGGTGACCGAGCCGGTGAGCTGAGCTGTTTGCGCATGATGTCCGTGCATGAAGTCGGGCGATGCGGAACCGGGATGGGCCGCAAGCCTCGTGTACGCGGACTGTATTCCCACAGCGAAGATTGATAAACGCGCGGCAAATGGTAACAGAACCAATTATTATTGCGGAATGGACCTCCTCAAAGCGATGACAGTGTTCGTGCGCGTAGTCGAAAGCGGCAGCCTGACGGCGGCGGCGGTGGCATGCGATCTGTCGCCGACGATGGTCGGCAACCACCTTCAGGCGCTGGAAACGCGGCTGGGCGCGACACTCATTCATCGCACCACGCGCAAGCAGCAGATCAGCGCGTTTGGGCAGGCCTACTATGAACGATGCATCGAGATCCTCGGGCTGGTCGACGATTCGGAACGACTCGCGCTCGATCATCTCGCAACGCCACGCGGACGCCTGCGGGTGACCGCGCCCGTCGTATTCAGCAACGAATGCCTGATGCCGGTGATCGCGGATTACTGCGAGCGCTACCCAGAGGTGAAGCTCGATATCGTCGCCACCGACGCGCTGTCGGACCTGCTCGACGACGGCTTCGAGGCGGCGGTTCGGATCGGCGCGCTGGGCAATCCGGATCTCGTCGCGCGACGTCTGCAGCCGTACCGTCTGGTGTTGTGCGCGTCACGCGCGTATCTGGCGACGCACGGCACGCCGTCATCGCCCGACGCGCTGCGCTCACACCAGTGCCTGACGTACGCGTATCCGCCGCGCTCGGAATGGCACGCGGCGCAGGCCGAATGGAGCTTGCAGGGTCCGGACGGCCGCGTGAGCGTACCGGTCGACGGCAGGCTGAGGATCGACAATTCGGAAGCGCTGCGACGGGCGGTGTTGCGCGGCCTTGGCATCGCGATGCTGCCCGAGGTCCTGGTGGCCGCGGACCTGCGAGCGAAGCGGCTGGTCGAAGTGCTGCCGGCATTTGCCGCGCCCGAGCGGCCGCTGAACCTGCTGTATCTGCGTGAGCGGCAGACGTCGCCGAAGCTTCGGAGCTTTATTGAATTTGTGGTCGAGCGCTTCGGCGCTGACGCGGCATCGCCCAACGGCGCTTGACCAACCCACTCTCAATGCGAATTCTGTTGCCGCCTGCGTAGGTTGTCCCGCACACGACGAGCGACCAGAACCGTCAGGTAGTCCGTGATTCGTGCGCCTTCGCTGTATTCAATCCACGTCTGCGCGTACATCTGCGTGACCGTTTCCTCAGGCGTGTTGGTAACGGCGGCAATCTGCTTGATGACTTCCTCGACGTTGCGCGTGACCATTGCTTGCTCCCAGCGTGCAGTGATGAAAGACAGTCACGCGCACGTTACCCGCCTCACTGCAGCCGTAACTTGATCTGAGTCAATTGATTTTGCCCATGACCGATCAAGAGGTGTTTGAGGCGGGTCGCAACGATGCCTTCACTGAAACACCGGTTTTCCCGACGCATCCTTGACCTTGGTCTTCCACTGCTCGCGGATTTCCGACACGACCGAATCCGGCAGCGAGATGTAGTCGAGATCGCTGGCAGCCTGCCCGCCGTTCTTGAACGCCCAGTCGAAGAACTTCAGCGTTGCCGCGCCCTGCGCCGGCTTGTCTTGCGTCGCGTGCAGCAGCACGAAGGTCGCGCCGACGACGGGCCATGCGTCCTTGCCGGGCTCGTTGGTCAGGATCTGGTAGAACGACGTCTTCCAGTCCGCGCCGGAGGCGGCCGCCTTGAAGGTTTCGGTCTTCGGTGCAACCACGGCACCGGCCGAGTTCTTCAGGCTGGTGTAGACCATGTTGTTTTGCTTCGCATACGCCCACTCTACATAGCCGATCGCGCCCGGCAGGCGTTGCACGAAGGCGGCAACGCCGTCATTGCCCTTGCCGCCCGTACCGGTCGGCCAGTTCACCGTCGTGCCTTCGCCGACCTTCGACTTCCACTCCGGGTTCACCTTCGACAAGAAATTCGTCCAGATGAAGCTCGTGCCCGAACCGTCGGCGCGACGCACCACGGCGATGTCCGTATCCGGCAGTTTCATGCCCGAATTCAGCGCGGCGATCGCCGGATCGTTCCATTTCTTGATCTTGTTCAGATAGATGTCGCCCAGCACCGCGCCCGACAAAACCAGCTGGCCCGGCTTCACGCCCGGCAGGTTGACGACCGGCACGACGCCGCCGACCACCGTCGGGAATTGAAACAGGCCAGTCTTCGCCAGTTCGTCGTCCTTCATCGGCGCGTCGGAACCCGCGAAGTCGACGGTCTTCGCGAGGATCTGCTTGATGCCGCCCGCTGAACCGATGCCCTGGTAGTTGACCTTGCCGCCCCCCGCCTTGTGGTAGGCGTCAGCCCACTTGTTATAGATCGGGGCTGCAAACGTGCTGCCCGCACCGGTGATGTCGACGGTTTGCGCTTGCGCGGCCGCAAGGGGTAGAGCAACGGCAAGAACGGCAATTCCTCGTTTGAACAGCATGGTTTGCCTCCACGAGATTGACTGACCGGATCAATGGTTGCAGCAAGCTTCGCTCCGCGACGCAATTCCTCAGCTACGCATCGCGCGGTGTTCTTGCGATGATGCATTTCAAACCGCTTCAGCACGTCCGTGTCTGTATTGAGCTTTTCCCGAAGGTTTCGCCCCTTGATCGGCTTCACGCACCCGGCACGGCTACTCATCGCTCGAACCTTCAAACTTAAGCACTTCAAGTTACATTCCGTTGACAGCCGCCGCGCTGCGTTCAGCGCGGCCGGAGCGCGGCACCGTTCCTGAAGCATTGTCCAGATGATCACGTTCGCGCATCTCGCCGAGTTTCGGGACATGATTTGTCGCAATCCTGTTCCAGGATTACCCCGACGCACCCGGCGTGCGTAAATATTTTTAAGTAAACCCTAAATGCGGCACCTTTGCGGTCGATAAACCGGAAACGATAAGTGTGCGGAGCCTCATCCGCAGCCGATGCGATCCGATCCGGCGGTCGAAGCCGTCGCCTAACGGGCAACACCGACAACAACGCCGCCGCTCAGGCCATGCGATGAATCAGCCTGAACCCGATCTGCGAACCTGGATAAAAACATGAATGAATCCCGCGATCGCGACGAGACTTCGGCCTTCGCCAAAAACTACGACAACGCGTTCGTGAGCCGCATTCGCTATCACATTGAATTCGCGCTGCCGGACTTCGAAGGACGCAAACGCCTCTGGCAACGCATGCTGGTGTCGCGTTCCGCTCGGCGAGCGCGCCGTGCGCTACTCGGCACCATCGGCGACGACGCGGCGAAGCGCATTGTCGTGGCGGGTTACGGAGAATCACGGCCACTTCCGGGTGTTGATGCTGCCGACCCAAAAAATCCGCGCGTCGAGGTGCAGTTCCTGGTCGATCAATAAGGCGCCGCACAACACTGAAACGCAGCGTGCCGACGCGTCGAGTCTGGCGCATCGGCACGCGGAACGCCCGGCAGTACCGTCCGCGACCATGGCACGAGGTAGATGCCGCGCTTGAAATGACGCAACAGACAGAGGTCTAGCTTGGCAGGCCGGTTAGCGAGCGGACGCTGAGCGGCGATGATCAGTCAGTCGACGCCCTTACCGGAATCGCCGACAATCTCGGCATTGCAACGGGAGTGACGGATGTGCAATACAACTACAATCGCGAAATCCCGCCGCACGTCCAGATTCTTAACGCACTCATCGCACAAGATATTTCGAGATGAAACTGATTCGGCAAATAACATCGGCTTATAAGTCGGGCGGTGCCCGAAACTTGCTAAGACGTGCCTTTAGTTACATTGATACACGCGCTCGCCTGAAGCTCTTCAGTGCAGCGCCACCGTTCCTCGGAAAACTAAAGAATGATTCAGCCGTAAAGATCCTTGCCAGGCAAGCAGGGGACGAACAATCAATCGAAATGTTGATGTGGCTTGTTCCAAATCTCAATTCGCTGAACCCGGATGATCGGTTGACCATTGCAGTTCCAAACTACTGGAAAAAGGTATTTGGAATGGTTCGTCCGTTGTTGTTGAACGGCAGGCTGGAACTGTGTCCTGTCGGAGAATATTCTCCGCAGGTGAGCTTGATGGTAGTCAACCGCGCGATGTTGAATCAACTTCCGCCACAGTACGCAGAGACGATAGCGCAGATGCAAGTTCCGTTTGCGAATAGCGCGTATATCGTTATTGCCGACAGGAGTCTCCGCCTCAGCACCGTGCCCAATCCCGAGTCAGCGAGGCAGCTCGCGGAGCAAGTGGCGAACAACAAGGCGCCGGGCGACGTAGTCATCGTCAGCAAGTACGGTTTTCAGTTTGCGGTACGAACCGGCACAATGGATGAGGGTATTGTCGATGAGGTGAGGTCCGAATATCTCGACCAACTGTCGGGAATCGACTTCCAAGGCACTACCGTACTCGATCTCGGTGGCCATATCGGTTCGTTTTCTGTCCAGATCAGTGCGCTGCTGAAACAGCCCATGCAGATAATCATTGTCGAGCCGGCACCTCGCAATGCTCAGTTGATTCGGAACAACATCGAGCTCAACCAGCTCCAATCTTCGATTGAGCTCAGGGAGATGGCGGTTTCCTCGGAGTCTGGCGTGGGGACGCTGTTTATTAGCTCCGACAACACCGGCGGAAATAAGCTGAACATGGTTGAGCATTCCTCCGCGGAGACAGTCGAGGTCCCCGTAACGGATTTTCCGACGCTACTGGGGGGCTTTTCGTCGGAAGTCCTGGATCTGTTGAAGATTGATGTCGAAGGCTCGGAGCATGCCATATTGTTTCCGCACGGCCGATTGTTGTCGCAGAGAGTTCGCGTGATCGTTGGCGAGGCAGGCGGGTCTGATAGGGGTAACGGTTTGGCATTTTTGCGGTTCCTCGAGCAAAATGGCTTTACTGTGAGTCATAAAGGCAACGAATCGCAGTTGGTTTTCCTGGCGGTTAATAAACATCTCAACTAGTGGTTGCCCCTGCGCACAGGCGTGATGGCGCTCTACTCCATCACGCTGCTCAGCAGTTGAACTGGCTTATATTTATCCAGCTACAAGGCAATGGCAATCGCCGTCGGATTCAACCGATTGATGCTTCTTAAGGCTATCCTCAGGTTCGAGAGGACAATAATATGCAAACTCCAGTGCGCCGAAGAACCATCTACCACACGATATGCAAAGGACTTACCCCTACAAAGGTTTCGAAATAACCGTTGAACTTGAGCCGGTGTGGGAGCCCTCAGGTCGTGCCGTGCCGTCACCTCCGAGGGGCTTCGTCGCAATCGTGTCTATTGGCGCGAAGGGATTGCCAACTTCGCTGGTATCTCCTACCCGCCTGATGAAAGACACCCAAAAACCGTTCGAAACGGAAGCGGCTGCACTCATGGCGGGGTGTAGCGCGGGTCAGCGGGTAATAGACGATACGCTCCTGCGACCCGTTACGTTCTGACATGACTAGAGAAGCGCTTCACACGTTCTTGACCGAATATTTCGATCTGGTCCTCGACCCCGCCGAACGGGGCAGTGCCCGTTCGTACTTTCTCGGGAAGGTGATGTGGCACCCATCGGCGACTACGCGAATCCTTCATGTCCAATACGGCGCCAACCATCAGGTCAGTCATATCAAGCTCTGTGTGTCGTCGGACAACAATAACAGCGTGTTTGTGCCGTTGCCAATGAACTGGTCAGAACTTGGCCAAGCCGTAGCCGATGAGATTTTGCTGCATACGCGGCAAAAGCCGGGGTACGGAATCGCCGACTGACCGCTTAGCGGAAACCGCCGGAAGCGGCTCGGTCAAAAAACTGGGCCGAATCATAGAGAACGATATGGACAATCGCTGTCCCGACGCGATCGCACACCACTGCGCGGATTCGGACAGGATTTGTCGCAACGGCGCGTCACACTCTCGATATCGCAATTGCCGGGAGTGCCCGATATCTATGACAAAGCCGACGAACACGATTCACGCAAACATCACACCGATTCAGCGCGCGGCTCACGATAGCGGGCAGTCACGATGCGTAGCATTGCGGCTTTGGGGATTCGATGAGTCGGAGGCTCGGTCGTGGATCAGCGAACTCGATCTCAACGGCACGATCGTCTGGAAAATCTCCCGGCTCAGGGGGGACACTGACGCGGACATCGTCGTGCATCTGGTGAAGCCCGCGCGCCGCGCGAACGATGCCTTTTGCTGGCACAGCATCCAAGCTAACCGCGCCGTGTTGGCATCGTATGCCGCCGGCCGCACTGAATTGGTCCTGTTCGCGGGAACCTGGGACCAGTTGCCGACCCGGCGCTCGGGTCATTGGGCGCTCACTGGCAGGCTGTCGCCTCTGGCAGCGCTTGCCCGGCTCGGACAGTTGATTGCCGCGTCATCGACTCAGCGCGGGACGATACAGGGCCCCGTGAGTCGCGAGTTGCTGCGCACGATCGCGCAGCAACTCGATATCGATTAGGCCCCTGCTGGAGGCCCTACGATAGTCGCCGGATCAGTTGCGCCTCGGCGCGTTCGGACATCACGACGATCAGCTTCATCGTCGCGCGAGTCGCGCCGACGAACAGCCGCCGGAACACCATGTCGTCGAACTGTTCGAGATCGACCTCAGTCCGTATCACACATGGCGCGCTTTGCCCTTTGAAGCGATAGATGGTTTCCGCCGTGATGTCGCCATCGCGATAGCGTGGCGACCCTTGCTCGTCATACGTACCGGTGAAACTGCGCAACCGATGACGGCCGAGTTGGTCGAGCATCGGCAACAACGACTTGTCGCGGCCGCTGAATGTCAGCAGCGCGATGTCGGATGGCGAAAAGCCAGCCTCCATCGCTTCGTCGAGTGCTTCGCGAGTGGCGTGCGTCGCGCTGCTGCCCGCGTAGGTGATCGTCCGGAGATCCGATCGTTTGAACGGTCCAGCCGCCTCAATGTTCATCGGTTCATCCAGGAGCATGTCGATAAACTGCACGACTTCATGCGAACACCGAGCGTTTCGATCTCGCGCTTCGCCGCGCCCCTCACGATGGTGTCACTCCGGCCAGCCGGAAAAATCTGCGCCATATCTCGCCACCTCCCGCAGCCGCTATTTGCTATAGATCTTTGCAAGCGCCGCCGCTTCCGCAACGAGTTCGGCACGCAGGCTCGCAGGTCCGAGAACCTCGACGTTCGGACCAAACGAGCGCAGCCACCAGCGCAGTCGCTGGCTCAGCATCACGGTGCCCTGCACATGCAACGCATCGTCCTTGCGATCGCTCTTCTGGTCCTTCGACATTGGCGCTTCAAGCAAATGGTCTCCCGCGCCGCCAGAGAACTTCAGCTTGAGCAACACTTCGTTCTCGACCATAAAGTCAAAGTTGCGCTGCTGTCGAACATACGTTTCGAGCTTGAACGACTCAGGATAGACAAACGACTCGAGCATCGCCTTCGCATCCCAAAGGCGATCGAGGCGATACATAGTCGGATTCGCCTTACCTTCCGTACCCGCTACCAGATAGACGAGGCCCCCCACTTCGACGAGACCGAACGGCAGCACGACTTTCGCCTGGTCGTTGTCCGCTTTGTGACGCGGACGATAGACGATCTCCAGCTTACGTTCCTCAAATAGCGCCCTCGAGACTTCAGCGAACTTGTCGGGCTTGATCACCGGATAGTGCAGCGCGAACCCGCCGCTCTCGACTGCCACTTTGCTGGCCCAGCGCGAATACTTGCGCTCAGTTTCGCTGTTGGTCCTCATCAGTCGCGTCTCCGCAATCTCGAACAGCGGTGTCAGCGACTCAGCCACCAGTTCCGGGATCTGCCGCGAAGAGAAGCGTCTGAGCGTTTGCAGCGCCAACGCCTCGTCGAAATTGATCATCGAGCCAGCCTTGGCTGCGAGGCCGCTCGCGCCAGCTTTCCTGCGCCATATCGAAGCCGTGCCCCGCTGGTCCATCTCGACGAGGCCCTCTTGTTCGAGCTTGACAAGATGCCGGTGAATCGTCTTCGTCGAGGGCATGTTCTGCACGGTACCCGACAACCGCTTATAGATGTCTGGCGTGCTCAAATACGTGCCTTGTGTAGCGGCGTCGGGAAGGACGCGCATGATGTCGCGGTCGATGTCGGACATTGAACGTTAGAGTCGCGTGAATGGATGATCCCGGGCTTATCGGCACTTTTTGCTGCCTTCTTTAGCCGGCGCTTTGACACGCGCCTCAGGCGAGCGCTGTGGCGATTTCCGACAGCACCGTGCAGCGCAGCGCCTGGTCAGAAGACTTCGGCCGGGATATCCGGCAAACCCTATTTGCCGATGCGCGAGTCGAGAGCCTGGTCGAGGGCAACCAGTGTCTCGAGCGCGCCGCCTTGAATGCCGATGCCGTTCGCCGGATCGATTTGCGGCTCACGCGGATTGATGCGAATCACTCGCGGCCGGTGACGCTCGCTGAAGCGACGGATGGTCGGCAACGCCGTGCCTGCACCGAGTTCCACCGTGACCATCCGGCCGACGGTCCCGATCCAACGCCGCAAGCGCTCCTCCTGTAAGTCGGTGCGACGCGACAGCCAGGCGGCATCGTAGAACATCAGCACATTGGGCCGTGCGAGTCCACCGCACTCCGGGCAGCGTGGCAGCGGCCCGAGCAGACGGCACGCCTTGTCGTCGACCTGCGGCTCGAAATCCGTTGCGGGCCAGATGCGCGAGCAGCATGGCAACGCGCACTGCATATGATGCAGGGAGCCATGGCACTCGGCTATCGTCTGTTCAGCGAACCCTGCGCGCTGAAATTGACCATCGACGTTACTGGTGCGGACAAACGCGCCGTTAGGCATGCGTTGCCCCCAGCGCCGCAAAATCGCGAACCCCTCGTGAGGCACGACCTCGCGATACAGTTTCAGGCGATGCCCGTAAAATCCCCACGCAAGCGCCGGGTCCTGCGAAAACGAAGCTGGATTGGCGATCGATTCGAAACCGATCCTCGCTGCGCCCAGCGCCGGATACGCGCTCCACAGACCTTCATTGCCGCGAAAATCAGGCAAGCCTGAATCGACACCGATGCCCGCCCCTGCCGTGACGAGCAAGCCGTCGGCTTCGCGCAGCCACACGACGGCCTGTTCCATAGCGAGTTGTTGTTCTTTCATACCGTACGACTCTCGTGGCTCTGTCTGTGGCTGTTGTGTTGCCTGCTCATGCTGCGCCAGACGCTGCATTCTGCGCGTCGCGCCGGACCTTTTCAATGTACTTGCCGAGCGCGACCGTCGAAAGGACGCCGGTGGCGAAGACGATTGCAAACGCCGCAAGGCTTTCGAGGGGGGAATTGTTGTTCAGCACGTTGAGTCCTCTCTCAGGTATGGACAGGGTGTACGTATTTCCAACGCCGCGATGCTCGCGTGGATTCACAAAGACAGTTTGCATCACGATTTGGACAAACGATGTCCCGAGGGCCTACACCTATTCAATCGCAACCCAAAAGGCGTTAGAGACGCGTAATGTCCCGATGGCGATCAAGGATCTCTTCTCCACGATTGCCGACCGGAATCAGATGCCAGCTCCAAGCAAGCAGAAAAAGACGCCCGCAGGACACAACACCACGAGGAGCGCCAGCCCGTACACGATCAAGAATCTCGACGCGGCCATCGCGCATCTTGAACACGCCATCCGCATAGACTGCACACAGTCCGTCTTCGGCAGGAATTATTGGCACGCGCGTGTGCGTCAGGCCAGCCTCACACCCACCATCACGCCCGCGCAGTTGCGCAGACTGGAGCTGCTGCTCGTTGCAACCTCGGTCGTGTGACCCACCGATTCAGCGGCCCGTGCTGACAATCACCGGCGTGCGCGCACAGGTCGTGCGAGGCGCTTACAGGGCGAGATCGCTTCGGCCCGAGAGGATACGCGCGACTGGCAGCCACAAGGTGAGCTTCGACAACGTGCGCGTGCCGCTCGACCACGCGGTCGATTTGCAAGCGCCGCAGCAAGCCACGGGCTCGACCCGCCGATAGACACTGACACCTGGATGAACGTGCCGCTGCCGTCGATTTACGACGGGTCGCGCGGGCCGCGTGCAAAGGTTACTGCGTATTTGTTGGCAGTGGAATGCCGGTGAGACTGTCCTTGATCGCAGCCAACACAGTGGTCATCACCGACTCACTGCCGCTCACAGCCCCTCCCAGCGCCTGCTGCACAGTGACGATCTTGTTTGCCTCATATCGACGGCCACTGCCCACTGCCTCTTCGAAGGCGTTGGCCCGCTGGTTCGCCTCATCCGGATCGGCGCTGACAAGCAATACGGCATGCGCGAGCACCAGATGGCCCTGCCCATCGCACGTCCGCATCGCGGCTGGCGCCCGTCGCCAATACTGCGCCGTGCCAGCAATCTTGCGGGCGTCCGTGCTAGCTCCCCAAGCCAAATTGAAGCGACCGTCGCAAAATGAACCATCCACTGCCTGGTGATGCGTCGTGACACCGATCACGCGCAGCGCGCTCCCAATAACTTCGCATAAGTGCAGATAGACCGCATCGCTCATTTTGCTCGGCTGCTGCGCGACGAAATAAGCCAGACTCAAATTTAGAATCCCGGGGCCCTGCGGTACGAGCCCGCCGCCCGACATGCGTAGCCAGACGGGGCATTCGCCGCGAAGGAAAGCGGAGCGTGCAGATTCGAACTCGGGGTAACGCAGATAGCTGCGCGGTACCACCAAAGACTTCGGCGCTTCCCACAATTGAGCAACGGTGCGGCCACGGGCTGCCAGGTCCAGCAGTGCGTGCTCTGCCTGTAGGGGGTCGAGGACGGTCGGATCGGGTTTGATGAATTCGAATGTCATGATCGAAACACGAAACAGAGCAACTCACAGGAACCGTTGCAAGACTGAATGTCCAAAGCCTCGTCGTTTGCAACGAGGAATGTGACATCAGTTTCAAAGTCAGTCAACGTTCACGTAGAACGGGCGCGATGCTTCGGTGCAATCCATTTGAATCAGAAAGCCGATTTGAATCATCTGACCATGTTCCGACTTTGAACGTCAGCAACAGTGACTTCTTCTCACGACGGGGAGAATCAAAATCGGCATTGACAGGTCGCGGTTGCCGTGTTCATATTTGTGCACTACATTCTGTTTTTCGCATCGAGTGCGTCGTTCCGGCATCCACGCAGTCGCACGCACAATGTCCACAGCCTGAACCCAATGTCTTCCACGAAACCACAACCTGAGCTCGGCCCGCTTCGCTATCGCCCGTTTCGAGCAATATGGATGGCAATGTTGGCGGCGAGCCTTGGCGCCTGGGTGCAGAACGTGGGGGCAGCATGGTTAATGACTTCGCTCACGACGTCCCCGGTGATGATTGCACTGACCCAGGCCGCGACCACGATACCGGCATTTCTGCTCGGGATGCCGGCGGGAGTGCTCGCCGATTCCATGGATAAACGCCGCCTGTTGCTAGCCGCGCATTGCTGGATGCTGGTCTCATCGATCCTCTTTTGTATTCTGCTGATGCTGGATGCAATCAATCCGGTCAGACTGCTGATCTTTACGCTTCTGCTCGGTTCAGGCAGTGCCGTATCAGTCCCGGCCTGGCAATCGTCAACCGCAGAAGCGGTGCCTCGGTCGGCGTTGCTCTCCGCGATCGCTCTCAATGGAGTCGCTTTCAATGGCGCGCGCGCAGTGGGCCCCGCGTTAGCAGGCGCAGTCCTCGCTGGGATAGGACTGTATGCAGTGTTCGCACTAACGACCGGGCTATTTGCCGTCGCGGTGACCATCTTTTTGCTTTGGTACAAGCCGAAAACAGAAGTCGTTTCAAAGCAGGAGCGTCTGGTAAGCGCGATGTGTGTGGGCGTGCGCTATGTGCTCAGTTGCGTCGTTTTGCGCGGACATCTGGTTCGCACCCTCACCTTTGTAGTTTGCGCAAGCGCGTTGTGGGCGCTATTGCCGATCGTAGCGAAAAATAATCCAGCTTTAGGCGACGGCGGGTACGGTACGATGCTCGCGAGCCTGGGAGCAGGCGCCGTGGTTGGTGGAATTGCACTCGGTCGGGTACGCCGCTATCTGGCGCTCAATACTCTGGTCTGGGGTGCGTCTGTGTTGTTCGGCATTGCAACGTTGATCGCCGCCTACGTGCAGTACATCGCACCGGTATGTCTGTCTCTGCTCGTCGGGGGCGCCGCGTGGATCACATTCAACTCCACCGTCTCCTCGGCCTTCCAGGCGAAGCTTCCCGCTTGGGTGCGAGCGCGGGCGTTAGCAGTTTTTTTGCTCACGTTTCAAGGCTCCATGGCATTGGGCGCATTGATATGGGGTGTTTGTGCAGATCAATTCGGTGTCGCGAAGACGCTAACTGCCGCGGCCTTGTTGATGCTCGCCGGTCCGCTACTCTTGCGGCGACACCCAGTACGCATGGAGGCTGAGTTGATGCCTCCTTCGACAATGATTGAATCCCAAGGTGGTAGTTGAAACGGCAGCAAAAATAGTAGCGACGGCTCCGCCCTGAGCCGCCGCATTTAGTTCAACCGTGCTGGAGTCTACGTTCCCCGAACATCGCCTTCAGTACTTATAGACACCCCACCCGGCTTTCCGCCCCAGCCGTCCCGCCGCAACCAACTCTCGCAATAGCGGGCATGCACGATACTTCGAATCGCCGAAGTCCTTCCGATAAACATCCATGACAGAAAGGCAAACATCCAGCCCCACCAGGTCAGCGAGCGCGAGTGGGCCGATCGGGTGATTCGCACCAAGCTTCATTCCGGCATCGATTTCTTCCGCGGTTGCGACACCTTCCGCTAACACGAAAAACGCCTCGTTGATCATTGGCACGAGGATACGGTTCACTACGAAGCCTGGCGAGTTGGTCACGCCTATCGGAGACTTGCCGAGCCGCTCAGTCAACTCGCGCACCGCATTGACAGTGGACTCGGTCGTTTGCAGGCCACGAATGACCTCCACGAGCGCCATCACAGGCACCGGATTGAAGAAATGCATGCCAATGAAACGTGTCGGATCATTAAGCACTGCACCCAGTGCGGTGATCGAAATCGACGACGTATTTGACGCAATGATTGCATCGGCACGCGCCACAGACTCAATTTGCTTCAGAATGCGGATCTTCAGATCAACATTCTCGGTTGCCGCTTCAATGATGATGTCTGCGGTCGAGAGGCGCTGATAGTCAGTGGAAGTTCCGATCCGGGTTAGCGCGGAATCACGCGACGCCGCGTCCAGCTTTCCCTTGTCGACGAGACGCCCGAGATTCGCTGTCAATGTTGACAGTCCCTTCGAGAGCGCCGTCTCATTGACATCAATCATGACCACGTTGAGACCCGCCACGGCGGCGACCTGAGCGATGCCATTGCCCATCGTTCCGGCACCGACTACCGCTAGCGATTTGAAAATCATATTGTTCTCTCCTTGCAAGATCGGGATCTTCTGAGCCGTTTGCAGATACCCATGCCGATGAAGCGCGCAATGACATCTCGGGGTTGCGCATTTCGGAACGGGCATAGATTCAAGTGTTACAGCACGAAACTTCAAACCCAGTTCTGCGTTGAAACACGATCGCGTGACCCGTTATCCTGTTCATTTTCATCGACGTATACCTGCTTCGGAGGTCAGCCCGTCGCGAGCCGGGAACAATGGGGGGCTCTCTATCAACCACGACGACAAGGCCTTTCGCACGATCTTTCCGGCAAGCAGTTTTTCGGCGCCTGCAGGAGGCGGAATGATCAAGCTGCGACGGAAGTACCCTGTCAGGCAAGCGTGAATGAAAGTTGCCTCGAACGCGCAGTCGAGATCGTCTGAAGCACCTGGGGGCTTAGCGACGCGTGCCAAGGTCGCCTCGATCGAGTACTGTGCAAGGAGCGCCGACTCCCTGAACATCGATGCCGACACAGTGCAATCGGCATCAATTTCCGCAGTGGACAGCGCGATCGAATACAGTCGGCGCTTCGTCCCTATCCGTAGCACATCGACCAACCGCCGCTCGAGCTCGACACGCAACGCATCGATGGTTCCGGTCGCGGCTTCCGCGCCCGACACAGTGAAGGCGTCCAGCGGAAGTTCGGAGCGTTCGAACAGTGCGCTTACGAGCGACCACTTGTTCGCGAAGTGACAGTAGATGGCACCACGAGTCATACCGCTCGCACGAGCAATGTCCTCGAGGGTCGTCGACGCGACGCCATGTGCGAAAAAAAGGCATTCCGCGCTATCGAGTAGCTTCTCGCGAGTAGCAAGTCCTTGCAATTTACGCTTCATTGCGCAGCGCGGCTTTTGGACATCGAGTCAATGAACATTACGTCACGGGGGCTCGACGCAAGGTGCTGACCTCCGTCGACAACCAAAGTGGTCCCCGTGACGCCATGGGCATTCGCAAGATACGCAGCCGCTTCAACGATATCCTCCGGTCGCGAACCCCGCAGAAGAGGCGTCATCTTATGAACAGTGTCGAATTGCGCCTGTGTTTGATCGCCCGACACTAACGTCAATCCCGGAGCCAGCCCCACGACTCTGATTTTCGGAGCAAGAGCCTGTGCGAGCGCGACGGTCGCGTTGGCCAGCGCGGCCTTGGTCGCCGTGTACGAAATGTAGTCGGGGTTCATGTTGAACAGCTTCTGGTCAAGCACGTTCACGACTACACCGCGCTTCGCTTCGTCCGATACCGCGCTGTCCGGCACCACTTCGAACAGTCCTTGTGCCAGCGCCAGCGGTGCGGCGACGTTGATCGCCATCAGTTCGAGCAACCGCGCATAACCAAATGTTTGCGCGGTATCTTCGTCGAACCGTGACGCACAGTTAAGAACGCAGTCGAGTCGACCGAAGGCCTCCACGCACGCTGGCACCAGTTGCTTGACCTGTTCCTCGATTGCCAGGTCAGCGCATAGGGCGACCGATCTGCGCCCCTGCGACTTGATGTGGTCGACAACCTCTCGGGCTTCCTGTGTCGACTCGTGATAGTGCACCGCGACATCCCATCCTCGCGCAGCGAAACCGAGCGCAAGCGCCCGACCGATCCGCCTCGCGGCGCCTGTTACGAGTACAGCGCGGCGGCAGGGCCCGCCGTGATCCGAGTCTGATTCGATCATGTCAAACGGCCGGATTGGGAAGGCGCGTGACTAGCCTTCGGGTTGGCACCCTGCCCTGCTGGTCCAGAAGCGCGGCGGCAAGGCTATGCATCGAAAACTCAAATTTCCAGGTTATCGATCAGTCGCGTATTGCCAATGCGCGCAGCGGCAACGACCACCAGCTTGCTATCGTCGACCTCCTGCGCTGTTGGCGATCGCAAATTGGCCTGCTTGCGCACCGAGATGTAATCCGGCTGCCAGCCCCGGTCGACCAACGTCGAGAACGCGCGTCGTTCGATACTCTGAAGATCTTTCTCTCCGCTCGAGACCTTGTCGCGGATCTGGTTCAGGAGCCGATACAACTGTGGTGCCTCTACCCGCTCCTCGGGCGTCAGGAAGCGATTGCGAGAGGACAACGCAAGACCGTCGCAATCACGGACGGTTTCGCCCGCTACGACGTCGGTCGGCATCGCGAACTGCTTGCACATCTCCCGCACGATCATCAATTGCTGGTAATCCTTTTTTCCGAATACGGCCACACGCGGCTGAGCGCACAGCATCAGCTTCATCACCACGGTGCACACGCCCTGGAAAAACCCCGGCCGGAATTCACCCTCCAGCATGTCGCCCATGCCGCCAGGCGGCTGCACTCGATACTCCTGCGGCTGTGGGTATAGATCCTCTTCCGTAGGAGCAAAGACGACATAGACGTTCTCTTTCTGGAGCTTCTCGATGTCCGCTTCCAGCGTTCGCGGATAACGCGCGAAATCTTCCGCCGGCCCGAACTGCAGCGGATTGACGAAGATGCTCGTGACGACCGGATCCCCATGCTGCCGGGCGAGCCGGATAAGCGACAAATGCCCTTCGTGCAAATTGCCCATAGTCGGCACGAATGCGGTACGGTTTTGCCCACGCAACTGCGCGCGGAGCTCGTCGATTGACCGAATCAGTTTCATTCTGAGACTTACCTCTGAGACCTGGCTGACATCTACTCACATGTTTGGATAATTCGGACCACCGCCGCCTTCCGGTGTCACCCATACGATGTTCTGGGTCGGGTCCTTGATGTCGCAAGTCTTGCAGTGCACGCAATTCTGCGCGTTGATCTGCAGGCGGTCCTCGTCCTGATCGTCCTTCACGTACTCGTAGACGCCTGCTGGACAGAAGCGGGATTCTGGGCCTGCATAGGTTCGCAGGTTGACGTTCACCGGCACACTCGCGTCCCTGAGCGTGAGGTGCGCCGGCTGATTTTCTTCATGATTGGTATTCGAAATGAAAACAGACGACAGACGATCGAACGTGAGTTTGCCGTCAGGCTTTGGATACTCGATCGGCTTGCACTGCGACGCGGGCTTGAGCATTTCGTGATCGCGATGCCGGTGATGCAGCGTCCAAGGCACATTGCCGCCCAGCACTTTCTGCTCGATGCCCACCATCAGCGTGCCGAGGTACAGGCCTTTGCTCATCCATTGCTTGAAATTGCGCGCCTTGTATAGCTCCGTGTAGAGCCACGACTGCTTGAACGCTTCCGGATAGGCCGCGAGTTCGTCGTGCTGGCGGCTAGCTTGCAACGCATCGAAGGCGGCATCCGCGGCCAGCATGCCGGTCTTGATCGCCGCGTGACTGCCTTTGATGCGCGAGGCATTCAGGAAGCCGGCATCGTCACCCACGAGCGCACCGCCCGGAAATACGAGCTTCGGCAGAGACATCAGGCCGCCGGCCGTGATTGCGCGCGCACCATACGACACGCGCTTGCCGCCCTCCAGGAACTTGCGGATTTCCGGGTGCGTCTTGTAGCGCTGAAACTCCTCGAATGGCGAAAGGTAGGGGTTCTGATACGCGAGACCGACGACAAAACCCACCATCACCTGGTTATTGTCGGTGTGGTACAAAAATGAGCCGCCATAAGTGTCCGACTCAAGCGGCCAGCCAGCCGTATGGACCACCACACCCGGCTGATGCTTCGAGGGGTCGATCTCCCACAGCTCCTTGATGCCGATGCCATAGACCTGTGGGTCGGCGTTCTTGCCGAGATTGAAATTCTCATTGAGCTGACGGCCAAGGTGACCGCGGCAGCCTTCGCAGAACAGCGTGTACTTCGCGTGCAACTCCATCCCGAGCTGGAAGTTCTCGGTGGGCTCGCCGTCTTTGCCAATGCCCATGTTGCCGGTGGCGACGCCCTTGACTGAGCGGTCCTCGTTGTAGAGGACCTCAGCGGCCGGAAAGCCCGGAAAGATCTCCACGCCCAGCGCCTCGGCCTGCTGCCCCAGCCAGCGCGTGACGTTCGCGAGACTGATCACGAAGTTGCCGTGGTTCTTGAAGTTGTCCGGCAATGCCCAGTTCGGGACCGACTTCGCACCGGTTTCCGAAAGGAAAAGGAACCTGTCTTCGGTCACGGAGACGTTCAGCGGCGCGCCCTGTTCCTTCCAGTCGGGTATCAGTTCATCGAGCGCACGCGGGTCCATGACCGCGCCGGAGAGGATATGGGCTCCGATCTCCGAGCCTTTCTCCAGCACACAGACGCCAATCTCGGCGTTCTTTTCGGCTGCCAACTGCTTCAGGCGGATCGCCGCGGAGAGGCCTGCCGGACCGCCGCCGACGATGACCACGTCGTATTCCATCGACTCGCGCGGCCCGTAGCCTTGCTGATTGTGTTCCGCCATCCCCACTGCCTCCTTGACGCCTCGAAACGTCCCGATACCTGTTGGACTGTCGCCCCGCGAGGGCGATGTCAACACGGAAATCGCGTTCTGCGTCTCCCGTAGTCGACAGCAAGGAGTATATATAAATGAATGGCGTATAACAATATGAACGCAAGGCGAGCGAGGCGCAAGGCCCCGCGTCGTCTCAGAGGGGCGATCCCCTCGACACGTCAAGGAATCCCGCGGTCTTCAACCTCTCGAAGATTGTCTCTACAGCCACCTCGGCAGAACTGGTCGTGGTATTGATGTGGATTTCAGGGCTCTCCGGCGCCTCGTAGGGCGAATCGATGCCGGTGAAGTTCTTCAACTCGCCGCGGCGCGCTTTCTTGTAGAGTCCTTTCGGATCGCGTTCCTCGGCCACTTCCAGTGGCGTGTCGATGAAGACCTCGATGAATTCACCCTCCTCCATCAGCTCGCGCGCCAGCGCGCGCTCTGCACGAAACGGCGAAATGAATGCGGTAATGACGATCACGCCGGCGTCGGCCATCAATTTCGCCACCTCGGCAATGCGCCGGATATTTTCGACACGGTCTTCGGCCGTGAAGCCGAGATCCTTGTTCAATCCGTGCCGAACATTGTCCCCATCGAGCAGATAGGTTCGCTTGCCCATCGCATGCAAGCGCTTTTCGAGCAGATTCGCAATTGTCGATTTGCCCGCGCCGGACAGTCCTGTCAGCCAGACAACGCCGCTTTGGTGCCCATTGAGCGTCCGCCGCGCATGTTTGTCCACTTCCAGCGCCTGCCAGCGGATATTGTTCGCACGGCGCAGTGCGAAGCGCAGCATACCCGCACCGACCGTGCTGTTGGTCATACGGTCGATGACGATGAAACCGCCAGTCTCGTGGTTTTGCTCGTATGGATCGAAAGCGATCGCACGGTCAAACTCCAGTTCGGCGACGCCGATTTCGTTCAACGCGAGAGTCTCCCCGGCCACGTGATCGAGCGTATCCACGTTGAGCTTGTATTTCAGCGGCAATATCGTTGCCGTGACGGTCCGGGTGCCAATCTTCAGCAGGTAGCTGCGTCCGCGGAGCATGGGTTGATCGCTCATCCATACGAGCGTTGCTTCGAACTGGTCGGCAACCTGCGCTGGCGAATCGGCCGCTGAAATCAGATCCCCACGAGAGACATCCACTTCGTCGGCGAGCAGCAGCGTCACCGACTGTTCCGCGAAGGCCTCGTCGAGATCGCCATCGGCGGTCACGATTCTTGCGACAGTGGTTTCCCGGCCTGATGGCTGTACTTGTACACGCTGCCCGACACGGGCGACACCGGACGCTATAGTGCCTGCAAATCCGCGGAAATCGAGGTTCGGGCGGTTGACCCACTGCACCGGGAAACGCATTGGCAGGGCCTGCAAACGGGATTCGTCGATCTCGACGGTCTCTAAGTGATGCATCAAGGATGGGCCGTCGTACCATGGCGTCCTTGTGCTCCTTTCAACAATGTTGTCGCCGGTTACGCCTGAAATCGGAATTGCAGTCACATCAGATATACCGATCTTATGTGCGAATTCGCAATAGTCACGTGAAATCTCGTCGAACCGTTCACGGGAATACTCGACCAGGTCCATCTTATTCACCGCAAGAACCACGTTACGAATGCCGATCAACGACACCAGATAGCTATGCCGTCGCGTTTGCTGCAACATGCCTTTGCGTGCATCGACCAGGATGATGGCCAGATCCGCCGTGGACGCTCCCGTTATCATGTTGCGGGTATATTGCTCATGCCCGGGCGTATCGGCCACGATGAACTTACGGCGGTCGGTCGAGAAAAACCGGTAGGCCACGTCGATCGTGATGCCCTGCTCGCGCTCGGCGGCAAGACCGTCGAGCAGCAGCGCGTAGTCTATTTCTCCGCCACGCGTGCCGACCTTCTTCGAATCGGCTTCGAGCGCGGCAAGCTGATCCTCGAATAGCATCCTGGATTCATAGAGCAAACGGCCAATCAATGTGCTTTTGCCGTCGTCCACGCTCCCGCATGTGATGAAACGCAGAAGGCTCTTCTTTTCGTGCTGCTTCAGGTACCGTTCGATATCGGTCCCGATCAGGTCAGAGACGTGTGCCATCAAAAGTACCCCTCCTGTTTCTTGCGCTCCATCGATGCGGCGCCGTCGTGATCGATCACGCGGCCCTGGCGCTCGGAGGTCGTCGTCAAGAGCATCTCCTGAATGATTTGCGGCAATGTCGTGGCGTTCGACTCGACCGCCCCGGTCAGCGGATAGCAACCCAGTGTGCGGAAGCGCACCATTCTCTCCTCTGCCTTCTCTTGCGGCTTCAGACGCATGCGGTCATCGTCCACCATCACCAGCGTGCCGTCCCGATTCACTACGGGTCGCCTCGCCGCGAAATATAACGGCACGATGGGGATATTTTCGAGGTAGATGTACTGCCAGATGTCCAGCTCGGTCCAGTTTGAGATGGGAAACACGCGGATCGACTCGCCGTGGTTCTTTCGCGCGTTATAAAGACGCCACAGTTCGGGTCGTTGACTCTTCGGGTCCCATTGATGGGTCGCCGTACGGAATGAAAAAATTCGCTCCTTCGCACGCGATTTCTCTTCGTCCCTGCGAGCCCCCCCGAAAGCGGCATCGAAGCCGTACTTATCGAGTGCCTGCTTCAGGCCCTGCGTCTTCCACATGTCGGTGTGAACCTGCGAACCATGATCGAACGGATTGATTTCAAGTTCCTTCGCTTCCGGATTCTGGTACACAATTAGCTCCATCCCCGCGTCGCGAGCCATCCGGTCGCGCATCGCGTACATGTCCCGAAACTTCCAGGTGGTATCGACATGCAGAAGCGGAAACGGGGGTCGCGCCGGGTAAAACGCTTTTTTTGCCAGATGGAGCATGCAGGCGCTGTCTTTACCGATTGAGTAAAGCATCACTGGGCGCTGTGCCTCCGCGACGACTTCTCGCATGATATGAATGCTCTCGGCTTCAAGCCGCCGCAGGTGAGTCAATGTGGGCATGGCCAATCCTTTTACAAAGGCGATTCACTGTGCGTCCGCGATAGCGGCCAACATCAATTCGGCGATCTCGCGTCGACATATGAGTAGATCGGGCATCGAGACGTCCAACCCGTTATAAATGCATGGGCTACCATCGATGCGGCTGGCATGAAGACCAGCCGCAAGCGCGACGCCTACCGGAGCGCACGAATCCCATTCATATTGACCGCCGGCATGTAGATATGCGTGCGCCCTGCCCTGCAACACTGCCATTGCCTTTGCGCCTGCCGAGCCCATCGGCACGAGCTCGGCATTCAAGCGCTGCGCAACCCGCAGTGCCAGTTCCGGGGCGCGGGACCGGCTCACGAGAATTTTTAGTCGCCCATTGGGCGCTGGCGGCAACTCAGGCGGCGATAATGTTCCGAACGTGACGCCACGAGCCGGAAGCGCGACAGCACAAGCACGAGGCTCGCCGTTAACCGTCAGTGCGACATGAACCGCCCAGTCGTCGCGCCGCTCGAGGCATTCGCCAAACTCGCGCGTGCCATCGAGCGGGTCGATGATCCATACACGATCGAGGGCTAGCCGCTGTGGGTCCGGTGCAGACTCTTCCGAGAGGAAGCCGTCTGCCGGCCGGGTGTGAGCGAGAATGCGCGTTATCAGCTCGTTTGCCGTGGCGTCGCCCACCGCTCCCAGCGGTTTGCCCGCAAGGACTGCCGACGCACGTATCGCGTTCAACGCGGCTCCGGCCGCCGTAGCAATGTGCACGGCTAGACGGTGATCGTCATCAACCGAAAGCACGGTGCTAACCGCGTTCATTGAACCGCTCCATTGCGAGGCAGCTGTTCCATCGCAGCGAGACCCGCTGGTGTGTACCAGATGTGCTCGATATAGTGACCCAGCGTTGCCCGGTGATCCGTGTAGAAGTACCGGGCGGCCCCGGGCGACTGGCCGTCGATCACGATGGGCACGCCCGCGGCAGCCATTTCCTTACGCTGCGTTTCGAACGCCGCTTCGCTATCGATCAACTGCGCAATGTGGTGATGGCGAATCGCGAACCCATCCCGAGGCAGGGCATCACGATACACGCGGTCGTCGCCGGCTAACGGCTCGATCAGTTCGAGCTGAACCGATCCGACGAATGCAAGCGCGATGTTCAGCGTGCAGCGACGTCCGGCGATCGACTCAATTTCGATGCCCGGCAGGCGCGCCCACGCCGGCACATTCTGCTGCCTGCAAAAGTGGTCAATTGCCTCGTCCACGTCCGTGGTGACATACGCAATCTGCAGAAAGCCGGAAAACGGCGAAAGCGAGAGCGTTTTCATCATTGCAGCCCATAGGTGGTCATGTAGCGGGAGAATCGCTCCCGGATCGCCGCGGGTGCAAGGCCGAATTCGGTTTCAGTGTATTTATGCACGCCATGAGCGCGCTCAGGGCTCTGCTTAACGCGTCGGCGCATTGCTTCCATCGTTTCCTCGGTCAGTTGGAAGCCGAAGTGACCGTAAATCCGCCGCATCGTGCCAAGCGGATCGGCGTGAAGGTCGGCCTGGTTGATATCGAGGAACTGCTTCTTTGGCAAGGACGCCCGCGCCGCCATTGCTGCTTCGCTGGCGCGCGCCCAATTATCGAGTTCGCGCCTGCCGATCTCGTGCCTGTCGACCTGTTCGCCCTCTGAAATACCACGCGCCATCGACAGCACGCTCGCGAGCGACGGCAGCGCCTCCACGGGATCTCGATGTGTCTGCACCACGCATGCGTCGGGAAAGACCTCGAATAGAGCGGGTAGCTGCATCAGGTGTCCGGGATTCTTCAGGAGCCACGTCTTTTCGCGGTCGCGGGCGCCGATCAGACTAATCGTCTTTGCAAAGTAGCGGTAGGCAGGCAATTCGCTCTGCTCGCGCCACCAGCGATCGTATTGAGGCACGCGGAAGGACGAGCCCCATAGATTGCTGCAAAAACCCTGTTTGAGTATTTCGAGGCATTCATCGACCTCGTCGGCGACGATGTTATGTGCAGCGCGCATGTCGGGCGCCGAGCTGAAAAAGGCCTCGAGTCCGGCCGCGGTCGCCTGAAACTGAACATGATCGGTCCAGGTGTCGCGCGGCGGCCGTGGCTGTGGAAAGACGGTCAGCCACTTTTCCAAACCCTGAAATTGCGGGTCGACCGAAAGCAGCTTGTGCAATGCGGTCGTGCCGGTCCGAGGTATGCCGGTGATGACGAGAGGACGCCGCGGGGTCTGCGACAAGACCTCGGCATGCTTGCGCAGGCCCTCCACTAGCGTCAGGCGCGAAACTAAAGCACCGACAACTGCATTCCATGCAAATTCCCGGCCCCCTGGCGCGAAGCGCGGGCCATCTTCGTCGAATGCGTTCAGAAGTTGCGTCAAGCCCGGCATGTACTCGGCGCTGGAGCCAAAATCGCTCAAGCCAGCGGCGGCACTCGCGATTGCATGAAGCTCGTCCTCCGCACCCGAAAATCGTTTTGATGGCGACATCTATCGTCTCCCGAAGATCCTTTATGGTGTTTACCAACGCCGCCTCAGCTGCGCACCTATGCGTCTGTCGCGCAAGATCCTCTCGCGCTCGGTTGCGTCTACGAAGCGAGTCCCTGCCGGCAGATGATTTCGTAACTCCGACAGCAGCACACGCTTGAGCGTCGGTACCGGCTCCGAGCTGCATCCATACCATCTGCCGATCGCGGTCCCCCGATTGACCCCGCCTGTATCCAGCCAGTTCACGACACCGGGATCCCGGTGCGCAATCACTGCGCGGAAATAGCCGTCTTCGTCGACGTGCGCCTGATGGCCATTGAGGCTGCTTTGGTGATCGATATAATCAAGCGCGTTGAACAGAGCGTCATTCAATTGCACGTTCCAGTACCGGCGCGTCTGCGGCAGCGCGGTTTCGAGAATGAGCGCTTCGTCGTCACCGAAATCGAAAATCGCTTGCCAGTACGCCTGTTTCGCGAGGCCTCCCCCGAAAGCGAAAAACTCGAACTCGTTCACGTTGATCCGCGTGCGCAGTTGCTGCATATGCGTGAGCCAGCGGCGTGACAGGCGCTCCGCATAGTCCATCAACTCGCCGGTACGCCTCGCGATCTCCTCGTGGCCCATTGGCGGTTTCGTCCGGGGAGCGTCGAGGCACTCGATAGCGATTCGTGCGTCACGCTCCGCTCCCCACGCGTAAGAGCGCTGGCGCAGCATTGCGAAATCAGCCTCAGGGTGCAACTCGATCCAGTTGCCTTCATAGCCGGCAGGACGCCGTGCACTCAACAGGATTTCAAAGCGACCGTCCTCGCCAATCTCGAGGTCGTCCAAGTCGAACTGACCGAGCGGAGGGTGGATTTTGTCGGTGGTACCCATGATGCCGCGGCCGATGTCGAGCGTCAGCAAATGCACGCTGCCGCGTTCTCCGACTAGCCGGTAGCGCAGGTCACCTCGCAACGGTGCGACGAAATAGGTGTCGTCGGGATTCGGCTGCAGCATGAAGACCGAGTTAAGAAACGGCAACCAGTCTGGATGAAGGGGATCGGATTGGAAGTAGATGAAGTAGCCAAGCGAGAGATTCATCTGAAACTGCCGATACAGCTCCGCGCGCGTTTGAGGATCGCCGGGTGTCTCAGTCAATTCGAGCAGACTCTCCGCGTTTGCCAATTGGGACAGATAGTCGCTCCAGGTTTTCAGCTGAGCCATGGATTCACCATTACCTTGCATTGCGTCGACCGGTCACGCAGTGCTTCGAACGTATCGGGTAACGCGTCAAGCGAGACGCGATCGGTAATCATCGCGCGCGGTTCGACGGCGCCCGCGTCGAACACGTTCGCGACATGAGTGAACTCTTGCATGCTGTAGGTGACAGCGAACTGAATTCGCACTTCCTTCCATACCGCTACTGCCGGAATGAATTGATCCGGCACCGTGCAGAAGCCCAGCACTACGACGTCGCCCTGCGGCTTAACGCACTGAATCGCCTTCGCAATCAGATCTTTCTGCCCTGCGCATTCAAACACGACGTCTGGTGGGCCCTTGAGAGCATCGGCAGCCAGCGTCGTCAGATCCTGCCCCTCCTGCGGAACCACAAACTCGTCTGCCCCCATGTGTCGCGCAAGAGCTTCGCGGCGCCGCGACGAAGCGGTCGTAACAATGCGTCCGGCACCGAGGCGGCGAGCCCAGAAAGTCGCGGCCAGCCCAACGGGACCCGCTCCGATCACGAGCACTTTTGCGCCCGGCGTGAGTTTTGCCAGCGCAACACCATGCAAGCCGACGGCCATCGGTTCAATCAGTGCGCCGTCCTCCATGCTCAGCGTCTTCGGGAGCCGGGTCGTTACGCGCTCGGCAACGACTGCATATTGAGCGAAGCCGGCGGCGGCACCCTTGAATTCCGCGCAGAAGTTCGGCTTCCCGGAGAGACAAGTCGCGCAATGTCCGCATCCAACAAACGGCAGCGCGGTTACAGCATCGCCAACTTTCAGCTTCTCAACGCCCTTTCCCACGGCAACCACTTCGCCGGCAAATTCGTGGCCTAGTGTCGAATTTTCCGGCAGCGTGAAATGCGGTGCGTGTCCATCCGTCATGTGTAGATCGGATCCGCAGATACCGCAGCGGTGAATTTTCAGCACAACCTCTCCGGATGCCGGAGTGGGATCGGCAACACTTCTAACTTCTAGCGGCAAACCTACTTTCGTGAAATATGCGGCCCTCATCGCTTGAGTCTCCGTTTGGCGTCAATGTGCTGCTCGTCAGCGAACATCTAAAATATACTTTACTGGGAAAGTATATTGAGTTATCCAGGTGTTTGTACCGAGACGGCACGGAAAGCGAACGCGCCAACGTGTGCCCTGAGCTTTCGCTCACGAACATAGCGTTATGCGGGACTTGCCGTATGCCACCGGATGCGTCGGGGGCAACGAGAAACGGGAGAGAAAGGCCTGCAGAGTGCGCAGGCCCAGGATAGGGTTCTGTGTCTTGCGCGCTGATTGCGAGCAATGATGGCGATGAGTCAGGTATTGCGGTCGAAGTGGTGATCACCGAAAGCTATGTCAACCGCGCTCGGCACTCCGATGTGCGGCCTCCGCGTCTGCAAAGAGTTGTAGTTCCCGCAGCAAGGTCGACAGTGCCGCTCTTCGCTCAGCCGCCATATGACTGGATGCCACCCAGTCGGTGCCGTATGCCTGCTGATGGAGAATATTCCTCAATACTTTGCGCGCCTGAGACTTCATTCGCACGAGAATTCCACGACCATCCGCCGGATCCGGCATGCGTTCCACCAAGCCCATCTGCTCAAGCCTGCCGACACACTTCGTGATGCCGCCGAGCGTCATCGCCAGAGGCTTCTGAAGTTGCGTCGGAGACTGCGTGTAAGGCGGCCCGGAAACCAGAAGCGCGTCCAATAGCAACAGTTCGGCTGCCAGCAGGCCCTGACTCGCGGCGGCTTCCTTCAGCGCCCGGTCGATGTGAGCAGATAGTCGTAGAAGTCGTTGCCCGATCAGATAGACGTTCGGGTCTTCCGCTGGCCACTCGCGCGCCCAAGCGGCAGCCTGTTCGTCCAACGCATCGCTAACCTCGGCGCTCGCGGGCTTCTGCAACGCCTCGCATTCCGCCTGGAATTGCGCTTCAGCCTGAGAGCGTTTCGAATAGAGCACCTCGCCGTCGTCATCGGAACCGACGTCGACCCAGCCGGCCTCGTCAAGCGCGTTCAGGTGCCCTATCACGCTCGCACGCGATATTTTCAGCTCGCCCGCCAATGCGGCTGCGCTTTGAGGACCCGCGTTCAGCAGAGTCAGCAGTTGTCGTCGGGAAGCATCCGCCAACGCGGCGAATAGCGAATCTGCGGTCTTGCGAGCACCCATGCGATTATCGATTGGTTCGGACCCTCGCTTGTCGGACCGCAAATACGCGTTGCCGAGCAAACAGGCGATCGGCATGGACCGCGACACAGTGGTCCATGCCAGCGCCCTACAGGTGCCGTTTCCTGTCACGCGGGTCAATTCAGCCACGCTAAGTTACCAGAAAACACGCCCCGTAAGCTCCGTGCAAATAGACGCTTCGCGTGGCGAGGCGCGCACCGGCCAGATCGACGGCTATTGTTGAACCAGGTCGTATGCCGCAAGTGCGGCGACCTCCGTCACGCCACCGTCTACGGGCAGGCATGTGCCGGTAATGAATCGCGATTCATCGCTGCACAGAAACAACGCGGCGGCCGCGACGTCCCATGCATCCCCTTCCAACGGAAGCGGCGCTATTTTGCGGCGGCGTTCGCGAGCCTTGTCGTTAAGCATGCTCTCGACCATCGGCGTAAAAATATGACCCGGAGCAATGGCGTTGGCGCGAACACGATCGCGGCCGTACATCACCGCGAGTTCGCGTGTAAAGCCGACCATGCCAGCTTTCGATGAGCCATATGCGGCTGACCCGTGGCTGCGGATGCCCGCGACCGAACTGATGTTGACGATTGCCCCGCCCCCACGCGCCACGATCTTCGGCACCGCACTTCGGCTCATCAAGAAGGCACTTTTCAGATTCACGTCGATCACGCGATCCCAGGACGCCTCGTCGACGTCCTGCAACCGCCCCGGCGCGCCCGAGATACCGACGTTGTTGACGAGAATGTCGAGGCCACCGTACCTCTCAACGGTCTCTTCGACAATGCGCGCACAAACGGTACCGTCGGTGACATTGCCGGTCGATACGAACGCGCTACCACCCGCTTCGGTGATCAGCGCGAGCGTTTCCGCCGCCCGCTCGTATTGCTGATCGACGAGACAGACGGACGCGCCCTCAGCAGCGAAAAGACAGGCAATTGCCTTGCCCGTGCCAAATCCCTGACCGAGCGATCCCGCGCCGGTCACGATCGCGATCTTGCCGTTTAAACGTTGATGAAAGACTTTCGGTGCGGGCATGCTGTAATCAGTTGATGTATATCGATCGTCGTCTGGAGGGTTCGACCGAGCCGGTACTCGCTACCGCTCGATCCGTCACTCGCCAGAACGCCACTGATGCTCGAGCTTAGTCTCGTCAGGCCAATAATGCAACACATAGTTGCATTATTGGCCTTCGATCAGATTAGTCAACCCACTTCGCCATGATCCACCAATGCCGCACCAAAGCGCGCCGCATACGCGGTGTTGACTGCCTCCGTCTGGAAGCGCGTTTCGTTGATCGCAAAAATGAAGTATCCGTATGCGAGATCGCGTCGATAGTCGCCCCACGCTTCGTCGAAATCTGGCGCCTGAACCCCGTTGATCGCCAGCTGGGAAAGATAGTGCTCTAGCAGCGACCGCTCCCACGAGCGCCGGTCCTCGATGTCGAGCGCACATCCTATGTGGTAGGCGACCTCGAGGCTCCAAGGCGCCCGGCTGACCTGAGCATCGAAAAAGCCCGGCGCTCCATCGGCTTCGACGTAGAGATTTCCGAGGTGCGTATCGCCGTGGATCAGACACACCGGTTTGCGCTTATGTTCGCGCGCAATGCGCCCGAGCGCTGCCACCATCCAGTCCCGATCGTGCAGATGCCGGCTTACTGCGGCCCCTCTCGGCAGCGATACGTAGTGCGCCCACACATCCGGCTCGAGGTAGCGGTTCTGATATTCCAACGACCAATCCGAGAAGCGCTCTCCGACCCAATCGAGCCGCCCGCCCGTGTCGAACTCCCGGCTATTCCATGTTTGCGCGTGATAGCGCGCCATTGCACTCAGACGCAAAGCCACCTGTTCATAGCCCTGCGGTTGCTGAGCACGGCAGAACTGAACGTTACGCTCGAGCAGATCTTCCATCACTACGACGGCCTGCCAGGCGTCAGGATCGGCGCCCGCATAAAAGCATTTCGGCGCGTTCATGTTTATGAACGGCAGTACGTCGCGGTAGAAGCGCATTTCGTTGCGATACATCTCCTTCATCGACGGACTGTGTTCCTCGAAACCGCCCTTCACGATCATGCGCGACGGTAGCGCCATCGCATGTCCTGCGTCGTTGTACTCCAGAGCCACGCGGATCTTGGTCGACGTGCCCGGCAGTACATCCACGTGTTGGCACGAGAGCACTTCGACGCCGCTGAAGCGGAATCCCAGCGCAGAAGTAAGCCACTCTGCCGTCACTTCCTCGACAGTGACAGGCAACCTCATGTCACTTACCACACCAGATTCAGACAAGATTCCTCCCGAATATTGCGGATGAAAGACGCGTGCGCATCGTCGCGCAGACAGCCTTTCAGTCGCAACATGGGGAAAACCACACCCCACTATGCGTTGCATATTTTGAATGTCGTGCATATAGTTGCTTGCAAACGCAAAAATTTTTTTAGCAGGTAACCGATGACGCTACTCGAATCCCCCGCACTTCACAGAGGCCCGGCTAGCACCGAGCTCGCACATACGCTTGCTCCGAACGAATACCGCACTGAAGAAAGCGTCGCGTTCAAGATGAACATGGTTCATCTTCTGCTTGGCGCGGAAATCGACCGGAAGCTCGCGGCGAGCAAGCTTTCTGCGATTCAGTGGGGAATTTTGAAAGCGCTGTTCGACGAGCGTGCCCGTACACCGACAGCCCTGTGCCGAATACTTCTCGCCGACGGCAGCATCATGACCCGCAAGCTTGATTCGCTCGAAAAAAGAGGATTGGTTGAACGGATTCGCAGTACTTCCGATAGACGTTCAGTCGAGCTCGCACTGACAGAGGATGGCCGTCAGTTATTGCGCGAAACGCTGCCGCTCATCGTCGAAACAAGCAATCGCCAACTTCACGGTTTCACGGTCGATGAAGTTGAAGCCGCCCGCAATCTGCTCGATCGGATGATCGCCAACTTGAGCTGAGCTGCGAGATCCTCCGATTCGATCCACGTCGGCGCTCAGGTCGACGCGTACCCGCTACTGAAAAGGAGTTGTTCATGGAGCATACCGAAACAACAGTAAGGCAAAGCGTGGACCCGGCGCAGGATGCCAGCCTCGCACCGCTGCTGGTTCCTCACGTATACCGCGGGCGCACCGTCACCGGAAGCGCGATCAGACACGTGTCGCGCGATCTGGGGCAAGGCTTTTGCACACCCAGAATCGAATTGGACGATCTGGTATGGCCACGCGCCGAGTCCGGCCCTGCCTTCGATATTCCTGGCGCGAAGATCATCGATTTTCTTGTCGAGCTAGGGCCGCGTTTGCACCTGGACGTCAATCCACTGATGCAGGCCGCGCTCGAATCGATGATCAAGGTAAGTCCGCTCGGGCGACGGATCCTCGAAAACTGCTATCGCGACATTCCCAACCTTTTCTTGCGTGAAGTGATCGAGGACGAACTGCGCGTGAGTCTTGGCGACGCGCGCCTCGTGGACGGCTGGGTGGAACGTACTCTGCGCGGGCGTCCGAGTCGTCTGCGCGCGTTCCCACCGCGCCTCGTACATATCCTCGCAGGCAACTCGCCGATGGTCGCAGCCATGACGGTCATGCGCGCAGCGCTGACGAAGGGCGTTCACCTGCTGAAGCTGCCTTCGAACGATCTTTTCACGGCCACTGCAATCCTGCGCACGATGGCCGAAATCGACCCGGATCATCCGGTCACCCAGTCGTTTTCGGCCGCGTACTGGCGCGGTGGCGACGAGAACGTCGAGTCTATTCTTTATCGTCCGCAGTACTTCGACAAAATCGTCGTGTGGGGCGGCGAAAGCGCGGTTCGCCATGTGATGCGCTATGCCGGCCCTGGGCTCGAACTGGTCGCGTTCGATCCGAAGGTATCGATCTCGCTGATCGGCCGTGAGGCCTTTGCGTCCGACGAAATACTGCGCGAGGTCGCGCGTGCGGGCGCAGCCGATGTGCTGTCGTTCAACCAGGACGCGTGCAATGCAAGCCGGTATCAATTCATCGAAGGCGACGAAGATGACGCCGACCGCTACTGCGAGCAACTGGCGCTCGCACTCGGCGAAGACTATCGGTACGGCGACGGCCAGGGCCCGCTCGTGCCCTCCGACATTCGCGAGGCCGTGGACGTGCTGCGCGAAATGGAACCGATCTATCGCGTGTTCGGTGGCTATGACGGCAAGGGACTCGTCATTCGTTCCGACGAGATGGTGGACTTCCACCCCATTTGCAAGACCGTCAACGTTGTTCCTGTGAAAAGCCTGCGCGATGGCGCGCGGCACGCGACAGTCGCCACGCAGACGGTGGGGATCTATCCGCCCCACCGGGTCACGGAGGTACGCGACGCGCTCGCCTGCGCCGGGGTCCAGCGCATGGTGGCACTGGGCGAATCGATCTCCGATGGAGTCGGCGGCTATCCGCACGACGGCATGTTCCCGATCCATCGATTCATGAAATGGGTATCGGAAGAATCCGGCCCGAATCAGCAGGAGATTCGATGATGCAAGCCCTTTCAACGCTACTGCCGCTCACGGACGTCGCCGATCCTTTCAGGAATGCGCCAGAAAACCTCCATGCGATGCAACTTCAGGCCGTGGGCGAGCGCTTCGCACAGCGACGGCAGCAGATCCGCATCCTCGACAAGCGGGCCGGCGAGGCCGGCGTCACGGAGGTAAAAAGCATGAGCGATGCCGTGCCATTGCTCTTTGCCGACGCCGTTTATAAAAGCTATCCGGATTCGTTCATCGAGCAGGGCAAATGGCGTCATCTCACTGCGTGGCTGCAAACGCTCACGACGCGCAGGATCGACGGACTCGAATATGACGCGATTCGCGATCTCGATGACTGGATCAACGAGTTGCGCCGCAACGGACACTACGTGATGAGTTCGAGCGGGACCTCGGGCAAGCAGTCCTTCATTTACCAAAGCGAGGCCGACCGTGAACTTGGATGGCGGCTGCTCGCCCAGGGTATTCGGTGGGCCGCGAGCGGTATGCGCGATCCGTCGCGGCGTTATCCGGTGTTCCTGTTGACGCCTTCTTCAGGCTCTTATACGGGCACGGAACGGATGGCGAAGTTCGCTGAATCGATTGCCGTGCCCGGCGACCTCCACTACATGTCCGATGTGCCGCAGAGTGCCGCTCACACGACGCGCATGGCACGCATGCGACGCGCGATCGCGGACGGTACCGCGCTGCCAAGTGAAATCGAGGCGTTCCAGAACGAAAGCCGGGAACGTAGCGAGCGAGTACAGGCCGATTTCCGGCTGTTCATCGATCAATTGCTCGACCGGCGCCGTGAGCCGATGTTCATCATGGGCATGCTGGGCATGCTGTACCAGATCGTGGCCACCGGTCGCGAACGCGGCATTGCCGACGGTGACTTTCATCCCGATACGATCATCAGTATCGGAGGTGGCAAAAAGGGCGCGAACTTGCCCGAAGACTTCCAGCAGCAATGCGAGCGCTTCTTCAATTTCAACTCGACCAATTTCAACGACGGCTACGGAATGGGCGAA
This sequence comes from Paraburkholderia atlantica, assembly GCF_009362785.1. Lineage (GTDB taxonomy): Bacteria > Pseudomonadota > Gammaproteobacteria > Burkholderiales > Burkholderiaceae > Paraburkholderia > Paraburkholderia atlantica. The sequence continues at coordinate 276,694 of NZ_WHNQ01000003.1, forward strand.
GTGTCCGGCTTTTGCCCGTGGTTCCACGAAGCGAAGGCCTGGGCCGTACCGCCGTGGCTGGTCCCGCTGGTGCTCGACTCAAAAGGCGAAGAACTTCTGAATCCGCCCGATGGAAAAGGCGTTGTCGAAGGACGGCTCGCGATGATCGACCTGCTGGCGGATGGCCGCTGGGGCGGGGTCATCAGCGGCGACAAGGTCACTGTCGAGTTTGGTCACGGCATCGACGGCGTGCGCACGCCCATCATTCGCGACGTCGTTCGCTACAAGGACCTGCCCGGCGGTGACGACAAGCTGTCTTGCGCCGGAACGATCGACGCCTATGTCCGCGGAGAGGTCGCGGACATGACTGAGGCTCGCACTGCTGGATGAATGCATCTCCCGAGAAATCTACGGAACCTACTCAACGATGACACAACAAACGACAAGTCCAGCCGTGTGGTTTATCACCGGTGTTTCGTCCGGGTTCGGCCGCTCCCTTGCCGAGGCGGTCCTCGCACGCGGCGACAAAGTGGTCGGCACGGTACGCAATGACGCGCAAATCGCCCCCTTTGAAAATCTTGCGCCCGGCCGCGCTCACGGCGTGCTGCTCGACGTCACCGATGCGGCGGCGGTACTATGCGCCGTTGGGCAGGCACTCGAGCGCACAGGCGCTATCGACATACTCGTCAACAATGCCGGCTATGGCCTGTTTGGCGCACTCGAAGAGGTTTCCGACGCGGAGGCGCGGCAACTATTCGATACCAACGTCTTCGGCACGGTCAATGTGATACGCGCAGTGCTACCCCACTTTCGCGCGCGTAAGCGCGGCCATATCGTGAATTTTTCATCGGTCGCCGGCGTGATCGGCATCGCTGGCTGCAGCTTCTATTGCGCGTCGAAGCACGCGATCGAAGGGCTTTCAGAATCGTTGGCTCAGGAACTCCACCCGTTTGGCATCGGTGTGACCCTCGTCGAGCCGGGCGGCTTCCGCACGAACTTCGCCGGTGGCTCGTTGAAGTGGAGTGAGAACGAATTGCCCGACTACTCGGAGACCGTGGGGCAGATGCGCCGCTACATGAGCAGCTACCACGGCACCCAGGCAGGCGACCCCGCGAAGGCCGCGGAGGCCATCGTCCGCGCGGTGTCGGCGGACGCGCCGCCGCTACGCCTGCCGCTCGGTCCCGACGCCGTCGAGGTCGTCCGCAAAAAGCTCGCATCAGTGCAGGACAACCTCGAAACATGGCTTGAAGTCTCGAGCTCCACCAACTTCGATCAATAAAATCGCAGCAATTTCTTGCAGAGGAGACAACATGTCCGCTCTGGACCCGTTCTACGCAATGCTTCGTGGCGAAGGCGATCCTTTCCGCAATCACCCCGAGAATCTCCGTGAGCTTCAGCTCGCCGCCATGAAAGAGCGCTTCGCCGAGCGCCGCGAGCAGATCAAGCTGCTGCGCCGCAGAGCAGACGATGTCGGCATCGAAGACGTCAACCGTCACGCAGACATGGTGCCGCTTCTGTTCGCGCATCAAATCTACAAGAGCTATCCTGAGCAGTTCATCGACAACGGCCGCTGGAAGCATCTGTCCGTCTGGCTGCAAACACTATCGAGCAAACGCGTCGGTGACGTCGAGGTCAACGGCGTCAATAACGTCGACGCGTGGATGGATCGCTTGCGCGAGGCAGGTCATCACGTGTTCAGCTCGAGCGGCACGTCCGGCAAGTGCAGCTTCGTCAGCCAGACGCGAGCCGATCTCGACAATGTCACCGAGTCCTGCGTGAAGCTTGGCGTGTACGGCAACGCATTGATCCAAAGAGACTTCGGCAAACGCCCGGTATTCCTGATGATGCCGCCGGGCGGGGCGCATCGGCACATTGAGCCGGTACTGAACGCAGCCAAGCGGCTCGGCGCCGAAAGCACCCTGATGTTCGATGACCCGGTGCTCGCATCTGCAACGATCTCGATGGGCCGCATGCGTCGTGCAATGGCCGATGGCTCAGCCAAGCCCAGTGAAGTCGCGGCATTTCAGGAGCAGGCGGCGGCACGCCAGCGACACACAGGCGCGATGATCGACCGGTTTCTCGACAAGCTTACGGCGCGCCGGGAAGTCCCCGTGCTCGTGCAAGGCAACTGGTCGTTGCACTGGACGCTGGTGGAGCGCGCCCGCCAGCGCGGGATAGCGGATGGCATCTGCCACCCCGACACGGTGATCACGGCCGGAGGCGGATTGAAAGGCACCGCCGCGCCCGCCGACTACCGCGAACAGGTCATCCGCTTCTACGGTATCCGGCCGGAGAACGTTCAGAACAGCTATGGCATGACCGAAATGATCGGCACCGGTCCCTGGTCGGACGTTGCGCAGGGCTACGCTATCTGCCCGTGGATCGTTCCGTTCGTTCTCGACAAATCGGGCGAGCACCTGCTGAATCCTTCCGATGGTCAGGGTGTCGTCGAAGGGCGGTTCGCGTTCTTCGATCTGCTGGCCGAAGGATACTGGGGCGGTTTCATTACCGGCGACAAGGTCACGGTCGACTTTTCACCGACCGGCAACACCGACGGACTGCACGGTCCGCTAGTCAGGCAGGTCGGCCGGTATGCCGATCTCGAAGAAGGCGAAGACAAGCTTTCGTGCGCAGGTACGATGGAGTCGTATGTACGCGGCATGATCAACGTTTGAACCTCGGGCACTGCTCTTGAAACCGAGGGGCGCCGTCGGTGGCGCCCCCTGAGACACGTGAGTATACTGGCGAGCTGTGTCCGTCAAAAAACACTCACCGATGTTCAAACCTATGGCAGTTCTTGCTCCCGACGGAGCTTCGCGGCTCGCTGCGGCGGGCAAACAGCGAACGGCCGGCCGGCCCACCCACGACGATGCGCTCCAGATGCGTGAGAGCCTCCTCGATGCCGCCAAGTCGGTCTTCATGAGAGAAGGTTTCGGCGCCGCCAGAGTCGAAGAAATCGCGTCGATCGCGGGCGTCAGCAAGACGACGATCTACCGTCAATTCGGAACGAAGGAAGAGTTGTTTCGCGCCATCGTCTGGCGCGGGATGGCTGATTTGCGCGGCAAGATTTCACAGCATGTCGAGCCGGGCCGCGATTTTTCGACGAACCTGGCATCGCTTATCGACGCGCTCGTCGAGCACATGGCGACACCCGACAGCATGCACACTTCCCGACTGGTGATCGGCGAAGCGATGCGCTTTCCCGACATCGCGAAACAATTTCTGCAGTACACAGCTACGATGCTGGAGCCCCTCGCCAGCGCACTCGAATCCGCGGCGGCCAGCGGCATTATCGAGATCGATGACCCTGCGAATTCGGCGCGCGATGTCCTGACGTTGGTCACCGGCGCGCCCGAAGTCCACCTTGCGATACAAACCACGCGTGCAGAACGCAGACGCCGGGCCGAACGCATTCATCGGTTCGTATTGACGGCGTGGAAATATCGGGCGACTCTGGACAAGGTTCGGGGCAGGTCAATGCCGTAACGTGGGGCGCTACATTCCGTAGTTCCTCGAAGTACTAGTTGTCAAACGCCCCCATCACCTGAAACTGCCCCGACGCCTGGGCGATGCACTTTGCGTTCGCCCAGATTTGGCAATCCGAGAAAATCACTCGCCTTCCCGACCGCAAAACGTCGACACGAGCTTCAACCCAATCGCCGGGCTCAGCGTTGCCCATGAAGTTGACAGTCAAGCTCGTCGTCAACACCTTCACCGCCGGCTCACGCGAATGCTTGCTCGCCCATGTAATCGCCGTGTCAGCGAGCATGCAAACCGCGCCGCCGTGCATCATCTGACCGAGGTTGCGATGCGCCTCGCGGACATACATCCCTATGACCTGTCCGCGCTCGGTCTTACGAAAGTACGTTGGTCCGAACATCTGATGGAAGGGCCCAAACGACGGCATCAACGAAAATCCCTCTGGAATGGGCCCTTCGTCATCTGCTTGCCTGCAGAAGACGGCCAGTTCGTCCGTTTGCTCCAATGCAATTCTCCTCTTCGACGCCGGATGTAACACAGCGGCAGATTTTCTTTCGCTCTCGACAAAAAGATAGCGTATCATTATCCGCACGAAAGTCAATTATATGAACGCCCATGGATATCGGATCGCTCTTTACGCCCCTGACCGTACGGGGCGTCACGCTTGCCAACCGTATCGTCATGTCACCCATGACCCGCGGCTTTTCACCCAATGGACTGCCTGGCAGTGACGTCGCGTCCTACTACAAGCGCCGTGCCCAAGGCGAGACAGGTCTCATCATCACGGAAGGCGTTGGTGTCGATCATCCGGCAGCACTTGGCGAGGCGGGACTAGGCGAAAATTCGATCCCGGTGCTGGTCGACGAAGAATCCGTTACAGCCTGGCGCCGCGTGACGGACGAAGTTCATGCAAGTGGCGGCATCATCTTTCCTCAGTTGTGGCACATGGGTCCGATGAAGGAAGCGAATACGGGCCCCTTCCCGGCTGCGGAGCCGCTGCGCCCGTCCGGATTGTGGGGACCGGCGGGACGAACGACATCGCTGAATGCGGGCTACATGGAGCGGGTCATGACGCCAACTCGCCCGATGACCGACACCGAGATCGCGGACGTTATTGCGGCCTATGGTCGAAGCGCCCGCTATGCGAAGGCCGCGGGCTTCGATGGAATCGCGATTCACGGAGGTCACGGCTACCTGATCGACGCGTTTCTGTGGGCCGAAACCAATCAACGCACGGATCAATGGGGTAAAGATCTCGCAGCGCGCAGCCGCTTCGCCGCCGAAGTCGTTCGCACGATCCGCGAAGCGATCGGCGCCACGATGCCGATCACGTTCCGTTTCTCGCAGTGGAAACAGCAGGATTTCCGCGCGCGTCTCGCCAACGATCCGCACGAGCTCGAACAGATCCTCGCCCCGCTCGCGGACGCAGGCGTCGACATCTTCGAGGCGAGCACCCGGTACTTCAATCGGGCGGAATTCCCCGACTCAAAAATGAATCTCGCCGGTTGGGTGAAGAAGGTAACCGGCAGGCTTTCGATGGCTGTTGGTGGAATCGGCATTAACAAGGGTTACTACGATTCGATGGCCGGGGCCGAGACCTCGGCGCAGCCCGATCTCACCCCTCTGCTCGATCGCTTTTCGCGCGGCGAATTCGATCTTGTTGGCGTAGGACGCTCGCTTCTGCATGATCCGAACTGGGCACGGCGCGCGCGGCTTGGCGAGCCGTTCCTCGGATTCAGCAACGATTCCCTCGCACGACTAACCTGAAGTGCATCTTTCGCTCTGCCCCGAACTAGCGAGAAGCATCGATGAAGAGACTGGATGGAAAGATCGCGCTCGTGATGGGCGCATCACGAGCGGGCAACATGGGCCAGGCCATTACGCGTCGCTTTGTCGATGAAGGCGCGACAGTGGTGATCGCGGGAAGGAGCGCCGAGGGCCTGCAGTCGTTCGCTCGCGAAATCGGCGCACCAGTGAGCGCGAAGCTCTGCGATGTCGCCTCGAAATCTGCGGTCTCGCAATTCGTCGAGGATGTGGTCCATGCGCACGGCCGACTCGACATTGCAGTCAACGCCGCGGCAACCGGCCACTACGGAGCATTCGAAGAAACGAGCGAAGCCGAGATCGACGAGATGCTGTCGATCATATTCAAGGGCGGCTTCTTTTTCATGCAGAGCGCGGTCGGCGCCATGAAACACTCGGGCGGCGGTTCGATCATCAATATTTCTTCGGCTGTGGCCACGATCATGTTCGAGAACCACGCTGCCTATATGGGCGCCAAGGCGGGGCTCGAACACATCACGCGCTCGGTAGCCAATGAATTCGGCCGCTTCGGCATACGCGCGAACTGTATCGCGCCCGGCTTGACCGAGACGCCGATGCTGGGCGGTTTCGTTAGCCCGGGCATGACCGACGCCTTCATCAAGGAAATGCCGCTAGGCAGGCTCAATACCGTCGAGGACATCGCCAACGCCGCGGTGTTCGTCGCGTCGGACGAATGCTTCATGACGGGGCAGACCCTCCATGTCACCGGCGGACTCACGCTTCGGCGCAATCCCACGGCGGCCGAGATCGCCGCCTCCGTGCAAGCAGCGACACGATGAGGACATTCTCTGTGAGCGGGGGAAACTGACAATGGATCTGCAGCTCGAGGGCAAGCGCGCACTCGTTACAGGCAGCAACTCCGGAATTGGCGAAGGCATCGCAAAAGTCCTGGCTCGTGAGGGCGCCGTCGTGGTCGTGCACGGCCGCAATGAAGGACGTTGTCGGAACGTGGCGGACGCACTCGCGGCTGCCGGGTGCACGGTTTCTTACGTCGTGGGTGACTTATCCGATGAGGCGGCTTGCAACGGCGTCGCGGATCAGATCATCGAGCGGCTCGGCGGAATTGACATCCTGGTGAACAACGCCGGCGGCCGTGCCAGTTCGCATCGCGTGGACGGCAAAGGTGGTGCAATGAATCCAGCCTGGCTCGAGACGCCTTGGTCCGATTGGACCTGGACCTTCGAGCAGAATGTCGGCGCGGCCGTCAGGCTGATCCAGAAGCTGGTTCCAGGAATGAAGGAGCGTGGCTTCGGGCGCATCATCAATATCGGAAGCGCGGCCGCCACACAGGTGGAGCCCGATCTAGCCGAATACCAGGCCATCAAGGCAGCGATGGTCAACATGAGCGCATCGCTTGCCAAGACACTCGCCGCGACAGGGATCACGGTCAACACCGTGACGCCCGGCATCATCATGTCGCCGGCGGTCAAAAGTACGTTTACCGATCTCGCACTCAAGCAGGGTTGGGGAGTCGATGACTGGGCAGAGGTGGAGCGCCGCTTTACTTCCCAGATCTTCGTCAATTCGGCTGGCAAGTTCGGCGAGCCGGAGGATATCGGCCGCATGGTCGCCCTGCTGGCCAGTCCGCTATCCGGTTACATGACCGGTGCCAACTATCGCGTCGATGGCGGCCAAATCAGATCGATCAACTGAGTTTCAAGACCGGATGGAGCGATTGCAATGGAAACGACGTTCGAAACGATCCGGCGAAAAAGGCCGTCGCCAGCAGCGGACTAGTCAACGGTATGCTTGAACGGCATTTGGTGTGGCCTGTTTGATCATCCAGCGAGACAGGAAACGCTCGGGACATGTCGCCTGGCTGCCCGCTGGACCCTGGCTTGCGGTTTTTATGTGCGCCCGGTCACCGGAATCAACGCCCCGGTTACCCCCGACGCGGCACCCGACGCGAGAAAGAGAATCACGTTGGCGATCTCTTCAGCCCGCACCCAACGGGAAAAATCGGCGTCCGGCATATCCTTGCGGTTTTGCGGCGTATCGATGATGCCCGGCAAGATAGCGTTGACGGTAATGGAGCTGCCCTTGAGTTCTTCGGCCAGCGCCTCGGTCAAACGCATCACCCCCGACTTCGAGGCCGTATACGCTCCCATGCCCGCGCCCGCCTTCAGCGCAGCGCCCGCTCCGATATTGATGATGCGTCCGCCCTCCGCGCTGCCGGCAAGATGGTCGAGCGCCGCTTTCGACGCGGTCGCCGCGGTGCGCACGTTCATCTGGTACATCAAATCCCACGTGTCGAGACTGCCGTCCGCCAACGTCTCCCAGCGAAACCCCCCCGCTATATTGACGATCGCATCGAGCTTGCCAAGCTGCTCGACGATCTCCGAGATCGCCGAGCGCGCTGCATCGAGATCAGTTAGCTCGACGCCGCCTCGCCACCACGAAGCGTGCAGTTGCTCCGCGCTCGCGTTCTCCGGCGCAGGCGCCTTGTCGATCAGCGCAACCTTCCAGCCGTTCTCGGCAAACACACGACCAACCGTGCGCCCAAGCGCGCCGAATCCACCCGTTACCGCCACTACCCGTTGCATGTCAGATCTCCCTGCCCGCGCCCGCCGCCACCTACATCGCTAGCGCCGGACGCAGTAAAAAGCTCAACGTCCCTTGAACACCGGCTCGCGTTTCTCGCGAAACGCGTTGACCGCCTCTTGATGGTCTTCCGTCAGATTCGACAACGCCTCGTATGCAATCGACGCGTCGAGAATGGAATGCGCAAGTTGCTTCAGGCCGATGTTGATCGACGCCTTGGTCCACTGGATGGCGCGCGAAGCGCCGTTGGCGAGACGCTTCGCCATGGCGTCGACAACGGCATCCAGCTCGTCGGCCGGCACGGCATGATTGATGAGACCCAGTCGTGCTGCCTCTTCCGCGGTGACGAGATCGCCCGTCAACAGGTATTCCTTCGCCTTCGCATAGCCCACGAGCTGCGGCCAGATCACCGCGCCGCCATCGCCCGCCACGAAGCCGACTTTCACGTGCGGATCACCGATCTTGGCGTGATTGGCCGCATAGCTCAGATCCGAGAATAGCGCGATCGTCGCGCCGAGGCCAATTGCATGACCGTTGATCTTTGCGATGACCGGCTTCGGACAATCTAGCATCGAGAAAACAATTTTCTTCGCGCGCTGCATGCCTTCGAGAAACAGCGTCGGGTTGTCGATGACCTGCTGCATATGCTCGATATCGCCACCCGCGCTAAAAGCCCGCCCTGCGCCCGTCAGCACCACGACCCGGGTTTCATCATCCTCGGCGACATCGAGAAAAAGCCGCGACATCTCGATGTCCATTTGCTCGTCGAACGCGTTCAACGTTTCAGGGCGGTTGAGCGTGACGGTCAGGACGCCGCCATCGCGTTCGAGCAATAACGCCTTATAGTCCGAAATATTCATGGCTAACCTATTCACAATGAAGAAATCCGGCGGGACGGCAGGACAATCTGCCGCCGTCGACGGACGCTGCATTCGCGTTGCCGCGCGAATGCACGACGCCGTTCAGCGCACCTCCGGCGTCCAGCGCAAAACCGATTACACGTGCAGCGGAATGAACCGGCGACCGTTGTCGTACATGATCTTGCGCGTGTCCTCTTCGGACAGCGCATTGCAGGCTTCCGACGCAAAGTCCTTCGGTTCCGGCACCCCTTCCGCGTGCGGATAGTCGGAACCCATCAACAGGAAGTCCGACGAACCCGTTTGAGCGATGATCTGGGCGATGTCGTCCTCAGGATACGCGACCACGAAGACATTTTCCTTGAAGATCTGGCTCGGGCGCTTCTTCAGCTGACCGCACGGCCAGTAACCATTCTTCGCCATCCCCCGGCACTTGTCCATTTTGACGAGCATCGACGGCACCCATTCCGCGCCGTTTTCCGCGCTGCACAGCTTGACGCGCGGGAAACGTTCGAAGAAGTTATAGAAGATGAACGACGACAGCGTCTCCATCACGGGACGCTCGCCGTAGCCGTGCATCCAGACGAAGGCGGTCTGACGCTGGCGCGACTGCTGCACCGGCTCGCCCCAAACGGCCATGTGATCCTTCATGTAGATCGCTTCCGACACGTGGAAAGTCACGCGCACGCCAGCCTCGTTCAGAATCGACCAGAACGGATCGAAATACGGGTCCGCCGGCGCACGGCCATTGAACGGCCCCATCGGCATCAGAACCACGCGCACGCCGTTCGCAACCAGCCACCTGGCCTCTGCCACGGCCGCATCGAGATCATCCAGCGTGACGACCGGCGTCGTGTAGATGCGATCCTTGTAGTTGAAGCCCCAGTCTTCCAGCATCCAGCGGTTGTACGCGTGCAGAACCGCGTTGGCCGCGACCGGCTCGTTGAGATACGAAATGCACGCGACCATTTCGCCGATGTACATCGTGCAGGCCTCGACGCCGAATTGGTCCATCTTCTGCAGACGCGCGTCGCGGTTGAACATGTCCGGGGTCGGCGGCACGCGCATATCGACGTTATCTTTGCCTTCCTTCATCGCGCGCAGCCATTCATGCAGCTTGCCCGGCGGCGGCACGTGCCCCTCGGCCGAGGTGTAGCCCTCGCTGATTTCCACCTTGCGGTCGCCGACATACATACAGCGGTTGCCGTCTGCCGTCACGCGGCTGGTAAATGACCAGTCCTTCTTGAACTGCTCCGGCAAGTAGCGGCTGAATGCGTCTTCGACTTCATAGAAGTGCGTGTCCGCGTCGTAGATCTTCCCTTGATACGCCTGCATGTTCTATCTCCTGATTGTGGGGAGCGCTGCTGAACGAGCGCCCTCGAGAGAAGTATCGGGTCAAGCCATCGACTGAAAAACTCTCATATCGAACTCAGAAGCGTCGATATCGTATTGATATCGGGCAGCGTCCTCGCCACCCTTTGTGGTCTGTATCGATCATCCGGCACAAACATGAATGCGAACGGCGTTCGTATATCAGTATAATCGAACGATACATTCAACCGGAGACGTTTATGCAAGCCGAAGTACTCTCCCAGCAGGCACATCGAGCACAGCGCGTAGCCGAACCACCGCGCGGATTCACGATGGCGATCCTGCTTGCCGCAGTAGCAGCATCGTCTGGCATTACCGTCATCTATACCGTGCTGGTCACGCTCTACAAGGCCTTTCCCGAGTCGAACTCAGTGAGCTGGACCGTGACCGCATACTGGCTCGGCTCGGCGGTTTTTGCAGCGGTCAGCGGGCGACTCGGTGACCTGTTGGGCTACCGCCGAATCCTGCTGGCGGTGATGTCGGTCGCTGCGGCCGGCGCAGTCGTCGCTGCATGCGCGACCGATGTCGGCATCCTCGTCGCGGGTTGTGTGATGCAATCGATCGCGGCAGGCATTACGCCACTCTCCATCGGGTTGGTTCGCGAGAACTTGCCGCCGGCCAGGGTGCCAGCCGCGGTCGGATTGATCAGTGCGGCGGGAATGGTATCGGCGGGGCTGATTTATATCTGCGCGGGCGTGGTGGTGGATCACTATTCGTGGCAGGGCGGCTTCTGGTTCAAAGTCGCGCTTTGTGTCGTCGCCGTCGCCGCCGTACGCGTGTGGGCTCCGCCGTCTCCACCGAATCCCGGCGTGCGGATCGACTACATTCGAGGTCTCGCGTTTGCTCCGGCACTTTGTGCCATCCTCTTCGCCGTGCAGGAAATCCGCGTGTGGGGGCTCGGCGATGTGCGGCTATGGGCTTTGATCGTTGGCGGGATGATCGTGCTCGGACTCTGGGCGCGCCATCAACTCCGAGCCCGTCATCCGCTCATCAATGTACGTCTGCTGAAAATGCGCGAAGTCGTATTGGCGAATGCATGCATGGCATTCCTCGCGGCAGGCGCCATGCAGTTGGGACAAGTTTTCTCGCTGCTCGCCCAGCAACCTGCCGGCACGCGCGCCGGATTCGGGCTGAGCGCAACGGCGGCTGGACTACTAATGTTCAGCATCAACATCGTCGCGCTGGTCGCAAGCCCGTGGAGCGGCCGCGTTGCGGCCCGCTACAAGGCCCGCCCCGCTGCCATGATCGGCATGCTCATACTGGCCTTGGCCTGGACCTCACTGATCGTGCTTCATCGCAGCCTGCTGCTGTTCGTGCCAGGCGCGGTGCTGTGCTCGTTCGGCCTCGCCTTCACGAGCACGGCGCTGTACAACCAGATCGTGGAAACGACGCCTGCACATCAGACAGGCGAGGCAACGGGCATGCTCTACGTGTTCTTCTCGTGTTTCTTCGCGGTAGGCGCCCAGGCGGTCTTTTCACTGCTGCGCAGCGCGACGGCCGGACACAGCGGTGCATCGTTTCCCGCCGATAGCGGCTATGTTTCGGTATTCGTCTACATCGCATGCAGTTCGATTGCCGGACTTCTGATCGCTTCCCTGCTGCCGAAGCGTCGTACCCACTGATTGTCGTTTCGATCGATGCGTTGCACTTACGTGCAACGCATCTTCAACTGCGCCACGGCCGCGGTACAGTGAAGCACGCGCTTCGCTGTGCCGTCGTCGGCTTGCCGGTCACTCCTCTTCTGCTTGCCCCAACGCGGACGCCCGCTGCGCGACTCTGATCATGTTCTCTTCGAGTCGACTACGTTCGCGATCGAAGCGCTCGAGCGGCGCACCGATTGCCATTGCCGCGATCACATTGCCATTCGGCCCGAAGATCGGCGACGACACACCGGCGGAATCCGGCAGCAGTTCGCCGCGACTCACCGACAGACCGCTTTGCAGGATCTGGTCGAGTTCGTCACGCAGCGCCTTCTTCGTTGCTATCGTTTGCGGCGTGCGACGCTCGAACTTGACCGTCTTCATGTAATCGGTAACGAAAGCGTCCGGTGCATGGGCCAGCAGTACGCGCCCCGCAGCCGTGCAATAGAGCGGGCGGCGTAGACCGATGTGCATTGAATAGCGCACGGATTGCTCGCTTTCGATCACGTCGACATAGGTGATCTCTTTATGCTCGGCGTCAAGCACACCGATATACACGGTTTCATTGGTGCTCTTCGAGAGATCCACCAGGAACGGGCGCAGCATCTTCGAGAAGTTCCAGGCGGCCATCACACCTGCCGACAACCGGAAGATCGACGGCCCCAAACGATAGCGGCCTGCGTCGTGCATCAAAAACCCTTCCGCCACCAGAGGTCTCAGCAGATTGAGCAGGCTGCTCTTTGGCGACTCGAGGGCGACGTTCAGTTCTGCCAGCGACATACCGTCCGGAGACTTCGCCAGCACATCGAAAATTCCGAGGAGTCGGGTCAGCGAGCGCGGCCCGCTGACGTCCCGGTCCGCCGGCGCTGAGGTCTCTTTCAACATGATTTTCCCCATGAATTGACTGTATCGATTATACGGGAACTATTCACATAGTTTTACAACGATCGCAATGTGGCACAGTTTTGCGTCATCCGAATTCGGGAATACGCCAGGACGTCGCCACATGCCGATTGCGCTATATTTGAACGACGTTCAGAAAATTGGAATGCCGGGCATCGCTTTCCGGAACATCCTTGCGGTGCGCTTGCGCGTCGAACAACAGCATTCATCATCACTTCTGGTTCACACATGCACGCGAAAAAACTGACAGAAAAGGTCGCCATCGTGACCGGAGGCGGACAAGGCCTCGGACTCGGCATTGCTCGCGCGCTTGCCGCGGAGGGAGCGAGTCTGGTCCTGACTGGTCGAACGGAGGCCAAACTCACGCAGGCTGCCGAAGAATTGACCGCTCTTGGTTCGCAGGCGCTCGTGGTGCCCGGTGATACGCGCAATCGTGCCGACGCCGTTCGGACGGTCGAGCTTGCCGTCGAGCGATTCGGACGTGTAGACGCGCTTATCAACAATGCACAGAGCAGCAGCCCGGGTGTACCGCTTGAGTCTGTCACCGACGATGACTGGAGCAACACGCTCGAGTCGGGCTTGTACGGTACGCTGTATTTCATGCAAGCCGCATTGCCGCAGATGAAGTCACGGGGCCGCGGCGCCATCATCAACTTCGGTTCGCGCACCGGCATCGAAGGTCTCAAGGGGTTCGGCGCGTACGCCGCAACCAAGGAGGGCATTCGTGGTCTCTCGCGTGTGGCGGCGCGCGAATGGGGCGCCTATGGCATTACCGTCAACGTCATTTGCCCGGCAGCGCTCACGCCTGCTGCGGAAGCCTACCTCGAAGCCAATCCGCAGGAACGCACGCGCTATCTCTCTGAAATTGCAGTTGGGCGCTTCGGCGATCCCCAGCGCGATATTGGACGAACAGTTGCATTTCTGTGTAGTGACGACGCTAATTTCATAACAGGGCAGACTATCAGTGTGGACGGCGGGCAGTCAATGCTTTAGTGCGTCTTTTTGAACGCAGTGCAATATATGAAACGACCAGTTGCATTTTCAATAGATCAAGAAATGATCTAATTAAACAAATTGTTGCATTATCGCGAACTTCGATCCGAGCAATCATCTCGCGCCCGGCGCGTACCACGAAGATCGAAGAGTGATCAGGGATTTCTCCTCTCACACACTTCGCGAGAGCGTGTGGAGTTTGGCCTTGGCTGCGGGACACGAAGCCAAGGCGTTTTTTTCACCGTTGCTTCTGGATATATTCGTCGACGCAGGCGTTAGCACGTGCAGACACCAAGGCTCACCTTAGCCTGCAAAACAATCAACGGCTGGGTGGGGGGAAGACGTCGCGTTGGATGCGCATTGCGAGAGAGAGCGACGCGCGAAGAGACCGCGCTGCCGCCCCTCGAGGGCAACGCAGGGCCAGGGGCCCCGCATTGCACTAGAAGTAGAGGCCGATCGCGGAGAGTGCGGTTCCGATCCGTCTGTTAGGAAGGTTCTTAAAACCATTCTGACGTGAAGGACGGCAAGTGCACGTCCATCCAGTCGAATTCGCTGCGGCAGTTCCCCCAAGCCCACGGCGGTGACTTCCCGCCTCGTCCGGCAGCGTCCGAACCTTGATGCGGTCGCGAGATGTCCCGCCCGTCCCTGCCCGAGTCGATTTTTCCTACTGCTGACTGGTCTGTACTTACGATACGACTGCTGCCTCTGCCGGTCGTCATGATTCGCCCCTTAGCTGCAATTTTTTACCATCTCTTCGATTACCTTCTTCGCATCGCCGAACACCATCATTGTCTTGTCCATGTAGAAGAGTTCGTTGTCGAGGCCCGCATAACCGGCGGCCATCGAGCGCTTGTTCACGATGATGGTGCGCGCCTTGTATGCCTCGATGATCGGCATGCCCGCGATCGGCGACTTCGGATCGTTCTTCGCCGCCGGATTCACCACATCGTTCGCGCCGAGCACCAGCACTACGTCGGTCTGGCCGAATTCGTTGTTGATGTCCTCCATTTCGAACACGAGGTCGTAGGGCACCTCGGCTTCCGCGAGCAGCACGTTCATGTGACCGGGCATGCGGCCAGCCACTGGATGAATCGCATAGCGCACGTCCACGCCCTTTTCGACGAGCTTGTCAGTCAGTTCCTTCAGCGCATGCTGCGCGCGCGCCACCGCGAGACCGTAGCCCGGCACGATCACGACACTCTCGGCGTTACCTAGCATGAACGCCGCATCATCGGCGGAGCCCGCCTTCACCGGACGCTGCTCCTGCGCGCCACCCGCTGCCGCTGCGCCCGCCTCGCCGCCGAAGCCGCCCAGCAGCACGCTGAAGAACGAGCGGTTCATCGCGTGGCACATGATGTACGACAGAATCGCGCCGGAAGAGCCCACCAGCGAACCCGCGATGATCAGCATCGCGTTGTTCAGCGAAAAGCCGATACCCGCCGCCGCCCAGCCCGAGTAGGAGTTCAGCATCGACACGACAACCGGCATGTCCGCGCCGCCGATCGGGATGATGATCAGCACGCCGAGCACGAACGCGATGATCGTCATGATGATGAACGGCAGCCACGACTGCGTGAGGAAGAACAGCACGCCGAAGCCGAGCATCGCGAGCGCGAGCATCAGGTTGATCAGATGCTGGCCAGAGTAGACCACGGGCGCGCCCTGAAACAACCGGAACTTGTACTTGCCCGACAGCTTGCCGAAAGCGATCACCGACCCGCTGAACGTGATCGCCCCCACGAAAGTGCCGATGAAAAGTTCGATACGGTTGCCGTATGGCAGGAAGCCCGGATACGGCGCATCTTCTGCAACCAGCCCAAACGCGGCCGGATCGGAAACTACCGCGTACGCAATGCAGACAGCAGCAAGACCAATCAGCGAATGCATTGCCGCGACCAGCTCGGGCATCTTCGTCATTTCGACGCGCGCGGCGACATAGGCGCCGAGACCCCCGCCCACCACGAGCGCCGCGAACAGCAACGCAAGCCCAAGCCCGAGGTTCGAGCCGAACTGCGCGGACTCCTTCACGATCAGCGCAAGGGTGGTGAGAATGGCGATGGTCATGCCGACCATGCCGAACATGTTGCCGGCGCGCGCGCTCCTCGGGTTGGAAAGCCCCTTGAGCGCCTGAATGAAACAGACCGATGCCACCAGGTAAAGCAGCGTAACGACGTTCATGCTCATTTACGCACCCTCCTTGCCGGTGAGCTTCTTCGGCTCTTTCTTGCGAAACATCTCCAGCATGCGCCGCGTGACGAGAAACCCGCCGAACACGTTGACGGCCGCGAGCAGCACGGCGAACGTGCCGAAAAACTTGCCCGCGCCGCCCACGGTCAGTCCCGTGGCGAGCATTGCGCCGACGATGACGATCGCCGAAATCGCATTGGTCACCGCCATGAGCGGCGTATGCAGTGCAGGCGTGACGTTCCAGACCACGTGATAGCCGACGTAGACGGCTAGCACGAAGATGATCAGATTGATGACCGTGTGATTGATGACTTCCATTCCTGTTCTCCTTCTCGTCATGCCTTGCGCGTGACCTGGCCGTCACGGGCCAGCAGCGTAGCCGCGACGATGTCGTCGGCGAGATCGATGTTGAGAGTGCCCTCTTTCGTGACGATCAGCTTCAGGAAGTCGAGCAGATTGCGCGCATAGAGCGCGGAGGCATCGGCGGCGACCATCGAGGCGAGGTTCGTGTAGCCGCAGATCTGCACGCCATGGTGTGTCACGACTTGGTCGGCCTCCGTGAGAGGGCAATTGCCGCCGCGCCGGCCCGTGGCCTGCTCGGCGACCGGACCGCGTCCCGCCGCGAGGTCGATCACGACGGAGCCCGGCTTCATCGCCTGCACGGTTTCCGAAGGCAGCAGCGTCGGCGCGTCGCGGCCCGGAATCAACGCGGTCGAGATGACGATGTCGGCCTGTTTCGCGCGCTCGTGCACCAGCGCCGACTGGCGAGCGAGCCACGAAGCTGGCATGGGGCGAGCGTAGCCGCCCACGCCTTGGGCCGCCTCGCGTTCCTCATCGGTTTCGTACGGCACGTCGAGAAATTTTGCGCCGAGCGACTCGATCTGCTCCTTGACCGCGGGGCGCACATCGGAAGCTTCGATCACCGCGCCCAGGCGCCGCGCCGTGGCAATGGCCTGCAGGCCCGCCACACCCGCACCCAGAATCAGCACGCGCGCCGCCTTCACGGTGCCCGCGGCGGTCATCAGCATTGGCATGAAGCGCGGATAAAGGTTCGCGGCCAAAAGCACCGCCTTGTATCCCGCGATATTGGCCTGCGACGACAGCACATCGAGGCTCTGTGCACGCGTCGTCCGCGGTGCGGCTTCGAGCGCGAATGCAGTGACGCCAGCTGCGGCGAGTTTGGCCGCATTGTCGGCGTTGAAGGGATCCAGCATGCCGACGAGTACCGAACCGCGCTTCATGAACGGCAATTCGCTCTGCGTTGGCGACTGAACCTTGAGCACGAGGTCGGCGTCGAAGGCGGCGGCTGCATCGGCGAGTTGCGCGCCCACGGCGATGTACGCCTCGTCGGGATAGCTCGCACCGACGCCCGCCCCGGCCTGGATCGTCACCGTGTGCCCCTGGGCGACGTATTTCTTGACTGTTTCAGGCGTCGCGGCCACACGGCTTTCGCTCGCCCGCGTTTCCGCGGGTATTCCAATGCGCATCAAAGTGCTCCTAATTGCATAAGCGTGATACGAACGGCTGCGGGAGGCAGCAACCATTCAACCTTCGGTCGCAATACTCTCCTCAAGGAACTGACGGGCAATCCATAAAAAAGCGCACCCTGGGAGAATGCGCTTCGCAGGCTTTTCCGCGTTCTATAGAACTTTCTTTTCGCGCAGAGCATCGATATCGGACTGCGACATACCGAGCACGTCACGCAGCACATCGTCCGTATGTTGGCCGAGCGTCGGCGGCGCGCCATACGAATCGATAGGCGTGCCGGACATCTTGACCGGATTGGCCACCATACGAACTGCCTTATCTGTGAGCGGGTGCGCGACTTCCACGCACATCGCGCGTGCCTGCACATGCGGATCTGCGAACACCTGTTCCAGATTGTTGATCGGTCCGGCCGGCACGCCGGCGGCGTCGAGTGCCGCGAGCAGTTCATCGCTCTGCCATTCGACGATCAGCGGCTCGAACACTTCGCCAAGCGCACGACGATTCTTCACGCGCAGAGCGATCTCGCTGAATCGCGGATCAGTAGCAAGCTCGGGGTGCCCGAGAACATTGCACATCCGTGCGTATTGCTCGTTGTTGCCCGCTACGATCATGATGTCGCGATCGGCGCAACGGAACATGCGGGACGGCATGCCACCATTGCCCTCGGTACCGCGCCGGATCGGAATCTGGCCAGAAACGAGGTACTGGCTTGCATAGTGCGATGTGGCAGCAATCATCGCGTCCAGCAATGCGAGGTCGATGTACTGCCCTTCGCCAGTACCGCCGTGCGCAGCGTCGCGATGATAGAGCGCCGCGATGATCGCCGAAGCGGCGTACTGACCACAGAGGATGTCCGCAAGACTGGGCCCGGTTTTCATAGGACCGCCGCCCGGCACGTCGTCACCGTTTCCGGTAACGCTCATCAGGCCGCCCATCGCCTGGAAAATCGAGTCATAGCCCGGCCGTGGGCTATACGGCCCGGTTTGGCCGAACCCGGTGATCGAACAGTAGATCAGGCGCGGATTGACCACCTTGAGGCTTTCGTAGTCGAGCCCGTAACGCTTGAGGTCGCCCACCTTGTAGTTCTCGAGCAACACGTCGCATTGTGCTGCCAGCGAGCGGATCAGCGCCTGGCCTTCGGGCGTGGAGATATCGCACGTGATCGACTTCTTGCCGCGGTTCGCGCTGATAAAAAACGTCGACTCGCGCGTGACGTTGCCCTCCCGATCCAGCAGGAACGGTGGGCCGAATTGCCGCGAATCGTCGCCCTTTCCCGGACGCTCGACCTTGATGACCTCGGCGCCGAGATCCGCCAGCATTTGAGCCCCCCACGGCCCCGCGAGAATACGACTCAGGTCGAGTACGCGCACACCCGCCAACGCGCCTTTTGTCATAACAAACTGTCCCCTTGAATTCACACCGGCTGCGCCGGAAGCCATGCATCAGCGGCCGACGAACTTCGCCGCACGTTTTTCGATGAAGGACTGAACACCTTCCCTGGCATCTTCAGTGTTGTAGAGAAACTGCTGGGTCGACTGAATAGTCGCGTAAGCATCCTGCCAGCCTTGTCCCAGCGAAACGCGCGCGTTCTGCATCGTGGCCTGCACGGCTAGCGGTGCCTGCGCCGCAATTCGCTCTGCGATCGCGAGCGCCCGGTCGAACTCCTGCCCCGCGGGCACGACATCCTGTACGAAGTTCATGTGCCGCGCCTCTTCCGCGGTGAATTCGTCGCCAGTAAGTAGTACCTTCATCGCGTTGCCCCAGCCGGCACGCTGGACCATGCGGAACGTCGCACCACAACCTGCCATGATCCCCCGCTTGACTTCAAGCTGGGAGAGACGGCAGTTATCGGCCGCCACAGCCACTTCCGATGCGAGCATCAATTCGACCGCGACCGTGAAACAGATTCCCTTGAGGGCAATGACGACCGGCTTGGTGCGCAGCGGCGCACGCAGATTGAACGGATCGACCTCGCCTTCAGGAAGCAGGGGTTTCCCTTCCCGGCGCAGCGGCGCGATCTTCGGCATATCGAGCCCTGCCGTAAAGTGATCCCCTTCGGCGTAGACCAGCCCGCAAAAGATATCGCTGCTCTTTTCGAGCTGCGTGTAAGCCATGGCCAGTTCCCTGAACATCTTCGGGGTAAATCCGTTGCGCTTTTCCGGCCGGTCGATCCCCATCAAAAGCAGGTTCCCGCGCTGCTCAACGCGAATCTGTCCGTCCTCGTGACGAGTGGTCATCCAGTGTCTCCTCGCGGTGTTTTTCCGTTAGTGAATCTGACCTCGCGCTCAATTGACAAAGCCGGGCCTCACATTCAGAATCATAAACGTCGTTCAAATAATTGGCAACGTGCGGTACGCTTCGACGCAACCCGGAACGGCGCGCCGCAGCCCACGAACCACGGGCGAGCAGGCCCGGATGCGGGCTTGAGCGTTGCCCCTCATTCCCTCAAGGAAGAACCATGGCCTACGAGACGATCATCGTCGAAACGCACGGAAAAGCCGGCTTGATCAGGCTGAACCGTCCGCAAGCCTACAACGCGCTGAACAACCAGCTGATGGACGAGCTGACGGCAGCACTCGACGACTTTGAAGCCGATCCCGCCATCGGCGCGATCGTGCTGACTGGCAGCGAAAAGGCGTTCGCCGCCGGAGCCGACATCAAGATGATGAACGAATGGACGTACATGGACGTCTACAAGAATCAGTTCATCACGTCGAACTGGGAACGCACCTCGCGTTGCCGCAAGCCGGTCATCGCCGCAGTCGCGGGTCTTGCGTTGGGCGGAGGCTGCGAACTGGCCATGATGTGCGACTTCATTCTCGCCGCCGACAACGCCCGCTTCGCCCTGCCCGAGATCACGCTCGCAACCATTCCCGGCGCCGGCGGCACCCAGCGCCTCACGCGCGTGCTCGGCAAATCGAAGGCGATGGAGATGATCCTGACCGGCCGCAAGATGGACGCCGTCGAGGCCGAACGATGCGGTCTCGTGAGCCGCATCCTGCCGGTCGACACGCTGGTCGAAGAAGCACTGAAAACGGCCGATGAGATCGCGCGATATTCGCAACCCGTCGTGGCGATGGCGAAGGAATGTGTGAACCGCGCCTACGAATCCAGCCTCGCGGAAGGCATCCTGTTCGAGCGGCGCATGGCGTATTCGACCTTCGCCACCGCAGATCGAAAAGAAGGCATGGCGGCCTTCGCCGAAAAGCGCAAACCCCAGTTTCGCGATTGTTGAATCGCCAGGAACGCCACGCACATCGTGGCTAACCGAGCACGCCAGGTCACGCGCGTCAGGCGCATTTTCCCGGCACCCAAACTTCCTATCCACATTACAGGCGCGCGATGAAACCGTATGTGAACCGCATTTCTGAATTACTCGGCATTCAATATCCCATCATTCAGGGCGGCATGCGCTGGGTCGCGCGAGCCGAACTGGCGGCGGCCGTGGGCAACGCGGGAGGCCTCGGGTTCATCTCCGCGCACACCCATGCAAGCGCCGATGCACTCGCGCGCGAAATCGACAAGGTGCGGTCGCTCACGGACAAGCCCTTTGGTGTCAACCTGACCGTTCTCGGCGCGAATGCCGGCCTCGACTATGACGGGTATGTTCGCACGATCGTGTCCCAGGGCGTCCAGGTCGTTGAAACGGCTGGCAGCAACCCCGCGAAATACATCGCCGAGTTCAAGGCACATGGCGTCAAAGTCGTGCATAAGTGCGTCACAGTTCGCCACGCGGTGAAGGCGGAATCGCTGGGCGCAGACGTCGTCAGCATCAACGGGTTCGAATGCGCGGGGCACCCTGGCGAGGACGATATCCCCGGACTGATCCTGATTCCAGCCGCAGCCGAAAAGCTCAAGGTGCCGATTCTCGCGTCCGGGGGCTTCGCAGACGGGCGCGGCCTGATGGCGGCTCTCGCGCTCGGCGCGGATGGCATCAACATGGGTACGCGTTTCATGCTCACGCAAGAATCGCCGGTCCACCCAGCGATCAAGCAACGTCTGCTGGAAGCGACCGAGCGCGATACCGTCCTGTTGGGCCGCTCGATCGGGGACCCGAGCCGCGTGGTCAAGAATAGCGTGAGCCTCGCCGCGCTCGAACTTGAGCGCAGCAAAAACGTGACGCACTCGGACCTTTACGCACTGACCGGAGCACAGCGTTGGATGGATGCGTTCGCTACGGGAGAAGTCGAAGGCGGCGCCTTCCCCGCCGGTATCGTAACCGGCCTCATTCACGACCTGCCGACCTGCGCGGAATTGATCAGCCGCATCGTGAAGGAAGCCGCCGCGATTGCGCAACGCCAGCTCGGCTTCAGCGCTGCTCTGGCATGAAACTGACCGGCCTTCGCGTCGTGGACCTGTCGCAGTTCATGCCGGGTCCGTTCCTCGCTGCCAATCTCGCCGATCACGGCGCGCAAGTCATCAAGATCGAACCGGTCACCGGCGACCCGACACGCGGCGCAGCCGGCACGGACGGCGCTTTCTTCGCGGCGATCAACCGCGGCAAGCGCAGCATCGCGCTCGACCTGAAGCATCCGGACGGACGCGAGGTCGCGCTCAAGCTGATGAACGAGGCCGACGTCGTCATCGAATCGTCGAGGCCGGGCGTGGCTGCCCGCCTTGGCATCGACTACGACACGGTAAGGCGAACCAACCCGAAGGTCGTTTATTGCGCGATTACCGCATTCGGCCAGAGCGGCCCGCTCAGTCAATTGCCCGCACACGATCCGGTGGTTCAATCGTTTGCAGGTACGCTGCCGCGCGATGACCGGGGAACGCCAATTGCCACGGGACCATCGCTCGCCGCGCTGGCCGGTTCGCTGACCGCATTGTCCGCTGTGTTGATGGCGCTGCTGCGCGCCAGGGAAACGGGGCACGGCGACTACATCGACGTGTCGCTGTTCGATGCGGCGCTCACGGCGCAGCCGTACCTGAGCGGCCGTTTGCTCAACATGCCGGCCGGGCCATCCGCGGAAGCGACCGAGAGCGATAGCGGACTCGCGATGCTCAGCACCTATGAGACCGCCGATTCGAAATGGCTCTGCCTCGGCGGCCGGGAATACAGCTTTGCCAGCAACCTCCTTACGCCGCTCGGCCGGCCCGATCTTGTCGCCGACGCGACCGGGCCGGCCGGTGAAGGCCAGCTACGCGTTCGAGCATTCCTGACGCAAACATTCCTGACGCGCACGCTCGATGAATGGCTCGATTGGTTCAAAGACCGAAACATCAGCGTCGCGCCGGTGCTCTCGGCCTCCGAAGCGCTGAACCATCCGCACGCTCACCAGCGAAGCATGATCCAGACCGATCCGTCCGGACGCGCCCACCTCGCGAGCCCGATTCACTTCCGCATGGAGCCCGCGTCGCCGCTGCTCGCGGTTCCTGGACTGGGCGAACACGCGGAGCTCGTGCTACGCGGCATTGGCTACAGCGAAGACCGGATTGCGGAACTCGTCGCTTCGGGCGCCGTGCGAGGGCAGCACAGCGACGCCCACGCTATTGCGCAAGCCGCCATTTGAGGCGAACAACATCATGCCCTTCCTGCTAGAGGCCGACGCCATCGACTTTGCGTCCATCATCCGTCCCGGCGATACCGTCGCATGGGGCCAATCGAACGCAGAGCCGCTTCCGCTCACCCGAAAGCTGCTCGAGCAACGGCACGGTATCGGCGCGTTCCGGGTCTTTCTCGGCGCCAGCAGCTACGACACGTGTCGCCCCGAGCACGCCGACTGCATCGATTTCGTTTCCTACTGCGGCAGCGGCTCCAACCGCGCACTGGCCAAGGCCGGCGCGCTCGATATCCTTCCGTGCCACTATTCGCAGTTCCCGGAGATGATGGAGTCCGGTCAGCTTGCGATCGACGTCCTGCTGCTGCAATTGGCGCCACCCGATTCGCAAGGCCGCTATAGCCTGTCGGTCGCGCATGAGTATCTGATCCCCGCGCTCGAGCGCGCGCGCATCATCGTTGCGGAGGTCAACGAACAGGCACCGTGGACTTACGGCGAACGATGTCTTCGCGACGACGAGATCGACTTCATTCTCCCGACGTCACGCGCTCTGCCCGAGAGTTCGCCGAGCCCGGCCAGCGCGACGGACCTGGCGATTGCACAACACACGGCCGCTTTAATCGACGACGGCGCCACGATCCAACTCGGCCTCGGCGCGATTCCCGAAGCGATCCTCGCTTGCCTCGGCGATCGGCGCGACCTCGGCATTCATTCCGGCACGATCGGGGACAAGGTCGCCGATCTGATGGAAATCGGCGTGATCAACAATGCGCGCAAGACCATCGACGCGGGCAAGACGATTGCCGGCGTGATGATGGGCGGCCGTCGCATTCACGAGTTCGCGCATCGCAACGACGCCATCGAGTTCCGGTCGACCCGCTACACGCACGACGCGAACGTGCTCGCAAGCATCGAGCGCTTCGTCGCCATCAACTCGGCTGTTGAAGTCGACCTGAGCGGCCAGATCAACGCCGAAGTTGCCGGTGGCGTGTATGTGGGCGCGGTGGGCGGCGCACTGGATTTCCTGCGCGGCGCGCGGCGCTCGCGTGGCGGCGTTCCAGTCATCGCACTGCCGTCCACAGCGGGCAAAGGCGCCACGCGCATCGTCGCGTCGTTGAACGGACCGGTCAGCACGCCACGCAGCGACGCCGCCATCGTGGTGACCGAATACGGCGTGGCCGATCTGCGCGGACTGACGCTGCGGCAACGGCGCGAACGCATGCTGGCGATCGCCCATCCGGATCATCGCGGCGCGCTCGATCAGATGGCGAGCGCCCTGCCCCTTCATCGCACCGGAAGCGCGACGCTCGCTGCCTGATCGCAAGCGCACCCGCATCCGCAACTTCAAACCTTGCAAGGAAACGTCCCATGAAACGCGCGGCAATTGTCTCCCCTGTACGAACGCCCGTGGGCACTTTTGGCGGTAGCCTGCGCGGCGTTAGCGTCGAAGAGCTCGGTGCACTCGTCGCGAACGAAACGATCCGGCGTGCAGGGCTCGATCCTGCCCGCATCGACGACGTCGTCTTCGCACAATCGTATGCGAACAGCGAAACGCCATGTGTGGGCCGCTGGGTCGCGTTGCAGGCGGGCCTGCCCGTCGCAGTGCCGGGCATGCAGCTGGACCGCCGCTGCGGCGGCGGCCTGCAGGCGCTCGCCACCGCCGCGATGATGGTGCAGACCGGCGCCGCGGACGTCGTGTTGGCTGGCGGCGTGGAAAGCATGAGCAACATCGAGTACTACAGCACGGACATGCGCTGGGGCGCGCGCGCGGGCTCCGTGCAGTTTCACGACCGCCTCGCGCGCGGCCGCGAGCGCTCGCAGCCGGAATCACGCTTCGGCTATATCTCCGGCATGATCGAAACCGCCGAAAATCTCGCCATCGACTATGGCATCAGCCGCGAGGCCGCCGACGAGTTCGCGCTGCGCAGCCATCAGCGCGCCGCGGCGGCATGGCAGTCGGGCCATATGGCCGAAGAGGTCGTTGCGGTCAGCGTTCCGCAGAAAAAGGGCGAGCCGCTGCTGTTTTCCAAAGACGAGGGATTCCGCGCGGACGCCAGTATGGAAAGCCTCGGCAAGCTTCGCGCGTTGATGCCGGGCGGAACGGTCACCGCAGGTAACTCGAGCCAGCAGAACGATGCGGCCGCCGCATGCCTCGTTGTCGCGGAAGACCGCCTCGAAGAGCTCGGACTCGAACCCATGGCATGGCTGACCGGTTGGGCCGCGGCGGGCTGCGAGCCGTCACGGATGGGCATCGGCCCCGTGCCCGCAGTGCAGAAGCTGATGACGCGCCTCGGTCTCACGCTCGATCAGATGGATCTCGTCGAGGTGAACGAAGCGTTCGCCTGCCAGGTACTGGCAGTCCTCAAAGGCTGGAACTGGCATGACATCGACCGGCTCAACGTGAATGGCTCGGGTATATCGCTCGGACACCCGATCGGCGCAACGGGCGTGCGGATCATGACCACGCTGTTGCACGAGCTGACGCGCCGAAAGGGACGCTATGCGCTCGAGACCATGTGCATCGGCGGCGGCCAGGGTATTGCCGCCGTATTCGAGCGCGCCTGACCCGGGGCTATGAAGCGCACGGCTCGACGCCGTGCGCTTGTCCCAACGCTCAGGCCTCGACCTCGATCATCACGAAGTCGGACTTGGTCGCGCCGCATTCGGGGCATGCCCAGTCATCCGGGATGTCTTCCCAACGAGTGCCTGGCGCGATGCCCTCCGCCGGAAGTCCCGCTGCTTCGTCGTAGTAGAAACCGCAAAAGATACATTGCCACTTTTTCATGATCGTCGATGAGTCGTTGAGGGTGGGGATACTTCAGGGTGCTACGTCCCAGACGAGCGGCAGATAAAGCATGCCGTTGACGGAGCCCGAACCGCATCGCGGCTTGTCGCCCTCGCGAATACGAAAATCGGGAATGCGTTTGAGCCACTCCTGCAGGAAAACCTTGATCTCCGTACGCGCAAGGAACGACCCCGGGCAGCGATGCGGGCCGTTGCCGAACGCCGCGTGAAGCACCGGCTTGCGCGTCAGGTCGACGGCGAGCGGATCGCTGAACTTGCGGTCGTCGAGGCCAAAGAGCGAGTTCGGCAATTGAATCTGGTCACCCTTCTTGAACTGGATGCCCTTGTATTCCATGTCCTGCGTGATGAGCCGCGCGGTGTTCGCCACGCCAAAGCGACGAATCATCTCATCGACTGACGAAACCATCAGTTCGGGATTGTCGATGAGCTGGCGCCGGTGAGCCGGGTTCTCCGCGAGAAAACGGGCGATGAAACCCATCATCGATGCGACCGTATCGAGGCCGCCGAACAGCACGACGATAAACATGCCGAACATCCGCTCAGGGCTGATCGGTTTGCCGTCGATCTGCGCGTTCGCGATCAGGCTGACGAGATCGCCGCCCGCCTCTGCCTTGCGCTTTTCCACCCAGGTGGAGATATAGCCGATCAGCCGGTGCTGCGATTCGTTGCGCTGCTCGACGTTGCCGCGCACGGCCCATTCCGCCCATTCGAGCAAGTGTCCGCGATCGCTCAACGGGAGGTCGGCCAGCCTCAGGAAAATCACGATCGGCAGGATCTTCGAGAATTCCGACACGAACTCGCATTCGCCTCGTGGCGCGATTTTTTCGATCAGCTCGATTGCGAGGCTGCGCACGTCGCTTTCCAGCGACGCGATAGCTTGCGGCAGAAAAGCGGGCGTGACCAGGTTGCGGTACTTGGTATGTTCGGGCGGGTCGAGCTCGAGCGGCACGAGCTGAGTTTCATTGAGTGGCGGGATATTGACGCTGCGATGCGAAAAACGGGTATGGTCCTTCTGCATCGCCTCGATGTCTTCGCCACGCGTGGCGATCCAGTGGCCGCCATAATACGGCGACCAGACGATATCGGGACCCGCATGCAGCGTCTTCCACGCCCGATGGACGTCGTCTTCCGCGCCGGGCGGATTCATATAGTCGAAATCGACCACGAGTTCCCGCGGAACATGGTCCGGCACGGTCCAGCCTTTCATGTCGTTCATTGCGCGTCTCCTTTCATTTTGTCGTCTTCGAATGGATGAATCGCTACACACGCATCGCTAAAGCAATGTCGTTCATATTCTGCAACGGCGTTCAGTTTTTGTTATTATACGTGGGCGAGCTTTTCAACATCAACGCCTGTATCGAACGGAGACAAGAGTGAGCGATTTCGTCAAGGACAAGGTGGTAGTGGTAACGGGTGCGGGTGCCGGAATCGGGCGCGATTTCGCGCTGCAATTCGCGGCGAACGGCGCCAAGGTCGTCGTCAACGACCTCGGTCGCAACGCCGAAACCGGCGAATTCGCCGCACAGCGGGTCGTCGCGGAAATCAAGGAGGCCGGCGGGCAAGCGGTTGCTTCTACGGACAGCGTGGCCGAATGGGACTCCGCGCAGAAGATCGTGCAGGCCGCGCTGGACACGTTCGGCCGCATCGACTGTGTGGTCAACAACGCCGGCATCGTGCGTGACCGTATGTTTTTCAACATGAGCCTCGATGAGTGGAAAGCCGTCGTCGACGTTCATCTGAACGGGTCGTTTTTCGTGGCACGTGCGGCGGCTCCGCATTTCAAGGCGCAAAACAGCGGCAGCTTCGTTCATATGACCTCCACGTCGGGTCTGATCGGCAACCTCGGACAGGCCAATTACTCCGCCGCCAAGATGGGTGTCGTCGGTCTGTCGAAGTCGATTGCCCTCGACATGGCCAAATTCAACGTGCGCTCGAACTGCATCGCACCGTGGGCGTGGACGGCGATGACCGCCTCGATCCCTTCGGAAACGCCGGAGCAAAAGGCTCGCGTCGAAGTTCTCAAGCGCATGGAATCGCGCAAGATCGCGCCGCTCGCGGTCTACCTCGCTTCCGACCGGGCCGCAAAGGTGTCGGGGCAGATCTTCGGCGTGCGCGCCAACGAGATCTACTTCTTCAACCAGATCCGCATGATCCGCTCGCTGCATCGCGACGGCGGCTGGACGCCCGAAGCAATTGCCGAGCAGGTCATGCCGGCGTTCGAAGCTAGCTTCTTCCCGAACGTGCCTTCCATGGCGCTCACACCGTGGGACCCGGTGTAAGCCGAATCGCAACACGCCCGCGCCACATCTTGCAGTGGCGGCGCGGGCGATGCAGCGGTCACTTCGCCGCACTCCTTACCCTTCTACCGAATTGCGCAGCCTTTCGGCCGCGCTGACGATACGTCTTGCCTTGAGCAACACCGGCAAGTCCACCATCCGTCCATCGACGGACACAGCCCCGCCTTCCGCCCGCTCATACGCTTCGACGATCCGCCGCGCCTTGGCAATCTGATCCGCGCTCGGGCTGAAAGCGGCGTTGACCGCTTTGACCTGGCGCGGATGAATGCACAGCTTGCCGCCAAAACCCAGCGATCGCGCTTTCGACGAGTCCTCGGCGAGCTGCCGCTCGTCGTCGATCGCCACGGTGACGCCATCAACCGGGCTCTCAATTCCGGCAACCCGCGAAGCCAGCACGATCCGCGAACGCGCGTGCAGCAGCGCGTCCCATGAGCCGTCGCAATCAAGATCGAGCTCGAAGTCGACCGAGCCGAAGATCAGCCGCTCGACGCCGGGCATGCGCGCCACTTCCAACGCATTCCACACGCCCGCGGCGGATTCGATGATCGGCCAGATCGGCTTCGTGGTTGCCGCCGCTACGGCCGTCAGCGCAGCCGGATTCTCCGCCTTGGGAAATACCACGCCATCGATCCCATCGAACGCGGCAAGTGACAGGTCCTCGTCGAACCACGGTGTTCCAGCGCCATTGATGCGCAACAGCACGCAACTTGGCGAGGCCGAAAATGTTCGTACCGCATCGGCAACATGGGCACGCGCCGACGCTTTGTCCGCGTCCGCAACGGCGTCCTCGAGGTCCACGATCACCGCATCGGCACCTGCCGCGAGCGCCTTGGCGAATCTTTCGGGCTTGCTTCCCGGCACAAAAAGAAACGAACGCATAAGTCTCCAATTCAGCGCCCGGTCCGGCTACGGCGAACCCGCCGGCGGACCGGAGTCAGCGATCAGCTCAGAACAGCCGTGGCGTCCATGCGCAACGACCCGTCGCTACCAGCGATCCACAAGCTCACTTTGCCCGGGTCCGATTCGTCTCGCTTGCCGCAAACATAAAAAGGTGAAGTGTCCACCACCGGTTTGATTGCGCGGAACGAAAACGCTCCGACGCGCGCGCCCGGCAGTTCCGATCTCAGCGAGTCCATGAGTAGCGTGGCGAGCAGCGGGCCGTGCACGACGAGACCCTCGTAGCCCTCTTCGCCGCTAGCGTAAGGCCGATCGTAGTGAATGCGATGACCATTCAACGTCAGTGCCGAATAGCGGAACAGCAGCACGGGATCGGGATTGATCTCGCGGGCCCATTGGGCGCCCGCAGGCGCGGTCTGTGACGCAGCCGGCTTCTCGCTTGCCGCCGGATGATCGCGATACACGATATCCTGACGTTCGACCAGCGCAAGGCCATTCGCGTCGCCTACCTCGTGCTTGACCTTGACGAACACCAGATCGCCGGTACGCCCCTGCTTGTGCGCGACGCTCTCGATCGAAGAAAGCCGGGTGATCGCGCTGCCCGCTATCAGCGGCCGTAGAAACTCGAGTTGACTGCCCGCCCACATGCGGCGAGGCAAGTCGACCGGTGGCAGGAAACCGCCACGCTTCGGATGACCGTCGAGCCCGACCATCGACTGACGATGAACCGGCAGAAAATACAGCCAGTGCCACAACGGCGGCAACTCATCGCCAGCAGCCGCGGGCGGGTCGTCCCGGTCCAGTACGGCGCCGAGCGCTGTCATCGGCGTGAGGGTGACCTGGTCCTTCACTTCCTCCGTGCGCCCGGTCCATTGCTGCAAATAAGCGATATCCATGACCATCGTGACAGTCACTCCAGATCAAGCGCGTTGCGAATCGCCGCAGCGATCGGAAGCAGTGGGTCTTCTTCCGGCGTGGTCGGATTGAACAGCTTGTTATGGCAGATCGCGACGGCGAGCCCGGTGTCCGGGTCCGCCCAGCCGATCGAATTGCCCTGCCCCGGATGGCACAGCGCGCGCGGCGAACGCGCCGCCGTCACCGGCGGATGGTTGCCGCCGAACCAGAAGCCACCGATCGTGATCGGAAGCGGAAAACCGAACATCACCGGGTCGGGCTCTTCGCTATTGGCCCGTGGCGTATTCAGCGTGGCGACGAGCTCCTTCGACAGTATCCTCACGCCGTCCAATTCGCCGCCACATGCGAGCATCGCCCAGAAGCGCGCCTCGCTGCGCGCATTGAAGATCCCGCCAACGCCCGCCACTTCCGCGCGCCGCACGTCCGGGCGCTCGAACACTTGCGGCGTCAATGCGACCTGTTGCGGCATCGAGCGCAGGAATAGCGGCGGCAGGTACTCCGCGGGAACAGGCACCATCGCATCGGTGAGACGTGCGATGCGCGGTTCGGCTTCGTCAGGGATGCCAATCCATAGATCTTCGATGCCTAGCGGCATCGCAATCTCTTCCCGGACGAAACGGCCCAGCGAGCGCTTCTTCGGATCGGCGCGTCGCACCAGCTCGCCAACGATCCAGCCGAACGTCATCGACAGGTAAAGCGTCTTGGTGCCCGGCTCGGCAAGCGGCTCCAGGTTTGCGATCGCGCGGGTCATCCACTGCCAGTCGCACATCAGCTCCGGCGTGACGCCTTCGGGCATTTGCGGCACGCATGCGCGATGAGTCAGCACGTCGCGCACCGTCGTTTTCTGCTTGCCGTGCGCGCCGTACTCCGGCCAGTAGCGCGTCACCGGCGCGTCGTACTCGATCAGCCCGCGGTCGGCCAGGATGTGCAATGCGGTTGCCGCAACGGCCTTCGTTACCGAATAGACATTGAAGAGCGTGTCGCCATCGACAGGACGGCCGGTGGACGGATCGGCCACGCCGCTCCATGCGTCGATCACGAGTTCGCCGTTCAGATAAGCCGCCACCTGCACGCCGATCTCACCGCCTTCCCTCGTCGCGCGGTCGAGCGCCTGCTGAACGATCGCGCTGCGCTGCGTTGATGCTTGCACTGCCAATGTCATATCGTGTCTCCCATTTGTGAACATGTCGCGTCGACGGGCTACGTTCTACCGGACTGCGCGGCGATACCGGCAAGCCCTTCGAGCGCGAGCCCATAGCCCAGTTCGTCGACCATGCGACGCTTGAAAGGCTGCGTAAAGACCGCGCGCGTGTATCGCAACGTTTCTACCGGCTTCGCCGCGAGGTCGCGCGCCATTTGCCAGGCGCGTTCGAGCAACCAGTCGGGCGCGACGACTTCGCCGACGACACCAAGCTCCCACGCGCGTTGCGCGGTGATGCGCTCGCCGGTGAGCAGAAAGTGGCGGGCGCGGTTGTGGCCGATCAGCATCGGCCAGACGATCTGCACGCCGTCGGCGGGCACGACGCCGTGAATGAAGTGCGCCTGATCCGAGATTTCCGCGTGGCTGGAGGCGAGCACGATGTCGGACAGCGCCAGCAGCTCGGCATGAATATGCGCAGGCCCGTTGATCGCGCCGATAACCGGAACCGGAATGTCGAGCAGTTGCATCAGCAAGTCTTGCCCCTCGCGTTGCAAGCGCGGCCAGACTTGCGAAAGAGGCTCCGCCGGCAACTCGGCGTAATTCATCGCGTCGCAGAACGAATCGCCGGTTCCGGTGAGGATGACGACGCGATTGTCGAGGTCGCGGGCGATCTGATAGAACGCCTCGCCTAGCTGGCTGTGAATGCTGCGATCGAGTGCGCCCCACTTCAGCGGGCCGCCATCCGTATGCAGGCGGACTTGCAAAACACCGTCGCGTCGTTCGAATTCGATATTCGAAAAGCGCCCGCTATAGTCTTCGAGGCGGCTCATCGCGCGTCCTCCAGGATCAGCCCGGCCGCGCGCCATGCCATCGCCATCATCGGACCATTGGTGTTGCCGGAAATCATCGTGGGTGTGACGGACAGATCCATCACCCGCAAACCTTCGACACCGCGCACGCGCAGCCGCGAATCGAGCACGGCAAGCGCATCCGAGCCCATCTTGCAGGTGCCGCAAGCGTGATAGCCAGATTGGCCTTCGCGCCGGTAGAGGTCGAGAATCTCGTCATCGGTCTGGACGGCGAGGCCAGGGCGCGTCTCGCCTGCCAGCAGGCTCTTCAGCGGCTCGGCAGCCAGCACGTTGCGCATCAGCCGGAACGCATTGACGGCCATCTTCTGATCGTACGGATCGGCAAGATAGTTCGCGACGACTTCGGGTGGAACGCGGGGGTCCGTCGACTTGAGCCTGACGTGCCCCTCGCTGCGAGGACGCAGCGGATAGCTGAAGAGCTGCATGCCCGGGAACGACTCGAACGCGTAACCCGCCGCGCCGAAATCCATCGAGTACGGCGCCATCATCAATTGGACGTCGGGACGCGTCGCATCGGGCGCGGTCTTGACGAAGCCACCCACCTGGTACGAGCCGAGCGACATCACGCCACGGCGGAACAGAAAGTATTGCATCGCATTGCGCCATAGACGCAGCCCGCTGAACTGCCGGTTCTGCGAATCGCGCCAATGCTGAAGACGAGCCTGCACCATATACAGATAGTGCTCGCGCATGTTCCGTCCGACACCCGGACTCGCCGCGACGACAGGAATGCCGAGCGACTGCAGATGGACTGGATCGCCAATACCCGAAAGCTGCAAAAGTCGCGGCGACTCGATCGCGCCCGCCGACAGCACAACCTCGCGGCGCGCACGGTAAACGATCTGCTGCCCCGCGCTTTCGCACTGGACGCCGACCGCGCGCGTACCGTCGAACACGATTCGCGCGGCTTGCGTGCCGGTAACGACGGTCAGATTCTTGCGCGTCCTCGCAGGCTTCAGAAAAGCTTCGGCCGAGCTTTGGCGGCGGCCGTTGCGGATCGTATAGATCAGATAGGCCACGCCCTCGTGATCGAGCCTGTTGATATCTTCGACGCGCCTCACGCCGAGCGACCGGCACGCTTCGAGCACAGCGTCGCCGATACGATTGCGCTGCGCATACTGCGACACTTTCAGCGGTCCGCCCTCGCCGCGTAGCTCATCGGCGCCGAGCGCGTGATCCTCGATCCGCCGGAAGCAAGGCGCCAGGTTCTGCCAGCTCCATCCCTCGACACCCAGCTCGGCCCATCCGTCATAGTCCTCGGGATGACCTCGCATATACACCATGCCGTTGATGCTGCTGGAGCCGCCGAGCATCTTGCCGCGCAGCCAGATCTCGTTGCGGTGCCCGTTCCCGTCGTCGGGCTGCACCGGAATGAACCAGGCGTGAGCTGGATCGCCCAACAATTTTCCGAAGCCTTTAGGCATTCGGATCAACGGATGGCGATCTTCCGGACCGGCCTCGATCAGCAGCACCGAATGGCGCCCGCTTTCCGAAAGACGATTGGCCAGCACGCAACCTGCGGCACCGGCGCCAATCACGATAAAGTCAAACTCGACCATCTATGCGTTCTCCACCGTCCGTGCGTGCAGACCAGCGCCACCTACCTCGTGAGCTGGCCCGCGGCACGTGCCTAGTCGGCCAGCCTCGTCCACGACACGCGAGGCTGGCGCTGTTCTGGTTAGCCGAAGACGACGGGAATCGAATGCGGAACGCGCATCATGATTCCACTGATCTGTGGCGCTGCCGCGGCCGGATCGAGGCGAAGATTCGGCAGACGATCGAGAATCGCGTTGAGCGCGCGCGTCATTTCCACGCGCGCAAGGTGCTGGCCGATGCATACGTGCGGGCCATACGCGAATGCAAAGTGCCGGTGAGCAGGCTTTCGATAGATGTCGAACTTGTCC
The DNA here is from genome assembly GCF_009362785.1 of Paraburkholderia atlantica. Taxonomy (GTDB): domain Bacteria; phylum Pseudomonadota; class Gammaproteobacteria; order Burkholderiales; family Burkholderiaceae; genus Paraburkholderia; species Paraburkholderia atlantica. Next base: position 310,286 of record NZ_WHNQ01000003.1, read on the forward strand.
GGATCGGGGAAGCGGCTGGGGTCGCGATTGGCGCTGCCCGCCAACACGTCGAGAAATGCGCCCGCCGGAATCTCTACACCGCCGAGCGTGACGTCACGCGTCGCCATGCGCGATTGCATCAACACGGGGCCATCCCAGCGCAGAGCCTCTTCGATCGCCTGCGCGACCAGCGTGCGATCCTGGCGCACCGCTTCGAGCTGCGCGGGGTCGCGCAATAGCGCGAGCAGCAACACGCTGGTTGCGCGATAAGTGGTGTCGCCGCCCGCATTCACCAATTGGCGCAGGAACGAAATGACGACCTCGTCCGGCAGCAACTCGCCATCGACTTCCGCGGTGGCCAGCGAGCTGACGAGATCGTCGCCCGGATTGCTGCGGCGCTCCTCGATGAGTCCAGCGAAATAAGCGCCCAGCTTCGTCGACGCCTCGACACCGTGCGCGACATCGATCGAAACCAGCGTCTGTGCGATCGCCAGCTTGTGGAAGACTTTCACGTCTTCCGGCGGCAATGCCAATTGGCGATAGATGATATTGAACGGATAGTGAAGCGTGAACTCGTTGACGAGATCCGCATGTCCGCGATCTACGAACTTCGACATCAGTTCGCTCACGACCGGATCGACCAGCGTATCGCCCCATGCCGCCACCGTATGCGGCAAAAAGGCCTTCTGGAAGATGCGGCGGTAGCGCGGGTGCTCGGGTGCGTCCATCGTCGAGATGCTACGTCCGAAGCTGATGCCGATATTGCGCTCGTAAGACTTGTTCGAGAACGTGACCGGATCTCCCAGCACCTGCGATACCTCGTCGTATCCGAATACACAGTAATGCGCGACATCGGACATCGTCAGGTCGGCCGCTTCGCCCATCAGTACGCGGTAGTCACCTTCCTGCACCGAGCCTTTCTCGCGTAGCTCGGCAATGCGCGCATACGGATTGGAATCGGCCCCATAGGCGAGCGAATCCTCGAAAAAAGGGTTGAACCTGGGATCGTCGAAGTCCTCGAGTCGCAGCGCGCCGGCCATCTTTCCTGTCTCCATTAATCGTTCATTCGAAGGCACTCCTGCGTTGCAGCGACGTGCCGATAGTTGAACTATGTTCCATTTTGCACGAATGTGCAAGATCGTTTTATCATTCGCCGAAAGGGATCGCGCACTGACCGATTCGCGCCCGCCATGAAAGGGAAACCATGCCGTCCAGGACCACTCACGCCGCCAGCAACCCGGCGACTGCCATCAATGAGCCGCGCGCAACGGCGCGCAGCACGACGCCAGAGCGCATTCTCGATACGGCCGAGCGGCTGTTCGCCATGCACGGCTACTTCGGCACGTCGATTCGCGACATCATGCAGAGCTGTGGCATGGAGCTGAGCCTCGCGCGCTATCACTTCGGCAGCAAAGACGCGTTGTTTCAACAGGCGATCGGCCGTCGCGCGGCCGTGATCAGCCGGCAGGTCATCGAATCGCTCGAGGCCGAACTCGCGGCGCTGCGAGGCAAGCGTCCCGATGTCGAGACCATCGTGACCGCACTTTCCGCACCGGCTTTCGCGCATCTGACGAGCGGCGATCCGGGCTGGCGAAACTACCTGCGCCTGCTGACCCAGATCGGCTGCCTTCTGGAGCGTCCCGACCTCACGGCGCCGTTTTATGACCAGTACGCGCCTGCGGCCGCGCGCTACCGTGATGCCTTCGCCAAGGCGCTTCCTCATGCCACGCGGGAGATCGTCGAACTGGTGCAGCATTTCGTCGAGTCCGTGTTTCATCTCGTGCTCAACGAGCTTTACGCGCAGGAAGCGCGTTCCAAAACACGGGCACTCACGACGGCACATATCGAGCGCATGCGCACCTACCTCATCCGTTTCGCGGTTGGCGGCATCGAGGCGATGGTCAGCTCCACTGCGGCTCAGCGGGGTTCATGAGCATTGACAGTAGCAACGACGGTCGTTCACAATTTAGAACACTATTCGAAACTACTCTGGCCGCAGCGAGCTTGTGGCCGTATGAGATGGAGTTGGCCTCATGACAGCTGGAGACACAGAGAACACCGCACTGATCGTCGGGGCGGGTCACGCGGCGGGAGAATGCGCGACCGCGATCCGCGAACAGGGATGGACGGGGCGCATCGTGATGGTTGGAGAAGAACCTCATTTGCCGTACCAACGGCCGCCGCTCTCCAAGGCATTCCTGTCGGGCGAATCGACCGCCGAGCAGCTCTACCTGAAGCCGCTGTCGACGTACGACAAAGCGCGTGTCGAGTTCATTCCGAACGTGCGCGCGCAACGCATTGACCGTGACGCGAAGCGGGTCACGCTCTCCAACGGCAGCGAAATCGGCTATACGAAACTCGTTCTGGCTACCGGCGGGCGCGCGCGGCGCCTCGCGTTGCCCGGTATCGAAACTATCGAGAAGCTGCAGAATTTTCACTACCTTCGCACGCTCGATCACGTCGCGCGCATTCGGAACCAGTTTCATGCCGGTTCGCGCCTCGTGATCATCGGCGGTGGATATGTCGGACTGGAGGTGGCTGCGGTAGCCGTGAAGCTCGGCTTGCACGTCACCGTGCTCGAAGCATTGCCGCGCGTCCTCGCGCGCGTCACGGCTCCCGAGCTTTCCACGTTCTACGAGAAAGTGCACCGCGAGGCCGGCGTCGACATCCGCACGAACGCGATCGTCAGTGAGTTCGAATGCGACGCGTCCAGCGACGCCGTTGCCGCCGTGCGCTGCGCGGACGGCACACGCGTCGCCGCGGATCTCGTCATCGTCGGCGTGGGACTGGAACCTGCCACCGAACTTGCGGAAGCGGCCGGTCTTGCCGTCGACAACGGCATCGTGGTCGACGAATACACGCGCACGTCCGATCCGGATATTTTCGCGGTCGGGGATTGCACCAACCACCCCAACCCTTCGCTCGGCCGCCGCCTGCGTCTGGAGTCGGTGCCCAACGCGCTGGAGCAGGCCCGCACCGCGGCCGCCTCGTTGTGTGGCAAGGAGCGCGTCTACAACAGCGTGCCGTGGTTCTGGTCCGATCAATACGATCTGAAGCTCAAGATGGTCGGCTTGTCCCATGGCTACGACGAGTTCGTCCTGCGCGGCAATCCCGATACCCGCTCGTTCTCCGCGTTTTATCTGAAAGACGGCGTCATGCTCGCAGCCGATACGGTCAGTCGGGTGCCCGAATTCGTGCTGGCCAAGCGGTTCGTTGCCGAGAAGATTCCGGTCCGCGCGGCCGATCTCGCCGACGAATCGATTCCGTTGAAGAGTCTGCTTCCCCAGTCCAACTAATTTTTCAGAGGTCCAGAAGCCATGCCGCTCATTCGATTCATTCAGCCGGACGGCAGCGAAGCCGCCGTGAGCGCCACCGTTGGCGATTCAGTCATGCAAACGGCCGTCAACAACCAGATCCCGGGCATTCTCGGCGACTGTGGCGGCAGCTGCAGCTGCGCAACCTGTCATGCGTACGTCGACCAAGCCTGGAGCAGCCACATGCCGGCGGCCGAATCCTACGAAGTCGACATGCTCACCTGTGCGATGGACGTGCGTGAAAACAGCCGTCTGACGTGCCAGATCTTCGTGACGCCGGAGCTCGACGGATTGGTGGTGCATTTGCCCGGCGTGGCTGCGTAAGCGTGATAGACATGGCTGTTCCACGCACGACGCTGATCACCGGCGCCGCATCAGGCATGGGCGCGGCGCTGGCCCGGCATTTGACCGCGCTTGGCGAACGGGTGATCGGCGTCGATCTCCACGATGCGCAAGTTTGCGCGGACCTCACCGACCCGGCGCAGCGCGCAGCGCTGGTCGCGCGCGTACAGCAGATCGCACCGTCGATCGATGCGGTAGTCGCCTGCGCCGGCGTGTCGCCGCCGGTGCCCGGCGACACGCTGGTCGCGGTCAATTACTTCGGCGTTACTGATCTGTTGCCACGCCTGTTGCCGCTGCTGCATCGCGCAACGGAGCCACGCGCCGTGGTGATCTCATCGCTCGCGTCGCTTCATCCGGTCGATGCGCGCCTCGTCGAGTTATGCCTCGACGGCAACGAAGCCGCGGCACGCGAGCAAGCTGGAAAGATCGGCGCACAAAGCTATGCATCATCCAAGCGCGCGCTGACGCAGTGGATACGGCGCACGGCGGTGCTGCCCGGCTGGGCCGACAAGGGCGTGCTGCTGAATGGTGTCGCGCCGGGCATCGTGAAGACGCCGATGGTCGCGCCGTTGCTGGAAACGGCAGAAGGTCGCGAGGCGCTTGCCGCCGGCGTGCCCACCGTCGTGCCCGACTACGCCACCGCCGAGCAGATCGTGCCGCTCCTCGCCTTCCTCGCGAGTCCTGCCAACGGCTACATGGTGGGTCAAGTCCCGTTCGTCGACGGCGGTGCCGACGTGCTCTTGCGTGGAGAAGCGGCGCTGTAACGCGCAAGAGCCGCGGACACTGCCGCGCTTACGGCGCCTTCGTCAATGTGTCGATGGCGTGCTGTTCGCTCGCGCCCCAGAACGTCGCCCACGTCGGAAATCCTTGCGGAAGGCGCGGCTGATAGCGGTCGCCCTCGTACTTGCCGGGCCAGTTCTGGAAGCGCGGAGCACCGGGTCGCTCGAGCCAGTCAGTCGAATACCAGTGCTGTTCGTCGCGTCGCTCGAAGTACCATTGCCCGTCGCGTCGCACGTAGTGATCGAAGTAGCAGATCGCCATCACCACCCACGCGCCGTTGTCCTCATGCTCCGCGCGACAATAGACGCTTCCTGTCGCATGGTCGGGATCGATGATATCGACTGTGTGGCCGCAGATCTGGTGAATGCTGCGATAAAAGCCGCGCAAAATGTGCTCGGAGCCATAGAACGTCTTCAGCGCCGCACGGCCCGTGCCCCATCGGCCGCAGTTGACGTCTTCAGCGAACAGCTGCACCAGACTGTCCAGATCGCGCGAATCGACCGCGAGCGCGTATCGCACCGGCAACTGCTGTATAGCAAGCTGCGCCTCGATGCGCTCGATACGCGCAAGAAGACCGGAATCCGTCGTCATGCCTCCCCCTTGCTAACCTTAGTCGTGGCGGCCGAGCGCGCGCGAATTTCGTCGGCATAGTAAGGCTGGTGCGAAAGAAGTCCGCCATCGACGTTGAACACCTGGCCTGTGACGAACGCCGCCTCATCCGAAGCGAGATACACCACCGCATGCGCAATGTCCTCGGGCTGCCCGAGGCGCGGCGTCAGATGGTGGCTCAGCATCATCTCGCCGAGTTCCCCCGCGTAGTACGCCTGGGTCACCGGCGTGACGATCAGGCCAGGAGCAATCGCGTTGCAGCGTATTCCCTCCTTACCGTGCTGCGCGGCGATGTAGCGCGTCAGGTTCTCGATACCGGCCTTGCAGACACCATAGGCGCTATACCCCAGCGCACCCGCCTGAGCAGAGCCCGACGAGGTATTGATGATCGAACCGCCACCGCGTGCCCGCATCAGCGGTAGCGCACGCCGCGAGGCCAGCATGGTGCCCCGAAGATTGATGCGCATCGTGTCGTCCCAGACAGCGACGTCGACTGTCTCGACTGCCGCATCGACGGTACTGGAAAGCGACGTGGCCGCGGCGTTGTTGTGCAGGATATCGAGTCCGCCCCAGGACTCGAGCGTCAGTTCGAACAACGCGTCGATCGAACTTTCGTCGCCAATATCGACACGCGCCGCAACTGCCTGGCCGCCCGACTCCTTGATGCGACGAACCTGCTGCTGTGCGCCTTCGAGATTGAGGTCCGCCACGACGAGCAGCGCGCCCTCGTCCGCGAGTCTCGCAGCACAGGCGGCGCCGATGCCCGACGCGGCCCCGGTCACAATAGCTATCTTGTCCTTGACACGTTGCATCCTGATCCTCCTCGGTAAGTGATCGTTATTGAGCGGTCAGTGAAAGCTTGCCGGGGTTGAGGACCGGGCCCGCGGTGTGCTGACCACCATCACCGTAGATCACGGTGCCATTAACAAAATTGCATGCCTCGGAGGCCAGGAAAAGCACTGTCGCGCCGATATCCTCCACCGTATCGCCGAGGCGACACAGAGGTAACTGCCCAACCATCAGGTCGAGGAGTTTCGAACGTCGCTGATGGAAGACCCTGAATTCTGGAGTGTCAGCAAGAGGTAGCAGCAGGTTGGTGGCAATTTGATACTTGCCCCAATCCACGGCGGCCGTACGAGTCAGTCCCACCAGCCCCCACGCAGCCGCGTTGTAGGCAGCGATTCCGTCATTGACGTTTTCGCCGTAACGGTGGCCGACATTGATGATGCGTCCGCCGCCCGCCGCACGCATAGGTGGCAGCGCCGCCTGCATTGCCGCTGCTGCCGCATGAACACGTCCGAAAGTCGTTTCGAACGCCGTCGGAGGTTGCTCTTCCAGTGGGCCGATATGTGGCTGAGGCAAAACGTTGTTGACCAGTATGTCCAGCCCACCGAGTCGGTCGACGGCGTGCTCGATGGCTCCGCGCACTGCATCCCACGCAACGCCGGACGACACCGCTCGTCCACCGGCGCGGCGAATGTCCCGCGCGGTAGCCTCAGCCTCGTCAATATCAGCATCGATCAACGCGACGGCGACTCCCTCGCGCCCGAGGCGCAGAGCGATGCCACGACCGATCGCGTCGATGCCAAAAACGATTGCCCGCTTCTTGTCGAACTGGCTCATCTTGTCGGCCTTCACTGAAACACGGTGCCCACGGAATGCAGTTGCGGCAGTCCCAGGAGATTGGCCCCGCCATCTATGAAGAGGGATTGGCCAGTGATGAAGCGGCCGTGCTCGGACACAAGTCCCAGAACCGCTGCACCAATGTCTTCCTCGGCACGACCGTGGCGGCGCATCGGATTGAGACGGGCGACAGCTTCGGCCTTCTTTGCATCGCCACGATAGAAGGCCGCGTAAGACGGACTCCAGCCGGACGGCAAAACCGCGTTGACCGTGATGTTGTCGCGCCCCCATTCATTCGCAAGGGTTCGCGTGAGACCGCGAATCGCTTCCTTCGCGGCGTTATAGGCAAGACCATATTTGCTGCCATAGACGGCATTGATCGACCCGAAATTGACGATCCGGCCGCCTCCTGCTTGACGAAACCATGGCAGTGCCGCCTGACTGGCCCACAACGATCCGTAGAGGCCGGAACGAAGCGCCACTTCGAGGTTCGCGTCGTTGGCCGAGGATTCGACCTCGACCAGATCCGGTACGACCTGCGCATTGTTGACGAGAATGTCCAGCCGCCCGAAATGCCTGGCGCCGTCCTGCACCAGAGATTGGACCTGAGATTTGTCGGTCACGTCGGCTGGAATGAATAGCGCTTCCGCGCCGATCGCGAGAAGAGATTCAACGACTTTCCTTCCCTTTTCCGCCGAGCGGCCGTTTACGACGATCTTCGCGCCAGCACGCGCAAGTCGTAGAGCAATGCCTTCGCCCAAACCTTGGGTCGAACCGGTGACGACGGCGACCTTTCCATCGAGTTGTTTCGCGAAAGTGCTCATCGTCATGAAGCCCCGGAAGCCGCGGACGGTCCGCACCCGACGACAGCGTCCTGGTCTAGCTGCGGTGCGGCGCTTGCTTCGAACGGAAAGCCGGCAGTGTCGCCACCATAATCGTTCACGACGATGCGTGCGCCGCGAAGCGCAAGCTCCGTCGCAATCGCCCGGCCAATGGCTCCGGCAGCACCGGTCACTAGGGCGACTTGTCCATCGAACGAAAATTGCGGCATAACGACGACTCGATCAGCCGGCCGCTACGCGGTCGAGATGAAAGTCGATATCGCCGAACATCTTCTCCATCATCGCCATCTTGCGGAAGTAGTGCCCCACCGGATATTCCTCGGTGAGCCCCATGCCGCCGTGCAACTGGATGCCCTGCGCGCAAACGAATCGATTGGCGCGCGCCGCAACGGCCTTGGCCGCCGAGATTACGCGGCTGCGTTCGGCCGCCGTGCCGTTCAGGTGCGCGATCCCGCAGTACAGCATCGAGCGTGCCTCCTGCGTGGCGACGAACATCTCCGCCATGCGATGCTGCAGCGCCTGGAACTTGCCAATCGGCTGGCCGAACTGCGAGCGTCCCTTGATGTACTCCGAGGTGATCGCCATCACGGCTTCCATCATGCCGAGGCTCTCGGCCACGCTCGCGAGAATCGCGAGTTCCGTTGCTTGCGTGAGTACCTCCATCGCGCGATCCGGGCCGACGATCAGCGCATCCTCACCGAGCTCGACGTTGTGCAGGTCGATATCCGCGGCACGCGATCCATCGAGTAAGCGGTACGAACGGCACGTCACGCCCGCAGCGCGTCGATCGACGAGAAAAACGCCCACACCCTGCGACGCACCTTCGACTCGCGCGGTCACGAGCAACTGATCTGCCGACGCGCCTGCGATCACCAGCGTCTTCGCCCCGCTGATCAGATAACCCGAGGCTGTCTTGAGCGCGTGCGTTCGTGCGTGACAGCCCACTTTGTATCGGCTGCCCGCTTCGCTGTCCGCGAGCGAAAGCAGAAGCTTGCCTTCGATGACGGCGGGAAGCAGTGTCTCGCGCTGACCCTGCGCATCGCCTCGCTCGATGATCGTCGCGCAAAGCAGCGCCGTCTGTACGACCGGCTCGAGCGCCATGCCGCGACCCAGCGCCTCCATCAGGATCGCCGTTTCGACAAACGAACACCCGAGACCGCCGACGTCTTCCGGCATGGTCAAGCCGAGCCAACCGAGGTCCGCATACGCGCGCCAATGTTCGCGGCTGAAGCCCTCTTGCCCGGCCGCGATGCGCGTGCGCGCCTCGAATCCATACTCCTGCTGAACATAGCGCTCGGCGCCATCCTTCAGCATCAATTGTTCTTCGGAGAAATTGAAGTCCATGGCTACAGTCCAAACGCCAGCTTGGCGATGATGTTCTTCTGCACTTCGCGCGCGCCGCCATAGATGGTGGATGCGCGAGCGATCAGATAGCCCGACGTGCGGCCTCCGATGTATTCCGGCCAGTTTTCGTCGACTACCGGATCACCATGTGGCTCGCTGTGGTCGTCGAAACGCATCGCGCGAGGACCCAGTGCGTCCATTTGCAGCTGCGTCACACGCTGTTGCATCTCCGACCCGCTGATCTTCAGCGCAGAGACGACAGCGTCCAGATTGCGCTCGCTCTTCTCTTCAGAGAGGATGCGCAGCACGGACCATTCGAGCGCCATCAGGTCCGCTTCGACCTCCGCGACCTTGCGCGCGAACCCGGGGGTATCGATCAGGCGCACGCCGTCCACCATCTCCTGAGCGGCGATGTCTTTCGCGCGTTGCAGCTCGCGTTTGTTGAAGTACAGGAACGCGCTCGCCGTGCGCTCCTTTTCGAGCAGATACTTCGCATAGGTCCAGCCCATGCCAGCCTCGCCCACGAGATGCGTCTTCGGCACACGCACGTTCTCGAGGAACACTTCATTCAGCCCCTTGCCGCCCTCGATCGAGACGATCGGACGCACCGTGATGCCCGGTGTGTCCATCTTGACCAGCAGGAAGGAGATGCCGCGTTGCGGCTTGACCGTCGTATCGGTCTTGACGAGGAAGAAGCCCCAATCGGCAATCGTTGCGTCGCTGGTCCAGATCTTCTGGCCATTGATCACGTATTCATCACCGTCGAGCACGGCCGTGGTTTTCAGCCCGGCCAGATCCGAGCCCGCGTTCGGTTCCGAAAAGCCCTGGCACCAGAACTCGTCGCCACGCAGGATAGGCCCGAGGAAACGCTCCTTCTGCCAGTCCGACCCAAACGCGATGATGACGGGCGCCACCATCTGAGTGGACTGCCACCCGTAGTCCATCGCATCGGCGTTGTACAGCTCTTCCATGAAGATATGCTTGCGCAGCGCGCTCCAATCAGTGCCGCCATGTTCGGCCGGCCAATGGGGGGCGCCCCAGCCGCGCTCGTACAGAATGCGCTGCCATCTGCGGATATCATCGCGCGCGGGCGGATGCACGCCATCACGCCAGCGGCGCGAGATGTCGGCCGGTGCATGCTCGTTGAAAAACTTCCTGACTTCCTGACGAAATGATTCGTCTTCCTCGCTGTAGCCGAAATGCATGCTTGACTCCTGAATCTCTTTCGTCTTCGTTTGTCTGCTCTGCCGCGCCGCCGTGCTGCGCTCGTGCGGGGTCTGCGGCTAGCGGCCCCTGAAAGCGGGTGCGCGCTTTTCTCTGGCCGCGAGCCGTCCTTCCGCCGCATCCTCGGAGTTCACGGCGAGCGCCACCGCGTTGAGTTCCTGAGCCAGAAACTCTTCCATGCTGCCCGTGTTCAACCTGAACAACTGCTTGGTCAGCCCGAGGGAAAATGTCGGGCCGGCCGCAAGTTCGCCAGCCAGCTTTTCGGCAGCCGCGTCGAGTTCGCCGTCTTCGACAAGATGACTGGCAAGACCCATATCGAGCGCTTCCTTGCCGCTCAGCCGACGGTTCAGATACATGATTTCCTTCGCACGAAACTCGCCGCAATGACGCGCGAGCAGATGCACCATGCCACCTTCGGGCAAGGTGGCGCGCATCAGGAATGCGGGGATGAACTGCGCCGTATCCGAAACGACGAGCTGGTCGGCACATAGCGCAAAGCTCCATGCAATCCCGACCGCCACACCCCGTACCGCCGCGACCATTGGCTTGTTGAGGTTGTACAACCGCAGCGCGATCGTCTGATACACCGCCATCGATGCACGCGCGTGCGCCACACTCATCTGCGGCGGCGCGGCGCCGCTGCCCTTGATGTCGGCGCCGGCGCAAAAAGCGCGGCCTGCGCCGGTGAGGATCACCGCGCGAATCTCCGGGTCCTGTTCGATTCGATCGAGGTGACCGAGAATCAGCTGGAGCATCTCCGGCGTCAGCGCGTTGAGCTTCTCGGGGCGGTTCAGACACAGCGTCGCAACCGCGCCGTTCAATGTGAGTTCAACATCCATGATGTTCGGATCTTCGTTTGGGTTGGATTGGTCGCTTCGAACGACGGGTCAACTGCCGCGAGCGTGCAGCCGGATCATCCCGTCGCCGAACGGCTCGTCGCGGCGCTTGAGCGCTTCCTTGAGGCCAACCGCTTCCATGTCTGCCTTGAACTGCGCGCGCCGCGGCCCCTGGCTCTGATGAGCGCGAGCGTCGTTCTCCACCGCAATGCGTTGAAGCGTGCGCGAGCCGGCCAGCTCCAGGCCGAGGTTGACGATGCGCTTATTCGCAGCCAACAGATCGGCATCGACGAACGACAGACGGCGCGCCAGCTCGTTGACCTCCGCGTCGAGCTGCTCAACCGGCACCGCATCCATGACGAGGCCGATCTTCGCGGCGTCGCGGCCCGTCAGCGAGTCGCCGGAAAGCAGCAGACGCTTCGCCCACTGCGGGCCCACGTGATAGAACCACATATGCGCAGGCGGCGAGCCGTTCGCGCGCGTGGCGGGGAAACCGATCCTCGCATTGTCGGCGGCGATCACCATGTCGCACGCGAGCGCCAGATCCGTGCCGCCCGCAAGACAGTTGCCATGCACCTGCGCGATGATCGGCTTGTGGATTTCGGCCATCAGATTGACCGTCTCCGACTGCCGCTCCATCGACCAGCAGTCGTCGTCGAAGCTGCGAATCGTGCCGCGATAGTCACCCGGATCGACGGCGTCCGCGGCACGGTCCGAATACGTCGTCACGAGATCGTAGCCCGCGCAGAAATCGCGCCCCGCTCCCGACAGCACGATCACGTTCACCGATTTGAGGTCGTCGGCTTCGAGCAACGCCGCTTTGAGCTCCTGCAGAAGCGGATTGTTGATGGCATTGCGCTTGTCCGGACGATTCAGCGTGATACGGGCAACACGTTCGGCTACTTCAAACTTCACGCATTCCGAACTCTTTAGCCATTTGGCCATGATCGATTCTCTCCAAATCAGGCGACTGCCATTCACTGGGCAAACTGCTGGCGCAAACTCACCTTGCTGATCTTGCCGGTGGGCAGTCTCGGCAGCTCGTCGACGAAGGCGATGGCTTTCGGACATTTGTAGCTCGCGATCAGGCCGCGGCAGAACTCGATCAATTCGGCTTCGCCCGCATGCTCGCCCCGCCGCAACACAACGATCGCCTTCACGCACTCTCCCCACTTCTCGTGCGGCACGCCGATCACCGCCACGTCGACGACCGCCGGATGCTGCCCCAGCGCATCTTCGACTTCACGGCTATAGATGTTTTCGCCGCCGGAAATGATCATGTCCTTCTTGCGGTCGACGAGGAAAATGTAGCCGTCCTTGTCCTGGTAGCCCATGTCGCCCGAGCGGTACCAGCCGTCGCGCAGCGCTTCCACCGTCGCCACGCTGTTGTTCCAGTAGCCGCTCAACTGCGTCGCCGAGCGCAGCCAGACCTCGCCGGTCTGACCTTGCGGCAGATCGTTGCCCTGATCGTCGACGATGCGCAGGTCGATGCCGGGACACGGACGTCCCACCGATGCGAGGCGTCGTACCTGTTCCGGCGACCCTTGAGGCTTCACCTCGTGCGCAGGCAGCCAGCAGGCATTGCTCTCGGTCATGCCGTACTGCACCGAAAACACGGGGCCGAGCACCTGAATGCCACGCACAAGCAGTGGCGGCGGCACCGGTGCAGCCGCGGTGACGATGTTCTCGATGCTCGACACGTCATAGCTCGCCAGCTCCGGCACGTCGAGGACCGCCTGAAGCATCGCGGCAACCATGAACGTGAAGGTGATGCGTTCTTTCGCGATCGTCTCGAGCATTTGCTTCGGATCGAAGGCGCGATGTATGACCGTCGTGCCGCCCATCCACGCGACTGCATTGACGAAGCCGATCCCGCCGACATGGAACGCCGGCGTCGTCTGCAGCACACGCGTCTTGCCAGAAAACTCCGTCACGAGTGCGCAGCTTTCCGCGGTGACGCACATCGCATGATGCGTGCGCACGACCCCCTTGGGACGCCCCGTGGTGCCGCTCGTGTACATCAGGTACGCGTAATCCTCGGGATTCGAGCGGATCGGCGGCCCTTCCACCGGTCCGGCTAGCATCACCGCCTCGAACGAAACGGCCCAATCAGGCGCGTCGCCGATGCAGATGTACTGCTCGATTCCGGGCAGTTGCGAACGCAGTCCGTCCACGACATCGGCATACTGAGCCTCGAACACCAGCGCCTTGGGCGCCGCATCCTTCAGAATGTAGAGAATCTCCGCGGGCGCCAGCCGAAAGTTGACGGTCGCCAGAATAAAGCCGGCCCACTCGCATGCACGGTAGCTCTCGTAGTACTCCGCGCAGTTCATCGCGAGGATCGCCACCCGGTCCTGACGCCGCAGGCCACGCTGATACAGCGCGCCAGAAAAGCGTCGTGCACGCTCCGCCAACTGACTGTGCGTCAGACGCCGTTCCGCATACACGAGCGCCGTGTGGTCGGCATGCAAGCGAGCGTTTCGCTCGATCATCTCGCCAAGGGTTCTCATCTCAATCCCGTCGTTGTTGTGTCAGATCGTCTGTTAACCTGCGAGCGCCTGCGGATCGGCCAGCACGGTGCCGATGAATGCGGCGAAGCGCGCTGCGTCGGCTCCGTTGATCACGCGATGGTCATAGCTGAGCGAAAGCGGCAGCATCTTGCGCCAAATGACGCCGCCGTCATCCGCCGGCGCGGCCGCCAGCCGGGTTTTAGTCACGCCGAGAATCGCCACCTCCGGCGCATTGACGATCGGCGTAAAGCCGGTACCGCCGAAGCCGCCCAGCGAGCTGATCGAGAAGCAGCCACCCGACATCTCTGCCATCGATAGTCCCTTCTCGCGGGCCTTCTGCGAAATTGCTGCAAGTTCCACCGAGAGTTCTTCGACACTCTTCTTGTCGCAATCGCGCAGCACCGGCACGAGCAATCCAAAGCGCGTGTCCACGGCGACCCCGATGTGGAAGTACTTCTTCAGAACGATGTTTTTGCCGTCACCGTCGAGCGACGCATTGAATTGCGGAAACTCCTGCAAAGCCCGCACCACGGCTTTGATCAGGAAGACGAGCGGGGTCAGCTTGACCGCCGGATTCGCCTCGTTGCGCGCCTTGCGATAGCTTTCGAGCGACGTAATATCGGCGTCGTCATGATGGGTCACATGCGGAATCGTCAGCCAGTTGCGCGACAGGAAGGCTCCTGTGAGCTTCTGGATGCGCGACACCGGCTTGACCTCTACCTCGCCGAATTCGGCGAAATCGACCTGCGGCCAGGGCGGCAAATTCGCACCGAACGCTGGTGCTGCGGCCTCGACCGAACCAGTATTCACGCTGGCCTGCGCTCGGGTAGCTACGGATTCGACACTCATCGCGGATGCCCCTTCAAACGACTCTTGAATAGCGTGACCGGCCTGTGGCCGATCAGACGATTTCCGCCAGCACCGTGCCGACGGGATACACTTCGCCAACCTGGGCAACGATGCGCAGCGTGCCCGACGCCGGCGACTCGACTTCCTGAACCGATTTGTCGCTCTCGAGCGCGTAGAGAATCTGCCCTTCGCTGACGGTCGCGCCGTCTTCCGCCAGCCATTCGGCCAGCGTGCCTTCATTCATGGAAAAGCCCAGTTTGGGCAGCAGAACTTGTGTGGTCATGAGCTTGCTCTATTGATGATGGAAATTCTGGGGGGGCGCGCTCGTCATTTCAGCGTCGCGCGAACCGCCGCCTCGATGTCGGCCACGCCCGGTACGAACGCGTCTTCGAGCGGCTTGGAGAACGGCACGGGGCAGAATTGCGCGCCCACACGCTGCACCGGCGCCTTGAGTTCGCGAAAGAGTGCCTCGTAGATGCGCGATGCGATTTCAGCACCCACGCCGAACGGCTTGACGGCCTCGTGCACCACGACGGCGCGCCCTGTTTTGGCAACCGAAGTCAGGATGGTTTCGGTATCCAGAGGAGAGACCGTGCGCAAATCGATCACTTCACAGGCGATGCCGTCCTTGGCGAGCGCCTCCGCGGCGACCATGACCTCTTGAACGCGGCGGCTGTAACTGATCAACGTGACGTCCGTGCCCGCGCGCACGACATTGGCCTTGCCAAGTGGAATCGCCACGCCGCGCTCCGGCGCATTGCCCGGGTTCCAGTAGGTCGGCATGTTCTCGATGAACAGACAAGGGTCGTCATCGCGGATGCAGGACAGCATCAGGCCATACGCATCGGCAGGATTCGAAGGTGCGACGACCTTGATGCCTGCGACGTGCGCGAACCACGCTTCGAGGTAGTCCGCGTGTTGACCACCCGTGCCGAAGCCGGCACCGGTCATCGTGCGGACGACGATCGGCACGTTGGTCTGGCCGCCCGACATGAAGCGCAATTTCGCCGCATGATTCACGATCATGTCCATCGCGACGGTCGTGAAGTTCATCAGCATGATTTCCGCAACCGGACGCATGCCGACCATCGAAGCGCCGATTGCCGCACCGATGATGGCCTGCTCCGAGATCGGCGTCGAACGCACGCGCGACGTGCCGTATTTCGACGACAGTCCCTTCGTTACGCCGACAATGCCGCCTTCCTGACCGTCGGCAACATCTTCACCCAGCACGATCACGTTGACGTCAGCGGCCATCGCGTCGTCAAGCGCGAAGTTGACCGCCTGGATGGTGTTGATGTTGGTTGGCATCTGGCTCATGCAAGCACCTCGTCCTTGAAGATGTCGCGACGAAGCTCCGCGACATCGGGATATTCGCTCGACAACGTGAATTCGACCGCAGCGTCGATCTGCGCCTCGTGCCCGGCTTCCATCGCGGCCAGTTGCTCTTCGCTCGCATGCTTTGCATCGATGAGCCACTGGCGGAACAGCGGCACGGGGTCCCTGGCGACCCAGGCCGCCTTTTCGTGCTTGTCCATGTACGCGTCCGGATCGCCAAATACATGGCCCTGAAAGCGGAACGTGTTCGCTTCGATCAGCGTCGGGCCGCCACCGTCGCGCGCACGCTCGACCGCCTCGCGCGCCGCCTTGTGCATCGCGATCGGATCGTTGCCGTTCACTGTCACGCCGGGCATCTGGTACGCGACGGCGCGTTGCGCGATATTGGCCACGGAGGTGCCGTAAGCGTATTTGGTGTGCTCGGCGTAGCCGTTGTTCTGGCAGACGAAAATCACCGGCAGTTTCCAGACCGACGCCATGTTCAGCGACTCGTGGAACGCGCCGATGTTGGATGCGCCATCGCCGAAGTAAGCGACTGCCACGCGCCGTTCTCCGCGAATCTGCGCGGCAAGCGCCAGGCCGTTCGCAATTGGCATCGAACTGCCGACGATGCCGGTCGTGACCATCACACCGGACGCCGGATGGGTAACGTGCATCGGACCGCCCTTGCCCTTGCAGGTCCCGGTCACTCGTCCACCGAGTTCGGCCCAAAGTTCCTTGAGCGGCACACCTTTGGCAATCATGTCGTGAACGCCGCGGTAGATCGTGCAGATGTAGTCGTCATCGGTGAGACACACCGACATCGCCGACGGAATCACTTCCTGCCCGCGCGGCGAGTAGTACGGCATGACCAGCTTGCCGGCCTTGATCACGGCGCGAAAGCGCTCATCGTTCTGCTTGATGAGTGTCATGCGCCTGTAGATGTCGACCAGGACTTCACTGCTGGGCGGCTGATAGGCATTCATTCGTCACTCTCCTGTGTCACCAGATCTTTTGCGCGCCGCTCGAATGCAGCGCCGCGATGTAACCGAACACAAACGATGCGCCGATGCTGCTGCCGGCGCCCGGATAACACCGGCCAACCACGGATGCCGTGCAGTTGCCGGTGGCGTACAGCCCAGGGATTTGCGAACCGTCGTCTTTCAGCACACGCCCGAACTCGTCAGTCACGAGGCCACCAGCAGTGCCCACATCGCCCGGATACATGCGCACCGCGTAGAACGGGCCCTCCTCGATCGGCCCGAGATTCGGGTTCGGTTTGATGGTCGGGTCCCCATGGCAGCGATCGAATGCGCGCGAGCCGCGACCGTAGTCTTCGTCGACGCCCGTCGCGCAGAAACCATTGAAGCGCTCGACGGTCTTGAGCAGGCCAGCGCGATCGATGCCGCATTTCGCGGCCAGTTCTTCGAGCGTGTCAGCCTTGATCATGTATCCACTGTCGAGCCACTTCTGCGGAATCTGGCCCGGCATCGCGGTGCCCCACGGGTAATATTTGCGCTGGCGGCTGTCCATCACGACCCACGCGGGCACGGCCTTACCCGTCTGCTTGTGGCGCTGGTACATGCGCTGACCGATTTCCATATACGCTCCCGCCTCGTCGCAAAAGCGCTCGCCGTCCTGATCGACCATGATCGAAAACGGCAGCGACAGGTCGAGGTGATGCATGAACGGCAACGGCGAACCATCCGGCGCGCGCGCGCCTTCGGGCAGTTCTTCGTTGGGGCCGAGCGACGTCACGACCCACCACGCTTCCTCCATGCAATCCACCGCGCCGCCGAGCGCGATCGCAGCTTGCAGGATTTCGCCGGTATCGCCTGGATTCGCATTGGTCCAATCCGCGGAAGACGGCTGCGGCTGGTACTTGCGGCGCATTTCAGCGTTGTGTGAAAAGCCGCCGGTGTTGAGCAGCACGCCCTGGCGGGCACGTACGCGAAACTCGCGGCCGCTGCGCACTGCAACAATGCCGACCACTCGCCCGTCCTCGACGATGAACTCCCGCACCGGCGTGTCCGTCCAGATCGGCACGTTCGCGCGCAGCGCCATCTGAAGCATGCGCCCCTGAATCGCCGCGCCGTTGGCCACGAGTTCCTTGCCCGTGATCTTCTGGTAAAGCATGCGGCCGCCAAGTTGCATCGCCTTGCGCTTGCCGCCCCACGTCCGCTTCATCAGGAACAGGGTCGGGTACTCGTCCGAGTTGGCTGGCATCGACGGTCCTTTATAGCGCGACAAACGCGGCGCCCATTCGCCCAGTTCCTTCACGTCGAACAGCTTCGCCAACAGGGAGCGGCCACGCGGCTCCCCGCCAGGCAGCGTGTCGTAGTAATCGGACCAGCCGTCCGCGTACACGAACTGCATCCCCTGCTGCTCGAGAAACTCTGCCATCTTCGGCCCGGTGCGCAAGTAAGCCTCGCGTCGCGCCTCCGAGGTGCCCGGACCTTGATACGTGACCGCGGCGTCGAAGTATTGGCGTGCGCGCTCATACGAATCGCTCACGCCGTGGCGCTTCATCACGTGATTGTTCGGCAGCCACCAGACGCCGCCCGAATATCCGGTCGAGCCACCGACCTTCGCCTGCTTCTCGATGATCAGTGCTTCCTTGCCCACCGACTTGCAGGCAAGCGCCGCACACATCGAACCACCGCCGCTGCCGACCACCACGAAGTCGTACGTTGCGTCCCAGCTCGTCGACATCACTCCTCCCGCGCGATGAATTCGCGCAGCGCGCGATGGAAGTTCGAAACCGACGTTTCCTGCAGCGGATTCGTGCGCGAACCCTTGAAGCCGCGCGACTTCATCCCCTGCTGCACGTTGGTCATGTTCTGGAAGTCCTGCCACAGGATCAGGCCGAAGTTCTCCTGAGCGTTCTCTCTCCAGTCGTCGACACCGTAGTAGAACTCGCGCTTGAGCGGCGGCTCCGCGCCCGGCGCGTAGCGCTGCAGCGACCAGATGTCGTAGATGCACGAATCGGGGTTATCGCCGTCCGGGCGTGCGCGGTAAAACAGCGCGCCGTCGGGGTACGGAAGAAATACGAGGTTCGGGAAGACGTGCCAGTCCGCTCCCGCGCGACCGAGTTGCTCGAAAGTGATCTCCGGCCAGCCCGCGCCCTCGGCGATCGCCGCTTCGCGTTGGAAATCCATCGCCTTGGCGAGGACTTCGAACTGGTTGCCCGATGGCGACATTTCCGTCATCAGCCGCTTCGCCGCTTCGTAGTCGCGCGCGGTGTTGATCGCCTTCAGGGTCTCTTCCATCACACGGAAGAAGTTCACAAGACCCTGACGTACGTCCTCCGGCATCGGCTTGCCGGTTCTCGGTGACGGCGCGCCGATCATGCGCGTGGCCGTCGAGTAGCCAAACATGCCGTGGCGGCCATAGGCGAAGCTTCGCGTTACGTCATCTCCGGCGACGTCCAGCAACTGAGGATGTGTTGCCGCGACGTGATAACCCTCGTTGAACGCTTCGAGTGCGACCTTCCAGTTGCACGGAAGACGAATCGACTTGTACCAGCGGTAGCGCATCTTCTCGAACTCGAAGCAGTTCGTGATCTCCGGTACCGGATCGAGGAATTTAGCGAGCGGTTCGGCGTTCGGGTCCATGTTGATGAACACGAAGCCGCCCCACGTGTCCACCAGTACATCGGTGAGACGCAGATCACCGTCAGTCATATCCTCGCAGCCGGCCCAGTCGTCACGATCGAGCACGCGCGCGACGCTGCCATCCAGATTCCACTGCCATCCGTGATAGGCACAGTGGAATTTCGAGGCCTTGCCGCTGCCGTTGGTCAAGCGACGGCCGCGATGCTGGCAGACGTTGAAAAAGGCCTTGATCTGATCAGCCGCCGTTCGCACCACGATGATCGACTCGCCGGCCACGTCGAAGGTGACGTAGTCGCCGGCGTTGGGGATCTCTTCCAGCCGACACGCAACCTGCCATACGCGCGGCCACAGGCGCTCGTTCTCCCGCTCGAGAAATTGCTTCGACAGGTAACTGTCCTTCGGCACAAAATCGAGACGGACCGTGTGTTCACCCGAATCGGGACCTCTGTTACCCATTGCTATCTCCTTCGTGATGTGGCCGGCGTAGGCGCCGGTTTCGACTCTTTATGTAGTGGTCGAGTGTTTCGCAATCGATATGCAACGACCGGTGCAATTGTTGTGAACGGCGTTCAGATGCTAGGCTGACGCCCGGATTGCTGTCAATCCGGGCGAACGTCAATCGAGCGCGGCAGTCAGCGCCGGAACAGCTTCGAAGAGGTCCGCGCTGAGACCGTAGTCGGCCACCTGAAAGATCGGTGCCTCTGCGTCTTTATTGATCGCGACGATGACCTTCGAATCCTTCATGCCGGCGAGGTGCTGAATCGCTCCCGAGATGCCCACCGCGATATACAACTGAGGCGCGACGATCTTGCCCGTCTGACCGACCTGATAGTCGTTCGGCACGAAGCCGGCGTCGACCGCCGCACGCGACGCGCCGACGGCCGCGCCAAGCTTGTCCGCAAGCGCGTCGAGCAGCTTGAAGTTGTCGCCGTTCTGCATGCCGCGGCCGCCCGACACCACGATGTTTGCCGCCGCAAGCTCCGGCCGGCTCGATTTCGTGAGTTCCTGCCCGACAAAACGGGCCTTATCGAAAGCCGGCGCTGATGCAACAGCGCGCGACGGCGCGGTGGTCGAACCGGGGGCTGCTGCATCGAACGCGGTCGGCCGAATGGTGATGACCTTGATCGGGTCGGACGATTGCACCGTTGCGAGTGCATTGCCGGCGTAGATCGGGCGCACGAAAACATCGGAAGCCTTGAACGCAACGACATCCGAAATCTGCGCGCTGTCGAGCAGCGCAGCCACACGGGGCATGAAGTTTTTGCCCACCGCCGTGGACGCTGCGATCACATGGGTATAAGCGCGGGCCAGCGAGACGACGAGTGCGGCGAGGTTTTCCGGCAATCCGTGCGCGTATTCGGGTGCTTCCGCGACGAGGACTTCGGCGACGCCGGCGACGTTCGCAGCTTGCGCTATGACGGCCGACGCGCCGTGGCCCGCCACCAGCACATGAATGTCGCCACCCACTGCGCCCGCTGCCGTGATGGCGTTGAGCGTGGCGCGCTTGAGGGTTACGTTGTCGTGCTCGGCGATAACGAGAATAGTCATGATCAGATCACCTTTGCTTCGTTTCGAAGCTTTTCAATCAGCGCAGCAACATCAGGAACCATCACGCCGCCCTTGCGCGCTGGCGGCTCGGTCACTTCGAGAACCTTCAGACGCGGTGCGACATCAACGCCCAGCGCATCAGGATTCAGCGTATCCAGAGGCTTCTTCTTCGCTTTCATGATGTTGGGTAGCGTCACGTAGCGGGGACTGTTCAGGCGCAGATCCGTCGTGATCACTGCGGGCAGATCGAGCGCGACGCGTTCGAGGCCGCCGTCGATCTCACGCGTAACGAGCAGTTGCTGACCATCCACTTCCGTCTTGAACGCAAACGTTGCTTGCGGCCAGCCGAGCAATGCGGCGAGTTTCTGCCCGGTTTGGCCAGCGTCGTTGTCGATGGCCTGTTTGCCGAGCAAGACCAGTTGCGGGTTTTCCCGCGCGGCGACGGCGGCCAGCAGCTTTGCGACCGCGAGGGGCTGCAGATCCGCATCGCTCTCCACTAGCACCGCGCGATCCGCCCCCATCGCGAGTGCCGTACGCAATACCTCCTGGGATTGCGCTGTGCCCGCCGATACCACGACGACTTCACTCGCAACGCCTGCTTCCTTGAGGCGCACCGCCTCCTCCACCGCGATCTCGTCGAATGGGTTCATGGCCATTTTTACGTTGGCCAGATCGACGCCCGAGCCGTCGGACTTGACCCGAGGTTTCACGTTGTAGTCGATCACGCGCTTCACCGCGACCAGTATCTTCAATTTGACGCTCCGAACGCTTTGTTGAACAATGTTCTATATTCTGAACCGTTCTTTTTGTAGCTGTCAACGAGAAGAATGAGGAAAGCGTCACTTGTCGATCATTTCGACGCCCTCGTTCAACACCAAGGAGACGACAAATGAAGCTCTATCGATGCGAGCGTTTCGAAGGCATTGCGGGACTGGCGTTATGCGAGGAACCCGATCCGGCACCACCCGGCGCTCATCAGGTATTGGTCCAGGTCAAGGCGAGTTCGCTGAATTTCCGCGAGTTGATGCTGATGAACGGAGCGTTTCGCGACTGGATGGCGCCGAACTTCATTCCGGCTTCAGACGGCGCGGGCGTCGTGCTCGCGGTCGGCCCTGGCGTGCGGCGCTTCAAAGCCGGCGACCGGGTGATGGCCAATTTCGCGGAGTACTGGCACGGCGGAGCGCGCCCCCAACACGCAGACACTCTTGGCCGCGGCGCTATCGTCGAAGGGATGCTTCGCGACAAAGTCGTACTCAGTCAGGAAGAACTGATCGGTGTCCCCGAGCACCTTTCCGACGAAGAAGCCGCAACGCTGCCTTGCGCCGCGGTCACCGCATGGAACGCACTGTGTCAGCATGCGCCCCTGCTGCCGGGCCAAACCGTCCTCGTGCAAGGTTCCGGCGGCGTATCGATCTTCGCTTTGCAGTTGGCGCGTCTTTTCGGCGCCCGCGTGATCGCCACTTCGTCGAGCGAATCGAAACTCAAACGCCTTGCCGAACTTGGCGCAGACGCGACGATCAACTACCGCGACACGCTCAATTGGGAAGACGCCGTGCTACACCTGACCGATGGCCGTGGGGTCGATCTCGTCGTCGAGGTGGGCGGGGCTCAAACGTTCGGCAAGTCGGTTGCCTGCACACGGGACGGAGGCCGAATCAGCGTCGTCGGGCTGCTGACGGGTGCCCCTTCTCCCGGCGAGGGATTCTTCACGCGCGGACTGTCGATCGCACCGATCCGCGTCGGCTCCCGCCAGGATTTCGAATCGATGAACCGCGCAATCGCATTGCACGAGCTGCGGCCGGTGATCGACTCGGTTTATGACTTTACGCATGTACCGGATGCGCTTCGGCACCTCGAAAGCCAGAAGCATTTCGGCAAGATCGTCATTCGCCACCAGTAATCGGCGTTCGCATCATCCACGGAGTCAGACAATGAAACTCTTTTCGCTGGAAGGACAAATCGCGCTCGTCACTGGCGCATCGCGCGGTCTCGGCTTTGCCATGGCGTCGGCGTTGGCGTCGGCTGGTGCGACCGTCATCCTCTGCGCGCGTTCGCGTACGAGCCTCGAAGCCGCCGCGGAATCGATTCGCAAAACAGGCGGCGACGTCGATATCGAACCGTTCGACCTCACCGATCAGAACGCCATCCGGAACGGCGTTCGCAACGTCCTCGCGCGCCATGGCCGCATCGACGTACTGCTCAACAACGCGGGCATTTGCGAGTGGAGCGATTTTCTCCAGTCGACCGTCGACATGTGGCAAAGAACGATGGATACCAACGTCACGGCCGCATACCTGCTCGCGCAGGAAGTGGCGCGCCCGATGATCGAACGCGGACACGGACGCATCATCAACGTCGGGTCTATGTGTCGGTGCTCGGCCGTGAGAAGCTCCAAGCGTACGTGGCCAGCAAGCACGCTGTTGCCGGACTCACGAAATCGCTCGGTGCAGAGCTGGGTCGGCACGGCATTCGCTGCAACGGCATCTGCCCCGGCTACTTCCTCACGGATATGGCCGAGCCCGTCACGTCGAATCCGCAAATGAAGGAGATCGTGCGCTCGCATATCTCCGTTGGCCGCTGGGGGAACCCCGAGGAACTTGGCGGCGTCGCCGTGTTTCTCGCGTCCGAGGCGAGCTCCTACATGAACGGGCAAATGCTGATGGTCGATGGCGGGGTCTCGGAGATCCTGAGCTTTTCGATGTCGGTGGTGTAGGGCCGAGCGGCCATAGCGCAACTAAAGCGACAAGCGCTCAACGTAACGCGCCGATTGACTCGAAGACAAAATGGCCCGCAATCGCCGGAGATAGCGGGCCAACCTTTTTGCACCGCGAGGCGGTGCCGCGCGCGGCGCGCGGCACCGCCACATACTCGCTAGCGCAGCGTCACCTCGCCGCTACAAGCTTCGACGTTCGCCGAACCAGCCGCCACGCCCTTCGCCACCGCCTTGCGCGAAATACCTTGCAGCAGGAAATGCGACAGCGCCGGGATCAGGATCAGCGCACCGATCATGTTCCACAGGAACATGAACGTCAGCAGGATGCCCATGTCTGCCTGGAACTTGATCGGTGAGAACGCCCACGTCACAACGCCGGCAGCCAGCGTCACACCGACCAGCGCCACGACCTTGCCCGTGAACTGCACCGCATGACGATAAGCCACGCGTAGCGGCTGCCCCGCGCGCTGATACGCGAGCTGCACGCTCAGCAGATAGAGCGCATAGTCGACGCCAATCCCCACGCCCAGCGCGATCACCGGCAGCGTCGCCACCTTCACGCCGATGCCGAGCTTGACCATCAGCGCCTCGCATAGCACCGAAGTGATTCCGAGCGGCACGACGGCCACCACGACCGCGCGCCAGCTGCGGAACGTGATGAAGCACAGCAGGATCACCGCCGCATACACCATGAACAGCATGGTGCGGTTTGCTTTTGCGACCACCACGTTCGTCACTGCATCGATACCGGCCGAGCCTGCAACCATCAGGAACTGGTGGTCCGCGTCGCTATGTTCTTTCGCGAATGCCTCCGCCGCCTCCATGACACGCGAGAGCGTCGCCGCTTTGTGATCGGTCAGATACGCGATGACGGGCGCCGTGCCGCAAGTTTGGCTCAGTAGATCCGGATGATCGAGCAGGATCTGCCACACCGTCTTGTTAACGATCGAAGGCACGCGGTCGATCGTGTACCACTTCGGGTAGCCCTCGTAGAAACCCGCCGTCATCCAGCGCGCGAGGCCGCCAACCGAAGTCGTCGTCTGCACGCCCGGCACGTTGCGCAGTGTGGCTTCGAGCCGGTCAGCCTCCAGAACGAGCGGGAAATTGTTGGCGTCGCAAGTGCCGTGCGACGACTTGCCAACCACGACGAAAAGATCGCTCGACAGGCCGAAATGCGCATTGACGAAAGCGTTGTCGAGGTTGTAGCGCGAGTCCGGACGAAGCTCCGGCGCGCCCGAATCGAGGTCGCCGATCTGCAGATGCTGACTGATCGACCAGCCGAACGCCGTCAGTGCCGCCGCGCAAACGATCGCACCCACGGCCCAGCGGCGTTCGGTGAAGCGGTCGAGCAGATTCCACAGCGCGCCTGCCGACGAGGTGCCACGCGCGTCGTTCTGTTCGCCGCGCACGCTGCGTCGTGCCGCCGACGGACTCACGCCAATGTATGAGAGCAGTACCGGCAGCAGCAGCAGATTGGTGAACACGAGCACGCCCACACCGACGCTCGCCGTGAGCGCCAGATCCTTAATCACCGGAATGTCGATGACCATCAGCACCGCGAAGCCAACCACGTCCGCGAGCAACGCCGTGAGACCGGCGAGGAAGAGCCGCCGGAACGTGTAGCGTGCCGCCACGTAGCGATGTGTGCCACGCCCGATGTCCTGCGTGATCCCGTTCATCTTCTGTGCGCCATGCGATACGCCGATGGCGAAAACGAGGAACGGCACCAGCACCGAATAGGGATCGAGCACGTAGCCGAGCGAGCGAATGATGCCGAGTTGCCACACCACCGCAATCAACGAGCACGCCACCACCAGCAGCGTGCTGCGATAGCAGCGCGTGTACAGAAAGATAACGCCGAGCGCGATCGCCGCGGCCACACCGAAGTACATCGCCACCAGCTTGAGACCGTCGATCAGGTCGCCGATCAACTTCGCGAAGCCCACCACGTGCACACGCACCTCGCCGTGGCCCTCGTTCTTGATGACCTCGTCGATCTGATGCGAGAGCTTCGCGTAGTCGAGCGCCTTGCCGGTATCGGCATAGTGATCGAGCAGGGGCAACTGGATCATGCTCGAATGCTGATCATTCGACACGATGCTGCCGACGATGTTTGCGCGCGCTATGTTCGTGCGCAGCTGTGCGATGGCCTGCGCGGACGCGTCGAAGCCGTCCGGCATCACCGGGCCGCCCGCGAAGCCACTCTCCGTAACCACGTTCCAGCGTACGATCGGCATCCAGATTGACTTCACGCCAGGGCGGTCGACGCCCGGAATCAGGAACAGCGCATCATTGACGCGTCGCAGCGCGGCAAGATACTTCGGATCGTAAATGTCGCCCGAGGGATTCTCGACGACGATCCGCAGCGAATTGCCGAGCCCTTTAAGGTCCGCCTTGTTGGCGAGATAGTTCTTGATGTACGGATGCGACAGCGGAATCATCTTCTCGAAGCTCGCATTCACGTCGAGACGCAGCGCCTGAAACCCCAGCACCGCCGTGATGATCGCGCAGATGAAGATGAGCCAGGGACGGCGGTTGAAGATCAACCGTTCAAGCGCGTTGCCTGAACGTGAATCGAACTGGGCAAGATCCGCCACAACGGGCATCTTGTCGAATTGGGCATTGTTGCGGCCAGCCATGTCTGCTCCCTTTTAGTTCGACTTCGACAATGTGATCCGCGACAGGCCGGCCGCGCCAGCCAGCACCGCGGTGTCGCCGCGCAGCGTCATCGCGAAGATGCCGCCCGGCTGGCTCGCGCCACGTTTATGAAACGTTGCCCCCTGGTCGGCGCTCTCGAGCAGTTCCCCCGCCTGGGTCGCGAGAAGAAGGTGACCGTTAGCCAGTTCGGCCGAAGCCAGGATGCTCGCGCCGGTGGGCAGCGTGACTTTGTCCCAGCTCGCGCCGCTGTCGATGGAGCGATAAGCGTTGCCGAGCAGACCGTAGACGATCATCGCGTTGCCCGTGGAAGCGAGACCGAAGAGGCTACCCTTCGAGGGCGTAGGCACCGCGACGAAACGCTGCTTGTCCGAATCGAGCTTGAGCAACAGCCCCTGTTCGCCCACGATATAAAGCGTCCCGTTGATACGGCGCATCGCATGCAGGTTCAACGCGTTGGGATTGTCGACGCGATCGAACCAGGGCACCCAGCTCTTGCCGCCGTCGTCGGTGTGAAAAATGATGTTGAACGAGCCGATGACCCAGCCCGAACGCTCATCATCAAACCAGACGTCGAGGAAAGGACGTCCCCCCTGGTCTGCTTCGAAGCGCTCTGCCTCCTCGCGCGACGCCTTCAAATCGGGTGAATCGCCCTGCTGCTTCGCGTAGTAGGCGCTCATCAGCTTCGCCGCCTGCTGGCCGTCGAGCTGCCGCGTCCAGGTATTGCCGCCGTCGGTGGTGTGGAGCACCTCGCCGTCGTGTCCGACCGCCCAGCCGAGCGCGGCCGACTTGAACGTGACAGCGACCAGGTCCGAACTCACCGGCACCTGGACCTGGCGCCAGTGCATGGCCATGTCGTCCGAAACCAGAATCGCACCGCGCGGGCCTACCGCGACCAGACGCTGCCCGGCCTGGGCCAACGCGATCAGCGGTTCATGCACGGCCTGCGGGTTGATCACGGCCGGCGAACGCATCGGATCGGCGAATTCGGCATGGACCGGCGCGCTGACGGCGCATGCCGCCGCGACGAGTGCCAGCCAACGAAACAGGGTATTGCGCATCGTGTCTCCTTCACAGTAACTGGCGATTGGTCACGCGAACAGTCCTGGATTTTTATGAAACTTCTCTGTGCGCCATGCGATCCCCGGCATGGCGCACGTACTGCGCTCTTCCTTGCACCTGTATCGGCTATCGAATGCCGGTCGACTGCATATGCTCAGGCGTAAAGAAGTCCTTCGTGAAGCTCGTGTTGAACATGATCCCCGGCGACTCCGCCGGATGGCTGCCAAAGATATAGATGCCGCTGTTGAAGTCGTAGAACCAGTTGCCCAGCGAATACGGCACCTTGTAGTCGTAGGCAGGCGCCGTGGTCTCGAAGCCACCGCGATACAGCTTGCCCGACTGGTCATAGGCATCCATCATTCCGCCGCCACCATCCTCGTCGAAATAGAGCGTCTTTTTGCCATACACGTGACGCGAGCCCTGCTTCAGCGTCAACTCGACGACCCACACGCGGTGCAGTTCCCAGCGCACGTGATCCGGGCTGACGAAATGCGGCGTGAGGATCTTGCTCGCCGGTGTTTCGTACTGTTGCCTGTAATCGTTGTACGGGATGTACATCTCTTTCTTGCCGACGAGCTTCGCGTCCCAGCGATCGATGCGTCCGTAGAACAACTGGATGTCGTCCATCGTGATCGCGCCGGAATAGCCGGGGTTCGGCGTGTCGTAGGCAAGGTCAGGCGCCACGCGCACGCGGCGCTGACCGGGGCTGTATTCCCACGATTGCTGGTTGTGATCGGCGGTGTCGGTGAAGAACCAGTAGAGCGTGGTGTCACCGATCATTCGCGCCGGCGCAACGAAATCGTTGTTGATGTATTGCCAGATGGCGAGACCGCCCTTCTTCCTGAATTCGCCTTCCTGTTTGAGATCGAAATACGGGTAGTACAGTGAGCTCTTGAATTGCGCGGCGAGGATCGGCGTGCCTCTCGAATCAACCAGCCACGTCTTCACGTTATTGCGCTGGGCCGTACCCACGTAGCGCAGTTCCCAGTTCCACAACGCTTCCTGACCGTTCTTCGGCACCGGGAACGGCTTGCCGCCGAACGCCCCGGAAACGAACAGGCCATTCTTTTCGAGCTTCGCGTTCTGCGCGTTCTTTTCCGAATTCTCGAGATACCAGTCCGGATACGACACCGAGCGATGCGTCGGATAGATGTCCATCCGATAGGTCGGATAACGCTTGAAAAGCTCGATCGAACTCGCGCTCAGCTTGTCCGCGTATTGCTGATAGTTCTGGCTAGTGATTTGCAGCACTGCCTTCTCACCCGGGAACGGGTCTTCCCATTTGCCAGAATCCGCCTTGAATCCCGTCGGAAACTGTGTGATGCCCCCTGTGTAGGCGGGGATCGTCCCATCCTTGTTCCCGGCAATTTCCGCCCCGAAAGGCGTGATCCCGTTTTCGATCGCATTCGACATCGGCGCGGCGCAGATTGCTGCAGCAAGCGCGAACGCGTTAATCAACAGCCGGTGCTTCTTCAAAACTGTCTCCATCACTTTCCAGATTGATCCAATACCAAAAGCAACAACACAACTTTCGATGCGCGCGACTCGATCCAGCCACTGCTGGTGAGACGTCCCGCCAGGCAAGCCGGGCGGGACGCATCACTCAATACCTTATCTTCAGCTCGGCGCGCAATTAGCGCACACCCGCAGATTGCATACGCTCCGGCGTGAAGTAGTCGCTCGGGAAGTTCACGTTGAACATGATCCCCGGCGACTCCGCCGGATGGCTGCCAAAAATATAGATGCCGCTGTTGAAGTCGTAGAACCAGTTGCCCATCGCATACGGCACCTTGTAGTCATACGCGGGGACCGTGGTCTGGAAACCGGCGCGATAGAGCTTGCCCGACTGGTCATACGCGTCCATCATTCCGCCGCCGCCGTCCTCGTCGAAATACAGCGTCTTCTTGCTGTAGATATGACGCGCACCCTGCTTGAGCGTCAGATCCACGACCCACACGCGGTGCAGTTCCCAGCGCACATGATCCGGATTCACGAAATTCGGCGTGAGGATCTTGCTTGCAGGCGTCTCGTACTGCTGCTTGTAGTCGTTGTACGGAATGTACATTTCCTTCTTTCCGACCAGCTTCGCGTCCCAGCGGTCGATCTTCCCGTAGAACAGCTGGATATCGTCCATCGTGATCGCGCCGGAATAGCCGGGGTTCGGCGTGTCGTAGGCGAGATCGGGCGCCACGCGCACGCGGCGTTGGCCCGGGTTGTATGCCCAGGATTGCTGATCGTGGTCGGCCGAATCCGTGAAGTACCAGAAGAGCGTCGTCTCGCCGATCAGACGGGACGGTGCCGCGTAGTCGTTATAGACCTGATACCAGATTGCAAGGGGACCCTTCTTGCGAAACTCCGCTTCGTACTTAGGCTCGAAATACGGATAGAGCAGCGAACTCTTGAACTGTGCAGCAAGAATCGGCGTGCCTCTCGAATCGACGAGCCACGTCTTCACGTTGTTTTTCTGGGCCGTGCCGACATAATGCATCTCCCAGTTCCACAACGCTTCCTGACCGTTCTTCGGGACCGGGAACGGCTTACCGCCGAACGCGCCCGAAATATAAAGGCCGTTCTTTTCGAGCTTGGCGCTTTGCGCGTTCTTTTCCGAGTTCTCGAGGTACCAATCCGGATACGCAACGGAGCGGTGCGTCGGGTAGATGTCCATCCGGTAAGTCGGATAGCGCTTGAACAGTTCGATCGAAGCGGCGCTCAGCTTGTCGGCGTATTGCTGATAGTTCTGAGCCGTGATTTGCAGAACGGGTTTTTCATTGGCAAACGGGTCCGCCCATTTCCCGGAGTCGGCCTTGAAGCCGGCCGGGAAGTCCTTGATGCCGCCCGTGTACGCGGGAATCGTGCCGTCCTTGTTGCCGGCAATTTCCGCTCCGAACGGGGTAATCCCGCTCTCGATTGCCAGCGTATAGGGTGAAGCCCAAACTGCGGCGAGTATCGCCAGCGCCTTAAGAAGCTTTGGGAGTCTTTTCACAGGTGCCTCCATCATCAAAACGTTGTCTGATAGGTGATGCCGATCCACGACTTGTCGCTATACGGTGCGCCGAGTGCCGTCGCGGCTCCCGCCGTTGAGTACCCCTTCTTGTTCATGTAATACGTGTAGGTCACGTTCACCTGGTGCTTGTTGTAAATGGTGAAATCAAGCCCGACCACGAACGTGTTCTGCCCTTGTGCTTCGGCCGCCGGCGTGATGACGGACGAGTAACCCTTCAGATTCAGATTGACGAACAGTGGCATCGTCAGATCGACCCCCGGGAACACCTGATACCACTGCGGGCTCGCGCCAATGCCGATTCCGGCCCAGAAGCGCGTCGAGCAGTTGTTGAAGGCATTGTTCCCCGACGCCGAGCATTGGCCGGTAGTGTCGTAGCTGGAATTGGCAAAGTTCCCCGCGTTATGTTGCACGCTGAGCAGCTGGTTGAACGCGAATTCAGCCTGCAGGAACATGTTGTCCCACAACGGCGTCTTGCCGATCGACTGCGTGACGTTCAGCAGACCGTGCAGCGTGCGACCCGTCGGCGCGTCGTTGACCGTCGTCGTGTTGACGGCGGTAAGCGGCATGTTCCAACGATACGACAGCTCGCCCGCCACTGCCGCGTTACCGATCGCGCTGTTGAAGCCAGCGCCGATCAGGTTCACGTTGTTGCCGTACTTCGCCGTAACACCGGGCAGGTTGAAGCCAGGGAAAAGTTGCGGCCCGGCACCCGGGAGCAGCACCGCCGCCCATGGCATCTTCATGGCGAAGTGGCGGTACGTGAATTCATAGGTCGTTGCGAGCGAATCGACGCGCCACTTGCCGTTCAGGCCGATGTCGCCCATCTGACCTTTGGTCGGCGCGATGCGCGGAATCCCGAACGTGCCTAGCCCCGGAATGGTTTCGTAGCTGGCGATCGGCGGTCCGTAGAGAATCGGGTCTGCACCCCCGAAATATGTGCCGCCTTCAGGCAGCCGGTCGTGATTCCATTCGAACGTGTACTGTGCCCCGAGAGAAATCGTGTCGGTAATGTTCGCCGTCACGGCTGCCTGAGCCGTCGGCAACACGATTTCCTTCAGCGATGCGCTCGGGCTCTGCGTCAGCTTCATCAGGTCGAGCGGCTGTTGACCGATCGCCACCGAGTTCGCACCACCCAGCGTAGCGAACGCCGACTGCCCCCAGGTAATCGCCGTCCGGCCGAGCTTGACGTTTACAGAGTGACCACCGAGGTCAAACGTGTTGAACACGAACGCATCACGCAGTTCCGCGCTCGGCCCCTGGTAGAACTTCTTGATGTAGCTCGTGTACTCGTTGTTCGGATAGTTCGGCGGGAACGCGGGGTTGCTCGTATTGTGGTTCTTGAACGTCGGGTCGTACCACGCGTCCATGCTGATGCGGAAGCCGGATGTTTCCTTGTATTTGAAATCGAACTCGCTGTAGAGGTTCAGCATCGCCTGGATCGTACTGAACTTCGGCGTCGACAGATTGCCTTCATCGTACGTCGGACTGCTGGTGTAGAACTGGTCCGGGTTCTGCAGCCGGATGCCGTAGTCCGCGCGCAACGTGTTGTCCCATTGCATGTCGATGTCCGGGTTCGGCACATCGAAGTGAAATGCATTGGCGTTCGCGCTCCACAACCCGCATGCCGCAGCGATACAGGCGGCGTGTACGCCAAGGCTGATCGCCCTTGGCTTAAGACTCTTCTGTTTCATGCGTCTCCTCTTGTCTTTGTCGAACTGCCGCAGAAAAGGCCAAGGCCGTTGGATGGCCGCAGACTTAGCAATGAAGCGAAACCGGCCTCCCCCACCTCATCAGCATCGCGTTTCAGATCCCTCCTACCACGTCACCAGAATACGAATGCTGTTCGCAAAGATAAACGCTCGAAACTCGACTGTCAACGCTCGCCCACCCCTACGCGATGCATTTTTTCGAACGCCGTTCGAAATTCGGGGTAAACGTGGGCTTGAGATCGGTGATGAATTTGAAGCGATGCGCGCCTGACTGAGGCACGCATCGGTGCTGAATGCGTGTCGAGCGCGTCGCGCAAACGAGATGCCGGCGACGCTTGCATTGACAAGGCATCCGCCTCGCCTGCGAGGAATGGCGATGCAAACCATGGTGGCTTCCTGGCAACCCGCGAGAGCGGATCATCAATCGATCTACAGCCGCACGCAGCCGAGATGTTCGGCTCGAGCCCGGTACGCGGCGCAGATCAGGGACGAGCTAGTCTTTCGTCTGTCACTTCGAACGCGAAAGGAAGACGAATCGCTGAAGCAGCCGAAAACACGTGTGCGATTGGGTCGGTTTCCCTGGCAGTGCATCCATATATCCTGGCCATGGATCGCGACAAGACAAACTCCTTATCCAGCCCCTGGGCAGGAGTGCATTTCTGGTTTTCGGGGAGGAGGTGGGAACACTCGCCAGGCGCCGTCGTCGTGCCGAAAGAAGAATATCGCGAGTGAGCTGTCCGAGGCAGACGACCGCGCGAGCACACACCTCGTCTGACTCGAATTTGCGAAAGTACATCGGGTTACATGCACCGGGGTGGTCGCAGTGGGCGCGAGCCACTTTTCGATGAGCGAACGCAAAGAACTTTCTCCAAGCTTCATGTCCTGCTCCTTCAACCGCCCCGTGTGCGCCGCTGGCAAATCACAGCCACGAACGCAAAAATTGGCGACCTTAACCGGCCCGGCCTGACACCTGCGCATCTCCGCTCCGGGTTCCGACGCTGCGAGAAAAATCTGTTTCTGCCGTAATGTGTCGTTTGACTAAATACTAGTGGTCAGCCGACCCATTATCAAGCCCAGTGGCACCAGGGGAAATGCTGGTATGGACAAGACCACGCTTCAGTGGAGTACGATATGTGACGCTGCAATTAAAAGGATGAGACGCCATCTGAAGTAATTAGTCGACGGACGAATTTTTATTGGTCATCTGACTATCATCAGATCAAAGAGTCGCGCTAGCCGACCAGGATCGAGCGATGCTCGTGGTGGGGAATGGTCTGCAGTTTTGCACATCCGGGACTGACAACGCGCGCGACAGGCAGCAGACGCCAAGGAGAGCACAACAGATGAAAGACCTGACTATCTCATCGGCAGATCTCGACAAGACGGCGGAAGACGGGCCCAGACGGCGAGGCAATAGAACCACCCGTGTGCCCGCCATCATCGAAGCGGCGATCGAGGTCTTTGCATCTGAGGGTAACGCTGGGTTCACTCAACGCCGCATTGCCAGCGACGCAGGAATCCGGCTGAGGACCTTGCAGCACTATTTCAGCACTCGCGAAGAACTGTTGCGGGCCACAATCGAGGCATTTACAAGTCGTTATTTCGAACACTATCGGACGATCGCAGAAGACAAACGGCGGCCACCGGAGGCCCGGCTGGAAGTCATCGTCGACGAGGCGTTCTCTGTACTGACGGCGGCCGGCGGCAAGCGCGTTAGCGCCTTTGTTCTGGAATCCTGGAGCCTGGCGGAACACGAGTCCGGTTTGCATGCCTTGATGGCGAAAACCACTGCCGATTTTCAGGCTCTGCTGGCGGAACTGATTGCACAGATAAACCCAACCTTGGCGGCGCGAGAATGTACGCTGCGCGGTGCCCTACTCCTTTCACATCTACAGGGCCTCGTCGTCTATCTTCGCCGGGCCGACACGAACACACTCGATGCCGACTCGTTCCGTCACGCCATGAAGGTTGTCTGGCGCGCGTTGAGTAAGGCGTCTCCATAGAACAAGGCGCGCGCAATACGACGGGCGCACCGGGCCGCAGATAGCCTTCCACAGACGCACATGGTCACAATGGCCTTCTCAGGCCATCGCGACCGATCTTCAGCGGGCCACGTCCCAGACAAGAGGCAAGTGGTACAGCGTGCCGTTCACACCTCCGTGGACACCCGCCTTCTCGCCAGGCTTGATCTGGAAATCGGGAATCCGCTTCAGCCATTCCTGAAGGAAAACCTTCAACTCCACGCGTGCAAGAAACGAGCCGGGACAACGATGCGCGCCATTGCCGAACGTCGAATGAATCGGCGTGGGCCGCGTGAAATCGACATTCAGCGGATCGTCGAACTTTCGCTCGTCCAGACCGTGCAGCGTGGTCGGCATGATGATCATGTCGCCCGCCTTCATCTGCACGCCCTTGTATTCGAAATCGTGTGTGATCCGCCGGCCTTGATTGACCACCGGGAAGCGCCGCAGAAGCTCGTCCACCGCCTTCTGCGTCAGTTCGGGGTTGTCGATCAGCTGCTTGCGGTGGGCCGGGCTGCCGGCGAGGAATCGCGCGATAAAACCCATTGCCGATGCTACCGTGTCGAGGCCGCCAATCAGCACGAGACCGCAAAGCCCGCGCACTTCTTCGTCGGTGAGCGCGCGCCCGTCGATCTTCGAATGGACGATCTTGCTGATGAGATCGTCGCCCGGATTCGCGCGGCGTTCCGCAATCTTCACGCCGAGGTATTGAAAAATCGCACCGAGCGCCTTGAGCTTCTCGTTGGCATCGACCGGGCGGACCATCTTGTCGGCGAGGCCGAGCAAGTACTCGCGATCCTCGGCTGGCAGCGCCACCATGTTCATGAAGATGCCGATCGGCAGGTGCTGCGCAAACCCCGATACGAATTCCACCTCGCCCTTCGGATAAAAGCCGTCGATCAGTTCGATCGCCATTTCGCGCGCCTTCTCCTCGAGCTTGCCGATTGCCTGCGGCATGAACGCAGGCGCGATCAGCGCGCGATAGGCGGTGTGCTGCGGAGGATCGAAGAAGATCGGCGGCAACGGTTGATGCTCGACGAGCGGCACGGTCAGCTGCTTCGACGAGAAATTCTCATAGTCCTTGAGGATGTGATAGATGTCATCGCCACGCGTCGCGATCCAGTGTCCGCCGTTTCGCGGCGTCCACAGAATGTCGGGAATGCCTTCGGCGTGCAACTGCTTGAGCGACAGATGGTAATCGTCTTCGGCACCCGGCGGATTGTAGATATCGATGTCGAACACACGTTCAGGCAATACGTGCGCGGGAATCGGAGCGAGCTCCGGAGCCGCGCCATGAGCAGCTACTGACATCTGTTGTCTCCTTTGTTCGAATCGACCGGTATCGGCGGTCGGGATCATTCTGCTCGTCGGGCAAACTGCGATTACAGGAACGCGCCGTACAGTTCGAGATGGTGTTCGGTGTTTCCCCAGGTCATATCGATGCAGGTGAGCCGCTTCACGTACCACCCCACCGCCAGCTCGTCCGTCATGCCCATCCCGCCGTGCAGTTGTACCGCTTGCTGTGCCACGAAGCGCGCACTACGCCCGATCAGCGCCTTGGCGGCTGTAACGGCACGATGGGCTTCGAGATCGTCGTCCTCGCCGAGTCTGGCGGCGGCAAAGTAAACGATCGATTTCGCCTGCTCTACCGCGGTCAAAATATCGGCGGCGCGATGCTGCAGCGCCTGGAATTTGCCGATCGGCGAACCGAACTGCTTTCTCGTGCGCAGGTATTCAAAGGTCAGCTCGCTCAGACGCGACATCGCGCCGACCGCTTCCGCGCACAGCGCAAAAATGCCTTGATCGACCGCCCACTCGAGCAGCGGGTAGCCCTGATCGACCGCGCCGATGACAGCCATTGCATCGACGCGCACGTCGTCGAGCACCACCTCGGCGACACGCTGGCCATCGAGTGCCGGAAATCCTTTGACGCTCACGCCTGGCGCGCGCGCATCGACGGCGAACAGTGTGATGCCGTGCTGATCGGTCTGCTCGCCCGCGGTACGCGCCGAAACCAGCAGAATGTCCGCGCTGTCGCCGTGCAATACCACGCCCTTCCGTCCATTCAGGATGAACCCGTCACGCGTTGGCTCGGCCCTCATTGCAACGTTCCACAAATCGAAACGCGCACCGGGTTCGAGCGTCGCCAGCGCGGTCTTCAGGCTGCCGTCGGTGATGCCGGTCAGCAACTCGGCCTTGCGCGCCTCATGTCCCGCACGCCCGATCAGCTTCGCGCCGATCACGGCGGTCGAAACAAACGGCTCCAGTACGAGCCCACGGCCGAAGGCCTCCATCACGAGCATCGTCTCGACCGGCCCGGCGCCAAGGCCGCCATGGTCCTGTGGCACGTTCAGTGCCAGTACGCCCATTTCGGCCAGCGTAGTCCAGTGCGCAGCCGACCAGCCCTCGGGCGTAGCGGCGAGACAGCGTCGCGCCTCGAAGTCGTATTCCTTTGCGACGAAACGGCCGACCACGTCGGCCAGCATCTGTTCCTCTTCAACCAGCGTGAAGTCCATGGCGTGTCCTCAGATGCCGAGCGCCTGCTTGGCGATGATGTTTTTCTGCACTTCGGTCGAACCGCCGTAGATCGAAATCTTGCGCCAGTCCAGGTAGTGCGCGGCCAGCGCGTTGAGCAGCTCGCCGTTCGCGGTTTCACCGCGCCAGTCCGCCTCCAGCGCCTCGCTTACAAAGGGCACCGCATAGGGGCCTGCGCATTCCATGATCAGTTCCGTAAGCTCCTGCTGAATCTCCGAACCGCGGATTTTCAGCACCGAAGCCTCCGGTCCGATAGGACGTCCAGCGGTTTCGGCCGAGACGACGCGCAGTAGCGACCATTCGTGCGCGATCAAATCGATTTCCACCTTGGCGATGCGATCGCGAAAGCGGACGTCCTCGATGAGCGGCTTGCCGTGCTTGCGCTCGGTGCTGGCAATCTCCTTCAGACGACGCATGAAACGCTTGCAGTTGCCGAGGCCGGCAATGTTGGTCCGCTCATGGCCGAGCAGGTACTTGGCGATCGACCAGCCGCGATGCTCGTCACCGACGAGATTGCTCACCGGCACTTCGACGTTGTCGAAGAACACTTCGTTGACGTCGTGGCCGCCGTCGAGCGTGCGGATGGGTCTGACCGTGATGCCGGGCGTCGACATATCGATCAGCAGGAACGAGATGCCTTCCTGCGGGCGGCCGCTGCCGTCCGTGCGAACCAGGCAGAAAATCCAGTTAGCCCATTGGGCGAACGAGGTCCAGATCTTCTGGCCGTTGACCACGTAGAACGATTGACCGTCGCGCTGGACGCGGTCCGCACGCGTCTTCAGCGACGCCAGATCGGAACCCGCGCCCGGCTCGGAGTAGCCCTGACACCACCAGTCCTCCATCGAGACGATGCGCGGCAGGAACCGTTCGCGCTGCGCGTCGGTGCCGAACTTCTGAATCACCGGTCCGACCATCGAAAGGCCGAACGGCATCTGGCGCGGCGCGCCGGCGGTAAAGCATTCCTCGTCGAAAATGTTGCGCTGCGCGGCATTCCAGGCGGCGCCGCCGAATTGTGCGGGCCATGCAGGTGCGCCCCATCCCTTCTCGGCAAGAATGCGTTGCCAGCGCACGTAGTCTTCGCGCGGCACATGGCGGAAGTTCAGCACCCGTTCGCGAATGTCGTCGGGCAAATGCGTCGCTACGAATTCGCGCACCGTGGCGCGAAATTCCTTGTCGGCGGGGCTCTCTTTCAGGTCCATTTCAGCCTCCCGCCGGGCCGCCCCAAGGGAGGCTGAAGCCTCCCCGGGGGGCCGCGAACAACAGTGAGCATGGGGGTCGTTTCATTTCAGGCTCCAGTCGCGGCCCGGCAAGCACATCGGCGCTGCCAGGCGCGGTTTCAGGCAATTTCCACGATTCCGTTGTTCAGCACCACCGCGTCGCGTGCGTCGACGCGCGCCCGCAAATGCAGGCGCGTGTCACTGTCCCGCCAGAACTGGAAGCGCACTTCTTCGCCCGGATATACCGGCGAAGTCAGGCGCAACGCGAGTCGCTTCAAACGCGATGCGTCGTTGCCCGCGAACGTGCGAATCGCCGCGTAACCCGCGATACCGTAGGTCGCGAGGCCGTGAAGAATGGGCCGGCTGAAGCCGGCCTTCGACGCGACCTCCGGGTCCGCGTGCAGCGGGTTGGCATCACCCGAAAGGCGGTAGATCAACGCGGCATGGGCACCGGTCGAGAACACATATTCCGCATCCGGCGCACGCTCGGGCACCGCCGGAAGCGCTTCGGGCGGCGAGTCGCTCGCGCCCGACCCGGCGCTGAATCCGCCGTCGCCACGCAGAAACGACACCTGCCGGACTTCGGCAAGCTGTTCGCCCGTCGAGGCGTCGATGATGTCGCGCTTGAGTTCGACGATCGCGCCTTTGCCCGCGCCCTTGTCCGAGATACGGCTCACCCGCGTCTTGCTGACGATGGTCGCCGCCACCGGCATCGGGCGCACGAAACGCACGTCCTGCTCACCATGCACCAGCTTCAGATAGTCGATGCCCGTGCGCGGGTCGCGCATCCACGATTTCGGCCATGCGAACGCGGCTGCGCAGGTCGGCATCGCTTGCAGGTCCTTTTCATACACGTAGCGCAACTGTTCGGTGTCCAGCGGGTCTCCGCCGAGGCCGAGACCCAGCGAATACAGCATCACATCGCGCTCGCTGTACGTCTGCGTAACATCTTCGATCGGCCAGTTCTTGACGACTTCGTAGTTCAGCATGAGGTGGTAGTCCTATGTGTGCTCAGTGGTCCGTGAAGTTGGGCTTGCGCTTTTCGAGGAAG
Organism: Paraburkholderia atlantica; assembly: GCF_009362785.1. Lineage (GTDB taxonomy): Bacteria > Pseudomonadota > Gammaproteobacteria > Burkholderiales > Burkholderiaceae > Paraburkholderia > Paraburkholderia atlantica. Next base: position 348,984 of record NZ_WHNQ01000003.1, read on the forward strand.
CTAGCCATGCCTTCCTTGTAGTCATCGCACTGGTTGGCGATCGGCATGTCCAGTCCCGCGTACATCACCGCCTCGTGGGGCGTCTGAAACGGCACCTCCCAGACCTGCTCCTTCATGATGCGCATCGAGCGCGGCGAGCAGTACTCGGCCATTTCGCGCGCGTAGGCATAGGTCTCCTCGACGAGCTTGTCGGCCGGGATTGCCCGATTCACGAGTCCCATCCGTTCGGCCTCACGCCCCTTGATCTTGCGTCCCGACATCAGCAGGTCGAGCGCGTGCGCCTGGCCGACGTGACGCGCGAGTATCCAGGCCATGCCGTATTCCGCGGTCAGGCCACGGCGCGCGAATGCCGTCGTGATGGTGGCGTCTTCCGACGCAAAGCGGATGTCGCAAAAGAGCGCGTGAATCAGGCCGATGCCGACGGTCGCACCGTTGAGCATCGCGATCACCGGCTTCGGGATGGCCGGATAGTACGAGCAGCGCGTCTGCCAGTCGGCGCGCTTGCGCATGTCGAACGGGCGCGGCAGCTTCGTCATCAGCGCGGCCGGGTCGCCGCCGAAGCTGTGGATATCGCCGCCTGCGCAAAACGCCTTGCCCGCGCCGGTGAAAACGATGACCCGCACGCCCTGATCCGAGCCCGCCGCCTGCATCGCCTCGTACACCTCGGTCGCCACCTGATCGTTCCAGGTGTTCATATGTTCAGGACGGTTCAGCGTGATCGTCGCGATACGGTCCTTGACGTCGTACAGAATGGTCTCGAAGCGCATGAGATCCCTCCAATGCTCAGAATGAACGCGGCAGGTCGAGCACGTGCTCGGCGACATAGGACAGAATCAGGTTCGTCGAAATCGGCGCCACCTGATAGAGCCGCGTTTCGCGGAACTTGCGTTCGACGTCGTATTCGCACGCGAACCCGAAACCGCCATGGGTCTGCAGACAGGCATTGGCGGCTTTCCACGAAGCCGTGGCCGCGAGATGCTTCGCCATGTTCGCTTCCGCGCCGCACGGCTGATGGTTGTCGAACAGTTCGCAGGCCTTGTAGCGCATCAGGTCGGCCGCGCGCACGTCGATGTATGACTCGGCAATCGGAAACTGGATGCCCTGATTCATGCCGATCGGTCGGTCGAACACGATGCGCTCGCTCGCGTACTTCGATGCGCGATCGACGAACCAGTAGCCGTCGCCGATACACTCGGCGGCGATCAGTGCGCGCTCGGCGTTGAGTCCGTCGAGGATGTACCTGAAACCCCTGCCTTCCTCGCCGATCAGGTTCTCTTCCGGGATTTCCAGATTGTCGAAGAACAGTTCGTTCGTTTCGTGGTTGACCATGTTCGGAATCGGTCGCACGGTCAGGCCATTGCCGATCGCCTGATGCAGGTCCACGAGGAAACACGACAGCCCATCCGACTTCTTCTTCACGTCCGACAACGGCGTGGTACGTGCAAGCAGGATCATCATGTCCGAGTGCTGCACGCGTGAGATCCACACCTTCTGGCCGTTGACCACATAGCGGCCGTCTTTTTTTACAGCGTTGGTCTTCAGCTTTGTCGTGTCCGTTCCGGTGGTCGGCTCGGTCACGGCCATCGATTGCAGACGCAATTCTCCGCTCGCGATCTTCGGCAGGTATTTGCGCTTTTGCGCTTCCGAGCCATTACGCAGCAGCGTATTCATGTTGTACATCTGGCCATGGCAGAACCCGGAGTTGCCGCCGTTGCGGTTGATTTCCTCCATGATCACGGACGCCTCGGTCAGCCCGAGGCCGGAACCGCCATACTCCTGCGGAATCAGCGCGGCCATCCAGCCGGCCTTCGTCAGTGCGTCGACGAAGGCCTCCGGATAGACGCGCTCATGATCGATACGGCGCCAGTACTCGTCCGGGTACTCCTTCGAGAGGTCACGCAAGGCGTCGCGCAGTTCCTGATATTGATCGGGTGTGGAAATTCGGCTCATGAATGGATTCCGTTTACTTGGCTGGACGCGCGGCTCACGCTGCTGCATCGATCAGCCCGCCGGCATTGGCGAGCTGGGTCAGATGATGTTCGGTCGAACCGAACTGGATATCGATCACGCTCAGGCGTCTCAGGTAGTGGCCGATCTTGCACTCTTCGGTCATGCCGATGCCGCCGTGAAGTTGCACGCCTTGCTGACCGACGAAACGGCCCGAGCGTCCGATCTGCACTTTCGCCGCGGACATACTGCGATCGCGTTCGGCCGCATCCGGCTCCTCGCTCATCATGGTCGCGAAGAGCGCCATGCTGCGCGCCTGTTCCACCATGACGAGCATGTCGACGGCGCGATGCTGGAGTGCCTGAAACGATCCGATAGGCACGCCAAACTGCTTGCGGACCTTCAGATACTCGACTGTTTCTTCGTGCGCGGCGGCCATTGCGCCCACGGCTTCCGCGCTCACCGCCGCGATGGCGTGCGCAACGACTGTTTCGATCAGCGGCAACGCGGCGCCCGCCACGCCCAGCACGTCGCTATCTGCAACGCGCACGCCGGACAATTCGATGTCCGCCGCACGCAACCGGTCTTGCGTCGGATACGAGTGGCGCGTCACGCCCGCCGCGTCGCCCCTGACCATGAACAGACCGATGCCGTCGCGCTCGCGTCTGCCGCCCGACACGCGCGCCGACACCACCAGAAGATCGGCGCTGCCGCCGTGCAGCACGACGCGCTTCGCGCCGTCGAGCACCCAGCCGTCGCCGTCGCGCCGTGCGGTGGTCGCAACATCCGCGAGCTCGTAGCGCGACTGCGCCTCGCTGTGGGCGAACGCCATCTGCAGCTCACCCTGCGCGATCCGCGGCAGAATCGCCTCGCGTTGCGCCGCGTTGCCGCCGAGGCGCACGAAGCCGCCGCCCAGCACGACCGTCGCAAGATACGGTTCGACTGCGAGCCCACGGCCCAATGCCTCCATCACGATCATCGTTTCGACCGGGCCGCAGTTACTGCCGCCGTATTCCTCGTCGAACGAAAGGCCGAGCAGACCCATGTCGGCATAACGCGCCCACAGCTCACGGCTGAAACCGTCCGGCTCAGCGACATACTTCGCTCGCTGCTCGAAGCCGTACTCGTCCTTGACGAGCCGCTCGACGCTGTCCTTGAGCATTCTTTGCTCATCGGTGAAATCAAAGTCCATATCTGATGCTTCTCCGCAGTTCGCCGGTCGCTCAAAGTCCGAGTACGGATTTGGCGAGAATGTTCTTCTGAATCTCGTTGGAGCCGCCCACGATCGAGACGTGGCGCGCGAAGTAGTGATTCGGCGCGATCGTGAGCCCCCATTCGGGTTCACGAACCGGATCGCCAAGCCCGCGCAGGAAGTCGAGATCGAGCGGCAAGGCGTCCGGCCCTGCGACCTCGAGGAGCAATTCAGCCGCGAGTTGCTGCAGCTCCGAACCCTTGATCTTCAGGATCGAAGTCTTCGGGTCGGGCACGTGGCTGTCCTGCGCGCTGCTTTCGGCAATCACGCGCATCTGCGTCATTTCCAGGGCCTTCAGCTCCACCTCGACCGCCGCGACACGTTCGCGAAAACGCGGATCGTCCCACAGCACGCCGTCGCCGCAAGGCACGCGCTTCGCCAGATCCTTCGCGTGACGCACGCGCATCTTCGAAACGCCCACGCGCGCAATGCCGCTGCGCTCGTTGCCCAGCAGATATTTCGCGTAATCCCAGCCCTTGTTTTCCTCGCCGATCCGGTTCGCAACCGGCACGCGCACGTTGTCGAAGAACACCTCGTTGGTTTCGTGGTGGCCGTCGATCGTGATGATCGGCCGCACGGTCAGACCCGATGTCTTCATGTCGATCAGCAGGTACGTGATGCCCTGCTGCTTCTTGCCGCTCGAATCGGTGCGCACGAGACAGAACATCCAGTCGGCGTGATGCGCGGTCGAAGTCCACAGCTTCTGGCCGTTGATCACGTAGTGATCGCCGTCGCGGACCGCCTGGGTTCGCAGCGCGGCCAGGTCCGAACCGGCGCCGGGCTCGGAAAACCCCTGGCAGAACCAGTATTCGAGGCTCGCGATGCGAGGAAGGAAATGGCGCTTCTGCTCTTCGCTGCCGAACGCGATCAATACCGGACCGATCATGTTCACGTTGAACGACAGCGACTCGGGCGCCGGCGCCATGTGCAGCTCTTCCTTGAAGATGTACTGCTGCACCGCGCTCCAGCCCGTGCCGCCCCACGTCTTATCCCACGCGGGAGTCGCCCAGCCGCGCTCGTACAGAATGCGCTGCCAGCGGCGCAGGTCGGCCGCCGAATAACGCTGGCCCAAGGTCGCCTTGCGACGGATGTCGGCGGGCAGCGCTTCCTTGAAGAAGGCTCTCACCTCGTTGCGGAACGCCAGCTCTTTGTCGGTATATCGCAGATCCATGAGTGTCTCGTTTCGTCTTGATGGGTCGCCTGACGGGTGCCGATCAGGCCAGCGTTCCCGCTTCTTTCAACTCGCCAATGCGGCCCGGGTCGAGCCATGCGGCCAGCGCGGCGTCGACCGTGGACGCGTCGGGCGCCTCGGGCGCTGTCGGCTTCGCGGGCACGGTGGCGGAGAAGCGTGGCGCCGGCGCGGGCTGCACGATGCCGTCGACTTCGATGAACGTACCGCGCGCCTTCAGATGCGCATGCGCGGGCGCCTCGGTCCACGAGAGCACGGGGGCAAAGCACGCGTCCGTATGCTCGAGCAGACTCGACCACTGCTCGCGCGTGCGGCCCTTGAACTTCAGCGCGAACAGCGCGCGTGCCGCGGGCCAGTTGCTGGCGTCGAGTTGCGTCCCCAGCGTTTGCGGATCGATGTCGAGCAGGCGAAGCAGTTCCACATAGAACTTGTCCTCGATGGGACCGACCGTAATCCACTTGCCATCCGCGCATTCATACACGTCGTAGAAGTGCGATCCGGAGTCGGTGATATTCGTCCCGCGCCCGTCACGCCAGATGCCGGCGGCCTGCATGCCGAAGAACGTGGTGGCAAGGTTGGCGGTGCCATCGACGATTGCGGCGTCCACGACCTGACCCGCGCCGCCGTTACGCGCATGCAGAATCGCCGAGAGCAGCCCCATTGCCAGGTACAGCGACCCGCCCGCATAGTCGCCGATCAGATTCAGCGGTATCGACGGTGGCTGGTCGCAGCGGCCGATTGCGTTGAGTACGCCGGTGATCGCGATGTAGTTCAGGTCATGCCCGGCGTACTGCGCGAGCGGCCCTTCCTGACCCCACCCCGTGATGCGTCCGTAAGCGAGCTTCGGATTACGTTCGAGGCAGACCTGCGGCCCCAGCCCGAGTCGCTCGGTCACGCCGGGCCGGAAACCTTCGATCAGTGCATCGGCGCGCTCCACCAGACTGAGCACGAGTTCGACGGCCTCCGGGTCCTTCAGGTCGAGCGCAATCGTCTTTCGGTTGCGCAGCAACAGGTTGTAGCGCAGCGGACGCTCGATACCGAGCTTGACCGGCTGGCGACGCTCGATGCGCAACACCGTCGCGCCCAGATCGGCGAGCAGCATCGCCGCCATGGGCCCCGGCCCGATGCCGGCCAGCTCGACGATTCGAACTCCTGCAAGCGGACCCATCGTTCACCCCTTGCGAGCGTGGGCGCGCATCGCGTCCCATTGCTCGTCGGTCCAGTCCTGCATCGCGCGGAAGGTCGGACCGCCGACGCCCTGCATCCAGCGGCCGCCGTCGATCACGATCATGTCGCCGGTGATGTAGCCGGAGCCATCCGACGCCAGATAAGCGTAGAGATCGGCGAGTTCCGTGTGATCGCCGAAGCGCCGCAGCGGCACCGAGCGCTCCTGCGGCTCGACCTGCGAGCCCGGCGGATACAACTGCTCCCATGCGCCCGGCGTCGGGAAGAGTCCGGGCGCCACCGCGTTCAGGCGAATGCCCTTCGGGCCCCACTCGACCGCGAGGCTGCGGGTCATCGCCAGAACACCCGCCTTCGCCGCGGCGGACGGCACCGTAAAGGCCGAGCCCGTCATCGTGGGCGTCGATACCGTGCTGATCACGTTGCCCCGGTGACCGGCGTCGATCCAGCGCTTGCCCGCCGCGATCGTGCAATAGAAGCTGCCGTGCAGCACGATGTCGAGCACCGCATCCACCGCGCGCGCCGACAGGCTTTCCGTGCGCGCGATGAAGTTGGCCGCCGCGTTGTTCAGCAACACGTCGAGCGGACCGTCGCGCCAGATCGTGTCCATCATCGACTCGACGGACTCCGCGCTGCGCACGTCCGCCTGCACCGTCGCGACTCGCGCGCCAGGCACCACGCCGCGAAACTCGTCGGCCGTCGCGTCCAGCACTTCCTTGCGACGACCACAGATGACGAGCTCGGCGCCCAGTTCGAGGTAGCGTCGGCCGATGCTCTTGCCAAGGCCCGTTCCACCCCCGGTGATGAGAATTCGTTTGTTCTTCAGCAGGTCAGGCGTAAACATATGCGTTGAACTTCCAGTAGAAACAGCGACGGAGAATGGCGGCGTCAGGCACCCGTGAAAACCGGCTTGCGTTTTTCCATGAAGGCTTTTACCGCCTCGGTGTGGTCGCTCGTTTGACGGGTCAGCGGATTGAGGTCGGTTTCGAGGCGGCATGCGTCTTCGATCGAATTGCCCGCGTTGACGAGGCTCGCCTTCAGCAGCGCCAGCGTCACTGGCGGATAGCTCGCGAAGCGCGCCGCGGTCTCGATCGCCGCATCGAGCACGCGGCCGCTCGCGGCCACCTCGCTGACGAGGCCGAGGCGGCGCGCCTCGGCTGCGTCGATCGCATTGCCCCTGAGCATCAGCTCACGCGCCTTGCCGCCGCCGATCTTTTGCGGCAGCGTCCACAGAATGCCGGTGTCCGGCAACAGCCCGACCTTGCTAAAGGCACACGAATATTTCGCTGTATCGGCGCTAACCACGACGTCGCATGCAGCAGCCAGCGACACCCCCGCCCCGTAGCACGTGCCCTCCACCGCCGCAACGACTGGTTTCGTGCCCGTATAGATCAGCTTGAAAAGACGCACGCCCACCGCGATGCGCTCACGAAGCGCCAGCAACGGTGGCGTGGCTGCGTGCATTTCGGACAGGTCGCCGCCCGCGCAAAAATGGCCGCCTGCGCCCGTCAGCACGATCGCGCGGGTATCCGGGTCATCGTGCATCAGCCGCTGGAACACCTCGGTCAGCGCGAGACGCATCTTCATGGAGAACGCGTTGCGGCGCTCGGGATAGTTCATCGTGACGATGGTCACGTCGCCTTCGCAGCGCACCTGCACGATCTCGTCCGCGCCCACAGCGGTTTCCTTCTGCTCGACACTCATCGCATTGCTCCCCGCGCTCACTCACCCGTGAAGACCGGTGTGGTCTTTTCCATAAACGCCTTGCAGGCAGCCTGATGGTCTTTCGACTGACGCAGGATGGGCTGAAAGTCGATCTCGGCTCTCAGCGCGCCTTCCATGGTCGTCGCGGCGTTGGTCAGCGCGTCCTTCAGCAGCGCCACACCGAGCGGCGGCAGCTCGGCGAGACCGCGCGCCACTTCGATCGCCTTCGCGCGCGCAGTACCCGGCTCGACGACTTCGTTCGCAAGGTGGATCTTTTCCGCCTTGTTGCCGTCGATCTCGGTGGCGAGCGAGAGCATCTCTCGCGCGCGAGCCATGCCGATGCGTTTCGGCAGCGTCCACAGAATGCCGGTATCCGGGATCAGACCTACACGCAGAAACGCCGCGCAGAACCGCGCAGTCGAAGCCGCGACGACGTAGTCAGTCGCCACCGCGAGCGACAGCCCGGCGCCGAAGGCCACGCCTTCCACCGCAGCCACGACCGGCTTCGGTCCAGCCTGCATTTCCCGCACCACGACGCACGACTCCGCCAGGATCTCGCGGCTTTGCAGGATCGTGCGCTTCGTCATCTCGGAGATGTCCGCTCCCGCGCAAAAGTGCTCGCCCGCACCCGTGAGAACGATCGCCCGCGAATCCGCATCGTCGACCATCAGCCGATGCATGGTGTCGCGCAGCAATTGACGCATCTGGCGTCCCATCGCGTTACGGCGCCTGGGATTGTTCAGCGTCACGATCGCGACGGGTCCCTCGCGGGTCACCTCGATCAGCGAGGTCACTTCGTTTTCTGCCGTTTGTTTTTCGCTCATATCGCCTTCCTTCAGTCGGCCACGAATACCGGCTTGCGCTTTTCCATGAAGGCGCTCACCGCCTCCTGGTGTTCGCGGCTGCGGCGCAGGATGGGCTGCAGGTTGACTTCGGCTTCGATCGCGTCGTCGAGCGTACGGATGCCCGTCGCGAGCGCGGCCTTCAGATGCGCGGTGGCCACCGACGGCAATTCCGCGTACTGTTGCGCCACCTTCAATGCGGCGTTCAGCGCCTCGCCGGGTTCGACGACCTGATTCGCAAAACCGGTCTCGCCTGCTTCGACGCCGTTGAACTCGCGCGCACTCAGCATCAGTTCGCGTGCGAGGCCGCCGCCCACGCGCTGCGACAGCGACCAATAGAGCCCCGTGTCGGGCAGCAGCCCCACCTTGACGAACGCGCTCGCATATCGCGCGGTCGACGACGTGACGACATAGTCGCAAGCAGCGGCGAGCGAGAGCCCGGCGCCGAACGCAAACCCTTCGACGGCGGCGACGACCGCTTTCGTTCCTTCGACGATCAGTCTGAAAATATCGAGCGGCAACTCATTGCGCTGGCGGTATTCGAGTACCTTGCGCGCCTGCATCTCCGAGATGTCTCCGCCTGCGCAAAACGTATTGCCTGCCCCCGTCAATACGATCGCCCGGCAAGTTTCCTCGTGATGCATCAGGCGATACAGCTGCGCGTACAAGGTCTCACGCATCTTCAGCGAAAACGCGTTGCGCCGTTGCGGATAGTTCAATGTGACGATCGCGATCGCACCGTCTTGCCGGACCTGTACGATCTCTGCCGCATCGTTGCTGGTCTGTTCGCTCATCTGTCCGTCTCCTGTCGATCAGAGTAAGCGCTACAGCGCTTACTCTGATCCCATGCAAAGCTGTTGACAGTGACCCTGGCGGGCGGCGTGTCTTACAGCGTTTCCTGTGTCCCGAGAATCACCGTAGCCTGGCTCGACAGCACGCCGCCGTTGCCGTGCGCGATCGCCAGCTTCGCGCCGGGAATCTGGCGCTCGCCGGCGCGGCCCGTCAATTGCCGCATCGATTCTTCCATCAGAAAGAGCCCATACATGCCGGGGTGAACGCAGGACAGACCGCCGCCGTTGGTATTCACCGCGAGCCGGCCGCCCGGCGCGATGCCGCCGTCCGTCACGAAGTGGCCGCCTTCGCCTTTAGCGCAAAAGCCGAGGTCTTCGAGAAACAGAATGGTGTTGATCGTGAAGGCATCGTAGAGCATCGCGACGTCGATATCGCCTGGTTTCACGCCCGCCATTTCGTACGCACGCCGGCCTGATTCCGCTGCGGCGGTCACCGTGAGGTCCGGCATGTTCGCAATTTCGCGGTGCGAGGTGGCCGAAGCTGCACCGAGCAGATAGACCGGCTTGTCGGTAAGATCACGCGCCCGATCGGCGCGCACCATGACGACCGCCGCCGCGCCATCGGTCACGAGGCAGCAGTCACGCACGGAAAGCGGGTCGGACACGAGGCGTGCGCCCATCACATCTTCGATCGACAACGGCGTACGCATGTACGCTTCGGGATTGAGCTGCGCCCACTTGCGCGCGGCTACCGCCACTTCGGCGAGATGCTCGCGCTTCGTGCCGTACTGATGCATATGCCGCGCCGCCGCAAGCGCATAGGACGAAACCGGATTCATCGGCTTGTACGGGCTCTCCCACGGCGAGGGCCGTGACGATTGCACCAGCTTGCCCGCCGCGCTGCGCTGATTGCTTCCATATGCGATCAACGCAACGTCGATCTGTCCCGTACACAACGCCATGGCCGCCGTGTGCGCGTAAATTTCGAACGCCGAGCCGCCGCTTCGATTGTTGTCGGTGAACCTCGGGTTAATACCGAGGTATTCGGCAAACGTGAGGCCCGAGAGCATGTCGTCCGGCGTACACACGAAAAGCCCGTCGACATCGCCAGGCGTCAGCCCGACCTGAGCCAGCGCGTCAACGGAGGCACGCGCGGCAAGATCCAGCGACGACAGGCCAGGTGCTTCCCCAATGCCATAGGTGGCGCCTGCCACCAGTGCGGTACGCCCGCGCAAGTTGAATTCCATTCGATCTACCTTTCATCGGTGCGACCGGCTCTTGACGGCCGGTTGCGGTTAGCGGGCGTCAGGCTGGTTCGAAAACAAGCAGTGCCGCATCCCCCCGGTACACGATCTTCGCCTGCACGGGCATACCAATGCGCACCGCCTCGGGCTCGATGCCCTCTACACAACTGAGCATGCGCACACCTTCTTCCAGATCGATCACGGCGACGTTGTAGCTTGGCGTGGGCGATTTCTGGCGCACCACGGTGGTGGAATAAACCGTGCCCTTCCCGCAGGCTTCGACCCACTCGAGGTCGCGCATCCCGGTAACCGGCTCAGCTACGCGCGGGTAGAACACATAGCGGCCGCTGCTGCGGCTACGCTGGATCATCAAGCGGCCCTCGGCCAGAAACTTCTGATAATCGACTTCAGGACAAAGAGACTCCATTCCCCGCTCCTCCAAATCGTTTTGCCATGGGCTCGCGCCGAATCGAGCCGCGCTGTCGGGTCAAAATGGAACACATAACCGAACACTGTTCCAAATCTTAAACGCATCTGAAGGATGCTGTCAACGCCGGGAAAGCCCTGCCACGCCCCGCCGCACAAGGCTGCAACTACATCTCGATCAAATTCCTGGCGCACCTCGGAGAAACCCGCGGCCGCAGGTTTCAGCGCTTGACGACCTGCAAGCGATTCGTTTAATTTATCGAACATTGTTCAATTACGTGAAGAGACCGGCGTGATTCGGAAGAGGTCGGCGGGGGCGACGTGTCCCCTCTCCGGAGACGAATCCGGGCCGGCCCCAGAAAAACCGCTAGCAAGAGAGCTCGAAGTGACATACGAACTAACAGACGACCAGGTTCAGATCCGCGACCTCATCCGCCGCGTCGCGAGGGAGCGCGTGGCGATGCGCGCCGACGAGATCGACCGTACGGCCGAGTATCCGCACGACATGTACGCTCTGCTCAAGGAACTGGGCCTCTTCACGCTGCCGTTTCCCGAAGCGTATGGCGGCGCCGGCAGCTTGATGTCGGCCTGTATCGCCGTCGAGGAATTCGGGCGGGTTTGCTACAACACGGGCTATCTGCTCGTGGTGCAATGGACGCCGTTCGGAGCGATTCTCGAAGGCGGCACCGAAGAGCAGAAGGCCCGCCTTCTGCCCGGACTCGCCTCCGGTGACTTGCGCGGTGCTCTGTCGATTACCGAAGCGCAAAGCGGCTCCGACGTCTCGGGCATTCGCACCACGGCGCGCCGTAAGAACGGCGGATATGTGCTCAACGGCTCGAAGATCTGGTGCACGAATTCGCATATCGCCGACTTCATTCTGGTCGCCGCCAAGACGCTCGATGAAGAAGGACAGCCGCTCGGCATCAATCTATTCATCGTCGATCGCAACACGCCGGGTCTGACGATCGGCAACGAGGAAGACAAGATGGGCGCGCGTGGCGTCCCGTCGTGCCCTCTCTATTTCGACGACGCTTTCATCCGCACGGAAGATCGTCTCGGGCCCGAAGGCGGCCAGGGGTTCAAGGTAGCAATGGAGACGCTCAACACGAGCCGCCCCATCGTGGCCGCGCGCGCGGTCGGCATCGCGCAGGGCGCAATCGATCACACCGTCAAATTCATTCAGGACCGCGTCGCATTCGGTCAGAGCATCAGCAATTTTCAGGGCGTGCGCTGGATGATCGCTGACATGGTCACCCAGACCGAGGCCGCGCGCCAGCTCGTCTATCGCACTGCGTCGCTCGTCGACGCGGGCGTTAGAGGCCGCGAACTCGCTCCCATGGCCGCGATGGCGAAGATGTTCGCATCCGATGTCGCGATGAAGGTCGCGACCGACGCCGTACAGCTTTTCGGCGCCGCGGGCATCTCCAACGAGTACCCGATCAATCGATATTTCCGCGATGCGAAGGTGGTGCAGATCATCGAGGGCACCAACCAGATTCAGCGCAACATCGTCGCGGACAACGTGCTGGGCCGCATCAAGAAGAACTGACAACGACAGCTGATCTAACAATCGAGCGACAACAACAGAGGACAGGCAATGGTAGAAATCGAAACGGTTGGTCTGGGGATTCACTGGGAAGATCTGCCCGTTGGACGCAAGTTCAAGACCGTAGGCCGGACGGTCACGGAAACGGATGTCGTGAATTTTGTTTCGGTGACCGGCATGCTGGAAGTCCTGTTCACCAACACCGAGTTTTTGCGCGAGCAGTCGGCCATCAAGGGCCGCGTCGCGCCGGGAGCGCTGGTGTTTACGCTCATGGAAGGACTACTCACGCAGGCCACCATGCAGGGCGTCGGCTTTGCGTTCCTGAACATGGAGCTCGACATCAAAGGTCCGACCTACGTGGGCGACACGATCCATGTCGAATGCGAAGTGATCGAATGCCGGCCTAGCAAGGGCCGCCCCGGCCTCGGGCTCGTGCGCACCCGCAACCGCGTGATCAAGCAGGACGGCACCGAAGTGATGGTGTACACGCCGCTCAGGCTCGTTAAGGGCAAGGAGTACAAGGCCTGAGCATGGAAAATCCACAACAACCCCTCGAACAGGCGACCGGCCCGTTAGCCGGTGTCCGCGTGATCGATCTGACCATCAACGTGCTCGGTCCGGTCGCCACGCAGTTGCTCGGCGACATGGGCGCGGACGTCATCAAGATCGAACCGCCCGAAGGCGACCAGAACCGCAAGAACGGTCCCGGCCGCAATCCCGACATGGCCGTGTTCTATACGATCATGAACCGCAACAAGCGGAGCGTGATCCTGAACCTCAAGCAGGCCGAATGCCGCGAAGCGCTGCTCAAGCTCGTCGAGACCGCCGACGTGATCGTGCACAGCATGCGCCCGAGCGCCGCTGAGCGCCTCGGCATCGACTATGAGACCGTGCGGGCGCGCAATCCGCGCATCGTCTACGCGTCGGGCGCCGGCTATCGAATCGACGGTCCCTACAAGGACCGCCCCGCTTTCGATGACGTGATCCAGGGCGAGAGCGGCATCGCCGCGATGAACCGCGACACGGACGGCTCGCCGCGCTACTTCCCCACCGTGATCGTCGACAAGTTCTGCGGCTACGTGCTGGCGTCTTCGATCGGCATGGCGCTCTATCACCGTGAGCGGACCGGTGTCGGCCAACTCGTGCATGTGCCGATGTTCGAGACGATGCTGCAATTCAATCTGTTCGAGCATCTTTGGGAAGGTGCGCTGGGCTCCAATGACGGAACCGGTCTCGGCTATCCGCGCATGTTCTCGCCGCACCGTCGGCCCTACGCGACAAAAGACGGGCATATCTGCCTGCTCGCCGTGAACAACGAGCAATGGCGCCGCGTGCTGTGCGCAATCGATGCCGCGCATCTGCTCGATGACCCACGCTTCTGTCACATGACCGAGCGCATGCGCAATATCAACGAACTGTACCGCATCGTCGGCGACGCCATTCGCAACAAGACGACCGCGGAATGGAACGCGATCTTCGCGTCCGCCGACGTTCCGCACGGCCCGGTACGCGACCTGAAAGACCTGATGCACGACGCGTACATCAAGGAGACCGGCTTCTTCCAGCGCTTCGAGCACCCAACCGAAGGCGACATGGTCATGACTTCGATACCGGTGCACTTTTCCGAGTCGCCCGGCAACGTTCGATATCTGCCGCCGAATCTCGGCGAGCACAGCATTCAGGTTCTGGTCGAAGCGGGTTACAGCGAAGAGGAAGCCAGCGCGCTGTTCGCCCGGGCCACGGGAAAAGCCGACGAAGTTTCTGAAGCGCTCAGCAAGGATTAACTGGCGCGAAGGCGCCTCGCATATTACGGAGGGAATCAATGAAGGGGCTCAAAGAGAAGGTCGTCATCGTCACCGGCGCCGCAGGTGGGATCGGAACAGCCATCAGCAAGCGCTTCGGCGAGGAAGGCTCGACCGTCGCGCTGTTCGATCTGAACGAAGAAGGCGCGGCGCGTGTCGCGGCGCAAATCGAAGCAGCGGGCGGCAAGGCGCGCGCGTACCGTGTCGACATCACGGATCACGAAGGCGTGCATGCCGCGGTGGCGAGAGTCGAGGAAGAACTGGGACCGATCGAGGTTCTCGTCAACAACGCCGGCTGGGACATGGGCGCATTCTTCCTGCAAACCGAGAAGCCATTCTGGGACAAGGTGGTCGCGATCAATCTGTACGGGCCGCTGAACATGCACCATGCCGTGCTGCGACGGATGTCCGAGCGCGGCCGTGGCCGCGTCGTCAATATCTCGTCGGACGCGGGACGCGTGGGCTCCTCGATGGAGGCGGTGTACTCGTTCTGCAAGGGCGGCCTGATTGCATTCACGAAGACGATGGCGCGCGAAATGGCTCGCCAGATGATTCCCGTCAACGTCGTTTGCCCGGGTCCCACCGCGACCCCTCTTCTCGACAACCTTGCGCAAGGCGAGAAAGGCGAGCGCATCAAGGCGGCTCTCGTGAAGGCCGTACCGTTCGGCCGCATGGGTGAACCTGGCGACATCCCGGGCGTGGTTGCCTTCCTCGCGAGTGACGACGCGGCTTTCATCAGCGGCCAGGTCATCAGCGTGTCTGGCGGTTTGACGATGGCCGGCTAAAAGGCACCGCTACCGCAAACAACCAACAACATTGGAATACGACATGGAATTCAAGGACATCGGCTATCAGGAGGCGGATGGGGTCGCGACGATCACCATCAATCGCCCGAAGGTCTACAACGCATTCAGCGCCAACACCGTCGAAGAGCTCATCAAGGCCTTCGGCCTCGCGGGATGGAACAAGGATATCGGCGTCGTGGTGCTCACCGGTGCCGGCGACAAGGCATTCTGCACGGGCGGCGACCAGTCCGGCGACGGCTACAACGGGCGTGGCACCGTCGGCCTGCCGATCGAGGAACTGCAAAGCATCATCCGCGACATTCCGAAGCCAGTGATTGCCCGCGTGAACGGCTACGCAATCGGCGGCGGCAACGTGCTCGTGACGATCTGCGATCTCGCCATCGCTTCCGAGACCGCGATCTTCGGCCAGGTCGGCCCGAAGGTCGGGTCGGTCGATCCGGGTTTCGGCACCGCATACCTCGCGCGCATCGTCGGCGAGAAGCGCGCGCGGGAAATCTGGTATCTGTGCCGCAAATACAGCGCGAAACAGGCACTCGACTGGGGTCTCATCAATGCCGTCGTGCCGCCCGATCAGCTCGACGCCGAAACGAAGAAGATGTGTGACGAGATCCTGCAGATGAGTCCCACCGCTATTGCGCTGGCGAAGCGTTCGTTCAATATCGACACCGAGAATATCCGCGGTATCGGCGCATTCGCAATGCAGGCGCTCGCGATGTACTACGACACGGACGAATCGAAGGAAGGCGGCAATGCATTCCGCGAAAAACGTAAGCCGGAGTTCCGCAAGTACGTGAAATAACAGAAAGAAGAAGCGTGGGCGACGGCGTGCGAACCGCCGCCCGCCCACCTCATTTCAAATTCCGCATGATTGCATCGATCGTGAGGCGCCCGGAAGCGCTTGTAGTTCCATGCCTGGTTGATCCGCCCTCGTTCGGCAACCTCTCCCCGAACTAACCAACGTCGGGCTCTCTTTTGTCACCCAGACGGCGCCATCGACCTTCATTCTGTGGCGTGAACGCCGTCGTCGCGCCCGCGCCCGACATATCCCGCATACGACGAATCAGTCAGCCGCGGGCAGCAGCTTCAGCGAATCCATGTCGATCACAAACCGATAACGCACATCGCTTTTGAGCAAACGCTCGTATGCACGATTGATATCTTGCATCCTGATCATTTCCACATCGCAATTGATATTGTGTGCCGCGCAGAAGTCCAGCATTTCCTGCATCTGCTCCACGCCCCCAATCGCGGAACCCGCTATGGATCTCCGCCCCGTCACCAGCAGACCGCTGTGAACAGGCGGCGCAATGGGGCCGATCAAGCCAACGAGAACAAGCGTGCCGTTCAACCGTAACGTGGAAAGGTAGGGATTCAGGTCATGCGGGGTCGGGATGGTATCGACAATCAGATCGAATTGCCCCGTGGCAAGTCCGATCTGTGCCGCGTCGCTGAATATGAGCACGTGGTCGGCACCGAGACGCCGGGCCTCCTGCTCTTTGCCAGCATTACGCGTAATCAGCGTAACTTCAGCGCCCATCGCCTTGGCGAATTTCAGTGCCATATGGCCTAGCCCTCCAAGACCGACAACAGCAACCTTGTCGCTTGGGCCGACATTCCAGTGGCGCAACGGTGAATAGCTCGTGATTCCCGCGCATAACAACGGCGCAGCGGCTTTGGGGTCCAGGCCGTCCGGAATTCGCAAAACGAACTTCTCGGAGACAACGATCCGCTCGGAGTAGCCGCCGTACGTCGGCGACCCATCGTGTCGATCGACACCGTTGTAGGTCGGCGTAGGCCTATTTAAACAATATTGCTCTTCGCCTTCGCAGCACGGTGAACAGTCGCCACAGGAATCGGCGAGGCAGCCAACACCAACGATATCACCCGCCTTGAATCGGCTCACCGACGCACCGACATCGATAACCCGACCGATGATTTCATGTCCAGGAACAACCGGATAGCGGGTATTGCCCCAGTCGTTATGCGCTTGATGAAGATCAGAGTGGCACACACCGCAGTACTGGATATCGATGACTACGTCGTCGATCCGAGCATGACGCCGGGGGAATCGAAAAGGAGCGAGAGCGGCCCCGGGAGCGGTGGCCGCGTAGCCATTAATAATATCTGCCATGGAATCCCTCATCAGGAATCTCCTTTGCTTTGCTGGCCAACACATTCGTCCCCTTCGATGAACAGATCTGCCAAACGGCGCTCCCTATTTAGCGCCGCTGGCCGCGCGATTGAGGTGGTTTCAATATTTGCGGAAGTTCACGCCAACTCGCGTACCCAAATCCGGTAGCCGGTTGACCGGCCGGTCGCCGTGCTCGGGTGCCGCCTCTCCCCACGCGAACCAAACGTCGGGTTCGCGTGTATCGCCAACGCGGCGCCAGCGGCCGTCCACCTGGGGGTTCTTCAATGTCCCGAGACCGACCAGGCGCCCTTTCGGGTCCGGAATGAACTCCCACTCATCACCGAATGCGGAGTATCGGATGCCTTCCTGCCAATAGCCGTTCGCGCCGAAGTCGACCTTGCCTGTGACGTCGTAGGTGTAGCGCACCTCTCCCTTCTCATTGCCGAGAATCGCAAATCCGAACATGTCATTGCCGAGCGTGAAGTGCCCGAAGTCGATACTTCCATCCTTGTAGCGCGTCGCCCATGTGTACCAAATCAGTTCCAGCTTTTCCTGCACGAGGGCGTCTTTCGTCTTGTAGATCTCACCGCCTTCGTACATATAGATCGGGTCGAAGCCGATCATGCCGCGCACCTTTTTGCCGAGAATCGTCCCTTCCATCTCGAAGATATTGGCGACGTAGTACATGCCGGCGTCGCGTCCCGGCAGATACCAGTGCATGCCGGGCTTGACGAGCCTGCCCTCGATATCCATGCCGTTTTCTTCGTACCAGCTACATTCGTCCGGCGTCCAGGTCACGTGGAAGCGGTTGCCTGGCGCCTGCGGATGGCTTCGCCAGTGGATGCGCTCACCTTCCAGCGTTTTCGAACAGCCGTCGTTCGGCACGGAGTTCTTTCCGACCGGATGCATGTGCATGCCGTCTTGATGTCCGAGCGTCGTACAAAGATAGAAGCGCCGCCGGGTGTCCTTCGCGTCCGTCTGCAGACCAGCTGGGACCCGGCGCATGGGGCAGTAAATTTCGCCATCTTCATCGCGGAAAGTGCCCCACAGATAGAGCGCCTCGGGCGGCATCCCGAAGTAGGCGCGGTTGGACATCATGTCCTCGATGGTCGGCTCGAAGGCACTGACGAGAGGCTGCCAGCCGAAGTCGCCGCGGCGCGGCATGGTGGGTTTCGTGTCGCTCATGGTCGATTTCCCGGTCGCGATGATGGAATGGTTGGAGAGGCTCACTTTAAGTGTCGAGCCTCTCCAGGAAAAACCGGTTGATCCGATCTCTTCGCCATCCACACGCGCGACGCGAAGCGGGTGCTCCGGATTCTGGCTAACACGTTGATTTACATGCTTTCACTCGAGCCGGAAAGAACAAACCGCCTATCCAGCCTTAAACTTCGTTACTTGTAACGATATGTGCGATATATTGAACACGATTCGTATATTTGTTGAGATGGATCGAGATATGGCAAAGTCGTCAGCGGAACGTGTCGCCGACTATCGCGCCCGCAAAAAGGCCGAGGGGATGGTGAGCCTGACGCTGGTCGTGCCGACAGCCGATGTCGCGCTCTTCAACCAGTTCGCCGCGCAACGGCGCGAAAAGCTGCGCGAGGGGAAGCACCCTGCCGACACCCCACGCCAGCAATGGCTTTCGATGCTGTCCGCGATGACGCCTGCGTCAGCCCCGCCCGCCGCGCCGCGACGCAAACGCAATGCGCTCGGCGCGCCTGTCACGCGCGCGCAGACGCTCTTCGTATCGATGCTGAAGCACATCATCGATCTGGGATGGCCCGCGGGACTGCCTCTCGGCTCCGAGCAGGAGTTAATGAAAGTTCATGGCGCAAGTCGCGCCGCGTTGCGCGGAGCGATCCGACTGCTCGAACACCACTCGATCGTGAGAATGCAACGCGGCATCGGCGGCGGTTTGATCGTCGCCCAACCGGACCTGAGCGCGACGATGCAGGCAGTCAGCGTCTATCTGGAGTATGCCGGCATTGCGCCGCGCGATATTCTCGCCACGCGTCGCACGCTCGAACTCGCCGCGCTGGATCTCGTCATAGAACGTCTCGACCGCGAAGGCGAGCATCGCCTGTGGGAACTAGTTGCGGCCGAGGCGCAACTCGACGGCCGCGCCGGCGCCGACGAGCTGCTGCGATTTCATTTTCTGCTGGCCGAACTTTCCGGCGATCCAGCCCTGCGCCTCTTCAACGGCATCGTCCTGCAATTAGCCGATGCGCATTCCACCTTTCACCGGCGAAGCCGCCCTGACCGCGACCGCGTCGTGGCGAGAATCAAGGAATACCATCGGGAGATCGCACGGGCAATCATCGCCCGCGACAGGAAACAGGCTCGCGGGCAGATTGCCGAGTACATCGCGGGCATCCGGACCTGGCTCGAGTAGTGAGTGGCCACGCTGGCCGCTTCAACGATCGCCGATCTCGATCCATCGTCCGCTGCGGCCGGACTCGATCACCGCCTCCACCACCCGGTGCGCGTGGGCAGCCTCTTCGAAGCTCGGCGATGGGGTGCGCTCGTGCTTGATGGCCTCGAGCATGTCGTGAAACATCCAGCCCATCGACACCATGTAGGAAGGCGCATTCTGTTTCGAGAACCCCGTTCCCGGCACTGCGAAATAGTGCTCTGGCGTTTCGAGCCACTCACCTGCCGCCGTGCCGAACTCGAACGGCTCCGGCTTGCTTGCATAGAGACGTGACGAAATGCCGTCGCCGAACGTAGGATCGACATAGAGCAGGCGTCCTTTCGTTCCCCACAATTCGGCACGAATGCCCGGGCCGTCGGCGACTGCCCAGCTTGTCTGGATCGTTCCCAACGCGCCGTTTTCCATGCGCAGCACGCCGCAGCCGAGATCGGCCGTTTCTGGCGCGTACGTGCTACCGTCCGGCAATCGCCATTGCTTGATGCCCGTTGTGTCCGCCCCGGTCGCCGCCTTCACACGCCCGAGCAATGGCATCAGAAACAGGACCATGTGGCTGCCGAAATTGCGCCATGCGCTGCCGCCGCTTGCGGATTCGGCTAACCACTTGTAGGGCGACACGCCGCCGCCAGGATAGGAGGCGTGGGGATAAATGAAACCATCGTGGTTACGCAATGGCTGAAGAAGCTGGAAGTTGAAACCGAGCGGCTCGCCAAGGAAGCCCTCTGAAACAAGCTTCAGCATGTGCATTGCCGCGGGTACCCAGCGGAACTGCGCGTCGACGACACCGACCAGTCCTTTTTTCGCAGCCAGTTCGCTCTGCGCGAGCGCATGTTCCGTATCGACTGCGAACGGCAGCGCGTCATAGACGTGCTTGCCCGCGTTGAGCGCGGCCATCACCATGTCATAGCGATACGAAGGCCGGCTGCCGACATCGATGATGTCCAGAGTGGGATCGGCGACGAGATCCGCGACGTCCCAATAGGCGCGCGGCACACCGAAGGCTTGCGCCGCTGCTTCGGCGGTCTCGCGGTGCGCGGTGCAGACTGCCGCCACCTCCACATCCGGCAATAGCCGCCAGGCGCTGCCGTGCACTTTCAGGCTCCAGTTGGCGCCGATGATGCCGATTCTGCGTGTCACGATCGTTTCTCCATGTCTCGTTGCTCCCTGTCGTTGGTCAAAGGCCTGTCGGGTCCAGTCGCCGTTTTGCCTCGGCGCGATAGCCGCTGATGATCGATTCGAACTCGCCCCATACGCTTCTCGGCTGGTCGAAGCGCGTCGTGTCGTCGATTTCGGCCAGATGTCGCTCGATGTCTTCCGGCGTGGGGGGATTGTCGTGCTGGCTCAGCCACCCATCGGCCTCTCCGACGAAAACGCGTGCGAACCGTCCGCCCGTTGCCGTGTAGAGCGCGCGATTCGCCTCGCACCGTTCACTCGCCAGCCATATCGCCATCGGCACGACGAATTCGTTGCGGATGCCCGGCGCAACCAGCGCGAAATCTTCTGGCATACCGTCGTGGAAATCGGCGGGCCATTCGTCGCTGCCCTGACCGAGCCGGCTGGCTCCGCACGGAAGCAATCCGTTGACATGAATGCCGTACTTCTCGCCTTCCGCGCCGATGCTGTTCATCAGCCCCACCAAGCCGGCTTTTGCGGCACCGTAGTTGGCTTGCCAAACGGAACCGAACATCGCGGACGCGGAACTGGTCAGGACGATTCGCCCATATTTCGCGGCCTGCATCACGCGCCACGCTGGCTGGCCAACGTAGAACGCGGCCATCAGGTGAACGTCCATGATCGAGCGAATCTGCTCGTCGGAGAGTTCCTCAAATGGCGCGTTGCGTAGAAATCCGGCGTTGTGAATGAGGACATCGACCCTGCCGAATGCCTTCAGCGCGGCGTCCACGATTGCAGTTCCACCCGCTCTCGTCGCGCAGCTTTCATGGCAGGCGATCGCTTTACCACCCGCAGTTTCGATTTCATCGACGACACCCAGAGCCGCGCTACGGGCACCCATGTCCGACAGCACATTGCCGCGTGGATCGGTTCCCAGATCGTTCACGACGACAGCGGCGCCACGCGCCGCCAACGCCTTCGCATAGTCGCGGCCCAATCCGCTTCCCGCGCCAGTCACGATCGCAACACGGCCGTCGAAGCGAATTGTCGATTCCGCATCCAGCACGTCTTGCACGTTCATGCCGGCGCTCCGACATCGACGCGCAGTCGCTCCAGCTTCATGCTCTTGATGTGCCACTGGCCGTCGATCTTCTCGTAGCTCTCGACATAGTGGCCGTAGCCGTGGAGCGTGCGATTCGGATATGTCGACTCCGCTGCCCAGCGCAACATGTCTTCCATCGCCCAAATGCCGCTCGCCGTCGTTTCGGACGTGACCTCGATTTCCGGACAATGGCCGTGATGAACACTCACACATTCCGCAAGGGGAACACTGACTGCCTGCCCGATTTTTTCCCTGCCGACCAGAATGCATCCGGGCACGTCATCGCTGATATCGAACCGGGCATCAGGCGCGAACACGGATTTGAATCCGTCCCAGTTCTTTGTGTCGATGCAACGGAAATAGCGCGCTTTGAGCTGCCTGATCTCCTCCATTGCAAGGAGCTTTTCGATGTCGGTCACTCAGATTCCTCCATTGATCGACGCCGCTGCGCCGGAGTGTTTATCGAAACCCGCTATCGCGCGTTCCGTTGATCGAGTTGAGATCCTTGATCAACAATAGCACCGCCAGTACCATTATTCAACACATGAGATTCCGACACGCTTCGGTCGTTTACATCACCAAAAGAAAGGACAAGGCCAATGGGAATTCTGGATCGCAGAGGCGCACTTGAAGGCCGCAGAGCAGTGCTGATTGGCGGCGCAGCAGGCATTGGAAGAGCGGTCGCCCTGGCACTAGGCGAGGCCGGTGTCGACATCGCTTTGTGCGACATCGATGACGAAGGCATTGCGGACACATCGGCGCAATTGCGAGCGCTCGGCCGACGCGTGCTCGGCATGCACGTGGATGCGACACGGCCCGACCAACTCGCGCAGTTCTATGAGGCGACTGCGGGCTTCTTCGATGCGATCGATCTACTCGTGAACGTGGTTGGCGGCACTCGCATGCAGCCGTTCATGGAACGCACGCAACGCGATTGTGCGGACGACATTCAGCGCAATTTTGGCTATGTGATCGAATCCATGCGCCATGCAGTGCCGCTGCTACAGCGCAGCGGCCGTGGCGGCTCGATCGTGAACTTCACGACCATCGAAGCGCATCGCGGCGCCGGCGGCTTCGCAGTCTATGCGGGCGCGAAGGCCGCTACGACCAACTTCTCGAAGGCAATGGCTTGGGAACTCGGGCCGCTCGGAATCCGCGTGAACCTGATTGCGCCCGACACGACGCCGAGCGCGGGCAACGCCGCGGCTATTCCTGAACCTTGGCGATCGCTCAACGCCGATGTCCCGCATGAGTGGTGGGCGAAAGCATTCCAGATGTACGTCCCGCTGCAGGCTCCTCCCAGTGCCGACGATCTGGCGAATGCCGTGTTGTTCCTCGCGTCCGACCTCGCGAAATCGATCACGGGGCAGGTGCTGCACGTGGATGGAGGCGCCGCGGCCGCTCTCGGCATGTTGCGCTGGCCCTACGACGATGGCGCAACGCTCCCCGTTCCGATGGGCGGCACCTTGCGCAAACTGTTTGGCTAGTGCCGGCATGAAAATCGCGGTTATTTCCGAACCGTTGCGCGCGGAAGTATGCCGTCGAGGAACAGCGTAAGTGCAAGCTCTAGCGCGGCATGCCGCTCTTTATCGCGAAGCGGCTCGCCAAGGAAGCTGGCGAGACCGCCACTCGTCAGCGCGCCGAAGCACGCAGCCGCCGCGCGCGGATCGGCGACCACGATTTTTCCGTTGAGCGCCAACGTAGCGAGATAGTCAGCGATCGGAGCCAACGCCCTGTCTTGCTGATCGACGACGTCTTCGAGCATCTCTTTCAGTTCTTCTCGCGCCTCGCTTACCGCCCTCCACATCGCGCGGATGCTCGGATCGGCATGGTAGGACTGAATGATTTCCCCATAGTCGCGCAGCACGGAGCGCGGCGAGCGACGCGCGTCGGTGGACACGTGCGTGAGCGGATCGAGCAGCAGCGGAACGCCGCGCTCCATCGCCGCGCGCAGCAGGCCCGCCTTGCTTCCATAGCGCCTGTAGATCGTAGACTTGCTAGCGCCAAACGACGCCGCAATGCCGTCCATCGTCGCGGCTCGATAGCCGACGGCCATGAACTGTTCCAGCGTGTGGTCGAGCAGTTCGTCCTGGCGCCTCTCTGCCTCCGCCTTGAATGGGCGACCCCGTTTTGCGCGTGGTAAAGCCTCCCCCTTACGCGCGGCTCGCGACCGTTTCTCTGCGCTCATGACTTGTCGATAGATGATGCGTATGGTTCGCCGATAGTGGGACCACTTCGCGTCAGATTGTAGCCTGGGGGTCGCAACCGCCGGAGCCTCGTGACCCGCTGCTGCTTGCTCTATCGTCGCCGTGCTAGCCGTCTACGCCATCAGTCTTTTCAACCGGCTCGACGCTGCCACCGCGTCGTCGATGATGTCGTCGAAGATTGCCTCGACCTTCCTGACCGCGTCAGCGAAGACCGCGGCGTGCCCGTAGTCGATCATGCCTTTGCGGGTGTCGCCAGTCACGTAAGCCTCGTGCGCAAGCGCGCCCATCACGTGCGGACGGAACCGCTCGAACTCGCTCACCTGCGCACGATCCAGTTCCATGACCGCCTCGGCGCTCTCGTTGCGCAGCACGCGGTGGTGATCGCGAATCGCCGACTTGACCACGACGCTTTCGCTGCCGTCGCCCGCCACCACCTTCGCTTTGACCTCGGGATGAATCCATAGCTCCTCGGCGACCATCATGCGCGTACCCATCAGGACCGCGTCAGCGCCCATCGCTAGCACGCCTGCTAGCTGCCGTCCGCTGCCGATGCCGCCGCCGATCACGACCGGCAAGCCGATTTCCCGCGGCGCCTGCGCGGCCTGCACGATGCTGCCGATCTGGTAGATGCCTGGATGGCCGCCGCATTCATTACCAACGACGATCACGCCGTCGACGCCCATCCGCGCCGCCGTATGTGCATAGCGCACGGCGGGCACCTTGTGCAAAACCTTGATGCCCGCCTCCTTGAGCAGCGGCACGACCGCTTCCGGGCTCGCACCGGCCGTCTCCACGCAGGCAACCTTCTCTTCGATCAGAATGCGGATCTGTTGCTTGACCCGCTCCACGCCGCCCGCTTGCCGCGATATGTAAAGATTGACGCCGAAGTTCCTGGCGCCGGTGAGCTCACGACAGGTGCGCAACTCGTTACGGAATTCGTCGGAATCGGGAAAGCCCGCGCCGACAATGAAACCCATCCCGCCTGCGTTGACCACGGCCGCGACATACCGTGCGTCGGACACGCGCGGCCCGAGACCGCCGCAAAGAATCGGGTGGCGAATCCCGAGCAGATCGGTGATTCGCGTGCTGAACGTCTGGGGGCGCACGATGCCGTTCCCTCCCGCACGTCAGCGAAATGAGATCGTGTGGCCGCCATCCACCGCGATCGTCTGGCCGTTGATATAACCGCCCGAAGGCGAAGCGAGCATCACGGCGAGCCCGGCGATCTCCTCGACCTCGCCGAAGCGCTGCGATGGATTGCGGCCACGGTACCATTCGACCATCGCCTCATCCTCCCATTGCGATCGCGCCATGTCGGTCTTGAAAGTGCCGGGCGCGATGCAATTGGCGGTGACGCCCTTTGCTGCGAATTCCATCGCGAGGTTCCTCACGAGTTGCATGTCGGCGGCTTTGGTGAGCCCGTAGGTTCCCGTCACCGCATCGCCGAACAGTCCGACCACGGATGCCACCGAAATGAAGCGCCCATAGCCACGCTCGATCATGCCGGGCATGGTCAATTGCGCGAGCCAGATATTGCTTTGAACGTTGACCTGCATGAACTTGTTGAACGTTTCGTCTTGCAGATCAAGGGTAGATCCTATCCACGGATGAATCGCCGCATTGGCCATCACGATATCGACTCTGCCCCACTCGCGGTTCGCCGCGGCCACCAGGCCTTGCAGTTCCGCTTTACGGCCGATATTGCAGGCGAACGACATGGCCACGCGGCTGCCGATCTTGTCGTTGATGGCTTGCGCGGCAGTTTCGCAGGCGTCGGCGTTCCGGCCGGAAATGACGACTTTCGCGCCGTGCTCCGCCATGCCGAGGGCACTGGCGTAACCGATGCCGCGACTCGATCCGGTAACGACCGCGACCTTGTCCGTGAGATCGAAAAGTGATGAGCGCATGGGTACTCCACGAATTAAGCGGACCGATGAACGCGAGGTTCAACGGGCATGATTAGCCTTGCTTGCGTTTTTGCTGGGCGATGAAGGCCGACGCGATCTGATGATGCTCGTTGCTGAGCGTCGCCGCCAGTTGCCGCGCCAGCGTCGTGTCGAGCATCTGCGCCGCGCTGCGATGGAGATGCAGATTCATCAGTTTCTTGGTTTCGCGCAACGCGTTGCGCGGTTGCTTGAGCAGCTTTTCAGCAAGTGCCAAGGCCTCGTCCATCAGCTTTTCAGGCTCGACGACGCGATTGGCGAGACCGAACTCAACCGCTTGCCGCGGTGTGATGCGCTCCCCGGTGAAGATCAGTTCTTTCGCTCGCAGCAGACTGGTGTAGAGCGGCCACGCCACCGAGATCCCATCACCGACGACCAGACCGATGTTGATGTGCGGTTCCGCGAGAAACGACTTCTCCGACATCAGAACGATGTCGCACAGCGTAGCCATCGTCGCGCCCCAGCCCACGGCAGGCCCGTTGACCGCGGCGATAAGCGGAATCGGCACGTCGATGAAGCCGTGTATCGTTCGACGCGCGTTCTCCTGGACCTGCGCGGCGAACTCGGGATCGTCGAGCGTCTTGACGAAGTGATTCATGTTTCCGCCAGCACTGAACGCTCGTCCCGCGCCGGTGAGAATGCCGACACGCGCGTCTGGGTCCGAGGCTAGCGCAGCAAAAAGCTTGGGGTAGCTGAACAGCATCTCCGTGGTCGACGCGTTCAGATCGTCTGGCCGATTGAGCGTAATGATGCGCAGGCCGCCGTCGGCTGTCACCTGAATATCGTCTGGAAGATCGTAGAGATTAGCCATGCGAGTGCATACGTCCCCTGAGTTAAACGCTTTGGTCGGGCAACCGGCTATTTCCCCACCTGCCACGCCATGCCGCCATTTTTCTTTCTTTGCGCCAATGCAGCCTTCTCGATTCGCAAAGCTTCTTCCAGCGAAGTTAGCGCCCCCTGATCGATCACACGCTTGACCGTCGCGACGAGTTCGGGTCGGCGGCTCGCGATCGTCTTCGCCAGTGAGGCTGCCCGCGCCATCAGTTGATCGTGGCCGACCACCTCGTTGACGAGGCCAATGCGCAACGCCGTGGCCGCGTCGATCGGGTCACTGGTAAAGCTGATCTGCTTCGCCCACCTCGGACCCACGATATAGGGCAACCTCGCGGTCATGCCGCCTCCGGCGAGCGCGCCGATTTTCGTGTGGGTGTCGGCGAAGCGCGCGCGTTCCGACGCAATGATGAAGTCGCACCCCATGGCAAGTTCCAGACCGCCGGTAACGGCAGCGCCGTTGACCGCCGCGATCACCGGCTTGGTGATGCGCGGCCACATGTCGATCATTTCCGCGACCCACGAGCGCGGCGCATCGGGTGCCGAGAAGTCGTTCAGATCGAGCCCCCCACAGAAGGCCGGATCGGCGCCGGTCACGATCAGCACGCGCAGGCTTTCGTCCGCTTCGAAGCGGTTCAGCGCGCCGACGAGCGCTTCGGTCAATGCAAGGTTCAGCGCGTTGCGGGCCTCTGGCCGGTTCAATGTCAGCGTAAGAACAGCGTCTTCGCGAGTCACGCCGAGCAAATCGGTTCCTTTCGCATCCATCGCAATGCCTCGATAGGGTTCACGCCACTGCAGCCAATGCCTCGCACTGAATCTGGCACGCGTAACGATTCAGGTGGTAATCCATGTTGCCGAACAATGCGTCGAGTACCAGATGACGGCGATAGTGATGCCCCACCTTGTATTCGTTCGTGATGCCGTAACCGCCGTGCAACTGGATGCCTTGTTGCGTCACGAACTTCGCGCTGCGAGTGGTCTGCGCCTTGCAGCCCGAAACCTCCACGCTTCTATTTGGCCCGTTCTCGGTGAGCGCGAGCAATGCACGGTGTAGTGTTGCTCGCGCCTGCATTGCATCGATCGCCATGTCGGCCATCCGGTGTTGCAGCGCCTGGAAACTGCCGATCGCAACGCCGAACTGCTTGCGCGTCTTCAGATACTCCGAAGCGAGTTCGATGGCGTCCTCCATGTCACCCACGAGTTCAGCACAGATCGAAACGATGGTTTCGTCGACGGCGGCCTGCAGCCCATCGAAAGCATTGCCCGCTTCCCCTAAGACATCGGATTGCGCGACGATGACACCTTCGAGCAGCAAGTCGGCCGATGGCGTGCCGTCGAGCAACGCGCAGGTCTTGAGCGTCACGCCTGTCTGCTTCGGATCGACGACGAAAATCCCGATGCCATCCTTATCGGTCGCCGCGCCCGACGTGCGCGCGACGACGAGAAGGCGATCGGCAACGGGCGCGCCCACCACGAGCGTCTTGTAGCCATCCAGCCGCCAGGTCCCGTCGGCGGTCTTCCTGGCGGTGGCCGTCACGTAGTGCACCTGGCCTCGCGCCTCGCGTTCGCTGTGTGCGACCGCATAGACCGCCTCGCCCGAAACGATCTCGGCAAGCAGCGTCTCGCGCTGCCCTTCGCGCCCACAGCGAGTAACCAACGACGCGGGAAACACACCGCACATCGCATACGGTTCCAACACCAGCGCGCGGCCGATCTGCTCGGCCACGATGGCGCTTTCGACAGGAGAGAAACCGAGCCCCCCCATCTCCTCCGGCACGGCGATACCGAGCCAGCCCATTTCGCCGAGCGTGCGCCACGTGTCGCGCGAAAAGCCCCCCGCTTCCGAGGCCAGATTGCGGCGATGTTCGAACGTATAGCTCTTTTGCACGAAGCGCTGCGCGCTTTCCTGCAGCATCCGCTGTTCGTCGCTCAACTCAAAATCCATGCTGCACCCTCTTTCTGCCGGCAATTGATGCGATTCCCCCCAACGGGAATCGACGGATGTTCGCGGATCGACTCGAGCTCACAGGTCGAACATCGCCTTGGCGATGATGTTTCGCTGAATTTCGGCCGTCCCGCCATAGATCGTGCAAGCACGTCGATAGAAAACCTCTGCCGCGAGGCCCGGCGCGTACTCGGGCCCGATAAACGACGCGTCGCGCAGCGCGCGCTCTTCGTTCGGATCGGGATAGAACACGGCGCCGTAGTCGCCGATCACCTCGAGCAGCATCTCGGTCAGCTTCTGATGGAGCTCCGAGCCTCGCACCTTGAGCATGGAGCCGATTGCCATTCCGCCGCTGCGCTCGTCGATTCCTTGATGCAGGATTTTCTGCACCGCCATGTCGATGGCGCGAACCTCCAGTTCATACTGCGCAAGACGCGCCGCAAACGTCGGGTCCTGGATCAACGGCTTGCCGGCCGCGTGCTCGCGCGACGCGTAATGCCGGATCTTGCGGAGATAGCGCTTGAGCGCCGGGGCCTCGGCGCCGAGAAACGCACGCTCGTTGAAGAGCAGAAATTTCGTATACCCCCAGCCTTTGTTCACTTCGCCGATCAGGTTTTCGGCGGGCACGCGCACGTTGTCGTAGAACACTTCGGCGAGGTGGTTGCAGCCGTCGAGCGAGCCGATGGGGCGCACGGTAACACCGGGCGACGTCATGTCGAGCAGCAAAAAGGAAATGCCCTTTTGCGGCTTCGCGTCGGTATCCGTGCGCACCAGCACGAAATTCCATTGGCCAGAGGTGCCGAAGCTGGTCCAGATCTTCTGCCCGTTGACGATGTAATGGTCCCCATCGCGAACCGCCGTCGTACGCAGCGACGCGAGATCGGAGCCAGAGCCCGGCTCCGAAAAACCCTGCACCCAGAACACTTCCCCGCGTTGAATCGGCGGCAGAAAGCGGCGCTTCTGCTCTTCGTTGCCGAACTCGCAAATCACCGGGCCAACCAGCGACACACCCGCCTGATTCTGCGCCGGTGCACCCGCCAGATAGCACTCTTCCTCGAATATGTAGCGCTGCATCGCACTCCAGCCTGTGCCGCCGTCGGCAACGGGCCAATGCGGTACCGACCATCCGCGCGTCTCATGCAGAATGCGGGTCCAGCGCTGCGAATCGTCGTCGCCTGCGAGAAAGCCCTGCTGCCCTCGAAAGGCCATATCCGCCGGCAAATGCTGCTTGAGAAAGGCCCGAACTTCTTCACGGAACGCCATGTCCGCGGGGTCTACGCGAAAATCCATTGTTTAGCTTCCAGCGTTTTCAGTACGTTGAACTCGATCTGCATCCGCTGCAGCGGCAGTGTTACCGACCAGGGTGCGCGGCGTAGGCGGCACGCAATAGAGCTCGTCCACGACACTACGCCGCCGCTCGAGCACGTTGCGTTGACTGATTGCGCTCTTCGCGCTCAATTCGCCGTTATCGAGCGTTGGCTGCTCGCTTTCGAGCACGATGCGCACAATCCGGGCCGAGCTACCGCCAGCGCGCGCGGCGAGCTTATCGAGACCCGCCTGGAAGAAGGCGCGTACGCCGCGGCTGTTGATGATCTGGTCGACGTTCGGCATCGGATCGTGAAGATCGTCGCAAAGCGCACGGCATGCTTCGATGTCAGGGAAGACAAGCGCGCTCAGGTATTCGCGGTCGTGCCCGGCGATCACGATGTCGCGCGCATACGCGCCAAACACGTTCAGCGCGTACAGGCGCAACTCCGCGACGTTGACCCATGTGCCCGTGGACAGCTTGAAGTTCTCCGCGATGCGTCCGTCGAAACGCAGTCCAAGTTCGAGACGCCGCGGGTCGATGAAGGTTGCGGCGTCCCCTGAGCGGAAATAGCCCTCATCGTCGAACGAGGCGGCGGTGCGCTCGGGATCTTTCCAGTAGCCGGGCGTAACACAGTCGCCGAAAAAGCGGATTTCCAGCTTCTCGTCCACCGGAGCCACTTTTACTTTGACGCCGGGCACGGGCAAGCCCGCAATCGCCTCGCGTCGCGGATCCCAAGCTGCCGACATCGGCGTGGGGCCCGCTTCCGTGCCGCCGATGCCCGACATGATCAGAACACGCTGGCCGATGGTGCGCACCGCGAGCTCGTCGAGTTGCGCCCAGATGTGCTTCGGCAGGCTTGCACCACCGTAGTAGATGAGCGCGAGCTTGCTGAAGAATTTTTTGCGCATCGCCTCGTCCGCCTTCAGATGCGGAATCAGCGCGGCTAGCCCTTGGGGCGTATTGAGGTAGACGACCGGGGCGATTTCGCGCAACGCTTGCACCGTCGGTCCGATTTCCTCCGGCGTCGGCTTGCCTGGGTCCAGGTAGTACGTACCCCCGCCGTACAACACCATGCCGAAGTTGTGCGTGCCGCCGAAGGTGTGATGCCACGGCAACCAGTCGACGAGATCCGGTGGCCCGTCCTGAAGAAACGCGAACACCTGTGCGACTTGCTGTCGATTGCTGCACAACATGCGCTGCGGGTAGATCACGCCTTTCGGTGCGCCTGTCGTTCCAGACGTAAACATGATCTTGCCCACCGTATCCGGACCGACCGCGTTGAACGCTTTTTCGACGTCGGCCGTAACGGGCGTCTTCAGCCAGTCGGCGACACGCGAACCGGCACGTCCCTCCGGCAACGGCCCGACGACGACACATTCCACGTCGCCGAACACCTCGCGCAATGCACGGCCATATTGCGCGCCGTCGTCCGCGAAGACGAGGCCGGGTGTGCATACGGCCGCGAGTTGCTTGAGCTTCGAAAAGTCCTGCGATAACAGCGAATACGCGGGCGTCACCGGAATATAGGGAACCCCGACGTGCAATGCGGCGAGCGCGAACAGCGCATGTTCGAAGCTCCGATCCGAAAGAATCATCAACGGACGGGACGGCGACAAACCTCGATCGAGCAACGCCTGCCCTAGCGCACGCGCACCGTCGAACGCCTGCCGATAGGTCAGAGACTCCCATGACTTGCCGTCCGGCGTCCGACGCGCGAGCAACGCACGCTCGGGCGTGACGCGCGCCCAGTGTTCGAGCCGCTCCGTCAAGCGGGCGGGATACGGTTCGAGCGGTTCCTTCAGTTCATACACCACGCTGCCGTCGGGCCTTCGCTCGACGATCGCATCCATGCTGCCGAGGCGGATCGGGCGAAACGGCACATCCATCAGGGCATCGTGCGAAGCCGTACCTGCATCCATCTGAGTCGTCCTGTTGTTATCTGGCAAGTCATGTCCCGCGCGCGCTCGCATTGCCATCCGATACCCGGAAATCTCGCGGATCAAAGACAAACCAATAATTGAACGTTGATCATCATGTTGAACCAGCATAGCGCGAAATCGAACCCGCGTCTATCCGTTCTGACCCACGAGTAAGTCCGGATATCGAACGCGCTGTCCGACGCGAATGAAGCACGAAATGCGCAGCACGATCTGATCCTTGCGCACCGCACAATTGCGTGGACATGACGCCGAAAATGCGCTACTTTTCGAACATCATTCATATTTCTAAACATGAAACCGGATCGAAACCGATCCCGGGACCAAGGAGCCATCATGCCGGATGAGGTCGTCGTCACCGCTGCCGTTCGCACCGCTATTGGAGATTTCGGTGGCGCGCTATCGAGCGTTCCGCCCACGACGCTAGGCGCAACAGTCGTGCGCGCGCTGCTCGAGCGTACCAATCTGCCGGGTGAAGATGTGGGTCACGTGGTGTTCGGCAACGTGATCCATACCGAGCCTCGCGACATGTATCTCGCGCGCGTCGCCGCGATGGAAGGCGGCGTCAGCGCCGAAGCACCGGCGCTGACGCTCAACAGGCTGTGCGGCTCCGGCCTCCAGGCGATCGTCTCCGCCGCCCAAGCCATCGCGCACGGCGACACCGACATTGCGATCGGCGCCGGTGCGGAAAGCATGTCGCGCGCAGCCTACGTGGCGACCGGCGCGCGTTGGGGTTCGCGCATGGGCGACATCCGTCTGATCGACATGATGGTCGGCGCGTTGACTGATCCGTTCAGTGCTTGCCATATGGGCGTCACCGCAGAAAACGTCGCGAAGAAGTACGGCATCACGCGCGACGACCAGGACTCGCTCGCCGTCGAATCGCACCGGCGCGCCGCCCAAGCCATTCATGACGGCAACTTCCGCGAGCAGATCGTGCCGGTAGCATTGCGTACGAAAAAAGGCGAGATCGCTTTCGATACCGACGAGCATGTGCGGTCGGGCACGACCCTCGCCGATCTCGCCAAATTGCGCCCGGCGTTCCAGAAAGACGGTACGGTCACGGCCGGCAATGCGTCGGGGCTCAACGACGGCGCCGCAGCTGTTCTGTTGATGGCCCGCCGCACAGCCGAGCAACGCGGCCTTCGTCAGCTCGCGCGACTCGTCTCCTGGGCTCACGCGGGCGTCGACCCGCAATTCATGGGCATTGGTCCGGTGCCTGCAACACGGAAGGCGTTGCAGCGCGCGGGCTTGACCGTCGCCGATCTCGATGTGATCGAAGCGAACGAGGCCTTCGCCGCGCAAGCTTGCGCGGTGGCGAAGGAACTGGAATTCGACGGCGCCAAGGTCAACCCGAACGGATCGGGCATTTCGCTCGGCCATCCGATTGGCGCAACCGGCGCTGTCATCGCGGTCAAAGCCATTCACGAGTTGCATCGTTGCGGCGGGCGCTATGCGCTCGTGACGATGTGTATCGGCGGGGGGCAAGGCATCGCAGCCATCTTCGAGCGCATTTAAGGCTTCCCGCAGCGTTATCCGTTCAACCAGAGGGAGAGACGTGGTACGTCCCGAACAACTGCTTCACCCGCAACGACAGCCGGTGGCGCCACGCCCCGCCGCGACGATGCTGCTGGTCCGCGACGCGCAGTACGAAGGTTCGCCCACCATCGAAGTGCTGATGACGCGACGTTCGGCGCAGGCGAGCTTCGCGCCGGGCGCGTTCGTCTTTCCTGGCGGCGCGATCGACTCCTCCGATGCAAGAATCGCCGGCGGCGCACGACGGCGCGCCACGCAAGACGACACTCAAGCGGTTCAGGCTGTAGCCGCTATTCGGGAAACATTCGAAGAACTCGGCGTGCTGCTGGCATGGCGACACGACGGTGTGCTCGTCGACGACCACGATATTGCGAGGCTCGAACGGGCAACGCCGATCGAGGACCATTGCTCGCGGCATGGGCTCACGCTCGCCGCGGATTGCGTTTATCCGTTTGCCCATTGGATCACCGACCGCGATCTGCCGCGGCGCTTTGATGTCCAGTTTTTCGTGGCGCGCATGCCCGTCGATCAAACCGCGGTCGCGGACGGCGCCGAGCAATTCGAACCCCTGTGGGTCCGTCCCGACGATGCGCTCGCACGTCATGCGGCTGGCGACTTCGCGATGATCTTCCCGACCGTGCGCACGCTTGAGCGCCTTCGCTCGTTCGACTCGGTCGATGCACTGCTCGCCGCGTGTAGGGCGGAAAAGTCACTCTGGAGCAGTTGTCCGCGTGGTGGAATGAAAGCGGGCAGTGTCATGCGGTGCATGGAAGGCGATACCCCATACGGCGAACTGCGCCTCGTTTGCCCCGATGGCCAGGTGCTGCACTGTCTCGATTGGCGATTCACAGAAGCGATCCCACTGCTGCGAAACGTGATGCGGTTGACGGCAACGAACGGCGGCTTGATGACGGGTCCAGGCACGAATAGCTACATCGTAGGCACGGCGGCGACGGGCTTCATCGTCGTCGATCCGGGGCCAGGCGACCGGGCGCATCTTCAACGCATCTTCTCGGCAACGGGCGGCGACATTCGAATGATCGTCTGCACGCACTCCCACGTGGACCATGCACCGGGGGCGAGGCCGCTGCAGTCTATGTGCTCGCACAAGCCACCTATCCTCGGCGTGGCGTCTGGACCTGCCGCCAAGGCAAGCAATCACTTCGTTCCCGATCGTGAATTGCTCGACGGCGAGGTGCTCTCGCTTGCGCATGACGGACAGACGCATCGATTGCTCGTGATCTCGACTCCGGGACACGCAAGCAACCACGTGTGCCTGGCGCTTCTGGAGGACGGACTGCTATTCAGCGGCGATCACATTCTGAATGGCAGCACGACCATCATCGATCCTCCGGACGGCAATATGACCGCGTACCTTGCGTCACTAGACCGACTCGACGCGATCTGTACCGAACGTGAGATCGAGTTTATTCTCCCCGCACACGGGTACGTACTCGACCGCGCGCGTGATCAGATCGCGCGCCTCAAGGCACACCGACTTGCCCGGGAAGCAAAGATCGCGGAGGCTGTGAAGACACTGCCGAGCGGTTCGATCGACGAATGGCTGCGGCTTGCTTACACCGATGTTCCCGAGAGACTGTGGCCAGCCGCGTCCCGGTCGCTGCTGGCTCATCTCGAACGGCTCGAGGAACACCGTCATCTGAGCTCGCACGCCTGACAGCGCTCTTAATGACTGTATCGGCTGTCCACGCCCGCTGAATCCGAAGCGGGGACAGCCCTATTCGATTGCCGTCTTGTTTCGACCTCAGCTCTCATCCACGAGCGCGGTCAGCCGGCCGTGAACGAGTGCGCGCGCCTCAGCAATCATCCGATTCACAAGTTCGGCGCAGGTGGGAATATCTTCGATAAGCCCGATTGCGAGACCGGCCGGGAACGTGCCGTCTTCGGTATCGCCCGTCTCGTACATACGCTTGCCGCGCTCCCCGCTGACCAGCGGCTTGAGATCCGCAAACGTCGCACCCTCTTTATGCTCGAGTTCCAGCACTCGCTCCGCTACCGAATTCCTGAAGATACGCGACGTGTTGTTCAGCGTGCGAAAGATCAACGCCGTATTGCGCTCATCATGCTCTACGAGCTTGCGCTTGACGTTCTCGTGAATCGGCGCCTCCCGCGTTGCCATGAAACGCGTCCCCATGTTGATGCCGTCCGCGCCGAGCGCGAGTGCGGCGACCATGCCGCGCGCATCCGCAATGCCACCCGAGGCAATCATCGGGATGCGCAGCTTGGCGGCCGCGGCCGGCAACAGGATCAGGTTCGGCACGTCGTCCTCACCGGGATGGCCGGCGCATTCGAATCCATCCACGCTGACGGCGTCGCACCCCAACGCCTCGGCTTTCAGCGCGTGACGCACCGACGTGCACTTGTGAATCACCTTGATTCCCGCGGCCTTGAATGACGGCATATACGGCTCGGGATTGCGTCCTGCCGTCTCGACGATCTTCACACCGCTCTCCACGACCGCCTGCACGTACTCGTCGTACGGCACCGGCTTGATCGTCGGCAGGATTGTCAGGTTCACGGCGAACGGCTGATCCGTCATCGAGCGAACGCGACCTATCTCGTTGCACAACGCCTCTGGGGTGGGCTGCGTGAGCGCGGTGATGGTGCCGAGCGCACCGGCGTTCGAGACGGCAGCGGCCAATTCCGCGCGGCCCACCCACATCATGCCCCCTTGAACAATCGGGTATCGAATCCCAAGCAACTCTGTAATGCGCGTTTTCATCTGCTGATTCCTGTGTAAGTGCATCCTGATTCGTCACGGTGCAGCGGTCGAGCGTCGCGTGTGAAATGCGCCAATCGTTTATATTTACGAACATCGTGCAATTATATACACTTTTCTCCGTTGCCGATGCTCATGTGCTGCACGCGCGAGCGCGGATGTGACTGCATGAGGCATGAACGATCAGGAGAGTTGATGAACAAGCGAGACAACGAGATTAGCGCTGAGCAAGCGTCGGGTCGCCCGACGCAGGATCAGGCGGAAGAAGCGGTACGTACGCTCATCCGGTGGGCAGGCGACAACCCCGAAAGGGAAGGCCTCGTTCAAACACCTGCGCGCGTCGCGCGCGCGTACCGGGAGTTCTTTTCGGGCTATGAATCCGATCCGATGCAGATTCTCGCAACCACGTTTTCCGAAGTGGATGGCTATGACGAGATGGTGGTGCTAAAAGACATCCGCTTCGAAAGCTACTGCGAACATCATATGGTGCCCATCATCGGACGCGCGCACGTTGCCTACTTGCCCGAGCATCGCGTGGTCGGCATTTCCAAACTCGCGCGCCTCGTCGATGTCTATGCCAAGCGTCTGCAGATTCAGGAGAAGATGACCGTTCAGATCGCCGACGCGTTGAACACCGTGCTGCAACCCAAGGGGGTCGCCGTCATTCTCGAAGCCGCACATCAGTGCATGAGCACGCGAGGCGTGCATAAGCCGGGCGCGTCGCTGGTGACGAGTCGAATGCTGGGCGCATTCCGTGACGACCCTTCCACGCGCCGCGAGTTTCTCTCGATTGTCGGTCACGGCGCGAATACTCCTTTACCCAATAGCTAAAAGCCAACGTCGGCTTCGAGCCGACGTTGGCTTTCTGGAACAATCGATTCGCGTAGCCGCAGCAAGCGTCGTCAGAGGCTTGCGTACCGCTTCAAACCTCGGCGGGTTGACGCGTCATCAGAGGCCGTTCATAAGAAACGTCCTCACGATTTCTTGAACTAACGCCGTTGCTCATCAGGATTTCGCGCCATGCCGCAGGTACTTCTGCAGGCGTCAGTTCATTGATAGCTTCAGAGATGCAGACGCGAGCGGCGATCGCCCACACGCCATCCCGCTTCTCGAAGCGGTCGATATAGCGCCCCACCGCCAGCGTATCCGGCTTGACGCGATTTTCACCGAAGAAAAGCCAGTACGTTTCCGCGTGCGCCTCGTTGCCCTGCAATTCGACGCTGTGATTGAACACCATATGGTGGTGCGACAACTGATGCTCGGTATGGTATGCAAAGGCCCAGTCGACGAATTCCTCTGCATTTCCAACGAATGCGCCGTGATCGTCGATTGCGTCCGGATGGTATGCAGACAGCGTCAACTCACGGTCCATGCGGTCGACCCCGCGGCAATAACGGTGCACGCATTCGAGTATGTCCTGCTTGTCCAACAGCGCTTCAACGCGTGCGTTCAACTCTTCATTCATCGTTTTTACCGTTAGATAGTCATGGCGACAAAAAAGACGACCGCGCCGATCACGGCGCCAACGAAGCAATAGCCTTCGCCTGTCGACAAGTCAGTTTCCTGCGCTCGCGCACGGCTCGCGATCGCACATCCGATGATGCCCGCAAGTGCCGTCAAGCCGAGCACGGCAAAGGTCATCACGACGCCGAAAAGCGCGGACCGACCTAGTTCTTCGATGTGCAGGTCACGTTGCAGCAGCCAGACCGCTGCTGCTGAAATCGACAGAAGAATGAGCGGCAGCCACACTCTGCGCGCTTCTCGTGCGCTCTCGCGGGTAAGCGTTTTCATCGCGTCCGCCCTTCCGTGCGCAGTCTGTCGAGAGTACGAGGCGCCATCGCACCCAG
Organism: Paraburkholderia atlantica; assembly: GCF_009362785.1. Classification (GTDB taxonomy): domain Bacteria; phylum Pseudomonadota; class Gammaproteobacteria; order Burkholderiales; family Burkholderiaceae; genus Paraburkholderia; species Paraburkholderia atlantica. The sequence goes on from NZ_WHNQ01000003.1 coordinate 386,784, forward strand.
TGCACGCGCCACCCAATTCGGCTGTTTTGCGCGAGCCGATTCGTCCGACGAGGCAGCGCCTTTTTCAGCGCGCTGACGACGATAGTCGAACGTATAGTCCGCAAGAGGACCACGTAAATCGCTGTCGAGAAAGTACATCGCATGTCTCCGATCAGACTTATGCCTGGCGGGCGCTTGCATGGCGCCTCTAGATAGACATCGTAGGTCACGGAAAACCGTTATGCAACAAGTCGTTCAATTAATGACGTCGGTGTTTTCACTAGCCGTCAAGGGATAGACCGAGTCGCATGCGCGAGCGCCCGTTGCACACATGGCCATGTGTGCAACGGGCCGGCAATGAGATGCGGACGGAGCGATCAGGAGACCTGGAAGCCGCCGTCGACAGCGAGAAGCTGCCCGGTGACATAGTCCGATGCCGGCGATGCGAAGAACAGCACTGCCCTCGCGATATCGGAGGCGACACCGATGCGGCCGAGCGGCATGCGGCCAGGCTGCGTGATCGGCCCGTGGGCCTGATGAACCTTCGTCGATGCGGCCGCGCCCTCGGTTGCCACGCCGCCGGGCAGCACCGCGTTCACGCGAATTCCGTGTGGTGCGAATTCGAGAGCCGCCACCTTGGTGAGGTTGTTGACACCCGCCTTCGACGCGCCGTAGTCACCGTTGTCGAAAATCACCGGTTGCAGCGAAGCCACCGACGAAATATTGATAATCGAGCCGCCGTTTTTGGCACCCTGCATCCGCTTGATCGCTTCGCGCATGCACAGGAAGGTGCCGCGCAGGTTGACGCCGAGCACCTTGTCCCACTTCTCGGCCGACGTCTCGACGAATTGCGTCTTTGGATAGATACCGGCGTTGTTGACGAGAATATCGAGGCGCCCGAGCTTCGCCTGCACGGTTTCGTACATCGCGAGAATCGACGCTTCATTGCCGATGTCCACCTTGACCGCGATAGCCTTGCCAGATGCGCTTTCGATTTGCTTGACCGTCTGCTGCGCCGCTTCCTCGTTCAGATCCGCCGCAACCACCGCCGCGCCGGCCGACGCCAGCAGCAGAGCCGTCTCACGTCCGATGCCCGAACCTGCCCCTGTCACTACCGCTACTTTCTGATCGAGATTAAAAAGACTCGCCACATTCGTGCTCACTGCTCCTCCTTTGGCTCGCGTCGCGAGCAAGTTATTTTCTGAACGTCATTCGGAAAAATAAACGCACCACTTGATGGTGTCAAGATAAACGAGGATCCGAATGATGGAAGGAGCAGCGACTGCGCGTATCACGTAGCCGTCGACGACGCGATGTCACGGATGATGTCGAGCATCGAACGATGGTAGGGCTTGTGAGGCCTATCCGCCCACACCAGCGACACTTCGGTCTCGCCTGAAGCTGGAACATCCTCGATGTCGATGTAGGCGACACCCTCCACGGGCAAGTAACGCGCCGAGTCCAGCATCAGGCCGACACCCAGTTCGTGAGCCACGAGATTGAGCATCGTATAAGGATGGCGGGCTTGCTGGGTCACGCGCGGCGACAGCCCCGCCTCGCGGCGCGCTGCCTCGAACGCGGCGAAGAGCGGCTGCGACATCTGCTGAGGGAACATGATGAGCGGATATCGCGCGAGATCCGCGATGCGAATCGAACGCTGCGTCGCCACGGGCCACTTCGCGGGAACCGCGGCGACCACGCGCAGACGCTCGATGACCACGCTTTCCAAACCCGAGACGTCCGCGGCGCTGGTGACTACCACGCCCATGTCGATGCTGCCGTTTTTCACGCTGGCAACGGTCAAAGCACTGCCGCGCTCGATCAGCCGGACGTCGACACCCGGCCACTGCTTGCGGAGCCCCTGAATGGCTAGCGGCATGATTCGCACCGCGCACATCGGCACGAACGCAACGCTCAAACTCGCCAGTTCGTCGGCGGCTTGCCGCACGCGCCGCTCGGCCAGCTCCGCTTGCGCGATCAGTGGCTTCGCTTCCGCGAGCAACGCGGCTCCGGCGGGTGTGAGCGAAACGCCTCGCGGTGTGCGTTCCAGCAGTTTGATACCGAGCTGCTCCTCCAGCCGCATGATCGACTGGCTGAGCGGTGGCTGTGCCATGCCCAGGCGCGCGGCCGCACGGCCAAAGTGCTGGGTCTCCGCAACCGCAACGAAATGTCTGAGATGCCGCAATTCCATGAGCTGATATGACTTTGATATCGGGTGCCACCAGCATATCTCCTTTGTCCCGTTGCGGGGCACCGCGGACGAACCCTGGTCACATTGTTGAACGCGGCTTGGTGCACGCGGACCCAACGTCATATCGGGTGCTTCCCAGCTTGACGTCAAGCAGCGATACACATACATTTTCGAATGCCGTTCTACAATACGAATAATAACCAAAGACAGCTCAAGTGAGCTTGGACAGATATGGGGCAACAGGACAATACGAATCGCGAATACGAGCTGCAGGACCATGAGCTGATGGTCTGCTGCGTAGGCGCGCAATCTCAGGTGGTCTATTCGAACCCGGTTTATCAACGCGTCACGGGCTTTTCGCTGCAGGAACTTCAGGCTACGCAGGGAGCGGACCGTATACGCGACGTTCCCCAGCCGGTACTGGCCGACCTCGGAGCGGCTGTCAGGCAGGGCAAGCCCTGGAGTGGACTTATCAAGCTCGCCTGCAAGCGTGGCACACTCGTATGGTGCCGTTTGAACATGGCGCCACTCGTTTCGCACGGACGATACATCGGCTCCCTGATGGTTCTCAGCAAGCCGGTTGATGGTGAGATCGAGCAGACCGAAGCACTGTATCGACGTTTTCGTTCTGACCATGACGGCAAGCTCGGGTGGGAACAAGGGCGCATCGTGCGCCGCGGCATCTTTGGCAAGGCCGCCGGCCGAATTCGTTCGGTTGGTCTTAAGCGCTACATCTGGGGCGCCCTCTGCGCACTCACCCTGGTGGACATACTCGGACTGGCGAGCTGCGCCGACGGTCTTTCCTCTTTCTCATTCTGGAGCGAACTCGTCGCCCTGATTCTGCTGACTTCCGCTGCAGGCGTGTTCCTGTCTCGCGTCATCGCCGCCCCGTTGCAGGAAGCCGCGCGAACAGCGATGAAGATTGCCGCGGGCGATCTGAGCGCCACTTGCCACAGTGTTCGAAGCGATGAAATCGGCGATGTGCTCCGAACCCTGAATCAGGTCAGTATCAACATGCGTGCCACCGTGCTCGACGTCCGCAATGGCGTAAAGACCATGCAACAGGCAACGAACGATATTGCCGCGGGCACGTTCGAGCTTTCCGGACGAACGGAAACCCAGGCCAGCAGTCTCGAAGAGACGGCTGCTTCGATGGAGCAGATCAATTCGACGGTGGGTCACAATGCCGACGCGGCCAGACAGGCGAGTAGTCTGGCAGCCCGCGCGAGCCAAGCAGCCGAAGATGGAGGACGAGTAGTAGATCAGGTCATCTCGACGATGGAGAAAATCACGCAGTCGAGCAGCAAGATATCGGACATCATCTCCGTTATCGATGCCATTGCTTTCCAGACCAACATTCTGGCCCTGAACGCCGCGGTCGAAGCCGCGAGAGCCGGCGAAGACGGACGCGGGTTCGCCGTCGTAGCGGGCGAGGTCCGGAACCTCGCTCAACGCAGCGCGCAGGCCGCAAAAGAAATCAAGGCGTTGATCACGCAAAGCGTCGAAACGGTCGAAGGAGGATCGAAGCTGGTCGATTCGGCGGGCAAGACGATTGCCGACATCGTTGCGCAAGTTCGTGGCGTAACCAATCTGGTCAGCCAGATCGCCGAGGCATCGCGAGAGCAGTCAGCCGGAGTCAGTCAGGTAAGCGTTGCGGTAGAACAGTTGGACCGCATGACGCAGGTGAACTCGACGCTCGTTCAGCAGCACACGGCCGCAGCCGATAGCATGAAGCAGCAGACTGAGCGCCTCGCCGAAATGCTGTGTGTTTTCACGCTCTCGCGTGACGAACGGAACGTGCTGCTGAGCCGAACTGGCGCGTAAGACCGCCGCATGCGAACACCACTTCAGGCGAGCTGACGCGAAGATCAACCCGCGACAATCATCTCCGCCGCCTTCTCAGCCACGGCGATCGTCGCGGCGTTCGTGTTGCCCGAAATGATGCTCGGCATGACGGAAGCGTCGACCACGCGTAGCCGCTCGATACCGCGAACACGCAACCGGGTGTCGACTACGGCCATGTCGTCGGCTCCCATCCGGCAACTGCCTATCGGGTGGTAGCCGATGCCCACGCGTTGGCGCACGTAGGCCTCCCATGCACTATCGCTTTCGGGCAACGACGCAGGTTCATGATCTCCGATCACGTGTCTCGCCAGCGGGGTTGCGGCAAACACCTCGCTCACGAGACGGCTGCCCTTGATGGTCAACGCAAGATCGCGTGGATCACCAAGCAACGCGTGCTCGATCAGCGGCTTCGAGCGCGGATCGAGATCCTTCAGGCGGACCCGTCCGCGGCCATGGGGTCTCAGTACCTGCGAGCCGATCGTGACGCCTGCCTGCTTCGCCAGCGCGGGATGTCCGCCGACGAAACCTATCGCCAGCGGCAAGAAGCTCATGGCGATGTCCGGCTCGGCCAATTCGGGTGCGCTGCGCGCGTAGGCCATCGCGTGGACGGCTATCGAGGTCAGAATCCCTCTCTTTACCGTTGCATACTTCAGCAGATGTCCCGCGAGACGCAGCGGGCCCACCATCGTGTTGTACGTCGGCACGTCGGTCAGTCGGCTCTGTGAAACTCCGCAATGTTCCTGCACATTGCGGCCAACGCCGGGCAGATCGGCGACGATTTCAACACCCATCGCGGACAGATCGGCACCAGCGCCGATGCCGGATCGCAGCAACACGCTCGGCGAAGCGATCGTTCCCGCACTCAGCACGACTTCGCGGCGAGCGGTAAATGTCCGACTCTCGCCTGCGACGATCACCTTCACACCAATCGCCCTCCGTTCTTCGAAGAGCACATGGTCGACGACCGCGTCAGTCGTGACAGTGAGGTTCGGTCGATCTAGCGCAGGTTCGAGGTAGGCCTTGCGCGCGCTGCAGCGTTTGCCCTTGCGCGTGGTGCCGTAGACGATGAATGATCCATGCACGTCGCCTGCGCAATACTCGGAACGCGCTGGCATGCCGCAATGCCCCGCAGCCTCGAGAAAGGTATGTGCCAATGGATGCAATACGCGCGGCGGCGACACCGTCAGCGGACCATCCGAGCCGTGCGCCGAGGATGCGGGGCCGGTGAAGTTCTCGGACTTGCGGAAATACGGAAGTAGATCGTCGAATCCCCAGCCCGGGCAGCCGCTGTCCCGCCACGCGTCGTAATCTCCACGCTGGCCACGGATATAAACCATCCCATTGATGCTGCTGCTTCCACCTAGCGCCTTTCCAGCTGCCCATGTCGTCACGCGCCCAGCGGCGGACGGGTCCGGCGCGGTCGGATAGATCCAGTCTGCCTTGGGATTGCCCATCAGCGCGAAACTGCCCGCTGGCATGTCGAACAGAAATCCCTTTCCCTCCTTGCCCGCCTCCAGCAGCAATACGCGTGTCGAAGGATTCTCGCTCAATCTCGCCGCAATTACGCAACCAGCCGAACCGCCGCCGATCACGATATAGTCGAAAACGCTTTCGCTCATCGCTTGCCTTCTCTGCGTGCAACGAAAACATTCTTGAGTTGCAGATACTCTTCCATACCGGCCCAGCCACCCACTCTGCCGAAGCCGCTTTGACGGTATCCGCCGAACGGCGCACACGGTGCCATCGAGGCGAAGCCATTGATGTTCACGTAGCCCGCATCGAGGCGCTCGGCGAATGCGTGCGCCCGGTCCAGATCATTGGTGTGCAGATACGCACCGAGCCCATAACGCGTACCGTTGGCGATCGCCAATGCCTCCGCGTCATCGGCAAATGGAGTGATCGACAACACGGGACCGAACACCTCGTTCTGTTCGAGGGCACTCCCGGGCTGCACATCGGCAAACACGGTCGGCTGGATGAAGAAACCGTTGGCCAGTTCACCCCCCAATCGCTCGCCGCCCGCAACCAGCTTCGCGTCGCGTCGCGCTTGCGCGATGATGCCAAGGATACGATCGCAAGCCGACTGGCATATCACCGGTCCGGCGACAGTGGCGGAATCGAAGGGATCGCCTACCTTCATGCTGGCAGCCACCGCCGCGACGCGCGCCACCATTTCGTCGTAGCGGGATCGGTGCACGAGTAACCGCGTCGGGTTCACGCAACCCTGCCCGCTCAGCCCCAACGCGCCATACACCGCCTGGATCGCCGCGGCGTCGAGATCGGCGTCTTCGAAGACGAGATTGGCGGACTTGCCGCCTAGTTCCAACGCGACCGGCTTCAAACATGCCGCGGCCGTCGCCATCACACGCCGCGCGACGCCTTCGCCGCCCGTGAACGTGACCTTGGCGACGTCGGGATGAGCCACGAGCGCCTCGCCAGCCTCGGCCTCGCCGGGCACGACGTTGAACAGCCCCGCTGGCAAGCCGGCCTGGTGAGCGAGTTCAGCGATTCGCAGCGCGACGAAAGGCGCAAGCGCTGGCGGCTTCAGAACGACGCCATTGCCGGCTGCGATTGCCGGCAGCGCCATCATGCAGGTCGCCATCAGCGGACCGTTCCAGGGAATGATGACACCCACCACACCATAAGGCTCTCGCCGGGTGTAGTTGAAGCCCGGCGCCGGATAAGACTCGCCGTACGAACCCTCGATCTTGTCGATCCAGCCCAAATAGTGATCGACCCAGCCCAGCGCCATGTCCATCAGCGGCAGTCCCACTGGAATGCCGGACTCCCGGGCACCGAGAAATGCCAACTGCTGCTGGTTCGCTTCGAGCAGCTCGCCGAGGCGCCTGAAGGATCGTGTCCTCGCGCGTGGCCCCATCTCCATCCATACGCGTTGCGCCGCCTTGGCCGTCTTGACGGCGTAGTCGATGTCGCTCGCGCTACCTAGGCGCACAGTGGCCTGAGAACGACCCGTCGAAGGGTTGACATGCTCGACGCTGGCGACGCCGTCACCTTCGACAAACGCGCCGCCGATAAAGAGTCGGCCGGGGACGTCGAGCGGGTGTTGGTGCGATGGGGAAAGTGACATGTGCTGTTCCATTGAGCGTTTGACTTCTGGACGCAGAAGACGCGTGCAGGAACGGACGCCGGGCGCGCCGTCGCGGTCGGTGGTGTCGTCTCCTGAACGTTCTGCTGGCCGGCTGACGCGCGACGCGAGCCGGCTCTGATAAATTCGATTCTAGCGACGGCTCATGCTTTACACTGCTTACCGGCCGGAACATCTAGAGTGATTTTTTTTCATTAATTGACGATGCCCGAAATCCGAAACCTGCAGCCTTTCGTTCAGGCAGTCCGTTGCGGCAGCTTCATCGCAGCGGCAACCCGGCTCCAGGTCACACCGCCTGCCGTCAGCAAGAGCATTGCCGCACTGGAGCGTGAACTGGGCGTGCGCCTCTTCAACCGGACCACCCGCAAGCTCAGTCTCACGAGTGAAGGGCGGCAGTTCTTTCAACGCGTAGCGCCGTTGTTGAGTCAACTCGACGAAGCCGTCGCGGATGTGCGCCGTAGCCCTGAGCATCCAGAAGGTGTGGTCAAGGTTTCGGTGACGCCCACGTTCGGGAGGCATTGCCTGACTCCGGTGATCGCGGAGTTTCTGCAACGCTACCCGCTCGTCGAAATCGACATCAGCTACGACGAGGTTGCGCCAAGTCTGGTCAATGACGGTGTCGACGTGAGCATTCAGCATGCGCGCGGGCGAGGAACCAACCATGTGTCCCGTCCGCTGTGTGACTACCCAATCGTACTGGTCGCGAGTCAGGACTACCTCGAACGCAAGGGCGTGCCGCAATCGCCGGATCAACTAGCCGAACATGACTTCATCGGCATCCGGATGCCTTTTGGGCTCGCTGCGCTACATCTCGAACGCTTGCCCGGCGGTACGCGAAAACGAGCCAACCGCGGGGAAAAAGCGTTCATCCATCATCCCCGCGGCCGCCTCACCGTCGCGGGTCAGCCGGATACCAGCCTGATCGCCGCGCTCAGCGGCGCCGGCATCACGCCGTCCTCGGTGCCTGTGGTGCTGCCGTATCTGCACTCCGGGGCGCTCAAGATCGTGCTTCCCGACTACAGGGTGCGCGGAGACGAGGCGGAGGGTGTAGGGCCACGCATCTACGTGCACTATCCCCACCGCCAGTATCTGCCCGCGAAAGTCAGGGTTTTCGTGGACTACCTGCTCGAACGCTTTCGGACGACCGATTTCGGCAAAGCGGAACTCGACAAATACTCGGCCTGAGCGCAGGCCGCCTTCATTCGCGGTCGGTGCCACGCCGCCGATACGCGGAAGGACTCGTCGAAACGTGCTTGCGAAAGATGTTGCGAAATGCGCGCACGTCCGAATAGCCGACCATAACGGCGATCTGCTCGATGGAAATCTGCGTGTTGCGCAGCATCCTCTTGGCAGACTCGATGCGCAGTGAACTCGCATAGGCACGCGGCGTCACGCCCAAGCTACGGGTAAAGCGACGCAGCAACGTGGCATGACTGACGGCGAGAAGATCCGCCAGCTCGCTGATCTTGAAATCCTGAGCGAAACGCTGCGCGAGCCAGAATTGCGCGCTGCTTACGAGCGGATCGTCGCTCGTCAGGCGGCCTTCCTCGCGCTCGCCGTCGGTGCCGGTCGTCGATGCGAGCCATTGGGCGGTATGCGGCGATATCGCACGATCGACGAGGCGGGCCACGAGTTGCCACTCGCTTGCCGGCACGCTGCAAGTGTGCACGCCGTCATGCTCGGCGATCGTGGAGCTGGGGTCCACGCGCACCTTTGGAAAGCGCGACCGGAACAGGCTTCTGAGCACCCGCGGGACCGCTGCCGGGCCACCGTCGAGCAACCCCGCCTGCGCGAGGAGCGCGCCTGCCGTGCCGCTGGCTGCCAATACTGCTCCCCGCGCTCGCTGCCAGCGCAACCAGTCCGTCACGGGCTCTGCGTGGTCGAGGAGCGTAACGAGTGCCTCTTCACTGGCGACCGCAAAAGCCGGGACATAGACGATGCGGTACTCGGTATCGCCGAGCAGGTTCCCGTCACTCTCCATCCTCCGCCCGCCAGCGAACTCCAGGCTGTTTCCATTGGCGCCCAGAAGGCGCACCTGCGTCTTCATCGTGTGCCGGTAGGGAGGAGCGAATTGACCAGATATGTGTCGTGCGATCAGCGCGAATCCGTCTACGAGCGCGCCAACGCTCGACAGATAACTGCCTGGCAGCACGAGCGCGGCAACGTCTTTGACCGGTTCAGTCGGAGCGGCGGGCTTGCGAATTTCGATCCCCCAATATGCAGATTTTGATCCTCTTTCGCGGCGATCTTAGCACGCATCATCGTCGGTATCGCCGGCTATAAAAACGGCGGGGAACGCGGAATCGCATCCGCTGCCAATAGCCGCGCCGCCGCGGTTAAACAGGAGACAGAAGTGAAGAACCTCGAAGAAAAGCTTGCCTACGGTTTGAAGGTATTCGGCGAAATCATGGGTGAAGACAAGGCAGCCGGCTTGCGTGCCGCAAGCGAGTCCACCGGTTTCGGCTCCGACATTTCGCGCCTTGCCATCAACTACGCGTTCGCGGATGTATGGGGCGACGACAAACTCGAGCGCAAGCAGCGCAGCCTCGTCACGCTGGGCATCCTGATCGCCAACCGGCAGACGCTCGAACTGAAGAACCATGTGCGCATTGCTGTGCGCAACGGTCTGAGCGCACGCGAACTCGAAGGTGTACTGATGCAGGCGCTGCCGTACGTAGGCTTTCCTGCCGTCGCCTCCGCGACCACGGCAGTTCTCGAGACGCTACGGGAACTGGGCATCGACACCACCACCCGCACCTCGGAAGAACGCGGATTGCTGTAAGGCGCCATCAGAGCGCACCGCGACATAAGGAGACAATTTATGAGCACACCAATCGTGGATATCGTGCCGGCAATGCGCGAATTCAACGTTTCCAACGACCTGCTCGGCGATCACGCCGCGCTGCAGGCACGATGGAACGAGGACGGCTACCTGTTTTTCCGCGACGTTCTGGACCATGAACCGCTGGAGCGCATGCGCGGTCTGCTAGTTGACCACCTCGACAGCCATGGCTTCGTGGACCGCAACGATCGAGACGTGCGATGGACCGGCAAAGAACGCGAAAACTTCAGCTTCTTTCCTGTAAAGGCAATGAATGAGCAGCGGGCCGCGCGCACCGTGATGGAAGACCCAGCGATTCGTGCGTTCTTTCAGCGTCTGTTCGGCGTACCGCTTTACTGGGTGCCGTTCACCGAATACCGCACGTCGCCGCCCGCTATCGACAAAAGCCGCACGCGCTTCGACTTCATTCATGAAGATGCAATTTACAGCGACCGGCTCGATTTCATCATCTGCTGGATTCCGCTCAGCGATATCGATGCGCAAGTTGGCGGGCTGGCCGTAGCGGAAGGACTGCACAAGCTTCCGTGCCTGCACCGGAAAGACGGCGACAAAATCATCCCGATCGATCTCGCTAGCGTGCCCGCAGACGCATGGCGCCGCACGAATTACCGCTTGGGCGACGTCCTGTTGATGAGTCGACGCACGCCTCACTCTGGTCTGAGCAATCATTCGGACCGTTTTCGTCTTTCTCTCGACACGCGCATTCTGCCGCACGGCGGAAGTTTCCCGTTCGAGCCGCGCCTGCCGTATGTGGGGACGCTGACGTCGATCGCATCGGACCGGATCGTCGTGCGCGATGCGCATGGCGAACACGTGCTGCGACTCGACGAGACGAGCTATCTGCGCGGTCTCCAGGGCAACCGTCTGCGCGAAGACGAAATCGCCGACGTTTATCAGCCGGGCTGCGAAGTGATCGTTGCACATGAAGGCGGCCTCGTTCAAACGCTTCGGCCGCAGCACTGATCGTCGTGTCAGGCGCGAAGACGAAGCTACGTCTTCGCGTCTCCTCGCGCCTTGCGTTTCTGAAGCATCGACTCATGCGCCGTTCGCATATTAGTTGAACATCGTGCTAATATCAGAACGCGTGCTTCGAAGCACGAGGCCGCGCGTCTGCAATCACTGTCACCGGGATCAGCGGCATCGTGCGCAAGCCGTCCAGGCATGACACGCCTGACCTGCGTATCGTTCGACCACGGGACAAGTCATGATCGATTCATCCGACGCGGTACTCGTCATCGGCGCCACTGGTATGCAAGGCGGCGCCACGGCGCGGCGCCTCCTTGCTGCGGGGCGCAAGGTGCGCTTCCTGACGCGAAATCCAGACTCGCCGGCTGCGCAGGCACTCGTCGAAATGAATGCGCAGGCGCTGCACGGAGATCTGGACGATCGCGAGTCCCTCGAAAAAGCGCTGCAGGGCGTCGGTTCCGTCTTCTCCGTTCTCCTTCCTGATTTTGATCGCAGCGATAGCGAACGCCGCCAGGGTATTGCACTGATCAACGCGGCGCGCAACGCGGGGATCGCGCAGTTCGTTCACACCTCGGTGGCGCAAGCGGGCAATCACGAGACGTTTCCCGGCTGGAACGACAAGCGTTGGAACCGAAAATACTGGACGGACAAATGGGACGTCGAACAGGCAGTTCGCTCAGCGGGTTTCGAATCGTGGACGGTCTTGCAACCCGCATTCATGATGGACAATCTGGCTGAGCCGAAAGCAGCCGCGATGTTTCCGCACCTGCGCGAAGGCCTGCTGCTCAGCGCGTTGCTACCCGAAGCACGACTCGACTGGATTGCCGCCGACGACGTGGGCGCGCTCGCAACCAGCGCGCTAAACGATCCGCAACGCTGGCACGGTCAGACCGTGCCGCTGGCGTCGGAGAAGCTGACGATGTCTGAAGTCGCGCAGCGCCTCGCCAACGTACTGGGTGCACAGATCGGCGTTTCGCACGTCTCTCCGGATGAAGCCAGAGCAAAGGGACTCTCACCGGGATGGGTGAATGCACAGGAATGGATCAACGCGGTCGGGTATCGCGTTGATATCGATGCGCTATCCGAGCTCGGTGTCCAGCTCACTCCGATGGTGGACTGGATCGATGCGAATCGACAGCGCATCCCACTCGCATAGCGGTCGATGCGAAGCAATCGAACTGTCGCACCTGCGAAGCGTCCTTCGTATGTCGTTTCGTTCCGCACCGTCCGTCTGTGACGCGGTGTGGGCCAGCCTCATGTAATGGAAAATCCACAATGAATGACCGTGCACCCTCATGGTTCGATGGCGCGATGACGCAGCCGCGTCGATCTCACTTCACCGAAGGCAGCGGGGTTACCGTGCACTATGTGTCGTGGAATGCCGCAGACACAGGTAAGCCGCCCCTCGTCTTCGCGCACGGCTTTCTCGGGCACGCGCACTGGTGGGACTTCATTGCGCCGTTCTTCACCGATCGCTTTCGCGTTTTCGCTCTGGATTTCAGCGGCATGGGCGACAGTGCCTACAGGCAGGAATACAGCGCCGAGCTTTTCGTGCGCGACCTCGTCGCCGTCGTGGATGCAATCGGCTCCGGGCCGTGTGTCGTGGTGGGCCACAGTTTCGGCGGATCGCGTCTGCTTCAGGCGTGCGCAACCTTTCCCGATCGTCTCGCGCATGCAATCGTGCTCGATTCGTATTTCATGCTACGCGGCGACAACTTGCCTGCCGTGGAAAGACGCCCGCCTCCACGCCCCTATCCGGACTGGCATACCGCACTCGGGCGCTTTCGACTCATCCCTGAACAAGATTGCGAGCCGTGGCTCCTCGAGCATCTCGCGCAAACATCGCTTCGTCAAACCGCCGACGGCTGGGTATGGCGCTTCGACCCGAAGCTGCGGGTTCTCCAGCCGGTCGAAGGCGAGGAAGACCTGCTGAACCGCATCACGGTGCCCGTCAGCTACGTTCACGCCGAGTGCAGCAGCGTGGTCAGCGCCGATCGCGCTCGCCGCATCGTGGATGCGATTCCCGGCGCGAAGGGCCCCATCACGATGCCACGCGCAGGGCATCACATGATGCTTGATCAGCCGCTCGCGTTGGTGAGCCTGCTACGAGCACTGCTGGCATGAATCCCGACATGAGCGACCCGATGACAACGCCGTGGTCGACCGAGCTGCCTCTCACGGCCCTGATTGCGCACGCCGTCGACAAGCACGGCGCTACCCCGCTTCATTTTCATACTCAGAGCGGAGCTTTCACTTGCACTACCCGGTCCCTGCTGCACGACGCGAAAGAGATAAGCAAGGGGCTGAGAGGCATCGGTCTGCGTCGAGGCGATGTGATCGCGATACAACTTCCTACCCAGCGTGAGACCGCGCTTCTGTATCTGGCTGCACTCGAGATCGGTGCGGTGCTCGTGCCCATCGTCCACATTTATGGTCCCGCCGAAGTCGGCTTCATCGTTCGACAATCGCGTGCCCGATTTCTTTGCGTGCCCGACTTCTGGTCCGGTACCGACTACCTGGAGCATGTCGCCGCGCTCGGAGCCACGCCCGACCTCGAGCGCGTTATCGTCGTTGGCGAGCGGGCACCTTCGAACGGCATCACGTTCGGCGCGCTGCAACGACTCGCCGCGACAACACATGATCAGCGACCTGGCGACCCGCCATCGTCGGAAGACATCTGCCTGCTGCTGTACACGTCGGGGACGACAGCTTCGCCAAAAGGCGTGCAGCACTCTCATCGCACCGTCGGCGCAGAGTGGCAGATTCCGTTCATCGACGGGCCAGGGCCGTATATGACGCCCTTTCCTGCTGGTCATATTGCAGGCTTCAATTTCCTGTTGCGTCCGTTCATAACCGGCACTGAGATGGTGTTTATGGATCGATGGGACGCCTCACTTGCCGCGCGACTGATCGAGGAGTATGGCGTGCGCCTTTCGGGTGGCACCCCGTTCCATCTCCAGGCACTTCTAGAAGCCGCTCGTCGCGATGGGCGCAGTTTGGCGTCCCTCGTGTCTTACAGTCTGGGCGGCACGGGCGTGACGCCGGAGCACGTCGCCATCGCCGATCGCGCTGGATTCGCGGGAACCCGCGCGTACGGGCTGACCGAGCATTCGACAGTCAGCGTCGGCTGGGCCGATTCTCCCTTCGACGTCCGGGCTTGCACGGACGGCCGCATTCAGCCCGGCTCGCAGGTGCGCGTCGTCGACGAGTTGGACAGCGACCTCCCTACAGGACACGACGGCGAGCTTCTGATCAAGGGACCGGAGTTGTTTGTCGGCTACACCGATCCGGCTCTCAATGCGGCCGCATTCACGGGCGATGGTTGGTTCCGGACCGGTGACATCGGCCATCTCGACGAAAACGGCTGCCTGACCATCACGGATCGAAAGAAAGATATCGTCATTCGCGGAGGAGAAAATATCTCGTCGCTCGAAGTAGAGCGAGTGCTTGCCACGCACCCGGCCGTACGCGATGTCGCTGTCGTGGCTCAGCCGGACGCACGATACGGCGAAAGAGTTTGTGCGGTCGTCGTCTTGCAAGAACACACATCGCTCGATCTGAGCGCAGTCCAGACCCACTTTGCCGCTGCGGGTGTGGCAAAGCAAAAGACGCCTGAGCACCTTTGCGTGGTTTCAGAGCTGCCGCGCACGCCTTCGGGAAAAGTGAAAAAAGGCGACTTGCGCAAGCAGCTTTCGGCGCAATAGCGGGTCGGTCGATGCTTATCCAGCGGCGCCGTCGTGGCGAGACTCAAAAAACCGATCTCGCTGCTTTGACACATGATGGGACGAAATGAGCCGATCGTAGATCGCACGCGCCGCAGCCATGCCGGCATCGAAATCGGCCGACTCGGCTGCGGCGGCGATGGCATTCAGACACTCGCCTTTTATCGCCTCGCTACAGCTGAGGCGTGAGCGCGCCTCGGCCACCACGGAAACCGGATCGCAATCGGGCAATGGCAGCCGGCGAATCAACGGCAACGACGTGCTCCCTCTCTTCTCACGCGCCAGATCTATCGCAACGCGCAACAAGTGCTCCTCATCGCCCTCGACGATCCGGTCGAATAACGCAGTGCCCGCGAATGCTCGTGCGCGCACGATCTGAGCACCAAGAATGAATTCGATCGACTTTGCGAGGCCCAGCACACGCGGCAAACGCTGCGTGCCGGATAAAGGGATCACGCCGAGCTTGCATTCGGGCAGACCGATCTGCGCACTGTCAGCGACCACACGGTAGTGGCATACCAGCGCGGTTTCCAGGCCGCCACCAATTGCGAACCCATGGATGGCAGCTACAACCGGCTTGTCGCTCGCCTCGATCACCGGATGAACATGCATCGACAACGCCGGCGCAGCTGTTGCGGCGGAAGTGCCGAATTCGCGAATGTCGCCTCCCGCCGAAAAGCCGCGTCCACTGCCGGTAAGCACGATTGCGCGCGCCCGCGCATCGTGTCGGGCTGCGTCGAACGCAGCGACGAGTCCACGGCGGACCCCCAGCCCTAGACCGTTGACCGGTGGATGGTTCATTGAGACGATAGCGACGTCGTCTTCGACACGATACGTTACGTCGGCGAAGCGCTGCGGCTTGCAATGCGTCATCTGTGATGTGCTGTGGGGTTGGACGAGGCCGACAATGTGCGGCTAGCGGCTGTTCGCAAGCCAGCTCGGCATATCTGCGGGCCACGGATCGGCGTACACCGTGTGCACACCCATCGCGGTCGTGTAGACCAGGTTCAGTACGTTGCAAAACGCGATGAAAGCCAGCACCCGAAGCGCCGTGCGGACCGCTGGATGACAGTCGATACGATCGACACCTCGCTCGATGGCCGTATATCCGTTCTTGTCGACGCTCAACAGAAGAAAGGCCGACGCCACGAAAGCCGACGGAAACAGCACGAACTCATAGACCGGAAACTGGTAATAGTGACCACCCCAGAAGGAAGCGCTCTGGAACGCACCCGGCCACGCGTCGAACCCCATGAAGCGGCTGGCCGCGATGTCGAGCAAGCCCATAGTCATCCAGATCGCGGCGAAACCCGCGAGCGCGAGTCGTAGGTTGCCGGCGCGAGGCCAACGCCTGCGGGTCGCACGCATCGCCCACAATGCCACTACGGCGGTGCCCGTGAAGGTATAGAAGTAGCTTGGCGCGTCGATCAGGATCGGCTCGGCGATGCGAGCATGCGGCGATTGCCAGAACGGAATGAAACGGCACCAGCAGCCGAAGTTCAGCGCATAGGCGTTATAGGTGAACATCGGTCGAAGAAAGTCCAGCCACGGATCAAGCCAATATGCTGAGAGCCAGCCGATCATCATCAAACGCACCGCGTCAATGCGGCGACTCTTGACGATTCCGCAGACATACCAGATCACTACTGGAATCAGGATCAGCACGCTGACCCACTGGTAATGGTCGATCGTCGCCTTCACGGACTCTGGAATCGGGTCCGCGCCCACTTCCACGGGTCTGAAGTCCTCTGAGCGAATCCACGCCACGTAGGCGCGGATTTGCGCAAAAGCGAAAAGTGCACCGAGCGCTGCCCATGCATACACCCTGTGCCAGGTTGTGCTGCGCGGGGCGACCATTTCCGACATGGGTTGCCTCCTCCATCACGCCGTCATTCACATTTATGAATGTTGATCGCAAAAATGTACTCCTGCCGACGTGGCTACGTCAAGCGCGAGACGCAGCTTATCGACCCATGAGGTCGTGAATCTCATGATCGAGCGCGGCCATCGCGAACCGAGGTGCAACTGCGCAATTGTTGACTTCCGCCTGCCATTCCACCGGATTGACGAGCCAGAAGAACAACCCATAGACGATGTGGCGCCGGTACGCATCCAGTGCGCTTTCAAATGACGGCGGGTTGTCGACGCCGTGAAAAGCGAGCCGCTCGAGATAGTATTCGAGCAACTCACGCTCCCATCGCGGCCGATCCGCGATATCGAGTGCCGATATCAGGAAGTACGTGACGTCATGGGCCCACGGTCCGCGTCGATATGACTGCCAGTCAAGAAAGCCGGGCGTGCCGTCGCGGTCGAAATACAGGTTTCCGAGGTGTACGTCGCCGTGAAGAAAGGTCATCGGCCCGATCCGGTCGAAGGCACGCAGATCGAGGAGCGCCTGCTCCATCCAGTCACGATCATGAAACCGCTTAGGCAATGCAGCGCCGCGCGGCAATTGTGTATAGCTGGCGAACACATCCGGTTTCAGCTGGCCCCAGTGATACGTGCCGGACTCGCCGTCGGGCAACGGGTCCTGCGCCGCAAGCCAGGCCAGTTCGCCACCGTTTTCGAGCGCAGGCGATTGCCAGAACTGCGCATGCCACCTCGCCTGGGCATCCAGATTTGCCGCGGCCTGCGCAAACGTCAGCGGCCGCTGCACGCGACAGAATTCCACTTGCCGTGAACGTAGATCCTCGAGGATCACGATTGACTGCCCGCTTCGACTATCCGTCTGTGCGTAGAAGCAGGCAGGCACATTCGCACGCAGGCACGGATGGACTTCCTTGAAGAACCTCGCCTCGTATTCGTATATGTAGGCGTTCAGATTGCGATACTCGGGAACGAAGCCGCCTTTGACGATCAGAGACTCCCGCAGGCCAAGCTCGCGTCCTCTTGCGTTGTAAGCAAGACGCACTCTGACTTTGGTAGCCGTGCCGTACATGACGTCTTCTAGAGCCAGCGATTCGATCGCTACACCCTCATGGCTCTGAGCGAGTGCCGAGGTCAGCCATGAGGGTGTGATTTCCTCGACCTGTAATGGAAGACTGCCGGTATCTGGCTGCGGTCCGCATGGTTCCACCAGGGCGAGGCTGTTCTTCGCAACACTCATGTTGACGCGCTCCCGTAAGTTGCATGTGCGTTCGTGCTCGACGTCGTCCACGCGCATGTTGCGCGGCACGTCTGAGGGCTCGCAACGAGGGAAATCCCGGCTGGCGTTTTCGTTTCTTTTTTAGAACGACGTACGTGTTCCTGAGCAGCACCTTCAACGCGTCTGCTAACACCGCGCCGAGCCGGCTTTGTTCCCGCAGTTCGCAAAAGCGCGGAATTAGTGAAATTCGTTCACTCTAATCGTTCCATCCGGTAACTATTGTCTGTCGGGTGTTGTGGCTAGAATTCATAAAAATTCCTAGACCGGGCCCCACAGGAGACAACTCGGTGACCACGACCGTGCTTGAACGGCTATTCGGCATCAGCGGAAAAATCGCTGTCGTTACCGACAAGGGACGTAATTCCAGCATCGATATTGCGCCTGTGCTGGCCGAGGCCGGCGCACGGGTCGTAGTCGCGGATCACAGTGCGGCGCATATGCAACCGGTCGTCGACAAGATCCTTTCGGCGGGCGGCGAGGCAATCGCCATCGAGACGGACGTGGAACGCGAAGCCTCGGTGATTGCCCTATTCGATCAGGTCAAGGCCGCGTGGGGCAGCCCGGACATCGTGGTCAATTGCGCGGCGATGACCAATAACGGACCGCTTACGGAGTTCTCCGAAGCCGCGTGGGACGAGGTCATGGCGATCGACCTGAAGTCCGTGTTCTTTTGCATGCGAGAAGCGATCAAGCACATGCTCGTCGCAGGCCGGGGCGGACGCATCGTCAACGTCACCACGATGGGTGCCACGCACGCCGTGCTTAACGGCAATGGAGCGTATGGCGCCGCACGCGCCGGCGTCGCGGGGTTGGTGCGGTCCGCAGCGCTGGATTACGCCCGCGACCGGATTCTCGTCAATTGCGTGCTTCCCGGCGCGGTGCCCGGCAAGGTTCAGTTTCATCCGGATATGCAGGCTCGCCTGAAGACAGGACAGCTCGCGGGACCCGGCACGGATGCGGAGCGACGTCTGCCGCTCGGATGGGGCGACCCCGCCGATATCGCCGCCGCGGTGCTGTACCTCGCGGGGCCATCGGGCCGCTATATGACGGGTCAATCGATTACGCTCGACGGCGGATTTCTGATTAGCTGAAGGCATCGGCGACTACAGCGAATCATGGGTCGGCAGTTCACCGTGGCACTACGACGACTGAAGCGAACCGAACAGCCCGATTTTCATCGACCAATCAAACCGGAGCATTGCATGTTTAGTGAAACCCAGATCGGCGCGCGCCTCGCGCAGATTTTCAATCTCACGGGCAAAACCGCCGTTATTACCGGTTCTGCGCAAGGTCTCGGCCGCGAGACCGGGCGACTGCTTGCCGAGGCCGGCGCCAATGTCGTGATCGCCGATCTGAACCCGGATGCCGCATCCGCTACGGCGGCAGAGATCGAAGCCAACGGCGGCATTGCGATTCCATGCAAAGTCGACGTTGCCGACGAAACGTCCGTCAAGGCACTATTCGCCGCCGTCGACGCAAAGTTCGGCGGTGTGGACATCCTGATCAATAACGCCGCGCACCGTTCGAAAGCCGAATTCTTCGAAATGTCGGTCGAACAATGGGATCAGATGCAGGACGTCACACTGCGGGGCACGTTCCTGTGTTGCCGCGAGGCTATCACGCGTATGAAGGCGAAGGGCGGCGGTGGCTCGATCGTCAACATTTCCTCCGTAGGCGCACTTCGACCCACGCTGTGGGGCGTCAATGCCCATTACGACGCTGCGAAGGCAGGCGTTGACAGCATCACGCGATCACTGGCCAGCGAGTTTGCAGCCGACGGAATCCGTGTCAATTCGATCCTGCCAGGCGGCATGGCCAGCGAAGGCGGCAAGAACATCAGCGCGACCTTCAAGATTCGAGGGCCAATCGTGGGTGCAGGCCGGGTTCCGATGGGACGAATGGCCGCCCCGATCGAGGTCGCCCAAAGTGTGTTCTTCCTCGCAAGCCCTGCCGCGAGCTATGTCACTGGTCAGATCATCGCCGCGGACGGCGGCTTCACGGTCAGCTAGGTAACCGCCACTGCGTGGCTCGCAGGACTGCAAAACCTCAGGACGCTCAAATGCCAAAGATTACCTTCATCGAGCACGACAACACCGAGCATATCGTCGACGCCATTGCCGGACAGTCGTTAATGCAAGCAGCAATCGACAATTCCGTGCCCGGAATCCTCGCGGACTGCGGGGGCTATTGCAATTGCGCGACTTGCCATTGCTACGTCGACGATATGTGGACCGCAAAGATTCCGCCTGCAAAACGTGCGGAACTCGACATGCTGAGCGGCGCCATCGATACCAACAACAACAGCCGGCTCGGTTGTCAGATTCAATTGACCAATGATCTCGATGGGTTAGTCGTCCGGCTACCCGTTTCGCAAATCTGACGAAGCCCACGGCGAAAAACCTGTTCGCGGAGAACACACATGTCTCATAGCGCGGTCCCTCTCGTTCCAGTTCCCGACCATGTTCCTCACGAACTCGTGGTGGATTGGGATTTCAGCAAACCTCCCGGCGGCGAAGCCGACATCATCGGCGCGTGGAAACGTCTGCACGATGGTCCGGAGATCATCTGGACGCCGTACAACGGCGGTCACTGGATCCTCACGCGAGCGGAAGACATCGAATTCGCGCAGCGCAATCATGATCCGTTCTCCATGCGCGAAATCACGCTGCCCGCGAGCACGACGATGCAGATCTTGCCGCTCTCGGCCGATCCACCTGAGCATGCCGACTATCGCGCACTGATCAACCGCTTCTTCGCGCCGAAAGTGATACGCGACATGGAAGGCGAGATCCGTGAACTGGCTGTCTCGCTGATCGAAAGCTTCCGGGAAAAAGGCCGATGTGAATTCATGGCGGACTTCGCGATGAAGTTTCCGATCACCATCTTCATGCGGCTCGTGAACCTGCCGCTCACCGATCTCGACGATCTGCTTGCGTGGACTGAGGCGAGCGTTCGCGCCAACGATCCCGAGCGTCGCGAATGGTCGCAGCGCATGCTGTTCGGCTACCTCGAGAGCATCATTCGCGAGCGCCAGAAGGAGTCGGGTACGGATTTGATCAGCGCGATAGTGAATGGAACCGTATTCGACCGGCCCCTCACAGAACAAGAGATCCGCGGCATGATGGTCAACGTCATCTTTGGTGGACTCGACACTGTCGCGTCCACCATGGGTTTTGCCGTGCTCTATCTGGCTCGCAATCCTGCGCATCGTCGTCAGCTGGCGGAACACCCCGAACTGGCGGGCAACGCGGTGGAGGAATTGTTGCGCATGTTCGCGCCTTCGAGCACCGGTCGGGTAATGACGCGCGACTTCGAATACAAGGGCGTGCGCTTCAAAGCGGGCGACCGCGTGTACGTCCGTCCGCTGCTACACGGCATGGACGAGCGCAAGTTCAAGTGCCCGATGCATGCAGACTTCGCGCGCGCCAATGCTTCGCAACATGCGGCCTTCGGCAACGGTCCGCATCGCTGCGCCGGTGCGCTCCTTGCGCGCAGTGAGATTCGTGTGTTCCTCGAGGAATGGTTTAAGCGCATTCCCGACTTCTCGTTGGACCCGGATGGCGAAATCAGCTTCGAAGGGGGAATGGTGAATTGCGTGACGCGTGTATCGCTGGTGTGGGATTCCGACGCTAAGCGCGCAATCAACTGATGCAAGATCAAGGAGCGTCGTAGTACCGGCGCCGAGGTTGAACACCATCGGCGCCGGGCCGCCTGCTCCATGACGCCAGGTTAGCGCTCGTCGTCTGGCCGCTTAGGCTTCTTGCAGACATGCAATGCTTTCCTGATTGAATCTCTCTGGCTGTTCATACTGTGCCCAGTGGTCATAGCCCTTGATTTCCACGAGCCGCGCGTTCGGTGCGGTCCTGGCGATTGCATGGGCGTTGCTGAGAAACATATTGGGCTTCATGCGCGGGTCGCGGTAGATCTCGAGGCGCACGCCAACCAGTTCATCGGATAGTGCCTCCGGATCCAGAAGCAGCGCTTTCAGGGCAGCGGAAACAGTCTCCCAGCTCGGTTCGGCCGCGGCGGAAGAACGACTCTTGCGCACAGCCTCGGCAAAGCGCCGCTCCTCTTCCGCATCGACGATGATGTTGAGGCGGGCTTCTGCTACGCCGCAGAGTTGCCATGCTGTGAAGCTCGCCTCGAAGGCAAAGTCACTGAACCAACCGGGGCATCATGATCGTCCCATAGTTGGGGCCGATGCCGTCCATCTGGCTGTTTTTGCAGTAGTTGGGATTGTTGCCCATCTGCACGGTAATCACTGCGTTGGAACCGCTGCCTGTCTCGTTCAGGATGTGCAGGCACCCGAATGCGACGATCGGCGGAGTAGTCCCTTGTCCCCCCGTGACGTTGCTCACCACGGCTACCGTCACCCAGGCACAACTACCCGCCGAACCCGCCGGAATCTGACTACACGTTCCAACATTGTGGAACGCATTGCTATTCAGGCCCGTTTCGACATAGATCGGTTGGCCGATAGACATCGGACTCGCGTTTCCGCTCGTCATCAACCCGACTATGGCGTCGGAACCAAGCTGGCTGTTGGCAGAAGAGAGGGACGTCCATTGCCCTGCGTTGCAATTGGCCGCCTGGTACGACGCTCTGATCCCGAAGATGTACGGTTGACCGATCGTCTGCGGAATAGGCGTGCCGTTGTTGGCTGCTTGGGGGTCGGTTGTACTGGTAGCAAGAAGGGGGGAGTTGGTCGCCGAATTCCAGTAGGAGTTGTACAGGCATTGCGACATCACGATCGGGAACAGTGCCCCGGTTTCAGCGGTTCCAGGACTAGCCACGACCGCAGTCGCCGTCGCACTCGTCTTCAGCGACGCGACGTTCAGCACTTGCACCAGATACACCGGGACGCTCCCGTTGGAGTCGGTCCCGTCCTTATGGACCGTCACCTGGACCGCGGGCACGATTTTTCCGCTTGCTACCGGCACGGTTGTCTGGGATACGCCGGCCGCAACATTGGTCACATTCACATAGCCGGTCGTGACATCCGATGAATGCAGTTGCACGGCCGCTCCCTGGACGTTGTTCTTCGGTCCGAACGAAACAGCCACGGTCTGCGAGTCGTTCCAATCCGGATTGGCGGCGGTCGCGTTGTTGCAGCTAGCGTTGCTGGCTTGTGCATACAGGCACTGTGCCCCTGCAAGCGCCGCGGCGTCGGCGGCAGTCTGTGCCTGAGTGCGGGCCACCATCAGGTTGCCAATGTCGATCGCGAGCGCCGCGAAGCTTAGGAGCATCAGCAGCAGCAGGGCGACCATGATGGCCACCGCGCCCTTCTGCTTGTTCATCGATTTGGCGCGGCGCTGTGTACGCATGGTATGGACGGTACGCATGATGTTCTTCTTATTCGTTGTTCATCGTGGCCGTGGAGCTCAACGTGATCGGCCCAGTCAGCGGGTTCATCAGGGGGCCGAGCAGCAACCCGGTGAACGTGTACGAGACCTTGACCGCCAACGCGGTACCGAACGACCCGCCTGCGTTGGTCACCGAGACCGACGGCGTAGGGTTTTTCGTCGCAAACGAAATCAGGTATGAGGACGTATAGCCGGTCACGACGCTCGTGATGTCCGTCGTCGTGGGCCTGGGACTCGTCAGTACGATACCCGCCCGCGCGCCCTCCCTGGCGGCGTTGGTGATGACGGCCTGGTCGTACAGGGCCAGGCCGAACTCGACGATGCCGAACACGATCAGCAGCAGAAGCGGAAGCACGAGCGCGGTTTCAACGGCCACCACGCCGTTTTGCTTTTTTTTCAGGTTCATCATTTGACTCCGTAGGCGGTCACGCAATATTCACCGACAGCACCTTGCCGCTAAAGCTTGCGCTCTGCTCGGGACGCTGATTCGGCGGACGCGATCTTGAATTTCGCAAAGGCGCGGCTAGCGCCAGGGAATCGAAGTTGTGGTGACTGAACGGTATCGAGCCGGCGCACATCGACGTAACACCGATGACGCGGCACGTTTGATATATGATCGAATCGCGACGGTGCTCTTCGCTTGATTTCTCATGATGTCCCCCGACGATGAGTGCCACGCTCCGCATGTGATTACTGAATGCGAAGGGCCTCGGGAAGCCATCTGGTTGTCATTTTGGCTTCCGTTTATAGCTCCAAAGCATACGAGCCCAATTGGGGAAATCTGCGCGCTTCCGCACAATTCTTCTGCAATAGCGGCAAAGCGGCGAACGACGACAACACCTTGGAATTGTTCACCTTCCCTATGAGCAACAGGATCGCGCAGCTTTTCCGGCATCTGACGTCAGGTGTGTATGTGATCGGCGTAGCGGACGGCGAGCGCCGCAATGCGTTCACCGCAAGCTCGGTGATGCAGGTTTCGTTTGCACCATTGCTCGTCGCGCTCGGCATCAGTCCCGAGCATCAGTCGTACGAACTGCTGCGCAGCGGCGCGGTGTTTGCGATCAGCGTGTTGCGCGCGGATCAACAGAAGCTCGCCGAACACTTCGGCACGCAGTCGGGCCGCGCCGTCGACAAGCTCGCGACGACTCGCTGGCGTACCGGCGTGACCGGCGCGCCGCTATTGGTCGATGCGCTCGCGCATTTCGAATGCCAGGTGGTCAATGACATCGCGGCGGGAGATCATCGGCTGGTAGTCGGGCGTGTCGTCGATGGCGCGCTAGCCGGCGCGGGCGGAAAACCGCTGATCTATGCGCAGACCGGCAATCTCGACATGAGCGAGGACCTTTATCCCAGCACGTTTTCATGATTGGTGGCGTGCTGGCTGCTCAATGCCAGTGCCCGCCATGTCCGCCGTGCCAGTGGCCGTAGTAGCCGCCATGATGATAGCCACCGCCCCAGTAGCCTCCGATCACCACTGACGGTCCCCACCATCCGTAGTAGCCAGCCCATGGATAACCGTATGGGTAGCCGTAGGGATAACCGTAATAGCCCGGATAACCGTAATACCCGGGATAGCCGTAATAAGCAGGTGCAGGAACCGCGACATAGGTGCAATCCTGTCCCGACAACGGCAGGTCGTTTGGCGCCGCATTCGCGCCGGCCGTCCCGCTTGCCGGCGTAGGCGCGTTGCCGGTCGCTGATTCCGTGGTGGCGGTGGCCGTACCGCTGGTGCAGGCGTAATAGCCACCCGCTCCCGGATAGTACGAATAGGGACCGTAATAGACGCAGCCACACAGCGCAAATACGCCCGCCACGCCAGTGCATAGACCCACGATTCCACAACGCATGATCGCTCCCCTATCCGGGTGCAGCGCGGCCGTCTCGACACGGCATGGTTTTATTTTAGGCGTCGAATCTTGCATCGGGTACGCGTCTTGCGCACCACAGGTATTCCGTGGAAATCAGGAGTTTCGACATGGACCCGCTCGATCCCCTCGACCCGAACGCCTCCGTGACTCCCGCACAGACGGCCACCGGCGCACGCATCGCCGGCGGCGGCGTCGGCGATGGTCCTGGACCCGAGGTAATGGCCGCCGCCACCCTCGACGGCAACAAGGTAATGTCTTCCGATGGCCAGGACCTCGGCAAGATTTCCGACATCATGCTCGACGTGCGCAGCGGTCGCATCGCGTATGCGGTGCTGACGGAGGGCGCTATTCTCGGCCTCGGCGGCACCTTGCACGCGATTCCCTGGCGCGCGCTGACGCTCGACACGGACCGCAAGTGCTTCCAGCTGGACGCCACGGCCGAGCAGCTGAAAAGCTCGCCGGGCTTCGACAAGGACCATTGGCCGGCGATGGCCGATCGCGCATGGGGCACGTCGGTCCACCAGTTCTATCATCGCGAACCGTACTGGGAAGCCACGCGCGCTGTCGTCGAAAGCGATCCCGCGGCACGTATCGATCCGACGACCGGGATCTGAAGGCCCCCATCCCGGCGCTCCGGCACCGCTATCTCACGCACGCCACCCGTGTTGCGACGAGCACACGAGGCGCGGCGTGCGGCAAAGGAGAAACGACGATGATCCGACGCGCACTAATCAATCGAAAGAACATTTCCTTCGTGGCGTGGGTGGCAATCGGCACGGGTTCGGTGTTTCTCAGCCTTGCGCTTCCGCTGCCCGCGCTGGGCGCATTCGTGGTCGGCGCTTGTTGCGCGTATGCGGGGCGTACCGGGCGGTGGCAGGGCGTGAACCCGGTCGCCGGCCTGCTGGAGCACAAGCAACCAGGGGTCGTCGACGACGTGGATCAGCAACCACCGGCAATGCATTCGACGCACGAGGCGAGCGAGACGCAAGACGAAGCGGCGACGCGTTGAAGTGCCGCATTCGCACGCTCCTGGCCGGGCGGCCACTCACACACATCAAAGCCGATAAACCCGCTCGGCGTTCTTCGTAATGGCCTTGAACGCGTTGAAGACCGCGTCGTAACTGCTGAACGGCTTGTCGAACGGGAAGTCGCTCGCGAACGTGCAACGCTCGACGCCGAACGCCGACGCCGGTGCGAAATTGGGGCGAAGGCGCACGAATCAAACAGGCAAAAGGCGGCGAAGGAAAAAACGGATAATGCATGGCGGTCCGTCTCGTGGGCAGTGGTGCACTGCGCCATATCGGTAGCGGTGCGGCTTACGGACAGAATGGCAGTGTGCATCACTCGCGAACAAGACGGTTTCATCCAACTGCAACTGCAACTGCAACTGCAACTGAAAGAAATTTCACCATGCGCATCCCACCGCTGAAGGCGATCATCGCGTTCGAAAGCGTTGCCCGCACGAAAAGCGTGAATCGCGCGGCCGACGAACTTGGCCTGACCGCGTCGGCGGTGAGCCATCAGCTGAGCAACCTCGAATCGATCATTGGGCAAGCGCTGTTCCAGCGCTCCGGCCGCGGCCTCGTGCTGACGCCGACCGGCGAGCGTTATCTGGCCGACGTGACGGGCTCGCTCGCCGACTTGAGCCGCGCGACCGAACGCGCGTCGAGCCGTACCGACGTCGAGATCCTGCGCGTGCATTCGAGCCCGAGCTTCGGCCTGATGTGGCTGCTGCCGCGACTGTCGTCGTTCCAGGAAGCGAACGACGACATCCAGCTGAACGTCGCCTGCTCATACGAAAACGTGTCGTTCTCGAACGGCTTCTACGACATCGACGTGCGCCACGGCTACGGCAACTGGACCAATGTGGAAGTCAAAACGGTGCGCGGCGAGTTCATCGCGCCGCTCGCGTCGCCGAAGTACCTCGCGCAACATCCTCTGAAGACGCCGGAAGACCTGCTGTCGCATCGGCTGATTTATTCGGAGTCGCCGCTGGTGCAGTGGAAACAGTGGTTCGGCAGGACCGGTGTCTCCGCCGCGCACAAGACCTTCGACTTCTCGTTCGACCGCTCGTACATGTCACTCGAAACCGCGGCACTCGGGCTCGGCATCGCGCTCGAAAGCCTGATGCTCGCATCGGTGAAGATACGCGAAGGCCTGCTCGTGCCCGTGTTCGACGCCAGCTTCGCGGTCGAAGTCGGTGCCCATCATCTCGTCTATCCGGCGCAGAACGCGGACCTGCCGCGCGTCGAGCGCTTCCTTGCGTGGATCGAGCGCGAAGCGGCCGCCGACTTGCGGGGCTGAATCCGGGGTTTCGTTTGCGTCCGGTTGCACGCCTGGCATAGCGGGGGGCGTGCGCTGCATCCGTCATCTGAAATTTTCTCAGCTATTGCTGAGCGTTTCCGCGTTGATGCGGGCGCCTCGCGAGCCGACACTCTGGGCACCAGTCAACACACAGGAGACAAACCATGTTGCTCGAGAACCGGACCATCATCGTGACGGGTGCGGCGTCGCCGCGAGGCATCGGCAAGGCCACGGCCCGCACGCTGGCCGCGCAAGGCGCACGCGTCGTGATTCTCGATCTGCGCCGCGAAGATGCGCAAAGCGCGGCCGCCGATCTCGGCGCGAAGCATCTCGGTCTGGCATGCGACGTAACCGACAAGGACGCCTGCATCGCGGCCGCACGCGAGACGCTGCAGCGCTTTGGACGCATTGACGGTCTCGTCAACAACGCGGGGATCACGCAGCCGGTGCGCACGCTCGAGATCGGCGGCAAGGACTTCGACGCGATCGTCGACGTCAATCTGCGCGGCACGCTGTACATGTCGCAAGCGGTGCTTCCGGCGATGAAGGAGCAGAACGGCGGCAGCATCGTCTGCATGTCCTCGGTCTCGGCGCAGCGCGGCGGCGGCATCTTCGGCGGCCCGCACTACAGCGCCGCGAAAGCGGGTGTGCTCGGTCTCGCCAAGGCGATGGCGCGTGAGTTCGGCGCAAACCATATCCGTGTGAACTCGATCACGCCGGGCCTCATCCATACGGATATCACCGGCGACAAACTAACGCCCGCGATGCGCGAGGACATCATCAAAGGCATTCCGCTCGCCCGGCTCGGTGACGCCGCGGACGTCGCGAACGCGTGCCTGTTTCTGCTGAGCGACCTGTCGAGCTACCTTACGGGCATCACGCTCGACGTCAACGGCGGCATGCTGATTCACTGACACACTGCGCGCCGCCACACGGCGCAAGCAACGCACCCGGAACACTATCCGGGGCACATGGTACGTGGCCACGGGGACGCGCAGCAGCGCCTGCCGTGGTCCATCCAGGAGACATCGATGAAAGCGAAATACACCGCGACCGTCGCAGGCGACGTGATACCGCGAAACGGCAAGCTCACGTTCGAAGCGCGGACCTATGCGAAAGTCGCCCGGCGGCTG
This sequence comes from Paraburkholderia atlantica, assembly GCF_009362785.1. GTDB lineage: Bacteria > Pseudomonadota > Gammaproteobacteria > Burkholderiales > Burkholderiaceae > Paraburkholderia > Paraburkholderia atlantica. The sequence continues at coordinate 415,248 of NZ_WHNQ01000003.1, forward strand.
ATTCCATTCCTGATGCTGTGCTACCTCGGCGCGTACCTGGATCGCGTGAACGTCGGCTTCGCGAAGCTGCAGATGCTCAACGATCTGCAATTCAGCGAAACGGTGTATGGGATGGGCGCCGGCATCTTCTTTCTCGGCTACTTTCTTTTCGAGGTGCCGAGCAACGTGATCCTCCACCGCGTCGGTGCGCGCCGCTGGCTCGCGCGGATCATGCTGACGTGGGCCGTCATCTCCGCGAGCTTCGTGTTCGTCAGAACACCTACGGCGTTCTATGTGCTGAGGTTTCTGCTCGGCGTGGCCGAAGCGGGCTTTGCGCCCGGCGTGATCCTTTACCTGACCTACTGGTTCCCGGCGGAGCGTCGCGCCAAAGCGTTGTCGCTGTTCTTCATGGCGATTCCGCTCGCGGGCATCATCGGTGGACCGCTGTCCGGCGCGATCATGCATTCGCTGCACGGCGCGTTGTCGATGTCGGGCTGGAAATGGCTGTTCCTGCTCGAGGCGCTGCCATCGCTCGTGCTCGGCATCGCGATTCTGCTGTATCTCGATGACGGCATCGCCAAAGCGAAGTGGTTGAACGATGCAGAGAAAACGCTGCTCACACGCAACGTCGCGAACGATGCGCAACAGACGGTCACGCACGTGTCGATCCGCGAATTCATCGGCGACCGTCGCCTGTGGCTGATGGCGGCGATCTACTTCTGCGTGGTGCTGGGCCAGTACGGCCTGACGTTCTGGCTGCCCACGATCATCCGCAAGACCGGCGTCGCCGATCCATTGTGGGTCGGCCTGTTCACCGCGATTCCGTATCTGTGCGCGATCGTCGCGTTGCCGCTGATCGGCATGAGCGCGGACCGTCGCCGCGAGCGCCGCTTTCACCTGGCGATTCCGATGCTGGTCGCCGCCGCTGGCTTCGCGACGTTGCCGCTGCTTGGCAGCGTCGGCGCGTCGATCGTGTGCCTGAGCGTTGCGTCGGCAGGCATTCTCGCTTCGTCGTCGCAGTTCTGGTCGCTGCCGACCGCGCTGCTCGGTGGCATGTCCGCGGCGGCCGGTATCGCCGCGGTGAACTGCTTCGCGAATCTGGCGGGCTTCTTCTCTCCGGCGATCGTCGGCTGGCTCAACGATCTGACCGGCAAGTCCACCGCCGGGCTGGTCTTCATTTCCGCCGCGGTGACGCTGGGCGCCTTGCTGGTCTTTCTGGTGCCCGCGCGATCCGTGAACCGATGAACCTCTCTCTCGACCTGCTACAGGAGTTACCGATGGACACTGAGACCATCACCGAGTCGGTCACGCTCGCCGAGCGTGCATACCGCATCCGCCGCAACGCGTTGCTGATGGGCGAAGTACAGGGCCAGGGCTATATCGGCCAGGCGCTCGACATCGCCGACGTGCTGGCCGTCGCCTACTTCGGCGCGATGCGTTACCGCGCCGAAGACCCCCAATGGGAAGGCCGCGACCGCTTCCTGCTGTCGAATGGCCACTATGCGATTGCTTTATACGCAGCGCTGTTCGAAGCCGGCATCCTGCCCGCCGATGAACTCGAAACCTACGGCAGCGACGACAGCCGTCTGCCGATGTCCGGCATGGCGAGCTACACGCCGGGCATGGAGATGTCGGGCGGCTCGCTCGGCCAGGGGCTGACGATCGCCGTGGGCCGCTGCCTCGGATTGAAGCGCAAAGCGTCGGACTCCTTCGTCTACACGCTGTTCTCTGACGGCGAACTCGACGAAGGCGCGGTCTGGGAAGGCCTGATGTCGGCCGCGCACTGGAAGCTCGACAACCTGATCGCGATCGTCGACGTGAACAACCAGCAGGCCGATGGTCCTTCGACGCAGATCATGGCGTTCGAGCCGCTCGTCGACAAGCTCGAAGCGTTTGGCTGGTACACGCAACGCGTGGACGGCAACGACATCGACGCGGTGAAGCGCGCCTTCGATAACGCGCGGCGTCACGACAAGCCGCAACCGCGCATCATCGTCTGCGATACGAAGATGGGCTGCGGCGTGCCGTTCCTCGAAGCGCGCGAGAAGAATCACTTCATCCGCGTCGATGCACACGAATGGCAACTCGCGCTCGAAGCGCTCGAAGCCGGGAGACAAGCATGAGTACCGTTGCAAATAAGCCGCGCCTTAAAACCTCGGCGATGATCGCGTCGATTGCCGCCGAAGGACAGGTCACGCGTTCGGCGCCGTTCGGTCACGCGCTGGTCGAACTGGCGCGCACCAAGGCGAGCGTGATCGGCATGACAGCCGACCTCGGCAAGTACACCGACCTGCATATCTTCGCGAAGGAATTTCCGGACCGCTACTACCAGATGGGCATGGCCGAGCAACTGCTGATGGGCGCGGCCGCCGGCTTCGCGCACGAAGGCGCGCAGCCGTTCGTCACGACCTACGCGGTGTTCGGAACGCGCCGCGCGTACGACTTCATTCATCAAACGATCGCCGAAGACAATCTCGACGTGAAGATAGTCTGTGCGTTGCCGGGCCTGACGACCGGCTACGGCCCGAGTCACCAGGCGGCCGAAGATCTCGCGCTGATGCGCGCGATGCCGAACATGACGGTGATCGATCCGTGCGATGCGCTCGATATCGAGCAGATGGTGCCGGCCATTGCCGCACACAAAGGGCCGGTCTATGCGCGCCTGTTGCGCGGCAACGTGCCCGCCGTGCTCGACGAATACGGCTATCGCTTCGAACTGGGCAAGGCGAAGCTGCTGCGCGACGGCAACGACGTGCTGCTGATCTCGTCGGGGATCATGACGATGCGCTCGCTCGAAGTCGCGAAGACTCTGGAGGCAGACAACGTCGGCGTGGCGGTGCTGCACGTGCCGACCATCAAGCCGCTCGACACCGCGACGATCCTGCGTGAAGCGAAGCGCACGGGCCGCATGGTGATCGTCGCGGAGAACCATACGGTGATCGGCGGTCTCGGCGAAGCCGTAGCGCGCACGCTGCTCAGCGCTGGAATTACGCCGCCGTTCCGGCAAATCGCGTTGCCCGACGAGTTCCTCGCTGCCGGTGCACTGCCGACGCTGCACGATCGCTATGGCATCTCGGCTAACGCGATGGCTACGTCGATCAAAACGTGGCTCGGTTGACGACGCACGTTGTCATGACACTGCGCGGGCCTCGTCGGCGTCACACCCCGATGGTCCGCGTCGTCTTCAACGCGATCCATGTCATGCCTTCGCGCAGCCCTTCGAGTACCGCCTCTCTTTCCACGGCGAACACCTGCGATTGCTGAAAGGTGCGTTCGAAATCGCCTTCGGGCGACACATGTTTGACATGGATCGTCGCCCGAAAGCCGCCCTCTTGCGTCTCCTCCGTGTGGACACTCACGGACCAGGTTCCTTGCTGCGCGTTTGCTGATATGGCCATTGGATGCTCCTCGGGTTGTCGCGAGCGGCTGCCACCATCAGCGTAAGGCCGTGCAACACCTGTCTCGTTGATCCAGGTCAAGCGTCGACGCGAACCGTGAGTCACGCTCGACGTCAATCGCTCGCCGATGCCTTCAGCTTCGCTTCAGATTCGCACGATCGCGTGAAAACCCTGCCGGGAAAACGCGCAACGACCCGTGCATGCGACATGCTACAAGCGCCGCGATGCACCGCGCGCGCATCGATTTCGCGCCCCTCGCGCCGAGGTTTCGCGGTAAGCTTTTGCGACGTACCCGCGTCACGAGTTCGTGCCGGTGCGGCAACGCTGCCCTCATGATCGACGAACGCCGGGGTTCATCATGTGGTACGCCTTTATCGATGCACAACAACGCCTCGCTCGCGCGATGGTCGGGGGAGTTCTAACCGAATCGGCGTCGATGCCGAGCGCACAAACGGGCTGGCTCAGCCCGAATCATGCGACCGACGCGTTCAGCCACTGGCTGCTGAGGTCGACCTGCGCATTCGAGCGCACGCCGCCATTCGCGATCCACTCGGTTGCCGTCGACGGCGGCCGCGTGAGCGTCGACGAAAGCGTCGTGGCCTCGTTGCCGCTCGGCGCGCTGCTCAGGTTCAAGCGCAACCTGCCCACGCCACCTACCGAAACAAAACCGCCAGTGCTGTTGTGCGCGCCGCTCGCCGGACATCACTCGGTGATGCTGCGCGAGACCGTCGAGACGCTGCTCCAAGAACGTGACGTATTCGTGACCGATTGGGCCGATGCGCGCGACGTACCGCTCGAAGCGGGCCCGCTATCGCTCGACGACTACGTGCAGGCGCTCGATAGCTTCATCGGCAACGCCCGTGCGTTCGGCTCGCCGGTTCATGTGGTCGCGATCTGTCAGGCGAGCGTGCCCGCGCTCGGCGCCGCGGCGCTGCTCGCCATGGACGAGGCCGCGCCGATCGCGAGCATCTCGTTGCTGGGCGGCCCGATCGATACCCGTTTGAACCCGACCGTTACAGACCGCTTCGCGAGTTCGCATACGCTCGAGTGGTTTCATGATCACGCGATCGACATCGTTCCACCGCCTTATCGCGGCGCGGGACGTCTCGTGTATCCGGGATTCATCCAGCAAGCCGCGATTTTTGCCGCGCATCCGGAGCGGCAGTTGCGACTCGAAGCGGATTACTGGTCCCGATGGCTCGCCGGCGACATGCCCGGTGCGCAGCGGGCGCTGCGCTCGGCGAACGAGTATGCGGCGGTCCTCGATATGACGGAGTGCTACTTCCTCGACATGCTTCGCGTGGTGTTTCACGAGCATCTGTTGCCGCGCGATCTGTGGTCGGTCGCCGGGCGCCGGGTGCGGATCGCCGCGCTGCGCGATACCCCGCTGTGCACGATCGAGGGCGACAGCGACGAGATCACCGGCGCGGGGCAAACGCATTGCGCGCATGCGCTGTGCGATACATCGCCGATGCGACCCGCGCGGCAGCTCACCATCGAGCAGTGCAATCACTATGACCTGTTCATCGGGCCGCGATGGCGCGATGCGGTTCATCCGGGGCTCCGCGAATTCTGGCGTGATGTCGAACACGCCGCGTCGGAGGTTTGCCAGCCGCGCCGCGCGGCCAGTGGTTCTGCAAACCGCAGATCGGCGTGAGGTGGCCGCGAAAACGTCGGCAGTCCGCGCGTCACGTCACGACGCAACCTGGCTCAGTGCCCGCGCTCCATGCCGATTGCGGCTTCGAGGGCCAGTTCCGCCACGTCGAACGCGCGGCGGATCGCCGCTTTGGCGTCGTCGTCAGCGCAGTGCGCGATGGGCTTGAGTTCGCGCGCGGGCGTGACGAGATCGAGCCGCACGTCATACAGCGGACGCGACGACCCCGGACGCAACGCCTCGATGGCGAGATGGCAGTGCGACACGAGCGCGCTAAACCGCGCGAGACGCACCAGTTGCGCGCCAGCTTCCGCTTCGAGCGGAGCGGCACCCGCGAAGCCAAGGTAGACGATCTGCATGTCAATGCCCATGTTCGCCTCCCGTTGCCAGTGTCGAACGGACCTGTTCCACGCAGATGCAAGTCCAGGCGCTCGCTATGGGCTTATCTTGTTCCTGTCGGAGTGGCGGTCATTGACGTGGGTCAAGCGCAGTGAAGGCAGTGTGACAATCAACTAGTGATAGTCGCTTGACTGCCATACCGGAGCGGACTAATATGGACTTAGTCCACTAGGAGCAGTTATGCAGACAGTCAATATACATGAAGCAAAGACCCAGTTTTCGCGTCTCGTCGATGCTGCGGCCAGCGGCGAGGAGATCGTGATCGCAAAGGCCGGCAAGCCGGCAGCGCGGCTCGTACCGATGGAACAGGCCAGGGCCGTTCGGCGGTTTGGTGGACTGAAGGGGAAAGTTCGCATTGCGGACGACTTTGACGCAGCCTTGCCCGATGACGTTATCGCGGCATTCGAAGGCCGTTGATGCGACTCCTTCTCGATACGCACGTTTTCCTCTGGGCAGTCACGGACGATCGCAAGCTAACCAAAGCTGCCCGTAAGCTGATTCTCGATGCAAGCGAGGTTTTCGTCAGCAGCGCGAGTATTTGGGAGGCCTCGATCAAAGCCGGTCTTGGAAAGCTCGAGGTGGACGTCAATCTCCTCGTTTCCGAGATCGAAGCGAGCGGCTTTCTGGAATTGCCGGTGCGGGCAGTGCATGCCGCTCTGGTTCGAGATTTGCCCGATATTCACAAGGACCCATTTGATCGGCTTCTGGTCGCACAAGCTCTTTCGGAGCCGTTGCGCTTGCTGAGTTCAGACGGCCACCTGTCGAAATACACAGACCTGGTTATCGCCGTCTAGGACACTCCTCAATGCATATGCATCCCCCCATTGATCGCAATATCGGCTCCGGTGATAAACGCCGCCTCCTCGGAGCATAGAAACGCGATCAGCGCCGCCACCTCGTCGGGACGTCCCAGCCGGCCGACCGGGATCTGCGGCAGGATCTTCGTGTCGAGAATCTCGCGCGGCACCGCTTCGACCATCGCGGTCGCGAGGTAACCGGGCGACACCGTGTTCACCGTAACGCCGTGCTTCGCGGTTTCGAGCGCAAGCGCCTTCGTGAAACCGTGCACGCCCGCTTTGGCCGACGAATAGTTGGTTTGCCCGTAGGCGCCGCGCGAACCGTTGACCGACCCCACGTTGACGATACGGCCGTGGCGCCGCTCGAGCATGCCGGGCAACAGCGGCTTGGTCATGTTGAACAGGCCATCGAGATCGGTGCGCAGCACGGCGTCCCAGTGCTCCTTGCTCATCTTCGCGAAGCTCGTGTCTTGCGTGATGCCGGCGTTGTTGATCAGCACGTCGACCGCGCCCAGCTCGGTCAGCACGCGTTGCGCGCAGCGCGCGCAGGAATCGAAGTCGGCGATGTCGGCTTCGTATGCGTGAAAGTCGCGCCCCGTGTCGCGCTCGTGCTGCAGCCAGGTCGGCACGTGATCGTTGTGCGTCGAGTGCGTCACCGCGACCGTCATACCCGCGTCATGAAGCGCCCGGCTGACCGCCGCGCCCAAACCGCCCATCCCGCCTGTGACCAATGCCACGCGATCCGTTCCCATCTGAACTCCTCCTTGCCATGTCTGCCATTGACGGTGCGCGCGCCGGCTTTGCCGGCTCACGCGGCTAAACGACGCCCGCGAACGGCAGCGCGTTCTGCGAGCCCCACGACCACGCGCTCAGGCCGCCCGCGAGCGGCGCGACGCCCGGCGCGATGCCGTACGCCGCCTGCCACCACGCATACCACGCGGCGCAAGCGCGGTTGGCCTCGTCGAACCAGTCCGCCTCGCGCTGTACGGCGAAGGCGACCGACCTGCTCCAGTCGGCGAAGCTCCGCTCCGCGTACTCGCGCGCGGCGCCCTGCGCGGTCTGATACGCCGACGCGTAATCGAACCAGCCTTCGGGTTGTCCGGATACCGTCGAGGTCCATGGTGAAACGAAGCGCCCGAGCGGCGCATCGGATTCGGAAGCCATCATCGCTGCCCTCCAGAGCACAGCATAGGATTGCCAGGCGCGGTTGCAAACCGTCGAGCGCGTCTGCCACCGTATCGAGCGCGCGACGGCCCGCGCTTGATCTGCATCAACAGCCTCGCCCGCCGGGCCAATAGACTCCATTTGACGGCGGGCGCGAGCCCGCCTGCGCCCGTTTCCCCACGTTCTGTCACGGAGCTTTGGCGATGAGCTACAAAAGCATTCTCGTTCACCTCGATACGAGCGTTCGTGCACATCCGCGCCTCGAGGTCGCATTGCAGCTCGCGCACCGCTTTCACGCGACGCTGACCGGCCTGTTTTCGACGTACGTGCCACCGCGTCACGCGTTCTTCGTGATGGCCGGCACCGCCGACTACTACGCCGAGCACGAGCGCCTGCGGCACGAGCGTGCCAGCGCGCTGGAGCGGCTGTTTCGCGCGGAACTCGCGCGCGCGAACGTCGACGGCCAATGGATCGCCGCGAACGGTTACGCGAACGACGTCGTGCCGCCCTATGCGCGTGTCGCCGATCTGATCGTGCTCGGACAGACCGACCCGACCGACCCCGAGGCGTTCGTCGCCGAACAGTTCGTCGAGCACATCGTACTGTCGGCCGGGCGGCCGGTGTTGCTGGTGCCGTCGAGCGGCACCTTCGCGGCACCGGGCCGCCACGCGCTGATCGCGTGGGACGGCAGCCGCGAGGCGACCCGCGCGATCCACGACGCGCTGCCGTTCCTCGCGCACGCGGCCAAAGTGACGCTGCTGACGATTCATTCGTCGGCCGATCGCCCGCCGCAGGGCACGGCCGCGGGCGACGACATCGCACTCACCGTCGCGCGTCACGGCGTCAAGATCGATGTGCGCGAGCTGAGCGTCGCTGACGGCACGCCGGTCGGCGACGCGCTGCTGTCGCAGGCGGCCGACCTCGGCTGCGACCTGATCGTGATGGGGGCCTATGCGCATTCGCGTCTGCACGAAGTCGTGCTGGGCGGAGCGACACGGACGATGCTCGAGTCGATGACCGTACCGGTGCTGTTGTCGCACTGAAGTGCGCGCTTAAGGAGTCCGCCATGTTTCACCGCCTACTCGTCGCGCTCGACGGCAGCGACACCGCCTCGCGTGCGTTCGACGCCGCGCTGACCCTCGCCGCCGAAGCGGGCGCCGAGCTGATGCCGCTGTACGTGATCGACGTGCCCGTCATCGCCTACGACGCGCCCGGCTTCGACCCTTCCACGATCGAGGACGCGTTCATCGAGGAGGGCAAGCGGATCGCGGCCGACGCCCAGAGCCGGATGACCGCGCGGGGGGTCAAGGGCACGGCTCACACCGTCGAAGCCGCGATCGCCGGCGAAGACGTCGCGCATCGCATCGTCGAGACGGCGCGCGAATGGCACGCCGACGCGATCGTGATGGGCACGCACGGCCGCCGTGGGTTTCAACGGCTGATGCTCGGCAGCGTCGCCGAGCGCGTGCTGCGCCGCGCCAGCTGCCCGGTGCTGATGATTCCCGCGCAGGCGAGCGGCGCGGCGCGCGTCCAGCCGGCCCCGGCCCGCGCCGACAGCGAACTCACCTGAGCCGCAAGACACCGGCCGCTGCGCCGCGCGGTGCTTCAGGGCCTCGGGTGGCCTTGTTCGTCATGCCGCACGATCAGCACCGGTATGTCGGTTGACCGCACCAGCGACTCCGCGACGCTGCCGAGCAGAAAGCGCTGCACGCCGTGGCGGCCGTGCGTGCCCATCACGATCAGATCGGCTTCGATTTCGTCCGCGACGCGCGCGAGTACCGCCGACACGTTTTCGGCGTAAGCGTCGATCACCCGCACGCCGCCGGGCACCTGCGCCTCGCGCAACAGCTCGCGGGGGCCATCGAGCGCGCGGCTGGCGAAAGCTTGCGCCGCGCCCGCCGGTTCCGGCTCGAAAGCCACGTCGGCATTGTCCGACCACTTGCCGTGCCCCACCACACAGCAGGCTTCGAGCGTGGCGCCCGTCAGCTTCGCGAGCTTTAGCGCCTCGGCGAAGGCGCGCTGCGCGCTGGGACTGTCGTCGAGTGCAACCAGAATTCGTGCATACATGTCGGACTCCCTCTGAAAGCGCTGGCATGACCCGAAGTGGTGCCGTCGCGCGTGTGCACCGACAGTGTGAAGCGCGCGCCGCCGCGCGGCTTGACGCAGGTCAATGGGCCGCCGCTCGACGAAACCCACATCGCCAGCAACACACTAGGAATATTCCTACAACCACTACCTGAACTCCTAGCGCCGCTTAAAGCGCCGCCGATTTATTTCCAGGATCGGGTCACCAATACTGGTCGGTATGGACACCGCCCCGTCAGCCACCTTATCGAGAGTTTTTCTCGTCGACGATGCGACCGAGGTCCGGCGCCGGCTTGCTTGCCTGATCGCGCTGATCCCCGGCATCGAAATCGCCGGCGAGTCCGCGGGCGTCGAGCACGCGTTCGACGACATCGTCGCGAGCCGCGCCGATGTCGCGGTGCTGGACCCGTGCTTCTCCGGCAAGACCAACCTCCTGCTGCTCGCTGCGCTATCGCGGGTGCGGCCGTCCATCGTCAGCATCGTGCTGACCAATCATGACGCGACGGCGTTTCGCCGCGCGTGCGAAGCGGCGGGCGCCGACTTCTTCTTCGACAAGACCTCGGAGTTCGAGCTCGCCTGCCGCGCCATCGAAGCGATAGCCTATGCGCGTCGTGCGCATCGGGTCTGACCGCCAGGAGCCGATCATGCAAGTTGCCGCAGTCCGTGAACCCCGCCACGACGCGCCTCGCACCTCGCACGTCGTACCGATCGACGTCGCGCCGAGCACCGCGGCGGCACGCCACGCCGTGACGCGTTGCTCCACCTGCGCGATGCGCGCGATCTGCATGCCGCCCGAGCTGACACCGGACGAACTGAGCCGGCTCGACGCGTTGATCTGCTCGACGCGCTCGATCAAACGCGGCGATGCGCTGTACCGCGCGGGCGACGAGTTTCAAAGCATCTACGCGATACGCGCCGGCTCATTCAAGACCGTCGTCATGCATCGCGACGGCCGCGAGCACGTGACCGGCTTCCAGATTGCCGGCGACTCGCTCGGCCTCGACGGCATCGGCGAGGGCAAGCAGAATTGCGATGCGATCGCGCTCGAAGATAGCGTCGTGTGCATCATTCCGTTCGCGCAGCTCGAGGCGATCTGTCGCGAGATCAAGCCGATGCAGCATCACATCTATCAGATGATGAGCGGCGAGATCGTGCGCGAATCGAGCCAGATGATGCTGCTCGGCACGATGACCGCCGAACAGCGCGTCGCAACGTTTCTGTTAAACCTGTCGAAGCGCTTCAAGGCGCGCGGCTTTTCCGCGGCGGAGTTTCATCTGCGCATGACCCGCGAGGAGATCGGCTGCTTTCTGGGCATGAAGCTCGAAACGGTGAGCCGGATGTTCTCGAAGTTTCAGCGCGAGCACCTCGTCATGGCGAACGGCAAAACGATCCGCATCGAAGACCCGGAAAGACTGGCTCGGGTTTGAGCGCCGGCGCGACGCTCGCCTCGCCTTCGTTCGCGGGACATGCCGGGTAGAACAAGCGCTTCTGAACTGATATAACTCAGTGCGTTGCGGTACGCGACCTTGCGTGACCGCCCGGAGGAGCGATGGGTCTGTCGAGCGGCGAGTCTTCCTGCTTCACCGGTGCCGCGTCCGAGTCGGACGTGTCCGTCGAGGATCGCTATTTCATGTTGGTCGAAGCAGTGCAGGACTACGCGATCTTCATGCTCGACCCCGCCGGCCGCGTAACCAGCTGGAATCCCGGCGCACAGCGCATCAAGGGCTACACGCCCGAAGAAATCATCGGCCAGCATTTCTCGAAGTTCTATACCCCGGAAGACATCGCGGCCGGCAAGCCCGCGCGCGAACTGGAAACCGCCGCAGCCGTAGGCCGCGCCGAGGACGAAGGATGGCGTGTGCGTCGCGACGGCTCGCGTTTCTGGGCCAACGTGGTCGTTTCCGCCGTGCACGACGCGTCGGGTGCGCTGCTCGGCTTCGCCAAGGTCACCCGCGACATGACCGAGCGCATGCGTCTCGCGGAACTCGAACGCGCGAGTCAGGTATCCACGCACGTGCAGATCGCCCGTGAAAACGAGCAGAAACGGATTGCGCGCGAACTGCACGACGATCTCGGCCAACGGCTGACCGCGCTGAAAATGAGCGTCGCGCTACTCGAAGCGAAGCTGAATAAGCAAGCCGATACGGAGCCGCTCGCCGCGCACACGCAGGAATTGCAAAAGCAGATCGACTGGATGGCCGCTTCGCTGCGGCGCATCGCCGCCGATCTGCGGCCCCCGCTGCTCGACGACCTCGGACTCGCCGCCGCGCTCGACTGGCTGGCCGAGGACTTCACGAAGCGCTACAACGTGCGTTCGAGCGTGCATCTCGAACCGGCCGAGCCGGTATGCGGCGAATTCGCGGCGACGGCGCTGTTTCGCATCGTTCAGGAGGCGTTGACGAACGTCGCGCGGCACGCGAAGGCGAGGCGCGTACGCATCGACATGACTTGCGCGGGCCCGATCGTATCGCTCGATATCGAGGATGACGGCGTGGGTGTCGCGCTGGATCAGCTGCAGGGGACATCTTCATTTGGGCTGCTTGGCATTCGCGAACGGGTGCGGCAGTTGCGCGGCAACGTGTCGTTCACCAGCTCGCCGGGCCAGGGTTTCAGGATCTCGATCCAGATACCGGCCGACGCGCTGGTGTAGTGCTCACACGCTGCCGCGCCCCACTGTACGGATTACTCCGCAGACTCTTCCTCGGTGCTTTGCTCGCGCATCAGCAGCACCGGACAGGTCGAGAAACGCAGCACCCGCTCCGCCACGCTGCCGATCACGAGGCGCCTCACGCCGCGCCGCCCATGCGTGCCCAGCACGAGCAGATCGGCGTGGACCTGCTCGCCGTGGCGCAGCACGATCGTGGCGACGTCGTCGGACAGGCTCTCCGACTCGATCATCGCGGGCCGGCAACGCACATCGGCGGCGGCGCAGGCCTGTTCGGCCTCCTCCAGCACCGAGTGGCCGTCCTGGCGCAATGCTTCGACTAGCGCGAGCGGGTCGTAATAGCCGGCATAGGAAAAGATCGGCGTCTTGTCGACTACATAAACCGGATGCACGACGGCCTTCGTCAACGCGGCCAGATTCACCGCTTCTTTCAGCGCGCGTTTCGAGAAGCTACTGCCGTCTAGCGCGACGAGGATATGTTGGTACATGCCGATTCTCCACTGAGGTTGGATTTGTCAACGCGCGTGGCGCGCCCCTGCTACAGATAAAAAGGCCCGCCCGCACTGCCTAGATACGGCTCCCGCCACTCGCCGCGCAGCACCGCGTCCGCCCGCAACGGCGACGGATCGCGCGGACACACGAGCACGGGACAAGCCGCGTCACGCAGCGTGCGCGACGTCACGTGCCCCGGCAACGGATGCGGCGTGCCGCGCATGCCGTGCGAACCCATTACGATCAGGTCCGCGTGCCAGCGTTGCGCTTCGTCGAGAATCGCGGTCGACGCATCGCCGGAATCGTCGTCGAACTCGAGCAGCGCGGTTTCGGTCGGGCGCCGGCTCTGTTCGAGCATCGCGGCACCGCGCCGCAACACATCGATTCGATGCTGCGACACGACTTCGAACGGCAGCCATTCGCACCACGCGAACCGGTCGTCGGCCGCGTAGACGACCTTGATGCACGCGTCGGGCGGCGCGATCGCGAGCGCGCTGCGCAGCGCGTCGAGCGCGGTGTCGCTGCCATCGACCGCGACCAGCACGCGGTTCACCGCCGCGGCAACGCTCGCGTCGGTCGCGTCGGTCGCGTCGGTCGCGTCGGTTGACCTCGCCGGCATATACAGCACCGGACGCCCGATTGACGCGACCAGTTCCTCCGGATCGATACGGCCGCCCCAGCGATGTTCGCGCGGATGCGCGGCCACCGCGACCAGATCCGCGTCCCATTGCGCCGCCGTGTGAGCGAGCGCTGCGGCCGCGCCCTGATGCAGCGCGGTCAGATCGACGATCTCGGCGTCGGTCGCCGCGACGATGCCGTGCAACTCGATCACCGCGTCGCGCAGCGCGGCCTGCGCGCCGTGCAGCATCGCGCGATGCGCCTCGCACCAGTCCGGATAGCTGAGCATCAGCGTCGGATAAAGCGCGGCCGGATTGCAAACGATATCGACGAGACGAAAGCGCGCATCCTCGGCGACGAACTGCTGCGCGACGCGCGTGGCGAGCGCCAGTCCGGCGCCGCCCGCGGACGCGATCATCACGCGGTGGAAGATGTTGCGCTCGGCAGCATTGTTCATCGGTTTTCCTCGCATCGTCACGCCTCGCCCGGGCCCGTGACGGGGGCCCCAACGGTGCGCGCTTACATGATGAACGCGGGCGCGGCGGGCGGCTTGATCTGTATCAAGCGCCAACGGCTCGCAAGCGGATCATCAGCGGATCGCGAGCACGGCCGCGCCGGTCAGCTTGCCGTTGCGCAGATCGTCGAGCGCGCGGTTCGCGTCGCGCAACGGGTAGGTGGTCGTCTCGATCGCGAGCCGGGTCTCCGCTGCGTTGCGCATGAATGACAGCCCATCGTCGCGGGTCAGATTGGCGACCGATACGACGCGCCGCTCGCCCCACAGAAACGCGTACGGGAACGACGGAATGTCGCTCATATGAATGCCGCCGCACACCACCACGCCGCCTTTCGCGACCGCCTGCAGCGCCAGCGGCACCAGTGCGCCGACCGGCGCGAACAGCAGCGCGGCGTCGAGTTCGCTGGGCGGGGTCTCATCGCTGCCGCCCGCCCATGCCGCGCCGAGGCGCAGCGCGAGTTGCTGGGCCGCGTGATCGCCGGGACGCGTGAACGCATAGACGGTCCGCTGCTGGTGACGCGCGACCTGCGCGACGAGATGCGCGGCCGCGCCGAAACCGTAGATGCCGATCCGTTCGGCGTCGCCCGCCATGCTCAACGTGCGATAGCCGATCAGACCCGCGCACAGCAGCGGCGCGGCCTCGATATCGCTGTAGTGCGGCGGCAGATGGAAGCAGTAGCGGCTATCGGCGACCGTGCGCTCGGCATAGCCGCCGTCGATCGTGTAGCCGGTGAAACCAGCGTCTTCACAGAGATTTTCGCGGGCGGACAGACAGTAGCGGCAGTGCCCGCAGGTGCGCCCGACCCAAGGCACGCCGACCCGCTCGCCCACCTCGAAACCGCTGACGCCCCCGCCCAGTTCGGCCACCACGCCGACGATTTCGTGGCCTGGAATCACCGGCCGCTTCGGATGCTCGAGCTCGCGGTCGACCAGATGCAAGTCCGTGCGGCATACGCCGCAAGCATGAACGTCGATCAGGATCTCGCCGGCACCGGGCCGCGGGTCCGGCACTTCCCGCTCGGTCAACGTCGCCGGGCTGCCGTCGAACACCATCGCTCGCATCGGGTTTCTCCTTCAAACGTTTCGGCGGCGACACCGCTCTCATCAGCATAGGCGCGCCATTGTGTCGCGCGATCGGCCGCTGCCCTGCACCGTTTGATCGAGGTCAATAAGGGCCGTTTCGCCGCCCGTACACTGATCTTATTCCTGATCGGGGAGCCCGTGCCGTGATTGCGCGAATCCGAAATTGTCTGCTCGTGGGCGCGGCGTTCGCGCTGACGGCCGGCCTCGCCTACGGCGAACCAGAGCCGAGCGCGCTCGTCGATCAGCAGCACTGCATGTTTTGCCATACGCGCGATGCGCCGTTTCTGGCGCCGTCGTTCCAGCAGATCGCCGAGCACTATCGCAACGTGCCGAACGCGCAGCCGATGCTCGAGCACAAGCTGCGGCTCGGCGGCAAGGCGCACTGGGGCGATACGCCGATGCCGCCGCCGGCTGAGCGCGGCGGGCCGTTGTCGGCGCAGGACGCGCACACGCTCGTGCAATGGGTACTCAGCCAATAAGGCCTCGATGCGCACGCATCGGGCCCGCCGCCGACGCGCCATCGCGGCGGCAATGCGAATCAGTCGTTTATATTGCGGAGACTTGTCATGCGTTTGACCGTTCATCTCGACACGTTCGATCGTGTCAACCCGATGGCCTTCGCCATTCTCTGGCTCGACAAGGACACGCGGCAATGGTCGCGCGAAGGTCATTTCGGGCTCGAGTTGCCCGAATGGGGCGCGTTGCATGTGGATTACGGCAATACGCTCGTGTGCGCGCCGCATAGCATGGTGCCGGTCTGCGTGCTCGAGGGGCTCGATCTGAACCAGCCCGACGGGCCGTTCGAAGGCGAGGTCGGTCGCGTGCAGTGGTGCGCGGAACGCGGCCGCAATCTGATGTGCGGCCACTGGCGCGTGCAATGCATCGACGTCGAACAGACCGAACCCGAAAACAGCGTATTCGCAACGGACGAAGGCGTCTGAATCGGGGCGTCGTAACCCGGGCGGCGATTGCGATGGCTGAGTCAGGCTGTCGCCAATGGCAGCGTCACACGTGCCTCCAGACCGCCAGAGCAGCGATTTTCGAGTTCGAGTTCGCCGTGCATGGCAAGCGTCAGGCGTCGTGCGATGGCGAGCCCGAGGCCGGAGCCGTGCGTCGCAGCCGCCGTTTCTGGCGCGCGGTACCACGGAGAGAACACTGTCTCGAGACGGGCTGGAGCGATGCCGGGTCCTGAATCGACGACGGCAAGCACGAGGCTCTGCGCGTGCACTGTCACTTTAAGACGCACATCCGCGCCATAGCGCAATGCGTTGTCGATGAGGTTCGCGAGCACGCGGCGCAGCGCATGAGGACACGTCATCACCGGACGCCCTACGCGCCCCTCGAGTTCGACGGTGCGTCCCGCGTCGCGATAGTCGGCGATCAGCACGCCAAGCAGGCCGTCCGCATCGACGGTACGCATGGGCTCCAGTGCGCTGCATTGCATGCGCGCGCAGGCAAGACTGCCCTCTACCAATTCCGCCATCTCGGCCAGATCACGAGCCAGCGCGTCTCTGACCGCACGGTCCTCCACGAGTTCGGAGCGCATGCACATGCGCGTGAGCGGGGTGCGCAGATCGTGTGCATAGGCGGCGAGCACATGAAGCAATTCGGCCTGCCGCCGGGCGCGATGGCGCGTACATACGTTGAACGCGCGAGCGAGACGCGCGATGGCCGGCGGTCCCATCCCTTCGGGCAAGACGGACTCCGTTGCGTCGCCAGGATTGCGCGCGATGACCGCCGTCATGCGCTGAAGGTACACGCGCAGCTCCACGACTTTCAGGGCCGCAATGGCCACTGCGAGAACGGCCGGCAGCATCAGCGGCGGACCGACGCGCGCGAGCATGTCCCAGCTGGCTTCATGCGCAGCATACGGAGCGTAAGCGCAGGCGGCCGCGAACAGCAGCCACAGCGCCCGCGACGACGCGGCAAAGGACAACCTCGCGGACCTGCTCATGCATACGCCGAGTGTGTTGGGTGGGTCGATTGCGGGCGCGCTCAAATCCGTTCTCCTGTACTGGCGGCTTCGTACCACAGCCGAACGCGCCATCGACAGACAGCCAGCACCATGCCTCGATGAACATGACGGAATTCGCCACGGTGACCCGCTGTCCAGCTGCGTCGCGGTACGCCTCGCTCGGCATCGTCAGAATAGGGCCCGTCAAGGGTGTCCACCAGTATATGAACGTATGAGTTCCACCTCCATACGTTCACGCGCGCTTCCGGCAAGTCGCTCGTCTCACGAACCTATACCGACGTATATGAGAACCTATCCTTAAACATCTCCCAACTCAGTCATGAATGGAATGGTTCGATCGCTTCCTTCTAGTTAATCTGCTCGCAGCGGTATTTAAAACGCATCTGCACGCGCTTATCACAGGCCATGGAAAAACCCGATCACATATTGGTTGTCGACGACGACCGCGGCATACGCGAGCTGGTTGCCGGTTATCTGGAGCGAAACGGCATGCGCGTTTCGGCCGCGGCAAATGGACGGGAAATGCATGAGCTTCTGGGAAAGCATGCCCCCGATCTGATTCTGCTCGATCTGATTCTGCCTGGAGAAGACGGTCTCGCGCTCTATCGCACGTTGCGTGACAACCGCCATCGAGCGGTGCCCGTTCTGATGCTGACCGCGAATAGCGACGTCACCGACCGCATTATCGGGCTCGAAATGGGCGCGGACGACTATATGTCAAAGCCGTTCCAGGCCCGCGAGCTTCTCGCCCGCATACGGGCGGTATTGCGCCGCACGCGCATGCTGCCGCCGGACGTGCAGCCAGTGGACGACACGCCCGTTCTCGGCTTCGGGGAGTGGCGCCTCGACACCAGCGCGCGTCATCTGCTCGAATCCAACCACACGGTCGTGACGCTGAGCGGCGCCGAATACCGCTTGCTGCGTGTGTTTCTCGATCATGCGCAACGCGTGCTGACGCGCGACCAGTTGCTCAACCTGACGCAGCGTCGCAACGCCGATCCCTTCGACCGCTCGATCGATCTGCTGGTGAGCCGGCTCCGGCAAAAATTGAATGACACCGCACGCGCCGCCCGCTACATCAAGACGCTGCGCAACGAGGGCTACATCTTTTTGGCGCCGGTCACGATTCATCATGAATCTCGCGAAGCCTTGCAGTGCGCACATGCGCACGTCAAGAGCGAAGCGAATCGATTGAAGCGAAGTTTCTTCGGTGTCGCGCGATTTTTGTAGGGCAGATACGTGCGAGGTTTTTAGCGACTCCACGCAACGGCGATTCACCCGGGCGGCAAACTAACTCGGTAGCGCTGCGTCGCATGAACATAGGGCAAGCCGACGTCTGCGGATGAGGCGCACCGTTGCTGTCGCCTTCGAGCGTGATGGAGATCGTTCAAATCGCTTTTGCGGCCCGTTCTATTACTTGCGCTTGCGATTTTGCTGCGGCTCAGCGATCACGCTGAGCTATTTCACTTTGAGGCCGCACCCTTGAGCGTGGCGAGAAGCACAGTATCGCTGAAGGGCTTGAACAGACAATCGTACGCGCCTTGCGCTATCAGGTGATTGCGAAAGGCTCCGTCCTTGTGAGCGGTAATGTAGACCACAGGCACGCCTTTTCCGAGTCGTTTCAGCTCGCGAAAGAGCGCCGGCCCGCCCATACCCGGCATGCTGACGTCGAGAAGCAGACAATCAGTTTGATCGACGACTCCAGACGCAAGAAAGGATTCTGCCGATGAGAACACGCTCACAGCATATCCAAATGCCCGCACCAGATTGGAAAGCGACTCCCGCACTGCTTCGTCATCATCCACCAACGTTACCCGCATGATTACCCGCCATCAAAATTCGTTGAGACCGCTACGCCGCTATCAAAGGATGCACGAAGGCGGCCGGCAGATCTACGATACCTTGGTATCTTTCGTACAGGAAAACGCCTGCAAGCAGGATTGACGCGGGTCGCGCACCGCGTCAGAACGCTTGCGGCACGACTTGTCACACGAAGACATCGCCGGAATATTGCTTGCAAAAGCAGCGTGGATGGCGCTAATCGCAGGCACGTTCATGCACCGCAGATGTGCCGCCCGGTTACTCTCGTTTCTCGATCAACTCATTAGCGCATTCGAGAATTCGAAGGCTATGCGAAACAGAGACGGCGCGATAAGTTTGATGCGTAGCTGTCGACATCACCAATAGCGTCGCAACGAAGAAAGTGTATGCTTGCCGCAACAAATTTGGTTTGCAGCGGCGATGGATAGAAAAACAAATATCTTGTGGGACGATGGCGAGCGAGTTTTCTGGAGAGGACCGTCCTCCGCGCTAGCCGGTCAGAACGAACTGTTCGCGCGGCTTGCCGCTGAACAGCCCGCGCCCGCCAGTCTCGATCGTCTTGCCCACGAGTTCGCTCTGAAGGACGAGCTTGACAGTGCGTGGGCGGTGCGCCCGCTGAGACTGGTGCGTGAGGACGGACAGGTCTCGTTGGCATTCGAGGACCCTGGTGGTGAATCGCTCGCGCGTCTGCTCGGCATGCCATTGCAGATCGGGTACTTCCTCGAAATCGCTAGTGGTATTTCGGCCGCGCTCGGCAAGCTTCATCAGCGCGGGCTGATCCATAAGGATCTGAAGCCTGCGCATATCCTCGTGCATTGCGCCGATGGACAGCCGCGCCTCACCGGCTTCGGCCTGGCCTCGCGTCTGCCACGTGAGCGGCAGGCGCCCGAACCGCCCGAAACCATCGCCGGAACGCTCGCCTATATGGCCCCCGAGCAGACCGGCCGGATGAATCGTTCGATCGATTCGCGCAGCGATCTGTATGCGCTCGGCGTCACGTTCTACCAGATGTTGACGGGTGTGCTGCCGTTTAGCGCTACCGACGCGATGGAATGGGTGCACTGCCATATCGCCAGAACGCCATTGGCACCCAACGCGCGGGCGGAAGCCATCCCCGCCGTCATCTCCCGCATCGTCATGAAGCTGCTCGCCAAGACAGCCGAGGAGCGTTACCAGACTGCCGCCGGTGTCGAGCATGATCTGCGGCGGTGCCTCGCGGACTGGCAGCGTCAGCGCCATATCGACGACTTTACGCTGGACGAGCACGGCACCCCCGACCGGCTGATGATCCCCGAGAAGCTTTACGGACGTGAGCGCGAAGTCGAGACCCTGGTCAGCACCTTCACCCGTATTGTCGAGACGGGCGTGCCCGAGCTCGTGCTGGTGTCCGGTTATTCGGGCATCGGCAAGTCATCGGTGGTCAATGAACTGCACAAGATCCTCGTGCCGCCACGTGGACTGTTTGCATCCGGCAAGTTCGACCAGTACAAGCGCGACATCCCCTATGCGACGCTGATCCAGGCATTTCAAAGCCTGGTGCGCATGCTGCTGGGCAAATCCGACACGGAACTGGCAGGCTGGCGCGTCGCATTGCTGGACGCGCTCTCGCCCAATGCGGCGCTCATCAGCGACCTGATCCCCGAACTGAAGCTGATCATCGGCGAGCCGCCCCCGGTCCCGGAGCTCGAACCACAACAGGCGAAACAGCGCTTCCTGCAGGTGTTCCAGCGCTTCATCGGCGTGTTCGCGCAGGCCGAGCATCCGCTGGCACTGTTTCTCGACGACCTGCAGTGGCTTGATGCCGCGACGCTGGACCTGCTCGCAGATCTGCTGATCCAGCCGGACCTGCGCTACCTGATGGTCATCGGCGCCTATCGCGACAACGAGGTGGATGCCACCCATCCGCTGACCGCCCGGCTTGAAGCGATCCGCAGCGCGGGCGCGAAGATCGGGGAAATCCGGCTCGCGCCGCTGACCGGTGTGCACGTCGGGAGTCTGATCGCGGACGCGCTGCACTGTGCGCCTGAAAAAATTGCGCCCCTGGCGCGCCTCGTGCATGACAGGACGGGAGGCAATCCCTTCTTCGTGATCCAGTTCCTGCTGGCTCTCGCCGAAGGCGATCTGCTGGCGTTCGATCACGATGCACGGCAGTGGCGCTGGGATACCGAACGCATCCATGCCAGCAGTTACACCGACAACGTCGTGGACCTGATGGCCGGCAAGCTGACGCGGCTGCCGCCCGCGACACAGCACGCGCTGCAGCAGCTTGCCTGTCTCGGGAACGTCGCGAACGTCGCAACCCTGTCAGCCGTGCTCGGCATGCAGGAGATGCGGGTTCACGGCGTGCTGTGGGAGGCGGTTCGCCAGGAACTGGCCGTGCGGCTGGAGGGCGCTTACGCGTTCGTTCATGACAGGATTCACGAAGCCGCCTATTCACTGATTCCTGAATCTTCGCGCGCCGCTGCTCATCTGCGCATCGGCCGGCTGCTCGTCGCGCAGACCCCTGCGGAAAAACGCGAGGAAACGATCTTCGAGATCGTCGGGCAGCTCAATCGCGGTGCCGCGCTGATCATCGAGCCGGACGAACGCGAGCAACTGGCCGAACTCAATCTGCTCGCTGGCCAGCGCGCCAAGGCGTCGATGGCCCACACTTCGGCGCTCGCCTATTTCACCACTGGCGCGGGGCTATTGAGTGACGATTGCTGGCAGCGTCGGCATCAGTTGACCTTTGCACTGGAGCAGAACCGGGCCGAATGCGAATTCCTGACGGGAAAACTGCTGGCTGCCGAAACGCGACTGGGGACGCTGTCGAAGCGTGCCGCGACCACGCTCGAACGCGCCCAGGTCACATGCTGGCAGATGGATGTCTACCTGATTCTCGACCAGAGTGAAAACGCGATCGCCGTTGGCCTCGCCTTCCTTCGGCATGTGGGCATCGAGTGGTCACCCCATCCGGATGACGCGACGGTGCGCCGCGAATACGAGCGCATCTGGTTACTGCTTGGCGACCGGAGCATCGACGAACTCATCGATTTGCCGCCGATGGGGAATCCCATCGCGCTGGCAACCGTCGAGGTTTTGACCAAGCTTTTCGGGCCGGCCTTGTTCACCGATGGGAACCTCAATTGCCTGACGATCTGCAAGGCAATCAGTCTCAGTCTCGAGCAAGGCAATGCCGATGCTTCGTGCGTGGCCTATGCCCAATTCCCCTGGTTCGCCGGACGGCTTTTCGGCGACTACCAGCCCGGATTCGAATTCGGCCGGCTCGGCTGCAAGCTCGTCGAACGACGCGGCCTCGTACGCTTCGAAGCCCGCACGCATCTTGCGTTCTCCGTTTATGTCGCCCGCTGGGTGCAGCCTGCGCGGCAGACTTGCGGCGAGCACTTCCGCCGCATTTTCGACGCATTGAACCGGACCGGCGACCTGTCGTTCGGCGCGTTCGCGTGGTTCCATCTGGTCTCGAACCTGCTTTTCATCGGCGAGCCACTCGCCGAGGTGCAACGACAGGGTGAAACCGGCCTGGCGTACGCCAATAAATTGCAATTCGGCCTGGCCATTCACTTTATCGAAGACCAGCTTGCGGTCATCCGGACGCTCCGCGGCCTGGCGCCGGTGTTCGGCTGCCTCGACGACGCGCAGTTCAACGAAGCTGACACCGAACAGCACTATCTGGATCTGGACAAACCGTCCCTGTCGGCCGCCGCATGCTGGTACTGGATCCGCAAACTCCAGGCGCGCTATCTCGCCGGCGACCACGAGGCGGCGATGGCCGCTGCGTCAGAGGCGCAACGGCTTCTGTGGACCTCGCACTCGTTCCTCGACGAGGCGGAATATCACTTCTATGCCGCGCTGGCGACGGCTGGACGGCGTGATTCCATCGCCGCTGGCGAGTGGCCGCAGCACCAGCAAGCACTGACTGCCCACCACAACCAGTTGCGCGTCTGGGCCGATCTCTGCGCGGAGAACTTCGCAAGTCATACCGCACTGGTCGGCGCCGAGATCGCGCGCATCGAAGGTCACGTGGCAGAGGCAGAAACGCTCTACGAGCAGGCTATCGATTTGGCGCAGGAAAGCGGCTTCGCGCATATCGAGGCACTCGCGAGCGAACTCGCGTCGCGTTTTTATGCGGGCCGCGGTCGTCGGAGAATTGCGCGCATGTTTATGCAGGACGCCCGCTATGGCTATCTGCGTTGGGGCGCCATCGGCAAGGCGCGCCAACTCGAGGAACAGTACCCGTATCTGAGGACCGAAGAGACGGTGCCCGGACCGACCAATACGATGGCGGCGCCCATCCAGCACCTGGAACTGGCGACCGTGATCAAGGTGTCGCAGGCGGCGTCAGGCGAAATCCACCGGGAAAAGCTGATCGGGATGATCATGCGCACGGCCATCGAACAGGCAGGCGCCGAACGGGGTCTGCTGATCCTCTCAGACGGGAGCGAGCACCGGATTGCAGCGGAAGCCACCACCGCCGGCGACGCGGTCCACGTGCAGCTATCCGACGCGCCGCTCGACGGGGCGATGTTGCCGGAGTCGATCCTCAACCAGGTCTTGCGTACGCGCGAGAACATTTTCCTCGACGATGCCGCATCGGACCCGATGGCCGACTCGGACCCCTACGTCCGTCAGCATCGTGCTCGTTCCGTTCTGTGCCTGCCGCTGATGAATGGCGCCAAACTGATGGGCGTGCTCTACCTCGAAAACAATCTCGCCGCCCGCGTGTTCAGCCCCGCGCGGATCGCCGTGCTAAAGCTGGTGGCTTCGCAGGCTGCAATTTCGCTCGAAAATGCCCGTCTGTATCGCGACGTCGCGCAACGCGAGGCAAAGATCCGCCGCCTCGTCGACGCCAATCTCATTGGGATCGTGATCTGGGGCCTGGACGGACGACTTATCGACGCCAACGATTCATTTCTCCACATGCTCCAGTACGACCGTGAGGATTTGCAGAAAGGGCTGCGATGGTACGACATGACGCCGCCCGAATGGCAACAACGCGTGCCGCGCGAGTTCGAAGAGCTCGCGGCGACCGGTGCCATGCAACCCTGCGAAAAGGAGTTCTACAGGAAAGACGGCAGCCGGGTACCCGTGCTCATTGGCGGCGCGGCATTCGAAGATGAGCCGAACCAGGGCGTCGCTTACATTCTCGATCTGAGCGCGCAGAAGCAGGCGGAAAAGAAAATCCGTGAGAGCGAAGAGCGCTATCGCGACGTGCAGGCCGAACTGGCGCACGCGAACCGCGTCGCGACGATGGGGCAGCTCGCCGCCTCGATCGCTCATGAACTCAGTCAGCCCGTTACCGCGACGGTGGCCAACGCGGAGGCCGCATTGCGATGGCTGGCCCGCGAGCCCGCCGACCTCGGCGAAGCGAGGCGTGCGCTCGACCGTATCGTCAGGGACACCAATCGCGCCGGAGACATGCTTGGCCGGATCCGGCAACTGGTCAGAAAGGCACCGCGGAAAAAGGAGCCGGTGGACATCAACGAGGCGATCCGCGAGATCACCGAACTGGTCCAGGGAGAAGCAAGTCAGTATGACTCCCTGTGAGGCGAGGCTAGCCGCCGTGCGGATGTAAGCGCGGGTTAGCATGGCTGCCAGAGCCGCATTGAGTGGGGACGGATCCGCCGCTCAACGGTCTGTTTCCGGCACGGAGGCTAGCATGCACGACGATAGCACGTTGTACGTAGGGCTCGACGTTCACAAGGATTCAATCATGGTTGCCTACTCGGTCGATATGGGCGACGTAGAGTTGCTGGGCAAGATCGGTACGACACAGATCGAAGTTGATCGCCTATGCAAACGGCTGCGATGCAAAGCACGACA
>NZ_WHNQ01000021.1 GCF_009362785.1 Paraburkholderia atlantica
GAACAGCCTGGCGGCCTTCGCGAGGATCTGCACGTTGTGCAGCACGGTGGTGCGCTCGTGCGAGTGCGTGCCGAAGAACATCTGCGGCTGGTGGTCGATCAGCGCGAGCGCGCAGTTCTCGGGGGTCAGCAGTTCAAAAGCCATGATTGCTCCAGTGAGGTACGGGTATGGACACGCGATGCCGCGCGCAGCGGTCATCGAACGCGTGCAGATTACGGATCGCGCGCCTTAAAGTCCTTGGGAAAACCTGAAGCGTTATGAACGCTTCAGGTCCGCCGAGGCGAGCGCGCGAGAGTGGGCTTCAGCCCTTGAGGAAGGCGAGCAGGTCGGCGTTGACCTGGTCGACGTGCGTGCTGCACATGCCGTGCGGAGCGCCCGCATAGACCTTCAGCGTGGCGTTCTTGACGATCTTCGCGGAGAGCTTCGCGGAATCGTCGATCGGCACGATCTGGTCGTCATCGCCGTGCAGGATCAGCGTGGGCACGCTGATCTTCTTCAGGTCTTCGGTGTAGTCGACTTCCGAGAACTGCTTGATGCACTCGTACTGGCCTTTGATCGAACCGGCCATGCCCTGGCGCCAGAAGTCCTGCACCAGACCTTGCGAGACCTTTGCGTTGGGACGGTTGAAGCCGTAGAACGGCGTGGCCAGGTCCAGATAGAACTGCGAGCGGTTCGCGGCCACGCCCGCGCGGATGCCGTCGAATACCGACATCGGCAGACCGTTCGGGTTGTTCGCGGACTTCACCATCTGCGGCGGCACCGCGCCGATCAGCACGGCTTTGGCAACACGCTTCTCGCCATGGCGACCGATGTAATGCGCCACTTCGCCGCCGCCCGTGGAGTGACCGACCAGCATCGCACCCTTCACATCGAGCGCGTCGAGCACGGCGGCCAGATCATCGGCGTAGGTGTCCATGTCGTTGCCCTCGGAGGGCTGGCCCGAGCGGCCATGGCCGCGGCGGTCGTGCGCGATCACGCGGTAGCCCTGATTCACGAGGAACAGCATCTGGGCGTCCCACGCGTCGGCGCTCAGCGGCCAGCCGTGCGAGAAGACCACCGGCGTACCGGTGCCCCAGTCCTTGAAGTAGATCGGCGTGCCGTCCTTGGCATTCACATAGCCGCCGCCATGATGATGGCCCGTGCCATGTGCGTGCGATGCGCCTGCCGCACCCGCGTTGCTTGCCGCGCCAGCCGCGTTGGCGGAAAAGCTGGCCATGGCCGCCGCGGCACCCGCCATGCCGGCGCCGGCAGAAAGCAGGCGGCGGCGTGTGGTCGAAGGAATGGACTGTTCGATGTTCTGCGTATTCATGGTGCTTCTCCGTCGTTGCATCGCTATGCGTGTGGTTAGCGATGAGGTTCGCATTTGCGTGGAAAGCGACGCGGCGCGGACCCGACTGGGTCGAGGAGCGCCGCATGCAGGACGAAGCTTAAGAACGCGACTCTTCAAAGTCCTTGTGGCGATCTGAAGAGTTCTGAAAATGCGAAAACGCGCGGTGAATGCGGCATCGAAGGTGCGACGACTCTAACTTTTGTCATCGCGTGGAAATACTTTTATGGGTGAGAGCCGACTGGCGGCTGTGAACTCACCACCCGTGCGGCTAGACCGGGGGCTGCCCGATGCGCGCTTCAAGAAACTGCAACAAGGCCCGCACTTTCGTCGAATGCCTGCGATTGGGCAGGTATGCCGCATGGACCACGACATCGCCACTCTGCGGCGTCACCTTCCAGTCAGCGAAGCATCGCATCAGGCGGCCGGAATCGATGTGTTCGTTCACCAGCCAGCCGGGCAATAGTGCGACCCCCTGCTCCGCGAGGACTGCTTGAAGGAGCATATCGAGGCTGTTCGAAATCAGTCGCCCGCGCACGTTGACCTTTTCAATTTCCTCCCCGCGCGTGAACGTCCAGATCTGGCGTGCCCGATAGCTTCCGCCATAGGCGATGCGCAGACATTCGTGTTCCGCGAGGTCGGCCGGCTCCTCGGGCCTTCCCGCTCTTTTCAGGTACTCGTGGGCCGCAACCACTAAGCGCGGATTGTCGGCCATCTTCCTGACGATGAGATTCGGATCGCCGCTGGGCAGCCCAATCCGCACAGCCACGTCGATGCGATCGAGCGCGAGATCCACGAAGTGATCCGCAACCACGACGTCTAGCGCAACGCGAGGATATTCACGCAGGAAAGCGGCGAGATGCGGCGCAAGCACGATGCGGTTGTACGTGGACGGCACCGTCACGCGCAATGCGCCAACGGGCGCCGCGCCGCTGTCCAGCACGCTTTCGTCGGCCTCGGCAAGCTCGTCGAGCAGCCTGGAAATCTGCTCGACATACGTCGCGCCAGCATCGGTCAGGCTGACACGCCGCGGGGTTCGCGTCAGCAGCGCGGTGCCGAGCGAGTCTTCGAGTGCGTCCATCAAACGCGTGACCGACGAGGTTGCCACGCCCAGACGCTGGGCGGCTTTCGCGAAGCCGCCGGCATCAGCCACTTCGAGCAGGGTGTTGAGGGCGAGCAATTTGTCCATGCGGGGGATTATGCCAGCGGAAATCGGGCGGTTCGCACTCTGCGCGCCTTCATCAAGCGCAAGGATTAATGGCGGGGCTCAGGACTTTTCAGGTGCGTGATGGCAGCCTACCGTCATCATGACCTTGGCTTTCGAGCGCCGCTCCTCGCGTTGCGTGGCGCGCAACGGGGGATTGCGCGCCGATCGTATTCCGCATGCACCGGCTCGCGCCTAACCTTGGTGCAGTCGCGAACACCAGTTTGGCTGTCGTACAACCCGACGCCAATTCGCGGACTGCATAGCAAGTCGAAAGGCCCAGTCGTCAAATAATTTCTTCGCTCAAGGAGCCATCATGTCCACTCCCTCGCGCACGCTCGGCGGCAACGAACGGCCCGTCAAGCTCACCCAGGGACTCATTGCACTATTCGCATTCAGTTGCGGCGCGATCGTTGCAAACCTGTACTACGCGCAGCCGATTACCGAGCTGATCGGTCCGGCGCTGCACATGTCGGGCGGCACGGCGAGCCTGATCGTTTCGCTCACCCAGATCGGCTACGCGCTCGGTCTGTTTTTCATCGTGCCCTTGGGCGACCTGCTCGAGAACCGCAAGCTGATGATTACGACCGCAGTCGTGTCGATCGCGAGTCTCGCCGCCGCATCGCTGATGCACACCCCCAGCTGGTTTCTGCTGATGTCGTTGCTGATCGGCTTCAGTTCCGTGGCCGTGCAGATCCTGATCCCGCTCGCGGCGCACCTTGCTCCCGATCATTCCCGGGGCCGTATCGTCGGTACGATCATGGGCGGTCTGCTTCTCGGCATCCTCCTGTCCCGACCGCTGTCGAGCATCGTCGCGGATCACTTCGGCTGGCGCGTCGTGTTTGCGGCGGCCGCAGTCGTGATGGCGCTCGTGACGACCGTGCTCGCGCTGACGATTCCGCGCCGGCAGCCGGACCATAGCGCCACGTATTTCGAGCTCATCGGCTCGCTGCTCGTGCTCGTGCGAACCATGCCGGTACTGCGCCATCGTGCGCTCTATCAAGGTTTGATGTTCGCGTCGTTCAGCCTTTTCTGGACTGCGGTTCCGGTTGAGCTTACGCGCCAGTACGGCCTTTCACAGTCGGCGATCGCGCTGTTCTCACTGGTTGGCGCAATCGGTGCGACATCGGCTCCCGTCGCAGGCCGCCTCGCGGACGCTGGATATTCCATTCGCGCCACGTTTGTGGCGCTGATCGTCGCCGCGTTGTCTTATCTGCCGGCACTCGTCCTTCCCGCGTCCGGAGTTTTCGGCCTCGTGGTTACCGGGATTGCGCTCGACTTCGCCGTGCAGATGAACATGGTGCTCGGCCAGCGGGAGATCTACGCGCTGCACGCGGCAAGCCGCAACCGCCTCAACGCGCTGTACATGACGAGCATCTTCGTTGGCGGCGCGATCGGGTCCGCGCTTGCGAGCACGCTCTTCGAGCGCGGTGGGTGGCCGCTGGTCGCAGGTGTTGCTCTTGCATTCCCGCTGGTTGCGTTCGTCCACTTCCTGCTGATCGGACGGCCGTACGCTCTCAGCGAGCGCTAGACCTAGGCGCGTTTCGCCAGGGCCGCCCTAGCAGCGCACCAATGACAAAACGCCACGGAGATCGCTTTTCGTGGCGTTTTTCTTTGTACCTTGTGCGCGTCGCCCTACCGGGGCGACGACGCATCGAGTGAGACTTACACTGCCGCAATCGCCTCACGTGCGCTCGCGAGCGCGGCGCCGGCCGCATCCGGACCCATCGCCAGGCCTTCGGCATAGATGAAGCTGACGTCGGTCATGCCGAGAAAGCCGAGAAACGACTTCAGATACGGCGTCTGGGTATCGTTCGGCGTGCCTTGATACTTGCCGCCACGCGCCGAAACCACGAACACTTTCTTGCCCTTCACCAGACCTTCCGGACCGTTCTCGGTGTAGCGGAACGTGATGCCGGCGCGAGCGATCCAGTCGAAGTAAGTCTTCAGCTGCGACGAGATGCCAAAGTTATACAGCGGGGCACCGATCACGATGATGTCCGCGGCCTGCAGTTCCGCGATCAGCCCTTCGCTGCGCGCATTGATCGCCTCCTGCTCGGGGGTGCGCTGGTCGTCCGGCGTGAAGAACGTACCGAGGATGGCGTCGTCCAGGTGCGGCAGCGGCTCGGCTTGCAGGTTACGCGTGACGACGGTCGCGCCGGCGTTCGACTGTTGCAGACGCGCCGTCAGTTCATTGACGAGCAGCGTCGACTGGGCGCCTTGCGAGCGGGCGGCGGAATTGATTTGCAGGATCGTGGCCATATTGGCTCCTTCGGGTTTCGGTTCTATCGGTTACGCAAGCTTGCGCGGTGAAGAATGTTTGCCCGAAAGCGCCATGTCGGCAACTGAAGCGTTATTAATTAAATTTAATCTGCGTCTGTCGCATCAGTCGATTGAGCCTCCCGCGACGAAACGGCAGGTCGCTGGGGCACCGTAAACTGAACGACCGCGCCGCGTGGCGAAGAGTCAGTAGCCCACAACCGCCCGCCATGGGCGTCGATGATGGAACGGCAGATCGAAAGTCCCATCCCCAAGCCGGTCGCCTTCGTGGTGTAGAACGCCGTGAACGCGTGTTCGGTACCGTTCGGGCCAAAGCCCGTTCCCGAATCGCGCACGGTCACGAGCACGCAGGCGTCTTCGGTCTCGGTCGTGCTGATGCAAACCCGCCGTACCCCATCGATATCGTTCAATGCTTCCAGCGCATTGATAATCAGATTGAGCAACACCTGCTGCAATTCCACCCGGTCGCCTTCAACGAACGGCAACCCCTCCGCGAGTTGCATCTCCAGCTGGGCACCACTCTTTCTTGCTTCGCCCTGGACCAGGTCGGCGATCTCACGGATGACCTCGTTGATATGCACCGGCTCCTTTCTCCGTGGCGCCTTCGTCACCAGCTGTCGGATTCGGCCGAGCACGTCGGCGGCGCGATTGGCGCCGCCGACGATACTGTCGAGCGCGCGGCTGGCCTCGTCGATGTCGGCGGGCTCGCGGTCCAGCCATCGCAACGCGGCCTCGGCGCTGATCACCGTCGAGGCGATCGGCTGACTGAGTTCATGAGCAATCGAGGCCGCGAGTTGCCCCATGGTCGCAACGCGGTTCGCATGCGCCAGTTCGGCCTGCACCTCGCGATAGCGCTCTTCGCTCTCGCGGACTTTCTTTTCCGCCTGCTTCTGCTCGGTCAGGTCGAGCACAAAGGCGACGCCTTTCCGGCCGTTTGCGTCGGAGGCGGCAAAGCCGACGATGACGGGTACGCGGCCGCCGTCCTTCCTGACGTATTCCATCTCGAATGGCTTGGTGCGACCGGTTTCTGCCAACTCGATCCGCGCGCGGATGGCGTCGTCATGCTTTTCCGGCGCCGTCAGATCCAGACAGCGCACGCGGCCCGCGACGAGATCGTCGCGCCCGTAGCCCACCATGCGCAGAAACACGTCATTGGCTTCGAGGATGTTCCCATCGGCATCCCAGACATTGAATCCGATGATGTTGGCATCGACCAGACGCCGCATCTTTGCCTCGCTCTCCGCGACGTCGCGATACAAACGGGCATTTTCGAGCGAAACTGCAGCCTGCGAGGCCATGATCTTCAGCACAGCGATCCTGCCAGGACTGAACCCGCGGGCAATACGATTGTTCTCGAGGTAGAGCGCACCCATCAGCTTTGCGCCATTCCTCAGGGGCAGGCACAGAATGGAACGCGCGCGATGCTCGCCGACATAGGGATCTGTGTTAGACATCGGCTCGGCTGAAGCATCGTCGAGAATCGTAGTCTCGCCCGTACGCAACACGTGGTACAGGATCGACTCCGGCAACATCGTCGCGTTGACCGGCGCGTCGGATAGCTGCAGACGGACCGCATCGCCGGCCGTGGTGGCTTCCGCAGCAAGCCGATGCGTACGCCCATCCGACAGGATCAACAACCCCCTTTCGGCGCCCGCCTGTTCGATTGCCGTGCGCGTGATCATTTCGATCAGCATTTCCAGCCTGATCTCGCTTGAAACCGCCTGTAACGCCTTGATCACTGTCGCCAACTCGGGGGGCTCGATTGCCGCTGACATAGCATTCGTCGATCCGGGCGCCGCCTCGTCGGTCCTCAGGTACGGATACTGTTCCTCGAGTTGCCGCACCTTTGCATTGGCGCCCCAACGCAGGTAGCCATCGCGGGCCTTCTGCATGTACATACGCGCAATGCTTCCAAGACCGCGCGCCGAGTAAAAACGGGACGCGAGTTCGCTCACCAGTGCCTCGACGTGCGCGAAGCCACTTTCCTGCGCTGAGCGGATGGCCTGCTCGTAGAGCATCGCGGCGTCGTCTGCGCGCCCCTCGATACGGGCGATCTCGGCACCGACCAGCGCGGTATGGCCTGCGAAATTCTCCGGGCAGAGATCGGCACAGACACGCAGTTGGTCGTGGTGCACAGTCAGTGCTTCCAGCTGCTGCAGGAGCTCGTTAGCCGGGATGGAGTCGCACCGTGCAGCTCTAGCCAGCGCGGCATAGAAGTGATATTCGGGCTCCTCGACGAACGGCTGCAAGGTTGCTGGCAGCCGTTGGACCTCTGAGGCAGCCACCATG
This sequence comes from Paraburkholderia atlantica, assembly GCF_009362785.1. Classification (GTDB taxonomy): domain Bacteria; phylum Pseudomonadota; class Gammaproteobacteria; order Burkholderiales; family Burkholderiaceae; genus Paraburkholderia; species Paraburkholderia atlantica. Next base: position 7,101 of record NZ_WHNQ01000021.1, read on the forward strand.
GCCGCGTCGTGGTCTCCGGCGAGATAGCGTGCCTGCAGCTTCCCGACCCAGTCCCAGCCGTTGTCCCGCAAATTATTCTCGTTTTTATCCATCGTTCCTGCGATGAAATCGACTGCACCTGCGGGCGCAAGTGCTCTGTCTTTGTAAGACCAGCGGTTGCGATTGCGAAGATCACTGAGCGGAGATCAGTCCGTTTCGATCCCCAACGCAGTAATCAATCGTTCGCGCCGCGATAGCGCCTGCAAAGACCGCTTCCCCAGATGCGTCGCGACCAGATTGAGCAGGCCTTCGCAAAAGATCAGATACGCGCCCATGCTATTGCTGAAGAAACTGCTGTCGTGCGGAATCAGGAACGCGTGCCGCGCGGGTGGCACCAGTGGAGACGCGAGCGTATCCGTGATCGCGATGACCGTCATACCCGCCTCGGCCGCTGCCTTCGCAGCTTCAGCGACGCTGCGCGTATAAGGCGAGACGCTCGTGACGACCACCACATCTCCCGGTTGCAACTGCGCGAGTCCTTCAGCCACGCCCAGCCCTTGTGCATCGAGCAACCCGACGTCGGTGCGGATCATCCCGAGCCCGTAGCAAAGAAAGCTGGCGAGCGCGCTGAACTGCCGCAAGCCGTGCACGCGCACGCGCGGCGCCCCCGCCAGTAGCGCGGCCGCGCCACGCAAATCGTCAGCCGATAGCCGCGCGAGAAACGTCTCCACATTGACGATCGATTCGTGCGCGAGTTGCACGACGACCTCGACCTCGGGCGACGTTCCGCTATTGACGGGCGTGTGCGCACGCTGCTTTTTCCCCGCAACGAGCCGCTCCGCCTGATTCGTATAGAAATGCCGGTGACGCTCCGCCAGCGAATCGCGAAACACGCTTTGAAAATCCGCGAATCCTGTATAGCCGAGCTTCGTGCTGAGCCGCGTCAGCGTCGACGCATTGACGTCGAGTGCCGTCGCCAGATCGGTGATGGTCCGCACGGCCACTTCCTCCGGCCGTTCAAGCAGCCACGCCAGCACGGCGTGCGCCTTGCCGCCGAGCGACAGGCCCGCCTCGTCGCGACCGATGCGCAACACCAGTTCGCGCAGCGCATCGACACTGCGCGGCGCGCCAGCGACGGCTTCAGGCGCGCTCGCCTCGTCCTTGTTCGCCGGCTTGCGGCGCTTCGTGCGTAGGTTTGTGTCCATTGATCAATCGATATCGCGGCGGCGTCCCGGGTTGTTCATAAACGTCCCATTCTATGTGAGACGCCCTGATCACGATATCAGCGGTTGCGAGCGTGTTTTCGTCGTCAGGATCGGCGGGGTCGGCGCGGTAGATCGGCAGCGATGCGTCGTGCGTGTCCGCGAGGATCGCGAGCGGCTCAGGCGCATGCCCCGCTTCGCGTGCGTCCCGCAACATCCGGTCGCCGCGCGCCTGCCGACTACACGATGAATCGGTCACGAGCTGGGCGAAGCCGCGCATCGGCGGATGAATCGCGTGATTCGCATGCAACGACGGCTGCGTGATCTCCTGCACGGAACAACCGTGCGCGCTGAATTCGACGCTCAGCAACGGCGCGCTCGCCTGATGCGCAAGCGTCAGATGGAAGCCGCCCGCGCGAGGGTTGTCGCGCACCACGGCAACGGCCGCATCGAGATCGCGCGCATCCAGCAAGGCGCGTGTGAGCACCATGCGCGGCACGCCCGCCCCGGTCTGGCGCACCCGCAGGTTGTTCACGGTGACGGCGAGGCCCGCGTCCGTCACGGCGAACGTATGGCCCGGCAGTGAGCCCGGATACACGAACGCCGCAAAGCCCGGACTGCCGTCGATCCGACACGCGGCAATCGCGCAATGCCCGGCGAAGCCGGGGTCACCGTCTTCGTTGTGAGTGATGCGCTTGCAATCAACCGATGGCAATTGCACCGTCGTGCATCCGTCGGGCGACGCAGCCCACAGGTCGCCGCGGCAGTTCCACAGGAACACATCGTCGAAGGGCAGTCCGAGGCCATTGGCAAGCCCCTGCAATTCCGCCCAGATACGCGGAAAGCGCTGCTGCGTATGTGCGGAAAGCGCGGCGGCGAGCGGCGTGCCACGCCATTGCATGACGTCGCGCCAGGCGGCCGATTGCACTAGGTGGCGATGCACGGCCAACGCGCCGAAGCGCCCTAACGCCTCGCCCGCGCCGAACGGCGAGCCGGAGATTTCGATGAATCCAATTGCAGACATGAGTTCGAGATCATTCGACGTGTTGAAGGAAATCGCGCAGGCGCTGATTCGGCGGATTGTCGAGCAACTGCGCGGGCGGCCCGTCGACGGTGATGTGGCCGTGTTCCATGAAGATCAGACGCGTGCCGACCTTGCGCGCGAACGTCATTTCATGCGTCACGACGACCATCGTCATGCCCTCTTCCGCCAGCGACTGCATTACACGCAGCACTTCCTGGCGCAGTTCAGGATCGAGCGCCGAAGTCGGCTCGTCGAACAGCATCAGCTTCGGCTTGACGGCCAGCGCGCGCGCAATCGCGACGCGTTGCTGCTGACCACCCGACAACTCGCTTGCATAATGCCCGACGCGGCCCGCCAGGCCCACTTTCGTGAGCAGCTCGTGCGCGAGCGTTTCCGCGTCGGACTTGCTCATGCCACGCACCTGACGCGGACCGAACGCGACGTTTTCGAGCGCCGTCAGTTGCGGGAACAGGTTGAACTGCTGAAACACCATGCCCGCTTCGCGGCGAATCTCGCGCACTTTCTTCGAGCCGCCGTGCACGCTGATGCCATCGACGATCAGATCGCCGCCGTCGATATGCTCCAGCGCGTTGATACAACGCAGCAGCGTCGACTTGCCCGAACCCGACGGACCGATCAGCACCACGACTTCGCCCGCGCGAATGTTCAGATCGACGCCGTCCAGCACGGTGGTTTGCCCGAAGCGTTTCGTGACCTGCTTGAACTGCACCATATCGAGCGCGCTCATAGTATCCGCATCCTCTTTTCCATCGTGCGCAGACAGAACGTCAGCACACCGATCATGCACAGATAGATTGCGGCTACGGCCGTCCAGATTTCAACGGCCCGGAAATTCGCCGCCATGATTTCCTGACCCTGACGCGTGAGTTCACCGACGCCGATCACGATGAACAGCGACGTATCTTTCAGGCTCACGATGAACTGATTGCCAAGCGCAGGCGTCATGCGGCGAATCGCAACGGGCCCGACGACGAACCCGAGCACACGCCACATCGGCATGCCCAGCGCGAGTCCCGCCTCCTTCAATCCGCGTGGCACCGACAGGAACGAGCCGCGCACGATCTCGGCGATGTACGCGCCCGAGTTGACGATGATCGAGACGATCGCGGCCGTCAACGCATCGACGCGCACGTTCAACAGCACGGGCAGAGCGAAGTAGATGAACATCACCTGCACGACGATCGGCGTGCCGCGCACGAACTCGACGTACGCGAACGCGATCTTCTGCATGAATGCGTTCCCGTAAGCGCGCATCAAGCCGAACAGAAAGCCGACCGCCAGCCCTCCCGCAAGACCCGCGATGGTGATGAGCACCGTCAGCTTCGCACCCTGCAATAGTGCCGGTAGCGCATCGACGACGACTGACAGATCGAACTGCATGACTTGCCTCCCGCAGCCGTTGCGTTATCAGGACTTCGTCGGCTCGACGCCGAACCACTTCTTGTAGATCGCCGCATAGCGGCCGTCAGCCTTGATCTTCGCAAGCGCCGCATTGACCTTCGGCACGAGCGGGCTGCCCTTCGGGAAGCCGATGCCGTATTGCTGCGCCATCATCTGCGGACCGACCGCCTTCACGTGGCCCTTGCCCGCCGTGTTGACGTAGTAGAGAACGTTCGGCGTGTCGTGCATCGCCGCATCGACGCGTCCTGTCTGCAACTCCAGATACGCGTTGTCGATGTTCGGGAACTGGCGCAGATCGGTGCCCGCGAAGTGGGCCTTCGCGTAATCCGCCGCCGACGTCCCCGTCTTGATCGCGAGCGACTTGCCCCTCAGGTCGTCCGGGCCCTTGATCGCGCTGGTGGCCGGGACCATCAGCGTGAAGCCGCTGTCGTAGTAGCCATCGGAGAAATCGATCACTTTCTTGCGCTCGTCCTTGATCGTGATGCCCGCGAGCGCGACGTCGACGTTATGGGTTTGCAGCGCCGGCAGGATGCCGCTGAAATCCATCGGCTGCAGCTTGTAGTCGAGCTTCAGGTCCTTCGCGATGGCTTCCCACAGGTCGATGTCGAAGCCGACGTATTTGTCGCCCTGCTTGAATTCGAACGGCACGAACGCCGTGTCGCAGGCGACCAGCAAGGTCTCGGCCCGCGCGGCATGACCGAGGACGGAAACGGCGACGAGTGCAGCCGCGGCGAGCTTTGCTACGAGTTTCATGACGACCTCTTCGAGGTGGGGTTGAGGAACGACAGCAAATCGATTTGCGCTGAGTATCTTCGTGCAAATTTATTTGCGCAATAGGGTGGCGCGCAAATATGCTTGCAAAGCGGGTATACCCCGATACGAGATGTCCGACGGAAGACGCGGGGAGCCGAGGCATGTCTTTGCGCCGAGGCGCATTTGCCCGACGCAATAGGGCATGCGGGATGCTGCGAATCCTCTGGGGCTTAACGGCTTTCGCGCGCGGCGTGTGTCGCCATTGAAAGTCGATTGCAAGGGAAAAATCTTCACGCGCGACGGAATAACGGTCGATCGATCGCGTTAGCCCTTGTGTTGCAGATGGCAGCCTGATGATCGGAGCGCGACTCGGTGTCCGACCCGGCTTGCCCCGCGCTACTGGAATGAATGCCACCGAATCTGGAGTGATTTTGAGTCACAACATGGTTCAACCCGGTTGGGTACGGATCACACACTGGGTCAATGCTGTCGCGGTCGTGCTGATGGTCATGAGCGGCTGGCAGATTTACGATGCGTCGCCAATCTTTCCAGCCATTCAGTTTCCACCTTCGATCACACTTGGCGGTTGGCTCGCCGGAGCACTGCTATGGCATTTCGCCGTGATGTGGCTGCTGGTCGCCAATTTCCTGGTGTATCTCGCGCTGAATCTGGCGTCCGGACGCTTTCGACGCAAGCTGCTGCCCGTCAGGCCGAAACAGCTGGCCGCCGATCTGGTCGCCGCGCTGCGCGGGCGCCTGAAACACGACGACATCGCCCACTACAACTCGGTGCAGAAGCTCGCTTGTCTCGTCGTGATCGCCGACATCGTGCTGATCGTGTTGTCGGGGCTCGTCATATGGAAGTCGGTGCAGTTCCCGCTGCTGCGCACGCTGATGGGCGGATATGACAATGCGCGCGTCGTGCACTTCGTATGCATGAGCGTACTGGTGGCGTTTTTCATCGTTCACGTCGCGATGGTCGCGCTCGTGCCGCGCTCGTTACTGCTGATGATACGGGGACGGTAAATCATGACGATCCGAAAACGCACCGCGCAAAGAGGCACTTTTCTCGCGACGCATGGCGAATCGATCATCCATGACGCACAGCGCGAACTCAAATCGCCCGCGCGCCGCCTGTTCGGCCGGCGGCTGCTGACGCTGGGCGGCGTCGCGATGCTGTCCGGTTGCGATCTGATCAACGACAAATCGGTGGACACCGCGCTGCGCCGCATCTCATTCTTCAACGACCGCGTGCAGGCGCTGCTGTTCGATCCGAACAAGCTGGCGCCCACGTATCCCGAGTCGATGATCACGCGGCCGTTTCCGTTCAACGCGTTCTATGAGATCGACGATGTACCCGAGATCGATGCCGCGACCTACCGTCTGCAGGTCAACGGTCTCGCGCACGGCAAGCGCACCTGGTCGCTCGACGAACTGCACGCGCTGCCGCAGGAAAGCCAGATCACGCGTCTTGTCTGCGTCGAAGGATGGAGCGCGATCGGCCGCTGGGGCGGCGTGCGCTTTTCCGAATTCCTGCGTCGCGCGGGGGCGGACACGAGCGCGAAGTACGTGTCGCTGCATTGCGCGGACTACAACTACTGGACCAGCATCGACATGCCCACAGCGCTCCACCCGCAGACGCTGCTCACGCTGACTTACGACGGTGACGTGCTGCCCCCGAAGTATGGCTTCCCGATGAAGCTGCGCGTGCCGACCAAGCTCGGCTTCAAGAATCCCAAGCATATCGTCGCTATCGAAATCACGAACCGGTATCCGGGCGGCTATTGGGAGAACCAGGGCTACAACTGGTTCAGCGGCTCGTGAGGCAATGATGTCTTTCCCCGATCCTTCAACCATCCAGTTGGGAGCTGCTATGACATTCCGTATCCAACTTGGCGCAGCCTTGATGGCTGCTGCGTTCGCGAACGCTGCTTTCGCGCAGGCGCCCGCCACGACGCCCACGCGCATCCGTGGCGAAATCGTGTCGCAAAACGGTGACACGCTCAAGATCCATCGCCGCAGCGGCGATACTGTGTCGGTCGATGTGAAGCCGGATGTGCGCGTTTCGGCTGTGAAAACGATGCAGTTGTCGGATATCAAGCCGGGTACGTTTATTGGCACGGCTGCAACCACCGGCACCGACGGCAAGCTGACAGCAACGGAAGTGGTGGTGTTCCCCGAGTCCGCGCGCGGCACGGGTGAAGGGCATTACGCGTGGGACCTGGGCCCGAAGAGCTCGATGACCAACGCGAACGTCGACTCCGTCGTGCAGAGCACTAACGGCCGCGACCTGAAGCTGTCGTACAAGGGCGGCAGCAATGTGGTGACGGTGCCGCCAAACGTGCCCATCGTCACGTTCACGCCCGCGGAGCACAGCGATCTTACGACCGGCAAGAAGGTGTTCATTGTCGCAACGCCCGCGTCGCAGGGAAGTTACGTTGCGCAACGTGTCGTGGTCGAAAAGGACGGCGTGGTACCGCCGATGTGAACGCTGATTTTCGGCTCGGAGAGCGCCACGCACGGCTCATGGGTTGACGTGGCGCGTGCCGACTGCGTTCGCATACGCAACCAGAATGATCTCACTGGCGTGGCGCCAACAGGCGACGACCTTCACCGTCCGGCAAGACCCTGGCTCGCCTGAAGCCGCCACGCGCCGATGAGCGAGCGATCTCCGAATTTCCATACCCCACTCACGATATTTACTTGACATCTAAACTATCAAAACCTAAATTAATCTGACCGCGGAGTTCATTTTGGGGAACCAGCATGCGCATAGTCTGTATCGGGGGCGGTCCGGCCGGTTTGTACTTCGGTCTGTTGATGAAAAAACGCAACCCCGGCCATGAAGTCACGGTGATCGAGCGCAACCGCCCCTATGACACCTTCGGCTGGGGCGTCGTGTTCTCCGACCAGACGCTCGGCAATCTGCGCGCCGCCGACGCCCCGAGCGCCGAGGCGATTCTCGACGCGTTCAATCACTGGGACGACATCGAGATCCACTTCCGCGGCCGCAGCGTGCGCTCGTCGGGCCACGGCTTTTGCGGCATCGGTCGCAAACGCCTGCTGAATATCCTGCAGGCGCGTTGCGAAGAACTCGGCGTGAAGCTCGTGTTCGAAACCCAGGTCGTCGACGACAGCGCATACGACGCGGACCTGATCATCGCGAGCGACGGCCTGAACAGCGCCGTGCGCCAGAAATACGCGCATACCTATCAGCCCGACATCGACGTGCGCGACTGCCGCTTCGTGTGGCTCGGCACGAAGAAGCTGTTCGACGCGTTCACGTTCGCGTTCGAGGAAACCGAATTCGGCTGGTTCCAGGCGCATGCCTACCGCTTCGACGATCAAACCTCGACGTTCATCGTCGAAACCCCGGAACGCGTATGGCGGGCCGCCGGTCTCGACGAAATGAGCAAGGAAGACAGCATCGCGTTCTGCGAAAAGCTGTTCGCGAAGTATCTCGACGGCCATGCGCTGATGTCGAACGCGGCGCATCTGCGCGGCTCGTCGCAATGGGTCCGTTTTCCGCGCGTCGTCAACAAGGAGTGGGTGCATTGGCGCAGCAACGCGAACGGAACACGAACGCCGATCGTGCTGATGGGCGACGCCGCGCATACCGCGCACTTCTCGATCGGCTCGGGCACCAAGCTCGCGCTCGAAGACGCGATCGAACTCGCGAACAGCATCCGCGCGCATCCGGGTTCGCATCCGGACGACCTGGCCGCAGCGTTGAAGCATTACACCGAGGTGCGCAGCATCGACGTGCTGCGCATCCAGAACGCCGCGCGCAATTCGACCGAATGGTTCGAGCACGTCGATCGCTATACGTCGTTCGAGCCGGAACAGTTCGCGTATTCGCTGCTCACGCGCTCGCAGCGCATCTCGCACGAGAACCTGCGCGAGCGCGATGCGCGGTATCTGTCCGGCTTCGAAGACTGGCTCGCGAAGCGCGCGGGCGTGGAGCGCGCGGCGGACAAACATTCGATTCCGCCGATGTTCACGCCCTTCAAGGTGCGCGGCGTCACGCTGAAAAATCGCGTGATGGTGTCGCCGATGGCGCAGTACTCGGCGGTAGACGGCGTGGCCGGCGACTATCACCTGATGCATCTCGGCGCGCGCGCAATGGGCGGCGCCGCGCTCGTGATGACCGAGATGACCTGCGTGTCGCCCGAAGCGCGCATCACGCCGGGATGCCCGGGCATGTACGCGCCCGAGCATCTGGCCGCGTGGAAACGCATCGTCGATCTGGTGCATCTGCAATCGGATGCGAAGATCGGCATCCAGCTCGGCCACTCGGGCGCGAAGGGTTCGACGCGCGTCGCGTGGGAAGGCATCGACCAGCCACTCGACGACGGCAACTGGCCACTCGTCTCGGCGTCGCCGCAGCAGTATCTGCGCGGCATCAGCCAGCATTCGCGCGCAGCCACGCATGACGAGCTGCGCGCAATCGAGCAGCAGTTCGTGAAGGCGACGCGCATGTCGATCGAAGCAGGTTTCGATTGGCTCGAATTGCACTGCGCGCACGGCTATTTCCTGTCGAGCTTCCTGTCGCCGCTGACGAATCACCGTACCGACGAATACGGCGGCTCGCTCGAAAACCGTCTGCGTTATCCGCTGCAGGTATTCAGCGCGATCCGCGCGGTGTGGCCGCAAGACAAGCCGATCTCGGTGCGGATTTCCGCACACGACTGGGTCGAAGGCGGCAACACGCCGGACGACGCCGTGAAGATCGCGCAAGCGTTCAAGGCGGCCGGCGCGGACATGATCGACGTATCGTCGGGCCAGGTCAGCAAGGAAGAAAAGCCCGTGTTCGGCCGCATGTTCCAGACGCCGTTCGCCGATCGCGTGCGCAACGAAGCCGGCATCGCGACGATCGCGGTCGGCGCGATTTCCGAAGCGGACCACGTGAACAGCATCATCGCCGCGGGTCGCGCGGACCTGTGCGCGATCGCGCGTCCGCATCTGGCGAATCCGTCGTGGACCTTGAATGAAGCGGCGAAGATCGGCTACCTCGACATCGCGTGGCCGAAGCCCTACACCGCCGCGAAGCTGCAGCTCGAACGCAACCTCGAACGCGAGCGCGCGCAAGCCATCGCCAACGCCGGCCTGACGGCGCAACAACGCGCGCAACGCGCCGAAGGAACCGTGTGAACACGTCAGACACCTCTCTCGCCGGACAACACGCTGCCGTCACCGGCGGCGGCAGCGGCATCGGCGCGGCCATCGCGCAGGCGCTGCTGCGCGCCGGCGCGCGCGTCACGCTGATGGGCCGCAACGCACAACGCCTCGAAACGCAGCGCGAACAATGCGCGACGCTCGGCGATGTCGCGTGTATCAGCGTGGACGTCACGCGAGAAGATTCGGTCGCGCGCGCATTCGACCAGGCGGGCGCCGTCGATATCCTCGTCAACAACGCAGGCCAGGCGCAAGCCGCGCCGTTCACACACACCGATATCGCACTGTGGCAACGCATGCTCGACGTGAATCTGACCGGCGTGTTTCTCGGCACCCGCGCCGTACTGCCGGGCATGCTCGAGCGTGGCTATGGCCGCATCGTCAACGTCGCGAGCACCGCGGGGCAGATCGGCTATCCGTACGTCGCCGCGTATTGCGCCGCGAAGCATGGCGTGATCGGTCTCACGCGTTCGCTCGCGCTCGAAACCGCGACGCGCGGCATCACCGTCAACGCGGTGTGCCCCGGCTACACCGAAACCGAGCTACTGCATGCGTCGCTCGAACAGATCACGAGCAAGACCTCGCGCACCGAAGCTGATGCGCGCGAAACGCTGCTGCGCTCGAATCCGCAGCGACGCTTCGTGAGTCCGGAACAGGTCGCGAACGCGGTATTGTGGCTGTGTCGCCCCGGCTCGGATGCGATCACCGGGCAATCCATTTCCATTTCGGGTGGGGAAGTAACGTGAGCAAATCAACGCAAGCAAAAAAGTCGCCGCCGGATGCAAAGCCGTCGCGCAAAGGCGTCGCCCAACCCGCGGAGAATGTCGTGGACCTCGAAATGAGCACCGGTGCGGACAGCCACATGGGCCTGCGTCTGTGGCTGCGCATGCTGACCACCACCAACCTCGTGCAGGCCGAATTGCGCAAACGTCTGCGCGCCGAATTCGACACCACGTTGCCGCGTTTCGATCTGATGGCGCAACTCGAACGACATCCGGAAGGCCTGAAAATGACCGAGCTGTCGCGTCGTTTGATGGTGACGGGCGGCAATGTCACCGGCATCACCGATCAGCTCGAAAAAGAGGGGCTGGTCACGCGCGATACCGACCCGAACGACCGCCGCTCGATCAGCGTGTGCCTGACGCCCGCTGGCCGCAAGGCGTTCGACAAAATGGCCGTCGCCCACGAGCAATGGGTCGTCGAAATGTTCGGCGGCCTGAGCCTCGACGAAAAGATGAAGACCCATCAGGACCTCGGCAAACTCAAGCGGCATCTGCTCGACAGCCTGAAAGGCTGACTTCGCACCGGAGGAATACATGACACGATCCAACGCCGACGCACTGTTGGCCGGCAACCGCCTGACCCTGGCAGGCTATGAGGCGAAGCACTTCGGCTGGTCGGTGACCAAAAAGGTCGCGACGATCACGCTGAACCGCCCCGAACGCAAGAACCCGCTGACCTTCGAATCGTATGCGGAGTTGCGCGACCTGTTTCGCGACCTCGCGTACGCGACCGACGTGAAGACCGTCGTGCTGCACGGCGCGGGCGAAAACTTCTGCTCGGGCGGCGACGTGCACGACATCATCGCGCCGCTGATCGATCTGCCGATGCCCGAGTTGTTGCTGTTCACGCGCATGACCGGCGATCTCGTGAAGGCCATGCGCCATTGCCCGCAGCCGATCATCGCGGCCGTCGATGGCGTTTGCGCGGGCGCCGGCGCAATCCTCGCGATGGCTTCCGATCTGCGCCTCGGCACCGCGCGCAGCAAGCTCGCGTTTCTGTTCACGCGCGTCGGCCTTGCCGGTTGTGACATGGGCGCATGCGCGATGCTGCCACGCATCATCGGCCAGGGACGCGCCGCCGAACTGCTGTTCACCGGCCGTTCGGCAAGCGGCGACGAAGCTCACGCGTGGGGCTTTTACAACCGCCTGTGCGACCCCGCCGCGCTCATCGAAGAAGCGCAGAAGCTCGCCGCCGATCTCGCGTCCGGCCCGACCTTCGCGCACGGCATGACGAAGAAGATGCTGCACCAGGAATGGAGCATGAGCATCGACGAAGCGATCGAATCCGAAGCGCAGGCGCAGGCAATCTGCATGGGCACGCGCGATTTCGAGCGCGCGTACGACGCGTTCGCGGCGAAGACGCGTCCGGTGTTCGAAGGAGACTGAGTTGAGCGCCGATCATCACAACACGTCGATCGATTTGCACAGTCCGCTCGCGTGGCCGTTTTTCGAGCCGCGTCATCGCGAACTCGCGGCCGGCATCGACGCGTGGTGCCGCGCGAATCTCAAGCATCAAGAACATGGCGACCCCGATGCGATCTGCCGCCTGCTGGTGCGTGAACTCGGCGAGGCCGGCTGGCTGAAATACGGCGTCGGTGGTATCGCTTATGGCGGCCACGGCGACACGATCGACACGCGCGCGGTGTGCCTGCTGCGCGAAACGCTCGCGCGCTATTCGGGCCTCGCCGACTTCGCACTGGCAATGCAAGGCCTCGGCTCGGGCGCGATCTCGCTCGCGGGCACGCATGAGCAGAAATCGCGCTATCTGCCGCGCGTTGCGAGCGGCACGGCGATCGCCGCGTTCGCGCTGTCGGAGCCGCAAGCAGGCTCGGACGTCGCGGCGATGGCGCTGGCGGCTCGCGAAGAAGGCGACCACTACGTGCTCGACGGCGAAAAGACGTGGATATCCAATGGCGGCATCGCGGACTTCTATGTGGTGTTCGCGCGCACCGGCGAGGCACCAGGCGCGCGCGGCATCAGCGCGTTCATCGTGGATGCAGAAACGCCGGGCCTCGACATCGCCGAGCGCATTGACGTGATCGCGCCGCATCCGCTCGCGCGTCTGCGCTTCACGAACGCGCGCGTGCCGAAGAGCCGGATGCTCGGCGTGCCCGGCGAAGGCTTCAAGATCGCAATGCGCACGCTCGACATTTTCCGCACGTCGGTGGCGGCCGCATCGCTCGGCTTTGCGCGTCATGCGATGGCCGAAGGTCTCGCGCGCGCGGCGTCGCGCAAGATGTTCGGCCAGACGCTCGGCGACTTCCAGTTGACGCAGGCGAAGCTCGCGCAGATGGCGCTGACTATCGACAGCAGCGCGCTGCTCGTCTATCGCGCCGCGTGGCTGCGCGACCAGGGCGAAAGCGTCACACGTGAAGCCGCGATGGCGAAGTGGCACGCGAGCGAAGGCGCGCAGCAGGTGATCGACGCAGCCGTGCAGCTTTATGGCGGCATGGGCGTGCAAAGCGGCAGCGCGGTCGAGATGCTGTACCGCGAGATCCGCGCGCTGCGTATCTACGAAGGCGCGACCGAGGTGCAGCAGCTGATCGTCGGCCGAGATCTGTTGAAGGCGCATGCCGCCGCGAACGGAAACGCACAATGAGCACATCGTTCGAGCGGCCCGTACGCGTCCGCTTCTCGCACTGCGATCCCGCGGGCATCGTGTATTTTCCGCAGTACCTCGTGATGACCAATGTGCTCGTCGAAGACTGGTTCAACGAGGGCCTGCGCATCGACTACGCGCACATGATCGCGCGGCGCCGCATCGGCCTGCCGATCGTCAAACTCGACTGCGAGTTCTCGCGGCCGAGCCAGATGGGCGAAACGATCCTGCTCACGCTCGAAGTCCGCACCATCGGCCGCAGTTCTGTCGGCATCGAGATTCACGGGCATTGCAACGGCGAAACGCGATTCCGCTCGAAACAGGTGCTCGTGTTCATGTCGTTCGACAGCGGCAAATCGATCGACATTCCCGTCGACATCGCGAGCGCGCTCGCGGCGTACGCGCCATCGCCCTCCTCCATCGAGGCTCATCGCTGATGAAAAAAGCTCTCCTTCCCGCCGGCTGGGTCAAACCGCGCGGCTATGCGAACGGCGTCGCGGCGAGCGGCACGCAGGTGTTCATCGCCGGCCAGATCGGCTGGGACGAACAGGCGCAGTTTCATTCCGACGACTTCGCGCAGCAGTCCGAGCAGGCACTGAAGAATCTGCTCGCCGTGCTGCGCGAAGCAGGCGGCAAGCCCGAACATCTGGTGCGCCTCACGTGGTACGTGACCGACAAGCGCGAGTACCTCGCGTCGCTGAAGGACATCGGCCGCGCGTTCCGCGAGCTGATCGGCGACTACGACATTGCGATGAGCGCGGTGCAGGTCGTCGCGCTGATGGAAGACCGCGCGAAGGTCGAGATCGAAGCCACCGCGGTGATTCCGCACTGAACGCCATACAGGTACCGAACGCACAGGCAAGCCCTTCACACCGAACGAAGCGCATTTTCCGGCTCAACGCCCCGGGAGACCATGATGGAACCGTCAGCACACGTCGATACCTTCGCGCGCGACAATCTTCCGCCGCAGGATCAATGGCCCATCTTTCTGCTCGACAATCCGGACGTCGCCTATCCGCCGCGACTGAACTGCGCGACCGAACTGCTGGAGCGGACCATCGAGGCGGGACATCGCGACCGGCCGGCGATCTGGTCCGACGTGGATGGCAAGCCTCAAGCGACCACGTACGGCGAACTGCTCTCGATGGTCAACCGCAGCGCGCATGTGCTCGTCGATGAAATGGGCTTACGGCCCGGCAACCGCGTGCTGCTGCGTGGACCGAACACGTTGCAGATGGCCGTCGCCACGCTCGCGGCGCTGAAGGCCGGGCTCGTCATCGTACCGACCATGCCGCTGCTGCGCGCGAAGGAGCTCAAGCAGATCATCGAGAAAGCGCAGGTCAGCGCCGCGCTTTGCGATGCGCGCCTGACCACGGAACTCGAGCGCTGTACGAATCCGCGCGACGAGTTCTACTGCGCGGTGCTGAAGCAGACGCGCCGCTTTCACGACGACTCCGCGGATTCACTCGAGACGCTCGCCGTCAACAAGCCCGAGCACTTCACCGCATGCGACACCGCCGCCGACGACGTCTGCCTGATCGCGTTCACGAGCGGCACGACCGGCGCGCCGAAAGGCTGCATGCATTTCCATCGCGACATGATCGCGATGTGCGATCTGTTCCCGCGTCATGTGCTGAAGCCATCAGCGAGCGACATCTTCTGCGGCACGCCACCGCTCGCGTTCACGTTCGGGCTGGGCGGCCTGCTGTGCTTTCCGCTGCGCGTCGGTGCGTCGACGGTGCTCGTCGAAAAGCTCACGCCGCAGACCTTGCTCGACGTAGTCGAACGTTTTCATGCGACCGTGATGTTCACCGCGCCGACGTTCTATCGGCAGATGGCGCCGCTCGTCGCGCAACATGACGTGTCGTCACTAAAGAAGACCGTGTCGGCCGGCGAGGCGCTGCCCGATTCGACGCGCAGTCTGTGGCGCGAGGCTACCGGCATCGACATGATCGACGGCATCGGCGGCACCGAGCTGATCCACATCTTCGTTTCGTCGCAAGGCGCGGAGATCCGGCCGCACGCGATCGGCCGCGCGGTGCCGGGCTACGTCGTGCAAGCCGTCGACGACGACATGCAACCCGTGCCGCCCGGCACGATCGGCAAGCTCGCGGTGCGCGGCCCGACCGGCTGCCGCTATCTGGCCGACGAACGACAACTGCGCTTCGTGCGCGACGGCTGGAACCTGCCGGGCGATTCGGTCTATCTGGACGCGGACGGCTACGTGTTCTATCAGGCGCGCGCCGACGACATGATCGTGTCGGCCGGCTACAACATCTCCGGTCCCGAAGTGGAAAGCGTGCTGATGCAGCACGAGGCGGTGGCCGAATGTGGCGTGATCGGCGTGCCCGACGAAACGCGCGGGCAGATCGTGCGGGCCTTCGTCGTGGTGAACCCCGGCTACACGGCCGACGATAAACTGGTCGCGCAACTGCAGGATTTCGTTAAGAATAACGTCGCGCCGTATAAATACCCCCGCGTCATCACGTTCGTCGGCACGCTGCCGCGCACCGAAACCGGCAAGCTCAAACGTTTCGAGTTGCGCATGATGACGTAACCCATACCAATCACGAGACTGGAGACAGACTGCATGGCCGGCTCTTTCATCGAAGTCGTCGCCCACGATGGCGGCCGTTTCAACGCTTACGTCGCGCGCCCCGCGCAGGGCTCGGGCCCGGGGCTCGTGCTGCTGCAGGAAATCTTCGGCGTCAATGACACGATGAAGGCGACCGCCGATCGCTACGCCGAAGAAGGCTACGTCGTGCTCGTGCCCGATCTGTTCTGGCGCATCAGGCCGGGCATTTCGCTTGGCTACGGCGACGCCGATATGAAAGAGGCACTCGGCTATCTGGGGCAGTTCGATGCGGATGTCGCCGTGAAAGACATCGCCGCCACGATCGCCACGTTGCGCGAACTGCCCGAGCAGGCCGGCAAGGTAGGCGTGGTGGGCTACTGCCTCGGCGGCAAGCTCGCGTTTCTGAGCGCGGCGCGCACCGACGTCGATTGCGCGGTCAGCTACTACGGCGTGGGGCTTGACGCGCATCTCGGCGAAGTATCGGCAATCAACTGCCCGATGGTGTTCCACTTCCCTGCGAACGACGCGCACTGCCCGCCCGAAACGCGCGAACGCATCGGCGCCGCACTGCGCACGCGGCCGCAGATCGAGCAATACGTGTACCCCGGCTGCGATCACGCGTTCGCCGCGCCGGAGCGCAAGCAGTACGACAAGCCGGCCGCGATGATGGCGTACTCGCGCACGCTGGCGCTGCTGCGCAAGGTGCTCGGTCCGGTCTACGATCTGAACGCGCTGTGGGAAGCGCATTGCTATCACGAGTTCGCGACCCGTGACGTCGACGCGGTGATGCCGACGATGGTCGCCGAGCCCTATGTCAATCACGTGCCGACGATGACAGGCGGTGTTGGGCATGACAATCTGAAGCGCTTTTACACGCATCATTTCGTCAACTCGAATCCGCCCGACACGAAGCTGATTCCGATTTCGCGCACGATCGGTTCGGATCGCGTCGTCGATGAATTCATTTTCAGCTGCACGCATAGCTGCGAGATCGACTGGCTGCTGCCGGGCGTCGCGCCGACTGGCAAGTACTTCGAGGTGCCGATGCTCGCCGTGGTGTGCTTCCGCGGTGACAAGCTTTATAACGAGCACATTTATTGGGATCAGGCATCGGTGCTCGTGCAGGTGGGACTGCTCGATCCGAAGGGCTTGCCGGTGGCGGGGATTGAGAGTGCGAGGAAGTTACTGGATGAGACGTTGCCGTCGAATGGGTTGATGGGGGGTAAGTCGAAGGTTTGAGGATGTGGTGCTGCCGTCGCTGAGTATCATCCGAATGACTCGCGCCGGCAGCGCGTATTAATGGCGGCATGCGAGGCTGAAAAAGCTCATCATCCCCGTAGTGAAAATCTGGCGATCATCCGGTCGTAGAATGACGGCGGCAGTTTTATGAACGACGCGTCGTCGCCGCCACGGGAGAATGAGACGCCTTCGCCGTCCAGCCAAATCAATTCAGGAACAGGTGTGCTGAAGGTTCTGCGCACCAGCAGTTTGCCTGACACGGCGTCATAAACCTGACCGCGATAGTCCGGGTCGTTGCCGCCTCGCCATTGGAGCAGACATCGCTCCGCAATGTAGCGGCCGTTTTTTGACGTGCTTTTGATGCATTCGCTCGCATTCTTGGTATCGGTGTGCGTCGCGACGAGAAGTACGACAAACATCATTGCAAGCACTACTGCGGCCGACCCGATCGATCGCCCGTGTTTCACAAATACACCTTGATCGGTGGGTCGATTCGAACAAACTTTCGATCTGAATAGATCACGAAGTCACCTCCTCGTTGGTGTTTTATTGCCCACTCTCTAAAGTCCTTATTGTGAACCGGGTAGTACACGTTGCCAACCATCATCACGCGCCACTCATGCTCACCGTCCATCATCTGAACAACTCCCGCTCGCAACGCGTGCTGTGGCTGCTCGAAGAACTCGGCGTACCGTACGGGATCAAGCGTTACGAGCGCGATCCAAAGACGATGCTCGCGCCGCCCGAACTGCGTGCGGTCCATCCGCTCGGCAAGTCGCCCGTCATTACCGACGCTGGCCTCAAGATCGCCGAGTCGGGCGCGATCATCGAGTATCTCGTCGACAGGTACGGCGCGGGGCGTTTCGCGCCGCCGCCCGGCACGCCGGAGCGCTTGCGCTACACGTACTGGCTGCACTACGCGGAAGGCTCGGCGATGCCGCCGCTACTGCTCAAGCTCATCGCGCGACGCATCGCCAATGCGTCGATGCCGTTCTTCGCCAAGCCGATCGCACGCAAGATCGCGGCGAGCTTGCAAGCGAACTTCGTCGATCCGCAATTGAAGCTGCATTTCGGCTATATCGACAACGAGCTCAGCGCGACCGGCTGGTTCGCCGGCAACGACTTCACCGCCGCCGACGTGCAAATGAGCTTCCCGCTCGAAGCCGCCACCGCGCGCGGCATCACTGCGGAGTTGCCCGCGATAAGCGCGTTTTTGCAGCGCATTCACGCGCGGCCCGCGTATCAGCGCGCGCTCGAACGCGGCGGCAAATACGAAATTCTCACTGGCGATTGAAGCGGAACCGCGCGCCGGTTCGCGCGGCGCCGCCGCCCAGGATTTCGTAGTTGGACGCGAAATGCGCGGGTGCTAGACTCGAAAGCCCATCGTCGGTGATCGACAGAATCCGCGTAAAGGGGCACCCGCATGACCCACTCCCTCCACGGCAAACAACGTTGGCTCGCACTGATCGTGCTCTGCCTCGGCGTGCTGATGATCGTGCTCGACACGACCATCGTGAACGTCGCGCTGCCGTCCATCGCCGCCGATCTCGGCTTTAGCGAAACTTCGCTCGTATGGGTCGTCAACGCCTACATGCTGACGTTCGGCGGCTGTCTGCTGCTGGGGGGACGGCTTGGCGATCTGTACGGACACCGCAAGCTGTTCCTGTCCGGCATTACGCTCTTCACGCTCGCTTCGCTCGCCTGCGGCCTCGCGAATTCGCAAGTGCTGCTGGTCGCCGCGCGCGCCGTCCAGGGCCTGGGTGGTGCGATCGTCTCGGCGGTCTCGTTGTCGCTGATCATGAATCTGTTCACCGAACCCGGCGAACGCGCGAAAGCGATGGGCGTGTATGGCTTCGTCTGCGCGGGCGGCGGCAGCATCGGCGTGTTGCTCGGCGGACTGCTCACCAATCTGCTGAGCTGGCACTGGATCTTCCTGGTCAATCTGCCGATCGGCATTGCGGTGTACGCGCTGTGCCTCGCGCTATTGCCCGCCGCGCGCGGCCACGCGCATGGCGAGCGGCTCGACGTGGCCGGTGCGCTCAGCGTGACCGCGTCGCTGATGCTGGCGGTCTATGCGATCGTCAACGGCAACGAAGCGGGCTGGACTTCGGCGCAGACGCTCGGCCTGCTGTGCGTCGCGCTCGCGCTGCTCGCCGTGTTCCTGGCAATCGAGGCGAGAGTCGAACATCCGTTGATGCCGCTCGGTCTGCTGCGTTTGCGCAATGTCGCGACCGCCAACGTGGTCGGCGTGTTGTGGGCAGCCGCGATGTTCGCGTGGTTCTTTATTTCGGCGCTTTATTTGCAGCGCGTGCTCGGCTATCGCCCGTTGCAGGTCGGGCTCGCGTTTCTGCCCGCGAACCTGATCATGGGACTCTTTTCGCTGGGACTGTCGGCGCGTGTGGTGCTGCGCTTCGGGCTGCGCCGGCCGCTCGCGGCGGGCCTGCTGATCGCGGCATGCGGGCTCGCGCTGTTCGCGCGTGCGCCCGTCGACGGCAGCTTCGTGCCCGACGTATTGCCCGGCATGTTGCTGCTCGGCTTTGGCGCGGGCATCGCGTTCAATCCGCTGCTGCTCGCCGCGATGAGCGACGTCGATCCCGCCGATTCGGGCCTCGCGTCGGGCATCGTCAACACGTCGTTCATGATGGGCGGGGCGCTCGGGCTCGCGGTGCTCGCGAGTCTTGCCGCGGCGCGTAGCGAGGCAATGCAGGCGTCGTCGAGCGCGGCGGCCGCGCTGAACAGCGGGTATCACGTCGCGTTTCTGTTTGGGGCGGTTTTTGCAGCGGCGGCCGGCGTGCTGGGTGGGCTGTTGCTGAGGCCGGGGCAAGCGGGTGGCGCTGCGGGCGCGCATAGTGACGTGGCGCAGTCGGCTCCGCCCTCCGCCGCGCCTGCAAAACCGCAAGCGCGATCAAATGCGTGAGTGCGCCGCTGACTATGCTGGCTTCATGCTGACATGAGAGCTGAGATGAACCCGGTCGGAAAAGCGCTCTGGTATATCGAAAGCCACTTCGCGGGCGAATTGACGCTCGACGACATCGCCCGCTGTGGCTGCGTATCGCGCTTTCACCTCGCCCGCGCGTTCGAAGCGGCCACCGGGATGCCGGTGATGCGCTATGTTCGCGCGCGGCGTTTGAGCGAGGCCGCACGGCGTCTCGCCGATGGTGCGCCCGACATTCTCGCGGTCGCCCTCGACGCCGGCTACGGCTCTCACGAAGCATTCACGCGCGCGTTTCGCGAACAGTTCGGGCTCACGCCTGATGCGTTGCGCGCGCGGGGTCATCTCGACAACCTGAGCATCGTGGAGCCGATCAAAATGGACGAAACCCTTCTGACTCATCTGGAGCCGCCGCGCTTCGAAGACGGCAAGCCGTTTCTCATCGCTGGACTGAGCGAGCGCTATACATGCGAGACCAGCAAAGCGATTCCATCCCAATGGCAGCGCTTTGGCGCCTGGTACGGCAGGGTGCCGGGACAAGTCGGCAAGGTGGCTTATGGCGTTGGCTATAACGCCGATGAACTGGGTAACTTCGACTATATGTGCGGCGTCGAAGTCAGCGATTTCTCCGCATTGCCGCCGGAGTTGAGTCGTGTGCGCATCGCCGCGCAACGCTACGCGGTATTCAGTCATCGCGAGCATATCTCGGCGATACGTCGCACGATGAATACGATCTGGAATCAGTGGTTGCCCGCATCAGGGCACGTGCCTGCCGATGCACCGCATTTCGAACGGTATGGCGAGCAATTCGATCCGGTGACGGGAATGGGTGGAGTCGAAGTCTGGTTGCCGCTGAAAAGCTGATGGTTGATTCGGCGGATGGCCGCTGCGGCCATCCGCCTGATCGATCACGTGGCATGTCCGTGGTCATGCAATGCATGCACGTCGTCGTATTCGCGCGAAATGTCCTTATTCGTGTAATCGCCCAGTCGCATAGCGGCGGCCACGCTAATCACCGCACACGCGAAGACATACCACGCCACCGCAAATCCAGAATGGAAGTAGGCATAAAGCGCGGTTGCAATCAACGGTGCCGGACCGCCAGCGATGACGGAAGCCAACTGGTATCCCATCGACGCGCCGCTGTAGCGCAAGCGCCCTGTGAACGATTCGGCGATCAACGCGGCTTGGGGACCATACATCATTGCGTGCGGCACCAGCGAAAGCACGATGGCCGCGAAGATCCATCCGGGGTTATGAGTTCCGACCATGAAGAAGTACAGGAAACCGAATAGCCCGACAGCAGCGGCACCGATCACATACATGCGTCGACGTCCGATCAGATCGGATACGTGACCAAACAGCGGAATCGTGAAGAATTCCAGCACCGACGCGGCCAGCACCGCCGTGAGTAACAGATCACGTGTGACGCCCAGACTCATCACACCATAGGTGAAGATAAAGGCCGTGAAAATATAGAAAGGCGCCTGTTCGGCCATACGCGCAAGAGCCGATAGAAGAATGTCTTTCGGCTGCCGGCGCAGCACTTCACGCATCGGCGCCTTTTCGATCCTGCGCTCAGCGAGGAGCTTCGCGAAGACCGGCGTCTCGAGAATACTCAAGCGGATATAAAGGCCGATCCCGACCAGCGCAATACTGAGGAAAAACGGCACCCGCCAGCCCCACGTGAGAAATGCGCTGCCGGAGATCTGACTGGTGGCCAGCACCACCAGATTCGCGACGAACAATCCCGCCGGTACGCCGAACTGCGGCCACGACGCGACGAAACCGCGATGCTTGTTGGTGCGCGCCCATTCCATCGACATCAGCACCGAACCGCCCCACTCGCCGCCAACGCCCACACCCTGAATGAAGCGCAGCGCCGTGAGCGCAATGGCCCCCCAGATGCCGATCGACGCGTAGGTCGGTACAAAGCCGACGGCGAATGTCGCGAGTCCCATCAGCAATAGCGTGACGATCAACGTTGCTTTACGTCCGATGCGATCGCCATAGTGACCGAAAATCGCCGCACCCACCGGCCGCGCGACAAAGCCGACGGCGTAAATCAGAAATGCCTGGAGTGTGCCGACGAGCGGGTCCGATTCAGGAAAAAACAGCTTCGCGAATACCAGACCAGTGACCGTGCTATACAGGAAGAAGTCGTACCATTCGATCGTGGTACCAATCGTGCTGGCGATGACAGCGCGGCGCAACTGGCGCCGTGCCTCCTCTTCGGAGAGGGGCATAGCCCCAGATTGCGTGGCAGCCATTTGATATCTCCCCAAAATGGACGGGTGACATCCTGAGTTGACACTGCGGATATTGGGTGGTTCCGGCGATCACGCGGGATGCCGAAAGCGGAGCCGCCTTTTGCGCTACTGTCTTGGCTGGGAGCCGGGATCGATAAAAACCCGTATCTGAATCACTATTCGCAAAGATTGGCGCTTTATTTCAAGGTACATTTCGCAATTGCATTTTTTCCCGAATGAACGATCCGGCAATCATCGCTTCAATGCAATTGATACCGATGTCAAAATGGATCGAAGCTCGAATGAACCGGGACTTCGGACCTGGGATTTCGCGGAGAATGGGAGCGACTCGTTTTGCACTGGCAGGCATTCCATATGCTCGTCGTCCCCATTCCCTCCAATCACACCAACGGAATGTAGATATCCGTCTGCCACTGATCCAGCGGCGTCTCAGGATAGACGCTCAGGTAGTGGAAAAATAGCGGTTGATCCCGCAACTCTTCCCCACTCGAAGGCAGCCAGTCGCGAAAGATTGGGTAGATCGTCTCGCCGATGTGATCGGTCGATCCCGTGTGCCGCACCACTGCGAATCGCCCTCCCGGCATCACGAGTTCGCGCACGCCATAGAGATTCGGCGCGACCGGCTCGTCGATCTCTCCGCAGATATCGAAGCGGAATTCCTCCGCTGGCACCGTGTCCGGATTGCCGCGCGGGATGCCGAAGGTCCTGCTCGACCCCACCGGCGATTGTCCGCTTTGAATACGCCAATCGATGAATTTGCGCGCACTCTCGTTGACAAGTCCAGGTGAACCACAATGCTCCAGCGCGGCAACCCGGGTTTCCGCAAAATCGACGATTTTCACTTGCATGGTCAGTTTCCTCGAAAGATAGGGAACAATAAAACTCGCACTCCAGAATTGCCATGTTGGATGCCGTCGAAACGCGCTCGGCGCCATGCCGAACGCACGCTTGAACGCGCGGCTGAAGGCTTCGGGACTGTCGAAACCAGCGTCGAGCGCGGCATCGAGAACCGAGCACGACGCCTGCGACGCGAGGCGGTGAGCCGCGCGGCGCAAGCGCATCAACTGCACGTAGCGTGCGACGGGCACGCCGACATACGCGACAAACTGTCGATGGAAATGGAACATCGAGAAGTTTGCGATACGGCTTAGCGCGTCGACCGACAGATCGCCTTCGAGGTTTGCGTCGATATAGGCGAGAACGGCTTCGAAGCGTTTAGCGTAAGCGGCGGTGGCGTCTGTGTGAGTTAGCATGGTCTGGAATCGTGCGAGTTCCGATATGGTCGCCGAGGTTGGACACATCTTACCTAGCCGGACTTGCTCTCTCGTCTATCGGCTCGCTGCCGAGCCTGCAGAATTTACGTAAACTTATTCACTCGCCCTCGCTTCGTGAGAATTTCCGCCGATGCCCTCTTCGATCAGCAATTCGCTCCTCTGGATCTTCGACGCGTTCGAACGCGATCCGACTTACCTGCGCCGGCGAATGTTTGGTAGCGATGCCGCGTATATCGACGGCCTATTGTGTCTGGTTGCCGCCGATCGCGATAAGCCGTGGAATGGGCTGCTCGTCTGTACATCGCAGGAACGCCATGCTGCTCTGATTTCCGATCTGCCCGCGCTGCGGCCTCACCCGGTACTCGGAAAGTGGCTCTATGTGCCGCAGGAGGACCCTGCGTTTGAAGACACTGTCGAGCAGTTGACGGCACTCGTATTGGCGCGAGACCCGCGAGTAGGAGTGGAGCCTAAGCCGAAAAAGCGGCGCGGAAAGTCGGTATTGCCGCACGGTTGAAGCGGGTCAGCCTCTCGCCGGCGAACCCGGCAAGGCTCCTTTGCCTTTCAGGTACGTCACTCCCTCCGCGAGACCAAACTCCCGCTGTGCGCCATCCCTCGACCATCGCACACTAACCGTCCTGTCCGCCGCCTCCCTCTTCCCGACGACAACGAGAAAAGGCACCCGCTTCTCCCTCGCATCGACGATCTTCTGTCGCGAATGGCGTGGTCTTCGGATGCAATCTCGACTACACGAAAGGCACGATGTACGCGCTCGATTCTTCCAACGGAAAAGTACTGTGATCATTCGATAGCGGCGGCGCGTGCAATGCCGGACCGGCCGTTGCGGACGGCGTGGTGTTCTGGGGCCCTGGCCCAACGAACGGCCCGGGGCCGCAAAAATTGTTCGCGTTCGGTCTGTAGGAAACGCCCGAGGCCTCGCCCTCTCGCGGCGGGGCCTTCGGCACTTTGCTACGATGTGAGTCTGTTCCGAAGCCGGCGCATTTGACGCGTACCGTCAGCCGGACCGGAATCACCACCGAACTCACCGAGCATCAGACCTTGACGATCCACATCCGCCCCGCCACCGCATCCGACGCTCCCCTGATCCTGCGCTTCATCACCGAACTCGCGATCTACGAGAAAGCCGAGCACGAAGTCGTCGCCGGCGTCAAAGACATCGAGAAGAGCCTGTTTTCCGAGGGCGTGCCCGCGAAAGCGCTGATCTGCGAAATGAATGGCGAGCCCGTCGGCTTTTGCGTGTACTTCTTTTCGTATTCGACGTGGCTCGGCAAGCAGGGGCTTTATCTGGAAGACCTATACGTGTCGCCTGCATCGCGTGGCAGCGGCGCAGGCAAACAGATGCTGCGCCATCTCGCGCAAATCGCCTGCGAAACGGGCTGCGGTCGCTTCGAATGGAGCGTGCTCGACTGGAACGAGCCGGCCATCGGCTTCTACAAATCGATCGGCGCGAATCCGCAAAGCGAATGGGTGCGTTACCGTCTCGCCGGCGACGCGCTCAAGGCATTCGCCGAAGGCGAAACCGAACCGAACACCTAAGCGCGGTCATTGCGCGGAGGCCGCGACGGGCGCCACCTCGAACGCATCGCCCGTCGCGAAGAAAGTGCCGCCTGCCACGTAATGGCATGTGCGCAGGTCGGGATCGTCACCGAAATGCCAGCGGTTGTGCGAATACACGCGGCTATCCGCATACGCGGCGACCACCTCGCCGATGATCAGATCGTGGCGCTGGCTGTCGTCCGGAATCACCTTGCATTCCATCCACGTAATGCAGCCGGCCAGCATCGGCACGTCGATTTTTTGCGCGCGGAAGGTCTCGAGATCGAACGCGGAGAACTTGTCGAGTTCGACGCCCGCGTGAGTGCCGACCGCGAGCGTTTGCGCGGCGAAACCGCGGCTCGGCAGTTGCAGCCCGAACACGCCGCTCGCTTCGATCAGGCTACGCGTCAACGTGCGGCTATCGACGACCACCACCACCTTCGGCGGATCGAAGTCGAGCGGCATCGCCCATGAGGCGGCCATCACGTTCGATCGACCTGCGTGCGCGCTAGTGATCAGCGTGACGGGTCCGTGATTGAGCAGTTGAGTCGCGCGCGACAATTCCACGGGTTCGCGGGTGGCGTTCATAGCATCGTGATGGCGTCGAAAGGATGACGCTGATTGTAGCGGGGCGGGAGAAATGCGGTGCGTGCAGTGCGGAGCCGCGGTGCGCGGCGAGGGGCGGGCGATTCGAACCACGCGGCGGGCGAATCGAGCTGCCGGGCGGCAGCAAGCGAGCCGCCGCCCGAGCAGACTTCAAGCGAATTTCAATGGACCCTCAATGCGGCGCCTTGCCGTTCGGCACCACATTGAGCGGCTTATGCTGCTCTTCGCCGAGTCCCGGGAAGAACGCGTTCCAGGCGGCGCGCACGCCCTGCGCCGCGGTGGCTTCGGCGCTGACCGACTCGGCCGCGCCGTCCGCGGCTTTCGACGGATCGGCGGACAGTCCGCGCCAATGCGTGAATACGAGCAACGGCTTTTCGGTCCACACGCCGTCGCCAAATTTCGCAAACGCCGTGTCCCCGCTCGCCAACTGCACCTCGTACCAGCCTTCGCGTACAGGCGTATGGATGGCCAGGTCAAACCACGGGGTCGGTTCGATTTCCTTCATATCGTCTCCGGTCGGATAAATCGTCATCGATAACCACAGTCAAGGCATTGTTCGTGCCCATCGCCGGCGCCACGTCCGCGGCACGGCGGGCCGGGCAACGGCGGCACATGCGGGCAGACCGGCATTTCGGAGCGAAGTCGCCGCGCATACGACACGATAGCGCGACATGGGCCGGGCGGACAAACGTAAAACTTACATGTCCGGGGTGGCGAGTGTGCGGCGTTGCGCGGTCGGCTTTTTGCCGGGCCGGACGGCGGATTTTCCGGCCCGTTTTGGCACCCCTTTCGCAGCCGGTCGCGCCGCGCTCTCCATCTGCCGCACCAACTCCGCCAGCGATTTCACCGCCGGCCCCAAGCGCTGCGCCTCCGTATTGCCATATCCGATCACGAGGCCGTTGGTCTGCTCCGACGCCTCGATCGCAAACCCCGACAGCGCGCGCGGATTGAGCCCCAAGGCCTGCGCCCGCGCCGTCAGCGCGCGATCGTCGAGCGACGCGGGCAGCCGCAGCGTCAGATGCATGCCGCAATCGCCGCCAAGAATCGCCGCCGCCGGAAAATGTTCGGCCAGCGCGTCGCGCAGCGCCTGCTGGCGCTCACGGTACAGCCGCCGCATCCGCCCGAGATGCCGCCCGAATTCGCCGCTTTCGAGGAAATGCGCGAGCGCCAACTGCTCCAGCCGATGCCCGCCGCGCAGCATCTCTTGCAGCGCAACAGCGGCATGCGCGGCGATCGCCCGAGGCAGCACGACGAAGCCGATGCGCAGTGCCGGAAACATCGTCTTGCTGAACGAGCCGACGTACAGCACGGGCGCCTCGTCGACGAGGCCCTGCATGCTCGCGATCGGCTCGCCGGTGTGGCGCACCTCGCCGTCGTAATCGTCCTCGATCAGCCACGCGCCGCAGCGCCGCGCCTTTGCAATCAGCTCGAGCCGCCGCGCCACCGACAGCACCGCGCCGGTCGGATACTGATGCGCGGGCGACGTGTAGATCAGCTTCGGCGGATGCGTGCGCCACGCGTCGGCCGGCACGGCCATGCCTTCGGCGTCGACGGGAATCGGCAGCATGCGCAAATCGCCCGCGTTGAAGGCGGCCTTCGCGCCGCGGTAGCCGGGGTCCTCGATCCATGCGATATCGCCGGGATTGGTCAGCAGCCGCACGCACAGGTTCAGCGCCTCCTGCGCGCCCTCGGTGATCACGACCTGCGAGCCGTCGCAGCGCACGCCGCGCGCCATCCGCAGATGCGCGGCAATCGCGTCGCGCAGCGCCGGCTCGCCGGCCGGCGTGCCGTAGCCGAGCGCGTGCGGTAAGGCGCGCTCCATCGCACGTTCGAGCGCGCGCCGCCATGCGGCCAGCGGGAAGCGGTCGAGCGCGGGCGTGCCGGGGGTCAGCGCGTACGCATTGTCGGCGTGCTGGTGCGACGCCGCGAACTGCTCGACACGCGTCGCGTACACGACTTCCGGCGCGGTCGCCGCCGCCGCCCGCTCGCCGCCCGCGGCGGGGCTCGACAGCGGACTCACGCGCGTGCCCTGGCGATCGGCGACGACGTAGCCGACCGCGGCGAGATGCTCGTAAGCGATCACGACCGTGTTGCGCGACACGCCCATCTCGGCGGCGAGCAGCCGCGACGACGGCAGCAACGACCCGGCCGGCAGACGGCCCGCGAGAATCGCCTGCTGCAGACGTTCTATCAGTTGCTTTTGCAGCGGCGCAGGCCGTGTGGCCCCGCTGGCAACGCTCGCGGTGAACACGTCGTCAGCATGGACGAGCGGTCCGATGATTTCGATCATGGAGCTGGACCTATCGAATAAGCGTGTC
Source organism: Paraburkholderia atlantica (assembly GCF_009362785.1). Lineage (GTDB taxonomy): Bacteria > Pseudomonadota > Gammaproteobacteria > Burkholderiales > Burkholderiaceae > Paraburkholderia > Paraburkholderia atlantica. Next base: position 34,804 of record NZ_WHNQ01000021.1, read on the forward strand.
GTGGATCTTTTGAACATACCACGTTTGCCGTATCGTTCGTGCATCGACGACAGGAGAACAGACATGGAACCCACACGTAACGCCTACGGTCAGCCGATCGGCAAGCCCGTGCCCGGCTGGCACGGCGCACGGCCGCCGGGCCGCGAGCCGCTGAGCGGCCGCTATTGCCGGCTCGAAGCGGTCGACGTCGAGCGCCACGCGGCCGGGCTGTTCGACGCGTACCGCTCGGCCACCGACGGCCGCGACTGGACCTACCTGGCGGTCGGCCCTTTCGACAGCCTCGCGGCCTATCGCGAGCACCTGACGCGGATGGCGGCATCGAAAGATCCGCTGCACTACGCAGTGATCGACCTCGCGACGGGCAAGCCGGTCGGCACGCTGTCGCTGATGCGGATCGATCCGGCCAACGGCGTGATCGAAGTCGGCCACGTCACGTATTCGCCGCGGCTCAAGCGCACGCGCATCGCGACCGATGCGATGTACCTGCTGCTCGGCGAAGTGTTCGACAAGCTCGGCTACCGCCGTTTCGAATGGAAATGCGATTCGCTGAACGAGCCGTCGCGCAAGGCCGCGCTGCGCTACGGATTCACGTTCGAAGGGATCTTCCGGCAGGCGATCGTCTACCGCGAGCGCAATCGCGACACGGCGTGGTATTCGATCATCGACAGCGAATGGCCGGCACTGCGCTCGTGCTATCAGCGGTGGCTCGACGCGGGCAATTTCGATGCGCAAGGGCAGCAGGTGGAACGGCTCGCCGATCTGATCGCGCAGCAGCGAGCGGCGGACGAGTCCCGGTAAAACCAGACGATCGCATCAGCGCGCCGCCGATACACCCGCACGCGGCGCGCTTCCGCCAGCCCTTCGCTGCGGGCCGCCAACCTCGGCAACCGAAGCAGCTTCGCCTACACTGCCTCCATACGTTTGTGCGCCGCTGTTCAAGTGCGATTGTCACAGCGGCACCAGCATGTGCCGCGCGTACCTCGCTCCAGCCGTTACAGCCCAGCCGATGAAATCCCGCCTGCGCTACCTGAGCGCATTGCTCGTCAATCTCGCGCTGCCCTTGCTTGCCTACCGGCTCGCGTTTCCGCACTGGGGGCAGGCGGGCGCGCTCGCCGCGTCGGCGTTGCCGCTGATCGCATGGATGACGGTCGATCTGCTGCGTTACCGGCATTTCGACGCGCTGAGCGCACTCGTGCTCGCGGGCGTGCTGCCAGCGCTCGCGACGAGCCTCGTTTTCAGCGACGCGCGTCTGCTATTGATCGAAGATCCGATGGTGTCGGGCTTTATCGGCATCGCGTTCCTCGCGTCGCTCACGCTGCGCAAGCCGATGGTGTTCTATCTGGCGCGCTCGACGATGTCGCGCGAAGACCATCGCAGCGTGGAATTGTTCGAGCGGCATTGGCGTGATCGTCCGATGCTCGCCACCTATATCCGCCTGATGACGCTCGTGTGGGGGATCGGCATGATCGGCGAGAACATCGTGCGCAGTGCGATCGTGCTGCATTGGCCGAACGACCCGCGCTCGGCGCTCGCATCCACCGTGCTGCGTTACGGTGTGTACGTGCTGCTGACGCTGTGGACGATCCTGATTCGCCGGCGCATCAAGCGGGACGCGCAGCGCTATCCGGCCGACGAGCCGGCGGCGGAGAGTTCGACGGCTGGTGCGTGATCGACTGCGCCGGCGGTCCGTTCACGCCAACTCCAGAAACCTCCCCAAACAAGGATTCCGGTTCGCCGGCGACCAGGCGAGCACCTGCCCGGTCAGCGGCGCGTCGGCAAGCGGGCGGAACACCACGCCCGCCAACTGCGCCTTGCGCATCGACGACGGCACCAGCGCGACGCCCACGCCTTCGTCGACGAGACTCAGCACCGTCTGTTGCAACTGCACCTCGAAGCGGATGTCGGGCTCGAAACCGCCCGAGCGGCAGTGTTCGAGGATCGTCGCGCGCAGGCTCGGCGCCACTTCTTCCGATGCGGCGTCGCGTGCCGCCGACGCGGCGTGCTCGGACCGAACGCCGCACGCTGTCATCGCCCTCCTACGTGATCTCGTATCCGCCTTCGTCGGCCAACGAACGCCAGGCCAAGCGCGTTTCGCGCCGTGCGTGGTAAATTCCAGCGTCGGCAAGACAACTCCAAGAACGTTCGGGTGCCCTGAACATCTTCGTCCGGTCCACCCGCCACTGGCGTACAAGGTAGATCGATGATCGACGTGAGTCAGCGTATTGTCTGGCGGCGCCTCTTCGTTGCGCTGTGCAGCTGCGTCGCGCTGGCCGGCTGCATGGTCGGCCCCGACCACCACGCGCCGCCCGCGCCGGCTACCGACACCTTCACCGCCAGGCCGCTGCCCGATCAGACCGCCTCCGCACCCGGCCCCGCCGGCCTGCCGCAGCGCTTCGCGCCGGCCCAGGACATTCCCGCGGCGTGGTGGACGCTGTTTCATTGCGAGCCGCTCGACGCGCTGATCCGCGAGGCTATCTCCAATAGTCCGAACATGACCGCGGCCCAGGCCGCGTTGCGCCAGGCCCGCGAGAATTACACCGCGCAGGCGGGCGGCACCTTGCTGCCAAGCGTCGACGCGCAACTGAGCGCCACGCGCGAAAAGATCAACGGCATCGCGTTCGGCGAGCCCGGCCTCGTCGAAGAATTCAATCTCTACAACGCGTCGGTCAACGTCTCGTACAAGCTCGACGTGTTCGGCGGCGCGCGGCGCGAACTCGAAGCGCTGCATGCGCAGATCGACTATCAGCGCTTCCAGCTACAGGCCGCCTATCTGACCATATCGGCCAACATCGTGACCGCGGCGGTCAAGGAAGCGTCGGTGCGCGCGCAGATCGACGCGACCGAGCGGATCGCCACCGAGGAAGAGCAGCAGCTGAACGTGCTCGACCAGCAACTCTCACTCGGCGGCGTGAGCCGCGCGGCAGTGCTCGCGCAGGAAACGCTGCTCGCGCAGACCCGCGCGACGCTGCCGCCGCTCTATCAGCAGCTCGATCAGGCGCGCCATCAGCTTGCGGTGCTCGCCGGCAAGCTGCCGAGCGACACGGGCGTGCCCGAATTCACGCTCGACATGTTCTCGCTGCCCGACACGCTGCCCGTGAGTCTGCCATCGTCGCTGGTGCGCCAGCGCCCCGACATCCTCGCCGCCGACGCCACGCTGCATCAGGCGAGCGCCCAGGTCGGCGTCGCGACCGCGGCGCTGTATCCGCAGATCACGCTGTCCGCGAGCTACGGCGCCGAGGCGCTGACGCCCGCGCAGGTGCTCCGGGCCGGCAGCACGATCTGGAGCATCGGCGCGGGCTTGCTGCAACCGCTCTTTCACGGTGGCCAGTTGAGCGCGCAGAAGCGCGCCGCCGAGGCCGCCTACGAGCAGGCCGGCGCGCAATACCGCGAGACGGTGCTGCTCGCGTTCCAGAACGTCGCGGACACGCTACGCGCGCTCGAACACGACGCGACCGGCCTCAAGGCGCAAACCGACGCGTCGCGCGCCGCGAGCGATTCGCTCGAACTGACGCGCGGGCAGTATCGCGTCGGCGGCGTGAGCTACCTCGCGCTGCTCGACGCGCAACGCCAGTATCAGCAGACAGTGGTGAGTCTCGCGCAGGCGCAGGCCGCGCGTTACGCCGACACGGCCGCGCTGTTCCAGGCGCTCGGCGGCGGCTGGTGGAATGCCGCCGCGCCCGATTCCGCGGCCGCGCCGGCCGCTACAACGCCACATTGACCATGCACTGACGCAACCCTTAGCCCTCGCCCCAAGCCGAGCAAGGACATCACGATGGCCGAAAGAAAACCGATGAAGAAGCGGATGGTGATCATGTTGATCTGCGTCGGCCTGCTGCTCGCCGCGCTGGTCGGGTTCAACCTGTTCCGCGCGCACATGTTCGCGAAGTTCATGGCGGCCAACACCACGCCGCCTGCGACGGTGTCGGCGGTGGTGGTCCACTATCAGTCGTGGCAGCCGCAACTCGCGGCGGTCGGCAGCCTGCGCGCGGTGCGCGGCGTCGATGTGACGACCGAAGTCGCCGGCCTCGTGCGCCAGGTTGCGTTCGTGTCGGGGCAGGAAGCGAAAGCCGGACAGATCCTCGTACGACTCAACGACGACAGCGACGTCGCGCTGCTGCAATCGCTGCAGGCCGCGGCCCAACTCGCGCAGACGGTCTACGAGCGCGACCGCGCGCAGTACGACATCAAGGCAATCGCGAAGGCGCAGCTCGACGCCGACGCGGCCGATCTCAAGGGCAAGAAGGCGCAGGTCGCGCAACAGCAGGCGCTGGTCGACAAGAAGACGATTCGCGCGCCGTTCGCGGGGCGCCTCGGCATCACGACGATCAATCCGGGGCAATACCTGAATCCCGGCGATACGATCGTCACGCTGCAAGCCATCGATCCGATCTACGCCGACTTCTCCGTGCCGCAACAGCAGCTCGGCCAGCTCGCGATCGGCGCGACCGTCAGCGTCGATACCAACGCGTACAGCGGACAAAGCTTCACCGGCAAGATCCAGTCGATGAGCCCGAAAGTCGACAGCGCGACGCGCAACGTGCAGATCGAGGCGAGCGTCGACAATCGCGAGCGCAAGCTGCTGCCCGGCATGTACGCGAACGTGAAGATCGATTCGGGCGCCGAGGAGCGCCACCTGACGCTGCCGCAAACGGCGATCACTTACAACCCGTATGGCGCGACGGTGTTCATCGTGAAGCCGGGCACGAAGCCCAACGCGCAGGGCAAGACGCTGCCCGTCGCGCAGCAGGTGTTCGTGACACCGGGCCCGACGCGCGGCGACCAGGTGGCGATTCTGAAGGGCGTCGACGACGGCACGCAGGTCGTGACGAGCGGCCAGCTCAAGCTGAAAAATGGCACGCCGCTGATCATCGATAACCGCGTCCAGCCGTCGGACAGTCCGAATCCGACGCCGCAGGAACAATAAGCGAGGCCGCCCGATCATGTTCACGGACATCTTCATCCGCCGGCCGGTACTCGCTTCGGTCGTGAGCCTGCTGATCCTCGTGCTCGGGTTGCGCGCGCTCGCGGTGCTGAAGGTCAGCCAGTATCCGCAGACCGAGAACGCGGTCGTCACGATCACGACGGCCTACTATGGCGCGAACCCGGACACCATCGCCGGCTTCATCACGCAGCCGCTGGAAGCGGCGATCGCGCAGGCGCAGGGCATCGACTACATGTCGTCGACGAGCATCACGGGCGTGTCGACGATCGTCGCGACGCTGCGTTTGAACTACGACGCGAACCGCGCGCTGACCGAGATCAACACGCAGATCGGCTCGGTGCGCAACCAGTTGCCGCCGCAGGCGCAGCAGCCGGTGCTGACGGTGCAGACCGGGCAGACCACCGACGCGATGTACATGGGCTTCTACAGCAGCGTGCTGCCGAGCAACAACGTCACCGACTACCTGTTGCGCGTAGTCAAGCCGAAGCTCGATTCGATCCAGGGCGTGCAGACCGCCGAAGTGCTCGGCGGCCGGCAGTTCGCGATGCGCGCGTGGCTGGATTCGGCGCGGCTCGCCGCGCACGGCGTCAGCGCGAGCGACGTGTTCACCGCGCTCGGCAACAACAACTATCTCGCGACGCTCGGCACGACGAAGGGGCAGATGGTCAGCGTCGACCTCGAAGCGGGCACGGACCTGCATACCGTCGACGATTTCAAGCAACTCGTCGTCAAGCAGAAGAACGGCTCGATCGTGCGTCTCGAGGATGTCGCGAACGTCGTGCTCGGCGCCGACAGCTACGACTTCAACGTCGCGTTCAGCGGCAAGCGTTCGGTGTTCATCGGTATCAAGGTCGCGCCGGACGCGAACATTCTCGATGTGGCCAGCCGCGTGAAGACCGTGTTTCCGGATCTGCAGAAGCAGTTCCCGACCGGCATGACGGGCGACATCGTGTATGACGCGACCGACTTCGTGAACACCGCGATCAGGGAGGTGATCAAGACGCTCGTCGAAGCGCTCGTAATCGTCACCATCGTGATCTTCCTGTTTCTCGGCAGTTTTCGCGCGGTGATCGTGCCGTTGATCGCGATGCCGCTGTCGCTGATCGGCACGTTCTTCGTGATGCAGGCGCTCGGCTATTCGATCAATCTGCTGACGCTGCTCGCGCTCGTGCTCGCGATCGGGCTCGTCGTGGACGACGCGATCATCGTCGTCGAGAACGTCGACCGGCACATGAAGCACGAAGGCAAGACGCCGTTCGACGCCGCGCTGATCGCCGCGCGCGAACTCGGCGGTCCGATCGTCGCGATGACCGTCGTGCTGATCGCCGTGTACGCGCCGATCGGCTTCCAGGGCGGGCTGACGGGTGCGCTCTTCACCGAGTTCGCGTTCACGCTCGCGGGCGCGGTGACCGTATCGGGCGTGATCGCCCTCACGTTGTCGCCGATGATGTGCTCGCGCTTCTTCCGCGCCGAGCAGGAGTCGGGGCGCTTCGCGCGTTTCGTCGACCGCCAGTTCGAGCGTGTGCATCGCGGCTATGGCCGCCTGCTGCATGCGACGCTCGATACCTGGCCCGTGTTCGTGATCATGGGCGCGCTGTTGCTGTGCGGCACCGTGTATCTGTTCATGACCTCGCAGTCGGAACTCGCGCCGCAGGAAGACCAGGGCGTCGTGCTGTCGCAGATCATCGGGCCGCCGAACGCGACGATCCAGCAGATGCAGACCTACGCGGACCAGGTGTTCGATGCATCGAAGTCGCTGCCCGAGTACTCGCAGATGTTCCAGCTGACGGGTTCGCCGACCATCAACCAGGGCATCGGCGGCGTGCTGTTCAAGACCTGGGATCAGCGCGGCAAGAACGCGACGGTACTGCAGCAGGAGTTGCAGCAGAAGTGGAATCAGATCGCGGGCGCACGCGTCGCGGCGTTCCAGTTTCCGCCGCTGCCGGGCTCGCAGGGCTTGCCGGTGCAGTTCGTGATCAGCACGACCGAGCCGTTCGAAAATCTCAACGAGGTGTCGCAAGCGGTGCTCGAAAAAGCGCGCGAGAGCGGCATGTTCTTCTTCGTCGATAGCGACCTGAAAATCGACAAGCCGGAAGCGGTGCTGGTCGTCGATCGCGACAAGGTGGCCTCGCTCGGGCTGTCGCAAAGCGACGTCGGACAGGCGCTCGGTTCGGCGCTGGGCGGCGGCTACGTCAACTACTTCTCGATTGCGGGGCGCTCGTACAAGGTGATTCCGCAGGTGCTGCAGACCGACCGGCTCAATCCGTCGCAGGTGCTCGACTACTATCTGCGCACGCCGGACGGCAGCGTGATTCCGGCGTCGACGGTCGCGCATCTGCGGCACAGCGTCGTGCCCGAATCGATCAATCACTTCCAGCAGTTGAACTCGGCGACGATCTCCGGCGTGATCGTGCCGGGCGTGTCGCAAGGCCAGGTGCTCGATTTTCTGCGCAAGGCCACCGCGCAGGTCGCGCCGGCCGGCTATTCGGCCGATTACTCGGGCGAATCGCGCCAGTTCGTGCAGGAGTCGGGCGGCTTCGTCATTACGCTGCTGCTCGCGACGATCATCGTGTTCCTCGCGCTCGCGGCGCAGTTCGAGAGCTTCCGCGATCCGATCGTGATTCTGATCTCGGTCCCGATGGCGCTGTTCGGCGCGCTGATCTTCATCAACATCGGTCTGACGACGCTAAACATCTACACGCAGGTCGGCCTCGTCACGCTGATGGGGCTCGTCAGCAAGCACGGCATTCTGATCGTGCAGTTCGCCAACGAATTGCAGCGCGCGGGCCGCGGCAAGCGCGAAGCGGTCGAGGAAGCCGCCGGCGTGCGACTGCGTCCGATCCTGATGACGACCGCGGCGATGGTGCTCGGCGTGGTGCCGCTCGTGATAGCGTCGGGCGCGGGCGCGGCGGGCCGCAACGCGATGGGGCTCGTGATCTTCACGGGCATGTCGATCGGCACGCTGTTCACGTTGTTCGTGGTGCCGGCGATGTACATGTTTCTTGCCGCCGATCATCAGCGGCGTGCTCAGGCGCCGAAGGCCGACGAGGCGGGTCAGGCGGGTTAGGGCCCGGGTGTTCGCGTACCCGGCGCGTGTCCATCATCTAGAGTCCATCATCTAGACTACGGTGCATTCGCTGCGCAACGCGGCGCAAGACCAACCGGAGCCATGCACGATGAAAGCGATCCAGTTCAAATCTTTTGGCAACCCCGAAGTGCTCGAATACGTCGATCTACCGACGCCGCAGGCCGACGCGGAACATGCGGTCGTGCGGGTCATGGCGGCCTCGGTCAATCCGAGCGACGTGAAGAACGTGGCCGGCCGTTTCGAACATACGGTGCTGCCGCGCATACCGGGGCGCGACTTCAGCGGCGTGGTGGTGGATGGGCCGGCCGCGTGGCGTGACGCCGAAGTGTGGGGCACCGGCGGCGACATCGGCTTCACGCGCGACGGCACGCACGCCGAGTACCTCAGCATTCCGGTCGCGGCGCTGTCGCGGAAGCCAGTTGCGTTGAGCCACGTCGAGGCGGCGGCAATCGGCGTGAACTTCGTGGTCGCGTGGCTCGGCACCGTCGAATACGCAAGCTTGCAGGCCGGCGAGACCGTCGCGGTGCTTGGCGCGGGCGGCGGTGTCGGCGGCGCGGTCGCGCAGATCGCGAAGGCGCGCGGCGCGCGCGTGATCGCCGTCGACCGCCGGCCGCTCGATCCGGCCACGCCCGCGGGCCGTCTGATCGACGCCTACGTGCCGTTCGACGAACACGCGGCCGAACGCGTGCGCGAGCTGACCGGCGGCGCGGGCGCGGAAGTCGTCTACGACACGGTCGGCGGTGTCGCGTTCGAGACCGCGCTGAGTCTCGCGAAGCGGCGCGGCCGCGTGCTCGAAATCAGCGCGACCGCCAAGCGTCGGGTCGAGTTCGATCTGATCGATTTCTATCACAACGAGACGCAGTTGCTCGGTGTCGACAGCGCGAAGCTCGGCGTCGCGCAATCGGCGCCGCTGATGACGGCGCTAGTCGAGGGCTTCGACAGCGGCAAGCTGAGCGGCCCGGCGATCGCGCAGGAATTTCCGCTCGCCCGCGCTCGCGAAGCCTACGAGGCGGTCGCCGCCGGTACGCGCGGGCGCGTCGTGATTCGCATGCAATGACCGTCGTCTGACACAGGTCTCCGCAACCGGCCCGCTTCGGCGTCGCGTTGAAGCCGCGGCCTCAGGCCGCCCGCAACACGCTAAGATTGAGGCCGCCGGGCGCCCCCGCCGCCCGGCGAGAACGACAAAAGCATTGCCTCGGAGAATCTGATGTCTGAAGAATATGAAGTGCACGGTCCGCACGACCACGCCGTCGAACACGCCGGCCACGCCGGGCATCGCGACGCCGACCCGTTCGCGAGCCGGATGGCCGTGATGACCGCGATCCTCGCGACGATCGGCGCGCTGTGCGCGTACCAGAGCGGCAACGCCGAAAACCTCGCGCTGTTCTTCAAGAACGAAGCCGCGATCAAAAAGACCGAAGCGTCGAACCAGTGGAGCTACTACCAGGCGAAGGGCGAGAAGGAAAACCTCGCCGAACTCGGAGCGGCGCTGTCGGCGCCCAATAGCGACGCGCACGCGAAATTCGCGGCCGACGTCGAGAAATACAAGAAGCAGAAGGAACCGATCCGCGCGAACGCCGAAGCGATCGAAAAACAGGTCGTCGCCGCCGACACGCGCAGCGAAGCGCTGCTGCACGGCCATCATCGCTGGGCTCAGGCGACGCTGCTGATTCAGGTCGCGATTGCGCTGTGCGCGATCACGCTGCTCACGCGCAAAAACTGGCTGCGCAATGTGTCGTACTTCGTCGCGGGAGCGGGCGTCCTGACCGCGGGCGCCGCGTTTTTCGGGCTATGAGCGGGATGCATCGGTTGCCTTCTTCGAGCCAGAGCTTTTCCACAGGGAGTGTGTCGTGATCGATGCGTCCGCCGTGGTCGGCGTGTTTTCCGTGTATATCGCGGGCGTGGTGAGTCCGGGGCCGAACTTCGTCGCTGTCGCGCACAAGGCCGCTTCGGCGACGCGCATCGAAGCGCTCGCGATGGTCGCCGGCATCGTGCTCGTCAATCTGTTCTGGGCAAGCTGCGCGATTCTCGGCGTCGGCATCGTGTTCGCCGCGTTCCCGTGGCTCGCGCTCGTGGTCAGGATCGTGGGCGCGTGTTATCTGCTGTGGTTCGGCGGACGGCTGATCTTCAATGCGTCGGCGGCAAGGCAAGCGGTGCTCGTCAAGGCACCCGCGGGTGGCTTCAGGCAGGCGTTCGCGCAGGGCTTCGCGACCAACATCGCGAATCCGAAGTCGATGGCGTTCTTTGCCGCGGTGTTTTCGTCGGCCGCGCCCGCGCATGTGAGCACCGGCACCTTTGCCGCGATGCTCGGTATGGTGTTCGTCGTCGCGAGCAGCTGGTATGGTTTCGTCGCGCTGGCGTTGTCGCATGCGCGGATCGCATCGGCATATCGGCGCGGCAAGAGGTGGGTCGATCGCGTGTGCGGCGGGTTGATCGTTGCGTTAGGGGTGCGGCAGTTGATTCGTTGAAGCGGCACTCGGAAGCGCGCGCTATTCAATGCGCAAGCCCGCGCGCACGCTCCAGCAACAACTCGCGCTCGCGCGTATTGCGTGTCATCGCCGCGGCGCGCTCGAACTCCGCGCGCGCTTCGTCGACACGTCCAAGCTTGACCAGCAGATCGCCGCGCACGCTCGGCAGCCAGTGATAATTGTCGAGCGCCGATCCGGCGGCAAGCGCATCGACGATCTCGAGTCCGGCCGCCGGCCCGAAAGCCATCCCCACCGCCACCGCGCGATTCAACTCCACGACCGGCGACGGCGCGACCTGCGCCAACGCATCGTAGAGCGCGACGATCTGCGCCCAGTCGGTGTCCTCGGCGCGGCGCGCCCGCGCATGACAGGCGGCGAGCGCCGCCTGCAACGCATAGGGCCCGCTCGCGCCGCCGAGCGCGTGCGCGCTGTCCAACGCCGCGAGGCCGCGGCGAATCAGCAGCGGGTCCCAGCGGCTGCGATCCTGATCGAGCAGCAGCACCGGACGCCCCTGCGCATCGGTGCGCGCGTGGGTACGCGACGCCTGAATCTCCATCAGCGCGACCAGACCGTAGACCTCGCTTTCGTCGGCGACGAGTGCGCTCAACACGCGCCCGAGCCGCAACGCCTCCTCGCATAGCGCCGGGCGCATCCAGTCGTCGCCGGCCGTGGCCGAATATCCTTCGTTGAAAATCAGGTAGATCACCTGCAGCACCGACGCGAGCCGCGCCGCACGTTCGTCCGCCTGCGGCACCTCGAACGGCACGCGCGCCGCCGACAGCGTGCGCTTCGCGCGCACGATCCGCTGCGCGATGGTCGGCTCCGGCACGAGAAACGCGCGCGCGATTTCGTCGGTGGTGAGGCCGCCGAGCAGGCGCAGCGTCAGCGCGACGCGCGCGTCGGTCGACAGCACCGGGTGGCACGCGGTGAAGATCAGCCGCAGCAGATCGTCGCCGATGTCGTCGGCGCGCGCGGCATCGAGCGCATCGACGAAATCGGGCACCACGTGCGCTTCGATCGCGTCGAGATCGTGGCCGAGTTCCTCGCGCTTGCGCGCATGCAGCGCTTCCTGGCGCAGGCGATCGAGCGCGCGGTTTTTGGCGGCCGTCATCAGCCAGGCTCCGGGGTTGTCGGGCACGCCCGCGTCCGGCCAATGCTCGAGCGCGGCCACCAGCGCGTCCTGCGCGAGTTCCTCGGCGAGCCCCACGTCGCGCACGATCCGCGCGACGTGAGCGATGACCTTCGCGGATTCGATCCGCCAGACAGCGTCGATCGCACGATGGGTGGCCTGTATCGTCACGGTGTCAGCCTTCACCTCAGCGGTGATCTTCTTCGAGCTTGCGAAAGCGCTCGACTTCCGGCCCCGGCTCGAAGTCGTCGAGTTCGAACAGCTGCCGCACTTCGATTTCGCCATCGGCGTGCTCACCGAACGGCGCCGGGAAACGCCGCGCCCATTCCATCGCCTCGTCGCGCGAGCGCACCTGGATCAACGTGTAGCCCGCGATCAGCTCCTTGGTCTCTGCGAACGGCCCATCTACGACGCTCCGTTTGCCACCGCTATAACGCACGCGCCAGCCTTTCGAGCTCGGCTGCAGGCCGGTTGCGTCGAGCAGCACGCCGGCCTTCGCGAGTTCTTCGTGGTAAGCGCCCATCGCGGCGATCAGCGACGGTTCGGGCATCTCGCCGGCTTCGCTCGCGGCCGTGGCTTTGACGATGATCATGAATCGCATGTCGTTGCTCCTTGTTTTAGTGGTTCGTCGTGAGTGGATTCGCGTGAATCGCTTGAAGGGGCCACGCCGGCTAGCCCCTTACTCACACGACGCGCGATGCGCGGTTCGATCGACACGCGCCGCAGTCCCGGTATCCCAGGGAAAACACCGAAGCGAACGAGGTGAGAGCCACGCGTGGCTAGATGAAGCACGGCCCGAGCTTGCGCACCTCGACCGTGCACCACGCCGCCGCCGGGCAGGTTTGCGCGATCTCCACGGCCTCTTCGCGGCTGTCGCAGTTCAGCAGAAAGAAGCCGCCGATCATCTCCTTCGCCTCGGCGAACGGCCCGTCGACGAGCTTCGGCTGGCCATTGCGGACCTGCACGCGCACGGCGTCCTTCTGCGAAGTCAGCGATTCGACCGCGAGCAGCTTGCCACGCGCTTTCAGGTTCTCGGAGAACCGCACCATCTGGTCATAGAGGTCGCGACCGGCGGCTTCGCCGCGCTCCTCGCGTTGCTCCGTGGGTTCGACGATCAGCAGCATGTAGGACATGGTGTCTCCGATAGGGCTCGGTTTGTATGCACGGGTCGGCATCGCAACGACGCCAGCGGCGCCTGGCCTCGGCGGCATCGCAGGTAGGCAGGCAGGTAGGTGGCAATCAGGCGCAGCCAGTCTAGCAAGCGGCAATCTGAGCGGCAAACGCGTCCGGTGGGACTTCTACGGACACTCGTAGCGAGCAACGCCGCTTGAATCAGCCGGCCGCGCGCGACGCGTCGATGCCGCTTTCAAGGATTCTGTCGTATCGGCGGTTTCACGAAGGTTCCATTCGGTCAGCGGGTGAACGCGGGCGTCGATTCGGCCGGCGCGCAAAGCTGCACGAACCGCCCGTCCCCTGCGCTGACGACCGGGACGTCGCCGTTCATTCAGTTGGGCGGAGCACGCAACGGAACCATCAAGCTTGATATCAGCGTTTGCCGCACACGCTTTCTTTCCAAATGCGCGGCGCCAGATGCGAAAAACGCCCCGGTATGGGGCGTTTTGCTCGTTGCGAGCCGCTCAAACTGGCGCTTCCGCCAGCGCCCGCAGCCGCGCAGAGCGCATCAAACCTTCGATCATTTTCGCTTCCGCGCTCGCCAGTTCGCTCAGCGACGCCGCCGACAACTGTCCGTCGAAGATCGCGAGCGCCCCGCAAAGATCTGCGTAGTCGTCGTCTTCGAGTAACCAGTGGCCAGTTTCGCGCTCGCGCACGTCGAGCCGAACCATCGCCGCATGCGCGCTTTCGATGTCCGCGCGCACATCGGCGCCCAGTCCGGCGCGCGTCAGTTCCTGCGACACCAGCAGATGCCGGCTCAGCGTCGTATGCAGCATGCGTGCGCCGTGGCCGCGGCGGAATGCATCGAGCGCGGCGTAGGACTGCAACAGCATGGTCTGCGTGACCGGCGCGTGCGCGGTGCGGCTCTGCGTCAACGAACGCAACAACGGGGACATGGCCGTGCGGCCGGGCTTGCGGACTCGCGATTTGCTGGACATCGATTCAACCTCCTTCTTTCGGCAGCGCGCCCGGACTTCGGCACGCGACGGCGGCAAACGCCGCGCTCAAACGTCCGACGCATTTCGCGCACGACAGTTCACGCTATGCGACGCGCCGGTTCTTCGAACGCATCGAAGAACACACTGTCCCCATATCGGTTCGAACCCGCCCGAATCAAGAAGCCCGCATCGTTGCGACGAAAAAAAGCCCTGTTCCGCGACGGAACAGGGCTGACAGGATGGAACAGTCGAGCAGGCGCGTGGAGTGCCTGCCAACCTATAACCACCTAACCTGCAATGCTATTGGATACGTGTACTACGCCGGCAATTTCTACCGCTCGACAGCCAGTTTCAAACTGCCGATTCAAACCACTTCTAATACAACTGCATGTGGGCCGGTCCTCGTTACTTCCTGGTGCTGGCCGCTACCCCTTTTGTTTCGTGCGCGTGTTCGATGCATTGCGCGCTTTGTATTGCGTCAACTGCGAACTGCGAACTGCGAACTGCGAACTGCGAACTGCAGACTACTTCATCAACGGTACGGTTCAAATCCGACACGAGGGGAAGATCGCATCGATGGAGTTCGGAGATTCGTCGCTCCATGGAAAAGAGTGTAGGCGCGCACGCGCGAATGCAATTGCGCGAAGCGAGGGGCTTTGGCGGGTTAATTTGGCGAATCGATGTAACAACGGGCTTTATGGCCCGTCGCGCCGCCGCGCCGCGCGTCAACCGCGTGTGGAGAAATCGTCGATGGTCAGCAACACTTTCTCACCGGGACGCGCGAGCATTTTTCGTTCGGCGATCGCGGTAATGCGTTTGCGCCCATCCGCGAACGTCTTCAGAACGCGCGCCTCACCCGCGCCGCGTTGCAGCCAGAAGTGCTGTTCGAGCGCCTCGCGCGTGACCGCGCATTCAAGGTCTCGTCCCCGCGACGAAAGCTGGAAAATCACCGCCCGTCCATCTGCCGAGACGCTGGGTACCGCCTCGATCATCGTCATAGCCCACCTCGCAACGTTGATTACGACGTTCGCCGCGTGACGCGAACGTCCCCGGAAAATCATCTGGCGCTCGTCGCATCGGCTGACGCGTGAAGTGGACGTTCACGCACCAGACGACGGAGGCTTCGTTCTGTCTTTCGTACGGTGGCGCGGATAGCGCGGCCGCGACGGGTCGACGACCGCGCCCGCGAAAAGCGAATCAAGCCCGGGGCTTGAGCAAAGCGCATGCCAGACATAGCGGAAGGCGACGCCTCGCCGATCAATCGGCGCCCCGACGCAACCCCAAGCACTCGCGGCACCGCGTGGTAAAAAAGCGCAGCGGACGCGACAATCGACGACAATTCTTACTCGCGCTTCGCACGATCATCGCGTGCGCCATCGCGCGCCACCATCTTGCCGACATGTCCGCCCAACTGCCCGACCACCAATCCGGGTTGACCTTGCGCCCCGCGCAACCCGACGACGAACCCTTCCTGCTCGAACTGCGCAAGGCGACGATGACCGAACACCTGGCGCGCGCCGGCGAGCCGACCGACGAAGACGCCCATCGCGCGCGCCTGCGGCATCGCTACGACGCCGCGCAGGTGATCTGCATCGACGGTGCGCCCGCGGGCCTGTTGAAGGCACATCGCAACGACGACGAATGGTTCGTCGTACAGTTGCAGATCGCGCCGGCGCTACAAGGCCGCGGTATCGGCGAGCAGGTGCTGCGCACGATCCTGCGCGCCGCCGCGGCCGAAGCGCTGCCGGTCAGCTTGCAGGTGCTCAAGGGCAATCCCGCCAAACGGCTGTACGATCGTCTTGGCTTCGAGATCGTCGGCGAGGATCAGATACAGTTTCACATGCGCCTTGCAGCGCGCGCGCCGGCGGAAAACGAAGCAGAATGAATGTCGGATAAAGACTGATACGGACTGAGCCTGCAATGAACTCTGATATGACCTTTCGCGATGCTTCAGCAATACAAAGCTGGCACGCGCACATCTATTTCGACGCGGCGAGCCGCGACGCCGCCTGGGCGTTTCGCGAGCAGATCGGCGCGCATTGGGGCGACAAACTGCAGATCGGGCGCTTCCACGAACGGCCGGTCGGCCCGCATCCGATGTGGTCGTATCAGCTTGCGTTTTCGCACCAGCAGTTCGCCGACGTGGTCGGCTGGCTCACGCTGAATCACGGCGCGCTCGATGTCTTTCTGCATCCGAATACCGGCGACGCGCTGCGCGATCATCGCGACGCCGCCGTGTGGATCGGGCACTCGCACGAGCTCGTGCTAAAGGCGCTGCTGTAGCAGCCGCGAGCGATGCGCCGGCGTGCTCACATATTCGTGTACGCGCTGCACCAGCCTCGCGATGCGACCTGCTTGGCGCCGAACAGCGTGCAGCCGCCGTACTCATCCGACGCCTTGCCCTGGAACAGCGAGCAGTTCGCGCACGATTGCCCGGCCGCGAAGTTCGGGAATTTGGCCTTGTCGACCTTCGACGCATCTTCGGTATAGGCGACCTTCTGCGCCTGCGGATCGCTCTCGCTCAGCGCATTGGGAGCGGTCGCGGCGAACGCGACGCGAGACAGCGCGAGCGACGAGCCGACGCCCGCGCTGACCAGCAGGAAATGGCGGCGCGATGTTTTCATTTTCGTTTGCCTCTGGGTGGGGACTGAGGTCTGCGATCAATCGAGAAAGCGCGTGAAGCGCTCGACCGGCTCGCGCTCCGGACGCAGCGTATTGACCAGCGCGTTGGGGTCGGCGAAGCCGAGCGACATGCCGCACACGAACTGCTCGTTCTCGGGCAGGCCGAGATGTTCGGCAATCAGCCGATGAAACCGCATGAACGCGGCCTGCGGGCAGGTGTCGAGGCCGCGTCCGCGCGCGGCCGTCATGATCGCTTGCAGGAACATGCCGTAGTCGAGCCAGCTGCCGCGCTCGAGGCTGCGATCGATCGTGAACAGAAGGCCGACGGGTGCGCCGAAAAAACGGAAGTTGCGCGAGTGCTGTTCGTGCATGCGCGCCTTGTCGCCCTTCTCAATGCCGAGCAGGCCATACATATCCCAGCCGATCTTGCGGCGCCGGTCGATGTACGGCGACTGCCATTGGCGCGGATAGTACGCGTACTCTTCCTGGTACAGCTCGTCGCGTTGCGGATCGTCGTAGGCCGCAAGCAGATCCCCCGACAGACGCGCGAGCGATTCGCCCGTCAGCACGTACACCTTCCACGGCTGCGTGTTGGTGCCCGACGGCGCGTAGCTGGCGGCTTCGAGAATGGCTTCGATGTCGGCGCGCTGCACCGGTGTCGGCAGAAAGGCGCGCACCGCGCGTCGCGTGGTCAGCGCGGTGTCGACGGGGTTCGCGGGAGAAGTCATCGGCAGATGGCGGCAGAGCCAGCGGAGTAGGTCTGCGACGATTCTAGCGCGTACTGCTGCAAGCCTGCCCGCCAGCGCGCAGGCTTCGTCCAGCCTTGCGCTGCGCCCTTACATCGTCCCCAACGCCACCGCCGCAGCGATCGAACCCGCCACGAGCACGAGCCCCACCGTCTTGCGCTTGTTCAACTCGGTCCACAACAGCACGCCCGTCAGCGACAGCAAGATCAGACTGCCCGCGAGCGTATCGATCAGCAGCACCCAGCCGACGCTGAGGCCCACGCCCTTGTGCATGTTCGTCAGCATTGCGAGAAAGGTATTCGCGCTGCGCTTGACCGACACCGTGTTATTGCCGACCCAGTATTCGGCCGAGGTATTTTCTTTCGGCGACGCGAAATTCAGCTGCCAGTGCTCGGGCTGCACGACGCTGCGATCGCCCCATGCCACCGGATGCTCGGGTTCCTTCTGCACGCGCCCCGGATTGCCGGCGATCTTCAGTTCTTGCTTGAGCCACTTCGCGAGTTCGCGCGGCGTTTCCGGTGCCGGTTGCGGCAGCGGCACCTGCATCACCGACACCTGCGGCTCGCCGGTCGACACGCGCAGCGGACCGCCGCGATGATTCAGGAAGAAACCGGTCGTGCCGAACAGCAAACCGAGCGCCGCGCCCCACAGTCCGACCCAGCCATGCACCTTGCGCAGCCACTTGATGAAGGTCGCGCGACGCGAGCGCTGCTGGCGCGCTTTCAGTTCGTCGCCATCGAGCCGGCGCAGTTCGTGCGCGCCAGCTTCGCCGGCCGCCGGCGGTTGCATGTCGAGGGTGTCCGATTCGCTCACGTTTCACTCCAGGTACGCAGCAGATTGTGATAACAACCGACGAGACTGCGTCGCGCAATCTCGTCGGCATGGGTGGCATTGAGCCGTTGAATCGCGGTGTCCATGTCGAACAGCAGCGCGCGATGCGTGTCGCTGCGCACGAGGCTCTGCACCCAGAAGAAGCTCGCCACGCGCGCGCCGCGCGTAACGGGCGTCACCTGATGCAGACTCGTCGCCGGATAGACGATCATGTCGCCGGCCGGCAGTTTCACCTGCTGCACGCCGTAGGTGTCTTCGATCACGAGTTCGCCGCCGTCGTATTCGTCGGGCGCGCTGAGAAACAGCGTCACCGACACGTCGGTGCGCAGCTTCACGCCGTTCGGCAGCACGCGCACAGCGCCGTCGACGTGGCTGCCGAACTGCATGCCTCCCTCGTAGCGGTTGAACAGCGGCGGATACACCTGGTTCGGCAGCACCGCGCTGATGAACAGCGGATTGCGCTCGATCGCCGCGACAATCACGTCGCCGAGTTCGCGCGCGATCGCGGAGTGCTCGGCGATCTGCTGATTGCGCTTGACCGGCGCGCCCTGATAGCCCGCGGTCGCGCGGCCATCCACCCACGCGTCGCCGGCTTGATCGAGCCGCTCGCGCACGAAGCGCAGTTGCTCGGCGTCCAGTACGTTCGGAATGTGCAGCAGCATAGTGTGTCCTTGGAGCCGGCTTGCCGTTTGCAAAGCGGCAAGCCTAACGGATGCGCTCAGTGCGTCGCAAAAGCGCCCATCAAAAGCGGTAATCGAACGTCGCGAGCAACGTACGGCCGATGCCCGGCACCGAACGGCCGCCGTCCGACGGAATCAACGCGTCGTAGTAGTACTTGTTGGTCAGGTTCAGCAGGTTCAGGCGCACGTCGTACTTCTTCGCGTGATAGGCCGCGGTCGCGTCCCAACGCGTGTAGCCCGGCACCTTCACGAAGTTCGTATTCGATGCATAACGCGACGACATATAGATCGGACCGCCGCCGATTTCCCAGTGCGGCGTGATCGCGTACGTGGTCCAGAACGTCAGCGTGTTGCGCGGCGTGTTGGCCGGCGTGTGACCCTGCGTGCCGTCGGCCGCTTTCAGGATCGTCGCGTCCATGTATGTGTAGCCGCCGAAAATCTGCCACTTGTCGGTGATGTGGCCCACCACGCTCGCCTGGAAGCCGTCGACGCGAATGTCACCGGCCAGCTCGTATTCAGTCGGCGAAACCTGGGTACGCGCGTTGTCCTTCTCCTGGCGGAACAACGCCGAGGTCAGCGAGATGTTGCCGCCGAACAGATCCCACTTGCCGCCGACTTCATACGACTTCGTCGACTCAGGCGCGAGGTTTTGCGTGAGGTTCGTGACCGTCAGGTTTTCGAGCGACGGGTTGAACGACGTACCGTACGACACGTAGTACGACTGCCAGTCGGTCGGTTGATAAATGACGCCCGCGCGTACGCTCGTGAAGTAGTTGGTCTGGCTCGCGTAGGCCGGCGCGCTGACGGTGTTGTGGATACTGGCCGAGAAGCGATCCCAGCGCAGACCGCCGATCAGCTTCCAGTGCGGAGTCAGCGTGACCGTATCGTTCAGGTAGGCGGCGATTTCGTTGGCGCTCGAATCGGCGTAGTTGCCGACCGTCGTCGTCACGTTCGACGGCGTGCCCATGATCGGCGGATTGAGCATCGGCACGATCGGCAGGTTGTTGCGTGTGTACGCCTGGTTCGTATAGCTGTCATGGCCCACTTCGACACCGGCGATCACGTCGTGCTTGATCGGCCCTGTGTCGAATTTGTATTCGACCATCGTGTCGTTGTAGACCGCGTGATTCTGGATCACGCGGTCATGACTCTGCAGCTTGATGAACAGCTGCGACGGCGACAGCGTCGTGAAGTTGCCGTTGCTGAGCGCCGGGCTCGACGCCAACGGGCCAGTCAGCACCGCTTGCGGCGCGGTTTCGCGCGCATCGGTCATCGAGTGGGAGATCTGCGTCTGGTTCGTCAGCGTCAGGTCGTCGGAGAACTTGTGCTTGATCGCCCCGGTGAAGATCTGCACGTTCTGGATCGTACGGTCGCTGGTCAACCCGTAGAACGTGTTTTTCGGCACCGGCGACGGGCGGCCGTTCAGCGCCTGGACGCCGTAGTCGGGCATGTCGTTGTTGCGCTGGATCAGCGCCGACAGCGTGATCTCGGTCGGCGTGCCAATGCCGAAGCGCAGCTCCGGCGCGACGCCGAAGTCCTTGTTCTTCATCACGTCGCGCGTCGAGCCGAGGCTCTGGCCGAACGCGTTCAGGCGGATCGCCGAGGTGTCGGTGAGCTTGTGGTTCACGTCGACGGTGGAGCGATAGCGGTCATTGGTGCCGATCATGCCGGAAACTTCCGCCGAGTCCGTCAGGTTCGCCTTCTTGCTGACCTGGTTGAT
Source organism: Paraburkholderia atlantica (assembly GCF_009362785.1). GTDB lineage: Bacteria > Pseudomonadota > Gammaproteobacteria > Burkholderiales > Burkholderiaceae > Paraburkholderia > Paraburkholderia atlantica. The sequence continues at coordinate 55,141 of NZ_WHNQ01000021.1, forward strand.
CACGCCGCCAGTCGAGCCGCGGCCGAACAGCATCGACGACGGACCATATAGCACTTCGAGCGCTTCGAGGTCGAACGTGTCGCGGTAGTACTGGTTGCGGTCGCGAAAGCCGTCCCGATAGATGTCGTTCTGCGCGGTGAAGCCGCGCAGGTTGATGTTGTTGCCGATCTGGCCGCCCTCGGCCGCACCGATCGTCACGCCGGGTGCGTTGCGCAGCGCGTCCGTAAACGACGTCGCGCCCTGCGAAGCGAGCAGGTCGCGATTGATCACGGTGACGGTCTGCGGAATGTCGCGCAGCGCGGTCGGGGTCTTCGCGCCGACGGTAGCGCGCTCGGCCTGGAAGTCCTGCTGAACGGCCTGAGACTGCACGCCGATGGTCGGCAGCGTCTGCGCGTCGGCGGCGGGTGCGTTGTTCTGCGCGCTGGATTGTGCGTTCTGCGGCGCGCTGGAGGCGGCCGGTTGCGACGCGCTTTGCGCGAGCGCAGGCGTCGCGACAGGAATGGCAAAAGCGAGCGCTAGCGCTGTCGCTAGCGGCGTGTGATTGAGCATGGAAATCCCGTCAGAAATGCGTTTGTCGAATTCGCATCAATGACGTCGAATTCATGACAAAACCGCAAATGGCTGGCTGCCGCTCTCCGTTGTATGAGATGGAGATGACGGGATGGCTGGCTGGGTTTAAATGAGAATCGCTATCATTTCACACGGATACGAAGGCATCAATCGCGACGTGCATTACTCCGCGTAAGGGATTTGTTTCTATTTTTTACCATCGAAAGCTCACCGTAAATACAGGGCCGTTGTTCACGCAGATTTATTACTACCTGTAATTCTCTGTTTGCAAAAAGCTTATAAGTGAAGCGCTCAAGAGCCCATTCAGCCCCACGTGATTTCTTTCATTTAAATAACGCCTCATAGCGGCGGTCGCGCACATCGAACCGCAAGTACGTTTATCCTTTTTACAACACCGCATACAACATTAAGATCCCGCCCTTCCGGCAAACGCTTTCGTCCCCTCTGGAGTCGACTTATGCAATATCGCCAATTCGGCCGCACCGGCCTCACCGTTTCGCGCCTGTGTCTCGGCACCATGACTTTCGGCCTGCAAACCGAAGAAGCCGCATCGCACCGCATCCTCGACACGGCCGCGGACGCGGGCGTCAATTTCATCGATACCGCAAACGTCTACCCGCTCGGCGCCGGCGAAGACCTGGCCGGACGCACCGAGGAAATCGTCGGACGCTGGCTGAAGGGCAAGCGCGAGCGCTTCATCGTCGCGACCAAGGCGGTCGGCAAGATGGGGCCCGCCGCGTGGGATCAGGGCGCGTCGCGCAAACACCTGCTCGATGCGATCGATGCGTCCTTGCAGCGCCTCGGCACCGACTACGTCGACCTGTACCAGCTCCATTCCGACGACGCGAAAACCCCGCTCGACGAAACGCTCGAAGCACTCGATACGATCGTCCGCTCGGGCAAGGCCCGCTATATCGGCGTGTCGAACTTTCTTGCGTACCGGCTCGCGCGAGCTTTGGGACGCGCGGACGTGCTGCGCGTCGCGCGCTTCGTGTCGGTTCAGCCGCGCTACAACCTGCTGTTTCGCCAGATCGAGCGTGAGCTGCTGCCGCTGGCCGCCGAGGAGCAGCTAGCCGTGATGCCGTATAACCCGCTTGCGGGCGGACTGCTGACGGGCAAGCATCAGCTCGATGCGAAGCCCGCCGAAGGGCGCTTCACCGAAAGCGTCGGCAAGGCTGGCGCGATGTATCAAGAGCGCTACTGGCACGAGCGCGAGTTCGACACGATCGAACGACTGAAGGCGATCGCCGCGCCGACCGGCGAGTCGTTGGCGAAGGTATCGCTTGCGTGGGTGCTCGCGAATCCGCTGATCACGTCGGCGATCATTGGGGCGAGCCGCGCGGAGCAGTTGAGCGATACGCTCGCGGCGGCCGAGTTTACGCTCGACGACGCCATCAAGACTCAACTCGACGAAGCGAGCGTGCAGTATCGCTGGGGGGATGCGGCGCGCTAAGCACCCGCCCGGCAGATCAAGCGCGGCCTGGCGTTCGGCCGCGCGTTTTCATCGTCCGTAGCGCAGCACGGTGCTCGTCGCGGCGAGCACGTGATCCTTGATCGCGGCGAGGAACGCGTCGCGCGTCAAGCCGGCCGCCAACGCGTCGGGCGGCAGATCGAGCGCGTAGACCTGCGCGACGTAGTGATGCGGCACATCGCCGACTGGCGGACACGGGCCGTAATAGCCGGGGCCGCCGGTGCGATTCGTGCCGGCGACGCTGCCGGCCGGCGCGGCTTCGCCCTCGCCGAGTCCGGTCGTACCCGGTGCGATGCCGTACACGATCCAATGCACGATGCCGAGGCCTTTCGCGCCGTCGGGATCGAAGATCGTCACCCCGAAACTCTTCGTGCCGGCCGGCGCGTTATGCCATTGCAATGCTGGCGACACGTTGCCGCCGCCGCAGTTGTTCGCGCTCGCCGCGTGGCTCGCGTTGAGCTTGCCGCCGTCGGCCAGTCCTGGCGACGACACTGCGAAGGCCGGCGCCGCGTAAGCATGCGCGCTCGCGTAAGCGAGCAGCGCGCACGCGACAACGCAGACGAGGCGCCGCGCGACGTTCAGCTGAATGCGAGTCATTGGGAGTCTCTGGGTTTGGGAAGGTTACTGAGAGCCGTGGTTGGAGCGTGGAAGCTAACAAGCCCATCAAGCGGCGACCGCCCCCCTCACTTCGGCTTAAACCGTCCCGTCTTCTCCGTCGCCTCCGGATACTGCCGCGTCTCGCGCACCGACAGCGGATGCCACAATTTCGCGCCGCCTTCGATCCCCGCGTCGTTCGAAACAGTCGCCACATTCGCCGGCAGCGCGAACTTGATGCGCGCCGCGTTGCCGCCGCCGATCCACAGCTTGTCGTAATTGACCAGCGACTCGAGAATGCCGATCACTTTCTCGACACGCCGGTTCCAACGCTTGTTGCCGACCTGCTCGCGCGCGGCCTCGCCGATGTATTCGTCGTACGCGACGCCCTTCTTGCTGACCGGATGATGCGCGAGCTCCAGGTGCGGCATCAGCTCGCCATCGCGAAACATCGCGGTGCCGGCGCCGGTGCCGAGCGTCAGCACGAATTCGAGGCCGCGGCCTTCGATTGCCGCGAAGCCCTGCATCTCGGCGTCGTTGATCATCCGCACCGGCAGACCGCCCAGGCGCTGCGCGAGCGAATCCGCGAGCGCAATGTCGTGCCAGCCTTCGATGCCGAAGTGCGGCGCGGTCAAAATACGGTTATTGCGCACGACACCCGGAAAGCCGATCGAGATACAAACAGGCTGCACCTGCTCGATGAGCGGAGCCACGAGTTGCGCGAGCGCATCCACCAATTGATCGGGCGTGCACGGATGCGGCGTCGCAACGCGCACGCGCTCGGTTTTCATCTGCCCGTTGGCGTCGATGATCGCGGCCTTCAGGCCGGTTCCGCCGACGTCGATCGCGAGGATGTGCTCGCTGCCGCTTTTCGGCGCATTCCGTTTCACTGCGTTCTTGTTGCGTGTTGGCACGATGTCTCCCGGTTGTGTGAGGCGGTTGTGATACGTGTGTGCGGGTTGGTTCAAAGCTGCCGCTACGCGTTGCGACTGGGCCCTTTCTGCTGCAACGGCCGCCACGCGTGGCCATTGCGCGCGAGCAGCGCGTCGGCTTCGGCCGGCCCGTCGCTGCCGGCCGCATAACCGTGCACGGGCAGAGCGCCGCCGCTCTTCGGATGCAGCACGTCGTCGACCGCACACCAGGCCGTCTCGATGCCGTCGGCGCGCTGGAACAACGTCGCGTCGCCAAGCATGCAGTCGTACAGCAGCGTCTCGTACCCGACGTTCGCGCGCTCGTCGAAGAAGTCGCCATAGTTGAATGACGACTGCACCGCACCGACCTGCATCACCGGCCCCGGCGCCTTCACGTTGAAATCGAAACTCGAGCCGTGCTCGGGATCGATGCGCAACGTCAGCACGTTCGGCGTCAATGCGTCGACCGGCGTGTCGCGGAACAGGCGGAACGGCACCGGCTTCAACTGCACCGAAATTTCGGTGCGGCGCACCGAGAGCCGCTTGCCGGTACGCAGATAGAACGACACGCCCGCCCAGCGCCAGTTCTCGACGAACACGCGCGCCGCCGCGTAGGTTTCGGTCGTGCTGGCGGGCGCGACGTCGGGCTCCTCGCGATAGCCCACACCCGCCGGCCCCTTTTCGTACTGGCCGAATACGACGTCGTCGGGCGTCAGCGGCTGGATTGCGTCGAACAGCTCGACCTTCTTGTCGCGCACGGCTTCCGCGTCGAATGAATTCGGCGGCTCCATCGCCACGATGCCGAGCAGCTGGAACAGATGGTTCGGCACCATGTCGCGAAACGCGCCGGTCTGCTCGTAGAATCTGCCGCGCCCTTCGACGCCGATCGTTTCCGCCGCCGTGATCTGCACGCAGTCGATGTACTCGCGCCGCCAGACCGGCTCGAACATCGCATTCGCGAAGCGCACCGCGAGAATGCTCTGCACGGTGTCCTTGCCGAGAAAATGATCGATGCGGTACACCTGCGATTCCCGCGCATACGACAGGATGTGCGCGTTCAGATCGCGCGCCGATGCGAGATCGGTGCCGAACGGCTTCTCGATCACCAGACGCCGAAAGCCGCCGTTCGCGCGGTCGTCTTCTTTCAGCAGGCCGGCTTTGCCGAGCCGCTCGGCGATCGGTTTGAAAAAGCGCGCGCCGACCGCGAGGTAGAAGATCACGTTGCCGCCCTTCGACTGATCGAGCTTCTGCTTCAGCTTCGCGAACGTGTCGTCGGATTCGAACTCGCCCGCCATGTATTCGAGGCGCTGCGCGACCCAGTTCCACGCGTTGTCGTCGAGCTTGCCGGCGTGGAAGGTGCTGGCCTTGTCGGCGGCGAATTTCTGCAGCGACGTATGCAGTTCGTCGCACCATTCGCGCGTTTCGCGCTCGCCGTGATTGACGCCGATGATCTTCATGCTGTCATCGAGCAGCCCATCGACCGAGAGGTTGTACAGCGCCGGCATCAACAGACGTTTGGTCAGATCGCCCCCCGCGCCGAAGATCACGAGCGTGCACGGCGGCGCTGGCTTCTTGCCGGCCGGCGACGACAGCGTGTCGTATCGGTTCGAGCTGAGCTTGCAGCTCAAGGCGGACGTTGCGTTGGGTTGATCTGAAGAGGCGGAAGAGTTCGGTGTAGTCGACATGAGATTCACCCGGAACTTGGTAAGCCGATAGAACGAACGTGGCGATAGATGAAAGACCACGGGCGCAGCCGCACGGTTCAATCCCGTTCGCGCGCGAGCGCGCGGCGTGCTCACTTCGTCGTCGCGGCCGCGAGCGACGGCACCGGTTCTTTGACCGGAATCGGCGCGGGCGCTGGCGCCGGTTCCCCGGCAAGCGGCACGTTGCCCGAGGCCGCCATCGCGCGCGGCTGCAACAGCAACGCGACGAGCCCGGTCCAGCCGGTCTGATGCGAAGCCCCAACGCCACGACCGTTGTCGCCATGAAAATACTCGTGGAACAGGATCAGATCGTGCGAACGCGGGTCCGCCTGCAACAGCGGATAAGCGCCCATCACTGGCCGCTCGCCATTCTTGTCCTTCAGGAACAGCGTGGTCGCGCGGCGCGCGAGTTCGTCGCCGATTTCGCTCAACGAGAACTTCTGGCCCGACCCGGTCGGATACTCGACGCGGAATTCATCGCCGTAGTAGCGATGAAACTCGTACAGCGATTCGATCAGCAGATAGTTGACCGGCATCCACACCGGCCCGCGCCAGTTCGAATTGCCGCCGAACACACGGGTATCGGATTCGGCCGGCAGATACTTCACACAGAAACTGTTGCCGTTGTGCTCGAACACGAACGGATGCTCGCGATGACAACGCGACAACGCCCGCACGCCGTGATCGGACAGAAATTCGCTTTCGTCGAGCGCGCGCCGCAACAGCGCCTTCATCCGATGTCCGCGCAGCAGCGACAGTAGCAGCGCGTTGCCCTTGCCGGGCTCGTTCCAGCGCGACACCAGCTTCGCGAGATCGGGCCGATGCTCGAGGAACCATACGAGGCGCTCGCGCAAGCCCGGCAAGCCGCCATGCAAACGCTCTTCGAGCACATGCACAGCGAACAGCGGTATCAGTCCGACGATCGAGCGAACCCGCATCGGCATGTTGCTGCCGTCGGGCAAGCGCAGCTTGTCGTAGAAGAATTCGTCCGCGCTGTCCCACAGGCCCGTGTCGCAGCCGTCGTCGCAACTGACCGCTTCCGCGATGTACAGGAAGTGCTCGAAGAATTTCACGCCGATATCGACGAACACGTGGTTCGCGTACGCGAGTTCGAGCGCGATACGCATCAGGTCGAGCGCATACGCGGCCATCCACGCTGTGCCGTCGGCCTGATCGATGTGGCCGCCGGTCGGCAACGGCGACGAGCGGTCGAAGATGCCGACGTTGTCGAGCCCGAGAAAACCGCCCTGAAAAATATTGTGGCCGTCGGCGTCCTTGCGGTTCACCCACCACGAGAAATTCAGCAGCAGCTTGTGAAACACGAGTTCCAGAAAATCGCGGTCCGCCTTGCCGGTCAGCGCGCGATCGATCTCGTACACGCGCCATGCGGCCCATGCATGGACAGGAGGGTTCGCGTCGCTCAACGCCCATTCGTAAGCGGGCAACTGGCCGTTCGGATGCTGATAGCGGTCCTTCACGAGCAGCAGCAATTGCTTTTTCGCGAACGCCGGATCGATCAGCGCGAACGCTGCCGCATGAAACGCGAGGTCCCACGACGCGTACCACGGGTACTCCCACTTATCCGGCATCGACACGATGTCCGCATTGCACAGATGTCGCCAGTCCCTGTTGCGGCCCTGCTTGCGCGCGGCGGGCGGACTCGGCTGCAGCGGATCGCCGTCGAGCCAGCGTTGCACGTCGTACTGGTAGTACTGCTTCGACCACAGCATGCCGGCGAGCGCCTGACGTTGCACGAGGCGCGCATCGGGGTCGGTGATCTCATGCTGCAACGCGCCATAGAATTCGTCGGCCTCGGCGACGCGGCGGGCGATCAACGCGTCGGCATCGAATGGCGCTTCATCGGTCGCCGATTGCGGGTGCCAGCGCAGATACACGACCGCGCGTCCGTGCGGCCCGAGTTCCAGCGGCGCGTGCGCGGCCGCCTTGGTACCCGCGTCGCGGCGGATCGCGTTCGCGTCGCCGTGCACGAGGTAATCGTTGAAGCCGTCCTTGAACGGGCCCGCGCCGTCCATGCCGAACAGCCGCTTCACGTTGGTGTCGTTCTCGCAGAACAGCCACGCGAGTTGCGGCGCGTCCTTCGACCACGCGGTCACGACGATCGGCTCATGCACATGATGATGGCCAAGCAGACGCACCGCGCCGTCATGGTCGGTGCCGGCGACGAGCTTCGGTTTGTCCTTGTTCTCCTTCCACGACCACGAGTTGCGCGCCCAGATCTGCGGCAGCACATCGAGCGACGCCGCCTCGTCCGCGCGATTCTCGATCGTCACGCGCATCACGATGTCGTCGGGCGTGTGCTTCGCGTATTCGACCTGCACATCGAAATAACGCAGATCGTCGAACACGCCGGTATCGAGCACTTCGTACTCCGGCATGTCGCCGCCGCGGCGCGCGTTTTCTTCGATCAGGTCCTGGTACGGATAGGCCGCATGCGGGTACTTGTACAGCATGCGCATGTAGGAGTGCGTGGGCGTGCCGTCGAGATAGAAGTACAGCTCCTTCACGTCCTCGCCGTGATTGCCCTGCGAGTTCGTCAGGCCGAACAGGCGCTCCTTGATGATCGGGTCCTTGCGGTTCCATAGCGCAAGCGACACGCACCAGCTGAGCCGGTCGTCGCCGAACCCGGCGATGCCGTCTTCGCCCCAGCGGTAGGCGCGGCTGCGCGCATGGTCGTGCGGAAACGAGTCCCACGCGGTGCCGTTCGCGCTGTAGTCCTCGCGCACCGTGCCCCACTGGCGCTCGCTCAGATACGGCCCCCAGCGCTGCCAGTGGCCGCATTCGGGCGAATGCAGCCGGGAACCTTCGATCGTGGCAAGCAGATTGGCAGCGCGCAGCGGTGGCATGAGAACGTCCTTGCAACAAGCCTGGCGGTAGGACCCAACATCGTAGCGCGGTTTACGCGCCGTCGCGCTCGAATTGGGCAAGCAGACTTTCAATACGCAGCAATTCTCCGAGCGACCAGGCCTGGAACGGCGTGCCGGCGGGCGCGTGCGGCGCGTCGCCGTCGGCGATCTCGGACAGGTGGTCGAGGCCCGCGTGATCGAGATGCGCGTACAGCGGGGCGAGAAAACGCGTCCTCACCTGCGCGAGATTCGTGGCGCTTGCGCCATTCACTCGCAGCCACGCTTCGACGAACGGGCCGATCAGCCATACCCACACGGTCCCCTGATGATAGGCGCCGTCGCGTTCGAGCGCCGCGCCGCGGTAGTGGCCGCGATAGGCCGGATCGGACGGCGCGAGCGAGCGCAGGCCGAGCGGCGTCAGCAATTGCGCTTCGACCTGAGCCACCACCGCGCGCGCCGCCGTGCCTTCGAGCAGCGGAAACGGCAGGCCACCGACCGCGAAGATCTGGTTCGGCCGGATCGAGCGGTCGATCGTGCCCGGCGCATGATCGACGTCGACGTTATCGAACAGCGTCTGCGTGTCCGGTTCGACGAAGCGCCGGCGAAATGCGAGCGCCGCGCGCTCGGCAGCCTGCCGCCACTGCGGGTTCCATGCCGACGCGATTCGCAGTGCGTTGATCCATAGCGCCTGCACTTCGACCGGCTTGCCGATGCGCGGTGTGACGATCCAGTCGCCGACTTTCGCGTCCATCCACGTCAGTTGCACGCCGGGGATACCGGCGCGCAGCAGACCGTCGTCGGGACAGCAGCCGATGTTGAAGCGCGTGCCGTTCGTGTAGCCGGTCAGGATCGTTTCCGCGGCTTGCTGCAGGTGCTCGCGCGTCTGTGCGCTTGCATGCGGCGTAGCCAGGTAGTCGTGAACCGCGACGATGAACCATAGCGACGCATCGACCGAGTTGTATTCGGGCGCGTCGCCGTAGTCGGGAAAGCGGTTCGGCAGCATGCCGTCGGACAGCGCGCCCGACCATTCGAGCAGGATCGCTTCGGCGTCGTCGAGACGCTTCGATGCGATCAGCAGGCCGCGCATCGCGATGAAGGTGTCGCGGCCCCAGTCGGTGAACCACGGAAAGCCCGCGAGGATCGTGCGGCCCTCGTTGCGCGTGACGACGTAGGCGTCGGCCGAGCGTTGCAGGCGCGAGCCGAGTGCGGCGCGGCGTTGTTGTTCGGTGTCGGCGAGTTGGGCGGCGTGGGCGGTGGTTTGGGGATTGTCGTTGGTGCTTTGGGTGACGGCCGCGCTCGCTGCACTCAGAATCATCACCGCTTCGCCCTCGGCGAGATTGAAGCTGAACACGCCGGGCGCCGCGAGGTCTTCGTTGCAATCAAGACCGCGCTCCTGCTCGCGCACGTAGCAGAAGTTGCGATACCAATCGGGCGCATGCGAATAGGTGCCGTTGGTCGCCGCCCGCACGACCGGCAGTCCGCCATACGGCTGCCAGCTCGCGCACGATTGATCGGCGCTGACCTGCGCGCCGAAGTTGAAAGCCGGATTCTCGTGATGCAGCGCGTGATAGTCGCGGCCCGACAACAGCGGTCTGACCTTCAGCACCGGCGCATCGAGTTCGCCGCCTTCGAGCCGCCAGCGCAACACCGTTTCGCACGTCGCTTTGCTGACGAACACGTCGGCGATCATCGCAGTACGCGTATCGAGTTGAACGCGCCAGGTCGGCCACGGCGCCGTATCGAAACAGAGCAGGTTGCCGCGCAGATCCGGATAGATCACGTCAGGCCCATAGCGTTGCATGGTCAACGGAAAGCGCTCGCCGCCCGCCTCGACCCACGCCTCGATGCCGTTGACCAGCACCATGCGCCCGCCCGGCGCGCGCGTCGCGGCTAGCAGTAGCGCATGGTAGCGGCGCGTGCGCAACATACCGACCGTGCCCGACGCAAAGCCGCCGAAGCCGTCGGCTTCGAGCCATTCGTCTTCGAGTTGCGAGATGTCGATAGGTGAATCGATGCGAGTCATTGAATCGTGCTCAGGCGCGAACCGTAATGCAGCAAACATAGCGCAGATGGCAGTGCCATGAGCATCGATCTTCCCACTACTTTCCATTTTCTTTCGATCAACCGACGACTAGCTCGCAACTGCTCGGCAAGAGCAACGTGTCACCGACAACGAAACATACCAACGTCGCGTCCCTTCTGCCTAAGGGAAGACGACTCGGGCAATGCGCTCATCGCGGCGGCGGCGCCCGCGGATGAAGCCACGGTTTGCAGGAAACGGCGACGACTAGTATCACCGATCCGGCTGCGGTTGCGCCGGTGCTGACGGCGAGTCGAGATCAGCGCTCGCGGTTGGGGTTCGGCATCCTGTTTCCCCTACCAGGCGGACAACATGCCGATGTCTTTCAGGCGTTCAAAGACCAACATCCGGCAGCATCGGGCGCGTAGCGAGCGCCTTTGCGACGATGTCTTTGACTTCGGCAAGCGTATCGCCTTGCAATGCAAGGCGCGGCGGACGCGTAACGGCGCTGCCGCGGCCGAGCAATTCCTCGCACAGCTTGATGCATTGCACGAGGTCGGGGCGCGCGTCGAGGTGCAACAGTGGCATGAACCAGCTATACAGCGCCAACGCTTCATCGAAACGCTTCTGGGTGGCGAGGCGAAACAGCGTCTCGCCTTCCTTCGGGAACGCGTTGGACATCCCCGACACCCACCCTTCCGCACCGACCGCAATGCTTTCGACCACCACGTCGTCGAGGCCGGCGAACAGCACGAAGCGGTCGCCCACCGCGTTGCGCAGATCGATGAAGCGCCGCGTATCGCCCGACGAATCCTTGAAGCAGACGATGTTCTCGCAGTCCTGCAGCGCGATCAGCACGTCCGGCGTCACGTCGTTCTTGTAGATCGGCGGGTTGTTGTAGATCATCACCGGCAGATCTGTGCCGGTCGCGACCGAGCGGAAATGCGCGGCGGTTTCGTGCGGCTTCGCGGAATAGACGAGCGCCGGCATCACCATCACGCCGTCGACGCCGACACGCGCCGCTTCACGCACCGTCTGCCGCGCGAACTCGGTCGTGAACTCGGCGACGCCCGCGACGACGGGCACCTTGCCACCGGATGCGTCGCGCGCGGCCTCGATGACCTGCAGCTTTTCCGACGTGCTCAGCGAAGTGTTTTCGCCGACCGTGCCGCAGACCACCAGACCCGACACGCCGTCCTTGACGAGATTGCTGACCACGCGGTGCGTCGCGTCGATGTCGAGCGAGAAATCAGGCTTGAACTGGGTGCTGACGGCGGGAAACACCCCGCTCCATTGGATAGCCTTGCTCACTTTGTCCGTCTCCTTCAAAAAGCCGGCCGCGCCGACACACGTTGAGTATGACGACGAGTATCGGCCTTTGTCCGCAAGCGGGCTTGGGCTTTTTCGCGGCTGAAAGAGATTAAATCCGCACAATCGGCGAGACGCGGAATGGCCGCGTCGGGTCGCGCCATCCAACTTCACGGCAACGCGGCTGCGGCGCATGTGAGCGCCGTCGCGCGATGCGTCGACGCGGTCCTGGATGCCGAGTCCGGCATAGCGGCACACGATGCGTCGTGACTCGCGCGCCGCCGGCGCGGAGGTGGTGCGACGAGGAACGCGGGCCCTCTGTCAATCGATCAGGCGCCCAGCAACACGCCCGTTCTGATCGGCCGCGTGCCGGTCACGCGACCGAGTGGCGCACCGGCCGTCACGAAACGGATCGCGCGCCGCATATAAAGCACCCCTTCGGTCTGACTCACGATCGTGGTCGTCTCGTCGGTCAGCGGATCGACGATATCGAACAGCGGCTGGCCGACGCGGATCGTGTCGCCGATCTTCGCGCGGTGCACGAGAATCCCGCTTACCGGCGCATAGAACTGCTCGCTGCCCGCGAGCGGCGTCGCCGGCGACAGCAGCGGCGGCAACGGCCTGGCCTCACCGCGAATCGCACCGCGCCACACCAGATAGTCGACGAGCGCGTCGGCATCCTGCTGCGCGACTTCGTACGACACGTCGCGCTGGCCGCGGCATTCGACCGTCACCGCGATCGTGCCGGTCGGCACCGGCTTGCTCGCCGGAAACTGCTGCTGCAACGTCCACCACAGCAAGCTATGCGTTTCGTCGAACGCGCCGCCGCCCGAATCCGTCGCGAGCAACGAGGCCTCGGCGCCGAGGTAGCGCGACAGCGGCTCGAACTCGGCCCACGCAGCCTCGCTCGTGTACACATGCATGGCCGCTTCGAGCGAGCAATGCAGATCGATCACGATGTCCGCGTCGTATGACAGTTTCAGCAGCGCCAGTTGCAGCGAATCGAATTCGGTCAGCGGCTTCTGTTGCGCGAGTTCGGCCGCGAGGAGTGCGCGCACGATGCGGCGATTCTCGTTCGCGTCGGCGCCGAGCGCCTCTTTCGCATCCGCGACGAGCTTCGTGAACTGCACGAAATGCCGGTTGAAGTTCTTGCCGCTGCCGAGATCGAAGCGGCCGACGAACTGACCGAGCACGTATTGACTAAGCCCGACCGGATTCGACACCGGCACGAGCACGATTTCCGCATTCATTGCGCCGGCCTGCTCGAGCTCCAGCAATCTCCGCTTCAACAGCACCGTGGTCAGCATCGACGGCGTTTCGTCGGCATGCAGCGACGCCTGGATATAAATCTTCTGCCCGCTATTGGCCGGGCCGAAATGAAACGACACCAGCTCGCGGTGCGTGCCGATAGCCGGCGACAAAAGCGGAATCGATTGCCTGTTCATGAATGGAAAGCCGTGAAGATAAGTGGGAAATCCGGATCAATTGCCGTACGGATCGAAGTCGAAGTACTTCTTCGCAATCTGCGCATAGGTGCCGTCCTCGCGCATCGACGCGATCGCCGCGTTGATCGATGCCTGCACCCCGGTTTCATCCTTGCGCAAGCCGATGCCGACGCCGCGATCGCCCATCGAAAGCGGCTCGCCGACAAACGCGAAGCCCTTGCCCGCGGGCGTGCGCAGGAAGCCGTAATCGGCCTCGACGGTGCCGAGCAGCGCGCCGTCGAGCCGCCCGTTGCGCAGATCGGCGAACACCTCGTCCTGGCTCTTGTAGGCGACCACGTTCGCACCGAGCGGCGTCCAGTTCTTCAGCGCGTAGCCCTCGAACTGCGTGCCCGACTGCACGCCGATCTGCTTGCCTGCCAGTCCGCTCGCCGTAGGCGCGAGCGATGAGCCTTGCCGCGCGATCAGCCGCGACTTGAACTGGAACAGCTTCGACGAAAACAGAATCTGCTGTTCACGCTTTTCTGTGATCGCCATCGACGACAGCACCGCGTCGATCTTGCGTGCCTGAAGCGCCGGGATCATGCCCGAAAACTCGAGTTCGACCCACTGGCAATGCGCATGGATGCGCCGGCAAATCTCGTTGCCGAGATCGACGTCGAAGCCCTTCAGGCTGCCGTCTGGCGCCTTCGAGTCCATCGGCGGATAGGTCGGGTCGATGCCGAGGCGCAACGTGTTGGCGTCGGCGGCGAACGCGCCGCTGCTGAAAGCCAGCGCGGCGCAGAGAATCATCAGCGGAGTTTTCATGGACGGCGACGGGGAGTGGATCAGGACAGCGCGATCGTAAGCTGCCGCCGCGCCTCAAAGAAGTCCCGTTCGGACTATCATGATCACTTTTACCGATCACCAGACTCTGACGCCATGGCATTGACGATTTCGCAGCTGCGCGCGTTCACGGCGGTCGCCGAGCATGGCAGCATCCGCGCCGCGTCGCGCGCGCTCGGCATCGCGCAAAGCGGCATCACGCAGCAGTTGCAGAACCTCGAATCGATGCTCGGCGCGACGTTGTTCACGCGCACGAATCGCGGCATTGCGCTGACCGCGCTAGGCCAGCGGCTGCTGCAGCGGGCCGGCGCGATCCTCGGAGAATGCGAGCGTGCCGAGGATGACGTGCGGCAACTGCGCGGCGACTACGTCGGCGAGGTCGCGTTCGGCATGACGACCGAGCCGCTCGTCGACGCGTTCGCGCCGGTGCTGATGGAATTTCGTGCTCGCTTCGAGCGCGTCGCCGTGCACCTGCGCACCGGCACTTCACGCATGATGATTTCGTGGATCCGCGAAGGCACTTTGGATTTCGCGGTCGCGCTCGTCTCGAAGCAGACCGATACCGCCGATCTGTCGGTCACGCCGCTCTATCCGTCCGATCCGGTGATCGTGTGCCGGCGCGGTCATCCCAAGGCGCGCGCGAAGTCGCTCGCTGAGCTAGTCGATTGCACGTGGGTGACGACGCGCTCGCCGAATCTGACCGAGGAGCCGCACGTCAACCGCTTGAGCCATCTGTTCGACAGCCACGGGTTGCCGCCACCGAAGATCGTCGCGACCGTCGAGGGCCTGTACGAGACGCTGCATCTGGTAGGCGCGACCGATTGCCTGTCGCTCGAATCGTCGGTCATCACGAAGCGTGGGCCGTTCGCGGACGTGCTGACGACGATTCCGGTGCGCGAGCGCGCACTGCAGCAGAACGTCTGCTTGCTGCAACGCGCGGCGATTCCGCTGACGCCAGCCGCGCAGGAGTTCGCGACGATGATCGCGTCGCACACGCGCACGGTGCGGGCGCGTTGAGCGTTGAACGTCAACCCGCCGTTGCTTCGAGCGCGATCAATTCTTCGATGCGCTGCCTGCGCCGGATCAGCCGCGCATTGCCGCGCTCGATCAGCACCTCGGGAGCAAGCGGCCGGCTGTTGTAGTTCGATGACATCGACGCGCCGTACGCGCCCGCATCATGAAACACCAGCAGGTCGCCCACTTGAGGCGCGGGCATCGATCGGCTCGTCACGACACCGCCTTCCACCTGCGTGAATACGTCGCCGGCCTCGCACAAAGGCCCCGCCACGCTGAACGAGCCGATCGGCGCATCGCTCGGCGTGCCGTCGCGCCTAAGCACGCTGATCTCGTGATGACTGCCGTAGAACGACGGCCGCACCAGGTCGTTGAAGCCCGCGTCGAGCAGCGCGAATTGCCGCGACGGCCGCCGGTTAAGCGCATGCACTTCGGCGACCAGCACGCCTGCCTGCGCGACCAGAAAGCGCCCCGGTTCGATTTCGAGCCGCACACGATGCCCGACCTGCGCCTCGATGCGCCGCCGCGCGTCGTCCCACAGCCGGAAATAATGCGCGGTATCGACGCTCGGCTCGCCATCGCGATACGGCACCGACAAACCACCGCCCGCGGAAATCGCCTCGATATCCTGATCGAGTTGCGACACTGCATCGACCATCGCATCGCAAACTTTCGCGAGATGCGCGTAGTCGACCCCAGAGCCGATATGCATGTGCAGGCCGACGAGCTTCAGCCGATAGCGCCGCACCAGTTCGAGCGCGCGCGGCAGGTCATCGCGCCAGATACCGTGCTTGCTGTGCTCGCCGCCGGTGTTGGTCTTGCTGCTGTGGCCGTGACCGAAGCCGGGGTTGATCCGCAGCCACACGCGATGGCCTTCGCTCGCATGTCGTCCGAGCCGGTCGAGCATGTCGAGCGAGCCGGCGTTGACGGTGATTCGCTCGTCGAGCACGGTGGCCCGCGTCGCGTGGTCGAGCACGTCGGCGGTGAATACCACGCCTTCGGCTGCGTCGTGCGACGCAGGTTGCGCCGTGAACCCCGCCGCAAAACTGCGCGCGAGTTCGCCCAACGAGACAGCGTCGACCATCACGCCTTCGTCGCGCATCAGCTTCAGGATGTGCACGTTCGAACAGGCCTTCTGCGCGTAGCGGATCGTGTCGAAGCTGCGCAACTGTGCGATACGCTGGCGGATCGTGTCGGCGTCATAGACCCATAGCGGCGTGCCGTGCTGGCGCGCGAGGTCGGCGAGTTGATGGGGGTTGAATGGCGTCATGAACGGTTGCATGTCGAGGCATTGTGAAAGCATTAGCCGACATGATGAGCCGCGGCGATCATTCAGTAAAATACCAATTTATCGCCGATCCATTCATTTCTGATATAGCCTCGACCCATCATGGCGCTCACGCACCGTCACATCGAAATCTTCCGCGCACTGATGACGGCCGGCAGCGTCACCAAGGCAGCCGAGATGCTGTTCACGTCGCAGCCCACCGTGAGCCGCGAACTGGCGCGCATGGAACAGAGCATCGGCTTCGCGTTGTTCGAGCGCGTGCAGGGCCGGCTGCGTCCCACGCAATCCGCGCTGACGCTGTTCGACGAGATTCAGCGCGTGTATGTCGGGCTCGAACGCGTCGCGTCGACAGCGGCCGCGCTGCGCGAATTCAAGGGGGGCCAGTTGTCCGTGATCGCGCTGCCGGTGTTTTCGCATTCGATTCTGCCGGGCGCCGTCAAACGCTTTCACGATGCGCAGCCGGGCGTCAACGTATCGATTGCAACGCAGGAGTCGCCGTTTCTCGAAGAATGGCTGACCGCGCAGCGCTACGACCTCGGCCTCACCGAACACGACGCGCCGCCGCCCGGCACACGGCTCACGCCGCTGATCGCCGTCGATGAAGTGTGCGTGCTGCCCGATGCTCACCCGCTGCTCGCGAAACGTGTGATCGCATTGAAAGACTTCGCGGATCAGGCGTTCATCAGCCTGTCCGCGAACGATCCCTACCGGCTGCAGATCGACGAAGCATTCGCGCGGGCTGGCATCGCGCGCCGCCTGTTGTTCGAAACGCCGACCGCCGTATCCGTGTGCAGCTTCGTGCGGCAAGGGCTCGGCATCGCGATCGTCAATCCGCTGACTGCGCTCGATTTCGCGGGTCGCAATCTGCATATCCGGCCGCTCGCGTTATCGCTGCCGTTTCGCGTCAGCGTGACCCGCCCCGAACATCGGCCCGCGCATCCGCTCGCGGACGCATTCGTCGGCGCGCTGCAAAGCGAAGCCGCCGCGCTGCGACTACAATTGAAGCGCCACACCAGCCCCGCGCGGTCCTCGCAGTCATAGCAGTCACGGCGGCGCCCGTCCTCATCACCCGGCGAATCCGCGCAGCAGCACGCGCGCTCGCGCGGGGCCACCGCCCGAACCGTCCGCCGCGCGTCCCGGGCACGCTTCAAGCTGACATCACCCGCATACCGATTACCGACGCGCCGCGCCTTCGCGCCGCATCGGCGCGCCGTTTTCGAGTCTTCACGTCATAGACCCTCAACAGGAGTGTTCCCCATGATGAATCGAGACAATCCCGTCTGGCTGATCACAGGCTGTTCCACCGGCTTCGGTCGCGAGCTCGCGAAGCTCGTGCTCGGACGCGGCTGGCGCGCGGTCGTCACCGCGCGCGATGCATCGAAAGTGAAGGACATCGCCGAGGGGCACGGCGAGCGCGCGCTGGTGCTGCCGCTCGACGTGACCAATCGCGCGCAGATCGAAACCGTGGTCGCGCAGGCGAAGCGCCATTTCGGCCGCATCGACGCGCTCGTCAACAACGCGGGCTACGGTTATCTGGCCGCGATCGAGGAAGGCGACGACAGCGAAGTGCGCGCGATGTTCGAGACCAACGTGTTCGGTCTTATCGACATTACGAAAGCCGTGCTGCCGATCATGCGCGAGCAGCGCAGCGGTTTGATCGTCAACGTGTCGTCGATCGGCGGCATTACGAGTTTCGCGGCGACCGGCTTTTATCATGCGACCAAGTACGCGGTCGAGGGGCTGTCGGAGTCGCTCGCGCTGGAAGTGAAGCCGCTCGGCATCGGCGTGCTGATCGTCGAGCCGGGGCCGTTCCGCACCAACTGGGCGGGTCCGTCGATCAAGCAGTCGGCGACGCTGATCGACGATTACGCGTCGACCGCCGGCGAACGCCGCAAGCAGACCGAAGCGCGCAGCGGCAACCAGGCCGGCGACCCGGTGCGCGCCGCGCAGGCGATCATCGATGCGGCGTTGTCGGACACGCCGCCGCTGCGTTTGCTGCTCGGCAAGGCCGCGCTCGATCTCGCGTACAAGAAGCTCGACTTCATGCGCGGCGATTTCGATAGCTGGCGAGCGACGACCGAGGGCGCGGACTATCCCGAAGGGACGGCGTAGCGCAGGTTGATCAGGCGAGCCTCGGCCCGCCCGTTAAAACTCCACCAGCGCAAAATCGTCCTTGCCCACATCGCACAGCGGGCAGCGCCAGTCGGCCGGCACATCGGCCCAGCGCGTGCCCGGCGCGATGCCCTCGTCCGGCACGCCGGCGGCTTCGTCGTAGACCCAGCCGCAGATCACGCAGACCCATTGCTTGAACTCGACGGCCGCGGCGGCGTTCGCGGCCGACGGCGCATCGGCCGTAGCGGTCGAGGCGGTATCCGCCGCGGTCGTGCGCGCCGTCGCATCGAGGCTTACGACGAGCGGCGCGACCGTGCCGCTGCCGGTTCCCGCGAGCCGCGCCTGCAGGCTGTCGAGCAGGCGTTGCGCTTCGTCGTGGGTCAGATCGATCCAGTACGGATCGCCGGCGCCGTCGTTGAGCCGTTCGGGGGAAAACTGGATTTCTACGGCTACGCCCTTCTTGTACATGGCAATCGGAATCTCGAGAAAGCCGGCGACGCGCGCCGGCGTAAGGGTGCCCGCGCGACGCGGGCGCTGCTTCAGTGCGTCTGTACCAGCAGATTCAGCGCGTACGAGGCGATCACACCAGCGGCGCCGATCAGGCCAAGCAGTTGCAGCAGAGTGAGCGATTTACGGGAAGTGGTGGGGGTTTGTTGCGTGGTCACGAGCGAGTCTTGAAATTCGGAAAAAGCGCAATGGTACACGGGTGCGGACGCGACGAATGTCGATTGGCGCAAACTCGCGAGCAATAACAGTACCGTGCGACATTATCGCCGCTTGCGCGCCGCGGATTGTCTACCGGGGGGAGATGGATTAATTCCCAGCGAGGCAGAAAGCCGTGGCGGGACGGCTTGCGCGGCGCCGGTGAACCCACCCGCGCCGCGCCGCGCTGCGCTCAGGTCTTCGCGAGCGGATTGCCGTGACGGGAATCCCAGAAGCGGATTACCGACGTGTCGCCAGTGCCCGCGCCGACCACCTGGTCCGGCGCGCCGCACTCGCGCAGCAGCGCGCGCAAATCGTTGATGACCGGGAACACCTCGTGATTCCAGTCGGCTCCCTGCGAATCGTGGGCGCGCTGCTCCGCCTCGACGATCTCGCGATCCTCCTTGAAAATGCGCTCGGTGAACCACACCAGCAGCGGCCATGCGAGATTCATCACGCCCGGAATGCCGGGCTTGCGGATCGACAGCAGCCCGAACGTACGATTGGTGCGCTGCTCGCGATCGAGCGGCACGTAGACGATCCACAGGTCCATCACCAGCGTCTTCTCGTTGTTGCGGATTTGCAGGGTCTGGTACGGGTATTCGGTGCGGATCGTCATCACGTCTTTATGATTGAAGCCACCGGTCTTGCGCCTCTCGCCGAACACCATCGCCTCGCCTAGCGGCTGCTGGCCCGCCATCCGCGCGAACGTATAGTCGATCTCGACCCAGCCTTCGCCGCGCCGCCGCCCGAGCGAACGCGCGCGCATTTGTCCCATCTGGCGTCGATGCAGGAACTGATGATTCATGTCCATCAGGTTCTCGTGCATGAACGAATAGTGACATTTGACCGGACGGCCGAAGCGGCGCGTCTTGTACTTCGGGTCGGATACCGAGCGAAAGTCCGGCAGCGGCCGTTCCTCGGCGAGCGCGGCATCGCCGGGAAACACGAAGACCAGTCCCTCCACTTCCTGACACGGATACGAGCGCACGCCGTTCGGCAGACGCTCGCGGCCCAGGTACGGCACGTCGATACAGGTGCCCGAGCAGTCGTAGGTCCAGCCGTGATAGCCGCAGCGAATCGATTCACCGTCGACCACGCCCTGATGCAGCGGCACCTGCCGATGCGCGCAGCGATCTTCCAGCGCGAAGACCTTGCCGCTCTCGGTGCGCGCGAGCACGATCGGATCGCCGGCGAAGGTCACGCCGAGCGTCTTGCCGCGCTTCACTTCATGCGACCACGCGAGCGGGTACCAGTAATCGGGATGAATGGCCACGCGGCGCAGATCACGCACCGGCGCGTCGTGAGTGGCTTGAGCAGGCGCGGCGGCAAGCGCGGCGCCGGCGATTTCCTGTTCCTGTTCTAGCGGGGGAACTGCATGCATAGGTCAAGCCTCCGTGCACGAGCGGATAGAAGGTTGCCGCGCTGCATGGCAGTGCGGCATCTTCATCAGTCTACTTGATGCAGCCGCCGCATGGCACTGTCGCGGGCATGCTCGATGCGTCGCAGCACACATTGCGCATCAGCGTGAAGGATCTACCTTTACCACACCCGCCCTTCCGAAACATTGACTTAGGTTATGCGCTGTCCATCCACTGCTCACTCCTCGTCGCCGGCGACGAGCCCGGAGCGCCGTTGCACGCCCCATGCGCGGCCGCCGCGCAAAAAGTGCAGCCAGCCGAGCGCGGCGCCCAGATGACGCGCGAGCTGGAACGTGAACGGCTCGGCGACGGCCGCGAGCATCGCCATGCCGAGGCTGTTGCCGCTGCGCTCGCCGGTCCAGCGCCGGTACAGATGAATGCTCCATAGGTAAAACGCCAGATCGATCGCCGTTTTCAGACCGATCACGCTGAAGATCGATACGACGATCGCGCCATGTCCTCCGAATAGAAAACCGAGTAGCAATGCGAATGCCGTGAGACCGTAGATCGGCTGCATCGTGTCGACCGCCTTGATCGGCAGCATCAGCATGCCGAGCGTGCCGTAGCGCGGATTGCCGGTCATGTCGCGGTTCCAGTACTGCGTCTGCAGGAAGCCCGCGAACCAGCGACGGCGCTGGCGCAGAAAGCTTGCGAGGGTGTCGGGCGCATCGGTGCGCGCGTGCGCTTCGCCGACCACGCGCACGTCCCAGCCGAGCTCGTGATCGACCGAATAGCGGCGCAGCCGGTGAATCAGCTCGTAGTCCTCGACCAGACATTGCGGATCGAAGCCGCCGACCGCGATCAGCGCATCGCGCCGGAACGACGCGAATGCGCCCGAGATCAGCAGCAGGCTGTCCGCGCGCATCCACGCGAAACGCGCGATGAAGTTGCGCATGTACTCGTAGGTCTGGAACCACTGGAACACGCGGCCCGACAACGACTTGCCGCAGACTGGCACGAGAATGCCCGCCGCCGCGACGAGCGACGGTTCGCTCGCGAACGCGGCGCGCATCGCGTAGGTGGCATCGTCGTCGAGCAGCGTGTCGGCGTCGACGGTCATCACGGTGTCGGTCGTCATCACGGTGATCGCGGCGTTCAGCGCGCGTGCCTTGCCCCCGTGCGGCACGCGCAGCCAGAACAGGTTCGGGTACAGCGAGCTCGGCGCGCTCAGCACGCCTTCGGCTGCGGGCGTGAGGCCGAAGCGTTGCGTGAGCAGATCGGCGGTGGCGTCGGTGGAGCCGTCATCGGCGATCACGATCTGCGCCGGGCCGTGCGTTTGCCGCAGCAGCGCGGCGAGTGTGACCGGCAACACGGCCGCCTCGTTATGCGACGCGACGATGACACCCATGCCCGGCAATTCGCGCCGTTCGTAGTCGGCTTCGAGCGGCGCCGCGCGGCGCGTGAGCGGCAACGATTTCCACGTGACGAACGCGAGCAGCAACGTGTCGTAGACGACATATGCAATCCCGGTCGACCACGCGAGCGCACCGCGCAGAAAGAACGCGCGCGCGAACAGCAGCGCCCACAGCACGACGACGCTGGAATGGATCAGCGTGCTCCATAGCGTGGCGCGACGCGGCAGGATGCGTGGTGACGCGACCGCGAGTGCCTGTTCGAGGGTCTTCTTCAAAGCGAATATTTCAGATTGGGGCTGGTAGCGTCACGGCTTCATGCGTTTCAACACCGATTTGCGATCGAGCCATTCGTGCTTGAGCGCGCCGCCGATATGCATCGCCAGCAACGCATAAAGCGTATAGCCGAGCCACGTGTGCAGCGCGCCGAAGCGATCGTGCAACGTCTCTTTCAGTGTCGGGTCGAGGTGCATCACATAGCCGATGCGCGGCCACTGGAACAGGCCGAACCACTGCATCGGATGCGTGGCCGCGTCTTTCCACGCGGAATCGTGCAGCCATCCGGACAGCGGCAACGCAATCATCAGCAAATACAGCGCGAAGTGCGCGAGATGCGCGGCAATCTTTTCCCACGACGGAAACTCGCGCGGCAACGGCGGCGGCTTGTGCGACACGCGCCAAAGAATGCGCAGCACCGCGAGTCCGAGCACCGTGATGCCGATCGATTTGTGCGTGTCGATCACCGGACGCACCCAGTCGTCGGGCAGGGAATCCGCGGACAAAGCGAGCACGACGTTGACGATCATCAGCAACGCGATCAACCAGTGCAATGTCATCGCGGTGCGCGTGTAACGCGGCGCGTGAGTTGCATCGGTCGAATCGGTCAGGGAATTCGCATGGGTGTTCATAGGGTTCCGTTCACGAAGGCGATGGATGCTGCGAAAGCTGTTTGAAAATCGACGCTACCGGTATCAGGCAAACGCCCAAGTTTGCCGTCTTATTCCGCAAAGCGCTTAACGTGCATGTTTCAGTTTGTTTCGGGACGTGCCACGGGTCGCGTGGCTCGTGTCAAGCGAGGACGTCGCCGGTGGGGTCAAAGACTGATCGCCGTGGGCAATGGTCGGGCACTTCGGCCTATCCGAAGTGGTGGCTGCTCGCGCAAAAGCCGTGGATCGTGCCGATTCCGGGCACGACGAGGCATCGAAGCAGCGCTCGAGCAGATCAAGGTGGCGGGCGAGCGCTATCCGGCGCAGCGCCAGCGGTTCATCAACCGCCAGGCGGTGCGCGGTCGCGGCGCTTCAGCTTTTGAACTTGTGCCGAGTCTTGTCCGGCGTTTTGCTTGATGGCTTGCCTGACTTTTTGCCCGGCGCCCCGCAGATCAGCGCGACGCCAGCCTGCGCGGTCGCGCGCAGCGACTCGCGCGAGTCGCCCGCGCGCGAGCGCAGCGCGAGAGTATGCAGAATCGCCGATGCGACTTTGGCGAGCAGCGCGGGACTCGCGGCCGCATCGAGTTCGCCTTGGGCTTGCGCGCGTTCGAACCGTCGCTCGAACTCGGCATCGAACGTGGCGAGACCGTGCGCGAGCTTGTCACGTACTTGCGCATCCGCTCTCGACTCCACCGCCGCCGTGCCGATCAGAAAGCACCCGCGCGCCACCTCGCCCTGTGGAAAGTAGAGCGCGAGCGAGCCTTCGTACACGGCCAGCAACGCCTCGGCGAGCGGCCGGTCACCGTGCAGCGCGGCTTGCATCGCATCGCGGCCAAACGCGATGTAGCGATCGAGCGTATCGAGATACAGCGCGTGCTTGTCGCCGAAAGCGCCGTACAGACTCGGCCGGTTCATGCCGGTCGCCTCACTCAACGCGTCGAGCGACGTGCCCGAGTAGCCGCCATGCCAGAACGCGTCGCGCGCATCGTTCAGGGCCTGTTGCGAATCATAGTTGCGCGGCCGTCCGCGCGAGCGTTTTTCAGATTTTGTACCGGTATGCATAAAATTCTCTGGCGTCATCGATTTTTGTTCACTATAGTACAAAAAAACCTTCACCGACGACTGGAGACATCAGCATGGAGCTTTATTTTTCGCCGCTCGCGTGTTCGCTCGCCACGCGCATTTCGCTCTACGAGGCGGGCGCCGATGCGCGCTTCATCGAAGTCGACACGAAATCGAAGCGGCTGCGCGACGGCTCCGATTTCTATCCGATCAATCCGCTAGGTCAGGTCCCCGTGCTTCGCACCAACGACGGTTGGCTGCTGCGGGAAAACACCGCGATCCTGCCTTACGTCTCCGACGCCTTTCCGGCAGCCGCGCTCGCGCCGCCGCCCGGCACGGCGGAACGCGCGAAACTGCAGGAGTGGCTTGGGTTCATCAGCACGGAACTGCATAAGGGGGTGTTCGTGCCGCTGCTCGATCCGCACGCGCCCGCCGACGTTCTTAGCTATACCCACAAGAGGGTGGCGTTGCGACTGGATCTGCTGGAGCAGCATTTGCACGGACGCGAGTTTTTGCTGGAGCGGTTTTCCGTCGCGGATGCTTATCTGGTCACTGTGTTGAACTGGGCGCGCTACAGCGGCGTCGAGCTTTCGCAGTGGCCATCCGTGCAGCAGTACTTCGAACGCATCGCGCGTAGGGCATCCGTTGCAAAGGCGTTGGCGGAGGAGTACGTGCTGTATAGCGAGGAGCAGGACAGACGCAACGCTGCGGCAACGTAGGCTTGCTCACTAGCTCAACTGCAAACTCCGCAATACGTCGAGCACATACTGAGTAGGACGGTCCACCGTACCCGCGCGATAGGCCAAACCCAGCTGCCGCCATAACGCCGGGCGCAGCGGACGTGTGACGATGCGCGCGTCGGCCGTTGAGCGGCCCGCTTCCTGCGGCAGCAGCGCTGCGCCGTATCCCGCTGCCACGAGGCTCCTGATCGCATCCGAGTAGTTGAGCTGGATGCGCGGCGTGGGATGCTGTCCCGCCGCGCTGAACCATTCCGTCGTCAAACGCGAAAGCCGCGTGGTGGCGTCGTTCAGAATCAGCGGCTTCGCGGCGATCCATTGCGGCGTGACGCGAGCCGGACACGTCCACCCGGCCGGTATGAGTGCGACCACGGGATCGCGGCGCCATCTTTCGATCGATAACCCGCGTATCGGCGCTTGCGGCAGCGCCACGATGCCCACGTCGAGCGACTCTTCCGCGAGTCGCGTCAACGTTTCCTGCGAAGTCAGCACGGCGATTTGCACGTCGATGCCGGGGTGTTCGTCGGCCAGTCGTTCCAACGCCTGCGGCAGCAGATTCGCGATGGCCGCGGTGGAAGCGCCGAGCCGAACCCGTCCGCCGAGCCCTTCCACCTGTCGCCGTACGTCTTCCAGCGCCTGCTCCGCATTGGCCAGCAATTGACGCGCATAGGCCACCAACGTCTCGCCGATCGCCGAGGCCCGCACCTGGCCGCGTCTGCGCGACAGCAGCGGCGCGCCGACGCGGCCTTCGAGATCCGCGATATGCAGACTGACCGTGGGCGGCGCGAGATGCAGAACGCGAGCGGCCTCGGCGAAAGAGCCGAGGTCGGCGACGACCATGAGGGTGCGCAGGCGGTCGAGACTGATCTCTCTCATCGGAGTCGGAATGGCATCGGTCAGAAAAGCTGAATCACGCGGTCAGGAAACTCAACTTTTCCAATCTTACGTGCAGATGGAAGATGGCGGCGCTGGTTTTTTCAACGCTGACTATCGGGGCCATCGGCATGAACTCCTCTTCAACTAGAAATTGCGAGCCGCAAGACGCTTCGCATCGGCTAGACGCAATGTCGGACGACGCCAGGTCGTTGCTGCTCGGGTTCGTCTTTACAGGCGTCGTACTGGCTTTCGCCGTGATGGCGATGATCTGGACTGCATCTCGCCCCCCGCTCAAGGGCAAGGACTGCTCGGGCCGCATCGCAAACGTCGAACATGCGAGCTTCGTCGCATTCTTCCAGGACCCCGCAGATCAGGGCGCGTTGCTGAGGTCGATCGAAGACTGCGCGAAATGAGCGTAATTGCGGCGGGATAGCGCGCCGGTCGGCCGCGCCATCCCACACCCTCGCCAGGGAATATCCCACTTCCTGCCATACCACGGGCACAATACGCAGCGATAATGCCGGGGCGTCCACGTCTTTTCCGTTCGACATTCGAACGCGCCCATGCCCGCGCCGCCAGTGTTCCCTTTAGATGCACCCATGAGCCACGCTACCGCCGACCACCCCGCCTCCGCCGACTCCGCTCCGAACTCGCCGCGCTTCCTGTTATTCCTGATCTGCCTGTTCGCATCCGCCGGACAGCTCGCCATCGACATCTACGTGCCCGCGCTGCCCGCGATGGCGCACTACTTCGGCACCTCGCCGCAAGCGATCCAGACCAGCGTCACCGGCTACATGGCCGCCTACGCGTTCGGCCAGCTGGTCTTCGGTCCGATCGCCGACGCCTATGGCCGCAAGCGCGTGCTCGCGTTCGGCCTGACCATCTACACGGTCGGCTGTCTGCTGTCGCTCACGGCGCCGAATCTCGAGACGTTCATCCTCGCCCGTGCGTTGCAGGGCTTCGGCATCGCGAGCACGAACCTGCTCGCGAAGGCGATCATCACCGATTCGTTCGCGGGTCAGGCGTTGCTGCATGCGTTCACGTACATGTCGATCGCGTGGGGGCTGGCGCCGATCGTCGCGCCTGTGATCGGCGCGCATCTGCAGACGGCGTTCGGCTGGCGCGCGTGCCTCGTGTTCCTGCTGATCTATTCGCTGGTGATGTGGGCGCTGTTGTGGCGCTATCGCGAGACCTTGCCCAAGCCCGTGCACCTCGAACCGCGCACGCTGACCGCGAACGCGCGCAAGGTACTCGCGAGCCCGGTGTTCCAAAGCTGCTTTCTCGCGCAGGGTCTGTGCTACAGCATTCTGCTCGTGTTCAACATCGTCGGGCCGTTCATGGTGCAGACCACGCTGCACAAGCCGCCGACTTTCTTCGGCTATCTCGCGCTCGGCATCGGCATGATGTACTTTCTCGGCGGCCTGTCGAATCGGCTGCACGGTCCGCGTCTGCCGAGCGCCGAGCAGCGGCTGCGCATCGGCGCGCGGCTGATGGCCGCCGCTTCGGTTGTGATGCTGCTGCTCGCGCTGACGGTCGGTCTGCGCGTGTGGACGCTCGCGACGCCCGTGCTCGTGATGGGCTTCTGCGCCGGCGCGATGTATCCGACGCTGATGGCGAAGGGCAACTCGCTGTTCCCGCACATCGCGGGTCTGACGAGCGCGATTCTCGGCTGCGCGCTGCTGCTGGTGTCGTCGGCGATGATGGGGCTGGCCGGCTTCGTGTCCGTGCAGGTGCTCACGCCGCTCGCGCTGTTCTTCGTGGTCCTCGCGTTCGTCGTCGTCGCGATGGTGACGAAGCTGCTGCGCCATCTCGAGCAGTCACAGCTTGCGGCCGCGGCGACCGCGCGCGGCAACGCAGCGTGAGCCGGTACATGAGCTTGATCCAGCGCCACACCATTATCTGTACGCCCGCGGACCGATGAGCGGCATGCGCGAGCACGGCTCCGCGTCCGCTTCCGAGCGGATCGATCCGACCGTGTGGAAGGTCGCCGCGGTCGTGTCGATCGGTTCGTTCATGTCGCAGATGGACTCGACGCTGGTCAACGTGTCGCTGTCGACGATCGGCCATACGCTCGATACGTCGATCGCCACCGCGCAGTGGATCGTCAGCGGCTACCTGCTCGCGATGGCGTTGATGTTGCCGCTCAACGGCTGGCTGGTCGACCGTATCGGCGCGAAGCGGCTGTACCTGTTCTGCTTTTCGACGTTCACGATAGCGTCGATGCTGTGCGGGGCGGCGCAGACGATCGGCGAGCTGATCGGCGCGCGCATCTTCCAGGGCCTCGTTGCCGGTGTGCTCGTGCCGATGGCGCAGATGATGATCGGACGAGTGGCCGGCAGGAACCTCGAGCGCGTGATGGGCTTCACCGCGCTACCCATTCTGCTCGGGCCGATTCTCGGCCCGGTGTTGGCCGGGCTCGTCCTCGCGCACGCAAGTTGGCCATGGCTGTTCTTCATCAATGTTCCGGTGGGCGCTGTCGGCATCGCGATGGCGGTGTTGCTGCTGCCGCGCGATGCCCCTGCGTCGCAGAAGCGGCCGTTCGATTTCACCGGCTTTGCGTTGATCTCCCCCGGGCTCGTCGCACTGGTCTATGGACTTCAGAACACGTCGCGCGCGGCGGGCCTCGCGTGGCTGCTTGCGGGCGTCGTGTTTCTCGCCGGGTTCGTGCTGTACGCGTTGCGCAAAGGCAATGCCGTGCTGATCGACGTGCGCATGTTTGCAACACGTACGTTCTCGGTCGCGGCCCTCGCGCAGTTCTCCGCGAACGGGATCATGTATGGGCGACAGCTTGCAGTGCCGCTTTTTCTGATCGCGGGCTGCGGTTTGTCGGCTGCGCACGCGGGCGGTCTGCTCGCGGCTACCGGCATCGGCATGATGTGCTCGTTCCCGCCGATCGGCTGGTTGACCGAGCGGCTCGGTTGCCGCGCGCTCGCGGCGGGCGGCGCATTGCTGGCGTTTCTGAGCACGCTCGTGTTTCTATGGATGAGCATTGCTTCGTTCTCCGCCGGATGGGCCGCTGTCAGTCTGTTCCTTGCGGGTGTCGGTCAGGGGACGATCAGCGTGCCGTCGATCTCGGCCGCGTATTCGTCGATCGCGAAAGAACGGCTCGCGGTCGCGAATACGGCGTTGAACATCGCGCAAAGAGTGGGTGGTCCGTTCGCCACGACGCTGCTCTCGATGGCGATCGCGCTGACACAGCACGGTGCTTCGGATGTACAGCCCAGCCGATTTTTGCCGATGTTCGTGCTGCTGGCCGGGCTGCATTTGCTGTGCTTCACAGCGACGATGTTTCTGCCGGTTCGGGTTCGGAGGGTGTAGAACGCCTGAGCGCACATTCTCGCGCCCGGACTTCACAGTAGTCGCAAGCCCCCATCACACTCGATCACCGCCCCCGTCATAAACGTGTTTTCCAGCAGAAACTGCAGCGCGTGCGCGACATCGTCGGCCCGGCCGACGCGCCGCACCGGTAACGTTTCGCTTTGCTGCCGGAATACCTCGCTTTTCACGCTTGCAGGAAATCTGTCCCACCACGGCGTATCGATCACACCCGGCGACACCGCGTTCACCCGCAGCGGCGCCAACTCGCGCGCCAGCGTGCCGATCATGCTTTCGAGCGCGCCGTTGATCGCGCCCAGACCCGCCGTGCCCGGATTCGCGATGCGCGCCGAAATCGCGGTCAGAAACGTCATGCTGCCGTCGCGACGCAGCGTGGGCAGTGCGGTCTGCGCCGCTTCGAGCTGCGGCCAGAACTTGGCCTCGAAGCCGCGCCGCAGCGCGGCCAGATCAAGCTCGGCAAAGGGACCCGCGCCTTCGCCGCCCGACAGTGTGATCACCAGGTGATCGATGCCGCCGAGGCCGCCGAAGAAGCTTTGCAGCGCCGCGCGATCGGTGCAGTCGAGCGTCTCGCCCGTCACCTGACCACCGATACCGCTCAGTGCATCGTCCAGCTTGGCGCGGTCGCGCCCCACCGCGACGACGCTCGCGCCAGCCGCCGCGAGCCGCTTCACCGTCGCGAGCCCAACGCCCGACGACCCACCCAGCACCACGACCTTCTGATTTTGCCAGTCCATTTCATCGCTCCTGAGAGTAAACGGAAGACCCCGTGGCAGTAGAATGCGCGGTGCGCGCCCATCACTCAAATCGTTTAATGTCATGGCCAACATCATTGAAAATGATTTTCGGCGCTTCGACCTGAACTTGCTGCTGACCTTCCGCGCGCTGCTGGAAGAGCGTAGCGTCACGCGTGCGGCACAGCGGCTGTTTCTCGGGCAACCGGCCGTCAGCGGCGCGCTGAAGCGCTTGCGCGAGACCTTCGGCGACGAGCTTTTCGTGCGCACGCCGCAAGGCATGACGCCGACGCCGCGCGCGCTCGAACTCGCGCGGCAGATCGAGCCATTCCTGCAATCGCTGCATCAGGCGCTCACGCAACCATCCGTGTTCGATCCGGCCCACGCGCAGCGGGTGTTTCGCCTCGGCCTCAGCGATTCGCTGGAACTGCTGCTGATGCCGGAGATCATGGCGCGCCTCGCCGCAGCAGCACCCGGCGTGAAGCTGATCGCGCGCTCCACCGATTCGACGCGCGCCGCCGCGATGCTCGACGATGGCGCGATCGAACTCGCGGTTGGCGTGTTCCGCGAGTGCGTGCCGTGGCAGCGACTCATGCCGTTGTTTTC
The DNA here is from genome assembly GCF_009362785.1 of Paraburkholderia atlantica. Lineage (GTDB taxonomy): Bacteria > Pseudomonadota > Gammaproteobacteria > Burkholderiales > Burkholderiaceae > Paraburkholderia > Paraburkholderia atlantica. The sequence goes on from NZ_WHNQ01000021.1 coordinate 85,012, forward strand.
GTGGCGCTTCGTAAGCGTCTACAACCCGCAGCTCGTCAGGCCGCGTCGCAAGCATTTGTCGATGGACGAGTTTCTGCGCCACCGCCATGTGCTGACTTCGTTCAGCGCCGAGCTGCGCGGCTTCATCGATGAACGACTCGAGTTGCAGGGACTCAACCGCGAAGTCGTGTTTTCGAGTTCGAACTTCGCGACCAGTCCATTCATCGTGCAACGCACGGCGGCGATCGCGACGGTGCCGGAGTTCATCGGCCGCGTCTGGCGCGATACGCTCGGTCTCGCGCTCAGTCCGTTGCCGTTCGAGGTGCCGGGCTACGAAGTTTCGTTGATGTGGGCCGCGGCGCACGATCAGGACCCGGCGCTCGCGTGGTTAAAGCGCGAGTTCGCGGATGCGTTCGGCACGGCTGACAGCACTGCGCGTGCGGCGCGCTGACAGCGACGTGTGCTACGGTTCATAAGCGTCACATTGCGTTGCGTTTCGCTTCACCGCTTCGCGGTCGCCCGTTCAAGCCAGGAGGAAATCCCGATGACTCACCACATCGCAAAGGGCACCTTCATCGTCTCCCTTCAACCGATGCCGTTCGAAAACACGGAGGCCGAATCGAAGCTCGGCCGCATGTCGATCGACAAGCAGATCTCCGGCGATCTCGCCGCGACCACCCAAGGGCAAATGCTGAGTGCGATGACGAGCGTCAAAGGCTCGGCCGGCTATGTCGCGCTCGAGCAGGTCACGGGCACGCTGGCGGGCAAGCAGGGCACCTTCGTGCTGCAGCATATCGGCGTGATGAATCGCGGCGCGGCGTCGCTGACGGTGACGGTCGTGCCCGATTCGGGCACGGGCGAGCTGAGCGGCATTGAAGGCGAGTTCAAGATCGACATCGTCGATGGCGCGCATTCGTACGAGTTCGCTTATCGTCTGCCCGGCGATTGAGATGCCGAACATGATTCGCGAGCAGGCATGACCCGACTGTTCGGCGTCCTGGGGGCGATCGTTTCGCTGGTCGCGTTTCTGCCTTATGGACTTGCGATCTGGCGCGGCACCGTACGTCCTCATCTGTTCACGTGGCTGGTCTGGTCGGTCGTCACGGCGATTGCGGCCGTCGGGCAATTCGTCGCCGGTGCAGGCCCCTCCGCGTGGGCTACGGCGGCGATCGCGGCCACCTGCTTCGTTGTCCTCGTGGCGAGCGTCTTCAGGGGCGAACGGCAGCGGACCGCTTTTGATTGGCTTTGCCTGATCGCTGCTTTGTCGGCCATTCCGCTCTGGATACTCACCAATGATCCGACCTTGTCGATCTGTCTTGTCACGCTGATCGAACTCGTCGGCCTCGGGCCGACGGTGCGCAAAACTATTCTTGATCCGTGGAGCGAGAGTCTTTTGTATTTTGCGTTGTGCGTTCTCAAGTACGCGCTCGCGATTCTCGCGCTGCCGAAATGGAGTGTGGCCGTGGCGTTTTATCCGGCGGTGAATATCGTGGCGTCGATCGGGGTCTGTTTGTTGATGGTGGTGCGCAGGCGTCAGGTGGGGGCGTATTCCGCGCGCTCGCAGTGAATCCCAGATGTTCAAACTGGCCCACCCGCATGCCAGCGGAAAGCCGCGTTCATAGCCGTATCGTTGAATCTAATGTTGGTCATTCCATTCGTGGCAAGAATGTGCCGGGCGCGCTGCGTCCCGGCGCTCCTGCAACTCCGTTCGCCTCACTGCTGACGCAGCGGCCTCAACCCCGCGCGCACTTCCTCGGCGAACAGTTGAGGCTGCTCCCACGCCGCGAAGTGGCCGCCCTTGTCGGGCCGGTTGTAGTAGATCAGGTGGTGATACGCGCGCTCCGTCCAGCTGCGCGGAGCCTGATAGTTTTCGCGCGGGAACACGCTGACGGCCGCCGGGACCGATACGTCGGCGGCAGCGAGGAAGTTGAAGTGTGACTCCCAATAGAAGCGCCCGGCCGACACGCCGGTATTCGTGAGCCAGTAGAGCGTGATGTCGTCGAGGAGATCGTCGCGAGTCAGCGCCCCCGCGGACTCTCCATTGACGATCCGTCCATACACGGCGGAGGTCAGCGCCGCCGCCGGTTGAGTGTAGCCGTCGCCATGGTCGAGCAGCCAGGCCGCAAGTGCGATCGGCGAATCCGAGAGTCCGAAGAGCGTCTGCGGGCGCGTGCCCATTTCCAGCGCGTAGGCGCGCCGCTTTTTTGCGGCGCTGCTCAATTGCTCGTACGCATGCTTCTCGTCGTCGGAGAGATTGGCGGGCGTAGGATCGCCGTCCTGAAGCGCCTTGGCGATTTCCGGCGGGATCGTGGCAGGGAAATTCACGTGGATGCCGATTAGCTCCGGCGGAGCCTGTTTGCCCATCACGTTCGCGACCACACCGCCGAGGTCACCGCCTTGCGCCGCGAACTTGTCGTAGCCAAGGCGCTTCATCAACACGACCCACGCGCGCGCTGTGCGCTCAGGGCCCCAGCCTACCTCCGCAGGCCTGCCCGAGAAGCCGTAGCCGGGTAGCGACGGAATGACGAGATGAAAGGCGTCCGAAGCGCTTGCACCATAAGCTGTGGGATTGGTCAGCGGATCGATGATCTTGAACTGCTCGATGACGGAGCCGGGCCAGCCATGCGTAACGATGAGCGGCATCGCGTCCTGATGCTTTGAGCGCACGTGAATGAAGTGAATATCGAGTCCGTCTATTTCGGTCACGAAATTCGGCAGTGCATTCAGGCGCGTCTCGCACCTGCGCCAGTCGTAATCGGTCGACCAGTGGCGCGCAAGCTCCTGCATCATCGCGAGCGGCACACCTTGTGACTCGTCGTTGACGGTCTCCTTGTCAGGCCAACGGGTGGCCTTGATACGGCGTCGCAGATCCACAAGCTGCGCTTCGGGCACGTGCACGCGCAGCGGACGAATCGCGGTCTTGTCGCCGTTCGGCGCTTGCTTGATGTCGGTGATCGCTTGTGAGGTTTGCGCGAATGACAGTCGACTCAGCGACGCTGCTGCCAGGGCGGCTGCGCTAACGCCGACGAAACGGCGGCGCGACGGAGATGCGAGAAGAAGATCGTCAGACATTTGGACTCCGATTGCCTGGTATTTGTGGCAGAGCGCACGTGCATGCTTCGCAACACCAAGCGTAGTCATGATGGCGGCCACGTGCCACTACCGTGCACATCGCCCGCCATCGGATTCGAGCCGTACCTGCCGGCGTGAGAAAAGCGCGGCTCGTCAGCCCGGTGCGGCGCCGCTCGAGAATGCGGCGGCATGGCGCGTGACGAACTCGCGCATGCCCCTCGGCGCATTGCCGGTGAGTTTGCGAAAGTCGTCGGTCATGCGGTCGTAGCTTCCTTGCGCATGCGAGACACCCTCCATGGCGTGATGCATTGAATCGAGACCGGTCAGATCGCGGGGCACGACCTGCGCGCCGAGACGGCGCAGATCTTCGGCGCGTGCGTCTTCGTGGCGCACCAATGCGCGATCAGCTGTCGAAGGTTCCTCGTGAGTGTCGAGCGATCGTGATGGTTCTTGCGTCCGAGCGCGGTGCGGCTCAACGGTCCATGCTCACTGATCAGCACTAGAAGCGATAGCTGCGAGGCGTTGATGCCAAGCGGGCGCAGCATCTCGTCGTAAAGCGAGGTCAGCACGCGCGCAATCTGCCGCGTGCGCGTCAGCAGACAGTGGCGCGCGATCTGGCCGCTTTCGCTGCAGCCGATTTCAGTGCCGTGCGGGATCGTTTCGATGCGGGACATGCTTCGCGACTCCAGGGTGCACGGGCTGTTTGCCCGGTTGGCGTATTGGAGCGTCCGCATGTATCCGGAACGTGTCTGGCGAACCGCCTTTTTGTATGCGTACGTTTCCGCGCGCAAAGCAGATACGCGGCGATACAAATCTCGTGCGCGGGACGGCCGCAGCTAGCGGTCGCTGCAGGCCCGGACCGCCGCTTTCAACACGGCATCTGCATCAGTCAGCGGATTCACCTTGACGCGCCGCCCCGAACATCGTCATGCGCTGCAAAATCCACGCGAGCAGTTCGTGCGCGGCCGCGACGAGTGGCCGCCCGGACTTCACCAGCACGCGCGCCTTCGTGCCCAGAAACAGCGCGTGATCGATCGGCACGGTCACCAGCTCGCCAGCCTGAATCTCGCGCGAGGCCGCGAACTCTCCGATCAGCGTCGCAAAGTTTTCATCGGCGACGAAACGCTTGAGTGCCGTCAGGGAATTGGTGGTGAGCGTCGCGCGGATCTCAACGTGTTCGACGAACGCGAGCATCGTTGCGAGATGCCCGATGCCGAACGTGCTCGGCATCAACGCGAGCGGCCACGCGAGCAGATCGTCGATCGTGGCGGGCTTGCCGCGCCGGGCGAGCGGATGGTCGCGGCGCACCAGCAACACCACGGGCTGCGCGGAACTCGCGCGATATTCGACCCGCGGATGCGGCGGCGGATTGAACGCGAGCCCGATATGCGCGCGGCTTTCCGCAACTGCGTCGAGCACGTCGTCGACCGGCAGCACGGTGAGGCCGATATCGACCTTCGGGTATTGCACGCAGAACGGCGTGATGACCTCGGCAATCAGCGCATCCACGTAACCCTCGCTGACGGCCAGATCGACGCGGCCTTGCTGCAAGCCGCGCAACGCGTGCAACTGATCCTCGAACTTCTCCTGCTGCGCGCGATAGCCGCGCCAGAACTCCAGCAGATGCGCCGCGGCCTCGGTTGGCCGGACGCCGCGCGCCTGGCGCTCGAACAGCTGCACCCCGAGTTCGTCTTCGAGCAGCTTGATCTGCCGCGTGATCACCGAGGGCGACGTGTTGAGGCTGTCCGCCGCACCGCGGATCGTGCCGTGCGTGAGCACCTCGTGGAAATAGCGCAGCCGCTGCTGGTTGATTTCGCGCATCGCACCCCCGTTTGCCTGTCGCTTCGTTGCCCTAGGAGGAACAATATGTGAACTTTGTTGCTCTTGCTAGCAAGGATTGCCCTGGTCAGGATGGTGTTGCGCACGATGCGCATCACATCTATTGCATGCGACCCGAGCAGGCGCCAAAGCGTCGCCACCGGTCGACACACATTCGGAGACAGACATGGCGGCCATTCTTCCCACCGCGCGAAGCGGCGACGCTTCGGCGCTCTACAGCAAGATCAACGCGCACTTGCTGCCGTTTCTTCTGATCTGCTATCTGTTTGCTTACCTCGATCGCGTCAACGTCGGCTTCGCGAAGCTTCAGATGCAGACCGATCTCGGCTTCTCCGATGCCGCTTACGGTGTGGGCGCTGGCATCTTCTTCGTCGGCTATGTGCTGTTCGAGCTGCCGAGCAACCTGCTGCTGCCGCGCATTGGCGCGCGCAAGACCTTCGGCCGCATTCTCGTTCTTTGGGGCATTACATCGGCCTGCATGCTGTTCGTGCGCAGCGTGCCGGCGTTCTACGCGATGCGCTTCCTGCTGGGCGTATTCGAGGCCGGTTTCGCGCCGGGCATGATCTTCTATCTGTCACGCTGGTACGGCCCCTCGCGCATGGCGCGGGCGATTGCGATGGTGTTTCTGGCCGGGCCGATCGGTGGGATCGTCGGCGGGCCGGTTTCGGCGGCGATCATGAGCACGCTCGCGGGCAAGGCGGGCCTCGCCGGCTGGCAATGGATGTTTCTCGTCGAAGGCCTGCCGTGCATCGTGCTGGGCATCGCGACCTTTCTCTATCTGCCTGACCGCCCGGCCGACGCCTCGTGGCTCAGCGACGCCGACAAGCGCCAGCTGGAGGCCGAAGTCGGCGCGGCGCAGGCTCATGCCACTTCGTTTCGACACGTGCTGCGCGATCGCAAAGTCTATGTGCTGGCGTTCGCCTACTTCTGCATCATTGCCTCGATCTACGCGATCAGCTTCTGGCTGCCCGCCATTCTGAAGGCTCAGGGCGTGAGCGACCTGATCACGCTCGGCTGGTACACGTCGATTCCGTACGTCGCCGCGGCGGTGGGCATGCTCTATATGGGCTCGCGTTCGGACCGGCTCGGCGAGCGGCGCCTGCATTGCGCGGCGCCGGCGGCCGCCGCCGCGTTGCTGCTCGCCGCCTGCGCGGCCGCGGGCAGTCATGTCGCGCTCACGCTGACGCTGCTCACGCTCGTGACGATGGCGCTGTGGATGGCCTACACGGTCTTCTGGGCGATTCCGCCCGAATACGTCAAGGGGCCGGCCGCCGCGGGCGGTATCGCGCTCATCAACACCATCGGACTGTCTGGCGGCTTCTGGGGGCCCGCGGCCATCGGCTGGATCAAGACGGCGGCCGGCAGCCTGCAACCGGCGCTGCTCGCAATGGCTGGCGTGTCGCTGCTTGCCGCGCTGCTGATCCTTCCGCTTCGGCTCGCTGCCACCAAGCCCTGACCTTGTGCCGCGCTTTCAGGGCGCGCCACGCAGTCGATTCTTTTAGCCATCCTTTTTCAACGAGGTAACGGGAAATGAAGATTCTCATCGCAGGCTTCCAGCACGAAACCAACACGTTCGCCCCGACCAAAGCAAGCTGGCAGAGCTTCGTTCAGGGCGAGGGCTTTCCGCCGCTCGCGCGCGGCTCCGGCGTGCTCGCGCTGCGTGACGTGAACGTACCCGCCGGCGGCTTCATTCAGGCGGTGGAAGCGGCGGGCCATACGCTCGTGCCGGTGATCTGGGCCGGCGCGAGCGCCTCCGCGCACGTGACAGAAGACGCCTATGAGCGCATCGCAGGCGAAATCGTCGAGGCCGTGCAGCGCGGCGGCTTCGACGCCATCTATCTCGACCTGCACGGCGCGATGGTCGCCGAGCATCTCGACGACGGCGAAGGCGAACTGCTCGCGCGCGTGCGGGCGATCGTCGGCCGCGCAATCCCGCTGGTAGTCTCGCTCGATCTGCACGCCAACGTGACCGAGCAGATGTTCGCGCACGCGGATGCGATGGTCGCCTACCGCACCTATCCGCATGTCGACATGGCCGAGACCGGCGCTCGCGCCGCGCAAATCCTGATGCGCCTCGCGAAAGAGCCGGAGCGCGGCCTCACGCGCGTGGTGCGCCGCATTCCGTTCCTGATCCCCGTCAACGGCATGTGCACGCTCGCCGAACCGGCACGCGGCACGTACGATCGTCTCGCGGCGCTGGAACGCGACGGCGTCGTCTCGCTGTCGTTCGCGCCAGGATTTCCGGCGTCCGATTTCCCCGAATGCGGTGCGGTGGTGTGGGGCTACGGTTTCGACGAGGCCGCCGTGACCGCCGCCGTCGATGCGCTCGCTTCGACCATCGTCGCGCAGGAGCGCGACTGGGAAGTGCGCTTCCTCGACCCGGACGCCGCCGTGCGCGAAGCGATGCGGCTTGCCGAACGCGCGACTCGGCCCGTCGTGATCGCCGATACGCAGGACAACCCGGGGGTGGGCGGCGATTCGAACACGATGGGCCTCGTGCGCGCGCTGCTACGTCACGGCGCGAGCGACGCCGCCGTCGGCCTGATCTGGGACCCACGCGCGGCAGCGAAGGCGCACGAAGCGGGGCTCGGTGCGACGATCGAGTTGAAGCTCGCGGGCGGCTCGGGCGTACCGGGGGACGCGCCGCTCGCCGGGCGCTTCGTGGTCGAACATCTGTCCCACGGGCGGGTGCGCTTCGATGGCCCGATGATGAACGGCATGTGGACCGACATCGGGCCGGTGGCATGCCTGCGCATCGACGGCGTCCGGATCGCGGTCAGCTCGGTCAAGATGCAGATCTTCGACCGCAATCTCTATCGCGCGGCCGGCATCGAACCCGAACGCATGAAGATTCTCGTCAACAAGAGTTCGGTTCACTATCGCGCCGACTTCGACGCGATCGCCGCCGCCCATCTGGTGGCGAAAGCGCCCGGCCCGATGGCCGCCGATCCCGCCGATCTGCCGTGGCAGCGGCTCGATCCGCGCCTGCGGCTGCGGCCGAACGGCGCGTCGTTGGGAGAGATGCGCGGTAGTGCCGAGCGCGCGAGCAGTCACGCCCCCGCGCGGTGACTTCGAGGCGTTTCGTATCGTTGTGTATCTACCGGGCAATTCGACAAACACGGTTGCAAAAGCCGGGGTTCGTGGAAACAGGCGGGATACATGAGGGGGTTCAAATACGTCCATGCCAGTCGGCGGTGCCGCAAAGCAAAGCGGACGTCGACGCGACTGGATGCACGTGCCACGCAACCGTGGTCTGAACCAACTCAATTGCTCTCAGGTGGATACCATGAAACTCGTCAAGTCGCTGATCGTTGCCGCTGTTGTCGCTGTCCCCGTCGTTTCGTTCGCGCAGACCAACGCGCCACTCACGCGTGCCCAGGTTCGCGCGGAACTGGTCCAACTCGAAAAGGCGGGTTACAACCCGGCTGCGGATTACAACACCTATCCGCAGAATATCCAGGCCGCCGAGGCACGCGTGAGCGCGCTGAATGGCGCGGCGGCTTCGGCATATGGCGGGTCGGCGGACGGCTCGTCGGCGGCCGGAGCCGGCGCGGTCAAGGTCCCGGCTCTGACACAGCAACAGGACGTTGCCGGCCTCGCCACGGTCTACGCGCATCATTGATGTTTGGCGAGCGCTGCCCGTGCGGGCGGCGGCAACAGAAGACGGCCCGCTTCGAGCGGGCCGTCGTGCATGCACCATCGGGTCGCTTCGAGGATACAGACGCCGCCCGAAACTGAGCGCGCGCCCGACGCTGAACATTGCGCCTCTATCCCTCAGCGCCGCAAAGCTCGTCTCCGTATGTCGTGAATTCCCGGTGCAAGTCATCACGTTCTTCAGCATAGACGGCACGCGGCGTCACCGCGATTCGCAGCGGGCGATCTGATTGTGCCTTCCTTTTGTCCGATATTCATCAGGTCGCCGCAAATAGCGTGGATTACACTGGTTTTCGCTATGCGACCTTAAAGCGTGGCCGACCCACGAAGTCACCATTGCGCGGACTTTCGTGCATCCCTTCCGCACGTATCCGCCGACACCGGGCGAAACATGACTGCTCGGTGGAAGCCTTTCGCAATTCACCACTTTGGCCCACACCTGGTCCCTCAAACGACAGCGACCACGCATTACTGCGGCCATTTGCTAATCGACTATTTTCGTTTGATTCAATCAGGCGCCTGTGATCCAGGCCGCTCGTAGGCCCTTGCACGCCAGGATTTCACACGTCTGATTCGTCGTTGACAAGGAGATGACGATGAATACCCGGCATTTAAGCATTTGGTCAGCTATGGCCGTTGTACTTCTGTCGCTGAGCGGCACCGCGCAGGCCGGCGGTGACAATCGTGGCGGTGGCGGGCTTTGCTCGAACGCAACGCTGAGAGGACCCTATGGGTTCATCGGTCACGGAGTCATCCTCGGCTTGCTGGATTCGAACAACGTGCTGCATCCATTCGCCACCCAGTCGATCCTCGATGACGTTGCCCTCGTGACATTCGACGGCAACGGCAAATTTACCCGCACCGATTTCGGCAGCATCAACGGCGTGCCGAAAGGCGGGCAGACAACCTTCAATCCGTTCCAGAAAGGCACGTATAAGGTGAACGCCGATTGCACCGGCACGATGTCGATCGTCTATATCGCCGGAGGAGCCGTGCCTGCCGGCGTCGAGACCGATCTGAACATCGTGGTCACTTCGGACGGGACACAGGTCGAATCCGTCGTCTATCGGGCTAGCATCCCGTCAGCAGCGTCGACGCCGGACGGCTTCAGCTGTTCGATGGATTGCGTGCAAGGGGTGCAGGAAGCGTTTGAAGGCAAGAAGGTTCTGGTCTACGGCTTCCGCTAGTCGTGTACTGATGGATCGGATCGATTCAAGCGTGCCGCCGGCCTTTCAACCGGCGGCGTACTCGCTTGGTCGATGCTTCGCTCAGTGCCCTTGCCGCTCGCCCACCGCGACGGGCGCATGCCTGGTCTGGCGGCTCAACATCAGCGTCACGACCGCCGACACCGCCAGCGTCGCGCCGACCACATAAAGCCCCGCGGTATAGCCGCCCGTCACGTTCTTGAGCCAGCCAATCGCAAACGGCCCGACGAAGCCGCCGAGGTTGCCGATCGAGTTGATCATCGCGATCCCAGCCGCCGCCCCGGCGCCCGACAGGAACATGCTCGGCATCGCCCACAGCGGCGCTTTCGCGGCGCTGATGCCGACGTTCACGACGACCAGCGCAAGCACGATCATCAACGCGGTACTCGCATTGCCGGCGAACACGAAGCCGACGCACGCAAGCGCGCACGGAATCACGACGTGCCACGTGCGTTCGTCGGTGCGGTCCGAGTGCTTCGCCCATAGCACCATCGCGATCACCGCGAGCACGCTCGGCACACCGGCAAGCAGCCCCGTTTCGAACGTGCCGAAACCGTATTGGCGGATGATCAGCGGCGCCCACAAGCCGAGCGTATAAAGTCCCGCCGAGGTGCCGAAGTAGATCAGCGCGAGCGCGAGCACACGCGGATCGCGCATCGCGCCGAGCGCGCCGGCCGTGTGTCCCGCATGCGCGTGTCGCGCGTCGGCTTCGAGCTTCAGCTTCGCGATCAGCCAGTCGCGCTCTTCGGGCTGCAGCCACTCGGCTTGCGCGGGCTTGTCGGTCAGATACTTGAGCACACAGAAGCCGAGGATGATCGCGGGCAATGCTTCGAGTATGTAGAGCATTTGCCAGTCGGCGAGTCCGGCAATCGGCGGCAGTTTCATGATCGCGCCGGAAATCGGCGAGCCGATCGCAGTCGAAATCGGCGCGGCGGCCATGAACCACGCCGCCGCGACAGCGCGTTGCCGCGTCGGAAACCACAGGCTCAGATACAGGATGATGCCGGGAAAGAAGCCCGCTTCCGCGACGCCGAGAATGAATCGCAGCGCGTAAAAACTGTTCGGCCCGACGACGAACGCCGACGCGAGCGACACCAGCCCCCAAGACACCATTACGCGAGCAATCCAGCGCCGCGCGCCGACCTTGTGCAGGATCAGGTTCGACGGCACTTCGAACAGAAAGTAGCCGATAAAGAAGAGCCCGCCGCCGAGGCCGAACGCGGTCGGCGAAAGACCGATCGCCTTGTTCATCGATAACGCGGCGAAGCCCACATTCACGCGATCGAGAAAGCTCACGAAGTACAACAGCATGACGAACGGGATGATCCGCAGCATCAGCTTGCGGGACACCCGGCTTTCGAGTTCAGAAGTCATTGTCTCCTCCTCCTGCGCGCGGCAGTGGACCGCGCGCGAGCCTCGCGCCGGCCGACGTCGGGCCGAGCTAGTCGAGTCAAGGTTGGGTGCCGGCCACGTGGTGGCCGGGGCGTAGACCGCGCGCCGGGTTTGCGCGCGGTTCGCGCTTGGTACGGGTCAATTCAAGCGAAGCCGTCGCTCAAGCCGCGTTCGCCGCGGGCGTCGCCGCCTGCTCGATGAACGCGCATACCGCCGCCGTCACCTGCGCGGTCGTGGCCGTGCCGCCGAGGTCGCGGGTATGCAGCGCGTTGTTCGCGGTGACCGCTTCGACGGCCTGCATCACGCGCCTGGCCGCGTCGAATTCGCCGAGGTGTTCGAGCAGCATCACGACCGACCAGAACGTGCCGACCGGATTCGCGAGCCCCTTGCCCATGATGTCGAACGCGGAGCCGTGGATCGGCTCGAACATCGACGGATAGCGGCGCTCCGGATCGATGTTGCCGGTCGGCGCGATGCCGAGGCTGCCCGCGAGCGCGGCCGCGAGGTCGCTGAGAATATCGGCGTGCAGGTTGGTGGCGACGATCGTGTCGAGCGTGGCGGGACGATTGACCATGCGCGCGGTCGCCGCATCGACGAGTTCCTTGTCCCACGTGACGTCCGGAAACTCCTTCGAGATTTCGAGCGCGATCTCGTCCCACATCACCATCGCGTGGCGCTGCGCGTTGCTCTTCGTGATCACGGTCAACAGCTTGCGCGGACGCGACTGCGCGAGGCGGAACGCGAAGCGCATGATGCGCTCGACGCCGGCGCGCGTCATCATCGACACATCGGTCGCGGCTTCGATCGGATGGCCCTGGTGCACGCGCCCACCGACGCCCGAATATTCACCCTCCGAATTTTCGCGGACGATGACCCAGTTCAGGTCCTCGGGCTTGCAGTACTTCAGCGGTGCGTCGATGCCGGGCAGGATGCGTGTCGGGCGCACGTTCGCGTATTGATCGAAGCCCTGGCAGATCTTCAGACGCAGACCCCACAGCGTGATGTGATCGGGAATGTCCTTGTCGCCCGCCGAGCCGAACAGGATCGCATCCTTGTTGCGGATCGCGTCGAGCCCGTTGGCCGGCATCATCACGCCGTGCTGGCGATAGTAGTCGCCGCCCCAGTCGAAGTTCTCGAACTCGAACGTGAAGGCGCGCGTGGTGTTCGCGAGCGCTTCGAGCACCTGCGCGCCGGCCGGCACGACCTCCTTGCCGATGCCGTCGCCGGGAATGGTTGCGATGCGATAGGTCTTCATGTCTCCGTCCTGTGCTTGGTGAATGGCGTGAGTGGACTCTAGCGCGATCGCACGGGAAAAAACCGGTGCTAAACTCAAAGCATCTTTAACTTGCATTCACAAATGCGAAGGCGTGGAGAGACGATGCGCGACACTGTGCAGCCAGCGGATCTGAGCTTTTTCTCGACGCTCGCCGCGAGCGGCAGCCTCAGCGCGGCCGCGCGCGAACTGGGGCTGACCGCGGCCGCCGTCAGCAAGCGCCTCACGCAGATGGAGCAGCGCGCTGGCGTCGCGCTCGTGAACCGCACGACGCGCCGCATGATGCTGACGCCCGAAGGCGAGCTATACCTCGAACGCGCGCGGCGGATTCTCGATGAGATCGACGAACTGGCGGAACTGCTGGGCTCGGCGAAAAAGACGCCGAAGGGTTTGCTGCGCGTGAACGCGACGCTCGGCTTCGGGCGCAGCCATATCGGACCCGCGATCTCGCGCTTTGTCGCGCGGTATCCGCAGGTGTCGGTTCAACTACAGTTGTCGGTCACGCCCCCGCCGCTCACCGACGACAGCTTCGACGTCTGTATCCGCTTCGGCGAGCCGCCGGATACGCGCGTGGTGGCGCGCCGTCTTGCGCCGAACCGGCGTCTGCTGTGCGCGGCGCCGTCGTATCTCGCGGCGCACGGCACGCCGCTCACGGCGCACGATCTGACGCGCCACAACTGCATCGGCATTCGGCAGGGCGACGAAGCGTATGGCGTGTGGCGGCTGACGTCCGGACGCGGCGCCGCGCGCAAGACCGAGGCGGTGCGCATCAAGGGCACGCTGACCACCAACGACGGTGAGATCGCCGTCAAATGGGCGCTCGAAGGACACGGCATCCTGCTGCGCGCGGAATGGGACATCCGGCAGTATCTGGCGGAGGGTTCGCTCGTTCAGTTGCTGCCTGATCACGACACACCGAATGCGGATATCTTCGCGGTGTATTCACCACGGCATCAGATGTCGAATCGTATTCGAGCGTTTGTCGAGTTTATTGCGCGGGAGCTGGGGGGTGAGGTGGGGGTGGTTGCGTAGTGCGGCACAGCGGATAACTCGAGGTGGAGCTACTCGACACATTGCGACACATTGATCGAGAGGCTGTTTCTTGCTCGCTAGATGCTGAATCACAATGTGGACGGCATTATCAGAGAATCGCCATTATCTGAAAATCGATTACTGCTTGTTTTGATGGTCCGGGCTCGCTAGTGTGTGCGCTTAATCTTATCCCGTTTTTACTGGCCGAGGAGAAGTAGAAAAGATGCGCTATGTCGCTGATACGAAAAAGGCAGATGACCTGATCAACCAAGGGCGTCTGGTTGGGAATGGCCAGTGCGTTACACTCGTTCATGCTGTTGTGAGTATTCCGCCGTCTTCCTTATGGAAAAGGGGAGACCGGGTCCAAGGCAATGTCCTCATCGCCAAAGGAACAGTAATAGCTACATTCGACAGCAATGGACGCTATGGAAATCACACGAACGGAACCAGTCACGCAGCAATTTATCTCGGGCAAACACTGGTTGGAATCACTGTAATCGACCAGTGGAATGGACATACCAAACAACCTCCACATCGGCGTACTATCCATTTCCGTCGCGGCCATGGAACGCCTGTTAATGATGGCAGCCGATATTATGTTGTCGAATAAGGCGCTCTTCCTGGCAGTTTGCCTTGTGGCAACAAGCGCCGCGTGTGCGTCGCCAACACGGGTCCGGTTCAAATGCCCAAGCGTGCTTTCTGCGGGAGGACAACATCATGTTCTGGATAACGCATCCCTTTTCGATGGTCCTCCAGAGGAGGAGGCGGACCTTATTCCTGAGCCAGGAAAAACATCTGACCAGTGGGATTTGACGGGTAGCGATCCCTATCTGGTATGCCGCTATCACGGCACTAACAACACTTTTGTGATTCATGCTGTTGGTGCTCGGACCTGCGAAGCCACGAGCAAACCCTTTGCGGTTCACTGCACCTCTCGTTAAATTGACTGGGGTAACCGCAAAATGGCGACCGGGGCTTATAGTCGCTGCGGTCGCTGCGTGGATGCCATTGGCACACGGCAACCTGATGAACGAAATAAGCTCAATCCGCCACTAGAATCGTTCGTGCTGCGTCACATTAACTCAACACTTGATACTGACGACCTTGCAAAGATCGTTACGCTCTCTTCCAGATCTTGTCCGAAAGGCATAAGTTCACTGTGTGAAGCATTGGCTAATACCGCATCGCAGGCTGAACAGTAACCGCTGCGACGCTACTCGTCCTTGCATATGTGCTGCGCCCTGCTAATGGGATCGAAGGTGCCTCCGACACCGCAACTTCCTCTGACTGAACGAACGACGCGCGTGTTCGTACAACGGGACGGCCTGTACGACCGGAATCTGTAGCACGAAAATCGCGATCGCTACAGTCTGTAAAAGACCCCGCATCTTTTCACTGCACGTCACTGGCTATCGAATAAAACTCCCCGATATCGTAAAGTTGAGGAACCAAACCCCGATCCCACTCCTTTACTCACCAAGGCCGGACCTGACCAAACCGGGTAACGATGCCGAGACCAGACCCCGCGCCGTACCGCAGCCCGAGAACCCCTATGACACGGCGGCGCCGGCGTCTTCTGATCATCGGCGCGATCGTGCTCGTCGCCGCGTTCGGCTGGATGCTCGCGCTGATTCTCGAGCCCGCGTTCCAGCGCACGATCGTCATTACCACCGGCGCCGACGGCGGCATTTACCGTGGCTTCGCCGATCGCTACGCGCCGCTGCTCAAGCGCGAAGGCATCAAGCTCGACATCCGCAGCTCGTCGGGCTCGGTCGAAAACTACCAGCGCCTCGCCGACCCGGACAGCGCCTATCAAGTCGGCTTCATCCAGTCGGGCACGACCCGTCCGAAAGACACGGACAACCTGCAAACCATCGCCGCTGTGTCGTACGAGCCGATCTGGGTGTTCTATCGCGGCGACGCGACGATCGACCGGCTTTCGCAATTGCGCGGCAAGCGCATTTCGATAGGCGTGCCGGGTAGCGGGCTGCTCAACGTCTCGCAGGTGCTGCTCGGCTACAGCGGCGTCACGAGCCAGAACTCGACGCTGCTGCAGATGGACGCGACCGCCGCGTACCAAGGGCTCGAAAGCGGTCAGATCGACGCGGCGTTCTTCATCGGCCGGCCCGACGCCGACATGCAGCACACGCTGCTGACCAGCAACCTGAAGCTGATGAGCTTCGCGCAGGCCGATGCACTGGCGCAAAAATTCCCGTCGCTGTCGAAGATCGTATTGCCGCGCGCCTCGACGAGCGTCTCCGACGATCTGCCGCGCAACGATGTCACACTGCTCGCGGCGACGGCGCTGCTGGTGTCGAAGGACACGCTGCATCCGGCGCTCGTCTATCTGCTGCTCGACGCGGCGCGCACGGTGCATGGCGGCGAGGACTACTTCACGCCGCTCGGCACGTTCCCGAACCTGAACACCGAAGAATTCCCGATTTCCGACGAAAGCGTGCGCTACTTCAAATCGGGCCGGCCGTTTCTGTATCGCTACCTGCCGTTCTGGCTCGCGAGTCTGATCGAACGACGGCTGCTGATTCTGGTGCCGTTCCTCGCGCTGCTGATCGGCCTCGCGCAAGCGCTGCCGCGCATGCTCGAAGCGCGTATGAAGAAACGTCTGTTCGTGTGGTACCGCGCGATCAAGGCGCTCGAGGACGAAGTGTGGAAGAACGCCGAGCCGTCTCGCGCACAGATCGCGCAATGGAGTGAGGAGATTGAAAACATCGACGCAAACGCTAACCAGATCCGCATTCCGTACCGCTACTTTCAGGACGTTTACGCGCTGAAGCAGGCGATCGGCGTCGTGCGTGACCGGATCGCGCACGTAGCGCAGAAGATGGAGAAGTGAAGACGCCGTTCGCTTAGCCCTGCGCGTTTCCCGGGTATTCACCAGCGCCGTACCGGTTGATTTTCCGCGCGCCCTCGCCGCAGGGTCGCTTGCCGCAGGGCAAGAAGAAAATCTCTGTGAAATCGGTCGAACGATAGGTCGATTCAATTGGCGTGCTCGCGAATCACATCCTGTAATGGACTCCTGCCGTGCGCGTACCGTCCATCCAGTCGGCCGCGCACTATCCGGAGAGCGTCCATGTCGCAGCCTGAGCCGAATGTAGACGAAGTAGTCCGCAGCATCGCCGAAGAAACCGACACGCCGACCGAAACGGTGTCCCGCATGTACGCCGATACGCTCGCCGAATTCCGGAACGAGGCGCGCGTGTTCGACTACGTTCCGCTGTTCGCCGCGAAGAAGGTCCGGAACGAGCTTCGCCAGAAGCATCCTCGCAAGCACTGACTCGCGGCACGCGGTGATGCATCGGCTCACCGCACTGTCGCACGCGTCGTGGCTCCAGATTTTGCGATCATGGTGGAGCTAACAATCGCGCCGCAAATTTTCTATGCTGGCGGTTCCACAGCTTTCCAAAGGAGCCGCCCACATGTCCGCCCCGCTGCAGATTCGCGCCGTCACCCGTGACGATTTCGATGCATGGCTGCCGCTATGGGATGCCTACAACGCGTTTTATGGCCGCTCGGGCGAGACCGCGTTGCCGCGCGAGATCACGCAAATCACGTGGAATCGCTTTTTCGATGGCTACGAGCCGATGCATGCGTTCGTCGCGGAACGCGCCGGGCAATTGCAGGGCATCGTGCATTTTCTCTATCACCGTCATACGACGATGGCGGGACCGATCTGCTACCTGCAGGACCTGTACACGCTCGATAGCGAGCGCGGCAAGGGCGTCGGCCGTGCGCTGATCGAGGCCGTCTATGCGCGGGCAAAAGCCGACGGCGCGCAACGCGTCTACTGGCAAACGCACGAGACGAATCACACCGCGATGCAGCTCTATGACAGGGTCGCGGAAAAGTCCGGCTTCGTGGTTTATCGCAAAACGCTTTAGCGCACAGCGCTTCGTCAGGGCCCATCGAAGACAAAAGGCGCGCCTTTCGTTTCACTGCTCAAGCGGTCACGGAGAGTCCTGCAGCGCAATGCAGCAGGACTCGCCGACAGATATGAAATAAGTATTTGAAGTAGTCGCGCCGCCGTGAAGTCAGCGCGCGGTCAATGTGCGGCAAGGCGATGATCAGCGGCTCACGCTCGCCGCTCTCGCCGGTCTCCGAACGCACGCGGCGCTCTTGCCGCTCTGGTCGCGCACCGGCGCGTTCACCACCGAAATCCCCCGCTCGAACGACATCTCGCCGGCCGCATAGCCGGCGTGCGCTCGGTGAAGCGTTCGAACTGCGGCTGCGGATACGGCTGGCGCAACTCCTCGAAGCTTAGATCGCCCATCAGCACCTGGCCATGCACCGTTGGATCCGCGGGCAGGCGCATGCAACGTGCACCTTGACCGAGCTGTACATCGGCTCGGGGGTCCGCGCCTTCGCGACGAACACGAGGTCGCGCTAAACGCGGATCAGCAGATGCGTGCCGCGCCCGGTCGCGTCACGCAGGCGTTCGGAAGCGCGAAGCATGCGGCGAATCGGCTACGCGGTGCTATGCTTTGATCCGGTCCAGCGGCGCGGTGTGTCCCAGCCGCGCGCTCGCGCCGTCCAAGCGTAGGAGGCCACGTCATGCCCAACGCGATCCAGATTCAGGTTGCCGACTCGCATCTTTATCCTGGCTGCGCGGTGCGCATCGCCGATCTTCCCGAACCGGCCGGCACGCCGAACCTCGCCGAGGCACGCGTCGAGTTCGCGGATGGCTCCGGCGCGCACGCCACCTGTCATCGGCGCGCGCATGACGAACTCGAATTGACCGTCGATCGTTACGCGACGCAAAAGCGTCATCCGATCGACGCACGGCACTGGCTACTATTGGCTGTCGATGCCACGCATCACAGCTGGCGCGTCAAGCGTCGGCTGCCGTAAAGCCGCGAGGCCTGCCGGCCTCGGCGGACCCGTAACCGGTGTCGCGCGCGCCGCCTCCAGCGGCGCCGATGCGACCGTCACGTCTCCTTCGGAACTCACCGATGACCGACCACGATCCTCACCTGCTGCCGAAACTGGACAACCCCGATTCAATCGACAACACCAACGACGCCCCCGACGATCCCGAACGCCGGCGCGTCCTGACCGGTCTCGCGGCGGTCGGCCTCGGCCTCGCGTTGACCGGCTGCAAAACGGGCGAGGGACTCGCGGGCAACGGCCCGCCGCGCAGCGCCGCCGACTTGCGCCTCGACGCTGCGCTGCACGATCAGGTGAAGAACATCGTGGTGATTTACGCGGAGAACCGCAGCTTCGCGAACCTGTACGGCAACTATCCGGGTGTCCAGCATCCGCTCGACGCGGTCACCGCCGAGCAGTACGTCCAGCTCGACCGCGATGGCAAGACGCCGCTGCCGCGGCTGCCGGCGATCTGGGGCGGGCTGGTGCCGCAGGCGCAGGAAGTGGACGGCAAGCGCTACATGATCGGCGAAAAGGATCTCGATCATCTGCGCAACCGGCCGTTCCAGATCGTCGATGCGCACGGCGCGCCGCTGCCGACCGGCGTGATCACCCGCGACCTCATTCATCGCTTCTATCAGAACCAGATGCAGATCAACGCGGGGCGCAACAACCAGTTCGCCGCGTGGGGCGATTCAGGCGGCCTCGTGATGGGGCACTACCGCAATTCCGCCGACACGCTGCGTCTGTGGAATCTGGCGCAGCAGTACACGCTGTGCGACAACTTCTTCATGGCCGCTTTCGGCGGCTCGTGGCTGAACCACATCTTCCTGATCTCCGCGCAGGCGCCGTATTACCCGGACATCCACAACAGTCCGGCGAAGAAGATGGTGTCGGTCCTGGAAGGCGACGATCCGACCGGCACCCGTTTGAAGCTCGCGCCCAATTCGCCCGCGTCGGCACTCGACGGTCCGCCGAAGTTCGTCAATGACGGCGCTTTCACCGCCGACGGCTACGCGGTCAACACGATGGCGCCGCCGTATCAGCCGAGCAGCGTGCGTCCGGCCGAAGGCGGCGACCCGGCTTTCGCCGATCCGTCGGACCCGCGCGTGATGCCGCCGCAGAATTACGCGACGATCGGCGACCGGCTGACCGCCAAGGGCATCGACTGGGCGTGGTACAGCGGCGCGTGGCAATTCGCGCTCGATCATCGCGATACGGGATCGATGCCCGACTTCCAGTACCACCATCAGCCGTTTAACTACTTCGCCAATTACGCGCCGGGCACCGCCGCGCGCCGCCGCTATCTGCGCGACGGCGGCATGGGCAACGACGCGTCGACTAATCGCCTGATCGCCGACATCGACGCGGGACGTTTGCCGACCGTCACGTTCTACAAACCGCAGGGCGACCTGAACATGCACGCGGGCTACGCGGACGTCGCCTCGGGCGACCATCACATCGCGACGCTGATCGAGCATATTCAGCGCGGCCCGCAATGGCAGAACACGGTCGTCATCGTCACCGTCGACGAAAACGGCGGTTGGTGGGACCACGTCGCGCCGCCGATAGGCGATCGTTGGGGGCCGGGTTCGCGCGTTCCCGCGCTGGTGATCTCGCCGCTCGCGAAGAAGGGTTACGTCGATCACACGGTGTACGACACGAACTCAATTCTCCGTTTCATTAGCCGTGTGCATGGACTCGCTCCGCTTGATGGCGTAATCGTGCGGGACAAGGCATTCGCCAGCAACGGACTCGCGCCGCTCGGCGATCTGACCGCTTCGCTCGATCTCGCTTGAACGCCTGTCAGCTGCGTTGATTTGCCGCGGCTCGCGATGTGGATGTGGTCGTTACAGCATGCATGTCGCGTACGCCGCGCCGCGTTGAGCATGCACCGTACCTTCCCACCCGGTTTGGCGAATTATTTTTCCGTTCGCAAATCATGCCTTTGTCTTGCATAAAGCGCCGCGCCGCCTAGACTGGTAAAGCCCTTCGCAATTTATGAACGGAACTGCTATGCGACTGACCATCCTGATTAACGGTTCCGATCCCACCGTAAGCCATGATTACGCTGTGCTCTGGCTCGATACCGATGAACATCGGTGGTCGAGAGAAGCGCATCAAGGGATCGATTTACCCCCTTGGGGTGAACTGCGCGACGAGAACGGCGTGACCACGCTGTGCGCACCGAGCGCCGACGCGCCGCTCTGTACGTTGCGCGGTCTGCACGTCGATCGCAAGGAACGAGTGAGCGCCGCTCAAGGCGCCGCAGCATGGACCGCGCTGCGAACCCGCAAGGCGACTAGCGGCTTCTGGCGTTTGCAGGCGGTGGATCGTCAAAAAACCCGCGCTGAAAACAGCGTGTTCGGTAATTAATCTCTGGCGCGCTTCGCCGCGCTCTCTTTTCCGGTCGAAACTTCCGGCTCATTGCGCGAGCACTGTTCGTACGCGTAATTCTGTTCGTGCGCAAACGAACATAACGTACCGCCATATCGCAAGCCTTAAGACCTTCTTAAGCTTGCGTGCGTAGAGTCGGAAGTCCACGCATTCGGGTCGCTGCAAAGCGGCCCACTTTTTTGTGCGGCGCACGCCGCCTCTTCTGTTTCCCATCCCCTTTCCTTGATTCGCATTGCCCGGTCGCTCGATGCGGGCCGCGACGCTATACTTGCGTCCCCTTTCATCGAACCGCCGACACATGAAGAAGTGGCTTGCCTGTCTGTTCCTCGCCGTCGCCGCTCATGCGGGCGCGGCGCCCTCCTGCACCAGCTTCACGCCGAATGCGCAATGGCCCGTCCTCATCAATCAGAAGATGGCGCCCAAAACGCGCATGCTTTGTTATAGCGATTTCGCGGTGCTGCATTCGGGTATCACGCACGGTCCGCTGTGGTCGGCCGAGCATCTGACACGCGAGCACATCGAAGAAGCGAAGGACATGGTGCGTACCAACAAGTTCTTCGAAGACGCGCGTCTGCCCGAAGGTGAAGGCGCGACACTCGCCGACTACAAGCGCAGTGGATATGATCGCGGCCATATGAGTCCGGCTGGCAATCGCTGGAACAGTGAGGCGATGGCGCAATCATTCTCGCTCGCGAACATCGTGCCGCAAGACCGTCAGAACAACCAACGATTGTGGGCGCGCATCGAAACCGCGGTGCGTAAGATTGCGCTCTCCTACGACGACACGTACGTCGTCACCGGACCGCTGTTCACCGGTCAGCAATTGCAGACGATCGGACCGACGCGCGTGTTCGTGCCGACCCAGTTGTACAAGGTTGTCTATGTGCCGTCGCGTCAACTGGCATTCGCAGTCGTGGTTGATAATGTGGCGACCAACCGCTACGACATGCGCACGATTCACGAACTCGAAGCGATGTCGGGCATCCGCTTTCCGGGCATTCCGGATAACCTGAAGGACCAGCGGCCAGGAGGACTAAAAGGTGTTTAAGCCCTATTCGAACGATGACGACGTGCTCAACATTCAGGGTGATGCGCTGACACTCAGCAACGGCACGACGCGTATCGTGCTGAACGGCACGCTCGAATTGACACGCGATCAACGCGGCTTGAAGGCGGCGCTCGCGCTGAAGGAAGCGCTCGATGCAATCGTCGCGAGTCTGCAGGCGCAGAAGGATTTGCCGGCGAAGGTGCCGGACGAGCCGGATGCCAAGCCGGGTGTCGTGCAGAATCCGTTTCAATGACTAGGCCCGTCGGCGTTGCATTTGCGCAACCTCGCAGCTCGCAAGTTTTACTGATGTCGGTCACGCAAACCTTTGCGTGACCGCTCGTTTTCTAATCTCGCGCCAATCGAGCGGATCACCTCCGCTCTGTCACATAAAGTACATAGAGAAACCTTAGCGTGCGAGGTTTCTTCATACTTCGACTGGCGTCGCCATGCATCCAGCGTTCTCGAGATTTCGCCGCTCTTCCGCACAGGGGAATCCGCGCACTGCCGGAGATTTGTGCCAGGAAGTTCCATCCGTAGACGTTGAAGATCCCAACTCCGTGGTCATGGAGATCTTCTCGGCGCGACGCGACATGCAGAGTCTCGCTGTCATCAATGACCAGCGTCCCATCGGCCTGATCAACCGCGATATCTTCATGTCGCAGATGAGCAAGCCGTTCCATCGCGAGCTTTACGACAAGAAGAGTTGCATCGCGTTCATGGACAAGGACCCGCTCATCGTCGATGCCGACGTGAGCATCGAAGCGCTAACCTTCAGGACCGTCGAGGCCGGTGAAAAAGCACTGGTCGATGGTTTCATCGTGACACGCGAGGGACTCTTCGCGGGTCTCGGCAGTGGTCTGCAGCTGATCAGCGCGGTCGCGGAAATGCAGGCGGAGAAGAACCGCCAGATCATGCAGAGTATCGAGTACGCCAGCGTGATCCAGCGCGCCATGTTGCGTGCTTCCAGCGAGACGCTGTCGATGAAGCTGCGCGACGCGGCGATGGTCTGGGAACCTCGCGACGTCGTCGGCGGCGACTTCTATCATTTCGCGGCCTTTCCGAACGGCTGGTTCGGCGCCGTTGCCGATTGCACCGGACATGGCGTTCCCGGCGCCTTCATGACCTTGCTTGCATCGGCGTCACTGTCGAAGGCGCTCGAACAGATCGGTCCGCGCGACCCCGCCGCGCTGCTGGCGGCCGTCAATCGCAACGTCAAGGGCTTGCTGGGGCAAGTGAACAGTGCCGACGAAGGAACCCAATCCAACGACGGCCTGGACACGGCGCTCTTCTGGTTCGATGCCACGGAGAACGTGCTGCATTTTGCCGGCGCGAGGATCGCGCTGCACATCCTGTCGCCCGATGCCGCGGAGTTCGAGACGATCAGCGCCGACCGCATGGGTGTCGGCTATGTGGACAGTCGTGCCGACTATGCGTGGAACTTGCGCTCCATCCCGGTCACAGCGGGTAGCCTGCTGTTCATCTATACCGACGGCCTCGCCGATCAGATCGGCGGTCCGCGCAATATTTCTTTCGGCCGGCGCCGTGCGCTCGACCTGATCCTCGAAAACCGCGCCGAAACTCCCGCGACGATTTGCGAGCGCGTCCGGCTCGCGCTCGCGGAGTGGCAAGGCAATCAAACGCGCCGTGACGACATCACGCTTTTCTGTGCCCGCATTTAGTGAATTCCCAGAATGTCTCAACTACTAGAACAAGACAGCGCCTTTTTCGAACTCGCGCAGCGGCGCAACGTGCTCTTCTATCACAAGGGCTACTTCTCCCATAACATCGTCGCGTCGATGGGCGAAGTCGTGAAACTGCAACTCGAAGTCGCCGGTGTCAGCGGTCCTACCCGCCGCAAGCTTTTCTCGTCCTTTATCGAGCTGGCACAGAACATCGTTCATTATTCGTCGAACGCGCTGGAGTCCGGCGGCGAAGGAGCAGGCGCGATACGCGAGGGCGCGGTGTGCATCTCGCGACACGGCGAGCATCACGTGATGTTGTGCGTCAATCCGATCGCGACCGCCGAGGTCGAGGGCCTGCGCAGCAGGCTGGAGCCTCTGCGCAACATGTCGCTCGAAGAAATCAAGCAGGCGTACAAGGTGACATTGCGCACCGACGCTCCGAAAGACAGCAAGGGCGCCGGCCTCGGCTTCCTGACGATGGCGCGCGATGCGAGCGCGCCGCTTGAATTCGCTTTTCATCCGCGTGCCGACGAACCCGGCACCACGCTGTTTTGCCTCATGGCCATCATCTGAGCAGGAAGGCACAAGAACAATGGAAAACCTACACATCCCCGCGACGACGACGTCGCCCGAAGTCGATTTTCGCTTCGACCAACACACGTTGTCGATCAAGGGTGAGTCCTACCCGGAAAACGCAGCCGCTTTTTACGCGCCGATCATCGAGCAGATGCGCAAGTACCTCGCCGCGAATGCCGGGGCCGAAATCACCATCGACGTCGCGTTGACGTACTTCAATAGCTCGAGCACCAAGATGCTGTTCAGCATCTTCGACGCGCTGGATCAGGCGGCGGAATCGGGAAGCCGCGTGTCGATGAACTGGTATCGCGACGAGGAAGACGAGACCATTGCCGAATTCGGCGAAGAACTGAAGGCCGATTTCCGCGCAATCGAGTTCACCGATCGTCCTATCGCGCAGCAGGGAAAATAAGGTGCGCTCGACCTCTTCCCGTGACGTGTCCTCGGGCGGCGCACCCGATCTGTTCCAGAACGAGAGCACGGCGCTGGCCAAGGCTCGCGCCATGCATTTGAACATCGATGCGGATGCCGCGGAGTATCGCCAGTCGCTGGGCGAACTGATCGAGCACTTCCAGCGCCTGATGCGCGAAACACGGCGCCTGATCGGCCGCAGCGACCGGGCTGAACGCGAGATGCAGGTGCTGGCCCAGCAGTTGGCGTATCGCGCATCGCACGACGCGTTGACCGGCGTGCTGAACCGCAGCGCCGTGATCGAGCGGACCACCAAGGTCTTGCGCACCAGCAGCGCGGTGATGATCATCCTCGACATCGACGAATTCAAGCGGATCAACGACGACTACGGCCACCCCACTGGAGACGCGGTCATTTCGGGGGTCGTCGATTGCCTGCGCAGAATCGTCGGGGAACAGGGCTTCATCGGGCGAGTGGGCGGTGAGGAGTTCACCGTGTTGCTGCCCGGCCATGAACCGGCCAGTGGCGCCATTCTTGCCGAGCGCATGCGAGAAGCCATCAGTGACTCGCTGGTCGTTCCACCGGTCGAGCGCCGCATCACGGCCAGCTTTGGCGTCAGCATCAACGCAGTCGGAACCTGCTTCGACACCGCATACGGTCTCGCCGATGCGGCTCTGTACCGCGCCAAGCGAAGCGGACGCAACCGCGTGGAATTTGCAGATCGATAGGCGGATAAGCAGAGCCATAGCGCGCCGTTACCAGCTAGATCCCCAGCGCCCTAAGGCAAGTCATGCAGCCACCTGAACATTCACTATCCGGGCGAGCCGGTTTTCGCCCGTGCCGCGTTGACGGAAAGGGAAGCGCCTTGGGACAGGAAGCAGCGCGCAAAGCCGGTACTGTCATAGCCGTGCTTGCCATTCTCGCTGTCATTGCGACGAGTACCTTCCTCGCAATCCGCCAGAGCAGCGAGCAGGACAGTTCGCTTCGGACGATCCAGGCTTCCGGGCGGCTGCGCCACGACCTCGACCAGGTTCAGCACGTCATGCTCGATGAGCATGCGACGCTCTACACCTCGATAGCGACGGTGCCGCTCTACAATCGCGCCGCTTATAGCTTTCCGATGCTGGAGCTGCTCGCGTTGACGCGCGACGCGCGCGAGAGTTGCAGCGAGAACCACGAATGCGTATCGCGGCTGTCGGATCTGGACGACATGATCGGCAGACTCAGCGAACAGAGCTTCGGTCTTGCGCGGATGATCGCGGAGCATCCCGGCAGCGTGGCAGTGGGCGACCCCCGGCTCGAGGAAATCGACGCCTATTTCTACAGCGTCCTCGAGCGGGTCGTCGACGTACGGCTCGCGGCCGACGCCAAGGTCGCTTCAGTCGTCAGCAAATCGTCGTTGGATGCGAAGTGGTTTACGCGCATGCTGTTGGGCTGCGGCGTCGCTTCGGCCTTGTTGCTGCTGTCGCTGATTCACTGGAATGGCCGCATTGGAGCGCATCTTCGCCGCTCGCTCAAAAGACTCGAGCATCAAGCCAGATACGATGCCCTGACCGAGTTGCCGAACCGGGTGCTGCTCGGCGAACATCTTTCGGAGTCGCTGGTGCGCGCGGCCGCGACAGGCCAGAACGTTTCCGTCCTGTTCCTCGATCTGGATCGTTTCAAGGACGTCAACGATTCGCTCGGACACCGCGTCGGCGATTTGCTGCTGCAAGCTGTGGCGCGAAGGCTTCAGCGCCTGCTTCGCGCGACGGATTTCGTCGCGCGCTACGGGGGCGATGAATTCGTCATCGTCGCGGAACGAGCCGACGCGAAGCAACTCACCGAAATGCTGGATACGCTGATTCACGAGATGAGCGAGCCGTATCGCATCGGCGAGCACGAGCTTTATCTCGAAGCAAGCATCGGCGTCAGTACTTATCCACAAGACGGCGCCCAGCCGGAACTGCTCACGCGCAATGCCGATGCCGCGTTGTACGTGGCGAAATCGCGCGGGCGAAACGGCTATCAATTCTACGAACCGGAGCTGAGCCGGGCGGCCGCGGAGAAGTTACGGCTCACGACGCGACTGCGGCGCGCAGCGAAAGCCAGTGAGTTGTATCTGGCGTATCAGCCGCAGATCGACATGAAACGCGGATGCATCGTCGGCGCCGAGGCGCTGTTACGGTGGCACGACGACGAACTCGGTGAGGTGTCGCCGGCCGTCTTCATCCCGCTTGCCGAAGAAACCGGTTTGATCCAGAGCATCGGCACCTGGGTATTGCGGCAGGCGTGCCTGCAGGCGAGCGCATGGGTACGCTCGGGGCTTCCGCCCGTGCGCATCTCGGTCAATGTTTCGCCACTTCAACTCGAACGGGCAGACCTTCCAGGCGTGGTGCGCTCGGCACTCGAGGACGCCAATTGGCCCGCCGAACTGCTGGAACTCGAAGTCACCGAGGGCACGCTGATGCGCAACGCGGAAGAAGCGCAACGGGCTTTTCGCGAGCTGCGCGAACTCGGTGTGTCCATCGCTATCGACGACTTCGGCACCGGCTATTCGAGCCTCAGCTATCTGAAACGCTTTAGCGTCGATCGCATCAAGATCGATCGCGCCTTCGTTTGCGAAATCGGCAGAGACAAGGAGCTCGAAGCGCTGTCGCTTGCGATCATCGCGATTGCTGAAACGCTGAGCTTCGATGTCGTCGCCGAAGGGGTCGAGCTCGATGTCCAGCGCGAGTTTCTGGTCCGCCACGGATGCACGGTGGCCCAGGGTTTCCTGTTCAGCCCAGCGGTCTCGCCGGAGGCTTTAGCGCAGTTGCTCGGAAAGACGGCGGTCGCGTCTTCATTGAGCGCGGCGACTTTCCGCGGATTCGCTCTCTGAGCCGCAACATGTATCCGCGCTGACGCACTACTTACGTTTTGTCACCAGCGCAGCGTCAACTCCTGTATTCCGCCCCACGTTAAACCGGCAGCGCTGAAATGATTCAGCCGCGACAAACGAATCCACCGATTCAACCAGGAGTCACATCATGAAGACGCTTTTCGCCGCTGTTGCTTCCGCACTGCTCGTGTCGACCGCATTCGCTCAAACCGCCGCACCGTCCGCCGCACAACCCGCACAACCCGCACAACCCGCGCAAGCCGCGCAGTTGCCGGCCGCCGGCCAGGCGAATCTGAAGGCGAGCACCGTGGTGCAAGCCGGCGCAACGGACGACAGCGCGACCGCAGCGAAAGCGCCCGCCGAAGCCGCCACGCAAAAGCACGTGAAAAAGACTTCGGCCCATACGAAGAAGGCCCATAAGTCCACGGGCAAAAATGCCGTCGAAACGAGCGCGGCGAAGACTAAAACGGAGAGCGCGAAAGAGGCCAGCACTGCCCCGGCGAAAGCCGACGGCGCACAAGCCGACACGACCAAAACGCAATAACACGTGATCGGTTTCGGCGCTGACCGGCCATGCAGGTGCTGTTCAAATAGAAGTTGATCGAAGCCGGACCGTGCCGTTCAGGGAGGGCGAGTCTTATGACTCGCCTTTTTTTATACCGCGTGTCACGCCGTGTCGTATCTTTTTGTCGACAGACGCGCGAATTTTTGCACCGTCTTTACACGCGGGCGATTACTCTCGAATTGTTCCAATTCACCATCGCGTTACACGAACGCCGCATCACATGGCTCTCACGCAATCGCTCGACAAGCTCTCGCCGCAATCTGCCAGCAAGCAGATTCAACACAGCAACGTCATTCCGTTTCCGTCGGCGCGCGCGCTTCTACTCGTGACCCTGCCGCACGCTCACTTGCGCGCACTGCTTCATTCGCCGCTCGGCGTCTATGTCATCAACACGGAAATCGTGCGCGGAGAAGACCGCGTGCAACTCGACATCGCGCGCGAAGATCTCGACTTCACGTTGCACATGCTGCTCACCACGTTGCCCGCCGCGACGATCGGCCCATTGAAACGTCGCGTCGGGCACCCGAGCGCGCGTTGACTGCGCTCGACGAGCACAGTACAAACCATGGACAGCATTAGTGGGCGATCGTCGCTGATTGCCGGCTACCCGATGGTTTGAAAATCCGCCGCCCTCGATTATGCTGACTTTGACACGGGAGCGGCACTGATGAGAACGCTGACGCAGCAACTGACGCAATACGCGGCCTACCACCGCGACCGGCGCAATATCGCCACGCACTTCGTCGGCATTCCGCTGATCGTGCTCGCGCTCGCGGTGTTGTTGAGCCGCCCGTCGTTCGGCGCCGCGATGTTCCCGGTCACGTTGTCCCCAGCGTGGCTGTTGTTCGTCGCGGCGACCGTCTACTACCTCGCGCTCGACGTGCCGCTCGGCGTGCTGATGGCCTGCGTGTCGGCGCTTTGTGTCCGATTCGGCGAGTGGATCGCCGCGCAAACGACTCTCATGTGGCTCGCGACCGGCATTGGGCTCTTCGTGATCGGCTGGGTGTTCCAGTTCGTCGGTCACGTCGCGTACGAACATCGCAAGCCGGCCTTCGTCGACGACGTGATCGGCCTGTTGATCGGCCCGCTATTCGTGCTCGCCGAAGCGCTGTTCGGGGTCGGCTGGCGTCCCGAGTTGCGCGACGCGATCGAGGCGCAGGTAGGCCCGACGCGCATCAATCCACGGCGGACCGAAGCGCATCGCTGAGCGGGCGTCGCCGTTCAGCTCGACGCGAACCGAACGAAGCGCACGCTGTGCAACGCTGTCAGCGCGACGGCGATCCAGATTGGCACATAGGTCGCGAGTTGCGCGACGCTCAGCGTTTCGCGCAGCAGCGTGATCGATACGAACACGAGCAGCACCGGCTCGACGTAGCCGAGGATGCCGAACAACGCGACCGGCAACAGGCGGCTCGCCTTCAGATACGAAGCGAGCGCGAGCGTGCTCAACGCACCGAGGCCCGGCAACAGCAGAAACCACATTTCCGCGCGTCCGGCGATCGCTTGCAGCGAACCGCCGCTGACGATGAACACGATCGCCACCGGCAACAGCAAGGCCATTTCGACGGTGAACATCGCGAGTGAATCCTGATTGATCTGACGGCGCAGCACGAAATAAGGTGGATAGCCGAGCGCAACGACCAGCGTCGGCCACGAAAACGCGCCGGTCACCCACAGCTCATGCGCGACGCCAACGGCCGCGCAAGCGACCGCGAACCACTGCAACGCGTCGAGCCGTTCGTGATAGTGGAAGCGACCGACCAGCACCATCACGAGCGGCAGCAGGAAATAACCGAGCGACACTTCGAGCATCCGCCCATGCAGCGGCGCCCACAGAAACAGCCATAGCTGCACGCCGAGCAAGCCAGCGGCGACGATCATCGCGACGCCGAGCTTCGGCTGCTTCATCATTCGGACAACGAGCGCGTGCAGAATCGGCAGACGCTTGCGCACCGCGACGAGCAGCAGCGCGCCAGGCACGGTCCACACGATGCGCCACGCGAAGATGTCGAGGCCCGAAAGCGGTTTCAGCAGCGTCGCGTAAGCGGACAGTAACGCGAACATCGCCGACGCACCAACCGACAATGCGATCCCTCGCCTGAAGTCGTTGTGGTTCATTGCGTGGTCCGGAATCGGTGTGACGCGTGGGCTTGCGGTGCGCGACGCAGGCTCGCGGCGTTCGTTGTCGTCATGAATAAGATGTCTCGTGAGCAGGCGGGCACGCGAGCAAAACGGCCGACGCTGCGTTGTTGTTTTGAAGCGGCTGTGCAAAACCGCAGGAAAACGGGCATTCTAGACGGGTTATTCGCCGACGGACCTGCGCTTTTTCGTCAATCGGCTGCAATTAGTCGTGCACATCGCGCGTCGATGCACTAGAACATAACTTCGTGCGCGCGGCCGGCGAAGCCATTTCCGGTTCGTCAACGCCGTGCGCGAATCTTGCTACCAAGTTTTGCACGCTGTGGCCGCATCACTCGCGACAACGACGGCCACAGCGGCACGAAACCAGCAGCACCCACGAGCCGGGTCGGCGAATGCAACTCTGAGCGCAGTCTTGGAGGCCGCCATGAACCGACGTCCGCGCATCTCGCCCACGGCATGCGTCAACCGCGTTCATCGCGCATGCCACCACCCGGCAGCAATCCCGCTCATCGAATGTGACTACTGGAGCCAGCATGACCCAGCCAGCCCTATCGCTTAGCAACTCGCCTTCCGAACTACGCCGCGCCTTTGCCGCCGACGTGTACGCCGGCCTCACCCACACGCCACAAAAAGAGCTGCCGTCGAAGTACCTGTACGACGAAGTCGGCTCCGCACTTTTTGAAGTGATTACCGTATTGCCCGAATACGGCGTCACGCGCGCCGAAGAACGGCTGCTCGCGAAGCACGCGGCCGATATCGTCGAGCATTTGCCGCATGACGTGACGGTCGCCGAACTCGGCAGCGGCAGCGGCCGCAAAACGCGGCGCATTCTCGAGGCACTGTGTAAAAAGCGCCCCACTTCTTACTGCCCGATTGAAATTTCGCGCAGTGCATTGCAGTTGTGCCGGCGCGAACTCGGTGACATCGAGCGGATTTCGATCGTCGGTTATGAGCGCGACTATCTGGCCGGTCTCGCCGAAGTGAGCCGGCAGCGCGCGCCCGGCGACCGCTTGCTCGTGCTGTTTCTCGGCAGCACGATCGGCAACTTCGGCCGGCTCGCGGCGACGCGTTTTCTGCGCGACATCCGCAACATGCTCGCGCCCGGCGACGCGTTGCTGCTCGGCACCGATCTGATCAAACCGACGCCCGTGCTGATCGCCGCCTACGACGACGCGGTCGGCGTGACCGCGTCGTTCAATCTGAACCTGCTCGCGCGCATCAACCGCGAACTCGACGCCGACTTCCCGCTCGATGAGTTCGAGCACGTCGCGCGCTTCAATCCGGATGCTCGCAGCATCGAGATGCATCTGCGCGCAAAGCGCGATATCACCGCTCACGTGCGCGCGGCAAAGCTAACGGTGTCGCTGAAGGAGGGCGAGACGATCTGGACCGAAAGCAGCCACAAGTATCGCGCGGAGGAATTGCCCGCGATCGCCGATGACGCCGGCTTCGTGTGCAGTCATCAGTGGATCGAGGATGAGTGGGGATTCGCGGAGAGTTTGCTGGTGGCGCGCTGAGCGCCGACCACGCGGCAAACCACGGCCGATCAAGGAATCAACGAAAAAGCGGCGCGCCCTCCTCTGGACGGCGCGCCGCTTTTTTAACCCGCTCAGCTCGCCCTCAATGCTGCTCGAAGCGCTCGTACCGCTTGTCGGTCGCGCGCTCCTCGCCGCTCACCTCGGTCACGCGCGCCGCCGGCGGTCCGTGACGCAGCCACGACAGCATCCGGTCGATCTGATTGGCCGGTCCCTGCAACATCGCCTCGACCGAACCGTCGTCGAGATTCGCGACCCATCCCTTGATGCCGAGCGCGTGCGCCTGGCGCACCGTCGCCAGGCGAAAGCCAACGCCCTGCACTGTGCCGCGCACCCGCGCGTAATATGTTTCGATCCGCTCATCCAGATCCGGGGCCATGCCGCTACCTCCTTTTAATGCCTGACAGTCTTTCAAGCCGGCATTCTAGTCGTGTCGCGGCGAGCGTGCTCGACAACACCCATCCCTTGCGCGCGCCACGTACAATCCGTCGACCGTCACGCAGGAAATGGAAACAGAATGACCGAACAGAATCGCGATCTCGTGCTCGTGACCGGCGCATCCGGCTTCGTCGGCTCGTCGGTGGCGCGCATCGCGCAAAGCAAAGGCTTTCGCGTGCGCGTGCTGGTGCGCGCGACGAGTCCGCGCCAGAACGTCGAATCGCTCGATGCGGAAATCGTCGTCGGCGACATGCGCGACGAAGCATCGATGCGCAACGCGCTGCGCGGCGTGCGCTATCTGCTGCACGTGGCCGCCGACTATCGGCTGTGGGCGCCGGACCCTGGCGAGATCGAGCGCGCGAATCTCGAAGGCACCGAGGCGACGATGCGCGCGGCGTTGAAGGAAGGCGTGGAGCGCATCGTATACACGAGCAGCGTCGCGACGCTGAAGGTGACGAGCTCCGGCCAGTCCGCTGACGAAACCTCGCCGCTGCGCGCCGATCAGGCGATCGGCGTCTACAAGCGCAGCAAGGTGCTCGCCGAGCGCGCGGTCGAGCGCATGATCGCCGAGGACGGCCTGCCCGCGGTGATCGTCAATCCGTCGACGCCGATCGGCCCGCGCGACGTGAAGCCGACGCCGACCGGCCGCATCATCCTGGAGGCGGCGCTCGGCAAGATTCCCGCATTCGTCGATACCGGGTTGAACCTCGTGCACGTCGACGACGTCGCCGCCGGCCATTTCCTCGCGCTCGAACGCGGCAAGATCGGCGAGCGCTATATTCTCGGTGGCGAAAATCTGCCGCTGCAGCAGATGCTCGCCGACATCGCGGCGTTGACCGGCCGCAAGGCACCCACACTGAGCCTGCCGCGCTGGCCTTTGTATCCGCTCGCGATGGGCGCGGAAGCGGTCGCCAAGTTCACGAAGCGCGAACCGTTCGTCACCGTCGACGGACTGAAGATGTCGAAGAACAAGATGTATTTCACATCGGCGAAGGCAGAACGCGAACTGGGGTATCGCGCGCGGCCTTATCGCGAGGGTCTCGCCGATGCGCTCGAATGGTTCCGGCAGGCGGGGTATCTGAAGCGGTAAGCGACGGCCGTAAGCATTTTGTTACAAGTCCCGCGCCGGCGACGGGTCCAAGCCCGCGCGCAGCAGGTAAAATCGCGGGTCCTACCTGAGAAACCTCGCATGAATCTTCACGAACAGCTCGGCGCGCTGGAAATGGGCGTCGATCAGCTCATTCAGGCTGTCGTGGCCACGCAGGCCGAGAACACTCCCGAGACAAACGCTGACGCGGCATCGCCCGCGGCGGTGGAGCATGCCGCGCACGACGCAGCGGCAGAAGCGGCAGCGGAACAGCCCGCGAGCCCCGCAGCAACGGCCGAAGCAAACGTCGAAGCAAACGCCGAAACGATCGATAAGCCGGCCGCGCCGCAAATCCAGCCGACGCTCGAAATCAACCGCCCCGCGCGCGACGAAATCACGATGACGATTGGCAACCAGACCGTCGCGCTGCGCCCGGAACAGATCAGCAGGCTGATCGAGGAACTGTCGAACGCGCGCGCGTCGATGACGCCGGAGCAGCCGCAAGGCATCCCGCCGGGCTGGCAATTCGTGTCGACGAAGAATCCGATGATGGCCGTGCAGAAGCAGTCGAGCGGCGACCGTTTGCTCGTGATGCGCCACACCGGCCACGGCTGGGTGCCGTTCACGTTCTCGCCCGACGTCGTGATTCAGATGTACATGATGCTGACGAACGCGTGATGAAAAGCGCGTGACGTAAAAAAAGCGGCCGGGAGCCGCTTTTTTTACGTCTGCATTCTGCATCCGACGAGCACCTCGGCCATCGCCCGAATTTAGCGCTCCTGGACCGGCGCCTGCACGCGCGCCTTCCACTGCCCACCCTTGCCGCGCCAGTAGCGCACCGCCGATGCGAACGTCGCGCCGACATAAAACAGCGCCACGAGCGGCAGAAATGGCGCCCACAGCGGCGAGCGCCGGTAGTAGACGAGCATCGGCGCATACGCGCAGCACATCGCCGCCCACGCGATCCAGGCCGGCCAGCCGAGCGGCCCGAGGATCAACGCCGCGACCGGCGGCAACAGATAGATGATCGCCATGCCGACGAGCGTGCCCGCGAGCAGCAGCGGCGAGTAGCGCAACTGCGTGAACGCGGTGCGGGCGATCATGTTCCAGATGTCGCGCCAGCTATCGTACGGACGCAGCGACACGCTCTTCGCCGCCACGTCGAGGCGGATCGGATGACGCCCGGTGCCGCGATGCTTGATGCGCGCGGCGAGACTGCAATCGTCGATCAGCTCGGCGCGGATCGACTCGATGCCGCCCGCCTCCTCGAGCGCCGCGCGGCGCACCAGCATGCAGCCGCCCGCCGCGGCCGCGGTACGGTTGCGCGGATTGTTGACCCACGCGAACGGATACAGCTTCGCGAAGAAGAACACGAAGGCCGGAATCAGCGCCTTTTCCCAGAACGAATCGCAGCGCAGCCTGACCATCAGCGAGACGAGGTCGCGCTTTTCGGCATCCGCGCGCGCGACGAGCTGCGTCAATGCCTCGGCGGGATGGCCGATGTCGGCATCGGTCAGCAACAGGAACTCGGCCGGCAGATCGAGCGTGCGCACGGCCTCGATGCCCTGCGACTGCGCCCACACCTTGCCGGACCAGCCCGGCGGCAACGGCTTCGCGCTCAGCACGGTGAGGCGCTCCGGACATTGCTGCTGCAGCGCGGCGGCCCGCGCGGCATCGGCGGTGCCGTCGGTGCTGTGATCGTCGACGACGATCAGGTGGAACGCGCCCGGATAGTCCTGCTTGAGCAGCGACGTGACCGCCTCGGCGATCACGTCGACTTCATTGCGCGCCGGCACGACGGCCGCGACGGCCGGCCATGCGTCGCGCGCCGCGATGGTCAGCGGCTCGGCGGGACGCGCGCGCCAGAAGCCGCCGCGCGCGAACAGCAGTACGCACCAGATCAGCAGGGAAACACACGAAAGAATGAACAGGACCGCCGCCATTAAGCATTACCCTCGATTGAACGCGCCGCCATGCCGACACGTCTGGATAGTTGCATTGTCAGGGTGCGTGCCGCCACCACGCACCAGTCGAACAGATTGAGCACCGGGCGCTTGCGGAAGACATCGTAGTCCGCGCGCTCGATGCGCTCGAGAAACCGCAGTCCCGCATGCACCGCGCCGCTCAGCTCGATGCCGAGCCGCCCCGGCATGCGCAGCGCGAGCGGCGCGCCGCTGATCAGCGTGGCACGCACGAACGCGATTTCGTGCGCCATCAGCGCGCGCCACGCATCATCGACGACACCATCGGCAATCTGCGCCTCGGTCACGCCGAAGCGCAGCAGATCGGCTTGCGGCAGGTACACGTGCTGTCGTTGCCAGTCGGCCGCGACGTCGAGCCAGAAGCTGATCAGCTGCGACGCCGTGCAGATCGCGTCGGCGTCGGCGAGATTGTCCGGCGTCGCCGCACCGACCAGATGCAGCAGCAGATGCCCGACCGGATGCGCCGAACGGCGGCAATAATCGACGAGTTCGGTGCGATCCGCGTAGCGGTGCGTATCGATGTCCTGCGCGCAGCCGTCGAGCAGATCGTAGAACGGTTCGAGCGGCAGCTCGTATTGCGCGATCACGCCAGCGAGCTTGCCGAACAGCAGCGCATGCACGGGCGCGGCGCGCCGTTGCGCGATCGCGTCGAGCCCGGCGCGGAAATCGGCCAGGCGGGCATGCCGCTCGGCGGCGTTCCACTGACCTTCGGCGGAGATATCGGCCGCGGTGCGCACGACCTGATAGATAATACCGACAGGCGCGCGTAGCGCCTTCGGCAGCAATACGCTCGCGATCGGAAAGTTTTCGTGTTGATCGACGTCCATCCAGCGAGCCTCGAAACCATTCTGTAATACAGCGCGATGTCCGCGCAGCAAGGATCGGTAGTTTAAGGGTTCCGCCGTGACGGTGCAGTGTGCGGTCATGGCCGGGCGCATTACGAGGCGATCTGGCGCTGGCTCCTTACATCGTTGTAACGCTCCTCGTAGCCCCGGTCCTCCGCAAGCCCCAGCAAATGCGGCAAGCGCCCAACACACGGGCCGCACCAGAAAGCAAAGCGGCCCCGATAGCGTTAGAATGCGCGTTTGGTTTTGCTGTACCGGCCGGTCGCCGGGGCTCAAGACGTCAACTAATCAAGATGAGCGCGGCGATAAAGTCAGCTTCACGACTTCTTCGAAACCCGCGTTAGTCGGAGTTCGCCAACTTATGCGAGTCATCCTTGCCCAGCCGCGCGGCTTTTGTGCGGGCGTTGTCCGCGCAATCGAAATCGTCGATCGTGCGTTACAGCAACACGGCGCGCCCGTGTATGTCCGCCACGAGATTGTCCATAACCGTCACGTGGTCGACAATCTGCGCCAGAAGGGCGCGCGTTTCGTCGAGGAACTCGATGAAGTGCCGCAAGGTGCCGTGGCGATATTCAGCGCGCATGGGGTTGCGCAAACCGTCGAACGTGATGCCGAAGCGCGCGGCCTCGACGTGCTCGACGCCACCTGCCCGCTCGTGACCAAGGTGCATGTGCAGGGTCGCCAGTACGTGGCCGCCGGCCGCACGCTGATCCTGATCGGCCACGCCGGCCATCCGGAAGTGGAAGGCACGATCGGCCAGATTCCCGGTACGGTGCTGCTGGTGCAGAGCGAGGCAGAAGTCGCGAAGCTCGAGTTGCCGGTCGATACGCCGCTCGCCTACGTGACGCAAACCACGCTGTCGGTCGACGACACACGCGGCATCATTGACGCGCTGCTGCGCCGCTTCACCGACATCGTCGGTCCCGACACGCGCGACATCTGCTATGCAACGCAGAACCGCCAGGCGGCGGTGCGCGAGCTGTCCAAACAGGTCGACGTGCTGCTGGTGGTCGGCGCAACCAACAGCTCGAACTCGAACCGGCTGCGCGAAATCGGCAGCGAGAGCGGCGTGGCGAGCTACCTCGTCGCCGACGGCTCCGAAGTGAAGACGGAATGGTTCGCAAACGTGCGCACGGTCGGCATCACGGCCGGCGCGTCGGCACCTGAAGAAATGGTCGAAAACGTAATCGATGCGCTGCGCGCATTGGGGCCCGTCGATGTCACGACGATGGCGGGCCGTGAAGAAAAAGTCGAATTCAAGTTGCCATCGAAACTGATGCAACCACTCGCTGCACGCGAAGTTTAAGGAGGACGCCTTGTCTATTCCGCTGCTACAGAAAGTCCGCGTCGGCGCATACATCATGCGCCAGCATCTCTCCGGCAACAAACGCTATCCGCTCGCCCTGATGCTGGAGCCGCTGTTCCGCTGCAATCTCGCCTGCAATGGCTGCGGCAAGATCGACTATCCGGATCCGATCCTGAACCAGCGTCTGTCGCTCGAAGAATGCCTGCAGGCAGTCGACGAATGCGGCGCGCCGGTCGTGTCGATCGCCGGTGGCGAGCCGCTGCTGCACAAGGAAATGCCGCAGATCGTCAAGGGCATCATGGCGCGCAAGAAGTTCGTGTACCTGTGCACGAACGCGCTGTTGATGGAAAAGAAGATGGACGACTACGAGCCGAATCCGTACTTCGTGTGGTCGGTTCACCTCGACGGCGACAAGGAAGCGCACGATCACTCGGTGTCGCAGGAAGGCGTGTACGAGAAGGCCGTCGCCGCAATTCGCGAAGCGAAGCGCCGCGGCTTCCGCGTGAACATCAACTGCACGCTGTTCAACGACGCACAGCCGGAACGTGTCGCGAAGTTCTTCGACACGCTCGGACCGATGGGCGTCGACGGTATCACGGTGTCGCCGGGTTATGCATATGAGCGCGCGCCGGATCAGCAGCACTTCCTGAATCGCGACAAGACCAAGCAGCTGTTCCGCGAGATCTTCAAGCGCGGCAACAACGGCAAGAACTGGTCGTTCAGCCAGTCGGCGATGTTCCTCGACTTCCTCGCGGGCAACCAGACCTACGAATGCACGCCGTGGGGCAACCCGGCGCGTACCGTGTTCGGCTGGCAAAAGCCGTGC
This sequence comes from Paraburkholderia atlantica, assembly GCF_009362785.1. Taxonomy (GTDB): domain Bacteria; phylum Pseudomonadota; class Gammaproteobacteria; order Burkholderiales; family Burkholderiaceae; genus Paraburkholderia; species Paraburkholderia atlantica. The sequence continues at coordinate 123,036 of NZ_WHNQ01000021.1, forward strand.
TATCTGGTCGGCGAAGGCTACGTGAAGACCTTCAAGGAACTGATGGAAACCACGGACTGGGACAAGTACGGCACCGGCAACTACGAGAAGTGCGCGGACTGCATGGTCCACTGCGGTTTCGAAGCGACGGCCGTGATGGACACGGTTGCGCATCCGCTGAAGGCGCTGAAGGTCAGCATGCGCGGTCCGAAGACCACGGGCGCGTTCGCGCAGGACATCCCGCTCGACAAGCAGCGTCCCGCCGAGTACGTGTTCTCGCGTCACGTCGAAATCAAGCTCGAAGAAATCACGCGCGCCGGCAAGGGCAAGAAGGTGGAGACCGCGACGGCGACGCACTGAGGCGTTCCACAGGAGGCGGCCGGGCGCCGCCTATGCAGCATGAAAAAAGCGCAGTGGCCAAGCAAGGCCACCGCGCTTTTCTTTTACCGATTAAAGCTTCTGTCGACCGACCCGCTTACGCGCCGCGCGCATTATGCTCGGTCAGGAACTTGATCAGCCCGTCGATGCCGCCTTTGGCGATCTGATCGGCGAACTGCGTCTGATACACCTGGATCAGCCATGCGCCCATCATATTGATGTCGTAGATCTTCCAGCCCGACGGCCCCTTGGTGAGGCGGTAGTCGATCGCATCGTCGCCGCCGGTGCTGATCACGTGCGATTGCACGACGATGTCGGTCGCGCCGCTTTGCACATTGACCGGCGCAAACTGGAACTTCACGTCCTGGTTGCGCAGTTGCGACAGCGACGCGGCATAGGTACGCGTGAGCAGCAGCGTAAACTGCTCGTACAGTTGCTTCTGCTGCTCGGGCGTCGCGGTCGCCCACGGCTTGCCGACAGCAATGCGCGTGGTGCGCTGGAAGTCGGTGGCGGGCAGGAAGTGGGTCTGGACGACCTGGGTGATCTTCGCCATGTCGCCGCCGCGCGCCTGCGGGTCAGCCTTCATTGCAGTCACCGTGCCCTGGACCGCACTTTTTACCACCGCGTCGGGTGCGCTCTGCGCAAACGCCGCCGTGGATACCACGGCCGCAGCCACAAAAGCAGTCAGATATCGTTTCATACGCTTGTCATGACTCGAAAGAAGTAGCGCCGGCGGGCCGTAGCCCCCACGGCTAAAGAGGGTAGACCAGTATAGCGGGGATTACGTTCCCATCCTGGCGAAGCTGTCAGGAGCCGTACTTGCTACCGAAGTCGGGCTTGCTTGCCCGGGCTCTGTATACTTATGCACCTTCGTCAAAAACAACACCCGTGATAAGGCCACGTCCGCCTACATGCTGAAGCCATATATCGTCCGTCTCGTCGCGTACTCGGTGCGTCATCCGCTCAGGATCATCGCGCTGTCGATCGTGCTCGCTGTCCTGAGCGGCATATACGTCGCGCATAACTTCAGGATCAACACGGACATCAGCCGTCTCGTCGAGACCGACAAGCAATGGGCGGCAGCCCAGAATGCGATCGACGCAGCCTTCCCCGACCGCGGCGACACCATGCTGGTGGTGGTCGAGGCGCGCGCGCCCGAATTCGCCGACGCCGCCGCCAACGCGCTGACCGCCGCGCTCAGAGCCGATACTAAAGAGTTCACGTCGGTCTCGCAGCCCTCGGGTGGCCCGTTCTTCGAACACAACGGCCTGCTGTTTCCGTCCACCGACGAGGTGATGTCCACCACCTCGCAACTCGTGCAGTCGCGCCCGCTCGTCAATCAGCTTGCGCATGATCCGAGCCTGACCGGTCTCGCCGGCACGCTGACCACGAGCCTGCTGCTGCCGCTGCAACTCGGCCAGGTCAAACTCCCCGACATGAGCCGGCTGCTTGCGCAAAGCGCGAACACGCTCGATCGCGTGCTGGCCGGCCAACCCGCCGCGTTCTCGTGGCGCGCGCTCGTCGATAAAAGCGCCGCTACCGATCCGGCGCGCGCGTTCGTGGTCGTGCAGCCGGTCGTCAATTACGACGCGCTGGAGCCGGGTGCGAGCGCATCGAGAGCGATTCGCGCGACCGCGGTGTCGCTGCATCTTCAGGAGCGCTACGGCGCGACGATCCGCCTGACCGGCGAGCAGCCGCTCGCCGACGAGGAGTTCGCGTCGGTGCAGGACGGCGCGGTGCTGAACGGCATCGGCACTTTTATCGTCGTGCTGATCATTCTGTGGCTCGCGCTGCGCTCGGGCCGCATGATCGCGGCCGTGTTCATCACGCTGTTCGTCGGTCTCGCGATCACTGCCGCGCTCGGCCTGTTGATGGTCGGCGCGCTCAACATGATTTCGGTCGCGTTCATGGTGCTGTTCGTCGGGCTCGGCGTCGATTTCGGCGTGCAGTTCGGCGTCAAGTATCGCGAGGAGCGCAACCGCGACGACAGGCTGTCGGCCGCGCTGATGCACACCGCGCACAGTATCGGCGTGCCGCTCACGCTCGCGGCCGTGGCAGTCGCGCTGAGCTTCTTCTCGTTCCTGCCGACCGCGTATCGCGGCGTGTCGGAGCTTGGCCAGATCGCGGGCGTCGGAATGTTCGTCGCGTACTTCACCAACATGACGCTGCTGCCAGCGCTGCTGAAGATCTTCAATCCGCCGGGCGAAGTCGTCTCGCCGGGTTTCAAGCAGCTCGAACCCGTCGACGACTTCCTCGACCGCAATCGCAAGCCGGTGCTGATCGGCACGTTGATCGTCGTGATCGGCGCAACGCCGCTGCTCGCGCACCTGCGGTTCGACTTCAATCCGCTGCATCTGAAGGACCCGCATACGGAGTCGATGGCGACGTTGCTGTCGCTGAAGGATTCGCCCGAAGCCGCGGTCAACAACGTGCAGGCGCTGGCGCCGTCGCTTGCCGACGCCGACGCGATGGCCGAGCGACTGCGCAAGCTGCCGGAAGTGGGCCGCGTCAACACGCTGAGCACCTTCGTGCCGGCCGACCAGCAGCAGAAGATGATGCTGATCGCGAGCGCCGCGCAGCAGCTTCTGCCGGCGCTGCAACAGCAGCCGGCGCCGCAAGCCACCGACGAGGTGCGCGTTGCCGCCTTGAAGCGCGCGGCGAATCAGTTGTCGCTCGCCGCCGAGGACCATCCGGGACCGGGAGCGGCGGAGGCACAGCATCTATCGGCGACCTTGCAAAAGCTCGCGGCCGCCGACGCCGCCACGCGCGACCGCGCCGAAGTCGCGATGTCCGACACGCTGCGCATCGCGTTGAAGCAGCTGGAGAATCTTCTGCAGCCGACCGAAATCACTCGGGAGACGCTGCCGCCAGGCATCACCGCGATGTGGATCGGCAAGGGCGGCCATGCGCTCGTCGATATCGCGCCGAAGGTGCTGCCCGGCGTCGATCCGAACGACGACCAGATGCTCGCCCGCTTCGCGCGCGCGGTGAAGAAGGCCGAGCCGGGCGCGATCGGCGGACCCATCTCGATCATCCATTCGGCCAACACGATCATCAAGGCGTTCCTGCAGGCGGCCGTCTATGCGCTGCTGTCGATCGCCGTGCTGCTGTGGATCGCGCTGCGCCGGATCGGCGACGTGCTGCGCACGCTGGTGCCGCTGCTGGTCTCCGCACTCGTCACACTCGAGTTGTGCGTGGTGTTCGGCATGCCGCTGAACTTCGCGAATATCATCGCGCTGCCGCTGATGCTCGGCGTCGGTGTCGCGTTCAAGATCTACTTCGTGATGGCGTGGCGCCACGGCCAGACTGGCCTGTTGCAGTCGAGCCTCACGCATGCGGTGCTGTTCAGCGCCGCCACAACGGCCACCGCGTTTGGTAGCCTGTGGCTGTCGCACCATCCGGGCACGTCCAGCATGGGGAGGCTGCTCGCGCTTTCGTTGTTCTGCACGCTGATCGGCGCGGTGGTTTTCCAGCCGGTGCTGATGGGCAAGCCGCGTCAACGTCGCGGGAAGCAAAAAGGAATATAAGCATGAAGCTGCGTAACACCGCGCTGGCCCTCACCGCCGCGGGTCTCATTTCCGGCTGCGCGACCGCCCCGGACCGCAAGCCGGGCGATCCGTTCGAGCCAGTGAACCGGGCGATCTTCACTTTTAATGACGGAGTCGATCGCTATATCGCCGTGCCGGTCGCGAAGGGCTATCAGAAGGTGACGCCGCAGCCGCTGCGCACCGCCGTCAGCAATTTCTTCTCGAACCTCGGCGACCTCACCAACGCCGCGAACGCGTTGCTGCAACTGAAGATCACCGACGCGACCGAAGACATCATGCGGTTCGCGTTCAACTCGGTGTTTGGTATTGGCGGCCTGCTCGATTGGGCGACGCCGGCCGGCCTGCCCAAGCATCATCAGGATTTCGGTCTGACGCTCGGGCATTGGGGCATTCCGTCAGGTCCGTATCTGGTGCTGCCACTGTTCGGGCCAAGCACGGTGCGCGACAGCATGGGGCTCGTCGTCGATGTGAAGTTCAATCCGCTGAACTATGTCGAGCCGGCGACCCGCAATCCGCTGTACGTGCTGCAGTTCGTCAGCACGCGGTCGGATCTGCTCGGCGCGACCAGCCTTCTGGAACAGGCTGCGCTCGACAAATACTCGTTCGTGCGTGATGCCTATGTGCAGCAGCGCCTCGCGCGTCTGCGCGGCACGAGCAATAACCCGGCGCCGCTGCCGGAGTACGACGATCACGGCGATACGGGCCCGGCTGCCGCCCCCGCGGCGGGCGCGCCGGCGGGCGGCGTGCCGAATTACTCCGATCCGGGCGATGTGGGCGAGACGCCGAACGGGGCTGCGGGTACGGGTGGCGCGGCCAAGGGCGCGCCGGGCGCGCTACCGAATTACAACGATCCGGGTGAGTCCGCACCGGCGCCCAATGGGGCTTCCGGTGGCGCGACCAGAGCTCCTGGCGGGGATCTGCCGAACTACGCCGATCCGGGCGACAGTGGCGCGGGCGCTACGCCAGCGGCGCCTGCTGCGCCGGCGTCGTCCCCGCAATAGCGCTCCAAAGCACAGCGGGGCGCCCTCGATGGGCGCCCCGCGTGGAAGTCAAACGTTCGCCCGACAAAACCGGTGGGCTTCACTACAGCCCGCTCAGTGCAGGCTGTCGACGTCGCTGCGCGCCGCGACCCGATCTTCCTCGACCGCAGCGACTGGTGCCGGTTGCGGCACCGGCTTGGAGTTCGCGCGATAGTGAGCGAACTGCTCGTCCGCATAACGGATACGCGTGCGGCCGTGCGGCGCCGGGTCGCCGTTTTCGTCGAGATTGACGAACACCATTTTCTCGACCGTCAGAATGCTCTTGCGTGTGATCTTGTTGCGCACTTCGCAGCGCAGCGTGATCGACGTGCGGCCGAAATGCGTCGCGGTCATGCCCAGTTCGATGATGTCGCCCTGGCGCGCCGAGCTGACGAAGTTGATTTCTGACATGAACTTGGTCACGACCCGCTGGTTGTCCAGCTGAGAGATCGCATAGATCGCGGCTTCTTCGTCGATCCAGCGCAGCAGGCTGCCACCGAACAACGTCCCGTTGGGATTCAGGTCTTCGGGCTTGACCCATTTTCTTGTGTGGAAATTCATTTGGTACTCCGTGTCCGAGGCTCCCGGGTAGGCGCGTCATGCGTCAGAACCTAGGGTTAACGCTAGCATTGTACCAAAGATAGGGGTTTTCCCTAGTATTTCAACGATTGCATAATTAATCCTGCTGATAGTCGTCGGTTCGTCCGAGCGGAACGTCGATCATTGTTCCGGCACTAGCGGCTGCGCGCTCGTCTAAGGAACTCGCGCTGGTGCGACAGACAGAAGCGCCCGCTCGACAGCGGGCGGGCAGGTTAGGAAGGTATCTCCTAATCCATCGGGTCATACTGATGGAATCCTTGATAGCCGGTTGTGTCCTCGATCTTGGTTATCCGCCAGTGTCCGTTTTCCCTTCCGACGGACGCGACGAGATTCTGTTTTTCACCTAACCCGAAAGTCACTGGGATTACCGCGGTCCGGCCGAGTGCGATCGCCGGATGCAAGGTCATCGTTTTGAGCCATATTTGTGGATCGAGGTCTTGCACCCGCGTGAAGTAGTCCGCACCGCCCGGCAAGGTTTTGTGGCGATAGTCGTCCCGGAGATTATCGACCGTTGGTTTTGCGACATAGTCGTAAATGCGGCTATCCGTCAATTGATAGACGCTGCCCTCCTGCTGCAAGTACCAGGTGTAAAACGCCTTCACAGCAGTTTCCGGTGTATCTGGAGTCGCTGCGGTGGCTACACCGGGCCCGAGTGCCAACGCAACTGCCAGTGAGGTATAAACGCGCAAAATAAATTTAATCATCGTCAGTCATGCCGAAATATTTTGTATGCAGGTTTGATGGTTCGATAGGCCTGCCCCGGATACAAGCCATGCCCATCGAGCTGAACTGGTATGAATTGGATCGTCGATAAAGCGGCGCTTCTGCTCGCCGCTATCGCCTGTGCGGTGCTCGCATGGGCGCTGATTCACTACAGTGGCCAATGGTTTCCGCTGCTGCTGTTCATACTGGCAATTGCGGGGCTTTTCGCGGACAACCAGCGGCTGCGCAACCGCCTAAGAGACTTAGGCGAAGACCCGAGTCACCGTTCCAAAGGCAGGTCACGCACACGCTAGCGACTTGCTACCTGCCGCGGACGCGATTGGGATGACTAACCGCCATCCCGTCGCTCAACCGGTGACACCCGTGAACCGCAGCGCGCCCCCCTTCCCCAACGCATCCCGCGTGTCGACCAAGGTAGTCCGCGCGGCGCGCGCATCGCCGGCGAGTCGCAGCAGCGCACCGAGTTGCGATGGCTGCCGCAGCAATTCGCGCAGAATCGGCCCGAGCGCGGTGGTGCCGTCGTCGCGCAAACCCGCTGTCGCGGCCGGCGGCAGCGTGCGCCAGGCCGGATCGACGACCGCTCGACACACGGCGAACGGCAGACCGTGCGCGGCAGCGGTCGCCCCGGCGATGTGCGATTCCATGTCCACCGCTAGCGCGCCGGTCGATTCGTGCAGCGCGCGTTTGTCTTCGGCGGTGATCAGCGGCGCGGCGACCGCCGCCGTTGCGCCACGGCGCACACGTCCAGCGAGCCCTTCTGCCGTCCTGACGTCAGTTACCGCGGCGGCAATCCGCTCCGACCACTGCCGATCCGTGTCGATGCGTCCAAACGGTCCATGCACCGCATCCGCGACGATCAGCGCCCCCGGCTCCAGATCCGGCGCGAGCCCACCCGCCGTGCCGAAACTGACGATTCCCGCGGCGCCGCGAGCGACCGCCGCGCTGAGCGCGCGCTCGAGCAGATCGGCCCGTGCCGCGTACACGACCTCGACGCGCTCGCTGCCGTCACCGCGTGCGATGCGCGCCTCGAACGCCATGCCCGTCACGACGATCACCGGCAAACTGCTATCGCTCGTCCCGACGGACGGCGTCATCGACACGGACATCCGTCACATCCCGACCGTGACGCGCGTGAGCCCATTGCGCTTCAGATGACGGAAGCGCGCGAGCGCCCACAGCGGGAAGAACTTGCGATAGCCGTGGTAGCGCAGATAGAACACGCGCGGAAAGCCCGTCGCGGTAAAGCGCGTTTCGTCCCACAGCCCGTGCTCGCGCTGCTCACGCTGCAGATAGTCGATCCCGCGCGCCACCGCGTCGTGATCGACCTCGCCCGCCGCCATCAGCCCGAGCAGCGCCCAGGCGGTCTGCGACGCGGTGCTCGGCGCGCGCTCGTAGCCGCGATAGTCGAGCTTGTAGCTCTCGCCACCCTCGCCCCAACCGCCGTCCTCGTTCTGGATCGACACGAGCCATTGCACCGCGCGCCGCATGCGCGGGTCGTCGTGCGACATGCCCGCCGCGTTCAGCGAGCACAGCGCGGTCCATGTGCCGTAGATGTAGTTCAGACCCCAGCGGCCATACCAGCTGCCGTCCGACTCCTGCTCCTGCAGCATGTAGTCGAACGCGCGCTGCGCCGGCTCGCTGTTTTGCGGCAACTCGCCGATCTGGGCGAACATCGACAGACAGCGGCCCGACACGTCCGCGGTCGGCGGATCGAGCAACGCGGCGTGGTCCGAGAACGGGATGTTGTTCAGGTAGTACTGCGTGTTTTCCGGCTCGAATGCGCCCCAACCGCCTTCGCTGCTTTGCATGCCGACTACCCATTCGCGCGCGCGGGCAATCGCTTCGCGATCGACATCGGACTTCGTGAGCGCGGCCGAACGATGCATCGCCATCACGACCACCGCGGTATCGTCGACGTCCGGGTAATGCGCGTTGTTGTACTGGAACGCCCAGCCGCCCGGCCGCACGTTCGGGCGGCGCGAAATCCAGTCGCCGCGCACGTCGAGAATCTGCAGCGGGCGCAGCCAGGCGAGCCCGCGTTCGGCCGCCTGTTCGGCGCGTGCCTCGCCGGTTTCGAGCAAAGCGTGTGCAGCGAGCGACGTATCCCACACCGGCGACAAACACGGCTGGCAATACGCTTCGTCGTCCTTGATCACGAGCAGCTTGTCGAGCGACTTGCGAGCGATCGCGCGGTTCGGATGATCGGCCGGATAGCCGAGCACGTCGTACATCATCACCGAGTTGGCCATCGCCGGGAAAATCGCGCCAAGGCCGTCCTCGCCGTTCAGCCGTTCGTCGACGAACGCGACCGCCGCGCGGATCGCGCGTTCGCGGCTCGCCTTCGGCAACAGGCCGTCGACCGCACGCAGCACCGTATCGACACAGCGGAAAAAGCCGAACCACCCCGCATGCTGATGCGGGGCACGCTCGTTCATGCCGGTGTTCACCGGCGCGCCGCGGAACAACTCGTCGATACGCACCTTGCGCGGGTTGCGCGCGAGCGGCCGCTTCGCGTTGAGCACGAGCAGCGGCACGATCACCGTGCGCGCCCAGTACGACACCTTGGACAGATGGAACGGGAACCACATCGGCAGCAGCATGATCTCGACCGGCATCATCGGCACCGCGCGCCACGACACCACGCCGAACAACGCAAGCAGGATTCGCGTGAACACGTTCGCGTGTTCCGCGCCGCCGTGCGCGAGGATCGCGTCGCGCGCGCGCACCATGTGCTCGGCGTCGACCGGGTCGCCGATCATCTTCAGCGCGAAGTACGCCTTCACGCTCGCGCTGATATCGAGCGCACCATCGGTGAAGAGCGGCCAGCCGCCGTTCGGCAACTGAATGCGGCGCAGATAGCGCGCGATCTTCTGTTCGAGTTCGAGGATCGGCGTCTCACCGAGATAGTGAACCAGCAGCACGTATTCCGCCGGAATCGTCGCATCGGCTTCGAGTTCGTAGATCCAATGGCCGTCGGGCTGCTGCGCGGCCAGGATCGCATCGGTCGCGCGCGTGATCGACGCGTCGAGCGGGCTCGCGCCAATACTTTGCATGGGCGACGGCGTTGCGGTTGCCAATGCGTCCGCCACGGCGGGCGCGTTGGCAACCACGGCAGCTTCGGCCAGGTTCGACGCCGCATCGGCGGCTTCGGGCAGCACCGCGTCGAGCGGCTGGGTTTGAGATAAGTCGTTCATCTGCGTTCCATCGGTTGATTCAGCAGCGTATCCGCGGCCTTCTGGCCGGAGCGGATGGCACCTTCGAGCATCGCGGGCAGGCCGGTGGACGTCCAGTCGCCCGCGAGCAGCAAATTGTTCCAGCGAGTGCGCGTGCCCGGGCGCAGCGTCTCCTGGTCGGGCAGCGCGGCAAACATCGCGCGCGGTTCCATCACCACCTGCCAGCGCGGTAGCGGCGCGAGCGGCAAATTCGCCGCCTGTGCGACCTCGCCCCAGACGGTCTCCGCGAGTGCCTCGGGCGGCATGTCGAAGAGCCGCTCCTCGCCATTGAGCGTCACCGACAGGCGGTCGTCGAACGCAAACAGCCATTCGGCCGTTCCGTTCAGCAGCGCGCTGATCTGCGGCAGGCCGAACGGCGGCTCGACCGCAAAATGCACGTTCAGCGCGGCCGCGAAACGCGTCGGCGCACGTAGCCCCGGCACCAGCGCCGCCGCGGCGTCGGGCGGCAGCGCGAGAATCACCGCCTCGTTCGCGCCGAGCGTGAGGCTCTCGTCAGCGAAATGCAGCGCCTGCACACGCGCCGGGTCGGCCGCGAACGTGATGTCGCGCAAACTCGAACCGAGCCGGATCGTCGCGCCGCCATGCTGCAGGAGCCGTAGCGCCGGTTCGACGAACGCACTGCCAAGACCGTTGCGCGCAACGAGCGGCCGGCATGCGAGCCCACCCGCGAGCAGCGTTTCGCGCACGAGCGCGCCGGTCAGCTCGGCCGACGCGTCGCGCGGCTCCAGATTCAGCAGCACATGCAGCAGCGGCCGCAGCAGCCGGTCCCACAGCGGACCGTCACAGCGCATCGTCTGCGCGACGCTGCGGCCCGGCTTCGCGAACAGCAGCGGCACGAGCGACAGGTAATCGGTCGGTACCGTGTTCGGCACGCGCGCATGCGCATCGAATATCCACCACGGCAAACGCCCCGGCGACAGGCGCACGCTCCAGCGCGAACGCGTGGCCAGATCGACGAACGGATACTCGGGCTGCGCGGGGCCGACCAGTTCGTCGGCGGCGCCGATCGCGCGCACGTAGTTCAGCGTCGCGGCATTGGCCGACAGCACGATGTGATTGCCGCTGTCGAGCGTCGCACCGAGCTGCGCGTCGTAGTACGAACGGCAGCGGCCGCCCGCGAAATCCTGCGCTTCGTGCAGCACGACCCGCGCGCCGCGCCGCTGCAACTGCACAGCGGCGGCGAGCCCGGCCACGCCCGCGCCGACCACGTGGACGAGCTTCGGCATCAGCTCAGAAAAGCGCGTAACGCGCGACGATCCACAGCAGGCGCAGCTTCGGCTTGCTGACCTTCGTGCGCGGAACGTCGAAGCCGCGCTCCAGCGTACGCTCGAGCAGCACGCGATAGACGCCCGACATGATGCGCGGCGCACGCACTTGAGCGCGCGGCTCGCGATCCATGATCGCGTCGGACGCGGCGAAGTGCTGCTTCGCGCGCTCGGCGAGCGTCGCGCAAACGCGCGGCAGCGTCGGGTCGTCGGCGATCTGCCGCGGGTTCGTGGCCGCGATGCCTTCGCGCGCGAGCAGCTCGCGCGGCAGATAGCAGCGGTTGATGTCGGCGTCTTCGTCGATATCGCGCAGGATATTGGTGAGCTGCAGCGCGCGGCCCAGATGGTGCGCGAGCAGCCGGCCCGGCTCCTCACGCATCCCGAATATCCTCACCGATAGACGGCCGGCCGCGCTCGCGACTCGGTCGCAATACAGGTCGAGCGTGGCGTCGTCGGGCGCGCAGATGTCGGCGGCGGCGTCCATCGCCATGCCGTCGATCATCGCGTGAAAATCCTCGCGTTGCAGATGAAACGTGTGAATGTGCCGCGTCAACGCGCGCAGCGACGCGCGCGGCTGGCCGGCGTAGCAGGCGTCGATGTCGGCGCGCCATTGCTCGAGCCCGGCCGCGCGCTCGGCGCGCGGCAGGTCGCTGTCGGCGATGTCGTCGACGGCGCGGCAGAATGCGTAGACCTGATACATCGCATCGCGCTGCGCCGCCGGCAAGATGCGCATAGCGAGATAAAACGAGCTGCCGGACGTGGCGGCAGCGGCGTCGATTTCAGTATCGTCCACGACAAGATTGGAAACAGCCAAGACGATCTCCGCTGGAGGCGCCCGCTGAAAGGCGTTCAAAGAGGTTTTTATGCCGACCCGCAGGGCAGTGTGCCCGCGCGCGCGGACACGCGCGAAACATCCGGCTGGGCGGCCGGAAACGGCGAAAAGTATAGCAATCTTTGCCGGTGACCGCAGATTTGGCGGCCAATGGGGACGGAAAGGAAGGCGGCTGGGGGCGGGGGACCGCGGTGGATTGGAACCGCGCCGCCCCCGCTAGCGAATCAGGCCCCGGCGAGCCGGAACGCGACCGCGCAGTTGCGGCCCTGGCGCTTTGCTCTGTACAGCGCCGCGTCGGCCTCGTTGATCAGCACGTCGTACGCGGGTAGGCCCTCGCGCGCCGACGCGCCGCCGAGGCTCGCGGTGACCGGCACGCTGGTGCCGATCAGCTCGACCGGCGTTTCCTCGATCACGCGACGGATCTTCTCCGCCACCAGCATCGCGTCGTCGAGCGGCGTGCACGGCAGCAGCAGCGCGAACTCCTCGCCGCCGAAACGCCCGAACGTGTCCTGCGCGCGCACCACGCCGGCGACACGCTGCGCCATCACGCGCAGCACCGTATCGCCGACGCCGTGACCGAACTGGTCGTTGATCTGCTTGAAGTGATCGAGATCGAACAGCAGCATCGACATGTCGCCGCCGTAGCGCTGCCAGCGCGTGAACTCGTCGCGCAGCCGCGCTTCGAAAAAGCGCCGGTTCGCGATGCCGGTCAGCCCGTCGCGATTCGCGTACTCCTGCAGCTTCGCGACCGCCTCCTCGCGCTCGCGCTGCACGATGCTCACATGCGTCACGTCGGAGATCGTCACGCACACTGCCACCACTTCGCGGCCGCGCATCAGCGGCATGAACGTGCAGTCCTGCTGCATGAAGTCGACCCCGCCGGTGATCGGTCGGTCGTGATCGAACTTGAACAGATACGGGCGCTGCTCCCACGAGCTGAACGCGAAGCTGCCGAGTTGAAACACGCTCTCGATCTTGCGCGACAGCCACACGCGCGGCAGCTCCGGAAAGTTCTGGTAGATCGAGCGGCCGACCACCTGCTCCGCCGACAGGCCGCTATGGTCCTGCATGAAGCGATTCCACATCAGCACGTTCAGTTCGCGATCGAGAACGAAGATGCCAAAATCGACCCGCTCGACCACGAGGTCGCTCAACGATTCCACTGGGACATTCATATTCTGGACAGCAGCGCATCGAGCGCTTCGTTCATGTGACGGATTGAGTCTTCGGCCATCAGCATCACCAGATGCGCGCGAAAACTCCGATGTTCGAGCGCGAAGTTCACTTCGACGAGCAGCGCCACCTGCCATTGCAGCACGCCTGGCTGGAACACTTCGTCGAGCGTCAGCGTGTCGCCGAGCACGCCCGGCGCGGAAAACACCGGTGTGCGGCCGAGCTGGTCGAGTATCGACGACACGCAAGCGCCCGACAGCAGGTTCGCGACGTCGAGCATCAGTTCGCGCTCGCCGATCGCCTCGTAGCTCGAGCGCGCGTACGGGTCGCTGACGAGCGAACACAGCTGCGCGATGCTGTCGCTGCGACAGATCACCAGCACCTCGCCCTTGATGTCCGAGCGAAAGCCCTGACGCACCGCGCTGACCGTGTCGTCGATGTGGGTCATCTCGCGCAGCGTGCGCGCCGCATCGCTCACCGCGACCATCTTCACGCGCGGCACCGACAGCTCGATAAACGAATCGAGCAGCCCCGCGAGCCGCGTCGCGGCCCGGCCCATCGCAAGGTTGGCGATTTCCTGAAGCGCGTCGCGCTGGTCTTCGGTGAAGGCGGGCTCAGACATACAAGCCGTACTCCTTGAGGATGGGCAGGACCGCCTCCGACGTCACCGGCTTGGCGATGAACGCGATCGCACCGAGTTCGCGCACGCGCTCCTGGGCGAGCGGCTGCACGTCCGCGGAAACGACGATCACGAAGGTATTGAGGTCCTCGTGCTGCAACGCTTCGAGGACCTGGTAGCCGGTCATGTCCGGCATCGTCAGATCGAGGAACATCACCGAGGCCTTGCCCTCGCGATACAGCGTGAGCGCCTCGCGCCCGTTCGTCGCGTAGGACACGTCGACGGCCCAGTCGGGCGGCAGTGCCTTCGTGAGCAACTTGCGGGCGAGCAGCGAATCGTCGGCGATCACAATGGGCAGCATGGCAACGGCGGGTCGGGCGGTTTTTGGGCGGGTCGGATAAAGGAATCGGCTCGTTCGTCTGCGCGTTTTCCGCGCCCGGTTGTGTGCGTTTTTCGTACGTCCCGACAGCGAAGGGCGGCACGCCTTCGCGTGATGCCGCCCGATGCGCGACCAGGTACAGTGGCGCCTGTCGAATTGCAAATGCCTTGGCGAGAGGGGTGCGAATGCAGCAGGACGCGTTTTGGCGGACCTTGACGATCCGGCGCACAGAGGCGCCAACGGCCTTTTATCGTGGCGAGGATTGTCGAAGCAAAGCCGCGCAAAAGCAACTCGCCAGAATCGCCGACGGTAACGATCTGTTTCTATGCTAGGCGAATTTAAGAAATAGTTTTATCGTCGGGACGGGCATTTTTTTATCTTTATACTTTTGTGTACGTTTGCGCTTCCCGATTCGTCGCTGTTTTAAAGCCGCTTTTAAAGAACGGCCGGCACGGCGGACGCCCGTTCCCCACGCTTTGCGGCGAGTTTTTCCGCGCTGCGTCTATGCTTGTTCTGAAGGCGGCATGGTGCCGGCAATGGCCCGATACGGGGCTGCCACATTCGAACGACTTTTCGCGTCAACGACAATGACATCAGACCAGGTCGAGTCCGCCCGAGCGGGCCGCCTTTCGGGTCGTCCTGCCCGCGAGCAGGACGACGCGTCGTTTCCCGCCGTGCCGGAACAGAACTTCCAGGTACGGCGCATCACACTGATCGCGCTGCTGGCCGCGGCGATCGTGCTGCCGTTCGTCTACGTCGCGGCGATGGCATTCACCGATCTGCGCTCGCGCGAGGCCGACGCGACCGAGCTGGCGCTGCGCACGGTGCGGGTCGCCGAAGAACACGCATTGAAGGTGTTCGACATGAACGAGACGCTGAACTCGCGCATCGTCGATCTGACCGAGGGCCTCGACGACGACGGCATCCGCGCACGCGAACACACGATTCACGACAAGTTGCGCACGATGGGCGGCGGCTATCCGCAGGTGGCTTCGGTGTCGATCTACGGCGAACAGGGCGCGCTGCTGGCGAGCAGCCGCCTGTATCCGGCGCCGGAACTTTCGATCGGCCAGCGCGACGATTTCGTCGGCATCCGCGGCGGCAACGCGATCGAACGCGTGTCGAAGGTGATGACGGGGCACGTAAGCGGCGAGCAGGTGTTCAACATGGGCGTCGAGCGCCAGCAACTCAACGGTTCGTTCGCGGGCATCGTGTCGATCGCGCTGCGGCCCAGCTATTTCGACGCGTTCTATCGCGAACTGCTCGGCAACAGCGACGACACGCCGATCATCATGAGCCTCGTGCGCACCGACGGCGCGGTCCTCGCGCATTACCCGCGCGGCCCGCGCGAGCCGACCGCGCTCGCATCGGATTCCCCGTTCGCCGAAGCGGTCTCGCACGGGCAGCGCTCCGGCGTCGTGCGGATGCACTCGAGCTTCGCCGGCGGCAACCTGATCGTCGCATTCCGGCATGTCGGCTCGTATCCGGTCTACGTGCTGTGCGGCTATCGCACCTCGGCGATCTGGGCCGCCTGGTACAAGCACCTGAGCGTGCTGATCCTGTCGATGTTCACGCCGTCGATCGCGCTGTGGTGCGTGATCTGGCTGTCGCTGCGCCGCCTCGGCGCCGAAGAGGAAGCGTGGCAGCGCTGGCAGGCCGAGGCATCGATGCGCCGCTCGATCGAATCCGCGTACCGCCAGTCGCGCAAGATGGAAGCGCTCGGCACGCTGGTCGGCAGCGTCGCGCACGACTTCAACAACCTGCTGATGATCCTGTCGGCCAACGTGCAGATCGTGCGACGCCGCGGCGTCGGCGGACTGGAGCGCGAACTGTCGGCGATGGAGCGCGCGTTGAAGAGCGGTCAGTCGCTGACGCGCCAACTGCTCGGCGTCGCCCGCAAGCAGCCGCTGCGCACCGAGACGCTGTCGCTCGAACGCTGGCTGCCGTCGTGCCGCGAGCTGCTGCGCGCGTCGCTAGGCGCGAAGGTGTCGCTCGTGATCGATGGCGGCGTCGATACCTGGCCGGTGCGTGTGGATGTCGCCGAGCTCGAGCTCGCGCTGATCAACGTCGCCGTCAATGCGCGCGATGCGATGGCCAACGGCGGGCGCTTCACCGCGCGCGCGCGCAATGTCGTGTTACGTCGCGAGGATGGCTTTCCGCTGACCGGCGAGTTCGTGCAACTGTCGCTCGAGGACACCGGTGCCGGCATGGCGCCCGACGTGCTCGCGCACGCGTTCGAGCCGCTGTTCACGACCAAGTCCAAAGGTATGGGCACAGGGCTCGGATTGCCGCAGGTGTTTGCGTTCTGCGAGGGCTCGGGCGGGCTCGCGGCAATCGACAGCGCGATCGGCGCGGGCACCTCGGTGCGGCTCTATCTGCCGCGCGCGTCGACCGAACCGCACACTGCCGGACCCGTCGAAGCGCTCGCGCCCGCAAGCGACGTGCGGCACGGCCTGCGCGTGCTGCTCGTCGAGGATAACGAAGAAGTCGCCGCCGGCACCGAAGCGCTATTGCAGATGATGGGCCACCAGGTGACCTGCGTGTTCAACGCCGACACGGCGCTGCGCGTGCTCGACGACGCCCGCGCGAAGCGCGCGGACACCGGCGAGCCGCTGCCGTTCGATCTGGTGCTGTCGGACATTCACATGCCCGGCAAGATGAACGGCATCGATCTGGCCGAAGCGGTGCTCGGATTCGATCCGCAGCTGCCGGTCATTCTCGTCACCGGCTACGCGGAAGAGCTCGACCGTGCGCAGCAGGTGAACGTGCACGTGCTGTCCAAACCATTCGATATCGGACTGCTCGAGCAGCTGCTCGAAACGATCCAGCACAACGCCGCGCCGACGAGCGCCGACACCGCCACGCATGCGGCCGATACCTGAGCTCCGCGTCGTCCCTGCGTCATTTACCTGCCCTTGTAAAAAGCGCGGCGCTCGCACGCTGCGCTTTTTTTTCGTCGCGAGTCCGCGTCATGCGTAGTGCGCCGCGCATCGCGGCCGGGCATGGGACGCAGCGCCGCCGCGCGGCGGTGCGGGGGCATGATCGTTGCGTGCCCAAAGACGGCAAGGGACGACGCCTCGGGCGCCGCCCGTTCCAGCAGAACATGTCGGGAGACAACCATGCAACATCTCGTGATTGGTTTATTCGACACTTACATGCAGGCTGAAACCGCCCGCGACACGCTCGTGCAAACCGGTTTCGCGCGCGAGAAGATCGAGTTGCAGGCGAACGCCGAACCGTCGGTTGGCTCGGCCACCAGCGAAGTCGCCAATGCGGGCGTGCTCGCGAATATCGAGCGCTTTCTCGCCAGCCTGTTCTCGACCGGACCGCGTCCGTCGGACACCGCCCGTTATGCCGAGGCGATGCGGCGTGGGGCGGTGCTCGTGTGTGTTCATGCCGCGAGCCAGTCGCATGCGGAACTGGCGCGCAACACGCTCGTGCGGCTCGGCGCGATCGATATCGGCGACCGCTTGCCCGAGACGGACACCCCGGTCGCCCCCAACCGCGATCACTCGGTGCTCGATGAGCTGGGCATCGGCGCGGTGATGCCGGGTACGCCGCGTACGTCGAGCGTGACGACCGAGGCGGGCGCGACGCGCGGCACGCGGGACACCACGGCAACACCGGGTGCGGGTGTGAGTTCGAGCAGCGGCGCGGCGGGTGCGGCGGGCGTGAACGAATCGACCGGAATCGCCGGCGCAACGGGCGCCACTTCGGCGACCGGTACGACCGCACCCGACACCATGCCTGCTGCCGCCACCCCGCGACCCGATCCGCTGACCGCCATGCCGCCGCCGGACATCGGCGCCGCCGCCGAGCCGTTCGCGCCGCCACCGATCAGCGAACGGCCGACGAGCGATCCGGTCAACGAACCCATCGCCGATCCGCTCACCGGCGATGCGGGGCGCAGCGCGATCGCCGCCGGCTCCGTGCCGGGTTCGGGCGCGGTGATGCAGCCGCAGCCGCCCGACATCGTCCCCGAAGGCGGACAGCCGGGCACCGGTCCCGGCGACCAGATGCCGAACGAATATCTGGAGTACGAAGAGGACTTCCGCACGCACTACGACGATCAGTACGCAGCCGCGAACGCGCGCTACGAAGACTACGTGCCCGCCTATCGTTACGGCGCGGAGATCGGTCGCGACGCGCGCTTCCGCGATCGTCCGTGGGAAGAGATCGAGCCCGAAGCGCGCCGCCATTGGGAAACCACGTCGCCGGAGAGCACGTGGGAGCGCTTCAAGCTCGCGGTGCGTCATGGGTGGGAGCGGGTGACCGGGCATCACGACGTGTAAGCGATGCGGAAAGCGAAACGGGCGCGGCCGCCTCACGCGGCGCGCGCCGTGTTCTCGTTGCTTCGGCGGAGGGTCAGGGCGCGGTCGGCGCCGCTAAGTCCCGGCTACGCCACCGCCCCATGCCGCTTGATCCACGTGACGTAGCGGTCCATGAACGACTGCAGGAACTTGCGCGTGCCGTCGTTGACGATCTCGCCTTTTTCGTTGATCACCGACGGATCGTGCTTGATGAACACCTCGGGCTGACCCATCGTCGCGACGTCGAGATAGGCGAGCACGTTGCGCAGATGCTGTTGCGCGAGCGCCGTACCGGTGGCGCCGACCGAGGTGCCGATCACCGCGCCGGGCTTGTTGCCCCACGAGTTCGTGCCCCACGGCCGCGAGCCCCAGTCGAGCGCGTTTTTCAGCACGCCCGGTATCGAGCGGTTGTATTCGGGCGTCACGAACAGCAGACCGTCCGCGGCTTGCACGCGCTCCTTGAGCTTCTTGCCGGCTTCCGGATAGTCGGCGTCGTACTCCTGTGAGTACAGCGGCAGGGAGCCGATATCGATGTATTCGAAGGTGAAATCGGCTGGAGCAAGGGAAATCACCGCCTGAGCCAGCTGGCGATTGAACGAATCCCGCCGCAGGCTGCCGACGACCACTGCAATGTGATAGGCCATGTTCGCTTCCTCAGTTAGTGCGCTCGACGCGCAGAGAGTAGGACTGTTCATGATAGGCAAAAGCCGCGTGAAACGCCTGGCCACTGGCGGATTTGGCGAGGCGATAGCGGATCGGGAAGGGTTCTTGCGGCACCTGTCGGTGGATAACCTCGCAGCTCGAAAAGTTATCCACAGAATCGCTGAATAACCTTGTGGATAAGTAGAACTTTTGCCTTGTCAATCAAGCATGCCTTCGGGCCAGGGCGATCTGAGGCAAATGGGCACCATCGACCTTCTGGAGGACCGGATCATGAGTCTCGACTACGCAGGAAAATCTCACGACGAAGCGGTCGCCGCGCGCAAGAAAGCGCGGCAGCGCGCGCAGGAACCGGCGGGCGGCGAGATGGCCGTCGACGGCGTCGAAGCCGATGCCACGCATAGTTGCGGCGAGTTGTCGGAGCAAGGCAAGCAGGTATGGCGCACGGGCGCCGGGCTCGATGGCGGAGGCAAGGCGCCGAGCCGCTAGGGGCTGTACGCTGAATGCAAAAAGGGCGCCGTTGCCGGCGCCCTTTTCTTTTGCTTGCTTGCTGCGTATTTCGACGTGCCGCTCAGTTGCCGAAAAATACGTTGCAGTACGACGCCGGGCCGTTGCAGGTCGAAGCGGGAGCGTCGGCGTGAGCGACGCCCGAAGCGGCTGCGAACAGGGCGGCCGAAGCGATCAGAGCGGAGAAAATGCGTTTCATGGTTCGGGTCCTCGTTTGCGTATGGTTGCGCGATCTGATGCGATCGATGGCGTGAAGAATAGCGAGCGGGCCCGCGTCCACAAACAGCGAAGATGAGAAGACATTTTTTTGTAGATTGAAATAATCGTTGTTATCTGAGAGCGCGGAATTGGTGGCCGATCGCGAGGTTTTGATTGACCGATACGCCGATTCAAAAGCCTTCTCTCGGGCTGGCTCGAAATATCGTTTCTTGCAACAATCAATTTCCGATGTCATAAGCCGCCGCGCCGCGCGACCAAGCTCCTCGGGCCATCGATCGCCAAGGCGTATATGTTCAATACCGATTCGTTAGGGCAGGAACGTGAGGGACAATGGCGCACGTATCCGCAAATCGTGCGAGGACGACCATCCGCTCATGACTCACAACGTTTCAGGGCAACACGCGCAGCCGACAGCGCAGCGACGGAGCACGCCGTGACGCAGCCAGGCGGTCCGTCGCTCGACGATCCCATCTATCTCGCGCAATTGCGGCGCGACCTTGTGCGCTTCGCCCGTCTGCAATTGCGCGATGCCGCGGCCGCCGAGGACGCCGTGCAGGAAGCGCTGACCGCCGCGTGGACTCAGGCCGGGCGTTTCGCCGCGCAGTCGGAGCACAAGACCTGGGTATTCGGCATCCTGCGCCACAAGCTCGTCGACACGCTGCGCGCGCGCCAGCGCACGGTCAATTTGTCAGCGCTCGAAGCCGAACTCGACGGAGAGGCGTTACTCGATCGCGAGCTGTTCAAGGACAACGGCCACTGGTCGCGCGAGACCAAGCCGCGTCCATGGCCGACACCCGAAACCGCATTGCGCCAGCAGCAGTTCTGGACGTTGTTTGAAATGTGCCTCGAGCATTTGCCCGAGCACATCGGACGCGTGTTCATGATGCGGGAGTTTCTCGACCTCGACATTGCGGCGATCTGTGCCGAACTGCAGATCAACGCGAATCATTGCAGCGTGCTGATCTATCGGGCGCGGCTGCGGCTGCGCACGTGCCTGAGCGAAAAAGGCCTATCCAGCGAGGATGCGAATGGGGAAGTGTAAGGACATCACGCGGCTGCTATCCGACGCGCTCGACCGCTCGCTGTCGACTGGCGAATGGCTCGCGATCCGCCTGCATCTGCCGACCTGCAGCGGGTGTCGGAACTATCGCAAACAGATCCGCCTGCTGCGGGTCGCCGCGCATGTGGCGAGCGGGGTCGCGAGCGCCGATGGAGCAAAGAGCGGCGACGAGTGATTTGCCGCTGTCCCATCGAGGTTCAGCGCTCAACGGGCGGCACGTCGCGATAGCGTTCGAAAAAGCGGGCATGCGACGCTTCATCGATGCCGACAGGATGTGCATCGGCACGCGCGGGATGTTTGGCAAGTTGCGCCCGCGTGCGAATCGGCCGATGCGCGAAATTGCCGCCGCAATTCGGACACACGTTGCGCAGCTTGGTCAGCGCGCAGACCTCGCAGAACGTGCATTCGTAGGTGCAGATCATCGCGTCGGCCGCGTTCGGCGGAAGTGACTTGCCGCAGCCTTCGCAGGTTGGTCGCAATTCGAGCATGACGGAGGCTCCTGTTAGTGGCGACGCGATGAGCGGGTTGCGTGCCAAGCGTTGCGAGAGGATCGATGCAGCGGCGAGCTGGTGGCCGCCGGCGCTGCTGTGCCGGTCGATTGTAGCGGGAAGGGATGGACCGGGCGTTCGGCGTTCGGCAATGCTTCGCGAGTGCCGCATGATTTGCTTATGCGAATTAATCGGTTCGTCCAAGCGGGCAGACGAATTATCGTCGGAGCCACTCGGACCGTCTGTTGGTGTCCGTCAAATTCTCTTTCGACGAGTATTCTCATGTCCCGTGATCCGCTGCTGACGCGCCGTACGTTTCTCACCGGCGTAGGCGCAACACTGGCCGCCGCCGCGTTGCCGGTCTTTTCCGCCGCTGCATTTGGTGCCGATGAACATGCAAAAGAACTTCGTATCGGTTATCAGAAAGCCGCGAGCACCCTGGTATTGCTGAAGGCGCACGGCACGCTCGAAAAGCGGCTCGCGCCGCTCGGCATCACGGTCAAATGGACCGAGTTTCCGGCTGGGCCGCAATTGCTGGAAGGGCTTAACGTCGGCGCGATCGACTTCGGCTACGTGGGCGAAGCGCCGCCCGTGTTCGCGCAGGCCGCGGGCGCCAATTTCGTCTATACCGCATATGAAATTCCGACGCCGCACGCCGAAGGCATCCTCGTGCATCCGGACGCGCCAATCAAAACCTTGGCCGATCTGAAGGGAAAGAAGATTGCCCTGAACAAGGGCTCGGATGTGCACTGGTTTCTCGTCGCCGCGTTGCAGAAGAACGGCGTGAAGTTCAGCGAGATCCAACCCGTGTATTTGCCGCCCGCCGATGCACGCGCGGCCTTCGAGCGCGGTGCGGTCGATGCGTGGGCTATCTGGGACCCGTTTCTCGAAGCCGCCAAAAGGCAGACGAACGCGCGGCTGCTTTCGGATGCCGAGGGTATCGTCAGTCACCACCAGTTCTTTCTGAGCGCGCGACCCTTCGCACAAAAGAACGGCGACGTTCTTGCGATCGTGATCGATGAAGTCGGCAAGGAAGGGGAGTGGGTGCGCGGTCATTACAGCGAGGCCGCAGCACAACTCGCGCCGATTCAAGGGCTCGACGCGAGCGTGATCGAATCAGGCTTGCGCCATTACGCACACATCTATAAGCCCGTAGACGCGAACGTGCTCGCGGAACAACAGCGCATCGCGGACACATTCACCGAACTGCACCTGATCCCCACGAAGATCGTGACCAAGGAAGCCGCACTGTCGGGCAAAGCCTAGCGCGGCAATTCGAGTCCGCATTGCGCACATCGGTTGACTTCGACGCTCGCGCGATCAACCGAAAAGCGCGGCGACATTTTCCGGCGGGCGGCCGATGACGGCACGCCCGTTTCTGACGACGATCGGTCGTTGCAACAAAATCGGATGCTTCGCCAATGCTTCATAGAGCTGGGCATCCGTCAGCGACGGGTCGGCAAGATTGAGATCTTTATACTCGGCCTCGGTGTCGCGAATCATCTCGCGGACGGGACAGCCAAGTTGAGCATTGAGATTCTTGAGCTCTGCGACGGTCAACGGCTTCTTCAGATATTCGACGATTTCCGTCTCTTCATTTGAGGGATTGTAGGTGTTCGCGACGAGTTCGCAGGTGGCGCGCGATTTGGAGCAGCGCGGGTTGTGGTAGATGGTGATCATGGCTGGGTTCAGGGCTTGCGCCGTTGAAGGTTGCTGTGACGGTTAGAAGGGTTCGGGAATTTTAGCGGTTGACTTGATGGCGTGGCGCAGGATGATTGCGCGACATGCGCGTTGTTTAAACGATCGGTGGGGTGGGTCGGTTTTTGCGCATAAACCGACGCTGCCTTCCGATGTGAATCGGCATCGTTTTATGCTGGGAGCGTGAGTTCTCGTCGCGTCTGCGATTCGCTCGCGCGGGGCGCGATACAAACGACGACCTCGACGGAAGTGTCTGAATTTTTGTGTGCAAGGCGTCTGAACATTTCAGGCGTGGCAGGCGATCAATTTCATTCTAGCTGTTGGGTCGTGTGAAGCGATCCTCGTAGAGGATCGCGAACTGCCGCATGGCGGCCTTCCAGTCGTGGGCCGCACGGTGCCAGTCGCTGGTGATTTTGCGCAGCGCAAGCCAGAGCAGTTTGGTCGCCGCTTCATCGGACGGGAAGTGTCCGCGCGTCTTGATGATCTTGCGCAGCTGTGCATTCACGCTCTCCAGCGAATTGGTGGTGTAGATGACCTTGCGCACCTCAGGCGGAAACGCGAAGAACGGAATCCCGCGAACCCATGCGCGGCGCCAGGCTGCCATGACCGTCGGGAACCTGCTTCCCCACGGGCCCCGTTCCAGGGCAAGCAACTCCGCCTCGGCTGCAGCAGCACTGGCCGCCGTGTAGATTGGACGCAGGGCTGCGGCCAGTTCCCGACGCTCCTTCCAGCCGGCATAGTCGAGCGAATTGCGGATGAGGTGCACGATACAGGTCTGCAGCGTGGTCGCCGGGAAGACCGCTTCAAGCGCGTCGGACATGCCCTTCAGTCCGTCGGTGACGGCAATCTGGATGTCCTGCACGCCGCGTGTCTTCAGATCGCTGAAGACCTTCATCCAGAACTTCGCGCCCTCGGTGTTCTCGATCCACAGTCCGAGAATGTCACGCGTGCCGTCGGGCAGGATCCCCAGCGCCAGATAGATCGCCTTGTTGCGCACCATCCCTTCGTCGCGGATCTTCACACGCAGCGCGTCGAAGAACACCACCGGATACATTGGCTCGAGCGGACGGCCCTGCCAGGCTGTGATCTCCTCAGTCACCGCATCGGTGACACAGCTGATGAACTCCGGCGATACTTCGGTGCCGTA
>NZ_WHNQ01000201.1 GCF_009362785.1 Paraburkholderia atlantica
CCAGCTCGATAGTGGAGTAAGAGACCGGGCGTAGTCGAGCTATCTCCCGGCCTCTCCTCCCCGAACCGGACTTGCACCTCTCAGCGCATCCGGCTCTCCGTTCAAGCGTTGCTCATAGCAAAGGCGACATCGGGATAGCGCGACTCGATGATACTGCGTGCCTCATCGCGCAAGATGTACGGATTTTCCGACGGGTTACGCCACCTGAATTGACCCTTCCGACTGGTAACAAGACGCCGAAGCGCCACCGTCCCGTACCAACCCCGACTATTCTGGCCTTGAAGCAGCCATGTCTTGGCCTGTCCCGGTTCTGGCGCCCGCACATGATCGCGCATCAGCGACCTGAACCCACGCCGATACCTGCGCGCGAGCCAATATCCGAACTTCCAGAACACGGTCCGGTCAAGTTTTCTGAACATGGTGGCCGTGTAATCGGTGTATTGATAGAAGGCGGCCCAGCCGGCAGTCTGCCGGTTCAGGCTTTCCATCAGATCCATCCGGTTCATGCCGTAGTTTCCCGACAGTTGCTTGACTAGCCGCTCGGCGAAGCCCCTGTACTTCTCCCACGGAATCGTCGTCACCGGCCGCATGTGGCCGCGTGGTCCACGCTTGCGGATGATGCGGTGACCGAGGAAGACGAAGCCATCGTTCACGTGTGTGATATGGGTCTTCTCCATATTCAGCGTGAGCTTCAGTTCGCCTTCGAGGAACTCACGGCATGCTTCGCGCACTGCCTCGGCATGTTCGCGAGTTCCCTTGACCACGATCACAAAGTCATCTGCATACCGACAGTAGGCGATAGCTGGTTTCCACTGCCGGTTTTCTCGAACAGTAATCGGACGCTGCTTGAGAATCGCGAAGTTCCACGCCCACCGATCCTTCCGCACCTTCTTGCTCAGATAGTTCCTCTCCATCCACGCATCGAATTCGTGCAGCATGATGTTGGATAACAGGGGTGAGAT
>NZ_WHNQ01000202.1 GCF_009362785.1 Paraburkholderia atlantica
TAACCGCAAGGAGGACGGTCACCACGGTAGGATTCATGACTGGGGTGAAGTCGTAACAAGGTAGCCGTATCGGAAGGTGCGGCTGGATCACCTCCTTTCCAGAGCTATGCATTCATTGCACTCAAGTGCTCACGCTTATCGGCTGTAGTTTGGTAGAAGCAACGCAGACAGACTCAGGGGTCTGTAGCTCAGTCGGTTAGAGCACCGTCTTGATAAGGCGGGGGTCGATGGTTCGAATCCATCCAGACCCACCACGGTCTTGTCTGGTGAGCTGGTCGGGTGAAGCCTCTGGAGTGTGTGTTGTGGGACTGGGGGATTAGCTCAGCTGGGAGAGCACCTGCTTTGCAAGCAGGGGGTCGTCGGTTCGATCCCGTCATCCTCCACCAATCCTCAATGCGCAGGGTTCTGCACACATGCAGAGCGTTACGCATTGGCGATTGAGCCAGTCAGCGCGGTACACGATCAGATCGTGATATCGGCTGTCGTTCTTTAACAATCAGGAAGAAGTAGTAAAGAGATTCACGAAAGCGTACCTGGAGATGGGTGCGTGAGTAGGTGAATCAGGGTTGTGATTGTATCGATGTATTTTAAGGGAATCGAGAGATTGCCTTTGGAATACGGCGCAACACGAATACTCAACCTGTAGCGAGTGCGGCTCGAGAGAGACACACCCGTTATAGGGTCAAGCGAACAAGTGCATGTGGTGGATGCCTTGGCGATCACAGGCGATGAAGGACGCGGTAGCCTGCGAAAAGCTCCGGGGAGCTGGCAAACAAGCTTTGATCCGGAGATGTCCGAATGGGGAAACCCACTCCTAATGGAGTATCCGTAGCTGAATCCATAGGCTACGTGAAGCGAACGCGGTGAACTGAAACATCTAAGTAACCGCAGGAAAAGAAATCAACCGAGATTCCCAAAGTAGTGGCGAGCGAAATGGGATCAGCCTGTACTCTTTATTCT
>NZ_WHNQ01000203.1 GCF_009362785.1 Paraburkholderia atlantica
GGCTGATGACTATTCTCGGCGCGGTTGTTGACGCGGGCGCTGGCTTTGACGAACACATGCGTGACGTTCGCCAGTTCGGGGATCTCCGCTTTCGCGGCCGGATAGCTGCGCAACTGATCGGTGACAATCCTTCGTGGCGTGTCGGCACAGGCGGCCAGCACGCGGTTGAAGAAACGCTTTGCTGCGGCCTTGTCGCGATGTTTCTGCAGCAGGATGTCGAGTTCGGCGCCGTGCTGGTCGACTGCCCGCCAGAGCAGATAAGGCTCACCGCGCAACGTAACGAAGACTTCGTCCAGATTCCATGTGCGCCCAGGCTTGCGGCGAGCAGCTTTGACGCGGTGTGCGAAGCCCGCGCCGAATTTGTCGCACCAGCGGCGGATCGTCTCGTAACTGACAACGACACCGCGCTCGAACAGCAGTTCTTCAATGTCACGCAGGCTAAGCTGGAACCGGAAATACCACCGGACCGCGAGACTAATGATTGCCGCCGGGAACCGGTGGCCGTGATAAAGCGATTTTCTTTTCTTCATCGTGACATCTTACGTGACTACCTCGCCAACGTGACAGTGCCCGCACATGGCATCTGGACGAAGTCTTCGTTACGTTGCGCGGTGAGCCTTATCTGCTCTGGCGGGCAGTCGACCAGCACCGCGCCGGACTCGACATCCTGCTGCAGAAACATCGCGACAAGGCCGCAGCAAAGCGTTTCTTCAACCGCGTGCTGGCCGCCTGTGCCGACACGCCACGAAGGATTGTCACCGATCAGTTGCGCAGCTATCCGGCCGCGAAAGCGGAGATCCCCGAACTGGCGAACGTCACGCATGTGTTCGTCAAAGCCAGCGCCCGCGTCAACAACCGCGCCGAGAATAGTCATCAGCCAACCCGGGAACGCGAACGGCGTATGCGGGGCTTCCGCCTGCCCGAGCGCACTCAAGCTTTCCTGTCGAACTTCGGC
>NZ_WHNQ01000204.1 GCF_009362785.1 Paraburkholderia atlantica
TATGCTCCGCCCGTCACGCGAATCACTTCTTCGAGCGACGTCAGTCCCGACGCGAGCCAGCGCTCCGAATCCTCGCGCAGCGTGCGCATGCCTTGGGAGCGGCCCGCTTCGAGAATTTCGGCATCGGCCGCGTTGCGGTGGATCAGCGAGCGGATCGATTCGTCGATCAGCAACAGCTCGTAGACGCCGCGGCGTCCCGCGTAACCCGACTGGCCACAACGGTCGCAGCCGACCGGATGCCAGCGCTTGCTGCCGTCCTCTTCGGTGCGCTCTTCGCGGCACACCGGGCACAGGCGCCGCACCAGCCGCTGCGCGAGCACGCCGAGTAGCGACGACGCCAGCAGATACGGCTCGACGCCCATGTCGGTCAGACGCGTGACGGCGGATGCCGCGTCGTTCGTGTGCAGCGTGGCGAGCACCAGGTGGCCGGTCAGCGATGCCTGCACCGCGATCTGCGCGGTTTCGAGGTCGCGGATTTCACCAATCATGATGACGTCCGGGTCCTGACGCAGAATCGAGCGCAAGGCGCGCGCGAAGCTCATGCCGATCCGTTCGTTGACCTGGGTCTGGCCGATGCCGGACAGGTCGTATTCGATCGGGTCTTCCACCGTCATGATGTTGGTGGTCGCCGTCTCAAGTCGCGACATCGACGCGTACAGCGTCGTCGTCTTGCCTGAGCCGGTCGGCCCCGTCACGAGCACGATGCCGTGCGGTTTGCCGATCAGCTTGTCGAACTGGCCGAGCGTATCGGACGCCATGCCGAGCGCTTCGAGATTGAGTCGCGCCGCGTCTTTCTCGAGCAAACGCAACACCGCGCGCTCGCCGTGGCCGGTGGGCAGCGTCGATACCCGCACGTCGACCGGACGACCGCCGACGCGCAGCGTAATGCGGCCATCCTGCGGCAAACGTTTTTCCGCGATGTCGAGCTGCGCCATGATCTTGATCCGCGA
>NZ_WHNQ01000205.1 GCF_009362785.1 Paraburkholderia atlantica
CTCGCGGTTCAACAGGTTCGGCGCGACGGGCAGCTTGTGCCGGGAATCAGTTGTGACGCGGTAGCGGCGTTTGTGGCGTGCCCGGATACCGTTCTTGCTCATCAAACGCTCCACGCGTGCCTTGCTGGCCGGAAACCCGCGTGCGCGAATCTCCTCGGTCATGCGTGGCGAGCCGTAGGCGCCCTTGACCTCGGCATGAATCGACCGAATCAGCGTAAGCAGTTGCGTGTCGGTCAACCGTTTCCGCTCGGGCGTGCCGCCGCGCTTCCAGGCACGATAGCCGTTCACGCTCACCGAACTACCGAAGCGCGAACCGCATGCCGACGTGACTGACCTCTTACCGTTCAAATACGCGAAGCTCACAGAAACGGCAGCGCGTTGAGCTTGATCGGTCGCCACCTCACAAAACCTCGATCGATCGATTTGCTCTCGGAGACCCGCTCGCCTTCGCGCGTCTACGCGCGCTCAGTGTGCTAGATCGCGCGCTTACGGATGTGCGGCGCACGCGAGACGCAGGTTCTTCGATCTGCATGCCAATCACAGCAGCCAGATCGCCGCATTGGCGCTGCCATTCTTCGCTGCGCTTTACGACATCGAGCGCGAGGCGCAGACACTGGAAGCTGAAGAGCGTCGCAGGCTTCGACAGAGCCGTGACCTTCCCTCTGTTTTTCGCCTTCCAGAGGCCCGGGGTTATGCAGCTACATCCGTTGCCTGCTGAGCCACGAGCCAGTCTCGCATGAACTGGGCCGGCGACACAAAGCCGAGCGACGAATGACGACGACTGCGGTTGTAAAACACTTCGATGTATTCGAACAAGTCCGCTGCGGCTTCGCGATGCGTGCGATAGCGCGCTGCATGAACCCGTTCATTTTTCAGGCTGTTGAAGAAGCTCTCCGTCGGCGCGTTGTCCCAGCAATTTCCTTTG
>NZ_WHNQ01000206.1 GCF_009362785.1 Paraburkholderia atlantica
GTGCGTATTTCGGACGAACGTGACCGGCCGTTTCGGGATGGTGACCGGCGATTTCGGCAACGTGACCGGGCATTTCGGGAACGTGACCGAGCGGACCGGAAGGCAGGATTGGCGTTGCGCATGACATCAACTACGCAGGCTATGCTCGCCGGCTTTTGCCGGAGAGAGCATGCCCGCGCACCGGATGAACATGCGCATGATCAAGGACGTTTTACGACTTAAATTCGACGGCGGTTTCTCGCACGATCGGATCGCCGCGTCACTGGGCATATCCAAGGGCGTGGTCACGAAGTACATAGGACTGGCCGGTGCCGCCGGGCTGGACTGGGCAAGCGCCAGCGATATGGATGAAGGCGACCTCGAGCGGCGACTCCTCGGCAAGCCCACGGGGCCAGCAGGCTACGCCCAGCCCGACTACGGACGCATCCACCAGGAGCTGCGTCGCAAGGGCATGACGCTGACGTTGCTGTGGGAGGAGTACCAGGCCGAGTTCGCGGACCGGCAGACCTACCGCTATACGCAGTTCTGCGAGCACTACAAGGCGTTCACGAAACGCCTGAAGCGCTCGATGCGTCAGATTCACCGCGCCGGCGAGAAACTGTTTGTCGACTTCGCCGGCCCCACGTTGCCGCTGACGACTGGACGCCGCGCGCACATCTTCGTGGCGGCCATGGGCGCATCGAGTTACACGTTCGCATGCGCGACGCCAGCCGAAACGATGGAGGACTGGCTGGGCGGCATCGCACGTGCGCTGACCTTCTATGGTGGCGTGCCGCAGCTGATCGTGCCGGATAACCCGCGCGCGATGATTGCCGATCCCGACCGCTATGAACCTCGCGCCGGCGACACCGTGCTGGACTTTGCGCGTCACTACGGCACGTCATTCCTTCCTGCACGCGTATATCGTCCGCAGGACAAACCGAA
>NZ_WHNQ01000207.1 GCF_009362785.1 Paraburkholderia atlantica
GTGGTGTTCGGCACGGTGCTGTTCGGGCGCATGCATGGTGGCAGCGGCGCGGACCGGGCGATGGGCCTGTTCATGAACACGCTGCCGGTGCGGCTCGACGTGGATGGAACCGGGGTCGGGGAGAGTGTGCGTCGCACCCACGCGCGGCTGGCGGAGCTGCTCACCCACGAGCATGCCCCGCTGGCGCTGGCGCAGCGCTGCAGCGGCGTTGCGGCGCCTGCGCCGCTGTTTGGCGCGCTGCTGAACTATCGCCACAATACGCTGGCGGCGCTTCAGGGGGCGGTGGGCGACGATGTCCCGGGCGGCATCGAATGGCTGGGTGCGCAGGAGCGCACCAACTATCCCCTGAGCCTGTCGGTGGAGGACTGCGAAGAGGCACTGGGCCTGACGGCACAGGTGAGCGGGCCGGTTTCAGCAGAGCGTATCTGCGGTTACATGCAACATGCGCTGGAGCACCTGGCGGAGCTGCTGGAGCGCTCGCCGCACACGCCGGTGCGGGAGCTGGAGATCCTGCCGGCGGCGGAGCGCGGGTATCTGCTGGAGGAGCTGAACCGCACGGAGGCGGCGTATCCGTCGGAGCGGTGCATCCATGAGCTGTTCGAGGCGCAGGTGCGGCGGGCACCGGAGGCGGTGGCGCTGGTGCATGAGAACGAGAGACTGAGCTATGGGGAGCTCAATGCGCGGGCCAACCGGCTGGCGCACCATCTGATCGCACTCGGAGTCAGGCCGGATCAGCCGGTGGGGATCTGCGTGGAGCGCAGCGCGGCGATGGTGGTGGGGCTCTTGGCGATCCTGAAGGCGGGGGGCGCATATGTGCCGCTGGATGCGGCGTATCCGGGCGCGCGGCTGCGGCAGATTCTGGGGGAGGCGGCGCCGCGGCTGGTGCTGGCCGATGCGGCGGGG
>NZ_WHNQ01000208.1 GCF_009362785.1 Paraburkholderia atlantica
CTCGATCCAGAACGTGCAGGACATCGCACGCGCATTGGACCGCGCGAAGGTGGACAGCATCGAAGTCGCGCACGGCGACGGACTGCAAGGTTCGAGCTTCAATTATGGCTTCGGCGCGCATAGCGACCTCGAATGGATCGAAGCGGTCGCCGACGTGGTCGAGCACGCGAAGATCGCGACACTGCTGCTGCCCGGCATTGGCACGATTCACGACCTGAAGGCTGCGTATAACGCGGGTGCACGCGTGGTCCGCGTGGCGACGCACTGCACCGAAGCGGACATCTCGAAGCAGCACATCGAATACGCGCGCGAACTCGGCATGGACACCGTCGGCTTCCTGATGATGAGCCACATGACCACGCCGGAGAATCTCGCCATCGAAGCGAAGAAGATGGAAAGCTACGGCGCGACCTGCATCTATGTGGTCGATTCGGGCGGCGCGCTGACGATGAACGACGTGCGCGACCGCTTCCGCGCGGTGAAGGCGGTGCTGAAACCCGAAACGCAAACGGGCATGCACGCGCACCACAACCTGTCGCTCGGCGTCGCGAATTCGATCGTCGCGGTGGAAGAAGGCTGCGACCGCATCGATGCATCGCTCGCGGGCATGGGCGCGGGTGCGGGCAACGCGCCGCTCGAAGTGTTCATCGCGGCCGCCGAGCGCATGGGCTGGAATCACGGCACCGACCTCTACACGCTGATGGACGCCGCCGACGACATCGTGCGTCCGCTGCAGGACCGGCCGGTGCGCGTCGATCGCGAAACGCTCGCGCTCGGTTATGCGGGCGTGTATTCGAGCTTCCTGCGTCATTCGGAAGTGGCCGCGAAGAAGTACGGCCTGAAGACCGTCGACATTCTGGTCGAGCTGGGCAAGCGCCGCATGGTGGGCGG
>NZ_WHNQ01000209.1 GCF_009362785.1 Paraburkholderia atlantica
GCAACAGCAGCGCCCGCATCAGCTTCTCAGGCGCAATCGAGGCACGGCCGGTGTCCGCGTAGATGACGCTGAACAGCCCGTTGAGCCGTTTCAACGCGTCATTCACCAGCAACCGGATCGGTCGCAACGGGTGATCTGCCGGGACGAAGTCCTCGAGCTTGACCGTCGTGAACAGGGGTTCCTGCATCTCATCCATTCCGCGCATCGCATCCGCTGCCAAAGATCATGAACACGATATCCATAACGCCCGTCCCTCAAACCCCGTTTACACGGGACCCAAATTCAACAGCCTGCTAGGCCCCATCATCGGTTTGATGATGCGTTTGATGGCACGGTGATGCTGCTCGACGACGTTGTTTAGGTAGTCCAGCCTGAACAAACCGTAGAGCCTGAAGCGTTGGGGGTTTCCGGCGGAAATCGTGTTGTTGGAATTGCAGAGACCTGGCATATTGCTGGGTATAGCCTGCAAATTCTGACGAGGTTTAGATGGGTCCGAAGACGCCTGTAACGGAGAAGGATTTGTTCCGGCATCCACTGCGCGAACAGATCAATCTCAAGCATCCACTGGTACGGCTTTGTCACGTTAGAGAGGAGAGAAGGCAATGCTGGCAGGGGCGATCAGTTGCTCAAAAAGCGATAGACGGAGTTTGGGTGAGTTCGGTGAAGCGATGCCACGCAGCAAATCGCAAGGCGAGTTGTTGGCGATAGCGTGAAGCCCGTAGCCGATGTCGCTTGAGGGCAAAGTGCTGTCGGATCGGGCCGAAGTTCGACAGGAAAGCTTGAGTGCGCTCGGGCAGGCGGAAGCCCCGCATACGCCGTTCGCGTTCCCGGGTTGGCTGATGACTATTCTCGGCGCGGTTGTTGACGCGGGCGCTGGCTTTGACGAAC
>NZ_WHNQ01000210.1 GCF_009362785.1 Paraburkholderia atlantica
CGAACTCGGGATCAGTCTGCCCGTGGGCAATGCGGTAATCAGACGCTTGCCTGCTGTGCTATCCGAGCACCCGTTGCCACCGCGACTGATCACAACGCTCGAGCGCCTGCATGCTCATTTCAAATATCTCAGCGAACAAATCGGAGAGATTGACCGCGAACTGGCGATGCAGCTGGCCGACAACGATCTAGGTCAACGTCTTCTCTCCATTCCGGGTGTCGGTCCTGTCACCGCAAGCGTGCTTGCCGCCGAGATCGGCGACGGCAAGCAGTATGCGAGCAGTCGGGACTTCGCAGCGTCCATTGGACTCGTGCCCCCACAATACAGCACGGGCGGCCGCACGAACCTGCTGGGTATCAGCAAGTCAGTATGACTCCCTGTGAGGCGAGGCTAGCCGCCGTGCGGATGTAAGCGCGGGTTAGCATGGCTGCCAGAGCCGCATTGAGTGGGGACGGATCCGCCGCTCAACGGTCTGTTTCCGGCACGGAGGCTAGCATGCACGACGATAGCACGTTGTACGTAGGGCTCGACGTTCACAAGGATTCAATCATGGTTGCCTACTCGGTCGATATGGGCGACGTAGAATTGCTGGGCAAGATCGGTACGACACAGATCGAAGTTGATCGCCTATGCAAACGGCTGCGATGCAAAGCACGACACATCTGCGTGGTCTACGAAGCCGGCCCATGCGGTTACGGCCTGTATCGACGACTGATCGACAAAGGCTTCGACTGCATGGTGTGCGCACCATCGCTCATCCCACGCAAGCCGGGTGAGCGCGTCAAGACGGACCGCCGCGACGCGATCAAGCTGGTGCGTTCACTGCGAGCCGGCGACCTGTCCGCCGTGCATGTACCAACGATGGAAGATGAAGCGTTTCGCG
>NZ_WHNQ01000022.1 GCF_009362785.1 Paraburkholderia atlantica
TGCTGCGCGGCACGAAGCGTGAAGACGTGGAGCGTGGTCAGGTTCTGGCCAAGCCGGGTTCGATCAACCCGCACACGCACTTCACGGCTGAAGTGTACGTGCTGAGCAAGGACGAAGGCGGCCGTCACACGCCGTTCTTCAACAACTACCGTCCGCAGTTCTACTTCCGTACGACGGACGTGACGGGCTCGATCGAGCTGCCGAAGGACAAGGAAATGGTGATGCCGGGCGACAACGTGTCGATCACGGTGAAGCTGATCAACCCGATCGCAATGGAAGAAGGCCTGCGCTTCGCAATTCGCGAAGGCGGTCGTACGGTCGGCGCTGGTGTCGTCGCAAAGATCATCGAGTAAAATCGTCGATTGCTGTAGCAGTATGTAGCGCCCCGGCTCGGGCGCCCGCTCTCCGCCAGCGCCCGAGCCTACGTTCTTTTTCTACTCGGCGGTGCAATATCGCCTCGCTCTTTCCAAGGAATTTGTCATGCAGAACCAGAAAATCCGCATTCGCCTGAAGGCTTTCGACTATCGCCTGATCGATCAATCGGCAGCTGAAATCGTCGATACGGCAAAGCGGACTGGCGCAATCGTTCGTGGTCCGGTGCCCCTGCCGACTCGCATTCAACGCTTCGACATCCTGCGTTCGCCGCACGTCAACAAGACGTCGCGCGATCAGCTGGAAATCCGCACGCACCAGCGTCTGATGGACATCGTCGATCCGACGGACAAGACCGTCGACGCGCTGATGAAGCTGGACCTGCCGGCCGGCGTGGACGTTGAAATCAAGCTGCAGTAAGGCTTCCAGCCCTTGTCCGACAACCCGGACAGCGCTAAGTCTTTGATTGCTTGCGGAAAACGAAAAGGCTCGCTATACTAGTGAGCTTTTCGCGCATTTGCGTAAAAAAGTCGGCGTGCTGCAGCATGGTTTCATGCCCGAAACGGCGCCGACATTTTGTAAATTAGCCCCGACCAATCGCAGTCGGGAATGGAGAAAACGATGAGCCTTGGACTCGTAGGTCGCAAGGTTGGCATGACCCGTATCTTCACGGCTGAAGGGGATTCGATTCCCGTCACCGTGCTGGACGTGTCCGACAACCGCGTGACGCAGATCAAGACTGTTGAAACCGACGGCTACACAGCCGTGCAGGTTGCTTTCGGTTCGCGCCGTGCATCGCGCGTGACGAAGCCGTTGGCAGGTCATCTCGCCAAAGCTGGCGTTCAAGCCGGTGAAATCCTCAAAGAATTCCAGATCGATGCCGCCAAGGCTGCCGAGCTGTCGAACGGCACCGTGGTTGGCCCTGAGCTGTTCGAAGTAGGCCAGAAGGTCGACGTGCAAGGTGTGTCGATCGGTAAGGGCTACGCCGGTACCATCAAGCGTTACAACTTCTCGTCTGGCCGTGCATCGCACGGTAACTCGCGCTCGCACAACGTGCCGGGTTCGATCGGTATGGCGCAGGATCCGGGTCGTGTTTTCCCGGGTAAGCGCATGACCGGTCACATGGGTGACGAGAAGGTAACGGTGCAAAACCTCGAAATCGCTCGTATCGACGCTGACCGCAAGCTGCTGCTGGTCAAGGGCGCCGTTCCGGGTGCGAAGGGTGGCAAGGTATTCGTTACGCCGGCCGTGAAGACGCGTGCCGTGAAAGGAGCGAAATAATGGAACTTAAGCTCCTGAATGCCAATGGTCAGGAAGGTGCAGGCGTTAGCGCGTCGGACGTCGTGTTCGGCCGCGATTACAACGAAGCCCTGATTCACCAGGTGGTGGTTGCGTACCAGGCGAATGCTCGTAGCGGTAACCGCGCGCAGAAGGATCGTGAGCAGGTCAAGCACACGACCAAAAAGCCGTGGCGCCAGAAGGGTACGGGCCGTGCCCGTGCCGGTATGTCGTCGAGCCCGCTGTGGCGCGGCGGTGGCCGTATCTTCCCGAATTCGCCGGAAGAAAACTTTTCGCACAAAGTCAACAAGAAGATGCATCGCGCAGGTCTCTGCTCGATCTTCTCGCAACTGGCCCGCGAAGGCCGCATCTCGGTGGTCGACGAGCTGACGCTCGAGGCGCCGAAGACGAAGCTGCTGGCTGAAAAATTCAAGGCGATGGGTCTCGACTCCGTGCTGGTGATTACCGACACGGTTGACGAAAACCTGTACCTCGCGTCGCGCAACCTCGCCCACGTGGCGGTTGTCGAGCCGCGTTACGCCGACCCGCTGTCGCTGATCTACTTCAAGAAGGTCCTGATCACGAAGGCTGCGGTCGCCCAGATTGAGGAGTTGCTGTCATGAGCGAGATTCGCAAGAACGATCATCGTTTGATGCAGGTCCTGCTCGCGCCGGTGGTCTCCGAAAAGGCGACGCTGGTTGCTGACAAGAACGAGCAGGTTGTGTTCGAAGTCGCGCCGGATGCCACGAAGCAGGAAGTGAAAGCTGCAGTCGAGCTGCTGTTCAAGGTGGAAGTCGATTCCGTCAACGTGCTGGTCGCGAAGGGCAAGGCCAAGCGCTTTGGCCGCTTCATGGGCAAGCGCAAGGACGTGAAGAAGGCGTATGTCTGCCTGAAGCCCGGCCAGGAAATCAACTTTGAAGCGGAGGCCAAGTAATCATGGCAATCGTGAAAGTTAAGCCGACTTCGCCGGGCCGCCGCGCGATGGTCAAGGTGGTCAACAAAGAACTGCACAAGGGCAAGCCGTTTGCGGCACTGCTCGACACGCAGTCGTCGACCGCCGGCCGTAACAACAACGGTCACATCACCACGCGTCACAAGGGTGGTGGTCACAAGCATCACTATCGTGTCGTCGACTTCCGTCGTACGAAAGATGGTATTCCGGCAAAGGTTGAGCGTCTTGAGTACGACCCGAACCGTAGCGCGAACATCGCGTTGGTTCTGTACGCAGACGGCGAGCGCCGCTACATCATCGCTCCGAAGGGTATCACCGTCGGTCAGCAACTGATGTCAGGTTCGGAAGCTCCGATCCGCGCAGGTAACACGCTGCCGATCCGCAACATTCCGGTCGGTACGACGATTCACTGCATCGAAATGCTGCCGGGCAAGGGCGCGCAAATGGCGCGTTCGGCTGGCACGTCGGCAATGCTGCTGGCTCGCGAAGGCGTCTACGCGCAGGTTCGTCTGCGTTCGGGCGAAATCCGCCGCGTGCACGTTGAGTGCCGCGCGACGATCGGGGAAGTGGGTAACGAAGAGCACAGCCTCCGTCAAATCGGTAAGGCTGGCGCGAACCGCTGGCGCGGTATCCGCCCGACGGTGCGTGGCGTTGCAATGAACCCGGTCGACCACCCGCACGGTGGTGGCGAAGGCAAGACTGCGGCAGGCCGCGATCCGGTGAGCCCGTGGGGCACGCCGACGAAGGGCTATCGCACCCGCAGCAACAAGCGCACGACGAGCATGATCGTCCAGCGCCGTCACAAGCGTTAAGGAGTAGGCAATGGCACGTTCTATTAAGAAAGGTCCGTTCTGCGACGCCCATTTGCTGAAGAAGGTTGAGGCGGCTGCAGCATCGCGTGACAAGAAACCGATCAAGACCTGGTCGCGTCGCTCGACGATTCTGCCGGACTTCATCGGTCTGACGATCGCCGTTCACAACGGCCGTCAACACGTTCCGGTGTATGTCACGGAAAACATGGTCGGCCACAAGCTTGGCGAGTTCGCACTGACCCGTACGTTCAAGGGTCACGCGGCCGACAAGAAGGCCAAGAAATAAGGGGCAATCAAGATGGAAGTGAAAGCAATTCATCGCGGTGCCCGCATCTCGGCGCAGAAAACGCGCCTTGTGGCTGACCAGATCCGCGGTTTGCCGGTCGACAAGGCGCTGAACGTTCTGACGTTCTCGCCGAAGAAGGCTGCGGGAATCGTGAAAAAGGTCGTGCTGTCGGCGATCGCGAATGCGGAGCACAACGAAGGCGCCGATATCGACGAGCTCAAGATCACGAGCATCTACGTCGACAAGGCAGCGTCGCTGAAGCGTTTTACCGCGCGCGCCAAGGGCCGTGGTAACCGCATCGAGAAGCAATCCTGTCACATCACTGTGACGGTCGGGAATTAAGGGGTCATACGATGGGACAGAAAATTCATCCGACTGGCTTCCGTTTGGCCGTCAGCCGCAATTGGGCTTCGCGTTGGTACGCGAACAACAACAATTTCGCGGCGATGTTGCAGGAAGACATCGGTGTTCGTGAATACCTGAAGAAGAAGCTGAAGAACGCGTCCGTCGGCCGCGTTGTGATCGAGCGTCCTGCAAAGAACGCCCGTATCACGATTTTCAGCTCGCGTCCGGGTGTCGTGATCGGTAAGAAGGGTGAAGACATCGAACTGCTGAAGTCCGAGCTGCAAAAGCGCATGGGCGTTCCGGTTCACGTCAACATCGAAGAAATCCGCAAGCCGGAAACCGACGCGCAACTGATCGCTGATTCCATCACGCAGCAACTCGAGCGCCGGATCATGTTCCGTCGCGCGATGAAGCGTGCGATGCAGAACGCGATGCGTCTGGGCGCTCAAGGCATCAAGATTATGAGCGCTGGCCGTCTGAACGGTATCGAAATCGCCCGTACGGAGTGGTATCGCGAAGGTCGCGTGCCGCTTCATACGCTGCGTGCTGATATCGACTACGCAACGTCGGAAGCAAAGACGACGTACGGCATCATCGGCGTGAAGGTGTGGGTCTACAAGGGCGACACGCTCGGCCGCAACGACGCACCGGTGGTCGAAGAAGTCGCCGAAGAAAAGCGTCCGCGCCGCAACGCACGTCCGGGTGGCGATCGCCGTCCGCGTCGTGATGGTGAAGGTGGTGGCCCGGCAGGTGCACGCCGTGGCGCTCCTCGTCGTGCTGGCGGTGCCGGCGGCGACGGGAAGACTGGAGAATAACGATGCTGCAACCGAAACGCAGAAAGTATCGCAAAGAGCAGAAAGGTCGTAACACCGGCGTTGCTACCCGCGGCAACGCGGTGTCGTTCGGTGAGTTCGGCCTGAAGGCTGTCGGTCGTGGCCGTCTGACCGCGCGCCAGATTGAAGCGGCGCGTCGTGCAATGACGCGTCACATCAAGCGCGGTGGCCGCATCTGGATCCGGATTTTCCCGGACAAGCCGATCTCGACCAAGCCGGCGGAAGTGCGTATGGGTAACGGTAAGGGTAACCCGGAGTACTACGTCGCTGAGATTCAACCGGGCAAGATGCTGTACGAAATGGACGGCGTAACCGAAGAACTGGCGCGCGAAGCGTTCCGTCTCGCTGCAGCGAAGCTGCCGCTGAAGACGACGTTTATCGTGCGTCAGCTCGGCGCCTAAGGAGCAAATGATGAAGGCTTCCGAACTTCACCAGAAAGATCAGGCCGCGCTCAACAAGGAGCTGTCGGACCTGTTGAAGGCGCAATTCGGCCTGCGCATGCAACTCGCGACCCAGCAGCTCACGAACACGAGCCAGCTGAAGAAGGTTCGTCGCGATATCGCACGTGTGCGGACCGTCCTGACTGAGAAGGCGAACCAGAAATGAACGATAGCGTAAAAACCTCGCTCAAGCGGACGCTGGTCGGCAAGGTCGTCAGCAACAAGATGGACAAGACGGTTACCGTGCTGGTCGAGCACCGCGTGAAGCACCCGATCTACGGCAAGTACGTCGTGCGTTCGAAGAAGTACCACGCGCATGACGACGCGAACACGTACAACGAAGGCGACCTCGTTGAAATCCAGGAAACTCGTCCGATTTCGAAGACGAAGGCTTGGGTTGTGGCTCGCCTGGTCGAGGCTGCTCGCGTCATCTAATGTCGCAAAGCTGTAGAAGTAGTTGAAATCGCAGTAAGTTTCGCTTGCAAGACCGAGATTATTTGATATAATCTCGGTCTTCCCTCTTTATGGGAGCCCCGTCGCGGGCGAAGTTGGTGGGGGAAGCGGTTCGGGCGCCAGCCTGTGCCGAAGGATTCACCGGATTGCGATGGCGGGTTTCGTTTGCCGTCGCTGCTGTTCTAACCCAAGCAGCCGATCGGCTGACGGGACCAAGACTGACCGGGAAGCACCATGGTGGTGTGACCGGATTAAGTTGGGAAAGATAAACCATGATCCAGACCGAAACTCGGCTTGAAGTAGCCGACAACACGGGTGCACGTGAAGTCATGTGCATCAAGGTGCTCGGCGGCTCGAAGCGTCGTTATGCCAGCATTGGCGACATCATCAAGGTGACTGTCAAAGAGGCAACGCCGCGCGGGCGCGTGAAGAAAGGCGAAATCTACAACGCCGTGGTGGTTCGCACCGCCAAGGGCGTGCGCCGTCAGGACGGCTCGCTGATCAAGTTCGACGGCAACGCAGCTGTGTTGCTCAACACCAAGCTCGAACCGATCGGTACCCGTATTTTCGGACCGGTCACGCGCGAGTTGCGTAGCGAACGATTCATGAAGATCGTTTCGCTGGCGCCTGAAGTGCTGTAAGGAGTCGCGATGAACAAGATTCGCAAGGGTGACGAAGTTATCGTCATCACCGGCAAAGATAAGGGCAAGCGTGGCGTTGTGCTGGCCGTTCACGGCGAAACCGTGACTGTCGAGGGCATCAACCTCGTCAAGAAGCACGTCAAGCCGAACCCGATGAAGGGTACGACTGGCGGCGTGGAAGCCAAGACGATGCCGCTGCAAATTTCGAACGTCGCATTGGTCGACGCGAATGGCAAGCCATCGCGTGTAGGCATCAAGGTCGAAGGAGACAAGAAGGTCCGTTTCCTGAAGACGACCGGTGCCGTGCTGAGCGCCTGACGCTGCGGAGTAAAAAATGGCTCGTTTGCAAGAGTTTTACAAAGAGAAAGTTGTACCCGGCCTCATCGAGAAGTTCGGTTACAAGTCCGTGATGGAAGTGCCGCGCATCACCAAGATCACCCTGAATATGGGTCTTGGCGAAGCCGTCGCTGACAAGAAGATCATCGAAAACGCCGTTGGCGATCTGACGAAGATCGCCGGTCAGAAGCCGGTGATCACGAAGGCACGCAAGGCAATCGCTGGCTTCAAGATCCGTCAGGGCTATCCGATCGGCGCCATGGTCACGCTGCGTGGCCAGGCAATGTACGAATTCCTCGACCGTTTCGTGACGGTTGCGCTCCCCCGCGTGCGCGACTTCCGTGGCGTCTCGGGCAAGGCTTTCGATGGTCGCGGCAACTACAACATCGGTGTGAAAGAGCA
Source organism: Paraburkholderia atlantica (assembly GCF_009362785.1). Taxonomy (GTDB): domain Bacteria; phylum Pseudomonadota; class Gammaproteobacteria; order Burkholderiales; family Burkholderiaceae; genus Paraburkholderia; species Paraburkholderia atlantica. Next base: position 7,151 of record NZ_WHNQ01000022.1, read on the forward strand.
GATCATTTTCCCCGAAATCGACTACGACAAGATCGACGCACTGCGTGGGCTGAACATCAGCATCACGACGACTGCGAAGACTGACGACGAAGCAAAGGCTCTGCTCGCCAGCTTCAAGTTCCCGTTCAGAAACTGAGGTTACCGTGGCTAAACTGGCACTGATCGAACGTGAAAAGAAGCGTGCTCGCCTCGCCGCCAAGTACGCTCCCAAGCGTGCTGCACTGAAGGCAATCATTGGCGACATGAGCAAGTCGGAAGAAGAGCATTACGCAGCACGTCTGGAACTGCAGCAACTGCCGCGAAACTCTAACCCGACCCGTAAGCGCAATCGTTGCGCAATTACCGGTCGTCCGCGCGGCACGTTCCGTAAATTCGGCCTGGCGCGTAACAAGATTCGTGAAATCGCGTTCCGCGGCGAGATTCCTGGCCTGACCAAGGCGAGCTGGTAATAGGAGAAACATAAATGAGCATGAGTGATCCTATCGCCGATATGCTGACTCGCATCCGCAATGCGCAGATGGTCGAGAAGGTTTCGGTGACTATGCCCTCGTCGAAAGTCAAGGTTGCGATTGCGCAGGTCCTGAAGGACGAAGGTTATATCGACGGTTTCGCAGTGAAGTCCGAAGGTGCGAAGTCGGAATTGAACATCGTGTTGAAGTATTACGCTGGCCGTCCGGTCATCGAGCGCATCGAACGCGTCTCGAAGCCTGGTCTGCGTGTGTACCGCGGCCGTAACGACATCCCCGTGGTCATGAATGGCCTGGGCGTGGCAATCGTGTCGACGCCGAAGGGCGTGATGACGGACCGCAAGGCACGTGCAACGGGCGTTGGCGGCGAAGTCATCTGCTACGTCGCTTAAGGCCGAAAGGAGAGAAACATGTCTCGAGTAGGTAAGAGCCCGATCGCGCTGCAAGGCGCGGAAGTGGCCCTGAGCGCCGACAGCATCACTGTCAAGGGGCCGCTGGGTACGATTTCGCAGGCTGCTAACAGCCTCGTGAAGGTGGTGAACGACAACGGCACGCTGAAGTTCGAGCCGGTCGATGAAAGCCGCGAAGCGAATGCGATGTCGGGCACGATGCGCGCACTGGTTGCGAACATGGTGCACGGCGTGACGAAGGGTTTCGAGCGCAAGCTGACGCTGGTTGGCGTTGGTTATCGCGCACAGGCGCAAGGCGACAAGCTGAACCTGTCGCTGGGTTTCTCGCACCCGGTGGTGCACCAGATGCCGGCTGGCGTCAAGGCAGAAACCCCGTCGCAAACCGAAATCGTGATCAAGGGGATCAACAAGCAACAAGTCGGTCAAGTCGCTGCAGAAGTGCGCGGCTACCGTCCGCCGGAGCCCTACAAGGGCAAGGGCGTGCGTTACGCCGATGAGGTTGTGATCCTCAAAGAAACGAAGAAGAAGTAAGGGTGCGCAATCATGGATAAGACTCAATCTCGCCTGCGCCGCGCTCGTCAGACGCGTATCAAGATCGCTGAGCTGCAGGTCGCGCGTCTCGCCGTGCATCGCACGAACACGCACATCTATGCGCAAGTGTTCTCGCCGTGCGGCACCAAGGTGCTCGCCAGCGCGTCGACGCTCGAAGCCGAAGTGCGTGCGCAACTGGCCGATCAATCGGGCAAGGGCGGCAACGTTGCTGCTGCGACCCTGATCGGCAAGCGCATTGCAGAAAAGGCTAAGGCTGCCGGCATCGAATCCGTCGCCTTCGACCGTTCGGGTTTCCGTTACCACGGCCGCGTGAAAGCGCTGGCTGATGCGGCGCGCGAAGCCGGACTCAAGTTCTAAGGGAAGAATTCGTCATGGCAAAGATGCAAGCTAAAGTTCAGGCTGACGAACGCGACGACGGCCTTCGTGAAAAGATGATCTCGGTCAACCGCGTGACCAAGGTGGTGAAGGGTGGCCGTATTCTCGGCTTCGCTGCACTGACCGTGGTTGGCGACGGTGATGGCCGCGTCGGTATGGGCAAGGGTAAGGCCAAGGAAGTGCCGGTCGCTGTCCAGAAGGCGATGGAACAGGCTCGGCGCAACATGTTCAAGGTGCCGCTGAAGAACGGTACCCTGCAACACGAAGTGCACGGCAAGCACGGCGCATCGACGGTCCTCCTCGCTCCGGCGAAGGATGGTACTGGTGTGATCGCTGGCGGCCCGATGCGCGCAGTGTTCGACGTGATGGGCGTGCAGAACGTCGTGGCTAAGAGCCACGGTTCGACGAACCCGTACAACCTCGTTCGTGCGACGCTCGACGGCCTGCGCAAGCAGTCCACGCCGGCCGACATCGCTGCGAAGCGTGGCAAGTCCGTCGAAGAAATTCTGGGCTAAAAGGTGGACACCATGTCTGATAAAACTGTCAAGGTCCAGCTCGTCAAGAGCCTGATCGGCACCCGTGAATCGCACCGTGCAACGGTGCGTGGCTTGGGCCTGCGCCGACTCAACTCGGTTAGCGAGTTGCAGGATACGCCGGCTGTGCGCGGCATGATCAACAAGGTTTCGTACCTCGTTAAGGTCATCAGCTAAGCGGCTGATCAGGACTCAAGGAGTTGATAATGGAATTGAATAACCTGAAGCCGGCTGAAGGCGCGAAGCACGCAAAGCGTCGCGTTGGTCGCGGCATCGGCTCCGGCCTCGGCAAGACCGCTGGCCGTGGTCATAAGGGTCAGAAGTCGCGTTCGGGCGGCTTTCACAAGGTTGGCTTCGAAGGCGGTCAAATGCCGCTGCAACGTCGCCTGCCGAAGCGTGGCTTCACCTCGCTGACGAAGGAATTCGTCGGTGAAGTGCGTCTTTCGGATCTGGAGAAGCTGCCGGTCGACGAAGTCGATCTGCTGGCTCTCAAACAAGCCGGCCTGGTCGGCGAGCTGATCCGTAGCGCCAAGATCATTGCAACGGGCGAGCTCAAGCGCAAGGTCGTTGTGAAGGGTCTGGGTGCGACGAAGAGCGCACGCGCTGCTATCGAAGCAGCCGGTGGCTCGTTTGCCGAGTAACGCGCAAGTTATTTGCCGTCACTAGCATTTGCATCGGAGAAGGTACTTGGCTAACAGCCCGAGTCTCGCAAAACCCGGTCGCAGCGCGGCGAAGTTTGGCGATCTGCGTCGGCGAGCAGTGTTCTTGCTGCTGGCGCTGGTCGTCTACCGTATCGGCGCGCATATTCCGGTGCCGGGTATCGACCCGGACCAACTGGCGAAGTTGTTCCAAAGCCAGTCGGGCGGCATCCTTGGCATGTTCAACATGTTCTCGGGTGGCGCACTTTCGCGGTTCACGATTTTCGCGCTGGGGATCATGCCGTACATTTCGGCGTCGATCATCATGCAGTTGCTGGCGATTGTCTCGCCGCAACTCGAGGCGCTGAAAAAGGAAGGGCAGGCAGGTCAACGGAAGATTACGCAGTACACGCGGATCTTCACGGTTGTGCTGGCGACGTTCCAGGCGTTCGGTATTGCCGTCGCGCTGGAAAATCAGCCGGGCCTCGTGATCGATCCGGGAATGGTTTTCCGGTTGACGACGGTCGTGACGCTGGTGACCGGCACGATGTTCCTGATGTGGCTGGGTGAGCAGATCACGGAGCGCGGGCTTGGCAACGGTATCTCGATCATCATTTTTGGCGGTATTGCGGCGGGTTTCCCGAACGCAATCGGTGGGCTCTTTGAACTGGTGCGAACCGGCTCGATGAGTATCATCTCGGCGATTATTGTCGTCGCGCTGATTGCTGCTGTGACGTATCTGGTGGTGTTCATCGAGCGCGGCCAGCGCAAGATTCTTGTGAACTATGCGAAGCGGCAGGTGGGCAACAAGATTTACGGCGGCCAGTCTTCGCATTTGCCGCTGAAGCTGAACATGTCGGGAGTGATTCCGCCGATCTTCGCATCGTCGATCATTCTCTTCCCGGCAACTATCCTGAACTGGTTCAGTTCGGGTTCGCGTACCAGCTGGTTCGCAGACACGTTGCACAACGTGGCCGAAGCCCTGAAGCCCGGTCAACCCGTGTACGTGTTGCTGTACGCGTTGGCGATCGTTTTCTTCTGCTTCTTCTACACCGCACTGGTGTTCAACAGCAGGGAAACGGCCGACAACCTGAAAAAGAGTGGCGCTTTCGTCCCTGGCATCCGCCCGGGCGATCAGACGGCGCGATATATCGACCGCATCCTTACGCGTCTGACGCTGGCCGGTGCGATCTACATCGTGTTCGTTTGCCTGCTGCCCGAATTTCTGGTGCTGCGCTGGAACGTGCCGTTTTATTTTGGTGGAACGTCGCTGCTGATCATTGTCGTCGTCACAATGGATTTCATGGCGCAGGTGCAGTCGTACGTTATGTCGCAACAGTATGAATCGCTGCTCAAGAAAGCTAATTTCAAAGGCGGCGGCGTCCCGATGCGTTGAAAGGACTTATGGCCAAAGACGATGTGATCCAGATGCAGGGCGAAGTAATTGAGAACCTGCCTAACGCTACCTTCAGGGTGAAGCTGGAAAACGGCCATGTCGTGTTGGGACACATATCCGGCAAGATGCGGATGCACTACATCCGAATCCTGCCGGGCGACAAGGTGACGGTTGAATTGACGCCTTACGATCTGTCGCGTGCGCGGATCGTCTTCCGGGCGAAGTGATTTGAAAAAAGGGTAATATCATGAAAGTGATGGCATCGGTTAAGCGCATTTGCCGCAATTGCAAGATTATCAAGCGCAAAGGCGTTGTGCGCGTGATTTGCAGCTCTGATCCGCGCCACAAACAGCGTCAAGGCTGAACGCCGCGCTTTTGCTTGCGCTTTTTGTTTGAGGAAAAACAATGGCTCGTATCGCAGGGGTTAACATCCCGAATCACCAGCATACTGAAATCGGCCTGACGGCTATTTACGGTATCGGTCGCACGCGCTCGCGCGACATTTGCGTCGCTGCTGGTGTGGCATTTTCGAAGAAGGTCAAAGACCTGACTGACGCAGACCTCGAAAAGCTGCGTGAAGAAGTCGGCAAGTTCATCGTTGAAGGCGATCTGCGCCGTGAAACGACGATGAACATCAAGCGCCTGATGGATCTCGGCTGCTATCGTGGCGTGCGGCATCGTAAGGGTCTCCCCCTGCGCGGCCAGCGTACGCGTACGAATGCCCGTACGCGCAAGGGTCCGCGTCGTGCAGCGCAATCGCTGAAGAAGTAAGCGGAACTGACAGTTACAGGAAAACGTAATGGCTAAGGCTTCGAACAACTCCGCGGCGCAACGCGTTCGCAAGAAGGTCAAGAAGAACGTCGCCGAGGGCGTGGTTCACGTTCACGCGTCGTTCAACAACACCATCATCACGATCACCGATCGTCAAGGCAACGCGCTTGCCTGGGCAACCTCGGGCGGTCAGGGCTTCAAGGGTTCGCGTAAGTCGACCCCGTTTGCAGCTCAGGTCGCAGCTGAGTCGGCTGGCCGCGTGGCGATGGAATACGGCGTGAAGAACCTCGAAGTGCGGATCAAGGGCCCCGGTCCTGGCCGTGAATCGGCGGTGCGCGCGCTGCATGGTCTTGGCATCAAGATCACCGCGATCTCCGACGTGACGCCGGTCCCGCACAACGGCTGCCGTCCGCCGAAGCGTCGTCGTATCTAAGACGCGGGTTTTGCGAGCGCCTGTTGCCGCCTTGCGCGGCGGCGGGCTGCGCGCGTTATTGAATTGACTAAGCCCACCGTTCGACCCAAAGGGTTCGGACTAGCGCGAGTGGAAGCACTCGCGTGATTAATCACAGAAGGAATCAACGTGGCACGTTATATCGGCCCCAAGGCCAAGCTGTCCCGCCGTGAAGGCACTGACCTCTTCCTGAAGAGCGCTCGCCGTTCGCTCGCTGACAAGTGCAAGCTGGACAGCAAGCCCGGCCAGCACGGCCGCACCTCGGGCGCGCGCACGTCCGACTATGGCACGCAGCTCCGCGAGAAGCAAAAAGTAAAGCGTATCTACGGTGTCCTCGAGCGCCAGTTCCGTCGCTACTTCGCTGAAGCAGACCGCCTGAAGGGCAACACGGGTGAAAACCTGCTGCAACTGCTCGAATCGCGTCTGGACAACGTCGTGTATCGGATGGGCTTCGGCTCGACGCGTGCCGAAGCACGGCAGCTGGTTGGCCACAAGGCAATCACCGTGAACGGCGTCGTGACGAACATCCCGTCGATGCAAGTGAAGGCTGGCGACGTCGTCGCTGTACGCGAACAGAAGCGGAAGCAGGCTCGCATCATCGAGGCGCTGTCGCTCGCCGAACAAGGCGGCATGCCGAGCTGGGTTGCGGTCGACGCGAAGAAGTTCGAAGGTACCTTCAAGCAGAAGCCGGAACGCAGCGACATCGCTGGCGACATCAACGAAAGCCTGATCGTCGAATTGTATTCGCGGTAATCGGATTGACGGCCGGGGCGCCCTGATTGCGTTGCGCAAGGGGGTGTCTCGGCTGTTTATTTTCAGGTTGTTACCGGTCAGCCTTATCGGTGTAACGAGCCGAGGGTATTGAAAAGGAAAACCTATGCAAACCAGTTTGTTGAAGCCCAAGATCATTGCAGTTGAATCGCTTGGCGAGAGCCACGCGAAAGTGGTCATGGAACCGTTTGAACGCGGTTATGGCCACACCTTGGGTAACGCGCTTCGGCGCGTGCTATTGTCGTCGATGGTCGGTTATGCCCCGACCGAGGTGACGATTGCAGGCGTCGTGCATGAGTATTCGACGCTCGACGGTGTGCAAGAGGATGTGGTCAACCTGTTGTTGAACCTGAAGGGCGTCGTCTTTAAGCTGCATAATCGTGACGAAGTGACGGTTACGCTGCGCAAGGAAGGCGAAGGCGTGGTAACCGCCGGTGATATCGAACTCGCACACGATTGCGAAGTCATCAATCCGGACCACGTGATTGCGCATCTGTCGAAGGGTGGCAAGCTCGACGTGCAGATCAAGGTGGAAAAGGGCCGCGGCTATGTGCCGGGCAATGTGCGTCGTTACGGTGAAGAGTCGGCCAAGATTATCGGCCGAATCGTGCTGGACGCGTCGTTTTCGCCGGTTCGTCGCGTGAGCTACGCGGTGGAAAGCGCTCGTGTCGAGCAGCGCACCGACCTCGACAAACTCGTGATGAACATCGAAACCAACGGTGTGATTTCGCCGGAAGAAGCGATCCGCCAATCGGCGCGCATTCTGGTCGATCAGCTGTCGGTGTTCGCGGCGCTGGAAGGTACCGAAGCAGCGGCAGAAGCGCCGTCGCGCGCACCGCAGATCGATCCGATCCTGCTGCGCCCGGTCGACGATCTGGAACTGACGGTTCGTTCCGCGAACTGCCTGAAGGCCGAGAACATCTACTACATCGGCGACCTGATCCAGCGTACCGAGAACGAGCTGCTCAAGACTCCGAATCTGGGTCGCAAGTCGCTGAACGAGATTAAGGAAGTTCTGGCATCGCGCGGTCTGACGCTCGGCATGAAGCTCGAAAACTGGCCGCCAGCTGGTCTCGACAAGTAAGCGGACAGCTTGGTTGGGTGTAACCCACGAATTGCACTGCTGTACTGTACTGGCAAAGACGCGGATTTTCCTTTAAAATCCGCGTCTTGTCTTTTTTAACTACCGGCCCGTGCGCTCACTGTTTGCTGCAGAGCGAGTGCGATAGAAGAGCTGGACCAAAACTTTGAACTGAAGGAATTAACATGCGTCACCGTCATGGTCTGCGGAAACTGAACCGCACGAGCAGCCACCGTCTGGCAATGCTCCGTAACATGTCCAACTCGCTGATCGAGCACGAAGTCATCAAGACCACGCTGCCCAAGGCGAAGGAACTACGTAAAGTCGTCGAGCCGCTGATCACGCTCGGCAAGAAGCCGTCGCTGGCAAACCGTCGTCTGGCGTTCAACCGCCTGCGCGATCGTGACTCGGTCACGAAGCTGTTTGACGTGCTCGGCCCGCGCTACGCAAACCGTCCGGGCGGCTACCTGCGCGTGCTGAAGTTCGGCTTCCGCGTTGGTGACAATGCGCCGATGGCACTGGTTGAACTGCTCGACCGTCCGGAAGTTGAAGAAACGGAAGTGCAAGAGGCAGAGTAAGCTTTTTGGTTCCGACGAAAGGCCAGGCGCATCGCCTGGCTTTTTTGTTTTTGGCGGCGGACTTTTCATCGATCCCGAAAGCCGTGTCCCAGTGACCAAATGCCGCGGCCGCAGTGCGGCGCGCGCTGCGGGGCGACAAGGCCAGGTGATACGATATCGAGATCGAAATCCTACGCCACCGGAACCTGGTGTGAGTGTGAACGTGACCTTGGTGCTGACGACGGTGCCGGATGTGGCCATCGCTCAAAAACTCGCGGCCGACGCGCTCGCCGCGCGTCTTTGTGCATGCGTCACGCAGCTCGGCAGCGTGCATTCGAGCTATCACTGGCAGGGCGCGATCGAAACGGCGCAGGAAATTCAGCTGTTGTTCAAGACCAGCGCCGCTCGCGCGCTCGAACTGGAGCAATATATTCAGGCTCACCATCCCTACGACACGCCGGAAATCCTCTCATGGCAAGCAACGGCCTCCGCCGCCTACGGCCAGTGGATCACTGCCGAAACCCAACGCCCTCTTCATGTTTAACGGTCTCGACCGGCGCGCGCGCGTAGCGCTGCGCACCGCATTCTTTCTGCTCGGCTGCGTATTCCTCGCGCAACTCGCTACGCTCGCGCGCGCCGCGGACGACTTCCTCGACCCCTCCGTCGCATTCCGGTTCAGTGCGACAGAGCAGCCTGGACAGGTCGTCGTCACCTACAAGATTGCGGACGGTTACTACATGTACCGAGAGCGCTTCGCGTTCGCGACCCGCAACGGCACGGCGACGCTTGGCGAGCCTCAGCTGCCCGCCGGTCACGTGAAGTTCGATCAGACCTTCAACAAAAATGTCGAGACGTATCGCAACGAGCTGACGATTCGGATTCCGGTCAAGCAGGCGGCCGGTTCGTTCGATCTTGCGGTGACGTCACAGGGTTGCGCCGACGCTGGAATCTGCTACCCCCCAATGGAGCGGGTGTACCACGTGAGCGGCGAGGCGCTGCAGCCGGCTGGCAGCGCGGCAGCGGGTCCAACCGTGCAACAATCCGCGGCCACTGACGACGAACCCTGGTACGAACGCGCGACGAGCGCCGACTATGCGCAGACAGTGCTACAGCGGGGCGGTTTCTTCGCGATCGTTGGGCTTTATTTCGTTGCTGGAGCAATTCTGAGCCTGCTGCCGTGCTCGTATCCGATGATTCCGATCGTGTCGGCGATCATCATCGGAGAGGGGGCGCGCGTCACGCGTGGGCGTGGTTTTGCGTTGTCGCTCGCGTATGTGATGGGGATGGCGCTCGTGTACACGGCGCTGGGTGTCGCGGCGGCACTCGTCGGACAGAGTCTCGGCGCATGGCTGCAAAACCCGTGGGTGCTCGGCGCGTTCGGCGGGCTTCTGACGATCTTCGCGCTGCTGCTGATCGCCGGTGTGGATCTCGAACTGCCGCCGCGCTGGCGCGATCGCATGTCGAGCGCGTCAGCGGGACGCCCGGGTGGCAAATTTACCGCGGTCGCCGTGATGGGCGCGCTGTCGGCCCTGGTTGTCGGCGCCTGCATGACCGCGCCGCTTTTTGCGGTGCTCGCGTTCATCGCGCATACCGGCAATGCGATGCTCGGTGGCGCAGCGCTGTTCTCGATGGGCATCGGGCTCGGCCTGCCGCTGCTGATCATTGGTCTCGGCGCGGGTACGCTGCTGCCGCGAGCGGGCAAGTGGATGGACAGCGTAAAAGTGTTCTTCGGCGTGGTTCTGCTCGCCGCGGCGTTGTGGATCGTTTGGCCGGTGCTCGGCGGCCCGGCGACGATGCTGTTGAGTGCCCTCTGGCTGCTCATCGCCGCAGTCGCCCTCGGTCTGTTTTCCAGCTCGGTTGCGGGCGGCTCGATATGGCACCGGCTCGGCCGGGCTGTCGGCGTCGTGATGGCGGTCTGGGCGGCCGCGCTACTAATTGGCCTCGCCGCGGGATCGTCGGACCCGTTGCGACCACTGGCGGTGCTCGCGGCTCGCGCCGGCAATCAGGCGAGCATCGCGAAAGATGGCTCCAACGCGGCCGCAACGGCGTCGCACAGCGATTTGACGTTCGCGCCAGTACGCTCATCGGAGCAGCTCGACCAGGCCGTCAAAACGGCCGCACAGCCTGCGATGCTCGATTTTTACGCGGACTGGTGCGTGAGCTGCAGGGAAATGGAGAAATTCACCTTCAGCGATCCGCGCGTTCAGGCGAAGCTGAAGCAGATGAATCTGCTGCGCGCCGACGTCACGGCGAACAATACCGACGATCAGGCGCTGCTCAAGCGCTTCAAGCTGTTCGGGCCGCCAGGGATTATTTTTTTCGATCAGGGTGGCAAGGAAGTGCTGCGGGTGGTCGGCTACGAATCGGCGGATAAATTCCTGCGCACTCTGGATCGGGCGAGCGCGTCGGGGGTGTAATCGGACGCCGCGGAGGCGTTGCAGGCCGCCGCGGCGCAATGAGCAGCGAAAAAAAACGGAGGCCAAACCCAAAGGTTCGCCTCCGTTTTCTTGTCTGGCAGCCGCGAGCCAAACCTCGCGTTGATTTACTTCTGCGAACGAAGGATCTTCGCGGCATCCAGCGCGAAATACGTCAGCACGCCGTCCGCGCCGGCACGCTTGAACGCGAGCAGGGATTCCATCATGACCTTGTCGTGATCGAGCCAGCCGTTCTGCGCGGCGGCCTTCAGCATCGCGTATTCGCCGCTCACCTGGTACACATAAGTAGGAAACTGCAACTCGTCCTTCACGCGACGCACGATGTCCAGATACGGCATGCCCGGCTTGACCATCACCATGTCCGCACCTTCGTTGATGTCGGCCTGCACTTCGCGCAGCGCCTCGTTCGAATTGGCCGGGTCCATCTGGTAGGTCATCTTGTTGCTCTTGCCGAGGTTCGTCGCGGAACCGACGGCATCGCGGAACGGGCCGTAGAACGCCGAGGCGTACTTCGCCGCGTACGCCATGATGCGCGTGTGGATGTGGTCCTCGCTCTCGAGCATTTCGCGGATCGCGCCGATGCGGCCGTCCATCATGTCCGACGGCGCGACGATGTCGACGCCGGCTTCCGCCTGCGCACGCGCCTGCTCGACGAGGATCTCGACGGTCTCGTCGTTCATCACGTAGCCTGCTTCGTCGAGCACGCCGTCCTGACCGTGGCTCGTGTACGGATCGAGCGCGACGTCGGTGAGCACGCCGAGCTCCGGAAAGTTTTTCTTCAATTCACGCACCGCGCGCGGGATCAAACCCGCCGGGTTGGCTGCCTCGCGGCCTTCTGGCGTCTTCAGAGAGGGCTCGATCGCGGGAAACAGCGACAGCACCGGCACGCCCAGTTCGACGCACTGCTCGGCGACGCCCATCAGCAGATCGACCGACACGCGCTCGACGCCCGGCATCGACGGCACGGCTTGTCGAACGTTGGTGCCTTCGACGATGAATACCGGGTAAATGAGATCGTTGGTGGTGAGGATGTTTTCGCGCATCATGCGGCGCGAGAAGTCGTCACGGCGCATGCGGCGCGGACGGTAGTGCGGGTAGAAGCTCATATCGAACCGAGGATCGTGGATGGGTGGAGTGGACAAATAGCGCCTGGCTCCGCTCCCGGAAACTTTTCGAGACAATGGTATATCATACCGATCGAGCAAGGCGCCTAGCGCTGACCTCCCCGCTTCTCCTCCCTGAGCGGGTGCCTGTCGTTTTTCGATTAGGCTGTTTGACCCGCCGTTCAAGCGGCGGGTTTTTTTATGGGGGGCCGGAAACGCGCTCTGATGCGGGTATTCAAGGCATGTCACGCGTCACGGGCGCTGCGTGATTCTGGCATCGATAGTCATTCAGCCCGCGGCCGGCTTTTCGCCTGATTCGCCCACTGCGTCGGGGATCAGCCAGCTCTCGATCAGCTCATGCGCTTCGTCGAGGCCCGTTCGCTTGAGCGCCGAAAAGAGCTGCGCGCTCAACTCGCCGCGATAGCCGGCGGCCCGATATTCGGCCAGTCCCTTCTGCGCGGTGCGCAAGGCGTTCGTGCTTTCCTGACGCGTCAATTTGTCGCATTTGGTGAGCAGTGTATGGATCGGCTTGCCGGTCGGCGCGAACCACTCGATCATGCGTCGATCGAGATCCGTCAGTGGGCGGCGCGAATCCATCATCAGGATCATGCCGCGCAGTTGCGAGCGCGATTGCAGATACGTGGACAGCAGCGCTTCCCAGTGCGCCTTCGCCGCTCCCGGCACTTCCGCATAACCGTAGCCCGGCAGGTCGACCAGATAGCCGGCCGGCAAATCTGCCTTGCCGACCGAAAAATAGTTGATGTGCTGCGTGCGGCCAGGCGTCTTACTCGCGAACGCAAGTCGCTTCTGATTGCAAAGCACGTTGATCGCCGTTGACTTGCCTGCGTTCGAGCGTCCCGCGAAAGCGATCTCGGGCTGTGCGGTGGCCGGCAGGTCACGCAGATGATTGACGGTGGTATAGAAGCGGGATTCGTGGAGCAGGAAGGGCATGGTGGAAGCCAGATTGGAGACGCCACGGAGACCGCAGCGGGAACGGGGTCAAGCCCGACTGGCGTCTAAGCGATTAGCGAGTTATTGTACAATACGATGGTTTACTGAATACCTTGGGAGCCCGCCCCACGTGCCTTGGCGGCTCCTGGCGGTCCGTCGGTCGCCGTCGTCGTACTTTGCAGAACCTCTAAAATCCCACAAGACGAGACAGGGTGTGCGAATGAATCGACTGTGCAAGACTCTGATGGTGCTTCATGTAACGGCAGGTCTTTCAGGTTTGGCAATTCAGGCACGAGCAGCAGATCCGGCAAAGCCGGACATCAATCGGGGGCAGGCAATCGCGGTACAAGTGTGCGCGTCATGTCACGGGGCAGACGGCAACAGTGCCGGCGGTGCATATCCGAAGCTGGCGGGCCAGCATCCTGAGTATCTCGTCAAGCAGCTCAGAGATTTCAAGACGCAACCGGGCGCCAAACAGGCTGCACGCAATAATGCGATCATGGCAGGCATGGCCGCCGCGCTCTCCGATCAGGACATGATCAACGTTGCGGCTTACTTCTCGACGCAGACGCCCAAGCCAGGCTATGCGCACAATAAGAACACAGTCGCGGTGGGGCAGCAGATCTATCGCGGTGGGATTGCCGACCGGGGCGTGCCGGCCTGCGCGGCCTGCCACGGGCCCACGGGGCAGGGCATTCCGATCCAGTATCCGCGCCTGTCGGGACAGTGGGCCGAGTACTCGGTGACGCAGTTGACCGCGTTCACGCAAGGTCCGGGCGCTCGTAATAACAGCGACGCGATGCATGCGATAGCATCGCGTCTGTCGGACAACGAGATCAAGGCGGTTGCCGACTACATCGCGGGTCTGCATTAAGCGGGTCGCCCGCGCGAATCCAACCGGCCCGGCGAGGTCGGTGAAAAACAAGAAAAGGGTGAGGGTGTCGTAGCTGCGACAGCCCTTCACCCTTTTTTGCTGTTCAGTCGGAGTTTGAATGAGCGTCACCACGTCGGGTCTGCAGTCGAAGTCGGGCAATCGCGTCACGCGCAGCACCGTCGAGCTCCTGAGCTCGATGCGTTTCGCCATTGCGCTGCTCGTGATTCTGTCCATCGCCAGCATCATCGGTACCGTCCTTACGCAGGACGATCCGTATCCCAATTACGTCAACCAGTTCGGTCCGTTCTGGGCGGACATCTTCCGCGCGCTGAGCCTCTACACGGTGTACAGCTCGTGGTGGTTCATGCTGATTCTCGGCTTCCTGATGGTGTCCGTGTCGCTGTGCGTGATCCGCAATGCACCGAAGATGCTCGCCGATGCGAAGAGCTGGAAGGACAAGGTTCGCGAAGGCAGCCTGCGTGCGTTCCATCACAAGGGCGAGTTCGCCGTGCACGGCACGCGCGCGCAGACCGCGGCAGTGCTCGCCAAACTGTCGGCGAAGCTCGGCTACAAGTTCGTCACGCGCGAGTCGGACGGCGCGACGCTGATCGCCGCGAAGCGTGGCGCGCTGACCAAGTTCGGCTACATCTCCGCGCACCTTGCGATCGTCGTGATCTGCCTCGGCGGCCTGCTCGACAGCAATCTGCCGATCAAGCTGCAAATGTGGCTGTTCGACAAGTCGCCGATCAACTCGAACATGGTGATCAACGAGATTTCGCCCGACCATCGGCTGTCGGAGTCGAACCCGACGTTCCGCGGCTACGCGTGGGTGCCGGAGGGGCAGCACGTGTCGACCGCGATCCTGAACCAGCCCAACGGTTCGTTGATTCAGGACCTGCCGTTTTCGATCGAACTGAACAAGTTCATCGTCGATTACTACACGACCGGCATGCCGAAGCTGTTCGCGAGCGACATCGTCGTCGTCGATCACAAGACCGGCGCGCGCGTCCCGGCACGCGTCGAGGTCAACAAGCCGTTCGAATACGATGGCGTGTCAATTTATCAGTCGAGCTTCCAGGACGGCGGCTCGCAGATGCAGATGACCGCCTTCCCGATGTCTGGCCCCAGCGCGAAGTCCGCGCCGTTTGGCGGCACGATCGGCGGCAGCGCGCCGTTGAGTTCGGCCACACCGCTCGCCGATGGCCAGACCGTCGAATTCACCGACTTCCGCGCGATCAACGTCGAAAACATCTCGAACGCCAATGGCCAGAACGATGCGCGCGGGGTCGCCGCGCAGCACTCGCTGAAGGAAGCGTTCGACGAGCGACTCGGTTCCGGCGCGAAATCGTCGAAGCCGCTCGATCTGCACAACGTCGGCCCGTCGGTGCAATACAAGATTCGCGGCAAGGATGGCCAGGCGCGCGAGTACAACAACTACATGCTGCCCGTCGACGTGAACGGCGAGAAGATGTTCCTCGCCGGCATGCGCTTGAATCCCGACGACCCGTTCCGCTACCTGCGCATTCCCGCCGACAGCGGCGGCACGCTCAAGGAATGGATGAACCTGCGCGCCACGCTCGAAGACCCGAACCAACGCGCCATCGCCGCTCATCAGTTCGCGCAGCGCTCGGTGCCGGGTGCGAACGCTGAGTTGCAGCAGCATCTGGAGGAAAGCGCGCAGCGGGTGCTGACCCTGTTTGCGGGCGCCGATGCCGGCATGAAGATGCCGAACGGCGAAACGCTCGGCGGCTTCCAGGCGGTCGCTGGGTTTATCGACCGCTCGGTACCGAAGGGCGAGCAGGAAAAGGCCGCGGGCCTGCTGCTTCGGATGCTCGAAGGCGTCACGTGGGACCTGTGGCAACTGTCACGCCAGCGGCTCGGCGAGCCCGCCGCGCCCGCCAATGCAGACACGAGCCGCTTCATTCAGAGTTCGCTAAATGCGATATCCGACAGCTTTCTGTATGGATCACCGGTCTATTTGCAGCTTGACTCATTCAAGCAGGTGCAAGCTTCGGTATTTCAGTTGACGCGCGCACCGGGCAAAAAAGTCGTGTATCTTGGCAGCCTGCTTCTCGTATTGGGCATCTTCTCGATGTTCTACGTTCGCGAACGGCGTCTGTGGTTCTGGCTCAAGGATACGGACCATGGCACCAGCGTCGTGATGGCGATGTCGAGCGCGCGTAAGACGCTAGACTTCGAGAAGGAGTTCGTCCAGACGCGCGACGCCGTGAGCGCCGCACTGGGCGCGAAACTCATCGAAGCAGCCGATGCCCGTCCGGCCGCTCAGGCCGCCGCCCCGTCGGCAAGTTCACAGGATTCGACCCGGTAAGATCATGGACTTGACTCAGGTTTCCTCCTCTTCTTCTGCTTCACGCGCCGACAAGGCGTTTGCGAGCAGCACGCCCGAACTCCAGCAATTCGACGAACGGCCGTTCCTGAAACGCCTGGGTGTCTTTGACTGGCTGTTCGCGCTCGCGCTGGTCGGGGGCGCGGGCTTCGCGCTGTCGCGGTATTACCCGTTCATGAACTACTACGACAAACTGGTGCTGGTGTGCTCGGTGCCGGTTTTCGTGGTGCTCGGCTGGCGCTGGAAGCCGGTGCGGCCGCTGATGGTGGCAATCGCGGCGCTGTCGCTGCTTGCGATCCAGATCTACCAAGGCGATCTGAGCCGCGCCGACAACGCGTTCTTCCTCAAGTATTTCCTGTCGAGCCAGTCGGCGATCCTGTGGATGAGCGCGCTGTTCGTCTTCGCGACTGTGTTCTACTGGATCGCGCTGCTGTCGCGCTCGGCGACCGGCGCCGCGATCGGCTCGAAGATGACGTGGGTGGCGGTGCTGATGGGCTTCGTCGGCATGATGGTGCGCTGGTACGAGTCGTACCTGATCGGCTCGGACGTCGGCCATATTCCGATTTCGAACCTGTATGAAGTGTTCGTGCTGTTCAGCCTGATCACTGCGCTGTTCTATCTGTACTACGAGCAGCACTACAACACGCGCGCGCTGGGCGCGTTTGTGCTGCTCGTGATCAGCGCGGCCGTCGGCTTCCTGATGTGGTACTCGGTCTCGCGCGACGCGCAGCAGATCCAGCCGCTCGTGCCGGCGCTGCAAAGCTGGTGGATGAAGATTCACGTGCCGGCGAACTTCATCGGCTATGGCAGCTTCGCCCTGTCGGCGATGGTCGGCGTCGCATATCTGGCGAAGGAACGCGGCGTGCTCGCGGATCGTCTGCCGGCGCTCGACGTGCTCGACGACGTGATGTACAAGTCGATCGCAGTCGGCTTCGCGTTCTTCACGATCGCGACGATTCTCGGCGCGCTGTGGGCCGCCGAAGCGTGGGGCGGCTATTGGAGCTGGGACCCGAAGGAGACGTGGGCGCTGATCGTCTGGCTGAACTACGCGGCCTGGCTGCACATGCGTCTGATGAAGGGCCTGCGCGGCGCGGTCGCCGCTTGGTGGGCGCTGACTGGCCTGCTGGTCACGAGCTTCGCGTTCCTCGGCGTGAACATGTTCCTGTCTGGCTTGCATAGCTACGGCAAGCTGTAAGATCCGCCGCGCTGAACCGACTAAGAACCGCCGCGTGCTTCGCACCGGCGGTTTTTTTATGGCTGACGGAATATTCATCGCGCCCCGGTGTTCACCAGTCAAGCACCTGAGCAAGTACCTGTGGATGACAGCCGCCCCCAAACGGGCGATCATCAATATGGCACCGCAGCGCGCACGACGCGGCGGGCCGGCAAGGAGCGGCACGATGTGGATCAAGCGAAGCGACAGAATTCAACTGACCGGCGATGACATCGCGCGCAGCGAAATCGCGCCGCGGCACGTGTTCGAGAACCGCCGACGCATCCTGCAGGCAGCGGGCGCGATGGCGCTCGGCAGCATGATCGGCGTGAGCGGCGAGGCGCTCGCGACATACTCGTCGCCCGATCCGAAGGCGCAGAAGCTCGCGGCGAAAACCAACACCAGGTTCGTCGCGCTCGACAAGATCACGCCGTACAAGGACATCACCACCTACAACAATTTCTACGAGTTCGGCACCGACAAATCCGACCCCTCGCAGCACGCGGGCACATTGCGGCCGCATCCGTGGAAGGTGAGCGTCGAGGGCGCGATCAAGAATCCGAAGGTGTACGACATCGACGACCTGCTGAAGCTCGCGCCGCTCGAGGAACGGGTGTACCGGCATCGCTGCGTCGAAGGCTGGTCGATCGTGGTGCCGTGGATCGGTGTCTCGCTTTCCGAATTGATCAAACGCGTCGAGCCGACCGGCAATGCGAAGTACGTGCAGTTCATCACGCTCGCCGATCCGTCGCAGATGCCCGGACTGTCGCAGCCCATACTCGACTGGCCCTACTCCGAAGGCCTGCGGATGGACGAAGCGATGCATCCGCTGACGCTGCTGACGATGGGACTCTACGGCCAGGTGCTGCCGAATCAGAACGGCGCGCCGGTGCGCGTCGTGGTGCCGTGGAAGTACGGCTTCAAGAGCGCCAAGTCGCTCGTGAAAATCCGTTTTGTCGAGAAGCAACCGCCCACCAGCTGGAACACGTACGCGTCGAACGAATATGGGTTTTATTCGAACGTGAATCCGAACGTCGATCATCCGCGCTGGAGCCAGGCGACTGAACGACGCATCGGCGAAGACGGCTTTTTTACGCCGAAGCGCAAGACGCTAATGTTCAACGGTTACGGCGATCAGGTCGCGTCGCTCTATCAGGGCATGGACCTGAAGAAGAACTTCTAAGGCGCGCGCGATGGCTTCCGACATGCAAACTGTCACCCGCAGCGAGCCTGCGACACCGCGCACGGCGCCGATGTCGGCGGCGAAGCCACGGCCCGCGGGCGGCGCGCGCTGGGTCGTACCGGCGAAAGTCGCGGTCTTCATCGCTGCGCTTTATCCGCTCGCGCGCCTCGTGCTGTTTGGCCTGACCGACCGGCTCGGCTCGAATCCGATCGAATTCATCACGCGCTCGACGGGGCTGTGGACGCTCGTGTTCCTGTGCATCACGCTCGCGGTGACGCCGCTGCGCCGTCTGACCGGCGTGGCCGCGCTCGTGCGTTTCCGTCGGATGCTCGGCCTCTACACGTTCTTCTACGCGACGCTGCATTTCACCACGTACCTGTGGTTCGACAAGTGGTTCGATGTTGCGGAGATCGTGAAGGACATCGGCAAGCGGCCATTCATCACGGTAGGCTTCGCCGCGTTCGTGCTGCTGATCGCGCTTGCGGTCACGTCGCCGCGCGCGATGGTGCGCAAGCTCGGACGTCGCTGGCAGACCCTGCATCGTGCGATCTACGTGATCGGCGCGCTCGCGATCCTGCATTTCTGGTGGATGAAGGCGGGCAAGCACGATCTGCTGCTGCCGAAGATTTACGGCGCGGTGATGATCGCGCTGCTGGGGTGGCGGCTCGTAGTCTGGATACGGGAGCGAAGGACGACCACGCGCCGACGGTGATTGCGCGAACTTTCGCGTCACGCGCGTTGCAGCAAAGAAAAATGGCGATGCCTCCTCGGCATCGCCATTTTTTCGTTGCTGTGCTTCATTTGCCGTTGGCTTTGCAGCCAGCTCCGACGTTTACGCCGGCAAAATCGTTTCACCTGCAAACAGCTGCTTGATCTCTTCACGCGCGCGAACCACGTGCGCTTGTGTACCATCCACCATCACTTCGGCGGCGCGCGCACGGGTGTTGTAGTTCGAGCTCATCACGAAGCCGTAAGCGCCGGCCGAACGGATCGCGAGCAGATCGCCGGGTTCGACCGCGAGCAGCCGTTCGCGGCCAAGCCAGTCGCCGCTTTCGCAAACCGGGCCGACCACGTCATAGACGTGAGCAGGGACGTCGCGCTTCACGACCGGCTCGATCGCGTGATACGCGTCGTACATCGCGGGGCGCGCGAGATCGGTCATCGCCGCGTCGACGATCGCGAAATTCTTGTCCTCGCCCGGCTTCAGAAACTCGAGACGCGTGAGCAGCACACCCGCGTTGCCGACCAGCGAGCGGCCCGGTTCGAAATAGACTTCGCGGTGACCGTGGCCACGCGCTTCGATGCGATCGAGCACCGTGCGCACGAACTCGCCGATTTCCGGCGGCGTTTCGTCGTCGTATGTGATGCCGAGGCCGCCGCCGACGTCGATATGGCGAATCGACACGCCGTCCTGCTCGATCTGCTCGACGAGTTCCAGCACCTTGTCGATTGCGTCGAGGTAAGGCGCGACTTCGGTGATTTGCGAGCCGATATGGCAGTCGATACCGACCACCTCGAGATTCGCCATCGCCGCGGCCGCCTGATAAGTGGCACGTGCATCTTCGAACGCGACGCCGAACTTGTTCGTCTTCAGTCCGGTGGAAATGTACGGATGCGTTTTCGCGTCGACGTCGGGATTCACGCGCAGCGACACCGGTGCCTTCTTGCCCACGTCGCCCGCCACCGCGTTGAGTCGATCGAACTCGGGAATCGACTCGACGTTGAAGCATTTGACGCCCGCCGCGAGCGCGTCGCGCATTTCGCTCGCCTGCTTGCCGACGCCCGAAAACACGGTGTTTTCCGCTTTGCCGCCGGCCGCGAGCACGCGCGCGAGTTCGCCGCCCGACACGATGTCGAAGCCCGCGCCGAGGCGCGCGAACACGTTCAGCACCGCGAGATTGCTGTTGGCTTTGACGGCCACGTGAACGCTCGCGCGACGCCCTGCGCAGGCGCCCGCATAGGCGTTCCACGCCGCGGTGAGCGCGGCGCGCGAATAGACGTACAGCGGCGTGCCGAACTGCTCGGCGAGGGAAACGGCGGACACGCCTTCGGCGTGCAGTACGCCGTCGACGTAGTCAAATACGGATCGAGTCATGCGAAAGTCTTATTGGGCGGAAGGGACGGCAGAGGCGGGCAGCGGCACTGCGGGAGCCGATGCCGCCGAAGCGGGCGGCGTCTTGAGTTGGTCTTCGGGGGCGAGCGTGAGCGGCGTACCCGAGGTGTCCGGGATCGAATCCGTGTCGGCCGCGCTGCCGGTAGCGGGTTGCGTTTGATCGGTCGGCGGCGTTTGTGTGCGATGAGCCGGCGGGGCAGGCAGCGGCGGTACGGTTGGCAGATAGAGCGAGCCGCGTTGGCCGCAGCCGGTAAGCGCACAACCTGCGAGAATGGCTAAAACCGCTACAATCGCGCGGCCGGGCGCTGCCGCGCGCATCCGAGTTACGACTCGCATGACTGTCCCTGAATGAATAATCGATGGAGTTTAGCATGTCCGATAGTGATTACCTGACCCGTGCGGAAGCCGTACTGGCCGCCATCGAGAGCGCACTCGACGACATCGACGCCGACATCGAGTTCGAGCGCAGCGGCAACGTTCTGACGCTCGAATTCGAGAACCGCACGAAGATCATCGTCAACCTTCAGCCGCCGATGAGCGAGATCTGGATCGCCGCGAAGGCCGGTGGTTTTCACTTCCGTTTCGTCGACGGCGAATGGCGCGACACGCGCAGCGGCTCGGAGTTTTTCGCGGCGCTGTCGCAGTATGCGACCGAGCAGGCTGGCGAGCCGGTGCAGTTCGCCGCGCAATGAGCTTGGCGCAATAAGCGCGAAGCACGAGACGCTGTCAAAACAAAACCGCCGCGTAACGAACGCGGCGGTTTTTTTCTTTTCTAGCGGGACGTCGACCCGGCCTCAGTGCCCGCGGAACAGATTCATGATGTCCTGCTTCTCCTGCTCGCCGACCTGCTCTGGCGCGGCGGCCGCCGCGCTCGCCTGGGCGTCGAGCGTCGCCTGACTGACGCCGACCGTTGCGATGAACCCGTGGCCCGGCGTGAAATCGTCGAAATAAAGCTCCGAGCCGATTTCACTGACGTCGTCGGGACGTGCCATCTTGTACTCGGGCACGCCCTTCAGCGCGCGTCCCATGTACTCGATCCACACCGGCAGCGCGAGGCCGCCGCCGGTTTCCTTGTCGCCGAGGCTGCGCGGATTGTCGTAGCCGATCCACGCGATCGCGGTGAGCGTGTGCTGATAGCCGGCGAACCAAGCGTCGCGCGAGTCGTTGGTCGTGCCGGTCTTGCCGGCGAGATCGGTGCGCTTGAGCACGTTGCTCTTCGCGCCGGTGCCGTGCTGCGCGACGCTTTGCAGCAGGCTGTTCATCACATAGGCGTTGCGCGGTTGGATCGCATACGGCGCGTTTCGGCCAGCCACGAGCGGCTGCGCTTGCGCGACGACGCCGCCTCGCTGATCGGTGACTTCCGCGATCAGATAAGGATTGATCCGGTAGCCGCCGTTGGCGAACACCGAGAACGCGCCCGCCATCTGCAGCGGCGTCACGAGGCCCGCGCCGAGCGCCATCGGCAGATAGGCGGGATGGCGGTCCGCGTCGAAGCCGAAGCGCGTGATGTATTGCTGCGCGTACTTCGGGCCGATCTGGTTCAGGATGCGGATCGACACGAGATTCTTCGACTTCTGCAGCGCGGTGCGCATCGTCATCGGACCGTCGAAACCGCCGCCGTAGTTCTTCGGCTCCCACGCCTGGCCGCCGGTTTCGGCGGCGCTGAAAAAGAGCGGCGCGTCGTTGATGATCGTCGCGGGCCCGAGGCCTTTTTCGAGCGAAGCCGAATAGATGAACGGCTTGAAGCTCGAGCCCGGCTGACGCCACGCCTGCGTCACGTGATTGAACTTGTTCTTGTTGAAGTCGAAGCCGCCGACCAGCGCGCGGATCGCACCGTCCTGCGGCACCACCGAGATGAACGCGCCTTCCACCTGCGGTAATTGCGTGATCGACCAGTCGCCCTCGTCGTTCTTCACGAGCCGCACGATCGCGCCGGGCCGGATGCGCTGATTCGGCTGCGCGCGCGGGCCGAGCGCGAACTGCGCATAACGCAGGCCGTCGCCCTGAACCGTCGCGACGTTGCCGTCGATGAAGGCCGCCTGCACCTCCTTCGGGCTCGCCGCCGTGACGACGGCCGCGATGATTTCGCCGTTGTCGGGATGCTCGAGCAGCGCGTCGTCGATGGCCTGCTCGCGCTCGTCGGCGTCGGCCGGAAGATCGATGAACGCCTCCGGGCCGCGATAGCCGTGACGGCGCTCGTAGTCCATCAAGCCTTTGCGCACCGCGTGATAGGCGACGTCCTGATCGGCCGAGTCGATCGTGGTCACGACGTTCAGGCCGCGCGTGTAGGCTTCCTCGCGATACTGCGCGTACATCATCTGCCGCACCATTTCCGCGACGTATTCCGCGTGCACGCTGTACTCCTTGCCCATGCCTTTCACCACGAGCCGCTGCCGGCTCGCCTCGTCGTACTGTTGCTGGGTGATGTAGTGCAGTTCGTACATGCGCTGCAGGATGTACTCCTGGCGCACCTTCGCGCGCTTCGGATTGACGACCGGGTTATACGCGGACGGCGCCTTCGGCAGACCGGCGAGCATCGCCGATTCGGCGAGCGTCAGGTCTTTCAGATCCTTGCCGAAGTACACGCGCGCGGCACTCGCGAATCCGTACGCGCGCTGACCGAGATAGATCTGATTCATGTACACCTCGAGAATCTGATCCTTGCTCAGCTTCGACTCGATCTTGTACGCGAGCAGCATCTCGTAGATCTTGCGCGTGTAGGTTTTTTCGCTGGATAGAAAGAAGTTGCGCGCCACCTGCATCGTGATCGTGCTCGCGCCTTGCGTCGCATGGCCGTTGGTCAGCGCGACGATGCCGGCTCGCGCGATGCCGGTCAGGTCGACGCCACCGTGCTCATAAAAGCGCGCGTCCTCGATCGCGAGGATCGCTTTCTTCAGGCTGTCGGGCACGTCCTGAATGTGCACGATGTCGCGCCGCTCCTCGCCGAATTCGCCGATCAGCACGTGGTCGGCCGTATAGATTCGCAGCGGCACCTTGGGTTGATAGTCGGTCAGCGCATCGAGTGACGGCAGGTTCGGCGTCGCGACGACGAGCGCATAGCCGAGCACCAGCGCCACGGACACGATGCCCGCCACGATCAAGCCGAAAAAGCCGAGGATCAGCTTCAGCCATAGCGGACGTTTGCGCTTTTTCGGCGCGGGCGGCGGGGACGTAGGAGACGAGGCTTGCATAGGAGTACCGGAAAAACAGTCCCGCGATTATAGCCGCCAGGGTTTTTCTGCTTTCGGCAAGCTTACGAATGGCGTGCAATCGGCACACGCCAGACGGCGCAGGAATGACTTCGCTGTAGTCCCAACTGTAGTCGCTTTGATGTCGCTCGGGGCGCCTTCGCAGCTGCGTTAGCCATTCGGCTGAATGTCGTTAGGACGCGCGTCTGCCGACAATGATCCCTCGTTATTCGCGTTCAGAGGGAGGGCGCTATGGCTTATAAAAATTCATGGCTTCAGGCAGTGCGGGAGGGCCGGCAGCGCTTCGCCGCCGGCATCGACGTCGGCTCGCAAAACGTGCGTCTCGTGGTGGTGAGTCAACGCGCACGGGGCGCGCTGCATCTCGAACATATCAGCACGGTGCCGCTCGCGGCCGGCGTAATGGCCGGCGCAGAGATCGTCGATCGGCAGGCCGTCGCGCGGGCGTTGCGCGATGCGTTCGCCGGTTTGCCGCGCGTATGCGCGACGCACGCGCTGCGCTGCGCGATGGCCGTGCCTTCGTCGGCCACGCTGACGACGACAGTGCCGCTCGCACGGCTCGCCGCGCAGAGCGACTGCGAGGCGGAGGACGGCGGCGTTGCGCTCGCCGGACTCGCACCCGCGGTGATGGGCGAAGCGGAGCGCATCGCCGGGCTCGAGCGTCATGCGCTCGCGGTCGACTGGTACGTCGACGAGACGCCGTCGCCGCAGCGCTCGGTGAAGATCGCCGCGACTTCGCGCCAACACCTGGAAGCGCGGATCGAATGCGCGGCGACCGCGGGCATTTCGCTGTCCGCTATCGATGGCGAGCCGCACGCGGCATTGCGCGCCTTGCGCCACGCGGCGGGTCGCGAACTCGACCCGAACGAGCCGTACGCGGCGGTGTGGGTCGGTACGGACGGCGTGTACGGCTGGAGCGTCGTCGATGGCGCGAGCGTCGGGGAGATGCGCTATCCGGCGCCCGAGCATGCCGATCTCGCCGACGCGTTGCGCGATCTCACGCACGGGCCGGAGTTCGACTGCGCGCTGATCGGCGGCGAAATCGATCTGCTCGACGGCGTCGGTTTTTCGCTCGCCGATATCGGCGACGTGCTCGGCTGCTCGGCGCTGCCGTTCGAGTGTGCGCTGCTCGGCAGCCACGCGCGGCCGCTCGACGACGCGTTGCTGCACGAGCCGGCGGGCGCTGTCGCGTTTGGGCTTGCGTTGCGCGGGGTGCTGGAATGAGGGGCGTTCTGTCGTTTTCATCTGGCGCGGGCGCGAGTCTCGATCGGTGTGATCAGCGTGCCGCTGTGCCGTGGCTCGGCGGCTTCAATCTGCTGCCGTATCGCCAACGCAACGCGCGACTCGCGCGGCACCGCTGCATGCGCGACTGGGCTGCGGCGGCTTGCGTCGGTGCCGCGGGTGTGTTGCTCGTCGCCGGCTGGCAGAGCTTCGCTGCGGCGCGGCTCGATGCGCGGAGCGCAGCGGTCGAGCAGGCGCTGACCCCGCTCGCCGTGCCGCTCGCGGAGCACGCGAAGCTGTCGCAGGCCGAACAGCAGCAGCGCCAGGCCGCGGCCCGCGCCGCGAGTCTCGCGAGGCCGCTCGTGCATCTGCGCGATCTGCTCGACGCGCTGAGCTTCGAGCCCGGCGATCGCGTCGTGTTGCGGCAGTTTCGACAGCGCGAGTACGAGACCGAATTGCTGGCGACTTCGAGCGGCCATATCGCGTCGGCTGAGTGGCTCAAGCGGCTCGGCGCGGTTCACGGCGTGGAGAGCGCGGAGATGCGCGATCTGCGTCGGCCGACGGCGAAGGGCGGCGCGCCGACGGAACCGTCGATAGGCGGACCGGTGGAATTCGATGCGCGCCTGCGCTGGGGCGAACCGCCGCCCCAAGCGACGCACGCCTCGAGGGCCGCACGAAAGGGAGGTGCACGATGAGCTCGACCTTTTTTGAGCCGGGCGGTGCGGCGCACGGCACCGCGGTTTTTTCACGCTGGGTCAAGCGGGCGCGGGTGCCGCTCGAGGCGTGGAGCTCGCGCCGTCGCTGGCTCGTTGCGGGGACGCTTGCCGCGCTCGTGTTCGGCCTCGGCGCGTACGGTTGGAACACGGCCGATCTCGCCGGACTGGAGGCGAGCCGCGCGGCGTTCGCGCTCAGCACGCAGCGTCTCGCGGAGGCCCGGCACGCGCTCGCACAGCTGCCGTCGCTGCGCCGTGCAGCCGCGGCGATGTCGGCCACGGTGTCGAGCGCCTTGCCGTGGAATTCCGCCGACGACGTGCGCATCGTCTCCGAGCTGGCCACGCAGAGCGGCGTCGAGTTGCTCGCGGTCGAACCGGGCGCGGCGAGCGGCGAGGGCGTCGAGCGGATGCGCGAGCTGCAGCTCACCGCGCGCACGGACTTCGTCCACCTGATGGCTTTTTTCCACGGGCTCGCGCAACTGCCGGTGCTGATCGTTCCCGTCGATGTGACCGTCAAGCAGGATGGCAAAGGTCTCGCGGTGGCTGCGACGCTGCACGTATACGGCGCGCTGCGACCGGCTCCCGAGATCCCGGCCGCAAGCACCGACGCCAGCCGTGACGCCGACGAGGCTGCCGACGATGACGACGAAGGCCTCGTATTCTTCGATCCGTTTGCGAAGCCGCAAATCTCCGCGAGTGGCGAGCCGGGCGATGCCTCCGAATTGCGCCTTGTCGGTCTGCTGCGCGATCGTACCCGCGGGCTCGCCCTGCTCGACACGCCAGACGGCACGACGACGGTCGCGGCCGGGCAGCAACTGGGCGTCGAGCGAGTCACGCAGCTCGATGCGCTCGGCATTACGCTCGCGAACGGCGGCGCGACGCGCACCCTGACGCTGACGCAGACGGAGGCGTCATGATGCGCATACTCAAGCGATGGGGCGTGGCGGCGTTGGGGAGTGAACGCGAGGTCCGCGTCGTCTCCGCGCTGTGTTTCGGGCTCTACGTCGCTGCGACGCTGGGCGCCGGCGTCGCACAGGCAGCGACGCCAACGTTGCTACCGCCGTTGCCGACCTACGCGGCGCTCGACGATCCAGCCGTATCGGCCAAAACTGCCCAAGAGACAGCGCCGCTGCCGAGCGGTGGTCTCGGCCAAGCGGCGAATCCGTTCGGCGACGTTTCCACGCCAAAAGCAGCCCAAGACCCGGACACCGTCGAGCCGGCCCCGCGTGCCGCGACAGCCCCCGACGCTTCCCCGGACGACGCCGCCAACGGCCCGATCCTGCCGCCGTCGCCAAAACAACCGACCGCTCCGGCTCGCGACGACGGCGCCGGCACGCCCAGTCTCGAGGGCCCGCCGGTTCCACTGCCGCCGCGGCCGCGCCTAGCCGACGCATCGGCCGGCGCCGATTCGGGCCTTCCCGCGGGCAACAAGCCGATTTCGCTGAACTTCCAGCATGCGCAACTCGGCGCGGTCCTGAAAGCGTTTGCCGAGTTCACCGGCCTGAACATCGTCGCCAGTGACAAAGTGCGCGGCGCCGTGTCGATACGGCTCGATCAGGTGCCGTGGCGCACCGCGTTCGACACGCTGCTCGACGTCAACAATCTGGCGATGGAGCGCCACGGCAACGTCATCTGGGTCGCGCCTGCCGCCGAACTCGCTGCGCGCGAACGTCAGCGCTTCGAAGCTCACGCGCGCGCCGCGGACCTCGAACCGCTCGCGAGCCGCACGTTCGAGCTGCACTACGCGCACGCCGAGGACGTGCGGCGCCTGCTGACCGGTTCCGGCACCCAGCGCGTGCTGTCCAAACGCGGCGCCGTCACCGCCGATCCGCGCACTAATCTGCTGTTCGTCACCGATCTCGCGGGGCGGCTCGAGCAGATCGCGGCGCTGATCGCCTCCGTCGACCGGCCGACTCGCCAGGTGCTGATCGAAGCTCAGATCGTCGAAGGCGAGCAGGGCTTTTCGCGCAATCTCGGGGTGCGGCTGTCGCTCGCCGGCACGAGCGCGGATGGTACGTCGAGGGGGCTGACGGGAGGAACGGACGGCACCGTGTACGATCTGTCGGCCCGTCCGATCTCCGGATTCGATGCCGCGACCGCCGGCCTCACGCTATTCGCGGCGCACGCGACACGGCTGCTGAACATCGAACTCTCGGCGCTCGAATCAGAGGGACATGGGAAAATCGTGTCGAGCCCGCGGGTCGTCACGGCGGACCGGATGAAGGCGATCGTCGAGCAGGGCACCGAGCTGCCGTATCAGGCGAAGGTCGGCCAGGGCGTGTCCGGCGTGCAGTTTCGCCGCGCGACGCTCAAACTGGAGGTCGAGCCGCAGATCATGCCGGATGGCCGCGTAGTGCTCGATCTCGACGTCGCGAAGGACAGCGTCGGCGAGCAGACCGACGCCGGGCCCGCGATCAACACCAAGCACGTGCAAACGCGCGTCGAAGTCGAGGATGGCGGTACGGTGTCGATCGGCGGAATTTATGAGACCGACGACCGGGACGACGTCGAGCGGGTGCCCATCCTTGGCAAAATACCGGTTTTGGGCGCCCTGTTCCGCCATCGGACTCATCGCGACACGCGTAGCGAACTGGCGGTTTTCATCACGCCGCGCGTGGTGCGGGAAAATTAGGGCATATAGGGCACGCATGCGCCGCCGTCCGCCGGCGGCGCGCAGGCTCGACAAGGCAGCCGCTTTGCCAGTAAGCTGCGGCACGAACTACACCGGATTAGCCAGAGGACACCGTTGCAAGCGCGGGACGCACACGCCAATGTTTTTTTCGTAGGGCTCATGGGGGCAGGAAAGACCACTGTGGGTCGGGCGGTTGCGCGCCGTCTCGAGCGCCCGTTCTTCGATTCCGACCATGAAATCGAGGCGCGCACGGGCGCGCGCATTCCCGTGATCTTCGAGCTCGAGGGCGAAGCGGGCTTTCGCGATCGCGAAGCGAGCGTGATCTCGGAGCTGACCGCGCGGGACAATATCGTGCTCGCGACCGGCGGCGGCGCGGTGCTGCGGCCGGAAAACCGCGAAGCGCTGAAAAGCCGCGGCCTCGTGATCTATCTGCGCGCCAATCCGCATGACCTGTGGCTGCGCACGCGGCGCGACAAGAATCGTCCGCTGCTGCAAACGGAAGACCCCAAGGCGCGCCTCGAAGCGCTCTATGAAGTGCGCGACCCGCTGTACCGCGAATGCGCGCACTTCGTGATCGAAACCGGCCGGCCCTCGGTCAACGGACTCGTCAACATGGTTCTGATGCAGCTCGAGATGGCCGGCGTCGCCAAACATCCTGCGTCATAATGGACCGTATGATTACCGTCAACGTCGAACTGGGCGAGCGCGCCTACCCCATCCATATCGGTGCCGACCTGATCGGCCAGACTGAGTTGTTCGCGCCGCATATCGCCGGCAACTCGATCACGATCGTCACCAACAGCACCATCGATCCGCTCTACGGCGACAAGCTGCGCGCGGCGCTCGCGCCGCTGAACAAGCAGGTGTCCACGGTCGTTCTGCCGGACGGCGAAGCGCACAAGAATCTGCAGACGCTGAACCTGATCTTCGATGCGCTGCTCGGCTCGCGCGCCGACCGCAAGACCACGCTGATCGCGCTCGGTGGCGGTGTGATCGGCGACATGACCGGGTTTGCCGCCGCCTGCTACATGCGCGGCGTGCCGTTCATCCAGGTGCCGACCACGTTGCTGTCGCAGGTGGATTCGTCGGTCGGCGGCAAGACCGGCATCAATCATCCGCTCGGCAAGAACATGATCGGCGCGTTCTACCAGCCGCAGGCGGTGATCGCCGACATCGGCGTATTGCGGTCGCTGCCCGCGCGCGAACTCGCGGCGGGCATCGCCGAAGTCATCAAGACCGGCGCGATCGCCGATGCCGGTTTCTTCACCTGGATCGAGGCCAATATCGAGGCTTTGAACCGCTGCGAACCGGCGGCGTTGACCGAGGCGGTCAAACGTTCGTGCGAGATCAAGGCTTCGGTGGTGGCGCAGGACGAGCGCGAAGGTGGTCTGCGCGCGATCCTGAACTTCGGCCATACGTTCGGCCACGCGATCGAAGCCGGACTCGGCTATGGCGAGTGGCTGCACGGCGAGGCGGTCGGCTGCGGAATGGTGATGGCGGCGGATCTGTCCGTGCGCCTCGGCCATCTGGACGAAGCGTCGCGCAAGCGACTCGTCGACGTGGTGCTTGCCGCACATCTGCCCACGCGTGCTCCGGCGCTCGGCACGGATCGCTACGTCGAGCTGATGCAGATCGACAAGAAAGCAGAAGGCGGCGCGATCAAGTTCATTCTGCTGAAGCGTTTCGGTGAGACACTGATCACCCGCGCGCCCGACGCCGAAGTGCATGCGACGCTGGCCGCCGCCGTCTAGACTCAACGCGGCCCTGCAACCACACTTCACGCACCCGCGTCACGAGGCGCCGCCCATGTTTCGGAGAACCCGGTGACTGACAGGCGCAGCGACGATATCCAGCATGACTCGACAAGCGCGCGCGCTGGCGCCGGGAACGGCGCCAGCGGCGCCACTGCCATCGCCGCGGATGCCGCTGCCGCAGTCGCCGCACCCGCCGTCCCCGCGCCGACCCAGCAGGCGCTCGAAGGGCATCTCGCGCCGTACGCGGCGCATTCGAGCCAGTCGCGCGGGCGTCGCTATGCGGAAACCGCGCCGAGCGCGCGCACCGAGTTTCAGCGCGACCGCGACCGCATCGTCCACTCCACCGCATTCCGGCGGCTCGAATACAAGACTCAGGTATTCGTCAATCACGAGGGCGACCTGTTTCGCACGCGTCTCACCCACAGCCTCGAAGTTGCGCAGATCGCGCGCTCGGTCGCGCGCAATCTGCGCGTCAATGAAGATCTGGTCGAAGCGATTTCGCTGGCGCACGATCTCGGCCATACACCGTTCGGCCATGCCGGCCAGGATGCATTGAACGAATGCATGCGCGAGCACGGCGGCTTCGAGCACAATCTGCAGAGCCTCGCGGTCGTCGACGAACTTGAGGAGCACTACGGAGCATTCAACGGCCTGAACCTGTGCTTCGAGACGCGCGAGGGCATTCTCAAGCATTGCTCGCGCGACAACGCGCGCCGGCTCGGCGAATTGGGCGAGCGCTTTCTCGAAGGACGTCAACCGTCGCTCGAAGCGCAGATCGCCAACGTCGCCGACGAAATCGCCTACAACAATCACGACGTCGACGACGGTTTGCGCTCCGGTCTGCTGTCGCTCGAGCAGCTCGCCGAAGTGGAGCTCTGGCAGACGCATTGTGAGGCGGCGCGCGGCGACTACCCGCAGATAGAAGGGCGTCGGCTGATTCACGAGACGGTGCGGCGCGTGATCAATACGCTGATCGTCGATCTGATCGAGACGACGCGGGCCAACCTCGCGCGCTACTCACCGGCGTCACTCGACGACGTGCGCGCGGCGCCCCCGCTCGTCGCACACAGTGATGCGATTGCCGCGCAGGCCGCGGCGCTCAAGCGCTTTCTGTTCAGAAACATGTACCGCCACTATCGCGTGATGCGCATGGCCAACAAGGCGCGCCGCGTCGTGGTCGGACTGTTCGACGCGTTCACCGACGACCCGCGGCTGCTGCCGCCGGACTATCAGTCGAGCGATGCGACGCGCCAGCCGCGTCTGATCGCGCATTACATCGCGGGGATGACCGATCGCTACGCGCTGAAGGAGTATCGACGGCTGTTCGTGATCGACGACAATTAGGCGCTAGCGGCTTGGCGCGGCAAGGGGCAACGTTTAACCTTGCCGCATCGAAGCGGCTGTCGCGTCGCCCTTGCCAGCATCGTCAGACCGCGCAGGTCAGCGTCATCGCGAGCGCGATGCGAACAGCGCTCCCGCCACCAGCGCAAGTCCGCCGACGATCGCAATCGTCTGCCACGGATTTTCATGCACATAGTGATCGGCGTCCGAGATCGCGACGCCCGCACGATCACGCATGGCATCGCGCGTGTCGTTCAGCCGCTCGCGCGCGGCGTCCAGTTGTTTGCGCAGCCTGCCGCGCAAGGCCACGGCGTCGGCCTGCGTGCCGTCGGCCAAGGTCGATTCGAGTTCCGACAGCAGGGTGCGCAACTCGACCGCGATATCTTCGGCCGCGTGGCGGCTATGGCGAGCGATGCGCCGTGCACGGCGACTCGCGCTTGTCCAGGATTCGCCGAGGGCGTCTCGCGTATTTGGAAGTGCTGTCATGGTCGCTCCGTCGATGAGTTGAAAGGCCCCGCGCATCGTCGCGCGGATACGCTATGCGCAGACGCAGTATCACGTCGCAGCGTTGGAAACGCCATCTAACGCAACTTCGATGCCAAGCGTCGCATTGCCCGTAACGCGACAGCGCGGGGCTCGCGACACGGTCCGCGTGCCCTTAGCGCTGCCCAATATTGCACGCAGGTACGCCGCATTCGCGTCAAATTTACAAACGCCGATGCCGGATGACATTGCCATACCGATACAAGCGGGAGGCCAAACAAAAACGCCGTCATCTGTTCGATGACGGCGTTCCCCACGGCGCGAAAATTCGACTACCCTAATTCAAGCCACCTGCTGTCGCGATGCGTTAGAAACGGTAACCGATGTTGACGTAGGTGACGATCGGGTTCAGCTTGATCTTGGTCTGCGATTGCACGGTCAGCGTGCCGACCGGCGTGGTGGCCGCCGAATTGAGCTTCGCGGTCGTGCTGAGCGGCAGGTATGAGATCGACACGCCGGCGAACCAGTGCTGATTGAAGGAGTAATGGAAGCCTGCATTAAACACGGGTTCCCACGAACTATCCGTCGAGACACTGGTCGGACCATGCAGAATGTTGGCTTGGAATGAGCTGTTGGTGATGTGTTCGTCGGTGAACCAGATGCGGCTCACACCGACACCGAGATATGGCCGGAACGCAGCGGTCGGCGCGTTGAAGTAGTACTTGAACAGCAGAGTCGGGCTCCACTGTTTGGCCTGCCCGATCTTGCCGAACTGCGCGAGGCTGCCCGTGCCTGATAGGTCGAAAGTAGGCGGGACGCCAATGACGAATTCGGTGGCGATGTGGTCGGTGACGAAGTATCCGGCGGTGAAACCGATGGTGTCGGCCGAACCCAGCGAAGCGCCGGTGTTGGCTTCGGTGATGTTGGTTGGGCTCCCGCCGATGCTGGTCACGGTCAGCGGGTCGCTGCTCGATTGGGGCGCCAGATGGAACCAGCCCGTCGTGACGTAAAAGCTGCCGGCCGATTGTGCGTGCGCTGCCGTGCTCATGCAGGCAAGCACTGCCATCCCCGTTACGGCCTGTTTTAATTTCATATGTGCTCCTCCAAAAAAGGCCCGCTCATTATGACTACAACGTTTGAAACAAACCATACGCGGCGGTTAGAGTTTTCTCCCTAAGCGCCGCGTGGTTTCTGGCTTGGCCGCATGGCGCCGAACCTTGCGCGCATGCGGATCTTCGGACCTTCGGGTATATACCAACGCGACTATTGGACACTCCAGCATGGCACGGCTTGCACGTCTTTATGTCCCCGACCAGCCGCAGCACGTCATCCTCCGCGGGCTCGATCAGCAGCCCGCCTTCGTCGACGACCAGGACTACGAGCTTTTCATCGACTGTCTGAAGGCGGCATCCCGGGACCATCATCTTTCCATCCACGCTTACGCCTTGATGCCGGGCGCCGTGCAACTGCTCGTCACGCCCACCGAGGAGTCGAGCCTGCCCAAGGCGATGCAGGCTGTCGGGCGGCGCTACGTCGCGCACTTCAACCGGCGCTATGCGCGTCGCGGCACCTTGTGGGAAGGCCGTTACCGCGCCACGGTGATTGAAGGTGAGCGCTACTTCCTGCTGGCGAGCCGGGTGGTCGAAATGTGTCCGGTGCGCTTGCAGTTGGTCAACGCTGCCGAGGATTATCGTTGGTCGAGCTATCGTCATCACATCGGCCTTACCCTCGACAGCCTGATCACGGATCACCCTCTCTACTGGTCGCTCGGCAATACGCCGTTCGAGCGGCAGCGTGCTTATCGCGAATTGTGCGAGCAGCCGCTCGACGAGCGCGAGGCAAGTCAGCTTCAGCAAGCCACGTTGAAGGGCTGGGTGCTCGGCAGCGACACTTACCGCGAATGGGCGGCGCGCGCCGCGAACCGGCGTGTGTCACCGCTACCGCGTGGCCGGCCACGCAAGGTGCGCGAGACGCCGCATACGCAGTGAGGCGGCGGAAAGGCGACACCCAGCGCCGCCGATAGAGCCGCTTTAAATCCGCATAAAGCGTTTTGCATCAAAGGACTACATGAAGACGGCATTTCGTATGCCGTTTTCTTTTGTGTCGCATTGATATGGCACCAATAAAAAATAGCCGCAATGCACCAATTTGATAATCGGGGGCGGATCACCATGTTTTATTTGCTATTTCCTTGATTCGTCGCGTATATTCCGATTTCCGACGCTTTTCCTCCCGCGCAGTTCTGCTGCGAGAAGAGCGCCGTCGTGGTTGCGAAGCGCACTGCGGCAAAAAAACAATGGTTTAACGGCCTGTCCGGCCTCCTCACAGACGGTGTCCCCATGAACGACCACCAGCAACCGATTCACCCGGTTCCCGCCGCCCAAGGTCTGTACGACCCGCAAAACGAGCACGACGCTTGCGGCGTCGGCTTCGTCGCCCATATCAAGGGCCACAAGAGTCACGAAATCATCCAGCAGGGCTTGAAGATTCTCGAGAACCTCGACCACCGGGGCGCCGTCGGCGCCGATCCGCTGATGGGCGACGGCGCGGGCATCCTGATCCAGATTCCGGACGGCTTCTATCGCGAAGAAATGGCCCGCCAAGGCGTGACGCTGCCGCCGGCTGGCGAATACGGCGTCGGCATGATCTTCCTCCCGAAGGAGCACGCGTCGCGCATCGCCTGCGAACAGGAGCTCGAGCGTACGGTGAAGGCCGAAGGCCAGGTCGTGCTCGGCTGGCGCGACGTGCCGGTCGACCACGCGATGCCGATTTCGCCGACCGTGAAGGCGAGCGAGCCGCTGATCCGCCAGATCTTCATCGGCCGCGGCAAGGACATCATGGTGACCGACGCGCTCGAGCGGAAGCTGTACATCATCCGCAAGACCGCGAGCCACCGCATCCAGGCACTGAAGCTCAAGCACGGCAAGGAATACTTCGTGCCGTCGATGTCGGCGCGCACGGTCGTCTACAAGGGTCTGCTGCTCGCGGGCCAAGTCGGCGTGTACTACCGCGACCTGCAGGACGAGCGTGTCGTGTCGGCGCTCGCGCTCGTGCACCAGCGCTTCTCGACCAACACGTTCCCGGCGTGGGAACTGGCACACCCGTACCGCATGATCGCCCACAACGGCGAAATCAACACGGTGAAGGGCAACGTCAACTGGCTGAACGCGCGTACCGGCGCGATCGCCTCGCACGTGCTCGGTGACGACCTGCCGAAGCTGTGGCCGCTGATCTATCCGGGCCAATCGGATACGGCATCGTTCGATAACTGTCTCGAACTGCTGGTGATGGCCGGCTACCCGCTCGTCCACGCAATGATGATGATGATCCCGGAAGCCTGGGAACAGCACACGCTGATGGACGAGAACCGCAAGGCGTTCTACGAATACCACGCCGCGATGATGGAGCCGTGGGACGGCCCCGCCGCGATCGCATTCACCGACGGCCGCCAGATCGGCGCGACGCTCGACCGTAACGGTCTGCGTCCGGCGCGCTACATCGTCACCGACGACGACCTCGTGATCATGGCGTCGGAAGCCGGCACGCTGCCTATTCCGGAATCGAAGATCGTCAAGAAGTGGCGTCTGCAGCCGGGCAAGATGTTCCTGATCGACATGGAGCACGGCCGCATCATCGACGACAAGGAACTGAAGGACAACCTCGCCAACGCCAAGCCGTACAAGAGCTGGATCGACGCCGTGCGCATCAAGCTCGACGAGATCGAGCCGAAGGCCGAAGACGTCGTGACGGAGCGCCGCGAAGCTGCTGCGCTGCTGGATCGCCAGCAGGCGTTCGGCTACACCCAGGAAGACCTGAAGTTCCTGATGGCGCCGATGGCGCAAGCGGGTGAGGAAGCCGTCGGCTCGATGGGCAACGACTCGCCGCTCGCGGTCATGTCGAACAAGAATAAGACGCTGTACCACTACTTCAAGCAGCTGTTCGCGCAGGTCACGAACCCGCCGATCGACCCGATCCGTGAAAACATGGTGATGTCGCTCGTGTCGTTCATCGGCCCGAAGCCGAACCTGCTCGACACGAACAATATCAACCCGCCGATGCGACTCGAAGTGTCGCAGCCGGTGCTCGACTTCAAGGACATCGCGAAGATCCGCGCGATCGATCAGTACACCGGCGGCAAGTTCAGCTCGTACGAGCTGAACATCTGCTATCCGGTTGCCTGGGGCAAGGAAGGCATCGAAGCGCGCCTCGCGTCGCTGTGCGCGGAAGCCGTCGATGCGGTCAAGTCCGGCTACAACATGCTGATCGTGTCGGACCGCAAGACCGACCGCGACAACGTCGCGATTCCGGCATTGCTCGCGACCGCTGCGATCCACACGCACCTCGTGCAGCAAGGTCTGCGCACGAGCACGGGCCTCGTCGTGGAAACTGGTTCGGCGCGTGAAACGCACCACTTCGCGCTGCTTGCGGGCTATGGCGCGGAAGCCGTGCACCCGTACCTCGCGATGGAAACGCTGAGCCAGCTCGCGGCCGGCCTGAAGGGCGACCTGTCGGCGGAGAAGGCGGTCTACAACTTCACGAAGGCAGTCGGCAAGGGCCTGCAGAAGGTCATGTCGAAGATGGGCATTTCGACCTACATGTCGTACACCGGCGCGCAGATTTTCGAAGCGGTCGGTCTTGCGTCGGATCTGGTGGCGAAGTACTTCCACGGCACGTCGTCGAAGGTCGGCGGCATTGGTCTGTTCGACGTTGCGGAAGAGGCTATCCGTCTGCATCGCGAGGCGTTCGGCGACAACCCGGTCCTCGCGAACATGCTCGACGCGGGCGGCGAATACGCATACCGCGTGCGCGGCGAAGAACACATGTGGACGCCGGATGCGATCGCCAAGCTGCAGCACTCGGCGCGCAGCAACTCGTACCAGACGTACAAGGAATACGCGCATCTGATCAACGATCAGACCAAGCGCCACATGACCTTCCGCGGCCTGTTCGAGTTCAAGTTCGATCCGACCAAGGCGATCCCGCTCGACGAAGTCGAACCGGCGAAGGAAATCGTCAAGCGTTTCGCGACCGGCGCAATGTCGATGGGCTCGATCAGCACCGAAGCGCACGCCACGCTCGCCGTCGCGATGAACCGCATCGGCGGCAAGTCGAACACGGGTGAGGGCGGTGAAGATGCGAACCGTTACCGCAACGAACTGCGCGGCATTCCGATCAAGAACGGCGACACGATGAAGTCCGTGATCGGCGACGAAGTGATCGTCGATATTCCGCTGAAGGAAGGCGATTCGCTGCGCTCGCGCATCAAGCAGGTCGCGTCGGGCCGCTTCGGCGTGACGGCTGAGTACCTCGCGTCGGCCGATCAGATCCAGATCAAGATGGCGCAGGGTGCGAAGCCGGGCGAAGGCGGTCAGCTGCCGGGCCACAAGGTGTCGGACTACATCGGCAAGCTGCGTTACTCGGTGCCGGGCGTCGGCCTCATTTCGCCGCCGCCGCACCACGACATCTACTCGATCGAAGACCTGGCACAGCTGATTCACGATCTGAAGAACGTCAACGCGTCGTCGAGCATCTCGGTGAAGCTCGTGTCGGAGTCGGGCGTCGGTACGGTTGCCGCCGGTGTCGCGAAAGCAAAGGCCGATCACGTCGTGATCGCCGGTCATGACGGTGGCACGGGTGCGTCGCCGCTGTCGTCGATCAAGCATGCGGGCACGCCGTGGGAACTGGGTCTCGCGGAAACGCAGCAGACGCTGGTGCTGAACCAGCTGCGCGGCCGTATCCGCGTGCAGGCCGATGGTCAGATGAAGACCGGCCGCGACGTCGTGATCGGCGCGCTGCTCGGCGCGGACGAATTCGGCTTCGCGACGGCGCCGCTCGTCGTCGAAGGCTGCATCATGATGCGCAAGTGCCATCTGAACACGTGCCCGGTCGGCGTCGCGACGCAAGATCCGGTGTTGCGTGCGAAGTTCCAGGGACAGCCGGAACACGTCGTGAACTTCTTCTTCTTCGTTGCGGAAGAAGCGCGCGAAATCATGGCGCAACTCGGTATCCGCAAGTTCGACGACCTGATCGGCCGCGCGGAACTGCTCGACACGAAGAAGGGCATCGAGCACTGGAAGGCGAAGGGCCTCGACTTCTCGCGCGTGTTCTATCAGCCGCAAGTGCCGGCGGAAGTCGCACGCAAGCACGTCGACGAGCAGGATCACGGCCTCGACCGCGCACTCGACCACACGCTGATCGAGAAGGCGAAGGCCGCGATCGAGAAGGGCGAGCACGTGTCGTTCATTCAGCCGGTGCGCAACGTGAACCGCACGGTCGGCGCGATGCTGTCGGGCACGATCGCGAAGAAGTACGGCCACGAAGGTCTCGCGGACGACGCGATCCACATCCAGCTGAAAGGCACCGCGGGCCAGAGCTTCGGCGCGTTCCTCGCGAAGGGCATCACGCTGGATCTGGTCGGCGACGGCAACGACTACGTCGGCAAGGGCCTGTCGGGCGGCCGCATCATCATCCGTCCGACCAACGATTTCCGCGGCAAGTCGGAAGAGAACATCATCTGCGGTAACACGGTGATGTACGGCGCGATCGAAGGTGAAGCCTTCTTCCGCGGCGTCGCCGGCGAGCGTTTCTGCGTACGTAACTCGGGCGCGACCGCGGTCGTCGAAGGCACGGGCGATCACGGTTGCGAATACATGACGGGCGGCACGGTGGTCGTGCTCGGCGAGACGG
Organism: Paraburkholderia atlantica; assembly: GCF_009362785.1. Lineage (GTDB taxonomy): Bacteria > Pseudomonadota > Gammaproteobacteria > Burkholderiales > Burkholderiaceae > Paraburkholderia > Paraburkholderia atlantica. The sequence goes on from NZ_WHNQ01000022.1 coordinate 45,409, forward strand.
GCCGTAACTTCGCGGCCGGCATGTCGGGCGGTATCGCGTACGTGTTCGATCCGGACGGCACGTTCGCGAGCAAGTGCAACAAGTCGATGGTTTCGCTCGACCCGGTGCTGCAACAGGCCGAACAGGAGCGTACGGTCGACAAGGGCGTGTGGCATCGCGACACGACCGACGAGGCGCTGCTCAAGGGGCTCATCGAGCGTCACTTCCAGTTCACGGGCTCCCCGCGCGCGAAGGCGCTGCTCGAAAACTGGGACGCGGCACGCCGTCAGTTCGTGAAGGTGTTCCCGACCGAATACAAGCGCGCGCTCGGCGAACTCGCCGCGAAGAAGGCGAACAGCGAAGTGCTCGCCGCCTGAGCTGCCTTCACGGAAGTCACACTTAGACGTACCCGCCGCGTTCCGATCGATCGACGCGCGGCGGGTCCAGATTACCCCTAGATACAGATAGAGAAGAGAACCACATGGGCAAGGCAACCGGTTTTCTCGAGTTCGAACGTCGCCACGAGACGTACGAGGCTCCGCTCACGCGTGTGAAGCACTACAAGGAATTCGTCGCGGCGCTGACCGACGACGAAGCGAAGATTCAAGGCGCACGTTGCATGGACTGCGGCATTCCGTTCTGCAACAACGGCTGCCCGGTCAACAACATCATCCCGGACTTCAACGACCTGGTGTTCCGTCAGGACTGGAAGAACGCGATCGAAGTGCTGCATTCGACCAACAACTTCCCCGAGTTCACGGGCCGCATCTGCCCGGCGCCGTGCGAAGCGGCGTGCACGCTCGGCATCAATGACGACCCGGTCGGCATCAAGTCGATCGAGCACGCGATCATCGACAAGGCCTGGGCCGAAGGCTGGGTCGCGCCGCAAACGCCGAAGCACAAGACCGGCAAGAAAGTCGCCGTGGTCGGCTCGGGACCCGCGGGTCTCGCGGCTGCTCAGCAGCTCGCGCGCGCCGGTCATGACGTGACCGTGTTCGAGAAGAACGACCGGATCGGCGGTCTGCTGCGTTATGGCATCCCCGACTTCAAGCTGGAGAAGTGGCAGATCGACCGCCGCATGCGCCAGATGGAAGCCGAAGGCGTGACGTTCCGCACCAACGTGTTCATCGGCAAGCCGGACTCGCTGCCGGCGCACATCGGCAACACCGCGAAGGAAACCATCACGCCGGCCGAGCTGAACGAACAGTTCGACGCGGTCGTGATCGCCGGGGGTTCGGAAACGCCGCGCGATCTGCCGGTGCCGGGCCGCGAGCTCGAAGGCGTGTACTACGCGATGGAGTTCCTGCCGCAGCAGAACAAGGTCAATGCCGGCGACAAGGTGCCGAACCAGCTGGTCGCGAAGGGCAAGCACGTCGTCGTAATCGGCGGTGGCGATACCGGTTCGGACTGCGTGGGTACGTCGAACCGTCATGGCGCAAAGAGCGTCACGCAGTTCGAACTGCTGCCGCAGCCGCCGGAAGAAGAGAACAAGCCGCTCGTGTGGCCGTACTGGCCGATCAAGCTGCGCACGTCGTCGTCGCACGAGGAAGGCTGCGAGCGCGATTGGGCGGTCGCGACCAAGCGCCTCGAAGGCAAGAACGGCAAGGTCGAGAAGCTGATCGCCGCACGCGTCGAATGGAAGGACGGCAAGATGGTCGAAGTGCCGAACTCCGAATTCGAAATGAAGGCGGACCTCGTGCTGCTCGCGATGGGCTTCACGCAGCCGGTTTCGCCGGTGCTCGAAGCGTTCGGCGTCGACAAGGATGCGCGTGGCAACGTGCGCGCCACGACCGAGGGTGAAAAGGCGTACTACACGTCGGTGGACAAGGTGTTCACGGCGGGAGACATGCGTCGCGGCCAGTCGCTCGTGGTGTGGGCGATCCGCGAGGGCCGTCAGTGCGCACGTTCGGTCGATGCATTCCTGATGGGTCATTCGGAACTGCCGCGTTAAGCGTCTCTTCAATTTGCAGGAAGACGTGGAGACGACAAGGTGCCCCATGAAGGGCACCTGTAGCGGTAAAGCGATGCAGTAAGAAAGAAACCGGGCTCGCCTGAAAGGGGGAGCCCGGTTTTCTTTTTGCTTCGTCGCAGTGCGTCATGTCCGCCTCATTTGCGATAGCGCCCGAGCGTCCCGCGGCATTTTGTTGGCGCGCACCCGGCCCTCTTTTTTCTTACTAACCCCTACGATGTAACGCAAAACTTATTGGTCAACGTTAAACTGCGTTTGCAGCCCGGCTGCGCACTCGATCCTCCTATAACCCGTCGCCCCCGATGCCCGTCACCGCGAAAAACCGTTCGCCTTTCCGCACCCTTACGAGCACGACCGTGCCCGTGGAGCGCGGCATGCCCGGCGAAACGTCGGCGGCGCGGCGACGCTTTCTGAGGGGCTCGGCCGGTGCGATGCTGGCCGCGGGTTTCGGCAGCACGCTGCTGTCCGCGTGCGGCGGCAGTCTCGAAGCCGAGCAGCCGGCTACGCCGCGACTCGTGTCGGTCAGCAATTTCCGCGATGTCGGCGGCGCGGGTGCCGGCTATCTGACCGTCGACGGCAAGCAGATGCGGCGCGGCGTGTTCTTTCGCGCGAATGCGCTGACGCTGAGCGGCACGGACGCGGCGACGCTCGACAAGCTCGGCATCGTGTCGGTCTACGACCTGCGCACGCCCGCCGAAATCGCTCGCATCGCCGACGTGCTGCCGAGCGGCGCGACATCCGCCGCGCTGAATGTGCTCGGCACGAACGACTTCGTCACACCCCCGGTCGATTCGCCCGTCGACGCCGTTGCGTTCATGCAGGAGCAGGCGCGCGCGTATGTGACGGGCGGCCCGCAGCGAGCCGCCTACGGCGAGTTGCTCGGCGCGCTTGCCAACGGCACGGGCGCGCAGCTATTCCACTCGAGTGCGGGCAAGGACCGCGCGGGCTGGGTCGCGGCGCTGCTGCTCAGCATCGCCAACGTTCCGCTCGACGTGATCATGCAGGACTACCTGCTGAGCAACGTCTATCTCGCGCCATCGATCGCTGCGCAAACTACCACGCTGCGCGCACAGGAAGGCGCGGCCATCGCGGCGGCGAGAGCGCCGTTGTTCGACGTCGATGAAAATTATCTGCAGGCGGGATTCGACCAGGTACAGGCGAGCTACGGCACGATGGCGAGCTATTTGACGCAAGGCCTCGGTCTTTCCACGGCGACGGTCGACGCGCTGCGCAATCGGCTCGTGCACTGACGCGCTTCGCTGGCCGGGCGATAGCGCAAAAAAATCCGCCCCAGAGGTGCGGGCGGACGGAGAAGGGCGGCATCGAGGTTGCCGGGAGCGACTATAAGGCCGCAACCCGCGCGACAGCCGATGCGGTAAGGACGGGTAAGTGCCTCGGTCCGCGTCCCCTTACCTGCGAGCATCCTCACGTCAGCGCCGGGTCCACCGGCAATTCGATCCGTACGTCGAGCCCGCCCCGCGCATGATTGCGCACGAGGCAGCGTCCGCCGCGATGGTGCGCGAGCCGCGCGACGATCGCTAGACCGAGGCCGCAATGACCTTCGCCGCCGCGCGCGGCGTCGAGCCGCACGAACGGCTTCATCGCTGCGGCGATACGGTCGTCGGGAATGCCTGGGCCGTGATCGCGCACGCTGATGGTCCAATGACCGTCGTTGCACGCGGTCGAGATTTCCACCGGCGGCATGCCGTGTTCGAGCGCGTTGTCGACGAGATTCGTCACGAGCCGGTCGAGCAGCGTGCGCGGCAGCGTAAACGAGGGGCCGGCGCGCAAGTCGAGTGCGAAGAGCGGGGTCTCGGCGGGGTCCGCGGCTTCGGCGGTTTCAGTGGCTTCCGCGAAATCGCCTGAGGAAAACTGCTCCCGCAAGAATTCGTCGACTTCTACAGGCGGTCCAGCGTCCGCCGATTGGCCAGCGAATTCGAGGAACTGCTGGACGATATTGGTCAGCGAATCGACGTCGCGGATCAGGCCAGCGCGTTCGTTTTCGTCGACCAGCACGCTTGCGCGCAACTTCAGGCGCGTGAGCGGGGCCTTCAGATCGTGCGCGACGCCGGCGAGCATCACCGCCTGATCGTCGCCGGCTTCGTTCAGGCGCCGCATCATGTCGTTGAACGAGCCGATCAGATCGCGCAGTTCGCGCGGGCCCTGCACCGGCACGGGTTCGGGCCGGCCGCCTGAGCCGAACGCGCGAGACGCATCGGCCACGCGCAACAACGGCCGTTGCATCTGCCATACCGCGAACAACGACAGGATCAGCCCGGCGGCCAGCATCGATACCGATTCGATCAGAAAGCGCGGCGGCGGCGGAACATCGACCGGCACGACGACCCAGTTCGACTTGCCCGGAACCAGCACCCACAGTTGCGGCGGACGCAGATCGTCGACGGCGATCTGCGTGCCGGCCGGCAGGTTCTCGCGCAGATGCCGGCTCAACTCGACCAGCATATGCTCGTGCGGCTCGCGCAGATGCACGCTGGTCGGCATGTTCCAGGTGGGTACCAGATGCACGCGCATCGCCGGCGCGAGCGCGGTGCCCTTGATCGGCTCGCCGTTGATCGCCTGCAGCACGAGCAGAATGCCGCGCGCGAAGCCGTCGATTTCATGGCGCGGCGGCTGCATCGTCACCAGCACGAACCAGCTCGCCTGAATCGTGAACAGCACCGCCGCCGACAGCAACGCCATTCTGCCGAACAGCGTGTTCAGCAGATTTCTCATGCGCTCGGGGCGGCCCCGTGCTCGAAGGGGGTGCCGTTGGCGTCGGGCACGAACACGTAACCCTTGCCGCGCACCGTTTGCACGTAGCACGGGTTCGACGGGTCGTCCTCGATCACGCGGCGCAGGCGCCAGATCGGCACGTCGAGGCTGCGGTCGCGGAACGCAAGGTCGTCGCGATGCACGAGATCGTGAATCAGCACGCGCGACAGCACCTTGTACGGGTTGTTGACGAAGATCTTCAGCAGGGCGAATTCGCTGTCGCGCAGCGGCAGCTTGGCGTCGTCGCGGCTCAGCGAGCGCGTCGCGAAGTCCAGTTCGAACGGACCGAAGCGATAGCGCTTGCGTGCTTCTGGCGCGCTCGTGGTGGACGGCCCGCGCCGGCGCAGCACTGTCTGGATGCGCACCAGCAGTTCGCGCGGATCGAATGGTTTGGTCAAGTAGTCGTCCGCGCCGAGCGACAGACCGACGATGCGATCGGCCACGGTTCCGCGCGCGGTCACGAAGATCACCGGGATGTCGTCGCCGGCGGCGCGCAACGCGGTGAGCGCGCGCAGGCCGTCGGTGTTCGGCATCATGATGTCGAGCACGACGACCGACGGCCGCTCACGCTCGAGACGACGCTGCAAGTGGGTGCCGTCATGCAGCACGGACGCATCGAAGCCGTTCGACTGCAGAAACTTGCAAAGCAGATCGCGTACGACCGGATCGTCGTCGACGATAAGGACCTGTGGATTCATGGCGAAATTCTAGACTGGCGCGCCCGACGCGCGACCGCGCATTTCCTTACCAACGCTTACTGTGTGCCGCGTGGCGCTGGCGGGCTCGCGCCGGGGCGGATCAGCGAAGGTTCCGCGCCTACTTTAGCACTGCCTGATCCTGTTCTCCGCAACGACCGCCACGCGATGACAACGCTTGGCAAGCACTCGAAAGCCCTCGCAAGCCCACGGAACGAGTCGTAACAACCGCGCGAAAGCGTGCTTTGCTTCGCCCATCGTTGGCACTTGCGCGGCGCGATGATTCGTTCCGCAGCACGTCGCGCCGCACGCCGAACGAGGTCCGCTGCCTCGGACGACGGCGCGCGGCATTCAACCGACAACAGCGCGCAATGCGCGCCTTCGCGAGGTTCATCATGACGATCCACAACACGCTCAGTTCCACGCCTTTCTCCACGCTGGCGAAGACGCCGGCCACGGCGAAGTCCACCAGTTCGAGCCCCACCGGCGCAGCGGCGAAATCGCAGCAAAGCAGCGCGCTCGCGCAGCCTGCACTGCCTGCGCCGGGGACGGGGCTCATCGGCCATCTGGTCAACACGACGGCGTGAACCGGCGAGGTCCACGTGCCGCTCTCCAGAACTACTGAGCATCGGCGTCGCGCCGTGGCGTGGCTCGTTGCCGGCGTGCTGCTGTTGCCGCTCGGCGGCTGCGGCGCCGCGGCGCTGCCGTGCCGGGTCACGGCGGCGACCCTGAAAGTGCTGCCGGTCGTCGGCCATGCGGCGGCGACGCCTTTCGACATGTGCGCTTCCGCGATCGATTGAATCATGACGCTCACCCGGATGGTTGGTGCATTGATGCTGCTCGGCGGTGTGCTGTCGTGCGCCGCGCATGCGCAGCCTGTCGCGCGCAGTCCGAAGGCGGCCAGCGCGGCATCGAATGGCGTCGTCGCCGACACGCGCCGGCGCTCGCCGGACGCGCCGTTTTCATTTCGCGGCGTCGCGCTAGGCATCACGATCGACGAATTCCGCGCGGGCTCGACCGTACGCGCAACGCCGGTCGGCAGCGTGCCGATTTGCGAGACCGACGTGCAGGCAGGTGCGCTCGGCATGCGGTTGAAGTCGCACGATAGCCTGAGCGTCGCGTGCCGCTGGGCGCACCGCGATGATGGGCGCTGGGCGGTGTCGCAGGCGGTAGTCGATGGCGCGCCGGCGCTCGAACACGTGATGCGCTTCACGCGCATCGACGGGCAAGGCGCGCTGCGTCTTTACGAGATGTCGTTCTTGATCGACGAGCTGACCGCCGAGGTTCTGCGCGACGCGCTCGAGGATCGTTATGGGCCGCCGCGTCACGCGACACGCAACGCGGCGGCGCCGGGCGCGATGCCGATGTACGTATGGGAGAACGCGGTCAGTTCGATCACGCTGTGCTTCCTGCCGGGCAGCCGCAATGGCACGCTCACGTATCTGCTGAAGGGCTCGGATGCGTGGATGAAAGCGGTCGTGCGGCAGTGGCAGGCGAGCGGCACCGGCGCGGGCTGATGATTGCCCGGCAAGCCTGACCATCGGTATGAGCCCATTGCCGAAAGCGGCTGGTGCCGGCTAGCGCCGCCTCGTTTCAACTCGATTTCATCTTTCTCGCCACGGAGCCAGCATGACCGCGCTACGTCTCACCTTCGTGCTCGGCGCCGCGAGCTGTCTCGCGGCCTGTTCGAGCACGCAGACCCGGTCGATCGTCGAAACGCCGATGGCGCCGCCGCTCGCGTCCGCGCCATTGAACGTCAACACGCAAGGCGCGATCTATCAGGCCGGAGCGCCGCTGCTGCTGTATGAGACGCCGCGCGCGCAGCACATCGGCGACGTGCTGACGATCCGGCTGTCGGAATCGTATAGCGGCAGCAACAGCGCGAGCGCATCGGCGAACCGGGCGAGCAGCATCACCGCCACCGCCGCGGACCAATCGACGAGCGCCGCGGCGCGGCTTGCCAAACTGTTCAACATCGGCTCGGCGAGCACCGACTACAAAGGGCAGGGCCGTCTGAGCGACATTAGCGACATGACGGGCACGCTCGCCGTGACCGTGATCGGCACGGTGTCGGGCGGCAATCTCGTCGTGTCGGGCGAGAAGGTGATCGCGATGAGCGGTACCCGTGACCGTCTTCGGTTGTCGGGCATCGTCAATCCCAAGGATATCGAAGCAGGCAATTACGTTGCGTCGAGCAAGGTCGCGAACGCGCGCATCGAGCAGGCGGGCTTCGGCATGGTCAACGATGCGACGACGATGGGCTGGCTACAGCGGATGTTTCTGAGTGTGCTGACGTTTTGACCGTCCGCCGCATCAGCGCGGTGCGCGCTATGCGCGACACGCAGGTCATATCAACCGGCCCCGATCAGATCGACTCGCACCGCTAGCCGAGCGGCGGCGCGAGCCCGCGTTCGGCCGCGCCGATCTCGCCGTCCGGCACGAACACATAACCGCGTCCCCACACAGTCTGCACGTAGCGCGGTTCCGACGGGTCCACTTCGATCAGCCGACGCAAGCGCCAGATCGATACGTCGAGACTGCGATTGCGATGCGCCTCGCTATTGCCATGCAGTTTTTCGAGCAGTTGCGCGCGTGTGAGCACGGTCATCGCGTGCGTGACGAACACCTTGAGCATCGCGAATTCGCTCGAACGCAGCGTGATGCGTTCGCCGTCGCGGCGCAGTTCGCGCGCGGGGAAGTTCACTTCGAAGCGGCCGAAATGATAGGGCGCACGTTGCTCGGGCGCGCCCGGCGCGATCGAGCCGCGACGCCTCAGCACGGTGCGAATCCGCGCGACGAGCTCGCTCGGTTCGAACGGCTTGCCGAGGTAGTCGTCGGCGCCGAGTTCGAGGCCGATCACGCGATCGATCGGATCGGCTCGCGCGGTCAACAGAATCACGGGAATGTCGTCGCCGGCGACGCGCAGCGCGCGTAGTGCGCTGATGCCATCGAGCTCCGGCATCATGATGTCGAGCACGACGAGCGCGGGACGCTCCTGCTGCAATCTGCGCTGCAACGCCAAGCCATTTTCGAGGCTGGAGACGTTGAAGCCGCGCCCGTGCAGATATTCGCTGACGAGCTCGCGTACGACGGGATCGTCATCGACGATCAGGATGGTCTGGTTCATTCAGGTCATCTTAGTGAGGCGCACGCGCTGCGCAAAGCGCATGCCGCTTTCCAATCCTTTCCCGTGTAAGGCGCTGCAAGCGACGGAAGAGCCGCGGGTACTCAGTGGCTTGGCGGGAAGGCCTGAGAGGTTTGCAGGGTCTGCTGTTGCTGCTCTTGACGCGCAAAATCGGTCCGATCGACGACCATCCGCTCGATCAACCCGCCGAGCTTCACCGAGGCCGACGAGAAGCGGTCGGTGTTCAGGCCGCCGGTCTGATAGCGCGCGGTGACCAGAATGCGGCCGCTCTGGATCAGCGTCAGATCGATGATCGACAGGTACTGGATCGATTCGTCGCTGAACGAGCGGCGCCCATAGTCGATCGCGGCGTTATAGACGAGCCGCGCCTCGCAGCCGGCCGGCGAGGTGCCCGGATTGTAGACGTCCGAACGAATACCGCGCCGCTCGAGCGCGAGCTGCAGCGCAGGCACGAAATCGCCGACCGATACCGTCGGGTTCACTTCGATGCACACGTGCTGCACATCCGCGGGCCGGCCGTTGACGAAGGTCGGCGACGAGTAGTTCGACGCGATCGCGTAGCCGGCCTGGATCACCGAGCCGGTGGCGTCGGCGGCCTGGATCAGCGTCCATGCGCAGCCGTCTAGCGTGAGTGTCAGCGTCGCAGCGAAGGCGGCGAGGGCGCAGCGACGCCGGGATATCAGCGAGGCGACCGGACTCAGGCTCGAAGGCCTGGATGCCTCTGGCGCGCGCACGGTCGGCGGCGAGGTCATGAGGCGGCGCCCGATCCCGGTCACAAGGTTCGCTGGGTCATCGAAAGCAGCGAGTGCCGCGCGCTCAGCGCGTCACACGCAGTCGCAGTTCGTTCTGACCTTGCACGCTTGCGGTGACGGCCACGCGGCGCGCGCCGGTGGTCACGACGAAATGCTGGCGCACCGGCGTGTTGACGTCGTGCACGACGCGCGGAAAGCAGGCGGCGATGTCGGCGCCGAGTTCTTCGAGCGGATCGTTGACGACGCCGTCGGCTTGCCAGTGCGCGCGCCAGTGGCAGTCGTAAGCGTGGGGGGTCGCGCGGCAATCGTCGGTGTGGGAGACGCCCGGCAGTTGCGCGGCGGTCCCGTTCGGCAGTTGCCGGAAATCGCTCGCGTCGACGATCTGCGTCAGCGCCGCGCAGATATCGGCGGGCTGGTTCGGTTCGGCCGTTTGCGCGGCGTCGACGGCTTTCGTGAAGAGCAGCGCCGCGCCGCAGGCGAGCGCGAGGCGCGGGAGCAAAGTCGGGAGCAAAAGTGAAACACGGCGGGCGAATGACATGGGCGAGGAGTCCAGAGAGCGGTTGCGATCAACGACGTGACTGACGTCAACGAAGGCCGTCGCATGGCGCGGCCTGTACGACTATCGTCGCTGCTCGCAGGCATTTTCAAAGCGCGGAACAGCTTGCGCGCTTCGCAAATGCTTCCGAACTCTTCTCGTGTCTTTCCGGATGTTGCGCACGACGCGGGGGGCGTCGTGCGCTTAGTTGACGTGAGCGCCGCGCGCGTCGCTCACGCCGCTATCGCTTCGGCCGAACGCTCGACTTCGAGCGTTTCATCATGGAACGCAGCAAGCGATTCGCGATGCGCGACGCTGACGATCGCCGCCTTCGGCAGCCGCTCGGTGAACAGTCGATAGAGCCGCGCCTCGTTTTCCGCGTCGAGCGCGCTGGTCGCTTCGTCGAGGAACAGGTAGTCGGGCTTGTGCAGCAGCACGCGCGCGGCGGCGAAGCGCTGCTGCTCACCCGGCGACAGCACGCGGGTCCAGTGCCCCGTTTCCTGCAGACGGTCCGCGTATTCCGACAGATGGCAGGTGATGAGCGCGTCGCGGCATTCGTCGTCGCCATAGGTGTCCGCCGCCGACGGATACGCGAGCGCCGCCTTCAGCGTGCCGATCGGCATGTAGCTGACCTGCGGGATGAACATCATGCGCGCATTGACCGGTGCGTCGATCGAGCCGTCGCCGAACGGCCACAGGCCTGCGAGCGCCCGCATCAGCGTGCTCTTGCCGGCGCCCGACGGACCGCGCACGAGCCAGCGCGAGCCCGGCCGGATCGCGATATCGCGGATGCGCGACAGCGGGTTGCCATTGGGCAGCGCGAGCGTGAGGCTGTCGGTGGTAAGCGTGTTGCTGTCGACGAAATGCAGATTGATGCCGCCGTGTTCCGTGGCCGGCGACACGGATTCCTTCAGACGCGGCGAATGCACGACGCGCTTGAATTCGCGCAACCGGTTCACGGTCGCGCGCCATTCGACGAGGCTCGTATAACTGTTGATGAACCACGAGAACGAATCGCTGACGGTGCCGAACGCGCTAGAAATCTGCATCAGCACGCCGAACGTGAACGCGCCCGCGAAGTAGCGCGGCGCGGCGACGACGATCGGGAAAATGATCGCGATCTGGCCGTAGAAGCTCAGCACGAAGGTCAGGCGCTTCGTGTACTTCATCACCTGCCACCAGTTGTCGCGGATGCGGCCGAACAGCGTGCGCGCGTTCGTCTTCTCGGTTTCCATGCCGTTGTAGAACGCGATCTGCTCGGCGTTCTCACGCAGCCGGATCAGGCCGAAACGGAAATCCGCCTCGACCTTCTGTGCCTGATAGTTGATCGACACGAGCGGATGGCCGACCTTCTGCATCACCAGCGAACCGACCACCGCATACAGCGCGGCGGCCCACACCATATAACCGGGGATATGCAGCGGCATGCCGCCGAGCGAAATACTCAGCGCGCCCGCGAGCGTCCACAGGATCGTGATGAACGACACGAGAGTGACGACGGTCGACAGCAGATCGAGCGTCAGCGACAGCGTGGTGGTCGCGAACGACTGCAGGTCGTCGCTGATCCGCTGGTCGGGGTTGTCGGCGAGGCGGTCACGCTCGATGCGGTAGAACGCGCTGTCGTTGAGCCACTCGTTCAGGTAGCGGGTGGTCAGCCACTGGCGCCAGCGGAAGCCGAGCATCTGGCGCAGATAGCGTCCATACACGGCGAGGATGATGAAGCCGAACGCGAGTCCGGTAAAAATCATCAGCAGATGCGGGAAGTCGTGGACGTTCTTCTGCTGCAGCGCGTTGTAGAAGTCCGCGCTCCAGCGGTTCAGGCGCACGTTGATCCAGACGACGATCAGGTTCATCACGATGATCGTAATGAGCAGCCCCCATGCGATGCCTCGTTCCTCGGAAACCCAGTAAGGCTTGATCAGGCTCCAGGCGGAGACCTTTTCGTCGGGCGGCAGCGCGGGGCTGGCGGAAGTATGTGGTGTCATGAGCGTCCTGATGATGTGCTAACCCGAAGTGCCATTCCGGCGTACGGTCCGATCTGGTTGACCCATGTCGGGCGATCCCGCTAACAGTCGGCCCTTTTCGAGGCCGTGACTGCGGCGGGTCTGCAATACCTGGCCGGGCATCGCGCCATCGTGCTCGATGAACGCGAGTCCGGACGGGCGCCCGATTCTGGCGTGACGCCCTTAAGCGAAAATTAATTTTTCGGGGCCGGCGTCCGCCGGGATGCCGCCGCCGCGCATGCGGCCACGAGCGCCGCGCACGCCGCGTTTTTGCGGCACCGTTCACGGCATTGTGCCAGAGCGCCGGGCCGCTTCGCATCGGCATCTAGTTAGACGGTGCCAGATCAAAATCGCGGCAGCGACGGCGGGCCGCTGGTTTGCGGGCGCCGCGCCTTTTATGGTCTAATGACCTGCGACGAAACAGGGGTGCTTCGCCCACAGGCGGCATGATTTTCATGCCGGGGCGGCGAGGCTGAGAGAGACCCTTTGCACCCGATCCGGGTAATACCGGCGCGGGAAGTTTCCGGAAGCAACCGTCTTCCATTCCCCGCCGGGCGGCGAGCGCAGCTCACATGCACACGCCGTGACCGGCCGGCTTCACCCGCCGGTTTCGTCCTGGGTACGTGCGTTTTTGGCCGTACGGAAAGGACTCGATGACCGCCTATTCTTCAGACATGCATCTTTCTCTTCGTCACGCCGCCTCGGGCGTGTCGTGCCACATTGGTTTTGCCCGCCGCAGTCAAACGGAGCGCGCGCGATGAACCGTTCCGCTCGACCTGATTTCGCGGTGCTCGGTGGCGGTTTGTGCGGCCGCCTGGTCGCGTGGCGCCTCGCGGGCGAAGGGCATCGCGTGGCCCTTTACGAGCGCGGCGATGCCACCGGCTCGCAGGCTGCCGCGTGGGTTGCCGCCGCGATGCTCGCGCCGCTGGCAGAAGCCGCGAGCGCCGAGTTGCTGATCACTCGGCTCGGCGCGAGTTCGCTCGAAAGCTGGCCGCGCGTACTCGCCGAACTGCCGGAGCCGGTGTTTTTCCAGCGCAACGGCACGCTCGTCGTCTGGCATCACGCGGATCGCACGGAGGCGCCGCTGTTCGAGCGCCGCGTGCGTGCGAACGCGCCGGCCGAGTTGCTCGACGGCGGCTTCGTCGCGCTTTCGGGCGCACAGCTCGGTGCCGCCGAACCCGCGTTGGCCGGCCGCTTCAATCAGGGCTGGCTGCTGCCGCGCGAGGGGCAGCTCGACAACCGTCAGGTGCTGTCCGCGCTCGCGGCGGGGCTTGCCGAGCGCGGCGTCGACACGCACTGGAACACGCCGATCGACGACGCGTCGCTGCCCGACGCCGGCATCACGATCGATTGCCGCGGGCTCGGGGCGAAACCTGTGCTACCGACGCTGCGCGGCATCCGCGGTGAAGTTGCGCGCGTGCATGCACCTCACCTGCAACTGACTCGCCCGGTGCGGCTGCTGCATCCGCGCTACCCGCTGTATATCGCGCCGAAGCAGAACGGCCTCTACGTGATCGGCGCGACCGAGGTGGAGGGCGAGGACATGTCGCCCGTCAGCGTGCGTTCGGCGCTCGAGTTGCTGAGCGCGGCGTTCTCGGTGCATCCGGGCTTTGGCGAGGCGCGCATCCTCGAGCTGAACTCGCAGTGCCGGCCGACCTTGCCCGATCACCGCCCCGCGCTGCTGTGGGACGGCGCGCGCACGCTGCGCGTGAACGGCCTGTATCGGCACGGCTATATGATCGCGCCGGAAGTCGCCGACGAAGCCGTACGCTTTGCGAGCGCGCTGCTCGACGGCCGCGTCGGGGACGCCGACGCATTCGCCGGCTGGCGGCGCGACGCACGCTGGAGCGAGCTGTTCCAACAGCATTTCGCGCGCGAGCCGGCCTGAGCGTAGCGGCCAACGTGCCGCGCGCGATGCCGCTGGCGCCATCGATTGAACCGTATTCGAACACCATGGACATTCATATCAATCAAAAGCCGTTGTCGCTGCCCGAAGGCGCGACTGTCGCCGATGCGCTCGCCGCCTTTGGCGCGCGTCCGCCGTTCGCGGTTGCGCTCAACGGCGATTTCGTCGCGCGTGCGCAGCATGCGGCGCGCGCGTTGCAAACGGGCGACCGGCTCGACGTCGTGCAGCCGGTCGCGGGCGGCTGAGCGCGCTCGCGCCAGCCTGTCGCTTACCGAACGCAACAACCGTCGCGGAAAACCCATTGCCGTCAAGCGGTCGGTTCTAGCCGCGACGGCAAACCAGGATGATGCAAATGACTTCTCACGAGAGCGCCGACGCGCTGACCCTATACGGTCAAACTTTCGCAAGCCGCGTGCTGCTCGGCACGTCGCGCTACCCGTCGCTGCAATCGCTGTCCGATTCGATCGACGCCGCGCGCCCCGGCATGGTGACCGTCGCGCTGCGCCGTCAGATGAACGAGGGCAACGCGGAAGCCGGCTTCTTCGAGCTGCTCAAGCGCCACGGCGTGCCGCTGCTGCCGAATACGGCGGGCTGCCTGAGCGTCGGTGAAGCGGTGACGACCGCGCACATGGCGCGTGAAATCTTCGAGACCGAGTGGATCAAGCTCGAACTGATCGGCGACGACTACACGCTGCAGCCCGACCCGGTCGGTCTGATCGAAGCCGCCGCGCGGCTCGTCAAGGATGGCTTCAAGGTGCTGCCGTACTGCACCGAAGATCTGGTGATCGGCCGCCGTCTGCTCGACGCCGGCTGCGAGGCGCTGATGCCGTGGGGCGCGCCGATCGGCACCGGCAAGGGCGTGATCAATCCGTACGGGCTGCGGGTGTTGCGCGAGCGGCTGCCCGACGTGCCGCTGATCGTCGACGCCGGGCTCGGCGTGCCGTCGCATGCGGCGCAGGTGATGGAATGGGGCTTCGACGGCGTGCTGCTGAACACGGCGGTGTCGCAGGCGACGCATCCCGACGCGATGGCGCGCGCGTTCGCGCTGGGCGTCGAGGCGGGCCGGCAAGCACACCTCGCGGGTCCGATGGCCGAGCGCGAGAGTGCGCACGCGAGCACGCCGGTGGTCGGCATGCCGTTCTGGCATCAGGATGGAGGTGCGGCATGACGCAGTCGTTGACGCTGAAGGATCGCGATCTGTTCTGGCCGACGGCCGACGAACTCATCGAAGCCGCCGAGCGCATCCGCGCGCGGCTCGGCGACTGGCCGCCGACCCACGCGCCGTGGCGCATCTGCCTGACCGCGCCCGACGAACCGAACGGCGGCGACCTGATCGTGATCGCCGACGCGCAGCCGCACGGCGAGCAGATCGCGCGCTGGCTGACGCGGGGCGCGGGTGTGATCGTCGCTGCGGAAAACCGCGCGACGCTGCATCTGGGTGGTGAGAAATACGGCCTCGAAGGCCATCTGGCGGAAGACTGGATTGCCGCGCTGGCCGCGTTCCTCGACTGCGGTTTCGATCCTCACGACGCGCTGGTGCTCGCGCTCGCGTGGCGCGACGGCGACGAGACCCGCGCCGACGACGCTTTCCCGTCCGACCTCGGCCGCTTTCCGCGCCTTACCGACCTGCCGCCGGCACCCGCCAGGGCGTTCGCGCGCTGCCCGGACAAGCTCGGCCTGTATCCGGTGCTGCCGACAGCGGACTGGGTCGAACGGGTGGTCGGCTTCGGCGTGAAGACGGTGCAGTTGCGCCGCAAGTCGGCGGAACCCGCCGACGAACTGAAGCGTGAGATCGCCCGCTGCGTGGCGGCCGGCCGCGCGCACGACGCGCAGGTGTTCATCAACGATCATTGGCAGGCGGCGCTCGAGGCGGGCGCGTACGGCGTGCACCTCGGCCAGGAAGACGTGCATACCGCGGATCTGTCCGCGCTGGCCAACGCGGGCATCCGCCTGGGCTTGTCCACGCACGGCTTCTACGAGATGCTGAAGGCGCTGCATTTTCGTCCGAGCTACATTGCATTGGGCGCCGTATTCCCGACCACGACCAAGGTCATGCCGACCGCGCCGCAGGGCTTGCGGCGCCTTGCACGCTACGTGCGACTGCTCGACGGCGTCGTGCCGCTCGTCGCGATCGGCGGGATCGATCTGCAGGTGTTGCCGGACGTACTCGCAACGGGCGTCGGCTGCGCAGCGGTGGTGCGCGCGGTCACGGAAGCGGCCGACCCGGCCGCCGCCGTTTCGGCGCTGCAACACACGTTTACGCAATAATCGTCAGGCATAGTCAAGGAACGGGGCACCTCAAGGCAGCTTTTGCATGATGGCCCTATAATTCGGCCTTCCGTGTAAAAGGACTGTCAGTTTGGTGCCTTCCTCCCCCGAGACCATACTCGAGCTGCGCGACGTCGACTTCGGTTACGGCGACCGGCTCGTCCTGTCGAATCTGAATCTGCGCTTTCGTCGCGGTCAGGTCGTTGCGGTCATGGGCGGCTCGGGTTGCGGCAAGACCACAGTGCTGCGGCTGATCGGCGGCCTCGTGCGCGCGCAGCGCGGCCAGGTGCTGTTCCATGGCCAGGACATCGGCGGGCAGACGCGCGAAGGACTTTACGCGCTGCGCCGCAAGATGGGCATGCTGTTCCAGTTCGGCGCGCTGTTCACCGACATGTCGGTGTTCGAAAACGTCGCCTTCTCGCTGCGCGAACACACCGATCTCCCCGGAGAACTGCTGCGCGACCTCGTGCTGATGAAGCTCAACGCGGTCGGCCTGCGCGGCGCGCGCGACCTGCTGCCGTCGGAGATTTCGGGCGGCATGGCGCGGCGCGTGGCGCTCGCGCGCGCGATCGCGCTCGACCCCGAACTGATGATGTACGACGAGCCGTTCGCCGGCCTCGATCCGATCTCGCTCGGCATCACCGCGAACCTGATCCGCACGCTGAACCAGGCGCTCGGCGCGACGTCGATTCTCGTCACGCACGACGTGCCGGAATCGTTCGCGATCGCCGACTACGTGTACTTCCTGGCCAACGGCGGCGTGCTCGCCGAAGGCACGCCGGACGAGCTTCGCGCGTCGACCGACCCGACCGTGCGGCAGTTCATCGACGGCGCGCCGGACGGCCCGTTCAGGTTCCACTATCCGGCGCAGACGCCGCTCGCGGCGGACTTCCGCATCGGCGGAGGCCAGTCATGATCAGTACGATCGGTCGCTCGGTCATCACCGGGCTCGGCACCGCCGGCTACGCGACGCGCTTCTTCCTGCGGCTCGTGCTCGAAATTTTTCCGCTGCTGCGCCGTCCGCGTCTTGTCACGAAGCAGATCCACTTCGTCGGTAATTATTCGCTCGTGATCATCGCGGTGTCGGGGCTGTTCGTCGGCTTCGTGCTCGGGCTGCAAGGCTATTACACGCTGAACCGTTATGGCTCCGAGCAGGCGCTGGGGTTGCTGGTCGCGCTGTCGCTCGTGCGCGAGCTCGGCCCGGTCGTGACCGCGCTGCTGTTCGCCGGGCGCGCGGGCACGTCGCTGACCGCCGAAATCGGCCTGATGAAGGCGGGCGAGCAACTCACCGCGATGGAAATGATGGCCGTCGATCCGGTCAAAGTCGTGATCGCGCCGCGCCTGTGGGCGGGCATTATCTCGATGCCGATCCTCGCGGCGATCTTCAGCGCGGTCGGTGTTCTTGGCGGTTACGTGGTGGGCGTGCTGCTGATCGGCGTCGATGCCGGCGCGTTCTGGTCGCAGATGCAAAGCGGTGTCGACGTGTGGCGCGACGTGGGCGCCGGGGTCGTCAAGAGCGTGGTGTTCGGCCTCGCGGTGACCTTCGTCGCGCTGTTTCAGGGGTACGAGGCGAAGCCGACGCCGGAAGGCGTGTCGCGCGCGACGACCCGCACGGTCGTGTACGCGTCGCTCGCGGTGCTCGGGCTCGATTTCCTGCTGACCGCGCTGATGTTCAGCTAAGGCCGCGCAGCATGCCGGCTGCCGGCGGCGCACGCTGCGCCGCGCACGGCGGGATGTGGCGGCGGCGCGGCGGATTCACTTTGGGATGACGATGAAAAAGAATGTTCTCGACTTCTGGGTCGGCCTGTTCGTGGTGCTGGGTTTCGTAGCGTTGCTGTTTCTTGCGCTGAAGGTCGGCAACATGAGCTCGTTGTCGTTCCAGGCAACCTACCCGGTCAAGCTCAAGTTCGACAACATCGGCGGGCTGAAGCCGCGCGCGCCGGTAAAGAGCGCGGGCGTGACGGTCGGCCGGGTCGCGTCGATCGGCTTCGATAGCAACACCTACCAGGCGCTCGTCACGATCGATATCGACAAGCAATTCGAGTTTCCGAGGGACACTTCGGCGAAGATCCTGACCTCGGGTCTGCTCGGCGAGCAGTACATCGGGCTCGAGCCGGGCGGCGACTCGGAAATGCTGAAGGCGGGCGATACCATCGCGATGACGCAATCGGCGATCGTGCTGGAAAACCTGATCGGCCAGTTCCTGTATAGCAAGGCCGCGGATTCCGGCGCGGCGAAGCCCGCCGCTTCCGCCCCCGCACCGGCGCCGGCAGCGCCGGCCGCAGGCGCCGCCGGCCAGTCAGGCCAATAAGGAGAAACTACGATGCAGACGAAACTGCAGACCCCGCGCAGCGGTGCGCGCGTCCTACAGTTCGGCAAGGTCGCCGTGGCGGCTGCGCTGCTCGCCGGTTGCACGACCGTGCAGACGCCTACCAAGGGCGACCCGTTCGAAGGGCTGAACCGCACCATCTTCACCATCAACGACAAGGTCGACCAGTACGCGATCAAGCCGGTCGCGCAGGGCTACGTGTTTGTTACGCCGCAGCCGGTGCGGGACAGCGTGACGAACTTCTTCTCGAACATCGGCGATATCTATATCGCGGCGAACAATCTGCTGCAGTTGCGTATCGCGGACGGCGTGTCGGACATCATGCGGATCGTGATCAACACGTTGTTCGGCGTCGGCGGCCTGTTCGACGTCGCGACGCTCGCGAAGCTGCCCAAGCATGACAACGACCTCGGTCTGACGCTCGGCCACTACGGCGTGCCGGCGGGCCCTTACCTGGTGCTGCCGCTGTTCGGACCGAGCACGGTGCGCGACGCGTTCGGCTCGCTCGGCAACTACTACGTGAACCCGATTAGCTACATCGATCCGCCGGGGCTGAGCTGGGCCTTGTGGGGCCTTAACATCGTCAATACGCGCGCGAACCTGCTCGGCGCGAGCAATCTGCTGGAAGGCGCGGCGCTCGACAAATACTCGTTCGTACGCAACGCGTATCTGCAGCGCCGCCAGTATCTGCTGTCGGATAACCGCCGGCGTCCGCAGGACCTGCCGAGCTACGACGAAGAAGCGCCGCTGCCGAAGTACGACGAAGGCGAGACGGGCGCGGCCGCAGGGGCGGCAGGTGCGCCGGCCGGCGCTGCAACCGGCGCGGCCGGCGCCGCCGCGGGCACGCAGGGTGCTCCGGCAAAGGCGGCTCCCGCATCCGGCGCGGCCGTGGCCACGCCGCAAGGCGCATCGGCACCGCAAGGCGCGTCGGCGCCGGAGGCCGCGTCGGGCACCGAGACCCCTCCGCTCGACCTGAAAGGCGGCCCTGAAACGCAGATTCCGGCCGGTCAGCTGGTGCCGCCCACGCGCTTCAACTTCCCGTCGTTCAGATTGCATTGAACGTACAGCCGTAACAGATCGATACGACTCTCGCAGTTTGCGCATGGATTGCCGTCGAACTCGCGTGATAAGGTCCGTTCAAACTGTTGCACTATTTTTGAGGCAAAGCTCGATATGAAAAAATTCTTCCTGATTCCATTGTTTGCCGTGTTGTTTTCATTCATCAGCGCGGGCGCATCGGCGCAAACCGTCGACACCAACTCCCCCGAGGCGCTGATCAAAACCGTCACCCAGCAGGTGATGGACGCAATTCGCGGCGACAAGTCGATCCAGCAGGGCGACATCACCCACATCACGGCGCTCGTCAACGAAAAGATCCTGCCGTACACCGACTTCCGACGCACCACCCAGCTCGCGATGGGCCGCAACTGGCGCACCGCGACGCCCGAGCAGCAGAACCAGGTGGTCGAGCAGTTCAAGATGCTGCTGATCCGCACGTACTCGGGCGCGCTCGCGCAGGTGCGCGACCAGCAGATCCAGTTCAAGCCGTTCCGCATGAACCCGGACGACACCGACACGGTGGTGCGCTCGGTCGTGATGAACAACGGCCAGCCGATCGAACTCGACTATCGCCTGTACAAGACGCCGCAAGGCTGGCGCGTGTATGACCTCAACGTGCTCGGCGCATGGCTGATCCAGGCGTATCAGCAGCAGTTCAACGAGCAGATCCAGCAGAAGGGCGTGGACGGACTGATCCAGTTCCTCACGCAGCGCAATCAGCAACTCGCCGCGGGCAAGCAGTCGTGAGCGACGTGCTGAACCAGGTCGCGAACCGCTTCGACAGCGGCGCGACGCTGACCCACGAGAGCGCGAAGGCCGCGCTCGCGGCGGGTCTGCAACGCATTGCGGCGGGCGCGCGCGGCGTCGATTGCGCGCCGCTCACGCAATTCGATTCGTCGGCGCTCGCCGTCCTGCTCGCGTGGGTGCGGGCCGCGGCGGCGCGCGGCGGCAAGTTCGAAATCGTCAATCTGCCGGCTGGTCTCGCCAGTCTCGCGCAGGCCTACGGCGTCGATACGCTTCTCTCTCCTGGCGCCTCCAGCATGGTTGCGTCAGCGCGACATTGACGCTCCTCTAGCGTCGTCTCCCGCCTTCCGGCCAGTCCGGGGGTGTCAGTTTTTGCCCTATAATCAAACGTTTTTTTGGGGCGTTGAACTGGCCCCCTAATCGGCCCCGGTTCCGTTTCTTCCAGCATTTGCACGTCCCCAGGCTCCATCGGGGCTACTTCAGGCGCCGCGACGCGCGCGGCCCATAGTCATGTCAGCCATAGAAATTCGTAACGTCAAGAAGCGCTACAAGGACTTGCAGGCGCTCAAGGGCGTCAGCCTCACGGTCGAAGAAGGCGAGTTCTTCGGACTGCTTGGTCCGAACGGCGCGGGCAAGACGACGCTCATCAGCATTCTCGCGGGTCTCGCACGCGCCGACGAAGGCAGCATCGCGGTGCGTGGTCACGACGTCGTCGACGATTTTCGCAACGCGCGTCGCGCGCTCGGCGTGGTGCCGCAGGAACTCGTGTTCGATCCGTTCTTCACGGTGCGCGAAACCTTGCGTATCCAGTCGGGCTACTACGGTCTGCGCAACAACGACGCGTGGATCGACGAGATCATGGCCAATCTCGATCTCACCGAAAAAGCCGATGCCAACATGCGCGCGCTGTCGGGCGGCATGAAGCGCCGCGTGCTGGTCGCGCAGGCGCTCGTGCACCGTCCGCCGGTGATCGTGCTCGACGAGCCGACCGCGGGCGTCGACGTCGAACTGCGCCAGACGCTGTGGAAGTTCATCTCGCGCCTGAATCGCGAAGGCCACACGATCGTGCTGACCACGCACTATCTGGAAGAGGCAGAATCGCTGTGCGACCGCATCGCGATGCTGCGCCGTGGCGAGGTCGTTGCGCTCGATCGCACCAGCACGCTGCTGCAGCGCTTCGCAGGCATGCAGCTGTTCGTGCGCTTCGCGCACGGCGTGCTGCCCGCCGATCTGCGTCCGCTCGAGGCGGAAAGCGGCGCGGGCAACGGCAATGGGCGCCAGCATCTGCTGCGCCTGACGAGCTACGACGACGTCGAGCGCATCCTCGCGCAATGCCGCGCGGCCGGTTGTACATTCGAAGAAATCGAGGTCCGCAAAGCCGACCTCGAAGACGTATTCGTTCAGGTGATGAACGGTCCGGAAGTGATCGAGGGGCTCGCATGAGCGGCTACAGTGGATTTAGCACGCTGTTTTACAAAGAACTGCTGCGTTTCTGGAAGGTATCGTTCCAGACCGTGCTCGCGCCGGTCATCACCGCGCTGCTTTATCTGACCATCTTCGGCCACGCGCTGCGCGGCCACGTCGAGGTCTATCCGGGCGTCGAATATACGAGTTTCCTGATTCCGGGTCTCGTGATGATGAGCGTGCTGCAGAACGCGTTCGCGAACAGTTCTTCTTCGCTGATTCAATCGAAGATCACCGGCAACCTCGTGTTCGTGCTGCTGCCGCCGCTGTCGCACCAGGAGATGTTCGCGGCCTACGTGCTCGCGGCCGTGGCGCGCGGGCTGTGTGTGGGCTTCGGCGTGTTCATCGTGACGATCTGGTTCGTGCCGCTCGCGTTCACCGCGCCGCTCTACATCATCGTGTTCGCGATGTTCGGCGCGGCGATTCTCGGCACGCTGGGGCTGATTGCCGGCATCTGGGCCGAGAAGTTCGACCAGCTCGCCGCGTTCCAGAACTTCCTGATCATGCCGCTCACCTTCCTGTCGGGCGTGTTCTATTCGACGCATACGCTGCCGCCCGGGTGGCGCGAAGTATCGCGGCTCAATCCGTTTTTCTACATGATCGACGGCTTTCGCTATGGCTTTTTCGGCGTGTCGGATATCGACCCGCTGGCGAGCCTCGCGATCGTCGCCGGTTTCTTCGTGGTGCTGGCTGTCGTGGCGATGCGCATGCTCGCCACCGGCTACAAGCTGCGCCACTGACGAGGAGCTTCTCTCATGTTGCCGACTCCCGAACAGGTCAAACAGTACATTGCAGCTGGACTCGCGTGCGAGCATCTCGAAGTCGAAGGCGACGGTCAGCATTTCTTTGCGACGATCGTCTCGCCGAGCTTCGAAGGCAAGCGCCTGATCCAGCGTCACCAACTCGTGTATGCGGCGCTCGGCGAGCGCATGCGCGAAGAAATCCACGCGCTCAGCATGAAGACGCTGACGCCCGCCGAATGGCAGAACGCGTAATCTGGAAATTTAGTGCGAATTACTCACGAAGGGCGCGACGCAGCGAGCGGCGCGCCGAACACAGACAAAGCAGGTCCGGGCGCGAACCGGACCGATCAGGAACCGACAGGCATGGATAAACTCATCATTGAAGGTGGCTACCCGCTCTCCGGTGAAGTTGTCGTCTCGGGTGCGAAGAACGCGGCATTGCCGATCCTGTGCGCGGGTCTGTTGAGCGCGGATCCGGTGCATCTGGAGAACGTGCCCGATCTGCAGGACGTGCGCACGATGCTCAAGCTGCTCGGCCAGATGGGCGTGCGTATCGAAGCGGGCGAAGGGCGCGTCGCGCTCGACGCGTCGAAGGTCGACAACCTCGTCGCGCCGTACGAGATGGTGAAGACGATGCGTGCGTCGATTCTCGTGCTCGGTCCGCTCGTCGCGCGCTTCGGTCATGCGCGCGTGTCGCTGCCGGGCGGCTGCGCGATCGGCGCGCGTCCGGTCGACCAGCACATCAAGGGTCTGCAGGCGATGGGCGCCGAGATCACGATCGAGCACGGCTTCATCGAAGCGCGCGCGAAGCGTCTGAAGGGCGCGCGCATCGTCACCGACATGATCACCGTGACCGGTACCGAGAACCTGCTGATGGCGGCGGTGCTCGCGGAAGGCGAAACGATCATCGAGAACGCCGCGCGCGAACCCGAAGTGGTCGACCTCGCGCATCTGCTCGTCGCGATGGGCGCGAAGATCGAAGGCATCGGCACGGATCGCCTCGTGATCCAGGGCGTCGACAAGCTGCACGGTGCGAAGCACACGGTCATTCCGGACCGGATCGAAGCGGGCACCTTCCTGTGCGCGGTCGCGGCGGCAGGCGGCGACGTCACGCTGCGCAAGATGCGTCCGCTGCTGCTCGAAGCCGTCACCGAAAAGCTGCGCGAAGCGGGCGTGACGGTCGAGGAAGGCGACGACTGGATGCGCGTGCGCATGGACAAGCGCCCGAGTGCGGTCACGTTCCGCACCTCCGAATACCCGGCGTTCCCGACCGACATGCAGGCGCAGTTCATGGCGCTCAACACGATCGCCGACGGTACGTCGCAGGTCGTCGAGACGATCTTCGAAAATCGCTTCATGCACGTGCAGGAGCTGAACCGCCTCGGCGCGAGCATCACGATCGACGGCAACACCGCGCTCGTCACCGGCGTCGAGAAACTGTCCGGCGCGAAGGTGATGGCCACCGATCTGCGCGCATCCGCGAGTCTCGTGATCGCCGCGCTGCGCGCCGAGGGCGAGACGTTGATCGACCGCATCTATCACCTCGATCGCGGCTACGACCGCATGGAAGCGAAGCTCAACGCGATCGGTGCGAAGGTGCGCCGCGTGTCCGGGAGCCAGGCATGAGTTCGATGCCGCAAACGTCGTCGTCGCCGGCGGTGAGCGCGCCGCTCACGCTCGCGTTGTCGAAAGGGCGTATCTTCGAGGAAACGCTGCCGCTGCTCGCGGCGGCCGGCATCGAGGTCGCCGAAGATCCGGAGAGTTCGCGCAAGCTGATTCTGCCGACCACCGACCCGAATCTGCGCGTGATCATCGTGCGCGCGACCGACGTGCCGACCTATGTCGAGTACGGCGCGGCCGACTTCGGTGTGGCCGGCAAGGACGTGCTGCTCGAGCATGGCGGTAGCGGTCTGTATCAGCCGGTCGATCTGGACATCGCGCGTTGCCGGATGTCGGTCGCGGTCGCGGCGGGTTTCGATTATGCGAACGCGGTGCGCCAGGGCGCGCGTCTGCGGGTTGCGACCAAGTATGTTGAAACCGCGCGTGAGCATTTTGCCGCCAAGGGCGTGCACGTCGATCTGATCAAACTGTACGGTTCGATGGAACTCGCGCCGCTGGTCGGCCTCGCCGACGCGATCGTCGACCTGGTCAGCTCGGGCAATACGCTGCGCGCGAACAATCTGGTCGAGGTGGAGGAGATCATGCAGATTTCGTCGCGCCTCGTGGTGAACCAGGCAGCGCTGAAGCTGAAGCGCGCCGCGTTGCGGCCGATTCTCGACGCGTTTGCCAATGCGTCGTCGAAGCCCGGCGCCCCGGCCTGACTGAACGATGGCACTCTGATCACGCTGCGACTCAGCGCCTTACCGAAACGGATACCTGTATGTCTACCAAGATTCGCAAACTCGATTCCACCGCTCGCGACTTTCACAAGTCGCTGCATGCGGTGCTCGCGTTCGAGGCGAGCGAAGACGAAGCCATCGAGCGCGCGGTCGCGCAGATTCTGAACGACGTGAAGGCGCGCGGCGACGAGGCGGTGCTCGAGTACACGAACCGCTTCGATCGCATCGCTGCGAAAAGCGTGGCCGAGCTCGAACTGCCGATGGCGGAGCTCGAAGCGGCGCTCGAAAGTCTCGAGCCCAAGCGGCGTGCATCGCTCGAAGCGGCGGCGGCGCGCGTGCGCGGCTATCACGAGAAGCAGAAGATCGAGTGCGGCAGCCATAGCTGGCAGTACACCGAGGCGGACGGCACCGTGCTCGGCCAGAAGGTCACGCCGCTCGATCGCGCGGGCATCTACGTGCCGGGTGGCAAGGCCGCGTATCCGTCGTCGGTGCTGATGAACGCGATTCCGGCGCGGGTGGCCGGCGTGCGCGAAATCGTGATGGTCGTGCCGACGCCCGACGGTGTGAAGAATCCGCTGGTGCTCGCGGCGGCATTGCTCGGCGGCGTCGATCGCGTGTTCACGATCGGCGGCGCGCAGGCGGTGGGCGCGCTCGCGTACGGCACGCAGAGCGTGCCCGCGGTCGACAAGATCTGCGGTCCCGGCAACGCGTACGTCGCGTCGGCGAAGCGTCGCGTGTTCGGCACGGTCGGTATCGACATGATCGCCGGGCCGTCGGAAATCCTCGTGCTGTGTGACGGCACGACCGATCCACGCTGGGTCGCGATGGATCTGTTCTCGCAGGCCGAGCACGACGAACTCGCGCAGTCGATCCTGCTGTGCCCGGACGACGCGTTTATCGCGCGCGTGCAGGAAGCGATCGACGAACTGCTGCCCGCGATGCCGCGCCACGAAGTGATCCGCACGTCGCTCGAAAACCGCGGCGCGCTGATCAAGGTGCGCGACATGGCCGAGGCCTGCGCGATCGCCAACGACATCGCGCCGGAGCACCTCGAAATTTCGGCGCTGGAGCCGCATCAGTGGGCGCAGCAGATCCGCCACGCGGGCGCGATCTTCCTTGGCCGCTACACGAGCGAGAGCCTCGGCGACTACTGCGCGGGCCCGAACCACGTGCTGCCGACGTCGCGTACCGCACGGTTCTCGTCGCCGCTCGGCGTCTATGATTTCTTCAAGCGTTCGAGCCTGATCGAGGTCAGCGCGGAAGGCGCGCAAACGCTTGGCGAGATCGCCGCCGAACTCGCATATGGCGAAGGTCTGCAAGCGCACGCACGCAGCGCCGAGTTCCGGATGCGGCAGAACAACATCGAACGCGGCTGAGGCGGAAGCGGCGAGGGCGGCAACTGCCGCGCGAGCGACGCATCGAGCCCACCGCCGCATTCAATAACGACGACCGAGACCAACCCGAACGCCCTGCACCGACGCCGCCCCGGCGGTCTTCGCACGGCCCGGACCCGAAGCTATGACGACACCTCAAGACATCATCCGCAGCGACGTGCTCGCAATGACGAGCTATCCGGTCCCGGACGCCACCGGCTTCATCAAGCTCGACGCGATGGAGAACCCGTTCACGCTTCCGTCGGAACTTGCCGCGCATCTCGGCGAGCGACTGGCAGGCGTCGCGTTGAACCGATATCCGGCGCCGCGTCCCGAGCAGTTGATCGAGCGCATCCGTCATGTGATGGGCGTGCCGGCGGCTTGCGACGTGTTGCTCGGCAATGGCTCGGATGAAATCATCAGCATCATGTCGGTCGCGTGCGCGAAGCCGGGCGCGAAGGTGCTCGCGCCTGTGCCTGGCTTCGTCATGTATCAGATGTCCGCCAAGCTGGCGCATCTCGAATTCGTCGGCGTGCCGCTGAAAGCCGACTTCACGCTCGATACCGACGCGATGCTCGCGGCGATCGCCGAGCACGAACCGGCGTTGATCTATCTCGCGTATCCGAACAACCCGACCGGCACGCTGTTCGATGACGCCGAAATCGAGCGCATCGTAGCCGCGGCGGGCAAGAGCCTCGTCGTGATCGACGAGGCGTATCAGCCGTTCGCGCAGAAGAGCTGGCTGCCGCGCGCCGACCAGTTCGACAACGTCGTCGTGATGCGCACGGTGTCGAAGCTGGGCCTCGCCGGGATCCGCCTCGGTTACCTGGTGGGCAAGCCCGCGTGGCTGACCGAGTTCGACAAGGTGCGCCCGCCGTACAACACCAACGTGCTGACGCAGGCCGCCGCCGATTTCCTGCTCGACCACATCGGCGTGCTCGACGCGCAGGCCGCACAATTGCGCGACGAACGCGAGAAGCTCGCGCAGGCGGTGGCCGCGCTGCCGGGCGCCGAAGTGTTCGCCAGCGCGGGCAACTTCCTGCTCGTACGGGTGCCCGATGCGTCGGTATTGTTCGAAACCCTGCTAACGGCGCGTATTCTGATCAAAAACGTGAGTAAAATGCACCCATTGCTGGTCAACTGCGTGCGTTTGACCGTCGGTTCGCCGAACGAGAACGCCCAGTTGCTCGCCGGCCTGAAACTCGTGTTGCGGTAATCCGCCGCATCGAGCGGCGGCACTGAGCCGCTGCATTGAACGGCTGCGCCAGGCAGCCCGCCATTTGTCCACCCCACATTACTAGCGCTTTTAAGCCAGATTCGAGGAATTGCCATGCGCCTTGCGGAAGTCGTTCGCAACACTAGCGAAACGCAGATCCGTGTGAAGATCAACCTGGACGGCACCGGCCAGCAGAAGCTGGCCACCGGTGTGCCGTTCCTGGACCATATGCTCGACCAGATCGCCCGCCACGGGCTGTTCGACCTCGAGATCGAAGCGCATGGCGACCTGCATATCGACGACCACCACACGGTCGAAGACACCGGCATCACGCTCGGTCAGGCCGTCGCCAAGGCGATCGGCGATCGCAAGGGCATCCGCCGCTACGGTCATTCCTACGTGCCGCTCGACGAAGCGCTGTCGCGCGTCGTGATCGATTTTTCCGGCCGTCCGGGCCTCGAATTCCACGTGCCGTTCACGCGCGCACGCATTGGCACGTTCGACGTCGACCTGTCGATCGAATTCTTCCGTGGCTTCGTGAACCATGCCGGCGTGACGCTGCATATCGACAATCTGCGCGGCATCAACGCCCACCACCAGCTCGAAACGGTGTTCAAGGCGTTCGGGCGCGCACTGCGCATGGCCGTCGAACTCGACGAGCGCGCGGCTGGGCAGATTCCGTCGACCAAGGGCAGTCTCTGACGCAACGGCCGTGGCAGGCTTTAACACAGGGTTTCACCGCCCCCAACGTCTTCAGGCCACTCACCTTCACGCGACTCATCGGGCAGGACCGCATTTGCCGGCACGTCGTTCGACGCCGCGCGGCGGCATCGATGGATCGAGGGCAGAGGGCCAAACTTGAAATGAAAACTTCGATAGCGATTGTGGATTACGGAATGGGCAACCTGCGCTCGGTTGCCCAGGCACTGCGCAAAGCGGCGCCGGAAGCGGACGTGGCGATCGTCGATCGTCCGGAAGCGATCCGCGCGGCCGACCGCGTGGTGCTGCCCGGCCAGGGCGCGATGCCCGACTGCATGCGCAGTCTCGGCGCGTCCGGGTTGCAGGAAGCGGTCGTCGAGGCGTCGCGCAGCAAGCCGCTGATGGGCGTGTGCGTCGGCGAGCAGATGCTGTTCGACTGGAGCGCCGAAGGTGACACGCCGGGGCTGGGTCTATTGCCCGGCAAGGTGATGCGCTTCGAGCTCGAAGGCCGCCTGCAGGACGACGGCTCGCGCTTCAAGGTTCCGCAGATGGGCTGGAACCGCGTGCGTCAGGCGCAGCCGCATCCGCTGTGGGACGGCGTGGCCGACAACGCGTTCTTCTATTTCGTGCACAGCTACTACGTGGTGCCGGACAACCCGGCGCACACGTCGGGCGAAACGGTCTACGGCGTGCCCTTTACCTCGGCGGTAGCGCGGGATAACATCTTCGCCACCCAGTTTCACCCCGAAAAGAGCGCCGAGGCGGGTTTGCGCGTGTATCGCAACTTCGTGCACTGGAACCCGTGAACGCCTTTCTTTATCCCGTTGCCGCGCGTGCGTCGCGCGGCGCCGCGGTCCCGCATCCGAGCGGCGCCCCACTGGAGCGCCGAAAGAGTTGTACTAAACTAGCGAGACGGTATTGCGGCGGGCTGATCCGCCAGCCGCTGCCGCCGACCTTCAATCCACTCCCAGATAACACCCGATTGCTATGCTGCTGATTCCCGCCATCGACCTGAAAGATGGTCAGTGTGTACGCCTCAAACAGGGCGATATGGACCAGGCGACGATTTTCTCCGAGGAACCGGCGGCAATGGCCCGACACTGGGTCGACCGCGGCGCGCGTCGTCTGCATCTCGTCGATCTGAATGGCGCGTTCGCCGGCAAGCCGAAGAACGGCGATGCAATTCGGGCGATCATCGATGAAGTGGGCGGTGAAATTCCGGTTCAGCTCGGCGGTGGCATCCGCGACCTGAACACGATCGAGCGCTATCTGGACGACGGTTTGTCATACGTAATCATCGGCACCGCGGCGGTGAAGAATCCCGGCTTCCTGCAGGACGCGTGCACCGCGTTCGGCGGCCATATCATCGTCGGTCTCGACGCGAAAGACGGCAAGGTCGCCACCGACGGCTGGAGCAAGCTGACCGGTCACGAAGTGGCCGACCTCGCGCGCAAGTTCGAGGACTACGGCTGCGAGTCGATCATCTACACCGACATCGGCCGCGACGGCATGCTGCAAGGTATCAACATCGAAGCGACGGTGCGCCTTGCGCGCGCGGTCAAGATTCCGGTGATCGCGAGCGGCGGTCTGTCGAACCTCACGGACATCGAATCGCTGTGCGAAGTCGAAGGCGAGGGCATCGAAGGCGTAATCTGCGGCCGCGCGATCTATTCGGGCGACCTCGATTTCGCGGCCGCGCAGACGCTCGCGGACAAGCTGCGCGAAGCGGACGACGCTTAAGCGCGGCATCGGCTGCGCTTGCCGGGAAGCTTGCGCCGCGTGCCGGCGTGGCACTCACCTCGGCATGCGGCACTCGCTCGACCGACGGCTTGCCGGGTAGCGCGCTTCGTGTAATCACGCAACCGGAACCTTGTCGGCCCGCGGCCAGCACTCCACTCGCGGCGCGACCCAACCCGTCGCGCCGGCACCGTGCCGCTTGCCCCGCAAGCGAGCGGCCTCATCAGCGGTATTGGCAGAATTGCACGATCATGGCTCTAGCTAAACGCATCATCCCCTGTCTCGACGTCACCGCGGGCCGCGTGGTCAAGGGCGTCAACTTCGTCGAACTGCGCGACGCCGGCGACCCGGTCGAAATCGCGCGCCGCTACGACGATCAGGGCGCCGACGAACTGACGTTCCTCGACATCACCGCGACTTCGGATCAGCGCGACCTGATCCTGCCGATCATCGAGGCGGTCGCCTCGCAGGTGTTCATTCCGCTGACGGTCGGCGGCGGCGTGCGCGCGGTCGAAGACGTGCGGCGCCTGCTGAACGCGGGCGCCGACAAGATCAGCATGAACTCGTCGGCGGTCGCGAATCCGCAGCTCGTGAAGGACGCGACCGACAAATACGGCTCGCAGTGCATCGTCGTCGCGATCGACGCGAAGCGCGTGTCGGCCGACGGCGAAACGCCGCGCTGGGAAGTCTTCACGCACGGCGGGCGCAAGGCCACCGGTCTCGACGCGGTCGAATGGGCGCGCAAGATGGCCCAGCTCGGCGCGGGAGAGATCCTGCTGACCAGCATGGATCGCGACGGCACCAAGAGCGGCTTCGATCTTGCGCTGACGCGCGCGGTGTCGGACGCGGTGCCGGTACCGGTGATCGCCTCGGGCGGCGTCGGCAATCTGCAGCATCTCGCCGACGGCATCAAAAGCGGTCACGCCGATGCGGTGCTCGCCGCGAGCATCTTCCACTATGGCGAACATACGGTCGGCGAGGCCAAGCGCTTCATGGCCGACCAGGGCATTTCGGTGAGGTTGTGACGTGACGAATCCTTCGGCAGTGAACTGGCTCGACAAGGTCAAGTGGGACGCGAACGGCCTCGTGCCGGTGATCGCGCAGGAAGCGTCGACGAACGACGTGCTGATGTTCGCGTGGATGAACCGCGAGGCCTTGGTGAAGACCGTCGAGACCGGCCGCGCGGTGTATTTCTCGCGTTCGCGCCAGCGCCTGTGGTTCAAGGGCGAAGAGTCGGGCCACGTGCAGCATGTGCACGAAGTGCGGCTCGATTGCGACGAAGACGTCGTGCTGCTGAAAGTCGAGCAGGTGTCGGGCATCGCATGCCACACCGGCCGCCACTCGTGCTTTTTCCAGAAATTCGAAGGCTCGGTGGACGACGGCGACTGGCAGGCCGTCGATCCCGTGCTGAAAGACCCCGAACACATCTACAAATGACGCAATCCACGCAAAACCTGTCGCCCTCCGAGGCTTCCACGTTCGACACGCTGCAGCGCCTCGCGGCGGTGATCGATGGTCGCAAGGGCGGCGATCCAGACACCTCGTACGTTTCTCGCCTGTTCCACAAGGGCGACGACGCAATTCTGAAGAAGATCGGCGAAGAAGCCACCGAAGTCGTGCTGGCCGCAAAGGACACGCGCCACGGCGGCGCACCGAAGGCGCTGGTCGGCGAGGTCGCGGACCTGTGGTTCCACTGCCTCGTGATGCTGTCGCATTTCAATCTGAGCCCCGCCGACGTGATCGCCGAACTCGAGCGTCGCGAAGGCCTGTCGGGCATCGAGGAAAAGGCGCTGCGCAAGAGCCGCGCGCGTGAGGAAAACGGCGACTGAGCAGCCGGAGCGGAAATCTGGCGTTTCCGCTTGAACTCGCACGCGCTGGCACCTATATAGCGGTAACCGCACCTTCGTGAGGACGCAAGCATGGAACAGCCGCAAGGAAGCTATCCGCCGCCGGTCTACCGCCACGCGATGGAGCCTGAGCGGGAGCGCAGCCTGCGCACGCTCACACACGTGCTGTACGCGCTGTATGCGGTCCATTGGCTGACCGGCGGGCTCACCATTCTGGTCGCGATCATCATCAACTACGTGAAACGGGCCGACGTGGCGGGCACGCCATACGAAGCGCACTTCGAATGGCAGATTCGCACATTCTGGATGGGTCTCGTCGGTTATGCGATCGGCGCGTTGCTGTTGGTCGTCGTGATCGGCATCCCGGTGCTGTGGGCGGTCAGCATATGGATGTTGTACCGTATTATCAAAGGCTGGCTGTATCTGTACGATAACAAGCCATTCGCGAATCCGGCCGGCTGGGTCTGAACGCTAGCCGGTCTGCGCGCGCGGACCGGCTTCGGGTCGAACCTCGTCGCGTGCTGCTTCGCTCGCCTCAGTCATACCGCGTCAGGAATACGATGAGTCACGATCCGAACTGTCTTTTCTGCAAGATCGCCGCTGGCGAAATCCCCTCGACCAGGGTTCACGAAGACGACGAGTTCGTCGCCTTCCGCGACATCCGTCCGGCGGCCGAAACGCATGTGCTGGTGATCCCTCGCAAGCACATTGCGACGCTGTCGAACTGTACGGAAAGCGACGCGCCTCTACTTGGTAGAATGCTTGTCCTGGCCGCGCGACTGGCCGAGCAATTGGGGGTCGCGTATAGCGGCGGCGAAACGGGCTTTCGCACGGTAATCAATACCGGTCCGGGAGGTGGTCAGGAGGTGTATCACCTGCACGCGCACATCCTCGCGGGACCACGCCCCTGGCACCGCATGGGCTGAACGGGGGCGCCGTTATTTTTACCACTGTGTAATACCGTCGACGCGATCGCCTGGCCACAATGACGGCGATTCAGACGACGGCGCACTTTGCGAGCGCGGTGGTGCGACCTGCGGTAACGTAGAGATAGCGGGAGACGAAGCGCACGCGCTTCAGATTAGGCAAATTTGCCGCA
This sequence comes from Paraburkholderia atlantica, assembly GCF_009362785.1. Classification (GTDB taxonomy): domain Bacteria; phylum Pseudomonadota; class Gammaproteobacteria; order Burkholderiales; family Burkholderiaceae; genus Paraburkholderia; species Paraburkholderia atlantica. The sequence continues at coordinate 78,082 of NZ_WHNQ01000022.1, forward strand.
TCGAGATGCGGCGTCGGGGTTAAGGAGAGTAGTCATGGGTTCGTTGAGTATTTGGCATTGGTTGATCGTTCTGTTGATCGTCGCGCTCGTGTTCGGCACGAAGAAACTGCGCAACATCGGCAGCGATCTGGGCGGCGCTGTGAAGGGCTTCAAGGAAGGCATGAAAGAAGCCGAATCGCCGTCGGCCGACGCGCAACAGCAGCGCGAACTGCCGCGCAACGGTGCGGTGGACGTCGAAGCGAAAGAAAAGACGCAGCAATCGGGCGATTACCGCTAAGCCGCGGCGTTCCCGCCGTTCCCGCGTTTCTGACGGACATTCCATTTCATGCTGGACCTCGGTCTAACCAAGATGGCGCTGATCGGCGTCGTCGCGCTGGTCGTCCTCGGGCCTGAGCGCCTGCCGCGTGTCGCCCGCACGGCCGGCGCGCTGTTCGGCCGCGCACAGCGGTACGTCAACGACGTGAAGGCCGAAGTCACGCGCGAAATCGAACTCGACGAATTGCGGCGCATGAAGACCGAGTTCGAGAAGGCCGCGAGCAATGTCGAAACGGCAGTTCAGGATAATCTGCGCAAGCACGAGAATGAACTGAACGAGGCATGGAAGAGCGGTACGTCGGTGTCGCCGAGCATCGCCGGCGGCGCGCTGGAAGACGCCGGCAGCGGCGTTAGCGGCACCACCGGTGCCACCTCGTGGCCCGTCAGTACGCCTTCCGCCGCGCCCAAACGCAAGAACTGGCGCGTCCAGCAGAGCGCCACCCCCACCTGGTACAAGCGAGCGAGCATGCGCCGCACGCGCGTGCAGTCGGGCGCCGCGCGCGTTGCGCGGCACACACCTGCCAACCTGCGTCGTCCGACGCGGTTTTTCTGATGTTCAGATCGACAATCTCTAACCGAGGGCCGGTGTGAGCGACCCCCAGCAATCCCAGAACGAAGGCGCTGAAGAGACCTTCATTTCCCACCTCGTCGAACTGCGTGACCGCATCATCCGTGCGGGACTCGCCGTCATCGTCGTGTTTATCGGGCTCGTGTACTGGGCGCCGGACATCTTCAAACTGCTCGCACGTCCGCTGATGATGAATCTGCCGAAGGACGGCAAGATGATCGTCACCGACGTCACCGGCTCGTTCTTCGTGCCGATGAAGGTGACGATGCTGGTCGCCTTCGTGATCGCGCTGCCGATCGTGCTGTACCAGATCTGGGCGTTCGTCGCGCCGGGGCTCTATCAGCACGAGAAGAAGCTGGTCGCGCCGCTGGTGGCGAGCAGCTACACGCTGTTCCTGTGCGGCATGGCGTTCGCGTACTTCGTCGTGTTTCCGACCATCTTCCGCGTGATGGCGCACTACAACGCGCCGCTCGGCGCGGAAATGACAACCGATATCGACAATTACCTGAGCTTCGTGCTGACGATGTTCATCGCGTTCGGTGTCACGTTCGAGGTGCCGATCGTCGTCGTGCTGCTGGTGCGAATGAACGTGGTGACGCTGAAGAAGCTGAAAGAGATCCGGCCGTATGTGATCGTCGGCGCATTCGTGGTGTCGGCCATCGTGACTCCGCCGGACGTGTTTTCGCAACTGATCCTCGCGGTTCCGCTGATTCTGCTGTACGAAGCAGGCCTCGTCGCGGCGCGGTTGATCGTCGGCAAGCAGCCGGTGGTCGTCGAGGATGCGAGTCCGCCGCCATCTAGTTGAGGTGCCGCGAGTCGGTGCCGGGCGTCAAATGAAAAGGGCAGTCCATCGGACTGCCCTTTTTCGTTGCATTAAGTCGCGGCCTTGACCTCAACCGCCTTCGTCATCCGGCTGATCGCCGCCGTTCTCCTCTTCCGGCTGTTTCGGCGGCGGTGGGCGTTTGCCGATCATCACGTCGAGGTCGATCTGATGGCCTTTGCGCACCAGATGCACTTTCGCCGGCGTGCCCGGCTTGATCTGCGCGATCACGTTCAACAGGCGCGTGGTATCGGTGATCACCTGGCCGTTCACGCTCGTCAGGATGTCGCCGGGCCTGATGCCCGCGCGGTCGGCCGGACCGCTCTTCAGCACGCCCGCGACGATCGCGCCCGACTTCTGATCGAGCCCGAACGACTCCGCGATTTCCGGCGTCACGTCCTGCGGTTCGACGCCGATCCAGCCGCGCGTAACCGTCCCGGTCGTGATGATGCTCTCGAGCACGCTGCGCGCGGTCGATACAGGAATCGCGAAGCCGATGCCGAGCGAGCCGCCCGAGCGCGAGTAAATGGCGGTGTTGATGCCGAGCAGATTGCCGTTCACGTCGACGAGCGCACCGCCCGAGTTGCCGGGGTTGATCGGGGCGTCGGTCTGGATGAAGTTTTCGAACGTGTTGATGCCGAGGTGGTTGCGGCCGAGCGCGCTGACGATGCCCATCGTCACCGTCTGACCGACGCCGAACGGATTGCCGATCGCAAGCACGACGTCGCCGACGCGGGTCTGGTCCATCCGGCCGAGCGTGATGGTGGGCAGATTGCTCATGTTGACCTTGAGCACGGCCAGATCGGTTTCCGGGTCGATGCCGATGACCTTCGCGCTGGCGGTGCGGCCGTCGGCGAGCGCGACTTCGATCTGATCGGCGCCGTCTACGACGTGCTGGTTCGTTAGAATGTAACCTTCCGAACTCACTATCACGCCTGAGCCGAGATTCGAGGCAGGCTGCTCCTGCTGCTTGCGATTGTTCCTGTCGCCGAAGAAGTAGCGGAACAGCGGATCTTTGGCACGCGGGTCGGGCGGCAGCGAGCCGTCCTTGCTGGAGAACACGTTGACGACCGCGGGCATGGCTTTTTGCGCCGCTTCGGCATAGGACGTTTCGGCATGCCCTTTGCTGATGCCCGGCGCCACTTCCCGCAGCGCCACGATCGGTTCGGCCAGTTGTCTGCCGAATTGTCCTTGACGCTGCAGCCACTGCGGTTTGAGGGTCGCAATGATGAACATCAGCGCCAACAGCACCGTCACCGCTTGGGCAAATAACAGCCAAAAGCGTCTAAGCATCTGAAGACAAGAGGTCTCTATATGGATCGGATTGAACTTGAATTGTACTTGAACAATCTCCTTGAAACCGCGCGCTTCAAGGACTATTGCCCGAACGGACTGCAGGTCGAAGGGCGCCGCCGGATCAACAAACTCGCGACCGGCGTGACCGCGTCGGTGGCCTTCCTGGAGGCCGCGCTCGACTGGGGCGCGGACGCCGTGCTGGTCCATCACGGCTACTTCTGGCGCAACGAGGCGCCGCAGATCACCGGCCGCAAGCATGCTCGACTGAAGCTGCTGCTCGCCAACGACCTGAACCTGTTCGCCTACCACCTGCCGCTCGACGATCACCCCGAATTCGGCAACAACGCGCAGATCGGCGCGAAGATGGGCTGGATCAGCGACGCGCGTTTCGGCGACAACGACCTCGGCTGGCTCGCCACGTTGCCGATGCCGATCACGCTGTCGCACCTGACCGCGGAAATCGAGCAGACGCTGGGCCGCACGCCGCTCGTGTTCGGCGATCCCGATATGCAGCTGCGTCGCATCGGCTGGTGCACCGGCGCCGCGCAAGGGATGTTCGACGCGGCGATCAACGCGGGCGTCGACGTCTACGTGACCGGCGAAGTATCGGAGTCGGTGATGCATACGGCTGCGGAAAGCGGCGTCGCGTTTCTCGCGGCCGGCCACCACGCGACCGAACGCTTCGGTGTGCAGGCGGTGGGCAAGCATCTGTCCGAATCGTTCGATATCGAACACCTGTTTATCGATATTCCCAATCCCGTTTGAATTGCACATTGCATTAACGAAGAAAAAGGCGCGAATACCGTAGAAGGCACTTAAAAGGAGGTACAAAAAAGTTTGCGATCGGTACGGACAAACCCTGAGTTATCAAGGGCTTCGCACGGTTTTTGGCAATCGGCCCTTGTAAATGGCGACTCCATTCGAGCAAACTAGCGGCGGTAGAAGCGACGTGAAGGAAAAATCCAACTCAGAAGTGGGGCGTGTGATGCGAGACAAAGAAGAGGAACGCGTCGATGGCAGCCGCCGTAACTGGCTGGTAGCGACGACCGTAGCAGGCGGCATAGGAGGTGTTGCCGTTGTCGTACCCTTTGTTAGTTCGTTTGCACCATCCGAAAAGGCCAAGGCTGCAGGTGCCCCGGTCGAAGTCGATATCAGTGGTCTGAAGCCCGGCGACATGATGACGGTCGCCTGGCGTGGCAAGCCGGTGTGGATCATCAACCGCACCGACCGCATGCTCGCCGATGTTCAAAAAGCCGATAGCCAGGTAGCGGACCCCCACACGCAGAATCCCTTCTCGATGCCGCTGCCGGACTACTGCAACAACGAATTCCGCTCACGCGCCGAGAACAAGCATCTGCTGGTTGCTGTCGCCGTTTGCACGCATCTGGGCTGCACGCCGACTCCGCGCTTCCAGGAGGGCCCGCAGCCCAATCTCCCGGACGACTGGCCCGGCGGCTTCCTGTGCCCGTGCCACGGCTCGACCTACGACATGGCCGGCCGCGTCTTCAAGAACAAACCCGCCCCGCAGAACCTCGACATCCCACGCTTCATGTTCACGTCGGCGACGGCCCTTGTGATCGGGAAGGACGAAAAAGGAGAAGCGTAATGGCGAGCGAACACGAAGTAGAGACGACCGGGCTGGCTGGTTGGATCGACCAACGCTTCCCGATGACTGCCACGTGGAAGAAGCACGTTTCCGAGTACTACGCGCCGAAGAACTTCAACTTCTGGTACTTCTTCGGTTCGCTTGCATTACTGGTGCTGGTCAACCAGATCGTCACCGGCATTTTCCTGACGATGAACTACAAGCCCGACGCGACGCTCGCGTTTTCGTCGGTCGAGTACATCATGCGCGAGGTGCCGTGGGGCTGGCTGATCCGCTACATGCACTCCACCGGCGCGTCGATGTTCTTCGTCGTCGTGTACCTGCATATGTTCCGCGGGCTGATGTACGGCTCGTACCGCAAGCCGCGCGAGCTCGTGTGGATTTTCGGCTGCCTGATCTTCCTGTGCCTGATGGCCGAGGCGTTCTTCGGCTACCTGCTGCCGTGGGGCCAGATGTCGTTCTGGGGCGCGCAGGTGATCGTGAATCTGTTCTCCGCGATTCCGTTCATCGGTCCGGATCTGTCGCTGTGGATTCGCGGCGACTACGTCGTGTCCGACGTCACGCTGAACCGCTTCTTCGCGTTCCACGTGATTGCGATTCCGCTGGTGCTGGTCGGCCTCGTGATCGCGCACCTCGTCGCGCTGCACGAAGTCGGCTCGAACAACCCGGACGGCATCGAAATCAAGGCGAAGAAAGGGCCGGATGGCGTGCCGCTCGACGGCATTCCGTTCCACCCGTACTACTCGGTGCACGACTTCATGGGCGTGGCCATCTTCCTGCTGATTTTCGCGGCGATCATCTTCTTCGCGCCGGAAATGGGCGGCTACTTCCTAGAAGCGAACAACTTCATTCCCGCGAATCCGCTGCAGACTCCGCCGGAAATTGCGCCAGTCTGGTACTTCACCGCTTTTTATGCGATGCTGCGCGCCACCACCGATCCATTCAAGATCGTGCTGATGATCGTCATCGCACTGCTCGGGCTGCTCGCGCTCGTGCGCGCGCGCGGCAAGTGGAAGCTCGGATTGCCGGTGCTCGCGGTGCTGGTGATCGTCGCGATGGTGTTCACCGAATCGAAGTTCTGGGGCGTCGTGGTAATGGGCAGCGCGGTGATTTCGCTGTTCTTCCTGCCGTGGCTGGACCGCTCGCCGGTCAGGTCGATTCGCTATCGGCCGTTCTTTCACAAGGTTTTCTTCGGGATCTTCGTGATCGCGTTCCTGACGCTCGGCTTCCTCGGCACACGGCCGCCATCGCCGGCCGCGACGCTGATTGCCCAGATCTGCGCACTGATCTACTTCGCGTTTTTCCTCGGCATGCCCTTCTGGACGCGGCTTGGCAAGTTCAAGCAGCCGCCGGAACGGGTGCGGTTCAAGCCTCACTAATCGCGAGCCAGGAGAACACGAAGATGAAAAAACTGCTTTCGATGTGCGCGCTGGTCGGCGCGACCGTGCTTGCGTTGCTGGCCGCTCCGGTCCACGCGGACGAGGATTTCCCGCTCCATCGCGCGCCGGACAACACGAACAATTTCGCTTCTTTGCAGCGCGGCGCGCAATTGTTTGTAAACTACTGCCTGAATTGCCACAGCGCGAACCTGATGCGCTACAACCGCCTGAACGACCTCGGCATCACGCCGAACGAAATCCAGGCGAATCTGCTGTTCACCACCGACAAGATCGGCAACACGATGACCGTGGCGATGCGTCCGGACGACGCGAAAGCGTGGTTCGGCGCGACGCCGCCGGATTTGTCGGTGGAGGCGCGGGCGCGCGGCACGGACTGGCTGTACACGTATCTGCGTAGTTTTTACCGCGACGATACGCGGCCGACCGGCTGGAACAATCTGGTGTACGAAAACGTGAGCATGCCTCACGTGCTGTGGCAGCTTCAGGGGCAGCGGGCGGCGAAATTCGGTGACGAAACCGACGAGAAAACCGGCGAAAAGGTACACAAATTCCTCGGCTTCCAGCAACTCACTCCGGGGACGATGTCGCCGGTAGATTATGATTCTGCTGTGGCCGACCTCGTGTCGTACCTGTCATGGATGTCCGAACCGACGCAGCAAACCCGCAAGCAACTTGGCGTGTGGGTGCTGTTGTTCCTCGGTATCCTGAGCTTTTTCGCCTGGCGACTGAACGCCGCGTACTGGAAACATATCAAATAATCACGCCGCTACACGGCGTGGGGCCGGCGCCAGGAAAGACCTGCTGAACGGTTTTTCCGTGCGCTGGCCCTTCAGCTTTTTGAGGAAACGTAAACATGATGGTTCTGTATTCCGGCACTACTTGCCCGTTCTCCCAGCGTTGCCGGCTGGTGTTGTTCGAAAAGGGCATGGACTTCGAGATCCGCGACGTCGACCTGTTCAACAAGCCGGAAGACATCGCCGTGATGAATCCGTATGGTCAGGTGCCGATTCTCGTCGAACGGGACCTGATTCTGTACGAATCGAACATCATCAACGAGTACATCGACGAGCGCTTCCCGCACCCGCAGCTGATGCCGGCCGATCCGGTGCAGCGCGCGCGTGCCCGCCTGTTCCTGCTCAACTTCGAGAAAGAGCTGTTCGTCCACGTCGGCACGCTCGAAAACGAGAAGGGCAAGGCAGCGGAGAAGAATCACGAGAAGGCGCGCCTCGCGATCCGCGATCGCCTGACGCAGCTCGCGCCGATCTTCCTGAAGAACAAATACATGCTCGGCGAGGAGTTCTCGATGCTCGACGTCGCGATCGCACCGCTGCTGTGGCGCCTCGACCACTACGGTATCGAGCTGTCGAAGAACGCCGCGCCGCTGATGAAGTACGCCGAGCGCATTTTCAGCCGCCCGGCTTATATCGAAGCACTGACGCCGTCGGAAAAGGTGATGCGTCGTTGAGTTTGGCTTTGGCGTGCAGGCGCGCATCGCTTCGATGCGCACCTGCACCCGCAAGAGGACTGTTGATGCAAGAGATTTCCACGAAGCCATATCTGCTGCGCGCGCTCTACGAGTGGTGCACGGATAACGGCTACACACCGCACATTGCGGTCCGCGTCGACAATCAGACGCGCGTGCCGCGTCAGTTCGTGCGAGACAACGAGATCGTGTTGAACATCAGCTTCGAGGCGACCAGCCAGCTGCAGATGGGTAACGAGTGGATCGAGTTCAACGCGCGCTTCTCCGGCAAGTCGCACAAGATCGAAGTACCGGTCGCCAATATCCTTGCGATCTACGCGCGCGAGAACGGCCAGGGCATGGCGTTCCCGGTCGAATCGGCGGGCGGCGAGGCTCAGGATTCCGGCGCCGATGCCGCGGACGAAGCCGACACGCCGGCGCCGCCGCGCGCCGTCGAAACCGCGCCGGCCGACCCGGCCACGGCCAGCGACGCTCACGACAAACCGCAACCCGACGACGATGGCTCGAAAGGTGGCGGAAGGGCTCGCCTTAAGATCGTGAAATGAAGTAGAATCACGGCCTCATGCCGGCTTAGCTCATCAGGTAGAGCGCTTGACTTGTAATCATGAGGTGGCGGGTTCGAGTCCTGCAGCCGGCACCAGATTGCTTTATCAGCAGTAACTGGAAATGCTTGAAACCCCGTCGAAGCACGCGCTTCGGCGGGGTTTTTCTTTTTTCGGCATTCGCGCCGGTGACGATAGCAACTCTGCTCGATATTGCGCTGCCCCTAAAGGGTGGGGTGATCTAGTGAGCGACAGTTGTTTTCATCGCCCAAGAAACTCGCGGATCGCCGTCGCGATCTCGGCCGCATGCGTTTCAAGAGCGAAGTGGCCGGTATCCAGAAAACGCACGTGCGCCTCAGGCAGATCGCGCCTGAATGCCTCGGCACCCGCCGGGAGAAAGAACGGATCGTTCTTGCCCCATACCGCCAGCAGCGGCGGTCGGTAGGTGCGGAAATATTCCTGAAACGCCGGGTACAGCGCGACGTTATGGCGATAGTCGCGGAACAGATCGAGCTGGACCTCGTCAGCGCCGGGGCGACGCAGGTAGAAGTCGTCGAGCGAGTAGCCGTCCGGCGAGACCGATGCCGTGTCCGGCACACCATGCGTGTATTGCCATACGGTCGCCTCGTATGCGAGCAGCGCACGCAACGCTTCGCGATTGGCCGGCGACGCGTCCTGCCAGTACGCGCGAATCGGATTCCAGCCGTCGCTGAGTCCTTCTTCGTAGGCGTTGCCGTTCTGCGTGACGATCGCGGTGACCCGCTCGGGATGCTCGAGCGCTAGCCGGAAGCCGGTCGGCGCACCGTAGTCGAAAACATAGACGGCGAAGCGGCCAAAGCCGATCACCTCGGTGAATCGTCCGATCACGTCCGCAATATGGGCGAACGTGTAGGCAAAGTCCTCGCGCGCGGGCATGTCGGACTGTCCGAAGCCGGGCAGATCGGGCGCGACGATGTGAAAACTGTCTGCGAGCCGCGGGATCAGATCGCGAAACATGTGGCTCGAACTCGGAAAACCGTGCAGCAGCAGGAGTTTCGGGGCGTCCTCGCGTCCGGCTTGACGATAGAACACCTTGAAACCGTCGACGTCGGCGTGGTGATAGGTGATAGCGGTCATGATCATTCTCCGTGCGAAAAGTAACGTGGATGGTGGATGCGGATACAGACGCGTGAGGTGGTCAGAGGCATCACGTCGACCTCACGCGGTGATGCGGTTCAGTCGGTGGATGCCGCCTGTGCCGCCTCGACGATGACTTCGACAACGGTGTCGGGCGCCGTCACGCTCGGCGTGTGATCGACGTCGAACGCGTGGATGCGCGCGCCGATGTGCTGGGCGGTCGAACGCTGGGTCTCGGGCGCGATCATCCGATCCTGCCCGGCGACGAGGAACCAGCTCGGCAGGTCTTTCAACGACGGTCGTCCCACGGGTTCGCCGATGCACGCCGCCCCGATCGGACGCTGGATCGCAGCGAGCAGGCTCGCTTCGCTCGCAGTCGAGTGATGCGCGAAGGCATTCTCGAACGCATCACGCGGGAGCCAGATCAAGCCGTCGCGATCGGGCACGAGCATCGGCGCGAGCTGATGCGCGTCACCGCGGTGGAACACGTCGGCCACCGTTTCGCCTTCGTCGGGCGCCAACGCCGCGACGTACACCAGCGCTTTCACGTTCGCCGCACGCATGGAGCCGATTACCGCGCCCGCGTACGCATGCCCGACCAGCACGACGGGTCCCTCGATTCGCGCGAGCGAGCGCTCGAGCGCAGCCGTGCCGTCGCCGAGCGAAGTCAGCGGCAAGGGCGCCGCGACGGCATCGAAATGCCGGGCGGCGAGCCGCTCGATGACCCGGCTCCAGCTCGACCCATCCGCCCATACGCCATGCACGAGCACTACGTTCACATTCCGAAGAGACATGCTGTTGCTCCTTTGAGCGAAGAAACGTTGGGCTGAGCGGCAGGAATCAGAACGTGGTCGTTCGTAACTGTCTTAATGTATTTTTACAGGTTACTAATGAGTGATGTAACTTGTCAATGACGATTTTGATGGTTACCATGCAGTAATCATCATCAGCTCCGTCACCTTGAAAAATGGACTACCGTCAGATTCCCGCGCTGTTCGTGGCCGAAGCACCGGGCCTCGATTTTCTGAATTCGGTGGCCACGCCGGTGGATGAGCAAATCGACTGGATCGTCGACGGAGCGGGCCTGCAGGATTGGCTGCAACAGGCCGGCATGGTGTCGGCCGAGGCACTCGCTGAGATGCGCGGGCGGTTTGCGTCGGCTGAGTTCGACGCGGTGGCGGGCGAGGCGCGCGAACTGCGCGAGTGGTTCAGGCGCTTCGTCACGGCGAGGAAAGGGCGGCCACTCACGGCCGCGGACCTACGCGAGCTCGAGCCGCTAAATCGATTGCTCGAGCGGGACGAACGATACGGCGCAGTCGTTCCCGGCGCTGAATCTGCGTTCGAATTCCGCGAGCTACGGAGGTGGAAGTCACCCGAATCGTTGCTAATGCCGATTGCGGAAGCGTTGGCAAGGCTTGTTTGCGACGAGGATTTCACACAGGTCAAGGCGTGCGAAGGTCCGCGTTGCACGCTGCTGTTCGCGGACCATACGCGCGGACATGCGCGGCGCTGGTGCAGCATGGCGGTCTGCGGAAATCGCGCGAAAGTAGCGGCGCATCGCAAGCGGCGCAAGGATCAGGAGGGAGCTGGTTCCCAGCTGCCAGACTAGGCTGAGATTGCGACTGTGCCGTGCCCGCACCGGCGCGGCACCAGTTTTTGGCCCACTTGGACGAGCAACCCGCACAACATCGCGATGCGATTTCCCGTCCAACATGAGCCGCGGCGGCTTCATCAACAACGCGTCGATCAACGGCCCCGGATAGAGACTGAAGGTGGCGCGAGGTGAGCCGCACAACGGGCCAAATATCACGATATCTCTTTCACCTTGTCGACAATAGACTTTTTAGTCTGGAGTTGGCGCGCCGAAATGCACCGCGGCCTATGGTGCGCGGATCAATGGATCAAAAATCACGCTATCTCTTTCACCTTGTCGATTCTGGACACTACAGTCTTGAGTTGGCGAGTCGCGGTTCGTCTACAGTCTTGGGTGAGGCACCGGATAGCTCAAAAATCACGATATCTCTTTCACCTTGTCGATAGTAGACTTTTTTATCTACCAACGGCGCGGCAAAATCCACTACGGCCTAAGGTGCGCCGCCTGATGGCTCAAAAATCACGATATCTCTTTCACCTTGTCGATTGTGGACTCCGCAGTCCACGCTCGTCGTGTCCAAACTCACCTGATCATCGTCGCAATCCATGCCGCGCCCTGAATCCGCACGGCGGCGGCGGTACGGTACTATTCGGGCGTCGCCCGGATGGGGGCCAGCCGCCGGACATTCCAGTCCGCTGCCACGGTCCACGTCGCCGGTGACGTCACATCGACTCCATTGCACCATGACCAGCCCCGCAACTCTCACCTGGCCCGAAGCCGACGGCCCGCGCACCGCACGCTGGCGTTCCGAAGCGGTCGTGCCGCCGCCGAAGCGCGTCGTCGTCGCCGACGACCGCACCACCGCCGATTCGGCCTACCGCCTCGCCTGCGAAGGCACTGCGCTGTTGTGGCACGGCGACTTCCAGAACGCGCGTCAATTGCTGCAGGCGGTCACGCGCCGGCTCGAACGCAAGCCGCGCAAGCACGGAGCGACATCGCTCGACGCGTTCAACCTGCATCGGCAGGCGCAGTCGCAGCGCGCCCGCACACTCGGCATGATCCTGATCCCGCTCGATGCCGACTACGGCATTCCATTGCGCCGCGCGCCCGACGTGCGGCAGGCTTGCATCGAAGCGTATGGACCGGCGACCGGCGATGCGTCGGTGGTGTCGTTGCGCGAGTTGCTCGGCTTGATCGGCGCGCACGAATGGCGCAAGAAGGGTGTCGAGATTGCTGCGCTCGGCGAGCGCATTCATCCGCATTACGGCGTGTTCTCACCGGTGCGCGGCGAGTACGTCGATCTGGTTGCCCGCACGGCGCTACCGTCGCTGGAACTCGCGTTCGATATCGGCACGGGCACCGGCGTGCTGGCCGCGCTGCTGGCCAAGCGCGGCGTGCGCAAGATCGTCGCGACGGATCAGGACGCGCGCGCGCTCGCGTGTGCGCGTGAAAATCTCGCGCGTCTTGGCTACGCCGGGCAGGTCGAGATCGTGCAGGCCGATCTGTTTCCGGACGGTCGGGCGCCGCTCGTCGTCTGCAATCCGCCGTGGGTGCCGGCGCGGCCCGCGTCGCCGCTCGAGTACGCGGTTTACGATCCGGACAGCCGCATGCTGCTCGGCTTCCTGAACGGCCTGGCTGATCATCTGACGCCGGACGGCGAGGGCTGGCTGATCATTTCGGATTTCGCCGAGCACCTCGGGCTGCGCACGCGCGAATGGTTGCTGGCGGCGATCGGGCACGCGGGGCTCACTGTGGTGGGCCGCGAGGACATTCGTCCACGCCATCCGAAGGCCAGCGATCAGAACGATCCGCTGCATGTTGCGCGAGCGGCCGAGATCACGTCGTTGTGGCGGCTCAAGGTGCGGTGACGGCGAGTGCGCGCGTCACGCCGGTGCGCGCGCTTCCAGATACGCGCATGCGCCCCGGCCAGCCACCAGCCCGCTGGCAAAACAGGCTGTCAGCAGATAACCGCCGGTCGGCGCTTCCCAATCAAGCATTTCGCCCGCGCAGAATGCGCCGGGCATCCGGTCGATCATCAGATGCGCGTTCAGCGCTTCGAACGGGATGCCGCCCGCCGTGCTGATCGCTTCGTCGATCGGCCGCGCGCGCAGCAGTCGCACCGGCAGCGCCTTGATCGCGTGCGCTAGGCCGCTTGCATCGGCGAATGCTTCTTTCGACAGAATCTCGTGCAATAGCGCCAGTTTGACCCCGCCGATGCCGATCCGCCCGTGCAGATGACTCGCGATCGAACGCGAACCGCGCGGCCGCGTCACTTCCTCGACGACTCGCTCGAGCGGCAAGCCTGGCGCGAGATCCAGCGCGATCGTGAGCTCGCCGTCGGCCAGAATCCGCTCGCGGATCAGCGCCGACATCGCGTAAATCAAGCTCCCTTCGAGGCCCGTTTCGGTCAGAAGTATTTCACCTTGTCGATTGTGGACTTTTCCGTCTACGTCGGTGAGGGAAATCGCGATCGTCTTGATCGGCTGGCCGGCGAAGCGCTCGCGCACATACGGGCCCCAGTCCGCGTCGAAGCCGCAGTTCGCGGGGCGTAGTGGCGTCACCGGCACGTCGCGCGACGTCATCAGCGGCACCCACGCGGCGTCGGAGCCGAGCCGCGGCCAACTGGCGCCGCCGAGCGCGAACACGACCGCGTCGTAGCCGACCGTCCGCTCACCGTCGGGCGTGGCGAAGCGCAGCGCGTGCGCGGCGTTGCCTTCGGACAGTGACGCCCAGCCGGTCCACTTGTGACGCATATGGAACTGCACGCCCGCTTCGCGCAGCCGATGCAGCCACGCGCGCAGCATCGGCGCGGCCTTCATGTCGGACGGAAATACGCGCCCCGAACTGCCGACGAACGTCTCGACGCCCAACTCGTGCAACCATGCGCGCAGCGCGTCGGGACCGAACGCGTCGAGCAGCGGCGCAATGTGCTCGCGGCGCGCGCCGTAGCGGTCGAGAAACGGCTCGAGCGCTTCCGAATGCGTGATGTTCATGCCGCCTTTGCCCGCCATCAGAAATTTGCGGCCGACCGACGGCATCGCGTCATACACGTGGACTTGCACGCCGCGCCGGGCGAGCGTCTCGGCGGCCATCAGGCCGGCGGGGCCGCCGCCGATCACGGCGACGCGGGCGGAATCGAGCGAGGAGGGCATGCGGTTCGGCGGATCTGCGGGGGAAAAGGGCGGTGCACCGTCAGCGACCGAACGGACGGGCGGCGCGAAGGGCGTTATTGTCACACCGCGCGCGGCGCGCGGCAAACGCCGCCGACTGGTGTTGAACTTCGTTCATCGCTTGGCTCGCGCCGCACGCGACCTATACTTTTCACACATCTTCCATCGGACGTCGTTCGCGTCGTTCCATCGCGTCAATCCCCATTCACGTCACTTGCGACGCAACGGCTGCGGCGCGCTTCACTGTCGCGCGCCGGCAGCCGACGCGCGGCGCCCGTCGAATCGATGGAAGATCGATCGTCTGGTTCAAGGAGATTGCCATGACCCGCAAATATATCGACTGTCGCGAATTTCCGAGCGAAATGAACTGCACCGTCGCGATGTCCGCCGACAGCGACAGCGAACTGCTCGAAGCCGCGGTCCAGCATGCCGTCAGCGTTCACAAGCACGCGGATTCGCCGGAACTGCGCGCGCAGCTTAAGACGCTATTTCATGAGGGAACGCCGCCCGTCGAGGCGCCGCGCGCTTGAGGTACCCGTGCAACGGGAGTGTGGAAGCCCGCGTCGCGAGCGGCATCTAGCCGCCCGCGCGGTGGTGTTGAAGCAGTCTTGTGGTGACACGCGAAACGCGATACCAAGCCATCCTAACCGACACGCCGACGCGCTAACCCGGATACGCCTCATCGACCTTCAGGCCGGCGAGCTTGAAGATCACCCGCAACGTCTGCGGCTTGATGTCGCGTCGCGATGCGAGCGTCGTCATCACGAAGTCGAGTACCTTGGCGTACTTGAGCATCGTCAGGCAGGTTTCGAGGTCGACGTTGCCGTCGCGCATGACCTCCGCGAGCCGCAGCATTTCCGTCGAGATGTCGCGAGCCATCTCCAGTTCGAGTTGCTGTTTCTCCGACCATGCCGGCGCGGTGGTCAGCTTCGCCAGCATTTCCTGAAACTTCTGTTCGACATTTCCGTTGGGTACCGTATCCATTGCCGCCTCTTCTGTGATCATCCGAGCGCGCGACAGGTTGCAAAGCCGGTCGCTGCTGGTTACGTAACGTTCGGCCCGTTGCGGGACCGCTCTCCCCACATGCATCCGGTTCGCATGTCCGGTCGCTCGGCCGGACAGCCTCCAGTTTTCGGCGACACGGCTTGCACCCGCAGGCTCAGCCAGCGCGCAAGCCGTTTCAGCCATTCTCGAGCCACTTCCGCGCAGCGCCTGGGCGAGCAGGAAATATTCCCAGCAGAGTACCTATGTCGCGTGGTCCGCGCGCCGTGCTCGCTGGGAATGCCGCAGTTTGGGTAAACTGGCAGTAACTTTTCTCTTTTTCCGTCATCTGTCGCACGTTCGCGCTGCAATTGATGGCGACCCACACGATGTCCGGCAAAACCCACGAAATCCGTCCCAACCAGTCCGTCGAACTGCTCAAAGAACTCCACATCCTCACGCGTGACGGCAAGATGAATCAGGACAGCCGTCGCAAGCTGAAGCAGGTCTACCACCTGTTCCAGTTCATCGAGCCGCTGCTCAAGGACCTGAAGGACCGGCAGGGTTCGCTGACGCTCGTCGATCACGGCGCGGGCAAGTCATACCTCGGTTTTATCCTGTACGACCTGTTTTTCAAGGAGTTTCAGGACGCCGCTGGTGGGGCTTCGCACATTTATGGCATTGAAACGCGCGAAGAGCTGGTGACGAAGTCCGAAGAGCTGGCGGCGCGGCTCGGTTTCAAGGGCATGTCGTTTCTGAATCTGTCGGTGGCGGAGTCGATCACGTCGACGCGGCTACCCGCCGAAATCGACATCGTGACTGCGCTGCACGCGTGCAATACGGCGACCGACGACGCGATCCGTTTCGCGCTCGAAAAGCACGCGAAGTACATCGTCGTCGTGCCGTGCTGCCAGGCCGAGGTGGCCGGCGTGCTGCGGCAGAACAAGGGCAAGGCCCTGAAGAGCGCGCTGACGGAAATCTGGCGGCATCCGTTGCACACGCGCGAATTCGGCAGTCAGATCACGAACGTGCTGCGCTGCCTGCAACTCGAAGCGCATGGCTATCAGGTCAGTGTGACCGAGCTGGTCGGCTGGGAACACTCGATGAAAAACGAGCTGATCATCGCGCAGTACAAGGACCTGCCGCGGCGCCGGCCGGCTGAGCGACTCGGCGAAGTGCTGGACACGCTCGGGCTCGATGCGCTCAAGGAGCGGTTTTTCGTGCCGGCTTGAGGCGCAGGCTGGCGCCTTACCTAGCGCTTCATCAACGCATCCCAACCGGAGAGGCCAATGCGCCGCAGCGTTTCCTGATTGCGCTCGTAAATCTCTTCCGCGTCGGGAAAGGCCTGCACGGCTCGCTCGATGCTGTCTTCACGCAGCAGATGCAGGATCGGATAGGGCGCCCGGTTCGTGTAGTTTTCGATGTCGTCGGGCTCGCTGCCTTCGAACTGGTAGTGCGGATGAAAGCTCGCGATCTGAATCACGCCTTCGAGCCGCAACTGCTGGATCAGCCGGTCGGCGAAGAACAGGCAGTCGTTGAAGTCGAGAAAGTCGCCGAACGCGCGCGGCAGGATCAGCAGCGTCGTGTCGATGGCGGCGGGGTCGGCGGCGACGAGCGTCTGCAGCTCGGCCTCCAGGTCGGTGAGTACCGTTTCCAGCGTGTCCGCTTCGCTGACCGCATAGCGAATCTGCCCCTTCACATGCACAGCCTTCGCGAACGGGCACAGGTTCAAGCCGATCACGGCTTCCGTCAGCCAGTGACGGGTCGCGGCGATAACGGCATCGTGGGATGCGGCTGGCAACGGCATGGCGGACGGATGTGACGGGGAAACGCGCAATTTTAAAGGACCCAGCTGACGGACTGACTCAGCGAGCCTGGTTCTTTGCGCAAGCGGCGGCAATCAACTGCGCGGCGACTTTCGGCGCGACGAGGATCGGCCCGCAGCCCGGCCCGTAAGTCTGGCTCGCCGCGTACACACCCTCGATCAGCAGACCGAGTCCATCGGCGAGCGCTTGCGGATCGTCGGCGCCAGCCGCCGTCGACAGTTCGACGAGCCGAGCCATCAAGCGCTGCTTGTTGCGGAACACGAATTGCCGCGCCGGATGCGCGGTATCCGAAAACTCCACCGACACGTTCACGAACGGGCAGCCGCGGTAATGGTCGACCGAGGCGCGCACCGCGAGGTCGTCGAAGTATTGCTGAAGCTGCTTCGCCGGTTCGCCCGGATGTTTGGCGAAACTCTTCTCGACGTAGCCGAAGAACTGCTCGTCCTTCTGTTCCAGATACGCCATTACCAGCTCGTCCTTCGACGAAAACTGCCGGTACAGGCTCATTTTGTTCACACCCGCGCGCTCGACCACCGCATCGACGCCGACCGTGCGCACGCCCTCGCGATAGAACAACTCGCTGGCCGCGCGCAGCAGATGCTGTTGCGCCTGCGGCCCCGCGGTCTGTGCGCCGCGCGCACGCCGCGAGCGAGTAGCGGCGGGCTTGAGAGTTTCGCTGTCGGACATGGCAAGTCACCCGAATGAAATTGACGCCTTGACATGTTACCGACCAGTAACTAACATCGCAACACCATTGTGACTGATCTGTCACAAATCAATTACCGAAGCCGTAACAATACGAACGATGCCGCCACCCGCGCCGCGTCGATTGGAGAACCGATGAACTGGGCTGCGCGACTGATAGGCGGACGTTTCCACTATGGCTGGTTGACCGTCGCCGTGGTGTTCCTGGTGTTGCTCGCGGCGGCCGGTACGCGCGCGACGCCGAGCGTGATGATGGTGCCGCTCGAGAACCAATTCGGCTGGAGCCGTGCGACGATTTCGCTCGCGATCTCCGTGAACATCGCGCTGTACGGATTGATGGGGCCGTTCGCGGCCGCCGCGATGCAGCGCTTCGGTGTGCGCCCGACGCTACTGACCGCGCTCGGCACGATGGCTGCGGGCGTCGCGCTGTCGTCGCTGATGACGCATCCGTGGCAGATGGTGCTGATCTGGGGCGTGATGGTCGGCGGATCGACCGGGGTGGCGGCGCTGTCGCTGTCGGCGACCGTCGTCACGCGCTGGTTCACGACGCGCCGCGGTCTCGTGATGGGTATCCTGACCGCCAGTTCGGCGACCGGCCAACTGGTGTTCCTGCCGCTGCTCGCGGCGATCGCCGAGCATTACGGCTGGCGCCAGGTCGTGTGGGTCGTCGCGCTCGCGGCGGGCATCGTGATTCCGCTCGTTGCGTTTCTGCTGCCCGAACATCCGGCCGATATGCAGCTGCGCCCGTACGGCGAACCGCACGACGCGCCGATGAACACCACCGTCACCAGGCAGAATCCGCTCGCGATCGCGTTCGGCACGCTCGCGTCGGCGAGCAAGACGCGCGACTTCTGGCTGCTGTTCTTCAGCTTCTTCATTTGCGGCGCGAGCACCAATGGCTATGTCGGCACCCATCTGATCGCGATGTGCGGCGACTACGGGATGACCGAAGTGCAGGGCGCGTCGCTGCTCGCGGCGATGGGCGTGTTCGACCTGTTCGGCACGACGCTGTCGGGCTGGCTGTCGGATCGCTTCAATAGCCGCGTGCTGCTGTTCTGGTACTACGGGCTGCGCGGCCTGTCGCTGATGTATCTGCCGCACGCGTTCGGCATCGATTTTTTCGGGTTGCCCTTGTTCGCGGTGTTCTACGGTCTCGACTGGATCGCCACTGTGCCGCCGACCGTGCGTCTTGCCACCGATGTCTACGGCAAGGAATCGGCGCCGATCGTGTTCGGCTGGGTGGTCGCCGGCCACCAGCTCGGCGCGGCGTTCGCGGCGCTCGGCGCGGGCATGCTGCGCGCGAGCCTCGGCACCTACACGATCGCGTCGATGATTTCCGGCGGCTTGTGCCTGATCGCCGCGGTGATCGTGCTGCGCATCAACCGCCCAGCCAAGGTGCCGACGCCGCAGGCAATCTGAATCGCCTTCGCGAACCGCGTAGATTCACGTCAGCGAAGCAACGACGCACGGCCCCACTACGGGGCCGTGCGCGCTTTTCAGCCAGCGCGCATAGCCCCCCCGCAAGTTGGAGCGCGCACCGAAAGCCCGTTATGCTATGTGGCCTCGGGCAACCGCCCGACGATCATGAATTTCTACCGAGAGAAGCGCATGGCCAAGAAACCCGCCTCAACCGAAGTTGCCATTCACGAACTGATTGCAGGCCGTTGGAGCCCGCGCGCGTATTCGAGCGAGCCGGTGAGCCGCGATCAATTGCGCGCGGTGCTCGAAGCGGCGCGCTGGGCGCCGTCTTCGTATAACGCGCAGCCCTGGCGTTTCGTCGTATTCGATCGCAGCGTCGATGAAGTCGCGTTCAAGAAGGCTTTCGCCACGCTGGTGCCGTTCAACCAGGGCTGGAATGCGCCCGCGCCGGTGCTGATCGCGGTGACCGCGCACACCCTGACCAGCAAGGGAGACGTCAATCGCTGCGCGCTCTATGACGCGGGTGCGGCGGCGATGTCGCTGGTGCTGCAGGCGCACGCGCTCGGCCTCGCCGCGCACCAGATGAGCGGCTTCGATGTGAACGCGTTCCGCACCACTTTCGAATTGCCGAAAGACGTCGAGCCGATCGCGATGATCTCGCTTGGCCATTACGGCGACGTCGACAAACTGGACCCGGTCCTGCGCGAACGCGAGAAGGCGCCGCGTCAGCGCGTGGCGCTCGCGGAAATCGCGTACGGCGGCGGCTGGAAGAAGGCGTTCTGAGCGACGGACTCGCGGCGTTTGCCGCGTGACGTCGCAAAGCGGTCAGGTCCGCGCGGCACGGTCCGCGCGTTTTTCATCGGCACCGACCACGCCGTCCTCCTCATCCGCCACGCTCGACAGCGGCGCCGCCACATGCTCGAGCGACTTGCGCTCCGCGTCGACACCCCAGATCGCCGCGACGAGCGCCGCCGCGAGCATCAACCCCGAGCCGACCAGATAGCCCGAAAACACTTCGCTGCGCTGGTGCGTGTCGATCAGCCGGCCGAAAAACGCCGGTCCGACGATGCCGCCGAGCGCGGTGCCGAACGCATAGAAAACCGCAATCGCGAGCGCGCGGATTTCGAGCGGGAACGATTCGCTGACGGTCAGATACGCGGAACTCGCGGCCGCCGACGCGAAGAAGAAAATCACCATCCACGCGACCGTCTGCGTGACGACGGTCAGCAGTTGCTGTTCGAACAGATAACCCGACAGCGTCAGCAGGATCGCCGACATCGCGTACGTTCCGGCGATCATCTTGCGTCGGCCGATCACATCGAATAGCCGCCCGAGCACGAGGGGCCCCAGGAAATTGCCGAGCGCGAAAGGCAGCAGATACCAGCCGATGTCGCCGCCCGGCACATGATAGAAGTCGGTGAGGACGAGCGCGTAGGTGAAAAAGATTGCGTTGTAGAAGAATGCCTGCGCGGTCATCAACGTGAGACCGACCAGCGAGCGGCGCCGGTGCACGTTGAACAGCGTATGGAACACCTCGCGCAACGGCGTATGGTCGCGCGCGCGCAGGCGTAGCCGCGTGAGGGCGTCGTCGGCGAGCGTGTGGCCGTCGTCGCGAAAACGCGTTTCGATGCCCTCGACGATCGCCCGTGCGTCGCGCTCGTCACCGTGCGTGAGCAGCCAGCGCGGGCTTTCGGGTATCCAGATGCGCATCGGCAGAATCCCGAGCGCGAGTACCGCGCCGATGCAAAAACACGCGCGCCAGCCCCAGTCGGAAGGCAGTAGATACGGATCGAGCAGCACCAGCGAGCCCGCGGCGCCGAGCCCCGCGCCAACCCAGAACGTGCCGTTGATGCCGAGGTCGGTCCAGCCGCGCACGCGTGCCGGCGTGAATTCCTGGATCGTCGAGTTGATCGCCGTGTATTCGCCGCCGATACCTGCGCCGGTCAGGAAGCGGAACAGCATGAAGCTCATCAGATTCCACGACACCGCGGTCGCCGCGGTCGCGGCCAGATAGAGCGTCAGCGTGATGAAGAACAGCCTGCGGCGGCCGAGCCGGTCGGTCAGCCAGCCGAAACCGAGCGCGCCGAGCACCGCGCCGGCAATGTACGCGCTGCCCGCGAGGCCGACGTCGGCATTCGAAAAGCGCAGCGCCGGGCTCGTTTTCAGCGCGCTCGCGACCGCGCCGGCGAGCGTCACTTCGAGCCCGTCTAACAGCCACGTCACGCCGAGCGCGACTACGATCAGAGTATGAAAGCGGCCCCACGGCAGGCGGTCTAGCCGCGACGGCAAGTCGGTTTCGATCAGCATGGCGGGGTGGTCATCGACGGC
This sequence comes from Paraburkholderia atlantica, assembly GCF_009362785.1. Classification (GTDB taxonomy): domain Bacteria; phylum Pseudomonadota; class Gammaproteobacteria; order Burkholderiales; family Burkholderiaceae; genus Paraburkholderia; species Paraburkholderia atlantica. Next base: position 99,251 of record NZ_WHNQ01000022.1, read on the forward strand.
GGCGGTGGGCGGCACGCTCATGACGCGAAGTCTCCTCGATGGCGAAATGGGGCGGCGTATCCGGTCGGACGCAGCAAAATCCGTTCCGCGCGACGATTCCAGCCAATCTTGCCGCGGTCCCCGCAACTTCAGTTGATGCTGCCGGAGTTTTCGTGATACAAAGCCGCTCCCCTATCTGTGCGCGCCAGCCGTGAGCGGCCATTCCTGCCATGAACTATTGCGCGATTGACTTCGGTACTTCCAATTCGGCCGTCGCGATTCCGAGCGGCCCGCAGCTTAAGCTGGCGCCGGTCGAAGGCGCGTACACGACGCTGCCCACCGCGGTCTTCTTCAACACCGACGAAAACACCAGCGAATTCGGGCGCGCGGCGCTTGCCGCCTACATCGACGGTTTCGACGGCCGGCTGATGCGCTCGATGAAAAGCATTCTCGGCTCGCCGCTCGCCGAGAATACGACCGATCTCGGTGACGGCACTGCGATCAAGTACACCGACGTGATCGCGACTTTCCTGACCCATCTGAAGCGCGCGGCCGAGGCGAGCGCCGGCGGCGCGATCGACCGCGCGGTGCTGGGTCGCCCGGTGTTCTTCGTCGACGACGACCCGCGCGCCGACCAGATGGCGCAGCAACAGCTCGAAGCCGCTGCCCGCACGGTCGGTTTGCGCGAGATCCACTTTCAGTATGAACCGATCGCGGCTGCGTTCGACTATGAATCGCATCTGAGCGCCGAAGGACTCGTGCTTGTGGCGGACATCGGCGGTGGCACGTCGGACTTTTCGCTCGTGCGGGTGGGGCCGGAACGGATGAAGCGCGTCGAACGCAAGGACGACGTGCTCGCGCATCATGGTGTGCACGTCGCGGGTACGGACTTCGACCGCCGCGTCGAACTCGTGACGATCCTGCGCGAGCTCGGTTATCAGTCGCTCGATCCGCAGGGGCGTGAAATCCCGAACCGGATTTATTTCGATCTCGCGACGTGGCACCTGATCAATACCGTCTACACGCCGAAGCGGGTCAGCGAACTCGCGCTGATGCGGCACCTTTTCACGGAGACGAAGCACCATGACCGGCTGATGCGCGTAGTCGAGCAGCGGTTCGGGCACGCGCTCGCCGCGCACGCGGAAGAGGCGAAGATCGGCGTGGCAGCGGGCGGCGAGACCGTGATCGATCTCGAACAAGTGGAAGAGGATCTGCGCCTCGCGTTCGACGAAGCGCAACTCATCAAGGCCGGCGAGGATGAAACGCGACGTATCGTGCAGGCCGCGCGCGATACGGTGCAGGCGGCGGGTGTCGCGCCGCGCGACGTCGACGCGATTTATTTTACCGGCGGTTCGACCGGCCTCGCGTTTCTGTCGGGCGCGCTGGCGGCGGCGTTTCCGGACGCGAAAGCGGTGTTCGGCGATCGCCTCGCGAGCGTGGCGACGGGCCTCGGTATTCACGCCCGGCGCGTGTTCGGATAATCGCGAATAATCGGAAAAATAATCCGCCGCGAATTGCGAAGACGGCAAATTTTAATCGATTGATTTGATTTGCCGCCGATAATAAAAAACCCCGCCGAGGCGGGGTTTTTTGCGTCCAGAAGGAAGCGAGAAGCTTACACCGGCTTGATGTTAGCTGCTTGCTTGCCCTTCGGGCCCGTCTTCACTTCAAACGTAACCTTCTGGTTTTCTTGCAGCGTCTTGAAGCCGTCGACGCGAATTTCCGAGAAATGCGCGAACAGATCTTCACCGCCGCCGTCCGGAGTGATGAAGCCAAAGCCCTTAGCGTCGTTGAACCACTTGACGGTACCGGTTTCCATATTACTTTTTCCTAAAAATGGTGAATAAGGCCGAAGCCCGGGGGTGCATGAAAATCAAGGAAGGGGGTAATGGGACCAACCGGAGTACCGTTGATGGGCGAACTACGAAAGAACCACTTCACTCGCCACTTGAAATCCTGCTGGAACGTTATACGGCGAATTCGGACGGAGGTCAACAGTCTGCACGAAACTTATCGGACTGATGCGATGGTTTCTTACAAATTTTACGTATCAGACTGATCTCTTGCCAGGGAGAACCCTTAGTTGGTTTCCCTGCAGCAACGCGGTGCAACCGTTAAACTACGCGCCGCGCGTCGGTTGCACCTATTCCGCATCTGCACGCGCTCACATGCGAGTCACCCGTCCCCACCGCCACAAGCGATGCCACGCGGTGCCGACATGGTTCTGATTTAGGAGAAGACGTGAAAAGTTCTATACAACGGGACATCGGGCCATTCGCGCTGATGCTGACCGGTCTGGGTTCGATCATCGGGTCCGGGTGGCTGTTCGGCGCGTGGAAGGCTGCAAAGATTGCCGGTCCCGCTGCAATTTGCGCATGGATCATCGGCGCGGTGGTGATTCTCGCGATTGCACTGACCTACGCGGAACTCGGCGCGATGTTTCCGGAATCTGGCGGGATGGTGCGCTATGCGCGCTACTCGCACGGTGCGCTGGTTGGTTTCATCAGCGCCTGGGCCAACTGGATCGCGATCGTATCGGTGATCCCGATCGAGGCCGAAGCATCGATTCAATACATGAGTACGTGGCCCTATCCGTGGGCGCACGCGCTCTTCGTCGACGGGTCATTGACCACCAACGGCCTGCTGTTGTCCGCCGGCCTCGTGATCATCTACTTCCTGCTCAACTACTGGGGCGTCAAGCTGTTCGCGCGCGCCAACTCGGCCATCACGATCTTCAAGTTCCTGATCCCGGGCGCAACGATCGTCGGTCTGATGATGACCGGCGTCCACACCGAGAACTTCGGCCAGACGACCACGTTCGCGCCGTACGGCTGGTCGGCGGTGCTGACCGCGGTCGCGACGAGCGGCATCGTGTTCGCGTTCAACGGGTTCCAGAGCCCGGTCAACCTGGCCGGTGAAGCGCGCAATCCGGCCAGGAGCGTGCCGTTCGCGGTGATCGGCTCGATCCTGCTCGCGCTCGTGATCTACGTGTTGCTGCAGATCGCCTACATCGGCGCTGTGAATCCGGCCGACGTGATGAAGGGCTGGAGCCACTTCAACTTCGCTTCGCCGTTCGCGGAGCTGGCGATTGCGCTGAACCTGAACTGGCTGGCGTTCCTACTGTACGTCGACGCGTTCGTAAGCCCGAGCGGCACCGGTACGACCTATATGGCGACCACGACGCGGATGATCTACGCGATGGAGCGCAACAACACGATGCCGAAAATTTTCGGCCGGGTGCATCCGTTCTACGGCGTGCCGCGTCAGGCGATGTGGTTCAACCTGTTCGTGTCGTTCATCTTCCTGTTCTTCTTCCGCGGCTGGAGCTCGCTCGCGGCGGTGATCTCGGTCGCGACCGTGATCTCGTACCTGACCGGCCCGATCAGCCTGATGGCGCTGCGCCGCGCGGCAACCGATCTCGAGCGCCCGCTGCACATCGCCGGCATGAAGGTGATCGCGCCGTTCGCGTTCGTCTGTGCGTCGCTGATCCTGTACTGGGCGAAGTGGCCGCTGACCGGCGAAATCATTCTGCTGATGGTCGTCGCGCTGCCGGTGTACTTCTACTTCCAGGCCAAGCAGGGCTTCGAGGGCTGGAACCGCGATCTGAAGGCCGCCTGGTGGCTGGTCGCGTATCTGCCGATCATGGCGATCCTGTCGCTGATCGGCAGCAAGGAGTTCGGCGGCTTCGGCATCCTGCCGTACGGCTGGGACATGCTCGTCGTGATCGCCTTCTCGTTGGTGTTCTATTTCTGGGGCGTGAACAGCGGCTACCGTTCGGAGTATCTGGACGAGCGGCTCGTGCACGACGAAGTGCTCGAAGGTATCGGCGCGCACTGAGCGTTCGCCGCAACGAAGGGGCCGCTCGAAGCGGGCCCTTCGCGTTGGATAAAAAGCCCGTCTGATCGATGTTCAGGCGGGCTTTTTCGTTGGTCGTTGCTGCTGGGTTGTTTCGCGGCGGGTCAGGCGGTGCCGAACACGTAGTTCGTCATTGCGAGCGAGCGCTGGTACGTGCCGAGCGACTGGATCGCAAGCGAATAGTCGTCGTCGGCGGCGCCGAGGGCGGCAAACACCGGCAACAGATGCTCGTCGGTCGGATGCATCAGTACCGCGTGCGGCGCCTGGCGGCGATAGTCGAGCAGCGCGTCGATATCGCGCGCGACGAGCTTGTCTTCGAACCAGTCGGTGAATTCGGTCACGCGCGGGTCGGCGTCTTCCGGGCGAGCGGAGAAATCGGCGGCGCGCAGGTTATGGGTGATCTGGCCGGAGCCGACCACCATCACGCCTTCGTCTTTCAGCGCGCGCAGCGCGCGGCCGACACGGAAATGATGCGCGGCGTCCTTGTGCGGCTGGATTGACAACTGCGCGATCGGCACGTCCGCTTGCGGGAACATCAGCAACATCGGCACCCATGCGCCGTGGTCGAGTCCATGCGGTTGCACGTCCGCGACGATGCCGCTCGCGCCGAGCAGCGCGGCGGCGCTGCGCGCGACGTCGGGTGCGCCCGGTGCCGGGTATTGGATTTCGTAGAGCTGGCGCGGAAAGCCGTAAAAATCGTGGATGGTTTCAGGCGCCGTCGCGATGCTCGCGAGTGGCTGCGCGGTGCCCCAGTGCGCCGACAACATCAGGATCGCCTCGGGACGGGGCAATTGCGTGCCGAGCGCCCCGAACTCGGCGGACGGCATCGAAGGATCGATCGGCAGTGTGGGCGAGCCGTGGGACAAGAAAAGCGAAGGTAAGCGGTTCATGACAGCAGCGCGGCCGTGACAGCACGGCACGGAGAAATTGGGTTGCTACCAATATAGGTTCGCACGCCAGTTTGATAAATGGGCGCGGGGGGAATTGATTGTGTCGCGGACGTTGTTAATCCGCGTTGCCGCTGTTAATCCTGTGCGTCCCGCAGTCCTTGCCACGCCGACGACAACGCCGGCCCCAGCGCAAACAGATCGAGCACGCGTGCGACCGTGTGGTCGACCATCTCGTCGATCGAAGCAGGCTGGTTATAGAACGCGGGCAGGGGCGGAAAGATCACTCCACCCATTTCGGTGACGGCAGTCATATTGCGCAGATGCGCGAGGTTGAACGGCGTTTCGCGCACCAGCAGCACGAGGCGGCGACGCTCCTTCAGGGTGACATCGGCGGCGCGGGTGATCAGGTTGTCGGCGAAACCGTGCGCGATGCTCGCGAGCGTTTTCATCGAGCAGGGCGCGACGATCATGCCATCGGTCGCGAACGAGCCGGACGCGATGCTCGCGCCGACGTCGCGCACCGAATGGACGACATCCGCGAGCGGATGCACGTCTTCCTTGCCCAATTGGAGTTCATGCTGGATGTTGAGCCAACCGGCGCTCGAAATCAGCAGGTGGCTCTCGACGCCGCCGAGCCGCCGTAGCGTCTCGAGCAGCCGGATGCCGTAGATGGCGCCGGTGGCGCCGGTGATCGCGACGATCAGCCGGCGGGGCGCCGCGGTGCGTGCTTGCTGCATGGCTAGCGGCGCCTGATGATGCGAACGAACCGTAAGGCGCTCAGGCCGCGGCGAACAGCTGCTGCAGTTCGCCCGATTCGTACATCTCCATCATGATGTCCGAGCCGCCGATGAATTCGCCCTTCACATACAGCTGCGGAATGGTCGGCCAGTTCGAGAACACCTTGATGCCCTGACGGATTTCGTCGTCTTCGAGAACGTTGACGGTCTTGATTTCACCGACGCCGCACGCTTTCAGGATCTGGATGGCGCGGCCGGAAAAACCGCACATCGGGAACTGGGCCGTGCCCTTCATGAAGAGAACGACGTTGTTGCCGTCGACGATTTGCTTGATGCGTTGTTGCGTATCCATGACTGACCTTGCGGTTCCGATAAAGGATGGGAATAGGCTGAAATGATAGCGGATTTCGCTACGGGCGGCCGCAGCCGCGTCGCGCCTGGGGTTTTAGCGTTGGCGACCGCGCTTAGGCCGCGGCGGCGCGCAACACGCCCCCGCTGATTCGCTCGACGCCGGCGAGATCGCGCTCCGAGCGGACCTCGGCGAAACCACGCGCGCTCAGCAACGCGCGCACGGCTTCGGCCTGGTCGTAGCCGTGCTCGATCCAAAGCGCGCCATCGGCGGCGAGACGCTCGGGCGCGCCGGCGATGATCGCGCGGATCGCGCTGAGGCCATCGGCTTCGTCGGTGAGCGCGCCGCGCGGCTCGAAGCGCAGATCGCCTTCGGCGAGATGCGGATCGCCGCTCGCGATATATGGCGGATTGCTGACGATCGCGTCGAAGCGCAGCGAGGCGTCGAGCGAGCCGTACCAGTCGCTGTGCAGGAACGTCACGGCGCCGCCGGGGCGCTTCGCGTCGAGCAGGCGCGCGCCGTTGCGCGCGGCGACGGCGAGCGCGTCGGCCGAGCGGTCGAGTGCCCAGACGTGGGCCTCGGGCCGCATCGACGCGATCGCCACCGCGATTGCGCCGGTTCCGGTGCCGAGATCGAGCACACGTGGGCGCGGCCGAGCTTCGATTGCCGCGAGCGCGGTCTCCACCAGCAGCTCGGTTTCAGGGCGAGGAATCAGCACGTGCGGCGTGACTTCGAATTCGAGCCCGAAGAACTCACGCGCGCCGACGAGTTGCGCAACCGGCTCGCCGGCCATGCGCCGCGCCTCCAGCGCGCGATAACACTCGACGCTCGCGCGCTCGAGCGGCTCCTCGCCGCGCGTGATCAGCTGCGTGCGCCGCCAGCCGAGCACATGCGTAAGCAGAATCCGCGCTTCGAGCGGCGGCAGCGGCGAAGCGCGCAAGAGCGCGTCGGCCGTCGCGGGCGGAGCGGCGGGGTCGAGCGGAACCGGGGAGGCGTCGGTCATTGCAGGGGCGTCAGTCCGCGTCGCCGAGCGAGGCCAGCAGCTCGGCCTGATGCTCGCTGACGAGCGCCGCGATCAGTTCGTCGAGATCGCCGTCCATGATCGCGTCGAGGCGATACAGCGTCAGGTTGATGCGGTGATCGGTGAGACGCCCCTGCGGGAAGTTGTAGGTGCGGATGCGCTCCGAACGGTCGCCCGAACCGATCAGGTTCTTGCGCGTCGCCGCTTCCTTTGTTTGCTGCTCGTGCGTTTGCTTGTCCTTGATGCGCGCGGCGAGCACCTTCAGCGCTCGGTCCTTGTTCTTGTGTTGCGAGCGGTCGTCCTGACATTCGACGACGATGCCCGTCGGCAAGTGCGTGACACGCACCGCGGAATCGGTCTTGTTGATGTGCTGGCCGCCCGCGCCCGACGCGCGGAACGTGTCGATGCGCAAATCGGCCGGATTGATCTCGACCTCGCCGATCTCGTCCGCTTCGGGCATCACCGCGACCGTGCAGGCCGACGTATGGATGCGGCCTTGCGTTTCGGTGGCCGGCACACGCTGCACGCGATGTCCGCCCGACTCGAACTTCAGCTTCGAATACGCGGCATCGCCGGCAATTCGCACGATGACTTCGCGATAGCCACCGAGATCCGATTCGCTCGCCGACATCATCTCGACCTGCCAGCGGTTGCGTTCGGCATAGCGCAGATACATGCGCAGCAGATCGCCAGCGAACAGCGCGGATTCGTCGCCGCCGGTACCGGCGCGGATTTCGAGGAAGATGTTGCGCTCGTCGTTCGGGTCTTTCGGCAGCAGCATTTTCTGCAGCTCGACGCCGAGCGTTTCCATACGATCGCGCGCCGCGCGGATTTCCTCTTCGGCGAAATCGCGCATCGACGCGTCGGCGAGCAGTTCCTGCGCGGTGGCCGCGTCGTTCTGCGCCTGACGCCAAAGCCCGTAATGCTCGACGACCGGGCCAAGCTCCGCGTGTTCGCGCGTGAGCTTGCGGTATTGGTCGAGGTTGGCGGTGATGTCCTCGCGGCTCAACAGGTCGTTCAGTTCGGCCAGCCGGGTGGTCAGCTGGTCGAGCTTGCGTTGCATGCTCGTTTTCATCGGGCGGGTAGCGGAGCGGACTCCGGAAAGAATGCAGCCAGGGGAACGGGCGAATGCCCGGGGCGGAAGCACTTCGCGAGCCACGGCGATGGCGCGCGGGGTGCGGCGAGCACTGCGCCGCTAACGCTCGGAAGAGCCGGAGTGTTTGTAGAAGCCGCTCATCAGCTCGATCAGCTTGTCGCGGTTGTCGCTGCTCGCGCGGTTCAACGCGTGAGTAGGACCATGGATCAGCTTGTTCGTGAGCGACTGCGACAGTGCTTCGAGCACTGCGGCCGGGTCGTCGCCGCGCGCGAGCATTTTCTGCGCGCGTTCGACTTCCGCGCGGCGCAGCGTGTCGGCCTGCGTGTGCATGTGGCGGATCACCGGAACGATGCTGCGCGCGTCGAGCCACTGCATGAAGTTCTGCACGCGCGTTTCGATGATCGCTTCGGCTTGCGCGACCGCGGCCTGGCGCGACGCATTGCCTTCGCGGACGATCGCGCCGAGGTCGTCGACGGTGTACAGGAACACGTCTTCGAGCTGGCCGGCTTCGGGTTCGATGTCGCGCGGCACTGCGAGGTCGACCATGAAAATCGGCCGGTGACGGCGCGCCTTGACCGCGCGCTCGACAGCGCCCAGCCCGATGATCGGCAACGTGGAGGCCGTGCACGACACGATGATGTCGAATTCGTGCATCCGGGAGGGCAGTTCGGAAAGCGGAATGGCGCGGCCGTTGAAACGCTCGGCGAGCCGCATGCCGCGCTCGGCGGTGCGGTTCGCGACGACGAGTTCACGCGGATGTTGCGCGGCAAAATGCGTCGCGCAGAGCTCGATCATTTCGCCGGCACCGATGAACAGCACCCGCTGGTTCGAGATCTTGTCGAAAATGCGTTGGGCGAGGCGCACCGCGGCGGCGGCCATCGATACCGACTGCGCGCCGATTTCGGTGGTGCTGCGCACTTCCTTCGCAACGGCGAAGGTGCGCTGGAACAACTGATTCAGATAGGTGCCGAGGGCGCCGGCTTCGGAGGCGGTGCGCACCGCGTCCTTCATCTGTCCGACGATCTGCGTTTCACCGAGCACCATCGAATCGAGCCCCGACGCGACGCGGAACGCATGGCGCACGGCTTCGGACTGCGGCAGCGCGTAGACGTGCGGCGCGAGTTCATCGATGGGGAGGTTGTGGTACTTCGACAGCCACTGGACCGAAGCTTCGCGCGCGGCGAGGTCGTCGGTCGCGCAGTAGAGTTCGGTGCGGTTACAGGTGGACAGAATTGCCGCTTCCGGCGCATTGGGGGCCATGCGGCCCACCCAGATGCCTTTGAACGTATCCAGAGCGGGCTTGATCTGTTCGAGCGGAAACGCCACGCGTTCGCGCAAGGCGACAGGCGCAGTGTGATGGTTAATTCCGATCGTTAGAAGCTGCATTTGGGGGAGCTATCGTTCAGCCCTATATTATAGCGTTTTCACGATTCTCACATCCGGCACGCCGTATACCCCGCATGCGTCAGCTCTCGCCTGTCTGGGTCTCCGGCGGGATCGCGTCGAGCTGGTAACCGTAACCATAGACCGGCGTCAGCGCGTAGCCAAGCTCCGGACGCAGTTGCAGCTTGCCGCGCACGCGCGACGCGTGAGTGTCGATGGTGCGCGACTTTACGTCGCGGCGGCGCGACCACACGGTTTCAAGAATATGAGCGCGCGACACCGGTCGCGCCAGATTGTTGAACAGCAGCAGCGCGAGGCGGAATTCCTTCGGCGTCAGGATGACGGTCAGTTCGCGGAAGGTCACGGCGAAATTCGCCGCGTCGAACGTATAGCCGCCGATCACGTCGCGCCGACGTTTGGGCGGCCGCCGCAGGCCCGCACGGCGCTGCAGCGCCTCGACCCGCGCGAGCATTTCAGGGCCGCGCACCGGTTTGCTGAGGCAGTCGTCGGCGCCGGCGTGCAGCGCGGCGACGATCTGGCATTCGCGCGGTGCCGCAATCAGCATCATGATGGGCAGGCCTGGCAGGATGGAACGCGCGCGCGGGATCACGTCTTCGGCGCAATGGTCGCCGGCCCAGCTTTCGGTGATCAGCAGGTCGAAAAATTCGTCGGTGGCGCGCTGCAGGAAGGTGGCGCTGCTGGTGAAGTGCAGGCACACGTGGCCGCCGGCGAAAATGAGCCGGTCGACCAGTTTGGCGTGTTGTAGGTCGGGTTCGATAAGGGCGATGCGCATGGCGCGGCGTCAGCCAGGCAACGAGCGGAGCGTGGGGCGTTTTCGTCAGGCTTGCAACTTGCCTAAGCACACCCCGACCCCTAAACTCAACCGCTATGCGGAAAGCGCCGTGCTGAACTTCTAGAGTTAAAGAGCCCGAAATGCTAGCCTTGGCGGCTCCGTCGGCCTATGAGACGAATCCGAAATTGAACTTGCCCTGTTTCGGCACCCAATCCGGAGCCCACGCCTGATGGGTTGGCCAGGCATTCTCGTTCTCGGCGCCGTGATCGGTCTCGCGGGCTGGTGGTTGCACCCGCTGCGCCGGGCGAGCCGCGCGCGCTGGTGGACCGCGCTGTTGGCCGGCGTGCTAGGCACGAGCATCGCGCGCATGGCCGGCAACGTGACGGGTCTTTTCCATGACGGCGACATGCTCGAATGGCAGGTATGCACCGCCGTCGCGCTCGTCGCCGTCGCCGTGACCGTCGGCCTCCTTTCGCGCCGGTCAATCCGTCGATGAATCCTTGCAGGTAACTCCATGAACGCCCGACTTCCCGAAACCTCCTCCATTCCCGAGCGCCTCGCGAGCCTGCGCGCCGCGATGGCGCGCGAAGGCATCGCCGCTTACCTCGTGCCGTCGGCCGATCCGCATCTGTCCGAGTATCTGCCAGGGCGCTGGCAAGGCCGCCAGTGGCTGTCGGGCTTCACCGGCTCCGCCGGTACGCTGATCGTCACCGCCGATTTCGCCGGCGTCTGGACCGACAGCCGCTACTGGGAGCAGGCGAGCGCGCAGCTCGCCGGCACCGGTGTCGACCTGATGAAAATGACCGGCGGCCAGCTGACGACGCCGCATTTCGAATGGCTCGCGCAGAACGTCGCGAGCGGCGGCACAGTCGGTGTGGACGGCGCTGTGCTCGGCGTCGCGGCCGCGCGCGCGCTGAGTGCCGCGTTGAGCGCGCGCGGCGTGCAGCTGCGCACCGACGTCGACCTGTTCGACGCGATCTGGGCGCAGCGCCCGGCACTGCCCGCCGACGCCGTCTTCGAGCACGCCGCGCCGCAAGCGGGCGTCGCGCGCGCGGACAAGCTCGCTCAGGTGCGTCGCGCGATGGCCGACAAAGGCGCGCAGTGGCACTTCATCTCGACGCTCGACGACCTGGCCTGGCTGCTGAACCTGCGCGGCGCGGATGTCAGCTACAACCCGGTGTTCGTCGCGCACGCGCTGATCGGCGTGGATCGCGTGTCGCTGTTTATCGCCGACGGCAAAGTGTCGCCTGCGCTCGCCGACGTGCTCGCGCGCGACGGCATCAGCGTCGAGCCATACGCCAAAGCCGCCGACGCGCTCGCCGCGCTGCCAGCCGGCAGCACGCTGCTGATCGACCCGCGCCGCATCACGTATGGCTCGCTGCAGGCGGTGCCGTCGTCGGTCAAGGTGGTCGAGGCGGTCAATCCGTCCACGTTCCTGAAGTCGTGCAAGACCGCCGCTGATGCCGCGCACGTGCGCGACACGATGGAGCAGGACGGCGCGGCGCTCGCCGAATTCTTCGCGTGGTTCGAAAGCGCGCTGGGCCGCGAGCGCATCACCGAACTGACGATCGACGAGCGTCTGACGGCCGCCCGCGCGCGCCGACCCGGCTTCGTGTCGCTGAGCTTCGCGACGATCGCGGGCTTCAACGCGAACGGCGCGATGCCGCACTATCGCGCGACCGAGGAGTCGCATGCGGTGATCGAAGGCAACGGCCTGCTGCTGATCGATTCGGGCGGTCAGTACCTGAGCGGCACGACCGACATCACGCGCGTCGTCCCGATCGGCACGCCGAGCAACGAACAGCGCCGCGATTTCACCGTCGTGCTGAAGGGCATGATCGCGCTGTCACGCGCGCAATTCCCGCGTGGCATCCGCTCGCCGATGCTCGACGCGATTGCGCGCGCGCCGATCTGGCAGGCCGGCGCCGACTATGGCCACGGCACCGGTCACGGGGTCGGCTACTTCCTGAACGTGCACGAAGGCCCGCAGGTGATCTCGCACTACGCGCCGGCCGAACCGTGGACCGCGATGGAGGAGGGCATGATCACGTCGAACGAGCCGGGTCTGTATCGGCCGGGCAAGTGGGGCGTGCGTATCGAAAATCTCGTGCTGAACGTGGCCGCCGAAAAAACCGAATTCGGCGACTTCCTGAAGTTCGAGACGCTGACGCTGTGCCCGATCGACACGCGCTGCATCGAGCTGTCGCTGCTGCGCGACGACGAGCGCGCGTGGCTCAACGCGTATCACGAGACGGTGCGCGCGCGCCTCGCGCCCCATGTGTCGGGCGACGCAAAGGCGTGGCTCGAACTGCGCACACAACCTATCTGAGCGTAGCGGCGACCTTTCAAACGGAGCGTGGCGCATGGCGATCAAGGCAGTGGTGTTCGATTTCGGCGGCGTGCTGATCGACTGGAGTCCCGAGTACCTGTACCGCGAACTGATTCCCGACGAATCGGAGCGCCGCTGGTTCCTCACGCACGTTTGCGCGATGGACTGGGTGATCCGCCAGGATGGCGGCCAGCCGATCGTCGAAGCCACCGACGAGCTGATCGCGCAGTTTCCCGATCACGCGCCGCTGATCCGCGCGTTCTACGAGCGCTGGCATCTGATGGTGGCGGGCGTGCTCGACGACGGCATCGCGCTGATGGAAAAGCTCGAAGCGGCCGAGGTGCCGCTCTTCGGGCTCACCAACTGGTCGGCCGAGACCTTCCCGTATGCGTGGGAACACTATCCGGTGCTGCGGCGCTTTCGCGACATCGTCGTGTCGGGGCGCGTGAAACTCGTGAAGCCCGACCCTGCGATCTTCGCGGAGATGCGCCGGCGCATCGAGTTGCAGATGCCCGGTGTCGAACCGGCCGAACTCGTCTTCATCGACGACAACGCGAAAAACGCCGAAGCCGCGACGGCGCTCGGCTGGCACGGCGTGCATCACACGAACGCCGCGCAAACGGAAGCAAAGCTGCGCGAGTTGGGTTTGCCGGTTTGAGCGGAGCGCTGCCCCTACTGTCCTAACAGGTTCTTCAGCGCATTGCCGAGGCCTTTGACGGTCTCGCCCGCACCCTTCGCGACGCCTTCGACGCTGACCCCGAGCGCCTTCGCAAACCCCTCGCCGATGCGCTTGAGGATCCCTTCGCGTACCGAGAACTTCGGATCGCGCAGATCGCCGTCGAGCACGAAATGCAGCGTGATGTTGCCGTCATGCGTCTTCAGCGCCGCGACGGCGGCGCGAGTCGGAATCGACATGAACGTCTCGAGCGGATTGTCGGTTTCGGCGAGTTGCAGATTGTGGACCGTCACCGTGCCGGGCGCGTGCAGGTGATAGTTGCGCACCGTCGATTCAATCGACAGATCGACGGTGCCGCCCGTCACCTGCGCGCGTGCGCCGGCCTTCTTCAGCAGATACGGATCGAGCATCGCGACATCGACACCGTGCAGCGTGGTCGTGGTCTGCGAATCGCGGCTGGCGATCTTGATCCAACCGTCGAACGTCACGGTGCCGGTATGCGCCGGACCCTTCAGCGAGCCGCGAACGCTGACATTGGTCGGCTCGCTGAGCGACGGCAGATGCAGATTGTCGACGCTCGCGTTCGCGTTGCTGACGGTGACCTTGAAAGGCGGCGGCCCGACGCTCATGTCGTAGAAGTGGAAGTTGCCGTGTTCGAAGCGGATACGGTCGACCAGTTTTTCGCGCGGGATCGGCGGCTCCGTGCCGGCGCCGCCCGGATGATCGCCGCGGTTCAGTGATTCGCGCAGGTTCGGCAGCAGATTCAGCGAACCGTCCTTCGTGCGTAGCACGGCCATGTCGAAGCCGCGCACGACGACCTCTCGAATATGCATGCGCCGCGCGATCAGGTCGCGTACATCGGGGGTGATCGTGATTTCGTCGGCGCGTAGCGGTTCGCCCGCCGGCCAGCCTGGCGGCGCTTTCAGCACGACGTGGGTCAGGTGTACCGAGGTCAGGCCGACATCGATACTATCGGCGCTGCCGAGCGGCCCGAGCGCCGCGCTGACGCGATTCTTGACTTCCTGTTGCGCGAATTGCATCGCGCCGATCGCGATCAGAATCAACGCCAATAGCGTTCCGCCCACGACGACGATCCAGCGCCTGCCCTTCGACATCGCCATGCCTGTGTCTCCTCGTCACGGCGCCGCGCGTCGCGCGGCGCCGTGTTGACCGTCTGTCGTGTGCGCGGGACTTTTACGCGCGCCTGCATCAAGTGACGAATAGCAACGCGCATGCCCCGTGGCCCGTCCGGCATTGCGCCAAACGGGCCGGTGTGCCCCGCTTGTTAGCGCGAGATCGGCTTGTAGCGCAGACGCTTCGGCCGCGCGCCCTCCTCGCCGAGACGCGCGCGCTTGTCCGCTTCGTATTCCTGGTAGTTGCCGTCGAAGAACGTGACTTGCGAGTCGCCTTCGAACGCGAGGATATGCGTCGCGATACGGTCGAGGAACCAGCGATCGTGTGAGATCACGAGCACCGAACCCGCGAATTCGAGCAGCGCGTCTTCGAGAGCGCGCAGCGTTTCGACGTCGAGGTCGTTCGACGGCTCGTCGAGCAGCAGCACGTTGCCGCCCGCGATCAGCGTCTTCGCCAGATGCAGACGACCGCGTTCGCCGCCGGACAGATTGCCGACGATCTTCTGCTGGTCGCCGCCCTTGAAGTTGAAGCGGCCGATATACGCGCGCGACGGCGTTTCGTACTTGCCGACCGTCAGCACGTCGGCGCCGCCCGAGATTTCCTCGAACACGGTCTTGTTGGCCGCGAGCGCCTCGCGGCTCTGGTCGACGTACGCGAGCTTGACGGTCGGGCCCTGCACGATTTCTCCCGAATCGGGTTGCTCACGGCCGGTCAGCATCCGGAACAGCGTCGACTTGCCGGCGCCGTTCGGACCGATGATGCCGACGATCGCGCCGGCCGGGATCTTGAAGCTGACGTTGTCGAGCAGCAAACGATCGCCGTACGACTTGCTGACGTTCTTGAACTCGATCACTTCATTGCCGAGGCGGTCGCCGACCGGAATGAAGATTTCCTGCGTTTCGTTGCGCTTCTGGTAGTCCTGGCTGTTCAGTTCCTCGAAGCGGGCGATACGCGCCTTCGACTTCGCCTGACGGCCCTTCGGGTTCTGGCGCACCCACTCGAGCTCCTTCTTGATCGCCTTCTGGCGCGCCGACTCCGACGCTTCTTCCTGCTTCAGGCGCTCTTCCTTCTGATCGAGCCAGCTGCTGTAGTTGCCCTTCCACGGAATGCCGTGACCGCGGTCGAGTTCGAGAATCCACTCGGCGGCGTTGTCGAGGAAGTAGCGATCGTGCGTGACGGCGACCACGGTGCCCGGGAAGCGCGTCAGGAACTGCTCGAGCCATTCGACCGATTCCGCGTCGAGGTGGTTGGTCGGCTCGTCGAGCAGCAGCATGTCGGGCTTTTGCAGCAGCAGCTTGCACAGCGCGACGCGGCGCTTTTCGCCGCCCGACAGATGCTCGATCTTCGCGTCCCACGCCGGCAGGCGCAGCGCGTCGGCGGCGATTTCGATCTGCTGCTCGGCGCTGCCGTCGGTTGTCGCGAGGATCGCCTCGTACTTCGCCTGCTCGGCGGCGAGCGCGTCGAAGTCGGCGTCCGGCTCCGCGTAGGCCGCGTAGATTTCGTCGAGCTTCTTCTGTGCGTTGAACACGTCGCCGAGACCTTCCTCGACTGCTTCGCGCACGGTCTTTTGCGGATCGAGTTGCGGCTCCTGCGGCAGATAGCCGATGTTCAGGTTCGGCATCGGCGTTGCTTCGCCTTCGATCTCGGTGTCCACACCAGCCATGATGCGGATCAGCGTCGACTTGCCCGAGCCGTTCAGGCCGAGCAGGCCGATCTTCGCGCCGGGGAAGAACGATAGCGAAATGTCTTTGAGGATCTGGCGCTTGGGCGGCACGATTTTGCCGACCCGGTTCATGGTGAAAACGTATTGGGCCATTTGCTTGCAGTAGACGTTGACGACGCCGGCCGCATGCGGGCGGGCAGTCGGGGTTGAATGGGTAATCGGTGTGAGGGCCGGGCGGAACACCCGGCGCCGGCCGGCGCGGCGTCGGATTCGACGACGCTGCCGCGCGCGGCATGTGGTTCAGGTGGCATTGTACTTCGCGGCGGGGGCCGGGCGGCAGGGGCGGACCGGTGGCGGGCCGCGTCGTGCACCGGGTAGTGGGATATTTGCGCGCTCTGTGCTGCAGATCTGCGGAGCCATTGCGCGACGCCGCCGTGTCGTGAGCAGGCGGCGTCCAGGCGCGGTGTCAGTTCGCGCGCCGTCCCGTCGCCCGGTCGAAAAAGTGCAGATGCTGCGCGGGCAGCACGACTTGGAGCGCCTCGCCGGCGGCCGGGCGATGCGCGTGCGGCAGCCGCGCGGTCACATCGTGCTTGCCCCAGCGGCCGTGCGCGAGATTGTCCGCGCCCAGAATTTCGCAGGAATCGACGGTGAGCGTCGCGGACGGTGCGTTGGCCGTGCCCGGGCTCAGATGCTCGGGGCGAATGCCGAGCGTCCATTCGCGGCCCGTCGCAACTTCGCGGCCGATCGACGGCACGCCCGCGAGCGGCAGCTTCGGGCCGTTGCCGGCGACGTCGAAGGTCGAGCCGTCGTCGGAAATGCGGCCTTCGAGCAGGTTCATGCCCGGCGAGCCGATGAAGCTCGCGACGAACACCGTGGCCGGTCGCTCGTAGACTTCGGTCGGCGCGCCGATCTGCTCGGCGTGGCCCTTGTTCATCACGATCACGCGTTGCGCCAGCGTCATTGCTTCGATCTGATCGTGCGTGACGTACAGGCTCGTGGTCTTGAGCCGCGCATGCAGGCGCTGGATTTCGAGGCGCATCTGCACGCGCAGACGCGCGTCGAGATTCGACAGCGGCTCGTCGAACAGAAACACCGCCGGTTCACGCACGATCGCGCGGCCCATCGCGACACGCTGCCGCTGACCGCCCGACAGCTCGCGCGGCTTGCGCTGCAGCAGCGCGCCGAGTTCGAGAATCTGAGCGGCGGCATCGACGCGCTTCGCGATCTGCGCGCGATCGACGCCCGCGATCTTCAGCGCGTAGCCCATGTTCTCGGCCACGCTCATATGCGGATACAGCGCGTAGTTCTGGAACACCATCGCGATGTTGCGATCCTTCGGTTCCAGCTCGTTGACGACCTTGCCCGCGATCGAAATGCTGCCGTCGGAGATGCGCTCGAGGCCGGCGACCATCCGCAGCAACGTCGATTTGCCGCACCCGGACGGGCCGACCATCACGACGAATTCGCCGTCGGCCACGTCGACGTCGATGCCGTGCAGCACGAACTGTTTGCCGTCGTAGGTTTTCTTAACGCTTTGCAGAGTCAGTGCAGCCATGCCGTTCTAGCCTTTAATTTTGAGTGCTTGTCGCAGTCCGCGATGCCGGATCATTTTTCCGAATCCACGAGGCCGCGCACGAACCAGCGCTGCATCGTCAGCACCACGACGAGCGGCGGCAGCATCGCGAGCAGCGTGGCCGTCATCACCAGGTGCCATTCGGTCGCGGTATCGCCCGAGGCGATCATGCCTCTGATGCCGATCACCGCGGTGGTCAGCGACTGCTGGCTGGTGATCAGGATCGGCCACAGATACTGGTTCCAGCCGTAGATGAACGTGATCACGAAGAGGGCGGCCATCGTGGTGCGCGACAGCGGCAGCACCACGTCCCAGAAGAAGCGCAGCGCTCCGGCGCCGTCGATGCGCGCGGCTTCCATCAGCTCGTCCGGCAGCGTCTTGAAGAACTGGCGGAACAGGAACGTCGCGGTCGCCGACGCGATCAGCGGCAGCGTCAAACCGGTGTACGTATTGCTCAGATGCATCGACGACACCACCTGCACGGTCGGAAAAATCCGCACTTCGACCGGCAGCATCAGCGTGATGAAAATCAGCCAGAACGCGGCGGTGCGAAACGGAAAGCGGAAGTAGACGATCGCGTACGCGGAGATCATCGACACGGCGATCTTGCCGATCGCGATCACGAGCGCCATCACGAGGCTGTTGAGCAGCATGCGATTGAACGGCGCCGCCGCATTGCCGGTGCCCTGCGTCCAGATCGTGACGATGTTCTCGAACAGGTGCGTGCTCGGCACGAGCGATAGCGGCACCGTGAACACCTCGTGTTCGCTCATCGTCGCCGCGCAGAACGCGACGTACACCGGAAACACCACCAGCGCGACGCCGATGATCAGCACCGCGTGACAGAACAAGTCGAAACCGCGTCGGTTCTCGATCATGAGTATTGAACCCTGCGTTCGATGAAGCGGAATTGCACGACGGTCAGCGCGACGACGATGATCATCAGCACGACCGACTGCGCGCCCGAGCTGCCGATGTCGAGCCCCTGGAAGCCTTCGGCGAAGATCTTGTAGATCAGCGTACGGGTGGCCTGGCCTGGCCCGCCGCCGGTCGCCGCGTCGATCACGGGGAAAGTGTCGAAGAACGCGTAGGTGATGTTGATCACCAGCAGAAAGAACGTGGTCGGCGACAGCAGCGGCAGCGCGATGCCGAAGAAGCGCCGCACCGGACCGGCGCCGTCGATCGCGGCCGCTTCGATCAGCGAGCGCGGAATCGCCTGCAGCCCCGCATAAAAGAACAGGAAGTTATAGCTGATCTGCTGCCAGACCGATGCGAGGACGACGAGGAACATCGCCTGACCGGGGTTCAGCGCGTGATTCCACACGACGCCGTATTTCGCGAGCGCATACGTAACGAGGCCGATGCTCGGGTTGAACAGGAACGACCACAGCACCGCGGCAATCGCGGGCGCGACCGCGTACGGCCAGATCAGCAGCGTTTGATAGGCCTTCGCGCCGCGCGTCACGCGGTCCGCGCAGACCGCGAGCAACAGGGAGATCACGAGGCCCGACACGGTGACGAGCGTGCAGAACACGATCGTCGTGTTGAACGACGCGAGATATAGAGGATCGGCGAATAGCTGCTTGAAGTTCGCGAGTCCGACGAACTCGCTCGATGTACCGAACGCGTCCTGAGTTTGCGTCGATTGCCAGAGCGCGACGCCGGCCGGCCACAGGAAGAACACCAGCGTGATGATCAGCTGCGGCGCGACGAGCAGGTAGGGCAGTGCGCTGGTGCCGAAGTAAGAGCGCTTATCCATCGGGATTTCCAGAGTGTGCTGCAACGACGGGTTCCGGCGCTCCCGCGCCGGAACCGTGCCAGCAGGCGATGCTTAGTTACCGGCCTTCTCGAAGCGGCGCAGCAGGTCGTCGCCACGCGAGACGGACGAATCGAGCGCCTGTTGCGGCGTCTTCTTCTCCGCCCACACCTGTTCGAGTTCCTCGTCGATCACGGTGCGGATCTGCGGCATGTTGCCCAGACGCAGGCCCTTCGTGAACGGCAGAGGCGGCTTGTTCAGCATCTGGCGGATGGCGGTGTCGCTGCCCGGGTTCTTGTCGTAGAAGCCCTGCTGGCGCGTCAGGTCGTACGCGGCGGTCGTGATCGGCAGATAGCCGGTGTCCTGATGCCACTTCGCGGCGACCGGCGCCGTGGCCAGATACGCGAGGAACTGCGCGACGCCCTTGTAGACGGCCGGGTCCTTGCCCGACAGCACCCACAGGCTTGCCCCGCCGATGATCGCGTTCTGCGGCGCGCCCTTCACGCTGTCGTCGTACGGCATCATGCCGGTGCCGAAGTTGAACTTCGCGTATTTCTTGATCGTCGCGAGCGAGCCCGACGAGTTCGTGATGATGCCGCAGTCGCCGCTATAGAACTTCGACACCGGTTCGTCCTTGCGGCCCACATAGGTGAAGGTGCCGTCCTTCGCCATGGTCTGCAGGAACTGGATGTGCGCGACTTGCAGCGGCTTGTTGAATTCGAGCTGCGCATCCATGCCGTCGAAGCCGTTGTTACGCGACGCGAACGGCGCCGCATGCCACGCGCTGTAGTTCTCGAGCTGAATCCAGCTCTGCCAGCCCGACGAGTAGCCGCACGACATGCCCGAGGCCTTCAGCTTCTGCGCATCGGCGTGCAACTCGGCCCAGGTCTTCGGCGGCTGGTTCGGATCGAGGCCGGCCTTCTTGAACGCATCCTTGTTGTAGTACAGCACCGGCGTCGAGCTGTTGAATGGCATCGAGATCAGTTCGCCGGTCTTCGAGTCGCTGTAATAGCTGGCGATGGTCGGCACGAAGGCCTTCTGGTCGAGCGGCACGCCCGCGTCCTTGAATACCTGCGTGACCGGGACGATGGCTTTCTTCGCCTGCATCATCGTCGCGGTGCCGACTTCGTAGACCTGCAGGATCGCCGGTGCGTTGCCGCTGCGATAGGCGGCGATGCCGGCGGCGAGGGTCTGGTCGTAGGTGCCCTTGAACACGGGCACGATCTTGTAGTCGCTCTGCGATTTGTTGAAGTCGTTCGCGATGTCGTTCAGACGTTCGCCCAGGGCGGCTTCCATCGCATGCCAGAACTGGATTTCGGTCGCGGCATGAGCCGCCTGGCTGACGCCGAAGCTCAATACGGCGGCGACGGATAGTGAACGGAACAGCGGCTTGTAATTCATCGATTTATCTCCTGTTCGTAAGGGCGCGGACGCGAATCGCGCGATTCTAGTTGTGTTCGATGACATTCCGGCGTCGGATGCCGTGCGGCGCGGACCATGGGTGGCGGCGCGCCGGAAGCCGAAATTTAGCATTGGCTGTCACAGAAAGGAAATGAATGGGCGGTGGTTCGGGAAGATCGCGGGCGATTCAGAGCATGGCGAGGTGCCGCATGGATGTATTCCGCGACTATCACCACTTTTGACATTCGCCCATCTGTCTATGCCGTAAGCTCGATCGCTCGAACTGGTATTGAGGTGTCTAACATGACTTGGACGCACAGCCAGAGTTCGGGAACCCTGTCCCGAGACGGTAGCTTGGTCGCTCGCGGATACTCGGGTCATGGCGCGGGCAAAAACAATCCCGTTATGCAGGCGGTCCGATCCGTTGGGCCGATACCGGAAGGTCATCCGGGTAGCGGGTCGAACGGATGCATCGTCATTTCAGACCGCATCGTCCGCGAACGAGTCTGGTCAAGTGGTGACCGACAGCTTCGGGTAGAACGATGAAAAAACTTCTTGCGGTCATGATCTTGGGGTGTGCGTCAGGAGCAGTGGGGGCCGTGCAAGGCAACACTCCTGCTGAGGTATCGGCGGCGATTGGCCGGCAAGGGGCGGGCGCGTTTCTCAGGTCGCTGGACGAAGCAGCTGTCGATCGGCTTTTCGAACGGATTGGAACAGGTCGCGCAGATTGGGTTGCACTTGCGCCCAAACTGGCCGTAGCGGCCGACGGCGCGAACGCGGAAGGTTTAGGGATCGCTCTTGCCTATGCGTTGCCGAGGAATCCCGCGGCTGTGTTGAAGGTCGCAGACCCGGTCGAGGGCGGTAGCCACATTCTGGCGTTACCCCGTGTGTGCGGCATTCCGTTTATTGACGATGTGCCGAAAAACTACAAGTCCAAAGCATTGCACGCTGTCTCGGCGGTCACCACTGCAAATCCGCACATCAAGGCCCGTTGTCTCGACGCGTTGCGCAAGTCGTAGCGCGCAATCAAAAAAGGCCCGCAACCCTGGAGGGTTCGCGGGCCTTACTCGCGCAGCGCAGTGTGCGCCGCTTCGCGCTTACACGTTGAACAGGAAGTTCATCACGTCGCCATCGTGCACGACGTACTCCTTGCCTTCCGCGCGCATCTTGCCGGCTTCCTTCGCGCCTTGTTCACCCTTGTAGGTGATGTAGTCGGCGAAGCTGATCGTCTGCGCGCGGATGAAGCCGCGCTCGAAGTCGGTGTGGATCGCGCCGGCCGCCTTCGGCGCCGTATCGCCGATGTGGATCGTCCACGCGCGCACTTCCTTCACGCCGGCCGTGAAGTAGGTGTGCAGGCCGAGCAGCTTGTAGCCCGCGCGGATCACGCGGTTCAGGCCCGGCTCTTCCATGCCCATGTCGGCGAGGAAGACTTCCATGTCGGCTTCGTCGAGGTCGGCGATGTCCGCTTCGACCGCGGCGCACACGGCCACGACCGGCGAGCCTTCCGCGGCCGCGAACTTCATGACCGCGTCGAGGTGCGGATTGTTCTCGAAGCCGTCTTCCTTCACGTTGGCGACATACATCGTCGGCTTCGCGGTGATCAGGCAGAAGGGCTTGAGCGTGGCCTTTTCTTCATCGCTCAGATCGAGCGCGCGGACCGGCTTCGCCTGGTCGAGTTGCGCGCGGACCTTCTCCAGCACCGCCGCGTTCTTCACGGCTTCCTTGTCGTTGCCAGACTTGGCCGCCTTGGAATA
Source organism: Paraburkholderia atlantica (assembly GCF_009362785.1). Classification (GTDB taxonomy): domain Bacteria; phylum Pseudomonadota; class Gammaproteobacteria; order Burkholderiales; family Burkholderiaceae; genus Paraburkholderia; species Paraburkholderia atlantica. The sequence goes on from NZ_WHNQ01000022.1 coordinate 121,640, forward strand.
GCGCGCGAGCGCCTTTTCGACGGTGCCGAGGTCGGCAAGCGCGAGTTCGGTGTTGATCACCTCGATGTCCGACAGCGGATCGACCTTGTTCGCGACGTGAATCACGTTGTCGTCCTCGAAGCAGCGCACGACGTGCGTGATCGCATCGGTTTCGCGGATGTTCGCGAGGAACTGGTTGCCGAGGCCTTCGCCCTTGCTCGCGCCGGCCACCAGACCCGCGATATCGACGAACTCGACCACCGCCGGCAGGATGCGCTCCGGCTTGACGATTTCGGCAAGCGCCTTCAGACGGGTGTCCGGCACCTCGACGATGCCGACGTTCGGCTCGATGGTGCAGAACGGGTAGTTCTCAGCGGAGATGCCCGCCTTCGTGAGTGCGTTGAACAGGGTGGACTTGCCGACGTTAGGCAGGCCGACGATGCCGCATTGGAGGCTCATGGAAATCCTTCAGTGAATCAGTAGGTTGCGTGATGCGCTCGACGCTGCGCGCGGATTCGGAAAGCCTTCGCGTAAGGTGGGGTGCGGCAGGCTCAGCGGAGCGGACAAGTCACCGAATCGGGGCGTTGGCTCGACGATTGAGTGCGAGTTTTCACGAAAAATGCAATTGTAACCCGTTCGCCCGCGCGTACCGGGCGGCGCATTTGCGCATAGCCACTGTAGAATCGTCAGTTCAGAGCCGGTAGAGCTCCATTTCCGGGGGGGCCAGCGTGCGAATGATGAGATGGGTCGGGATCGGCGTCGCCGCCGCGATCGTGGTCGGCGTGGTCGCTGCATGGGTCGCGCCGAATTTCGACGAAGCGCAGGCCACCACAGACCGTCAGACGATCGACTGTTTGTCGACCCACCTGTCGCACGAAGATCGCGCCGACATCGCGCGGTTCGCCGACAAGAACGACTACGACTCGCTGTGGGGCGTGTTCGACCGCGTGTTCCCCGACTGCGCGGTGCGCAGCGATCAGCGCGATCGCAAGGCCGAGCTCGAAGCGGCCGCATGGCGCAACCTCTCGGCCGATCGCGATTTCATGCGCATGCGCGAGGCGAATGCGGCGCTCGCGGCGAGCGCCGCGACGCGTTAGCACGAGCCATCGGGGGCCCGCGCACCGAGCCCGAATGCCGCGCCCGTCGATCCGTCCCCCGCACCCCCCGCGGCTATAATGCGCGCATGAACGCACACCACCAGACCTTTGATGCCGCCGTGATCGGCGGCGGGCTCGTCGGCAAGACCGCGGCGCTCGCGCTCACGCAAGCCGGACTGCGCGTCGCACTGCTGGCGCAGCCTTGTGCGGCGCTGCCCGCCGGTGCTGCCTTCGACTCGCGCGTCTATGCGTTGTCGTCGAGTTCGCAGGCCTTGCTCGAACGGCTGCGGGTCTGGCAGGCGCTCGATCACACCCGGCTCGGTCCGGTCTACGACATGCGCGTCTACGGCGACGCGCACGCCGAGTTGCATTTCTCCGCGTTTCAGGCATCGGTGCCGCAGCTTGCGTGGATCGTCGAGTCGTCGGTGATCGAGCGCGCGCTCGATGCCGCGCTGCGCTTCCAGCCGAACCTCACGTGGATCGACACGCGCGCGCAGGCTCTCGATTTCTCCGTCGACAGCGCGAGCGTCGGGCTCGCGAACGGCAACGTGCTCGAAGCGGATCTGGTAGTCGGCGCGGACGGCGCGCACTCGTGGGTGCGCGCGCAGATCGGCTCGAAGATGGTGCGGCGCGACTACCGGCAGATCGGCGTCGTCGCCAATTTCAAGGCTGCCAAGCCGCACGGCGAAACCGCGTACCAATGGTTCCGCGACGGCGAGATCATCGCGTTGCTGCCGATGCCGGACGGCCACGTGTCGCTAGTCTGGTCGGCCCGCACCGAACACGCCGAGCAATTGCTCGCGCTCGATCCCGAGCGGCTCGCCGCCGAAGTCGAGCACGTGAGCGGTGAACAGTTCGGCGCGCTCGAGTGCGTGACGCCCGCGCAGGGCTTCCCGCTCGCGTTGCAGACCGTGGACCGGCTGGTCGCGCCGCGTGTCGCGCTGGTCGGCGATGCCGCGCATCTGATCCACCCGCTGGCGGGGCAGGGCATGAACCTCGGCTTGCGCGACGTCGCCGCGCTAGCGAGCACGATCGGCGGCAAGGAGTCGTTTCGCGATCTCGGCGACATGGTGCTGCTGCGTCGCTACGAACGCGCGCGCCGCGAAGACATTCGCGCGCTGATGATCGCCACCGACGGCCTGCAGAAACTGTTTTCGGTCCCCGGTCCGCTCGCGCGCGCCGTGCGCAACACCGGCATGGCGTTCGTCGGCGCGCAGCCATTCATCAAGCGCTGGCTCGTGTCGGCCGCGCTGGGGTAAACCGCAACGAGGCGTCGTGCGGATAGCCGATGGCCGGTCACGGGCGCCCGGGACAGGTATCATGACCGGATCGACGCGCTGCGATCCGCCCCTTATCCGGCCCTTATCCGACCCCGATCGAACCTGATCGAGCCTGATTGAACCGATAGGCGGCCAAAGCGCGCGGCCGGAAAGTAACAAATGCGCAGGTGCGCGAATGACCCCCCAGGACTCCAGCATGAAAAAGACCTTCCGCATCGCCGCCGCCGCGCTCGCGATCGCTGCCGCCACGCTCGGCTGCTCGGCGCAGGCCGACCAGACCACCGACAAACTCAAAGCCACCCTGCAAAGCCGTCTGTCCGACGTGACGATCAAGGGCGTGTCGAAGACGCCGATCGCGGGCCTGTACGAAGTGAACCTCGGCACGCAGATCATCTACAGCGATGCGAGCGGTGACTACCTGATGCTCGGCGACATGGTGGACTCGAAGACGCGCAAGAATCTGACCGAGGCGCGCCTGTCGGAAACCAACCGCATCGACTTCGCGAGCCTGCCGTTCGGCAACGCGGTGAAGGTCGTGCGCGGCAACGGCGCGCGCAAGATCGCGGTGTTCTCCGATCCGAACTGCCCGTACTGCAAGCAGCTCGAAAAATCGCTGCAGTCGATCGACAACGTGACGGTCTACACCTTCCTGTACCCGGTGTTGTCGCCTGATTCGACGGCCAAGTCGAAGTCGATCTGGTGCTCGGCCGACCGCGCGAAGGCGTGGGAATCGTGGATGCAGGACCGTCAGGCGCCGACCGCCGCCGCCACCTGCGACACCGCCGCGATCGACAAGAACCTCGCGCTCGGCCGTTCGATGAACGTCGAGGGCACGCCGACGGTGTTCCTCGCCGACGGTCGCCGTTTGCCAGGCGCCGTGCCGGCCGACCGGCTCGACAAGGAACTGTCGGCGGTGCACTGAACAGCGCGCTGCACGCAGCGCCACGCACGCCTGAGGCGCGCAACAGATGCAGTTTCAACCGAAAGGAGGCGCACGCAGCGCCTCCTTCCGCATCGAGCCCCGAACTTCTTCGCCTCACTCCCTGACACTCCCAAACGCCGCCGATGAAGCCGATCCGCTACACCATCGTTCCGAGTAACCCCGCCGCCCACCTGTTCGAAGTCACCGTGACCGTCGCCGATCCCGATCCGGCCGGCCAGCGTTTCATGCTGCCGGTATGGATTCCGGGCAGCTACATGGTGCGCGAATTCGCGCGAAACATCGTGACGCTGCGCGGGGTCAACGAAGCGGGCCGCAAGGTGCGCGTCGAGAAGATCGACAAGCACACGTGGCAGGCCGCGCCGGTCAAGGGCGCCTTGACGCTGCGCTACGAGGTGTACGCGTGGGACATGTCGGTGCGCGCCGCGCATCTGGACGACACCATCGGCTTTTTCAACGGCACGAGCGTGTTCCTGTCGCCGCTCAGCCATGAAGACGCGCAGTGCGTGGTCGATATCCAGAAGCCTCAGGGCTCCGCGTATCGCGACTGGCGTGTCGCGACCGCGCTGCCGGAAGCGCGCGGCACCAGGCGCTACGGCTTCGGCGAGTACCGCGCGCTGAACTACGACGAGCTGGTCGACCATCCGGTGACGCTCGGCGAGTTCGCGCTCGCGACGTTCAAGGCGCACGGCGTGCCGCACGACGTCGTGATTGCTGGTCGTGTGATCGGGCTCGACATGGAGCGGCTGTGCAAGGATCTGAAGCGCATTTGCGAGGCGCAGATCGCGTTGTTCGAGCCGAAATCGAAGAAGGCGCCGGTCGAGCGCTACGTGTTCATGACGCAAGCCGTCACCGACGGCTACGGCGGACTCGAGCATCGCGCGTCGACCGCGCTGATCTGCAATCGCACCGATCTGCCGGTGCAGGGCCGCGACGCGATGAGCGAGGGCTATCGGACCTATCTCGGTCTGTGCAGCCACGAGTATTTCCACACATGGAATGTGAAGCGGATCAAGCCAGCCGTGTTCGCGCCGTATGACCTCGGCGTCGAAAACTACACGTCGCTGCTGTGGCTGTTCGAGGGCTTCACGTCGTATTACGACGACCTGATTCTCGTGCGCAGCGGCGTGATCTCGCAGGACGACTATTTCGGCCTGCTCGGCAAGGTGATCGGCGGCGTGCTGCGCGGCAGCGGGCGCCTTAAGCAGAGCGTCGCCGAAAGCTCGTTCGACGCATGGGTCAAGTACTACCGGCAGGACGAGAATGCGCCGAACGCGATCGTCAGCTATTACACGAAGGGCTCGCTGATCGCGCTCGCGTTCGATCTGACGATCCGTGCGCAGACCGGCAACCAGAAATCGCTCGACGACGTGATGCGTCTGCTGTGGAAGCGCTTTGGCCGTGATTTTTATCGCGGCAAGCCAGTGGGCGTCGACGAAAGCGAGATCGAGGCGATTTTTGCGGAAGCGAGCGGCGCGGAACTCGCCGAACTGTTCGCCGAGGGCGTGCGCGGCACGCGCGATCTGCCGCTCGACGCGTTGCTCGCGCCGTTCGGCGTCACGCTCGGGCCGGACGCCGACAAGAACGGCAAGCCGTCGCTCGGCGTGCGGCTGCGCGGCGGCGCTGACTGCGCGCTCGCGACGGTGCACGAGGGCAGCGCCGCGCAGAAAGCGGGCCTTTCCGCTGGCGACGTGCTCATCGCGCTCGATGGCCTGCGCGTGACCGGCGGGAATATCGATGCTCTGCTGGCGCGCTACCAGCCGGGCGCAAAGGTCGAGGTGCACGCGTTCCGCCGCGACGAGCTGCGGGTCGCACAGGTGAAGCTCGACGGTCCCGAAGTGGCGCGCTACAAGCTCACGGTTAGCGATCGCCGTCCCACCGCGCGCAAAGCCCTGGAGCGCTGGCTGACGAAGTGATCGGCGTGGTGGTGGACCGCACCGGGCGGTCCACCCATCGTCGCCCGTCTCGGCGTCAATCGGCGGAGGAGGGTAGTCGATTGTCCCACCCATGCAACAATCCGTCGCCGCCGGACGGCTTTTTCGCCGGTCGGTAAAAAAACACAATGGCTCCACTCGCGCAACACTGCGCGCCCCCTACTGGAGTCAACCCCATGACCACGATCCTGCAAATCAACTCGGCAGCCCGTTCGCAAGGCGCGAACTCGACGCTTCTCGTCAACGAACTGACCGAAAAGCTGCAACAGTCGAATCCGGGCGCGCAAGTCGTCGTCCGTAACCTGCAAGCCGAACCCCTGCCGCACCTCGACGACGCCGTGCTCGGCGCGTTCTTCACGCCTGCCGAGCAGCGTACGCCGGAACAAGCCGAGATCGCCGCTCGCAGCGAAGCGCTGATTGCTGAACTGCAAGCCGCCGATGTCATCGTGATCGGCGCGCCGATGTACAACTTCGGCATCTCGTCGCAACTGAAGACGTACTTCGACTTCATCGCGCGTGCGGGCATCACGTTCCGCTACACCGCGAACGGTCCGGAAGGCCTCGTTACGGGCAAGAAGGTCCACGTCGTGTCGGCGCGCGGCGGCAAGTATCTGGGCACGCCGAACGATAGCCAGACGCCGTATCTGAAGAGCTTCCTCGGCTTCCTCGGCATGACCGACGTGAACTTCATCTATGCCGAAGGCCTGAACATGGGCCCGGACGCCGCGACCGCCGCGCTGAGCTCGGCACGCGAAGCGATCGCCGCGGTTTAAGCGGGTCCGCCTGCCTTGTGCCGCCTGGATGCGGCGCAAGCGGTGAAATAAAGAACGCCACGGATGGGTTCACCCTCCGTGGCGTTTTCGCTTTGTATCGCCATCCTCCGACGGCGACGCCGTCACGCAAGCATTTGCGCGTCGTCCGGCAGACGCCAGTCGATCGGCTCCCGGCCGTGCTGCAGCAGATATTCGTTCGCCTTCGCGAAATGGCCGCAACCGAGAAAGCCGCGATGCGCGGACAACGGCGACGGATGCGGCGCCTCCAGCACACAGTGCGATTTGCCGCCGAGCAGCGCGCGCTTGGCCTGCGCATGCGCGCCCCACAGCATGAACACGAGGTTCTGAGGCCGCGTCGCGAGTTCGTGGATCAGCGTGTCCGTGCATTTTTCCCAGCCGCGTTTCGCGTGGCTCGCGGCACTGTCGCGCTCGACGGTCAGCACCGTGTTCAGCAGCAGCACGCCCTGTCTGGCCCAGCTGTCGAGGCAACCGTGCTGCGGCGTTGCGTGACCGAGACTCGCGGCGATTTCCTTAAAGATGTTGCGCAGCGACGGCGGCGGCCGCACGTGGGGCGCGACCGAAAACGCGAGACCGTGCGCCTGCGGCGTGCCGCGGTCTTCGCCGTGGTACGGGTCCTGGCCGAGGATCACGACCTTCACTTCGTCGGGACTCGTCAGGCGCAGCGCGCGGAACACGTCGGCCGGATAGATGGTTTTGCCGGCGGCACGCTCGCCGTCGACGAAGCGGCACAGCGGCGCGTAGGTGTCGCTGTCGATGAAGGGTTTCAAATGCGCGCGCCAGGCCGCCGGCAGCGCCGCGAATTGAGCTTCGAGCGTGGGCGGGGCGGCGGTGGTGGTGTCGGCCGAGGCTGCGGAGGGAGCTGGGGCGGCATCGTCGAACAACGATGCCTGCGGCGAACTGGAGCGGGTACGGGTAGCGGAGGTCATGGCGGGGAAGTGTCGCAGCAAACGCTGGCTAGCTCAAGCTGCGACAAGCAAGCGCATGAGATGCCGCGGGTTTCGGGCAACCCGCGCCCATCCCGCGCTCAGCCCGCGCGCAACCGATAGCCGCGCTGCGCCTTGCTGATGTCATCCGGCGCGAGGCCGGCAATCCGTTTGCCGAGTTCGGCGGCGAGCGTGTGAAGCGCCGCTTCGTCGCCCGACTTCAGTTCGAGCTCGATCTCCGAGATCGGCGCGCGGCGCGCTTCATCGTCGACTTCGGCAAGCACGTCGCCTTGATCGATCGCCGCCTCGATCTGGGCGCCGTCGGTGTCGAGCAGCCATAGCGTGCGCGTGAAATTCGTGTGGAACAGCTCGATCAGCGCAGGCGCGGCCTGTTTCAGAGCGGCCGCGGCGGCGGGTTCGTCGCAAGCGCTCAGCAGCGAATCGATTTCGAGCTTCGCGCCGGCGACCGGCATTTCCCATTCGTGCCGGCTATGCAAGCCGTTCGTCGCCGTGCCGACCGTTTTGAAGGTCTGCAGCCAGCCGTCCGGCGTCTGCCGCAGACGCAGCGCGCTCTTCGACGACGCCAGCGTCAACTGCGGCGTGTCGAAGTAAATGTTCACGAGCTTGATCGCGCGACCCTTCTTGCCGGCGCGCGCGGCGAACCACTGCGTCGCCGCCTGCACCTGCGAAGCCGGCAGTGCCAGCTTGATTTCGCGTTCCATGCTCACGGTACGTGTCCTTGCTTATGCGAGCGCCGGGCTCAGAAAAACATCCGCGCAAGTTCCACGCCCGGCTCGTCCGCCCGCATGAACGCCTCGCCGACGAGGAACGTATGCACGTTGCGCGCGCGCATGCGCTCGACGTCGTCGCGCGACAGGATGCCCGACTCGGTCACGACGATGCGGTCGTCCGGAATTGCGTCGAGCATGCCGAGCGTCGTGTCGAGCGAGGTTTCGAAGGTGCGCAGGTTGCGGTTGTTGATGCCGATCAGCGGCGTCTTCAGCGTCAGCGCTTCCTTGAGTTCATCGCTGTCATGCACTTCGACGAGCACCGCGAGACCGAGCGAATGCGCGAGCGCTTCGAGGTCCTGCATCTCGGCGGTTTCGAGCGCGGCGGCGATCAGCAGGATCGCGTCGGCGCCCATCGCGCGTGCTTCGACGACCTGATACGGATCGACGATGAAGTCCTTGCGAATCACTGGCAACTGGCACGCGGCGCGCGCTTGCTGCAGATACGCGACGCTGCCCTGGAAGAACTGCACGTCGGTCAGCACGGACAGACACGCCGCGCCGTGCTTCTCGTACGAACGTGCGATGTCGGCCGGCACGAAGTGCTCGCGCAGTACCCCCTTCGACGGGCTCGCCTTCTTCACTTCGGAGATCACCGCGGCGAGACCCGCCGCGTGCTTGGCGCGGATTGCGCCGACGAAGTCGCGCAGATCGCGCGACGACGCTTCGAGCCGCAATTCTTCGAGCGGTACGCTTTGTTCGGCCGCCCGGATTTCTTCGCGTTTGACCGCGATGATGCGGTCGAGAATGTCGCTCATAAATGTCTCGCTACGTGATTACTGCTTGAATTGCTGGGTGAAGCGCACCAGTTCGTCGACCTTTGCACGCGCCTTGCCGCTCGCGATCGCTTCGCGCGCGAGCACGATGCCGTCCGCGATCGTGGCAGCGACGTTCGCCGAATAGAGTGCCGTGCCGGCGTTCAGCGTGACGATTTCGCGCGCGACGCCGGGCTTGTTGTCGAGTGCGTCGAGCAGCATGACCTTCGACTCGTTCGCGTCGGCGACTTTCAGCGTGCGATTCGACACCATCTGCATGCCGAAGTCCTCCGGATGGATCTCGTACTCGCGGATTTCGCCGTCGCGCAACTCGCCGACCAGCGTGGCGCCGCCGAGCGACACCTCGTCCATGCCGTCCATCCCGTACACGACGAGCACGTGCTTGGCGCCGAGGCGCTGCATCACGCGTACCTGAATGCCGACGAGGTCGGGGTGGAACACCCCCATCAGCTGATTCGGCGCGCCGGCCGGATTGGTGAGCGGCCCGAGGATATTGAAGATCGTGCGGATGCCGAGTTCGCGGCGTACCGGCGCGACGTTTTTCATCGCCGGATGATGATTCGGCGCGAACATGAAGCCCATGCCCGTTTCCGCGATCGATGCGGCGACCTGCTCGGGCTGCAGATCGATGTTGACGCCGAGCGCCTCGAGCACGTCCGCGCTGCCCGACTTGCTCGATACGCTGCGATTGCCGTGCTTCGCGACTTTCGCGCCTGCCGCGGCCGATACGAACATCGTCGCGGTGGAAATGTTGAACGTGTGTGCACCGTCGCCGCCGGTGCCGACGATGTCGACGAAGTTCGAGTTGTCCTGAACGTCGACGTGCCGGGCAAATTCACGCATCACCGTGGCGGCGGCGGTGATTTCGCCGATGGTCTCCTTTTTGACGCGCAGACCGGTGATGATCGCCGCCGACATCACCGGCGACAGCTCGCCGCGCATGATCAGGCGCATCAGGTGCAGCATTTCGTCGTGGAAAATCTCGCGGTGCTCGATGGTCCGCTGCAAGGCTTCCTGGGGCGTAATGGACATGATCTCGTCTCTCTTGTGGTCAGGCATTGCGGGAAGCCGGATGATGCGCAGCCTTGCCGCCGACGGCGAGCTTCGACTGCTTGACGAAGTTTTCGAGCAGCGCGTGGCCGTGTTCGGAGAGGATCGATTCCGGGTGGAACTGCACGCCTTCGACGGCCAGTTCCTTGTGGCGCACGCCCATGATTTCGCCGTCTTCGGTCCATGCGGATACTTCGAGGCAGTCGGGCAGCGATTCGCGTTCGATCGCGAGCGAGTGGTAGCGCGTCACCGTGAAGTGCTTCGGCAGGTCCGCGAATACGCCCTTGCAGTCGGTTTCGATCGTGCTGACCTTGCCGTGCATGATGGTTTGCGCGCGCACGACGCGGCCGCCGAACGCCTCGCCGATCGCCTGATGGCCGAGGCACACGCCGAGAATCGGCGTCTTGCCGGCGAATTCGCGCAGCACGTCGAGCGTGATGCCCGCGTGTTGCGGATTGCTCGGGCCCGGCGACAGGCAGATGCGCTCGGGGTTCAGCCTGGCGATTTCATCGAGCGTGATTTCGTCGTTGCGGAAGGTGCGCACGTCTTCGCCGAGTTCGCCGAAGTACTGCACCAGGTTGTAGGTGAACGAGTCGTAGTTGTCGATCATGAGCAGCATGGTGTGTCTCCGGTCAGAAGTCGCTATCGAGGCCGTCCTGGACCTGCTCGGCCGCGCGCATCACCGCGCGCGCCTTGTTCTCGGTTTCTTGCCATTCGGATTCCGGCACCGAATCGGCGACCACGCCCGCGGCCGCCTGCACATACAGATTGCCGTTCGCGATCACGCCGGTGCGGATCGTGATGGCCAGATCCATCTCGCCGGTGAACGACAGATAGCCGACCGCCCCGCCGTACAGGCCGCGCTTGATGGGCTCGAGCTCGTCGATCAGTTCCATCGCGCGGACCTTCGGCGCGCCCGACAGCGTGCCGGCCGGGAAGGTGGCGCGCAGCACGTCGAAATTGGTCATGTCTTTTTTGAGCTTGCCTTCGACGGAGCTGACGATGTGCTGAACGTGCGAGTACTTCTCGATCACCATCTTGTCGGTGACGACGACCGAGCCGATCTGCGCGATGCGGCCGACGTCGTTGCGCGCGAGGTCGATCAGCATTACGTGTTCGGCGATTTCCTTCGGGTCGTTCAGCAGCTCGGTCGCAAGCTGGGCGTCGCGCTCGGGCGTGTTGCCGCGCGGACGCGTGCCGGCGAGCGGGCGGATCGTGACGATACGGTCCTCGCCGCGCTTTTCCTGGCGCACCAGAATTTCCGGCGACGCGCCGACCACGTGGAAGTCGCCGAAGTTGTAGTAGTACATGTACGGCGACGGATTCAGCGAGCGCAGCGCGCGATACAGCGACAGCGGATTGTCGCGGTACGGCTTGGTCAGGCGCTGGCCGACCTGCACCTGCATCAGTTCGCCGGCGGCGATGTATTCCTTGGCCTTGCGCACGGCGGCCAGGTAATCGTCTTTCGCGAACTCCCGGTAGATCTCGGTGCGCACGCTGGCCGACACGACAGGCGGCTCGACGGTGACGCGCAACCGCTGGCGCAGTTCGCGCAGACGCTGCTTCGCCTTCGTATACGCCTCGGCCTGGGTCGGGTCCGCGTAGACCACCAGATAGAGCTTGCCCGCGAGGTTGTCGATGACGGCGACTTCCTCGGTCAGCAGCAACTGAATGTCGGGCAGGTTCAGATCGTCTTTCGGCGCGCTGTGCGCGAGCTTCTTCTCGATGTAGCGCACCGCGTCATAGCCGAAGTAGCCGGCGAGGCCGCCCGTGAAACGCGGCAGCCCCGGGCGTTGCGCGACCTTGAAGCGCGCCTGGAACTGCTGGATGAAAGCGAGCGGATCGCCGTCGTGCGTCTCGACGACCTTGCCGTCGCGCACCACTTCCGACACGCCGTTGCGCGTCCGCACCAAAGTGCGTGCCGGCAGGCCGATGAACGAATAGCGCCCGAAGCGTTCACCGCCGACTACCGATTCCAGCAGGAACGAGTTGGCGCCGTTGCGCTCGGTCTGAGCGAGCTTCAGGTACAGCGACAGCGGCGTTTCGAGGTCGGCGAGCGCTTCGGCGATCAGCGGGATGCGGTTGAAACCCTCGTTGGCGAGGGACTGGAATTCGAGTTCGGTCATGTTCCGATCCTGTACGGTGGTCCGGCGGCAGCAAGCGTCGGGCAAAGCGGGGCGAAGCGCCTCCGGTCAGGGCGTGGGTCGACGTTCTCGACACGATGATACCGACCGGCGCGGGTCTTCCATCGGCGCGTGCGAGCGGTGCAGGTGAGCAGCAACGGTACCTTTCGGGTACGCGCAGGCTCAAGCAGCCGATGCAGCAGCGCAAATATAGAACGATGGAAAAAGCGCGTAAGCGCAGCGAAGTAAAAAACGGTTGCCGAAGACAAGCTTCAGCGTACCTCAGGCGAGGTTAGCGCGACCAGCGACGCCAGGGCCAGGCTCCCCGGTCGATGCTAATCAGACTCCGTTTTTTATTCAGAAACATGAGGATGAAGGACTGTTAAGTCGTGGATTGGTGCGCTGCGATCGCCTTGGCGGCGTCGAGCAGCGAGGCAACTATACCATCGGATTTTATCGTTTGTATAGCTTGGCCGTGGTTGTAGCCGTAGGGCACGGTCAGCGTCGCCATACCGGCCGCGCGGCCCGCCAGCGCGTCGTTTTCCGAGTCGCCGATCGCGACCGTGGCGCTCGGCTCGACGCCGAGTTGCGCGGCGGCAGTCAGCATCGGCAGCGGGTCTGGTTTCTTTTTCGCGAGACTGTCGCCGCCGAGAACGACGCTGAAATACTGTGCGAGTCCGTATTGCTGCAGCAATTCGAGCGCGAAGCGGTGCGGCTTGTTGGTCACGCAGGCGAGCCTCAGGCCCGCGTCGCGCATCGCGCGCAGCCCGGCTTCGACGTCCGGGTAAAGCCGCGTGTGCACGCCATTGATCTTCGCGTACTCGGCCTGATAGATCGCGAGCGCTTCGTCGAAGCGCTCTTGCGCATGTTCGGTTTCGAAGCGCGGCGCGAGCACGCTGCGGATCAGATGCTCCGAACCTTTGCCGACATAGCCGACCACTTCCTCGCGCGTCGTTTCTTCCGCGTCGAGCTGAGCAAGCATGCCGTTCAGGCCGGCGGTGAAGTCGTCGGCGGTGTCGATCATCGTGCCGTCGAGGTCGATGATCGCGGCTTCGAGACGCGGGCCGGTGAAGGACGGGGCGGGGTACGGAGCAGTCATCGTCGGATCAGCGCTGGACGGTGGCGAGGGCGGCGCGCATCTTGTCGATCACGACTTTGTGATCGGGTTGGCCAAAAATCGCCGAGCCGGCCACGAACGTGTCCGCGCCGGCCGCCGCGATTTCCGCGATGTTGTCGACCTTCACGCCGCCGTCCACTTCGAGGTGGATGTCGCGGCCGGTGCGCTCGGTGTAGGCGTCGATGCGCTTGCGCGCTTCGCGCAGCTTGTTGAGCGCCTCGGGGATGAACGACTGGCCGCCGAAGCCTGGGTTTACCGACATGATCAGCACGAGGTCGACCTTGTCCATCACGTGATCGAGATAGTTCAGCGACGTCGCCGGATTGAACACGAGGCCGGCCTTGCAGCCGTGGTCGCGGATCAGCGACAGCGTGCGGTCGATGTGCTCCGACGCTTCCGGGTGAAAGCTGATCAGGTTCGCGCCGGCTTTCGCGAAGTCCGGCACGATGCGGTCGACGGGGCGCACCATCAGGTGCACGTCGATCGGCACGTCGACGTGCGGGCGGATCGCTTCGCAAACGAGCGGGCCGATGGTCAGATTCGGCACGTAGTGGTTGTCCATCACGTCGAAGTGGATCCAGTCGGCGCCGGCGGCGACGACGTTGCGGACCTCTTCACCCAGACGGGCGAAATCGGCGGAGAGAATGCTGGGGGCGATGCGAAATTGCGTCATGACGGGAGGCGGATGCAAGCGGGAAAGCGCCATTTTACCGTTTTTGCGCGTGCGGACCGGCGCGCTGGCCGCGGTTGGGATCGCGGAATCGCGCGATGAACCATCGCAAAGCGCTGGCGCAAAAACGGCATCGAGAGGCGGCGCCGCAAAGCGGCCGGGTCCCGGCGTCTTAGACGCCCCTGGCCAAAACGCGTGTTCGGTTGCGGCCATGCCGCGCATCAAGCAGAATGCCACTCCATGAGCGCCGCATCGCCGCTGCACCCGCAGACCATTGGCGTTCGGGGCCTTCCACGATTTTTCACAGCCCGTTTGATCAGATCGGAATCAGGATGAGCCAGTACGAATTCAGCGTCTCGGCGCAGGTGCAATACCTGCCCGAAGAATCGGACCCGGAGCGTCGCCAGTACGCCTTTGCCTACACGCTGACCATCCGTAACAGCGGGCAGGTGCCTGCACAGTTGATCGCGCGTCACTGGATCATCACCGACAGCGAAAACACCGTGCAGGAAGTCAAAGGCCTGGGCGTGGTCGGTCATCAGCCGCTGCTCAAACCGGGCGAGCATTTCGAATACACGAGTTGGGCAGTGATCGCGACGCCGGTCGGCACGATGCGCGGCGATTACTTCTGCGTGGCGGAGGATGGCGAGCGCTTCGAGGCGCCGGTGCCCGAGTTCGTATTGCGCATGCCGCGAACGTTGCATTGAACCGGCGCGGTACTGCGCGGTCTTTAATGAGTTCGTATGGCGCGCGACGCAGCGGGCAGTTGAGTGGCTGGTTGGATGAGCGCTCGGGCGAGTGCTTGTTGCACGAAGGCTTGCGCGGTTCTGCGTGCAGCCCGCAGGCCACACGGTCACTGCGGTTTTTGCTGTTTGGACCGTTCAGCCGACCTGGCACGTCCCGCTTTTTTCTTGCCGGACGACGTCCACACAACGATAAAGACGAGCAGGAATAGCGCGACAAGCGATTCCAGCGCGAAGATGAGCATCGGGTATTCGTCGAACAGATCAGACATGGCGGTTTCCATCAAGAACGAACATTGTATGCGTTTTGTCCGCAGGGCCGGCGCGTGGCTTGGAGCACTGTCGGTTGCAGTGTTGCTTGCCTCCTGCGGTGGCGGTGGCGCGATCCGGCCTTCACCGCCGAGCGGCGCGGCAATCATCCCCGGCCAGATCGCGTCGGCGCGCCTGACCGCGGTTGCGTGGCAGCAGGTGCCGGGCTGGCAGGACGATTCGCTGATCGGCGCGACCGCCGCATTGCGGCAAAACTGCACGAGGCTCGCGCGGCAGCCGAACTGGTCGCGTGCATGCGCGGCGGCCGCGCAAATCGACGATCTCGACGTCACCGGCGCGCGCGCCTTCTTCGAAGCCTACTTCACGCCGTTCCAGCTTGCGAATAGCGACGGCACGCTCGACGGCCTGGTCACCGGTTACTACGAACCCCTGCTGCGGGGCTCGCGCACGCGGCACGGCGTGTATCAGACGGCGCTGTACCGCTGGCCCGCCGGCTATCGCGCGGGGGCGCCGTTGCCGGCGCGCGCGCAGCTCGAACGCTCGGGCGCGCTCAGCGGCAACGAACTCGTGTGGGTCGACGATCCGATTGAAGCCTTCTTTCTGCAGGTGCAAGGCTCGGGGCGCATCGTGATGGAAGACGGCAGCGTGATGCGCGTCGGCTTTGGCGGGACCAACAATCAGCCGTACAAGTCGATCGGGCGCTGGCTGCTCGATCATGGCGAGATCACGCCTGCGCAGGCGACGATGCAGGGCATCAAGGCATGGGCGCGTGCGAATCCGACGCGCGTCGATGGCCTGCTCGATACCAATCCGCGCTTCGTGTTTTTCCGCGAGATGCCTGCGGCCGAAAGTATGCCGAGCGGCGGCGCGGACGGTCCGATCGGCGCGCTCGGCGTGCCGTTGACGCCGGAGCGCTCGATCGCGGTCGATCCAAGCGCGATTCCGCTCGGCACGCCGGTGTTCCTGCAGACCACGCGGCCGTTGACGAATTCGCCGATGAACCGCCTTGTGTTCGCGCAGGACACTGGCACCGCGATCAAAGGTGGCGTGCGCGCCGACTATTTCTGGGGCCTCGGCGACGATGCCGGTGATCTGGCTGGCAAGATGAAGCAGGGCGGCAGGATGTGGTTGCTGCTGCCGAATTCGTGAGGCGGTGGGGCGGAGACGGAAGCGTGACCGCCGCTTGAGTTACAGCGGCTTTCGCGAGGCGGGTTTGAGGCTGCCGCGAAGCCTTCAATAGATGTCGTTGAAATCGGCGTCACGTGTGGATCTGGTCCGTGCGTGACGCCGTTTGTTTGTTGGGCTCGTACGCTGCGCGTCGTTTCCCGTTGCCTCTTTCCCGACTTAGAGGCCCGACTTGCGCTTGTCCACCACGCGCCGCGCCTTGCCCACCGAGCGCTCGATTCCATTCACCGCCAGCACGTTTACCACGGCGCTCACGCCAATCAGCGCCTTGATGTCGTAAGCCAGCGCGTTTTTCGCGGCGGTTAGCGCCGAGGTATCCGGCGCGCTTTCGGGGCACGGTTCGACGTTCAGCGTCAACACGTCGAGCGGCCCTTCCTTCGTCAGCACGATCTGATAGTGCGGCGCGAGCGCGCGCTGCTTGAGCAACAGTTCTTCGATCTGCGTCGGGAACACATTGACGCCGCGCACGATCATCATGTCGTCGGAGCGGCCCGTGATCTTTTCCATGCGCCGCATCGTGCGAGCGGTGCCCGGCAGCAGGCGCGTGAGATCGCGCGTGCGGTAGCGGATGATCGGCAGCGCTTCTTTCGTCAGCGACGTGAACACGAGCTCGCCGAGTTCGCCATCGGGCAGCACCTCGCCCGTTTCGGGGTCGATGATCTCGGGATAGAAATGATCTTCCCAGATCGTCGGGCCGTCTTTGGTTTCGACGCACTCCGAGGCGACACCCGGGCCCATCACTTCGGACAGACCGTAGATGTCGACCGCGTCGATTCCCATGCGTTTTTCGATCGCCTCGCGCATGTCGTTGGTCCACGGCTCAGCGCCGAAGATGCCGATGCGCAATGAGCAGCTGGCCGGGTCGATACCCTGGCGTTCGAATTCGTCGGCGATCGACAGCATGTAGCTCGGCGTCACCATGATGATGTCGGGCCGGAAATCCTGGATCAGCTGCACCTGCTTTTCGGTCTGGCCACCGCCGAACGGAATCACGGTGAGCCCCGCGCGCTCGGCGCCGTAATGCGCGCCGAGGCCGCCCGTGAAGAGGCCGTAGCCGTAGCTCACGTGCACCTTGTCGCCGCGCTTCGCGCCGGCGGCGCGCACCGAACGGGCGACGAGGTTCGCCCACGTATCGATGTCGCGCGCCGTATAGCCGACGACGGTCGGCTTGCCGGTCGTCCCGGACGATGCATGGATTCGCGAAATCTGCTCTTGCGGCACGGCGAACATCCCGAACGGATAGTTGTCGCGCAAATCCTTTTTCGTCGTGAACGGAAACCGCGCGAGGTCCGCGAGCGACTTGACATCGCCCGGATGGACGCCGGCTTCGTCGAATTTGCGGCGATACACCGGCGAATTTTCATACGCATGGGTGAGCGACCATTTGAGCCGTTCAAGTTGGAGCGCGGCGAGCTCGTCGCGGCTGGCGGTCTCGATCGGATCGAGCGGAATAGCGGTGCTCATCGAATGTCTCCTTGCTGCCTCAGTATCTGAGTCTGATATGTGACGCGTTGGCGCCAGAGCGCCACGCGGACAGCTTTCCGCGTGGGCGGTGATGGCTTGCCGCCGCTAATTGTTAGTCGCCGTTGGGGATCAGGTTACCCTTGATTTGCGCCGACTTGCCGCGAAACATTGCGACGGTCTCGCCGGCGCGATTCGTCACGCGAATATCGTAGATTCCAGTGCGCCCGTTCAATGTCTGCTCGACCGCTTCGGCGCTCAACACGTCGCCGCCGTGGACTGGCCGCAGATACTCTATCGAGCAGCCCGCCGCGACCGTATTGATGTTGTAGGTGTTACAGGCGAATGCGAAAGTCGAATCGGCGAGCGTGAAGATGAGGCCGCCATGGCAGATCTGATGGCCGTTCAGGAAGTCGTCGCGCACCGCCATGCGCAGCCGCGCATAGCCGGGGCGCACTTCGAGAATCTCGAGCCCGAGCGCGCGGCTGCAGGCGTCGTTTTCGTACATTGCAGCGGCTGTCGCGCGGGCGAGTTCGTCTGCCGTCATCTGGTCTGGGCGGGTGGTTTGTGTCGACATCTCAACGTCCCTCGAAGCGCGGCGCGCGTTTTTCGATAAATGCCTGCACGCCTTCCGCGTAATCGTGCGAGGCGCCTAGTTCGCGCTGCAGATCGCGCTCGAGATCGAGTTGCCGGTCGAGCGTTTGGGTCGTGCCGGCACGCATCGCCTGTTTGATCGCGGCGATCGCGCGCGTCGGTTGCTGGGCAAGCTGGGCCGCGAGCTTTGCCGCTGCCGTAGCCAGTTCGGCGTCGTCGAGCACTTGCCAGATCAAACCCCAGCTTTCGGCCTTGTCGGCGCTGAGCTTGTCACCGGTGATCGCGAGGCCGAGCGCGCGTGCCATGCCAACGCGCTGCGGCAGGAACCACGTGCCGCCCGAATCCGGCACGAGGCCGATCTTCACGAACGCCTGGATGAAACTCGCGGAGCGAGCCGCGAGCACCAGGTCGCACGCGAACGCCAGATTGGCGCCCGCACCGGCGGCCGTGCCATTGACCGCCGCGATAACCGGAAACGGCAGCGCCTGCAGACGGCGGATCAACGGATTGAAATATTCATCGATCACGGCGCCCAGGTCGGTCATGGCGCCTGGCGTGAAATCGAGGTCGGCGAGATCCTGGCCGGCGCAGAAGCCGCGACCGGCGCCGGTGAACACGAGCGCACGGGCGCCGGACTTTTCGACCTGATCGAGCGCCCCGCCGAGTTCCTGATGCATCGCGCGCGTGAAGCTGTTGAGCTTGTCCGGGCGATTCAGAGTGACGGTGGCGACGTGGCTCGATGAGTCGATGTCCAGCCGGATCGCTTCGTATGACATGGGGTGTCTCCTCAAACTCTCTTTGGCCGATGGGCACGGTGGCTCGGCTGGTGTCGGCGTGTGATGCCGACCCGATGTCTGATGTTAGTCAGAGCGCACGACCCGGTCCATCCGCCGAATGGCATAGGACGAGGTCGAGCGTTGTATTGAAGCCGTGTCTTATGCCGTTCAGCCAGCTACTGCCGGCGCCGTTTTCGGTTCAACATGAACGCGGCTTTGAACGACACGGAAGCGGTTGGCGACGAAAGCTGCGTCGGCCAGCGCGGCATTGGCAGCCGGGTTGGCGCCGGTGCCGTGAAAGTCCGAAAAAGCCGCGGACTGGTTGACGAACACGCCGCCGGTCAGGTTGATCGACAGCGCGACACCGCCGCGAATCGACGCTTCGTGCGCGGCGTCGAGCACCGCGGCGTCCGTGCTGTAGACCGCCAGCGTCAGCGCGCCGTGCTCGGCGGCAATGTCGCCAGCGAGGTCGAGCGACTGCGCGGTCGAATCCGTCGCGATGACGAACGAGATCGGCCCGAACCATTCTTTCGTGAACTGGGCGTGGTCGGTCGCGGCGTCGAGTTGCAGTACCAGCGGTGTGCGCACGCGAGCGCCCCCAAAGGCTGGATGTTCGAGCGTCTGGCTCGCGACGAGAACGTGGCCAAGTTTGGCGGCTTCGTCGATGCGCTGCATGACACCATCGTTCTGGATCGCGCCGAGCAGTTCGACCGCGCGGGCCGGATCGGCGACGAGCTTTTGCACCGCACCGGCAAGTGCCTGGGCGACACCGTCAAAGCTGAGCGTGCCATCTGCGGTGCGAATGCCTCCGCGCGGCACATAGATGTTTTGCGGTGCGGTGCACATCTGGCCCGAGTACAGCGCCAGCGAGAACCCGATGTTGCGGGCGGCCGCCTTGATGTCGTCGACCGAGTCGATGACGATCTGGTTGACGCCGGCCTTTTCGGTGTAGACCTGCGCCTGGTGTGCGTTGCGCTCGAGCCAGGTGCCGTTCTGGGTGCTGCCCGTGAAGTCGATCAGTTTGATCTCGGGGCGTTGGGCCAGTTGCTGGACGAGGGCGCCGTCGTTCGGGTCGG
Organism: Paraburkholderia atlantica; assembly: GCF_009362785.1. GTDB lineage: Bacteria > Pseudomonadota > Gammaproteobacteria > Burkholderiales > Burkholderiaceae > Paraburkholderia > Paraburkholderia atlantica. The sequence goes on from NZ_WHNQ01000022.1 coordinate 141,216, forward strand.
TGGCCAGCAACGTGACGACGTTCGGGTCGAAGCCCGCTTCGCGCAATACGTCACGCGCGATGTGCACGGTCAGCGCGAGCGGCAGGATTGCGCCCGGATGCGGCTTGACGATTACCGTGTTGCCGGTGGCCAGGTCGGCGAACAGGCCCGGATAGCCGTTCCACGTCGGGAATGTGCAGCAGCCGAGCACGAGACCGATGCCGCGCGGCACGACGGTGTAGCGCTTATGCATCGCGAGCGGCGGGTTTTTGCCTTGCGGTTTTTCCCAGTGCGCATCGGCGGGAATTCGGCGCAGCTGATCCCACGCATACGCGACCGCTTCGAGCGCGCGATCCTGCGCGTGCGGGCCGCCTGCCTGGAAGGCCATCATGAACGCCTGGCCGGTCGTGTGCATCACGCTGTAGCCGAGTTCGAAGCTGGCGCGATTCAGACGCGCGAGGATTTCGAGACTAACGCCGATCCATGCCTGCGGGCCGGCCGCGCGCCACTCGCGTTGCGCCGCCGTGGATGCGGCGATAAGCGCGTTCTGATCGGCTTTCGGGTAACGCACGCCGAGCGGGAAGCCGAACGGCGAGACTTCCGCGCCGACTGTTTCCCCGGTCGACGGTTGGTCCAGCTCGAACGCCTTGTCTAGATGGGCCTTGAACGCGGCTTCGCCGTCCGCGTTGGCTGTTTCCCCGTACACTTTCGGACTGGGCATCTCGGCGAACGGGCTCCAGTAGCCGCGCGTTTCGAGCGCGGCGAGCGCTTTGTGCAGCGTGTCTTCGTGCTTGGTGAATAGCGGATGTGTCATGGCAAAGGGGCTCGGCTGTACGTTGGGGGAAAACCTGTCAAATAATTGACCGACCGGTTGGTTGGGGAATGGTAGCATCACTGCGAACGATGCGCGAAGCGTTTTTCGCGTGCGATAAACCCTTATGGAGGTGGCATGGCTTACGAAAACATTCTGGTTGAGACGCGGGGGCGGGTTGGACTGATTACGCTCAATCGCCCGAAGGCGCTAAATGCATTGAACGACGCGCTGATGGACGAACTGGGCGCCGCGTTGCGGGAGTTCGATGCCGACGAGTCGATTGGCGCAATCGTCGTGACGGGCAGCGAGAAAGCGTTCGCGGCCGGCGCGGATATCGGCATGATGGCGTCTTACACCTATATGGATGTCTACAAGGGCGACTACATCACGCGCAACTGGGAAGCGGTTCGCTCGATCCGTAAGCCGATCATTGCCGCGGTGGCGGGCTTCGCGCTCGGCGGCGGCTGCGAACTGGCGATGATGTGCGACATCATTTTCGCCGCCGACACGGCGAAGTTCGGTCAGCCGGAAATCAAGCTCGGGATCATGCCGGGGGCGGGCGGCACGCAGCGCTTGCCGCGGGCAGTGTCAAAAGCGAAGGCGATGGACCTCTGTTTGACCGCCCGTTTCATGGATGCCGCCGAAGCGGAGCGCGCCGGACTTGTTTCGCGCGTGATTCCGGCTGCATCGCTGCTTGACGAAGCGGTTGGCGCGGCCGCCACCATTGCGGAATTCCCGCTGCCGGCGGTGATGATGGTCAAGGAGTCGGTCAATCGAGCCTATGAAACGACGCTCGCGGAGGGCGTGCATTTCGAGCGTCGCCTGTTCCATTCGCTCTTCGCCACCGAAGACCAGAAAGAGGGCATGGCCGCGTTCGTAGAGAAGCGCAAACCGGTTTTCAAACACCGTTAATACGCTTGTCAAAATATCGCTTGCAAGTCGCGATGGCGGCGACTAGAATTCCGCTCTTTCGTGCTCCGGACGCCGGGGCGCGGGGAAGCGGGAAGCCTTTGCTGGCGAGGGCTTCAGCGGCGTGGGCAGGTTAAGCAAGTGATAAAAACCTGTTGACGATCCGGCGGAAGTTCTTCATAATCTCGTTTCTCTGCTGCAGACGCAGCGACGCAAACGAAGCAGTGCCGGGTAGTGGTGGTTCAGGCGCTGCGAGTTTCGCGGATCGATCTTTAAAAACTAACAGCCGATAAGTGTGGGCGCTTGATGCGGAATGCGGCAGCGGATTCTTCGGGATCTGCCGCAAGGCAAAAGTATCAGAAGCCTCACACAGTATTAGAGGAAGGTTTATCTGTCGAAAGACGGATTGATCATCGTCAGTACGTTGAGTGAGCGACCGGTTTCTAACGAAACCGAAAACAGTAACAGGTTTGAACTGAAGAGTTTGATCCTGGCTCAGATTGAACGCTGGCGGCATGCCTTACACATGCAAGTCGAACGGCAGCACGGACTT